>CAVUSY010000005.1:0-163562 GCA_963744195.1 uncultured Solirubrobacterales bacterium
CCCGATTGCGCCGAAAGACACGCAATTCGCCGTGGCTGTCGGGCAAACAATCGCCAGCCGGGAGGAATCCCCTGACTCATGGATGAGTCTGAGGTTGTCGCGGTGGCTCGCCGCGATCGATCAGGCGATCGCGGGCGATCCAGTGGCTGTGCAGCTTCAGCAGGTTGTGGACAGCTGCCTGCAACCGCCACTCCGAGCGCACCGCGGATCTGCCTCGGCGCTGGAAGCGGCGGAAGCCGCGGTTGAACTTGTTCTGCGCGAACACCGGCTCGACGGTCGCTTTGCGGTGCTTGTAGAGCTCATGTCCGGCGTCGCTTGAGAGCACCCGACGCATGAACGCGTAATGGCCTTCGTTCCAGCCCGGCCTGGCGCCCACTCGTAGGCCGGCGTCCGGCGGGACCAGGACCTGGATACCGTCGCTGACGATGTTCTCCATCTGCCTGGTGTGCCAGTAACCAGCATCGGCCAGGACCGTCTCCGGTCGCTGGGTCACATCCGCATCCTCAAGCTCGCGTAGCGCAGCGCGGACGGCCGGTTCGAGGTGACCGAAGTCGGGGCTCTCGACCGCGATCTCCGCGGCGACGATGATCTGACCGCGAGTGACCGCAGCCTGCGCGTTGTAACCCTGAACGGTTGGCTGTCCCTGCGTGCGCATCATCCGGGAATCGTGATCGGTCTTATTCACCACGCCTTCTGGCTCGGCAGGCGGCGTGACCGGCTTGGGCGGCATCCCGAGCCTCTGACCCGCCACGCCGCCGGCGCGGCGCTCCGCGTGCCACGCCTCGTATGCGGCATTCGCTTGGATCTCGACCTGTCGGTTCTCCTCGAGCCGATGCAGCGTTTCGAGCAACCGCTCAGCTCGAGACCGCGCGATCGGCTTCGCGTCCCGCTCGCGCCGTTGCATCAGCTCCTTGTGCGCCGCCCGCTGCCACCCGCGCCGGCCCCTGCCGGCCGCCACCCGGTCCGGGTCAAGCTCGATCCGCGCGACTTCCGGCTCCTCACCGCGCCCAGCCTTCTGCGCCAGCCGCTCCTTTGCCGCCTTGAACGCCGCCCGGCGCCCCTCCGCGGTCCGTAGATGCTCGGGCGGCTCATCGCCGCGATCGTCACCGAACAGGCCGTCCTCCCAGCGGTCGGTCTCCTCGGCCTCCTTGAGGATGTCCGCGACCAGCTTCTCGTAGGTGCGGTTCGCGCCCCGCGACGCGTTCGCGCGGATCTTCACGCCATCGACAGAGATCACCCCAACCTCGACGAGGCCCGCCTCACGACACAGGCTCAGCACTGCGGTGAACAACTCGCCGAGCGCCCGCTCGTGCCGGCGACGGAACTCCGCGATCGTCGAGTGATCCGGGATCGCCATCGCGGTGATCAGCTTGTAGGTCACGTCCTCCCGGCACGCCCGCTCGATCCCCCGCGACGACCGGTTCCCGCGCGCGTACGAGTACAAGAGCAGCGCGACCATCATCGAGGGTTCATAGGCAGCGCGCCCCTGACCATTCGCCCGATACGCCCCATAGAACCCGCTGAGATCCAGCTGATCGACCGCCCCCAGGATCGACCACACCACATGATCATCCGGCACCCAATCCGTCAGATCCGGCGGCAACAGCAGCGACTGCCCCCGGTCACAAGCGATGAAGTTCTGCGACATGACTGGATCGTCTTAACCCGCCGGACGTCATGGCTTTGCCCGACAGCCACGGCGAGATGCGAGACGGATGTCGTCAACGGGATCGAGACCCTGCGTTCGTGCCGGCGCGTGTACGCGGAGCCAACGCGTCGTCGCGACTGCCTCTGTCCCAGGGCAGCAGCGCTGAGGCCTGCTGTGCGGTGGCGCGACCGCCGCTCAGGTGCTTGTAAGCGCCGGGCGCTTGGGTGGCATCAGCCGGGTCGACTTGGGCGAGCGACGCGCGTCGAGGCCGTGCGCGGTATCCGCGCGGTGCGGGTGCGGCGGCGGTGCCGAGAAGTGCGCGTCGCCGGCGAGGGAGGCGCCGCCCCGCGCGCCCGAGCTTTACGCTCGGGCAGGAAAGCGGGTCTAGCGGGTGACTCGGGGTGCTGGCTCCAACGGATCCTGAGCTTCGTTCACGTATGTCGAGGCCGTCGCGTGGCGCGAGGTCTTCCATGCTGCGTACTGGTCGGGCAGGCAGACCGCGCATGGCCGGTAGCCCGCGGCTTGGGCGGCGTGCTCGTCGAGAAAGAAGACGCGGTCGCGCGCGTAGCCGCCTCGGCGCGAGGGCCTGGAGTGCTGATCTGCAGTCCAGACGGCCGTAGAGCTTGGAGCGGCGGTGCCCGCCGAGGTTGCCCGGGCGAGCGCTCTGGTAGAGAGCGCCGTCGGGGCCGATGAGCGTCCAGGAAGCGCTCATAGCAGCGCAAGCTGTTGAGCGTCGCGGTGACGCAGCGTATCGGGTGCGCCTCCGGCGGCTTCGAAGTCCAGCAGCGCTTGCTTGCGCTGCAGCCCGCCGCGGTACCCGGTCAGGGAGCCGTCAGCGGCGATCACGCGGTGGCATGGCACGACGATCGGCGTTGGTGTCGCCGCGATCGCCCACGCGACCTTCTGGGCGCCCGATACGGCACTTCGACCAGTGACGAGGCTGCCGGAGATGGTGATGCCAAGCTCATGAGCGAGCGTCGCCGTAGGTGGTGGTGCGGCCATAGGGCACCTGCTGCAGCGCCCGCCATACCCGATGCCGGAACGAGCTACCCGCGAGGTCGAGCTCGAGTTCGAAGGCCTGGCGTTCGCCGGCGAAGTACTCGTCCAGCTGCGCCGACCGTCTCGGCGAGGATGGATGGGTCGCGGTCGCTCGGGGCGAGGCTCGGCGCACGGCCCGGGAAGTACACATGCCGCAGGCCGGACGTGCCGCCGATGAGGGTCAGCGGCCCGAGGGGGCTCGGGTAGGTGGTCCATGCCATCGTCAAATCGCTTGCTCGAGGGTGAGGAGCTGCGTCTTGGCGGCTGGGCCGCCGAGGTATTGGCCGATCGTGCCGTCGCTGCGCAGTACGCGGTGGCATGGCACGAGGACCGGGAGGGGGTTGGTCGCCAGCGCCGACCCGGCGGCGCGAACGGCGTTGGGGCTTCCCGCTGCGCTGGCGACCTGGCGGTAGGAGGCGGTCTGGCCGTAGGGGATCCGCGCGGTCGCCTCGAGCACTTTGAGCCGGAACGCTTTGGCCAGCGTCCAGTCCAGTGGGACGTCGAATCGATGGCGACGGCCGTCGAAGTACTCGTCGAGCTCTTCCCGGGTCTGCGTGATCGCGGGGGTGCTGGTGCGCAGGATGCGGGCGGATACCTTGCGTGCGAGGTTCTCGAGGACCTCCTCGGCGTCTTCGGCTGGCAGGATCATCCGCACGATGCCGGTGTTGGTGGCGCTCACGCGCATCGTGCCTAGCGGCGTGTCGTGGTCCTCGTAGGCGACGTCCACGAGATCGTCTGAGAGCGCGCGTGCAGCGAACCGCGCGCGGACGGCGATCCAGTCGGGAACCGGCTGTCTCGGCGCCGCTGCGCAGAAGACGTTCGACCCTCGCGTCTTGATGGGTGTTGTCGGGCATGGTGGTTAGACGGTCCCTGGCCGCTGTTTGTGAGGTTCCCGGGTCACTGGGCGTCGTGGAAGATGATCCCGAGCGCGGTGCGGGTTCCGGCGGTGACGGTCGAGACGCCGTGTCGCAGTCCGACGCGGTGATAGCCGTTCTTGCCTCTGTGCGGGCGCTCGCGCGTTGGGAAGATCACAAACGCTCCGCGGGCGGGACGCAGCACGTGCGCGCGGCTCTGCGCGCGTGGACGCTGCTCCATCAGCACGAACTCCCCGCCGGCGTAGTCCGCGTCGGGGTCTGAGAGCACGGTCAGGACCTGAAAGGGGAAGTACACGTCGCCGTAGAGATCCTGGTGCAGGGCGTTCCAGTCACCCTCGTGATAGCGGAGCATCAGTGGTGTCGGTCGTGTCTGCCCGGCCGCTTGACAGCGCGCCAGCAGCAGCTCGTGGGTCAACGGGAACGTCGGGTTCTCGCCTGAGAGCAGATCGGCCCAGCGGTTAGCGACCGGCGCGAGCTGCTCATAGAACGCGACGCGCGCGCCCTGGATGAGCTCGGGCAGCGGATGCGCGAAGTAGCGGTAGCGACCATCACCGAAGCGATGGCGCGCCATATCGATCGTCGAGCGAAACCCGTCACCATCGAACAGGTCCGCAAGCCCGACGCATTCGTCGGCGCTGAGCACCGGCGTCGGTCACGGCGAACCCGTGCTCGTCGAGCTGGCGCACCAGCTGCGGCCAGTCGAGCTGGCCGATCCGGGTGGTGACGCTGTCAAAGGTTGTGTGGGTCATCGGCGAGATCCCTCCTGAGTCGGTTGAGTCCTTCAAAGACGTTGCGCCGCGCGGCATCCGCCGTCGTGCCCATCGCCTCGGCGATATCGCCGTGGGACAAGTCGGCCATGTAGCGCAGCGCGACCGCCTCGCGCTGCTTGGGCGGCAGCGCAGCGACCTGTGACCACACGTCGTTGGCCGGGTCAGGGTCATGCCACGCCCCGGCGTGCTCCTCGAGCTGGTCCGTGACGATCGGCGCGCGCGCGAGACTGCGTGCGCTGTCGACGATCTTGCGCTGCGCGATCGAGAACAGCCAGCCGCCCACGGCCCGGGTGTCGCGCAGGTCGTCGTAGTGCCGAAGCGCCGCGAGCAGCGTCTCCTGAAAGGCCTCCTCGCCGCGATCCGGACCCAGCCTCGCAACACAGAACCGCAGGACCGCAGGACCGTGGCGCTCCAGGACGGACTCAAACGGCTCCAGAACGGAGACCGGCCGCCGGGTCATCGGCACGGGCGCGACGAAATGTCGTTCAAAGCGATGTTCACGTCACCCCAGTAGACGCGCGGGCCACGCAAAACGTGAGACCGATCAGCGCCGGGGTTCGAAACCAATTCCGAGCGCGGATTTGGGTCCTGGACCTCACGAATCGAGCCGACGAAGCGTCTCACCCCCAGACCATCGAACCCAGCGGACAGCGCCACCCCTCGCGGCCACGTCCACCAACGATCGGAGCCCATCATGAGCTGGACCATCGCCTGCTTCTGCGGGAATGTGTATACCGCGCCTCCCGACCGCTGCGACGCCTGCGGCAGCACCCTCGACCACGCTGCCGACCCGGCCGACCGCAAGCGCCACCGACGTGCCCGCGCTCGCGGCGCGCGCGGTCACCGATGCCGATCTCCGGCCTCTAACGGCTCACCGCCTGCAGGCCTAGACGGCCGCCACTCTGACCATCCCGATCGTCGGAGTGGTCCAACTTCACCGAAGTTCGATCAACCATCCAACAAGTGAGGTAACGCATGTCCATCGAAGAGAACAAGGCAGTCGTCGGGCGCTGGTTCGCGGAATTCTGGGGCCCCGACTACAACCCAGCGGTCATCGACGAGCTGGCTTCGCCCGACATCCGCTTTGAATACTCGCTGCACGCCCCGTGCCGTGGCCGCGATCAGGTGCGCGAGTTCGCCGCGAAGTTCCGCGCCGCCTTCCCCGATCTCGCCTTCGGGGCAACCGCCGAGCTGATCGCCGAAGGCGACTACGTCGTCGGGCAATGGATCGGCGGCGGCACCCAGACCGGCGATGCGTTCGACGACATGCCCATCGGGTCGCTGCCCGCGGCTCGGGCAAGACGATGCGTTTCACCGGCACCACGGTGCTGAAGGTCGAGAACGGACTGATCACCGAAGAGATCGGCCTTGATGACGGCGTCACAGCTCTCAAGATGCTCGGTCTCATCCCACAGAGATAACCCACGCCCGAGCACCCGCTATCCGCGGCCTCGGCCTGAAGCTCACTCGCCCTCGCGGGCCAACCCAGCCCGCCAGGGTCGACTCCATTCCCCACCGCACCACGCACGCGCGTCGGTCTGGCCGCTACCGAATCTGAGCAGCAAGCAGCCGGCGCCAGCGGGCTCACCCGACACCCGGCTTCACGCTCACCGTCATTGAGCGTCGCCATCAGCCTTATCGCCTCGCGCTCGACGCGAGGCTCTTGGCCGTCAGCGACAGCAGCCCAGCCTTTCGCCACAAACGCGCAGAGTGCGCATCCCAAACCGATCGGGCCGACCGTTGCTCGGGGTCCTAACTGACGGTCGGGAAGCAGCAAGCACCAGAGCAGTCACGAGAGGTGGTCGACACCAGGGCTGCCGCTCCAGGCGTGAAGCAGTCGTACGCAGCGCTGGTCAAGCCCTTGGTCGGAGACCGGCCTTTTGTTCTCGCACGGGCATCTTGCCGCCTGCAGCGACAGTCTCGGAATGCGCGGAAAGCAGCTGCGTCGCCGCGAGGCCGCGTCGGCGACGCAGGGGCAAAGCACTGCCCATAAACGCCGACCTGTGTAATCCCTTCGTCGCCGAAGGATTGGTCCCGTTAGACGTCGTCGAGATGGCAAAAGCGATCGGCGGAGCGGCGTGGAGTGGCCCGCTCCGGTGCCGCGCCTACACGCGCACGATCAGGCGCGCCTTGGCTGCTGCGTACTCCTCGTCCGTTAGTACGCCCTGTGAATGCAATTCGTGGATACGGGCGAGTTCGTCAGGCGCTGAACCGGACGTGAGATCTCTCGGGTTGAGCCTTTCGGTGTCGAGGTCGGTCGCGGCTTAGGCGTTTCGGCCGTCGTCGTGTCGACATAGTGTTCCGTTACGGCCAAGGATCTGCTTGCGTGGGATGGCTCCATCGAGGATGATCCTCACGCTTACACGGCATCTCCAAGGACTGGTCATGACTTCATACTCAAGGGGCGCCGCGCCGAGCGGGGCCGATCTTCCTCGGGCAGGCCTCCCGCGACGTGGCACGGGCCTGCGAGTCGCAATCCTCGTCACGGGGCTGATCCTCGCGTCGATGTCGTTCTGGCTGCTCACGCCGGGCCTTGCCCGCGCCGCCACGCCGACGGTCTCGGTGTCGCCGACTTCGGGGACGCCGGGGACGGGGTTGACGGTGTCGGGTTCGGGGTGGCCCGCGGGGGATGAGGTGTTCGTGCAGATCGGTTCTGCCACGTTTGACAGCGACGTCGTTTGTGTGCTCGTCGCCGACTCCACGGGCAAGATCTCGGGCACCCAGGCCGCTAACGGGTGCGCGGTGCCTAACGTGCCCAACGGCACCCAGCCGCTGGTCGCGATCGACGGCCAGAACCAGGGCGTGGTCGCGCACTCCAGTTTCGTGGTCAAGGCGGGGTTGGTGCTCACTCCGGCCAATAGCAGTGCGGGGACGCCGGCCAGCCCGGGTACCAGCATCTCGGCGGTCGGTCATGGGTTCGCCGCTAGCGCGACCGTGTCGGGGTTTAAGTTCGATACCGCTGCGCTGGCCACAACTCCGGTCAGTATCAGCACCGACGCTAACGGCAATACCACCAGCCCGGTGACCTTCACCGTGCCCGCCAGCGCGACCGCCGGCATCCACAACGTCTCCGCCCACGACAACCACAGCCATACCGCCACCCAGACCCTGAGGATCTTCGTCGTCAAAGCCTCGGTGTCGCCGACTTCGGGGACGCCGGGGACGGGGTTGACGGTGTCGGGTTCGGGGTGGCCCGCGGGGGATGAGGTGTTCGTGCAGATCGGTTCTGCCACGTTTGACAGCGACGTCGTTTGTGTGCTCGTCGCCGACTCCACGGGCAAGATCTCGGGCACCCAGGCCGCTAACGGGTGCGCGGTGCCTAACGTGCCCAACGGCACCCAGCCGCTGGTCGCGATCGACGGCCAAAACCAGGGCGTGGTCGCGCACTCCAGTTTCGTGGTCAAGGCGGGGTTGGTGCTCACTCCGGCCAATAGCAGTGCGGGGACGCCGGCCAGCCCGGGTACCAGCATCTCGGCGGTCGGTCATGGGTTCGCCGCCAGCGCGACCGTGTCGGGGTTTAAGTTCGATACCGCTGCGCTGGCCACCACTCCGGTCAGTATCAGCACCGACGCTAACGGCAATACGACCAGTCCGGTGACCTTCATCGTGCCCGCCAGCGCGACCGCCGGCATCCACAACGTCTCCGCGCACGACAACCACAGCCATACCGCCACCCAGACCCTGAGGATCTTCGTCGTCAAAGCCTCGGTGTCGCCGACTTCGGGGACGCCGGGGACGGGGTTGACGGTGTCGGGTTCGGGGTGGCCCGCGGGGGATGAGGTGTTCGTGCAGATCGGTTCTGCCACGTTTGACAGCGACGTCGTTTGTGTGCTCGTCGCCGACTCCACGGGCAAGATCTCGGGCACCCAGGCCGCTAACGGGTGCGCGGTGCCTAACGTGCCCAACGGCACCCAGCCGCTGGTCGCGATCGACGGCCAAAACCAGGGCGTGGTCGCGCACTCCAGTTTCGTGGTCAAGGCGGGGTTGGTGCTCACTCCGGCCAATAGCAGTGCGGGGACGCCGGCCAGTCCGGGTACCAGCATCTCGGCGGTCGGTCATGGGTTCGCCGCCAGCGCGACCGTGTCGGGGTTTAAGTTCGATACCGCTGCGCTGGCCACCACTCCGGTCAGTATCAGCACCGACGCTAACGGCAATACGACCAGTCCGGTGACCTTCATCGTGCCCGCCAGCGCGACCGCCGGCATCCACAACGTCTCCGCGCACGACAACCACAGCCATACCGCCACCCAGACCCTGAGGATCTTCGTCGTCAAAGCCTCGGTGTCGCCGAGTTCGGGGACGCCGGGGACGGGGTTGACGGTGTCGGGTTCGGGGTGGCCCGCGGGGGATGAGGTGTTCGTGCAGATCGGTTCTGCCACGTTTGACAGCGATGTCGTTTGTGTGCTCGTCGCCGACTCCATGGGCAAGATCTCGGGCACCCAGGCCGCTAACGGGTGCGCGGTGCCTAACGTGCCCAACGGCACCCAGCCGCTGGTCGCGATCGACGGCCAAAACCAGGGCGTGGTCGCGCACTCCAGTTTCGTGGTCAAGGCGGGGTTGGTGCTCACTCCGGCCAATAGCAGTGCGGGGACGCCGGCCAGCCCGGGTACCAGCATCTCGGCGGTCGGTCATGGGTTCGCCGCCAGCGCGACCGTGTCGGGGTTTAGGTTCGATGCCGCTGCGCTGGCCACCACTCCGGCCAGTATCAGCACCGACGCTAACGGCAATACGACCAGTCCGGTGACCTTCATCGTGCCCGCCAGCGCGACCGCCGGCATCCACAACGTCTCCGCGCACGACAACCACAGCCATACCGCCACCCAGACGCTGAGGATCTTCGTCGTCAAAGCCTTGGTGTCGCCGAGTTCGGGGACGCCGGGGACGGGGTTGACGGTGTCGGGTTCGGGGTGGCCCGCGGGGGATGAGGTGTTCGTGCAGATCGGTTCTGCCACGTTTGACAGCGATGTCGTTTGTGTGCTCGTCGCCGACTCCATGGGCAAGATTTCGGGCACCCAGGCCGCTAACGGGTGCGCGGTGCCTAACGTGCCCAACGGCACCCAGCCGCTGGTCGCGATCGACGGCCAAAACCAGGGCGTGGTCGCGCACTCAACCTTTCACGTGACGTGATCTGACCACCAACTGAGCGCGCGCCCGGGTGGCTCCTCGCCGGGGATCCGCTCGCGCCACCGGTCGTCGATGACGCGGCGCGCGGGCGGAGCGGCCGGCGGGAGTTCTGTTCTTGTGGTTCGCCGTGACGAATGTGTGAACCGCCGGATCAGCTCCGCCCGTCGCGTCGTGATCACGAGCTCGGAGGCGAGGTGCAGAAATGTCGATGTCCCCTGGGTCGCGGCCTGCCAGGACCCGGCCGTGGCCGGAGCAGCGGAACCCGATCACACCGGTGTAGCGGGACGGGCCGACGAGCACGACGCCGGATTCGGCGGTGCGGTGCTGGTGGAGGGTCCGCGCCGGGCTCTCCTTGGCCGCCGGTTAGCTCAGTACATACGTCATGCCGTCGAGGCTGGTGAAGTCCTTTGCGTTGACGCCGTTTGCCGTGTCTCCTGTACCTCAACGCCTAGGTGACCTTGTCGTCGCGCTCGGCCCCGAGCACACAGATACGCCCCTTTGGCGGTTCGCGGTCGGACAACTCGGCATCGCCCAGACCGACCATGCGCTCACAGTGCTCGACCGCCTCGTCGAGCAGCACGACGGCGCTACGTTCATTGCTGGCACGAGGGACATGTTGGCCGGATGTCTAGCTTTCCACACTGTCCTCGCTCGTCTTCCGTCAACCCTCGCAGACGCTGTCATCCTCTTCGAGATTCAGAAATGATGACCGTAAACCCGCGGCACACACGCCGCGCCGGTCGTGGACGATCCCTTTCGTGCTCCGACCGACGTAGGTCGCGTCATCGCTTGGCGACGATCCACAAGCCCGGCTCGGGGCCCGTCGGCGTTCTGGCTGGCGATCGCATCCGCCCAATCGCGAGCGTCCGGCCGGGCGCAGCGGCACGATCGCTCTTGCTCAGGCCCCAGCGCGGCGGGCGCGACTCCTGTAGACGATCCGCTGACCGTTGGCCTTCCGCGTCGCCGTAAGCTGGGCTAGCGGGCGCCTATGCAGAGCGACTGCTGCGCCTATGCAGGCTCACTTCGGAAGCTAGCTCATTTGGCCCGATTCGGACCGCCTCGCGCCTCGCCGCACCGTGGCCTGGGCTGACGACTCCCGCTGATACGGGACCTTCCCGCCGGAACTCGCCCTCGTGGCCCCATTCGCGTGGAGCAGCCGTCAGCTCGGCGGCCAACGATCGGTATCGCGGCAAAGTGCTCGTCGGTCGCCGTCGCGCCGCGTGATGACCTCGTCGCCAAAGCGACGACGCGAGCCAAGATGCTGTGAGCGCGAAAGCAGTCGCGCGGAAGCGGGTGTTCGATGAGTCCAGCGATGCGCCCTGGCGCGTATCGTCGGGCTTCTATTGACGCCGGAAGGAGCTTTCGATGCCTCAGCCCGTGGTGCACTTCGAAGTGATCGGCAAGAATCCGGACAAGCTACGCCAGTATTACGGCGAGCTCTTCGGCTGGACCTTTGACACGCCTTCGCCCGTCGCCAAGGAGGTCTCCGATGCGGACAGCTACGGGTTCCTCGACCTTCTGACCGCCGACGACGGAACCGGGATCCGCGGCGGGATCGGAGGGGGCGAGAGCTATGAAAGCCACGCGGTCTTCTACGTTGGCGTTGACAACGTCGAGGCCGCGCTTCTGCGGGCTGAGCGCCTCGGCGGCACTCGCGTGATGGGCCCCGCCACGTCGCCAAACGGCCTCGTCGTCGGGCACTTCAGAGATCCCGACGGCACGCTGATTGGCGTCGCCGGAACTAGTTGAGTCGCGGTCGGTGCGCCGGAAAAGACTCGTCAAAACCTGCCGACCGCGGTAGCACTCAGTCGCCATAGGCATCGTGCGCTGGCGACACAGCCAGCAACCGCCTTCGCGGCGAAGCGCTCGCTCGTCGCCGCCGACCCGCGTCATCGCCTGGTCGCTATCGGAGCGACCCGGGCTGCGCCAATAAGCGCTCGCGACGCGTCGGCTGGTCGGCGCTTGAGGTCACATATGTCGTCGGATGCCGGAGTCGCCAGCGGGTGGTACGTAGTCACGCGGTTGATCGCGCAGCCGTGCTGGAAGACCAGCGGCTGCAGTGTGTAGTTCGGATCTGGCCCCACCGCGGCTTCGATGACTTGCCCGCGACCGTTAGCTTCGGCGGGCTGTCGTCTCAGCTGAGCGACCTGGCCGCTTCATCAGCCCCAGCACCGTCGACTACCACCTACGCAAGGCGTTCCGCAAGCTCGGCGTGAAGTCCCGCCACCAACTCAAACAGCATCTTCTGCAGTCAGGAGCGCCCATCGACACGGCGGCTCGGGGGAACTGACCGCGAATGCTGCCCTGAGGAACTCCTCGGCCTGGAGGGCGCCCGTGCGCGTACGGAAGCCGCGCTGACGGTGTCATCTGCGGCGCGGGTGGTGCATGCTGTATGGCTTGACCTGCCGAGAGGAGAGCCGACCATGATGTTGTCCCCGCGCGCTGCCTGCCGCGCACTGCTGATCGCCGCTGCCTGCGGCGCCACGTTCACCGCCTCCGCTGGCGCGGCGTCGCGAGTCAAGGCCGCTCCCGGCTCGGTGCTTTCCGCGGTTCCGCTCAAGCGATCGTTGTGGGTCCCGGGCACGACCGCACGGGCCTTCAAACTCACCTACGTCTCCACTGACCAGCTCGGCGCCCGCGCGCTCAGCACCGGGGAGCTGTTCCTGCCTAAGGGCAGGGCGCCGGCCGGCGGCTGGCGGCTTATCTCCTGGGCCCACGGCACATCGGGCCTGGCCGACGGGTGCGCCCCTTCCAACGTTGGGCCAGCGGAGCCGAGGCGCGACTTCACCTACCTGCACAACTGGATGAAGGAGGGCTACGCGGTCGTCGCCAGCGACTACGTCGGGCTCGGGACGCCGGGTCTCCCGGCCTACCTCGGCGGCCGCTCAGAGGCGCACAACGTCGTTGACATCGTCAAGGCCGGGCGTGCATTTGCGGCTCGGCGGCTGCCGATGAACGAGCAGCTCTCGAGGCGCTGGGTGGTGATTGGGCAGTCGCAGGGCGGCGGCGCCGCGATCTACACCGCGCGCTACGCGACGCAGTTCGGCGGGCGCGGGCTCGACTACCTCGGTGCGGTGGGCACTGGCGTGCCGGCCAACGTGGAGACGATCCTCGCGGGCGTAGGGCCGCAGTCTGCGTTTTCCTCCGGGCTGACCGCCTACGGCGCCTACATCTTGGCCAGCCTGCGCTACTGGTACCCAGCTTTGCGCGTCAACTCGATCCTGACGCCGACGGGCCGCCACTACCTTCGGATGGCCCAGCGCGTATGCATCAACGCGCTCGACACCGCGATGCACGGCGTGGTGGTGGGCCGCTGGCTGAAGGCCAACCTCGGAAGCCTACCCCGCTGGGCGCAGACGATCGACAGATACATGAAGATGCCCGAGAGGGGCTTCGACAAGCCATTCTTCATGGCCCACGGGCTCCGCGACGCGGACGTCCCATATGCGCTGACCGCGCCGTATGTCGCCAAGCTCAAGGCCAACCACCAGCCGGTCGTGTTCAGGACCTACAACAGCGACCACTCCGGCACCCTGCTGCTCTCGCAGAAGGCCTCGCACCCGTTCGTGCGGCGGCTTTTTGCAGCGGCTACGAGGCACCGGTAGGGGCCCGCGCGACGAAGTATCGCGACGAGGGTTCCGATGCGCGGGACCGCGACGCCCCGTCCGCGATGCTGCCCTGCGAAATGTCACGCGCTCCGAAGGTCTGACCCTGGTCGACCGTGGGCCAAGGCGCAGCACGAGCGGTCGTCCACGTATGGCCTGGGCGACCGGGTCCTGCCCAGGGGGTTGAGGTCGGGGATCGCAGAGGTTGGTGCTTCTAGACCTGACGGTGCGCGAGCAGTGTCGAGTCGTGAACGATGAACGCTTTGGCGTCGCGGGTCACTGTCCGTGGCCGCTGCTCGACGACGAGTGCCTCGAAGGCATCCGGAAGGCCGGGGAGTAGCTGGTCGGCGACGTACATCGCCTTGCGGCGGTGATCGGTCGGGGGAACGAGCGCCTCAGACGGCGGGGCGTGACCGACGATGAGCAGGTATCCGTCGGGCGCGACCGCCGCGGCTAGCCGACGGGTCACATCGAGCATTCCGCCCTCAGGTGGATGCAGAAAATGCGTGGTGACCAGGTCGAACGCGCGTCCTTGGGCGGCGAAGTGCCGTGCGTCGACCCGCCACCAGTCGACTTGGTCGGCGACGCCTGCCTGCTTAGCGTGTTCTGCGGCGCGGGCGAGCGCGTTGGTGGAGAAATCCGCGCCGGTCACCCTCCAGCCCTGGCGCGCCAGCCAGATGACGTCGCCGCCCTCGCCGCAGCCGACATCAAGCGCACGGCCTGGTGTGAGCCGTGACGCCTCGGCGACGAGCTGTGGGTTAGGAGCGCCGCTCCAGATGTCGTCCTCGCCCGAGTAGCGCTCGTCCCAGCTGTCCGGCTCGAACATCTCTGTCGAGCGACCGCGGTCGGCGTGCCCGCTCACAAAAGCCATTCGAGCAGCTTGACACCCTTTCCGAAGACTGCCAACCTCATTTGCTATTCCGGCAAATGTGACGACGACTTCTCCCGAGCCGGTCGAGGCTCGAGTGCGACGCCGGTTACGCGAATTGCGAGCCGAGCAAGGTCTGACGCTGGCGCAGGTCGCGGCTCGCGCGGCGATCGACGTCTCGACCCTCAGCCGACTCGAGTCCGGTAAGCGACGTCTCGCCCTTGATCACGTGCCAGCGCTGGCCGCTGCATTGGGAGTCACCGCCGATGACCTCTTGAGCGCTCCAACAACACCGGATCCCCGCGTGCGCGGACGTCCCCGCCGCTATGCCGGCCTCACCATCTGGCCGCTGACGCGCCGCGGTGCCTCTGGCCTGCACGCTCACCGCGTGCTCATCAGCCCCGGTCGCCGGTTGCCGCCGGATCCGCTCCCAGTGCACGAGGGTCACGACTGGATCTACGTGCTGCAAGGACGAATGCGGCTCGTGCTCGGCGCGTCTGATCTCGTGATCGACCCCGGCGAGGCCGTTGAGTTCTCCACGTGGACGCCGCACTGGTTCGGAGCAGTGAAGGAGGCCGTCGAGTTGATCCTGATTCTCGGCCCAGAGGGCGCCCACGAGCACCTCCATCACACGTAGCAGTCGCCTGGCACTTCCACGTGGGACGACGTGTGCGATCGTGCGATTCATGCGCGTTACCCACGCGTTGCGAGGAGGATGCCCGGGTTCGCTGGCTAACTACGGCCAGAAGTGGGTGAATACGTTCGGGCTCGGTGAGGAGAGCCCTGCCGTACGACCGGATAACCGCAACTTCACCGGTGGTCGGTTCAACCTCAGTGCCGTGCCATTCAAGACCGGCTCGGACTTCAGCGTCTTCGACCACCTGAAGTACATCGCAGTCAGCTCGAAGGTCTTTCCCGTGCCGACCAACGGCACGTTGGTGATGTCCTCGGACATCACCGCCACAACGCCCGGTACGGTGGATGGACTGATCCAGCAAGGGGTCTACGGCCCCAGCGGCACATGGCTGACTCCGTCCGCACCGCCGTTTCCGCCCGACTACCACGCCGCGGCTTCTCCAAGGCCAGCAGGCCGGCGTCGTGATGAACGCGGTCGATTTCTGCACCGGTCAGCTGTTTGACTGGTTCATCGCCGGAGACACGGCGTTTCCGCTGATCGAGCGGCTGCCGACCACGGTTACGGGCAACACCTCTAATCCTGCCTGTCCCGGTGCGACGAACGTCGGGATCGACAAGATGTATACCCAGATCATCCGCGAGGTTCCGGTGCGTCCGGGCGTCTCCCACCACGTCGACATCGCCTTCACGCGCATCGGCGGTCACTCGTGGGTGGATTACTTCCTGGATTACCGCCTGATCGCGCACGTGGGCAACGTCGGGATTCCGCTCGACAAGCAGGGTGTGCCGTTCACCGGCACCTACCCGTCTCTCGGGCCGGGCGAGCAGCTAGCGACCCAGATCAACGGGTTGCAATTCGGTCACGGCCTGTTCTCCCTCCTGGACGCTTTCCCGTTCCAGTATCCGACCACGCCCCCAACCAGCGTTTCGATCCCGGTCGGGACGGGGAACCCGTCGGACGCCGGCCGGGCCAGGTTGTTCGGTCAGGGAGCGACGGGATCCTTCGACAACTTCACCACGCTCACGGTGTCGGGCGACGAGTCCTCCGCCGAAGCCAGGAGTGCCATCGCGACAGGAAACGCCGGTTAGCCGACCCGGCCAGAGGCCGTTCCCGCGAAATGTCTCGCGGGAACGGCAACGGCCCGACGTGACGGCAACGACACGCTGCTCAAAGCGTTGACCGCCAAAAATTCGGCGTGTCGGTCAACGCTTAGGTTGTTGGCTCTTTCGGGTGAGCGCTGTGAGTGCGTCCTCGGTGACGCGCGCTTGCGTTGCCCGTGCCGCATGCGCCGGCGCCTCCGGCGGCCGGCCTAAGCCCCCGGCGGGCCCAATTTCAGCCCGCATGATCAGACGTCTGCCCGATGTGCGCCCTGGGGGCTTACGCGCACTATCTGCTCATCACCAATCGCCGGCCGGACAGCGGCAAGAGCAGAAGAAAGGGAGGAGGGACCATGATCCGCATCGAGCGCACGCTCCGCACTCTGTGATCGCCCGCGACGCGAAGTCGCAGCAATCTCAAAACCACTAGCCCGGCGCCGCCCAGCGCCGGGCTTTTTTTTTGGTCTGAACGCCTAGGATGCGGTCCATGGCGGCGAGTCTCGTCAGTCCGGTTCTCGTTGGTCGGCAGACGGAGTCGGCGGAGCTGGACGCTGCACTGGCCCGCGTTCTCGAGGGCGAAGCGGTGACCGTGCTGGTCGGCGGCGAGGCGGGGGTGGGCAAGTCGCGGTTGATCGGCGAGTTCGTAACCCGCGCGCGAGCGGCCGAGGCGCGCACGCTCGTCGGCGGCTGTATCGAGCTCGGCGGAGGCGGGATTCCCTACGCACCGGTGGTGGACATGCTCCGCATGCTGGCCTCGGAGCTAAACGACGACGACCTCGAGTCGCTGCTCGGTCCGGCGCGGGCGGAGATCGGGCGCCTGGTGCCGGAGCTCGATGACGGGCGGGAGGCGCCGGGGCGCGCCGACCGGGACCCGTCGCGGATCCTGGAGCTGCTGATCGGCGTCATCGGGCGGTTGGCGGCAGCGCGGCCACTGGTGCTCGCTTTCGAGGATGTTCAGTGGGCCGACCCGGCCACCCTCGACTTGATTGCCCTGCTCGTGGGGGGGCCGATGGCGCGCCGCCTGATGCTTGTGTTCACGGTGCGCTCCGACGAGCTGCACCGCACGCATCCCTTCCGCCGCATCTCGGGGCGCTGGGAGCAGCAGCGGACGGTGCAGCGGCTGGAGCTGGAGCGGCTGTCGGCCTCGGAGGTCGCTACGCAGATTGCGGCCATCTTGGGCGAGCGGCCGGACGACGCTCTCGTCGACCTCGTCTGGGAGCGCTCGGAGGGGATTCCGCTGTTCGTCGAGGAGCTGCTGGGGGCCGTGCGGGAGGGCGGTCTCGGCCAGGATTACCTTCCGCCGTCGCTACGGGATGTCCTGCTCGCGCGCGCCGAGCGGCTGTCCTCGGATGCCGAGCGCGTCCTGCGGGTTGTGTCCTGCGGCGGTCGGTGGGTACCGGAGCGGTTGCTGACGATCGTGGCGCGGCTGCCGGATGAGCAGCTGTATTCAACGCTTCGCGAGACAGTTGAGCACCAGTTGCTCGTCGTCGATCCGTCCGGCCGCGGCTACGGCTTCCGTCACTCGCTCGCGCGGGCGGCGATCCACGATGACCTGCTGCCGGGCGAGCGCGCACAGCTTCACCGTCTCTACGCCGAGGCCATCGAGGGCAATACCGAGCTCGAGGACCCGGGGCTGGACACCATCTCGATGCTCGCCCACCACTGGCTCGCCGCCCACGACCTACCGCGTGCGCTGTCGGCGTCGGTGCGGGCCGGCCGGGCCGCCGTCGACGCGTATGCGCCATCGGCGGCCCAACGTCACTACGAGCTTGCCCTGGAGTTGTGGACTCAGGTGCCCGGGGCCGAGCAGCGCGCGGGCATCGAGCACCCCGAGCTGCTCGACGCCGCCGCTGACGCGACGTGGCGGGCGGGTTCGGTCGACCGGGCGCTCGCCCTTGTCGACGAGGCGTTGGAGGAGGTCGGCTACGGCGGGCCGCTGGAGCAGCGCGCCCTGCTGCTCGTGAGGCGGGCATCGATCCTGCGGGAGCTCAGTCGTGACGACGAAGGCATCGCGGTGCTCGAGCAGGCCGTAGGACTGCTCCCACCTGGCCTCCCAAGTCGCGCGGGCGCACAGGTGCTGGGACAGCTCGCGGCGGCCATGCTCCGCGTCGACCAGATGCAGCGCGCCGGAGAGCTCGGCGCCCGAGCGATGAGCGCCGCCGAGGCGGTGGGCGCGACCGAGGAGCAGCTCGACGCGCAGATCAGCGTCGGGCACGCCGCTGTGTACACAGGGCAGGTCGAGGCCGGCCTGACCCAGATCCGGGCCGCCATCGACCGGGCCCGCCGTCTGGGAACGCGCTGGAACTGGGTCGTGATCCGCGCGTTCGTCAATCTCTCGGACCTCCTGCTGATGCTCGGCCGCTATCAGGAGGCGGTGGCGACCGCCGACGAGGGGATCGGACTCGCCGAGGACGCCGGGGTCGCCCGCACCGCCGGAGCCCTTCTGCGAAGCAACAAGGCCGAGGCTCTGCTGAAGTCAGGACGCTGGACCGAGGCACTCGCTGCCGCGGCACCAGAACGGGAGGCGGTCGGCACGTTCACCGCGAGTCTGCTTCTGCTGCGCCTCGAGCTCAATGCGCTCGCCGGGCACACGGACGCGGCGAACGCTGATCTGCGCGAGGTGCGCCAGCACCTCCGCAGCACCACGGCGCCGCAGTTCGCGCTGCCGCTGGCGACCGTGGAGGGCGAGCTCGCGCGGGCCGAGGGCAGGCTGGACGATGCGCGGGCGAGCGTCGACAGGGCATTGGCGAGGACGACGCCCGGCGAGGAGCCGCGGTACCGGTGGCCGCTGCTCTCGATCGGGTCCCGGATCGAAGCCGAGCGGGCGATCCGGGCGGTTGACGAGGGCGGGTCCGTGCCGGAGGATGTGCTGGAGCGCGCGGCGGTGTTGCGGGCGCAGGCCGAGGATCTGGTGGCGGGAAGCCCGGCTGCGCGGGGTCATCGGGGTCTGGTCCGCGCGGAGCTCGCACGTCTGGCGCGAAACGGGGAGGTCGAGGCTTGGGGCGAGGCGGTCGACGCTTGCCGCGAGATGAACGAGCCGTTCCCGCTCGCCTACGCGCTCTTGCGGCAGGCGGAGGCGCTCGCCGCCGCGGGCAACGCGGATGCCGCGGGCGCGGCCGCCGGTGAAGCGGCGGAGCTGGCCGGGCGGATGGGCGCGGCACCTCTGCTGGGCGAGGTCGAGGCTCTGATCAGACGCGCTCGTCTGCGCGTCTCAAGCAACGGCACCGCCCCGACGCAGGCCTCCGCCTCATCCGCGCCCGGTATTGAGGATCCGTTTGGATTGACGGCGCGGGAGCGCGAGGTGCTCGAGCTCGTCGCCGACGGCCGCTCCAACACCGAGATCGCCGCGGAGCTGTACATCTCCCGCGCAACGGCGAGCGTACACGTGTCGAACATCCTGTCCAAGCTCGGGGTCGCGACGCGCGTGCAGGCGGCCGCCCTGGCCCACCGGCGGGGCCTCGTCTCGGTCGCAGCCCGGGAATCCTCCGGCTCTAAGCCCGCTTAGACCGAAATCTCAGCTAGCTGAGGCGGCGAGACTGTGCGCCGGCCCGATGTGTGGGGCGGGGGCTTAGACGCATGCTGCTCGTATGTTCTCCTCCGGCTCACATTCCCGGCGCCGTCCGCTCGGCGGCCGCCCGTTCGCGCTTCTCCTCACGTCGCTGGCGGTCTCCTCCTGCGGCGACTGGGTCTACAACGTCGCCCTGCTGGCGCTCGTGTTCGAGCGGACGCACTCGGGGACCTGGGTCGCGCTCACCACAGCCGCCCGCGTGCTACCGATCGTCCTCTTCGGCCCGCTCGGCGGTGTCATGGCGGACCGGCATGACCGGCGCGTGCTGATGATCGGCGCTGACTTGGTCCGGGCTGCGCTCATGGTGGCGCTGGCCGCCGCCGCCGCGGCCGGACTGCCGATCGTCGTGGTGCCGGTGATCGCCGCGGTCGCCACGATGTCGGGCGCGGCGGTGCCGCCATGCGTCGCCGCCAGCACCGCGCGGCTCGTCCCCGGCCCGGAGCTCCAGCGCGCCAACGCCCGGCGGGCTGCCGTCGGCCAGGCGGCGATCGTCGCCGGCCCGGCGCTCGGCGCCGTGGTGCTGCTCGTTTCCTCGCCGGCAACCGCGATGCTCTTGAACGCAGTGACCTTCATCGCTTCGGCCGTTGCCGTATGGTCGATCGGCCGCGGCCCGGCCTTCGCCGCGTCCGGCACGGCGGGCGGGACCGTCCACGGAGTGCTCGATGACGTCATGGCCGGAGCCGAGGCGCTGCGAAGGGCGCCGGCCGCCATCCGGCTGATCGCCGCCGACGCCGTCTGCAGCGCGGTCTACGGAACGCTGACCGTGCTGTTCGTATTGCTGGGGCGCCAGCTCGGTGCGGGCACCGGCGCCTACGGGCTGCTCATGGGCGCATACGGCATCGGCGGCGTGATCGGGGCGATGGTGACCGGGCGCGCTGCCGACCCGGCCCGCTGGCGCAAGGCGCTGATCACCGCTCTGCTGCTGGTCGCGAGCTCCCTGGTGGCTCTCGGCTCCGGGCCAACGCTGCTCGAGGCGCTGGGGGCGTCACTGCTCGGTGGTGCCGGACTCGTGGTCGGAGAGGTTCTGGCTGACACGGCCCTGCCTCACGTGCTCGACGACGACGTCTTGGCCAGGGCATACGGACTCGCCGTGCCGGTGTCCATCGCAGGGATCGTGGTTGGCTCCCTCCTCGCCGGGCCGCTCGTCTCGATGCTCGGGGTCGGTGGCGCGCTGATCGCCGTCGGCCTGGCTGTCGTGCTCGCCTGCGGGGTACTGGCGCGGCGGCCGCTGGCGGTGGCCCGGCCGAGCGGCCCGGGACGAGGAACCGGCCTCAAGGTTGACGATCTCTTCGATCCGTCTGGCCAGGCACAGCTTGGCGTCGGCGCATGACGAGCGAACGCCGCGTGTAAGTCGCGGCGCCCTGGCCTCGGTTGGGTATAGCCTCATCTAGTGCCGGAAGTTCGCCCGCAGACGCAGACCAAGGATGGACGAGCCTGGCGCATCGGTGGCGACGATGAGGTTGCGTGGATCAACACCGGCGTCACCGGGGGACTGTCGATCACCGCCAGCATCCCGCCGATCTTCGCGGCGTACGCGACCTTGGTCTTCCCCCTGGGACTTGATTCGAGCCGCGAGCAGATGCGTCCCGCCGAGGATCGCTTTGACGATGCGTTGCTGCGCGTGCTCTGCGCGCACACGAAGCCCCAGCCGTGGTGGCTCGGGTTCCTCGATACCGGGGCCAGCGATGTCGTCCTCGGTGCCGCTCAGCGCGTGTGGATCTACACAGGCTGGAACTACGTTCTCGTCCAGGCCGGTCCGCATGAGGCCCGCACATGGCGCAGCGAGGACGGTCGCTGGTTCACTGCCCTACCCGAGCTGATGTTCCCTGCGGATCACAGCTGGCTCGTGTCGAGTCTCTGGGATGACGCATGGGCAGGTATCGGGGGTTCAGCCGAGCTGATCTCAGCGTTGCTCATCGAACCAGAACTGGGGCCTGGAGTGGAGAGGACGGATCCGTCGATTCCAGATATGTGGCCGTCGAGTCTCCCCGACGTCATGCACGAGCGGCTGATGCGCTAGCTAGGTGTAGGACCCGAAGAGGTTGTTCAGCGCGTTCGCGGACCGTGCGCCTAGGTCACCGCGGGCAGTCCCGGTCCCCGCTGACCATGGCGTCCGCGGGTAGAACCGTGCTGCATAGCGTCGCCCACTCCCAGGGATGGTCGCCTGCCTCGTCGTTATCCCACCGAGAGCCGGCCAGTGTCGCGCCGGTGAGATCGGTGAGGAACAGCGAGCTGCGACGGCCGCGGGTAGGATCGGATGACACAGCGTTGACACGTTCGAGCCTCGCCTTGGCCAGCCGGGCATAGCCCAAATCAACCTTGTCAAACGTCGCGTCGCTGAACGCCGCGCGTTGCAGGGATGACGCCGCAAACGTTGTGTCGCTGATCGTCGCCCCCGTGAAGTCGGCCTCGTCAAGGCGCGTCGCGCGCAGCTGGGCGCCGCGGATCAAGGTGTTGGGCATGGTCAAGCGCGGTGCGAACGCGCCGATCATCGAGACCCCGTTGAAGGCGGCGCCAGTCGCAACCGCGCCACCCATGGCAGCCGCATCGAGGACGATGCCGCTCAGTCCAGCGCCGCCCAGCTCCGCGCCAGTGAGGTCAGCCTCGCGCATCGGCCCCGACAACGACGCCCGCGTCAATACTGCGCCCGGCAGGTCGCAGAAGTCGTAGCCGCCGGGCGGTGGAGTGGTGGCGCTGAGGACGACGCCGGAGCAGTCGCGACTGCCCACCCGCCCTCGCCCAGGGCCGGGCTGCAGCGTGCGCACGGTGACATAGCTACTGGTGGTCAAATCGCCGCGCCGGCTGGGAAGCGGTGGACGCTGCGTGGCGGTGAGCACGACCCGGTTGCCACGATTCAGGGCGGCTAGCAGCGCAGGATTGGTGATCGTGGCGGCGTAGCTGGTCCTTCGGGGCAGATTTTGGGGGACCGACAGGGAGCCGACCGTCGTCGGCAATCCGGTTGAGCCGTCGATCGCCACGACACGAACGTCGCCGGCCGACATCCCGAACCCGATCGCCGCGGCGTTCCAGAGGATCGTGGCGTGGATCGTGGCTCGATGGTCCATGCGCTGGAGGCTCCCGTCGACGATCACGTAGGGGTGGGCCGCGGGCGTTGGTCCCGGATCGGTTCGGGTCTGGCAGTCGCGATCGTCGCCCCCGGGTGGCTGACCGTCGGGCATCAGTGTGTGACAAAGGGTGGCCCATGCCAGATCGATCGCCGACAGGGGCGCGCCCTGAAGCTTGGCGTCGGTGAAGTCCGCGAGGTAGACGCTTGAGCCCACGCCCTTCAACCCCCGCAGATCCGCTCCCCGGAAGCTGGCGGTGTCAGCTTGCACAGAGTTCCACGTGGCGCCGCGGAAGTCCGCGCCGTCCAAGCGCGAGTGGTTCAGCGACACGCCGTTGAGCACCGCGCCGCGGAAGTCGGCGTCCGTCAGCCGCGCGTCGAAGATGTTGGCCCCCGCCGATGCCTGCCGACGGTCGCTGGTGGCGTCGCGGGCGATCAGCCCTGTCCCCTCGGCTCCGGCCAGGGAGAGATTGTCGAGAATCGAGTTCGTCGCGTCGACGCCGTTGAGTCGGCCGCCGGCAACGCTCAGGCCAGTGAGATCGGCGCCGCGCATCGTCGCTCCTGTGAGATCGGTGAGCAGCATCCTCGTGCCCACCGGCGTGCGCACCGACACGAGCGCGCGGTTGAAGAACGCCCCGACGAGGTCGCACCGGTTCAGCCGCGCCCCCGGGACGATCGCGACAGTGGAGCAGTCGCGACGGCCGATGCGATCCTGCGCGGTGCCGAACGGCTGCAGTTCGCCGACAGTAACGTAGGTTCGCACGGTACGTGTTCCCTGTGACACCGCGCCGTGCTGGCTGGCGGTGAGCACGACTCGATTGCCCGGCCGGATGGCATGCTCGTCGGCCCTGTTGATATGCAGACGCACGTTCTGCGTGGCGTCGTGGTTGATCTGGTCGTACGTCGCGGTGGCCAGCAGCGTGGGGCGGTGGCCATGGTCGCTGACCGCTACGAGGCGAAGGTCGCCGACCGACATGTAGTCCGGAGCCCGCCGCGCAGCCGGTCCATCCCACTGGACCTGGCCGGTGACGACGGCGCCCTCGCCCGAGCGCTGGAGCGTCGCGTGGACTGACACGAACGGCGCGGCCGCGGCGGCCGGAGCGGCGATCAGAATGACCGTTGCCGCGGCGAGCCCGGTGGTCCAGCGGCGCGCCGACCTGGCCCGGCGTTCGTGGCAGGCGTGGATATGGCGTAATGTAGCGGTCATGCCACGGATTGGCATGCTCCCTCGGGCAGCACTCAGCACGGCGCTTCTGGTGATCATGTTGATCTCCGCAGTGCCGGTCACTCAGGCCAAGGAGATAATCCCATCGCCGTGGTCCTGGACCGACTACGGCCCCGGGCTCCGCGACGTGTCCTGTACCGCCCCAGCCGTCTGCGTGGCCGTGGGTCAGCGAGGCGCGGTCCTGCGCTCAACCACCGGGGCCGACGGTCCACTGGCCTGGTCCCGGATCCCTCTCACTGATCCCGAGGAGCTCGACGGCGTGAGTTGCAACAGGGCTTTCTGCCTGGCGGTGTCCAACACGCGCACAGTGCCGGCCACCGCCGTCTCGAAAGTCTTCCGCAGTGACGACGGCGGCGCAACGTGGTCCCACGGCGTTGCCCTCGAGGCGGCGGGTCCGGCCAAGACGCGCAGCGCGCTGGCGCTCGCCTGCGACCCCGCCGGTGTCTGCTATGCCGTCGGGCCGGGCGGCGGGATCTGGCGCTCGCGCGACCAAGGTCGCAGCTGGGAGGCGCTGACTCTGCCCGTCACTCCCGGCTCCTATAACCGCGTGGCCTGCCCGGCGGCGGGGACGTGCGTCGCGGTGGGAGGCGACTCGATCGCCAGCAGCGCTGTCATTCAAGACAGGAAGGTCACGCTCGTCGACCTGCCGCCGGGGACGGGCAACGGCATTCTGGCCCTCGCCTGTGACTCCGCTACGCGCTGCACCGCGACCGACGGCCTGGGCCACTTCATGTCACTGAACATCTCGGACAAGACCTGGGGACACGCGAAGCTGTTTCCCAAAGCGGCCCCGGTCTCAGCCCTCGCCTGCCCTAGCGCCGACATGTGCGTCGGGCTGGCCGGCTCGGTCGCGCTGAGGACGACCTCGCTGTCATCGCCGACCGGCGACTGGCACCGGCGGCCACTCGGCACACTGAATCTGGAGGGGATCACCTGCGCCGGCACGTCGTGTGTCGCGGTAGGAAAGTCCGCCGCCTGGTTTGCCGGCAGCGATGTCGGCTTCGACTGGGGACGCGTAAACGAGGTCGGCAAGTTCGGCTCGATCCAGTGCCCCGCCACCTTCAGCGGGACGTGCGTCGCAGGCGGAACAAGCGACTTGGGCGTCTCCCGCTCCGGAGGCGACCTATGGTCGCTGCCGCTGAGCGGAAATGTGGGACTCGACATCAAGGCGGTCAACTGCACCGGCCCAGCCGAGTGCCTATTCCTCGGCAAGACCCAGAGCCTGTTCACCACCGACCTCACGACCTTTACCCCGCGCCACCCGACCAGCGCCAGCCCGCCCGGGACCAGCGCGTTTAGCTGCATCACCAAGGACGTCTGCGTCGGGATCGGCGACCACGTCGTCTACACGACGCTCGACGGTGCGGTGACGGGCTGGAAGCACAATTCGTTCCCCGACACGGCAACGTCTGTGGCGTGTCTAACCGGCCGCACGCATCCTGCCGTGTGTGTGGCGACGACGCTCGACTTCGTGCTGCTCGGCAAGATGACCCAGACCGGCGGCGTCGTCCGCTGGGACTGGAAGACCACCAACGCCGATCCCTCGCAAGCGCTGGACGCGATCGGATGCAATCCCCGTGGCCAGTGCACGGCCGCGGGCATGGGCGGCGTGATTCTCACGTCGGCAGGAACCGATCTGATGCGCTGGACGGAGCGCGTTCTCCCCAGCCCGACCGCGCCGGTAGACACGCGGCCCGACCTGGAGAGCGTGGCGTGCCCGGCTGACGGAGTCTGCCTGGCGGGCGGCGTCCATGGGGCCCTCGCGATCATCGCCTCGACCACGAACAACTGGGTTGACTTCTCATACCAAAAGATTCCGGCAATCGAGGGTGCCAAAACCACGATCTCGTCGTTTGGTTGCGAGACGGCATATCGCTGTGTGGCCGTCGGCGGCACAGCGCTGGTGGGCGTGCGCAAGCACATCGTTGCGGTGTCCGGCCCGGTCGTCCCGGCCGGCGTCTCGCTCCGACGGCGGTAGCGGCGGATCGTCCGCCCTCAGGCGCCGGGGGCTCGCCGCGCATCCCACCGCTCGCTCACCTCGTCGCTGGGACGGGCGAACGATCGGGCCCTCAGCTCGGCCACCGACCATCGCCGAAGCTGTCTTTCTCGAGCTGGAGCCCGAGATGCGATTCTGGGGGCCGCTGGGCGGGTCCCGTCGCGGACGGTCGCCGGCAGGGACCGCTTGCCGGCTGGTGGTGGCGGCCCGGCTGCCGCGCAGACGGTCAGTCCGAAGCGCGAGGCGGCGATCAGCGCACTCGTGACCGGGCGCGCGGCGGACCTGCTTGCCAATCGTGGGCGTCGGTTCAGACATGTTCTTGCTCCCGAGTTTCGGTGGACGTTGTGGAGGCTGCCTCCAGATACTATACGGAGGTAGCCTCCGATTAGCAACTGGGCTCACGGCGGACGCTCACGATCAAATCGATCGAGCCTTGGACGATCTTGCTGGACGGCCAGGCCTGATCGTGGTGTCTCCCGTTCCGGTGTATGGATTTCCCTACCCAGCACCGGACAAGCCGCCCCCAGACGAGTTTGAGCTCACGGCAGCGGGCCGGACGCTCGAGAGCGGGGCGATTGCTGTCGAGCAGGAAGTGCTGGGTCACGGCCGGGCTGCTGGTTCCCGTGATCGGGGTCTCGGCTTGTGGCGGGGCGGGCGCAGGGTCGTCGGCTGGAGATCGAGTGGATCCCGGCGTGAGGGAGAACGCTCCCGGTTGGCTCGATCGCGGCGCTAGCCGGCGGTCAGTCAGTGAGCGCCGGCGCGAGCCAGGACGCCGGCGGGGACCCCGGCGCGGCCTGGAATCACGGTGTTGTTGCGCAGGGACACGTTGACCGGCGGATACGGCGGGTAACAGTCGTAGCTTGCGGCCGGGTTCTGCCACCAGTTAGCGGTCCAGGCGATGTCGCCGAAGGGGCGGCAACCGCCCCAGTCGTGCCCGTAGGGCTGACCACCCGGGCCGTCGACGCCGGTTGGGTTGTCGAAGGCCGCATTGCCGCGTAGCGTGATGTAGCGGCTGCCGCCATCGGTGTAGAGCGCGTTACCGCCATGGCTGGGCGCCTTGCCGAAGATGACGTTGCCGGCGATAAGCTCGCCGTTGCCGCATGGAGGTGCCCTGCTGGCCCAGGGAATAGATGCCGCCGCCGTCGTAAAGCAGCTGGAGGTAGTCAGACACCTCGTTGTAGAGGATCCGGTTGCCCTGGCTCGTGGTCGGCGTCGTATAGATCTTCCAGTCCTCGAACGGGCAGCCGGTGCAACCGGGGAAACGGCCCGGATCGGTCATACCCCAGCCCCACCCGATCGAGATCCCGGTGTAGGGCAGGTCGGACAGCGAATTGTGGATGATCGTGGTGCGCGTGGTGTAGCCGACGAAGATCGCGGCGGCGTCGAAGAACTCCTGGGCCGCCTTGGTCATCGTGTTGTTGGCAATGCGGTTGTCGCGCGTGACCTGGCCGGGGCGGCTGGGGTGGTGGTCGGCCGCATCGACGCCCCCGAGCTGGATCGCCGCGGCGGAGATGTCAGTGAAGCGACTGCCGACGATGGTGTCGTGCTGGCTGCCGGTGCCGAAGTCCACTGCGACGGCGCCCAGGTGCCGGAAGACGCTGTTGCGGATCGTGACGTCATGGGCGTAGATGAAGCGCAGGTTGCCGGGGGTGCGGGTGGTGAACTGCGCGTGCTCGAGCGTCTGGGGCTGGTTGGGACCGGTCACATGGAAGCCGGTCTGGTCGTCGGCGTACCCCTGGCGTCCGCTGACGCCCATCCAGGTGGCGTAGGCGAAGGTCAGGCCGTCGAAGCGCAGGTGGCTGACCGGACGCGCCAGGGTCCCGCGAACGTCCACCAGCACCTGGGTCGCGGCGGCCTCGACGTCCTCGCGGGCCAGCTTCTCCCCGCGCGCCGGCATGTAGTAGAGCCATCCAGCGCGCCGGTCCAGGTACCACTCGTGTGGCTGGTCGAGGAGTGCGTAGGCGTTCTCGATTCGCGTGGGCAAGCCCATCGCCGCGGGCCCGAGGAAGACGTTGGCGTTATGCCAGCACGGCTGGGCCATGTTGATCTGGTCGCCGACGATCGAAGCGACCGGGCAGCGGAAGCTCTTCCAGCGCCAGTTCGACAGCACCTCGATGTCACTGGGGTTGCGCCACGTCGCCATCGCAGCATTCGTGGTCGTGTAGCCGGTCGCCGTCTTGGTGAACCCCGCCGGATCGAGCGTGCTCTGCGCGCGCACCGCGCGGCGGCCGTCGACGTAGAGCTGCCGGGTACTCAGTCTCAAAGCGCGGGCGCGATAGATGCCGCGGGTCCGGTCAAACAAGGTCCAGCCCGTGATGCGCCGGCCGCCGCTGATCAGAGGGTGCGCGCCGGGGGCGGCCGCATACACAACGTCGTGGCCGTTGGCGCCCGAGTCGGCCGCCCGCAGCGTCAGCGCATGGGTGAGGCGATAAGTGCCGCCGCCCAGGCGCACGACGACATCGCCGTGTAGCGGGCGCGGGACCTTGCGGGCAGCGTCCCGGGCGCGGTCAAGGGTGCGAAACGGCCGCGCTGTCGTACCCGGGTTCCCGTCGCGCCCGGTCGGCGAGACGTAGAAGGTGATGGTCGCGGCCTGCGCGACCGCCGATGCACCAACAACCATGAGGCAGGCGAGAAATGCGATCCTCGCCAGCTGGGCGATCCGTGCCACTCAGGCAGACCATACAGTGCCGCACCAGGTTCGCTCGCAACGCCGGTTACGAGGTACGGTCTGAGCGGCGAACTCAAGCGAGGGGAGAAGTGGACAACGTCTTACGCAACCCGAAGCTGCGCCGTCTCCACGAATGTCTCGCGGACGGCTTGAACGGCTACGTCGGGCTCGGCGAAGCCGGTTCTACGACCGCCGGGGATCCGTGGGTCAAAGGGCGAAGCGATCGAGATATCGCGATCGTCCTGGCGGGGAAGATCGACGGGCATTACCGCCAACGAATCCAGAGGCAGCTCGGCCGACTCCGGTTCGGCGACGTGTACCTGTTCTACGTGATGCATGAGCGCCGCTTCATGGTCACTCACAGCGATCAGGACATTTCGATGAAGTTTCGGGGCCAGATGCTGTTCGGCCAGGATCTGATAACGCAGAAGGACACGCCCGAAGCGGGAGTTCGCGGACGGGATCGCTCGGGGTGGACTGCCCATCGTGGGCCGAAGGTTGCGTGCCGGCATCTTGAACGCGGAATCCTGGTCGGTCGAGCACCTCAGAGACAAGTTGTACGACCCCCTCAAACTCATGTTCATGTACTTGGCTGACATGAAATACGCCGAGACCGGGTGTTACCCACGACGGCGCATCGATGTGGCGGACGCGTACGAATCCACCGAGATGACGAACCTGGCCGAGACCATCGTGAGCATTGATCTCACCGGCAAAGGAGAGCTCGTCGACGCCGCCGGAGTGGCGAGCGACATCCTCGACGGGTGCCTGCGTGGCTGATCGGCCGTGAGGACCGGCTCAGGCGGGTTCCGTCTCGGCGACGGCGGCGTCGAGCGCCGCGGTCAACGTGGCGACATGCGCGGCCGTGAACGCCAGCGGCGGGCGGATCTTGAGAGTGTTGCCGTGCTCTCCGGTGGTGCCGACCAGCACGCCGCGGTGGCGCAGCGCCTCCTTGACGGCCCGAGCCCGCGCTCCGTCGGGCTCGAGGCTGACCCTGTCGGCCACGAACTCGATTCCGCAGGCGAGCCCCACTCCGCGCACGTCGCCGATCGAGTCGTGACGTCCGGCGACCTCGGTCAGCGCACCGCGCAGCGAGCGACCGGTGGCCCGGACCCGGTCGAGCACGCGCTCATCCTCGATCACATCGAGGACGGCGAGAGCGGCCGCTGCGCTGACCGGATTGCCGCCGAACGTACTGAATAGGAACGTGTGGCCGGCGAGCGCCGATACGATCTCGCGCCGAGTCACCACGGCGGCGACGGGATGACCATTGCCCATGGGCTTGCCCAGTGTCACGAAATCCGGGATGACGCCGAAGCGCTCGAACGCCCACATTCCCTCGCCGGTTCGGCCGTGGCCGGCCTGGACCTCGTCGGCGATCCAGAATGCGCCCGCGTCCCGAGTCAGCCGGACCAGTTCCTGCACGTAGCCGGCGTCGAGGTCGGCGATTGCATCGCTGGTGATCAGCCCGTCCAGGATCGCCGCCGCCGGCAGCCTCTCCCGCTCGCCCAGACGGTCAAGGGCGGCGGCGAATCCGGTCGCGTCCAGGTGCACGCCGCGATACGCGTCCGGCGGCGCCCAGGTCTCGACATGTGACGGCGGCGGGGCGCCCAACCAGGACTCGGGCGACAGGGCGGCTGTCGCCTCCGTGATCCCGTGGTAGGCGAACGCGGTGCACAGTCCGCCGCGCCGGCCGGTGACCGCGGTAGCGATCCGCCACGCCAGGTCGTTGGCCTCCGACCCGGAGTTGACGAGCAATACGGTGTCGAGCTCCGGCGGGCACAGGCCGGCCAGCCGTTCGGCCAGCTCGACGGCGGCCGGGTGCAGGTAGCGCAGGTGGGTGTTGATCCGCCGGCTCTGGCGCGAGATGGCGACAGTGACGCGCGGGTGGCAGTGTCCCACGCAGGGCACGTTGTTATACGCATCCAGATACCGCCGACCGTCGGTGTCGGTGATCCAGACGCCGGCGGCGCTCGCCACCTCGACCGGAACGTCGTAGAAGAGCGGCTCCATCGTCGGGCCGAAGACCGCCGCCCGCCGCGCGGCGAGCGAGCGGCCTGCCGCGCTCGGCATCGCCGCCCCCAGCTGTCGCGTTACCTCATCCCAGCCGGTCTGCTCCATCGTTTCGAGCATCCGAGCGCACTGGGCGTTGTAGCGCTCGGCGAATTGCCGCTCCTCCACTCCCGCAGCGACGCGCCACGAGCTGATGGCGATGGTCAACGCGCTGCGGGCCGCCCACAGGAGGCCCAGAACGGCGAGCTCGAGTTCCTCCAGCTCGGTCCGCCGCTGGTAGCCGTCGAGGACCAGGCGCGCCAGCCGGAACAGCTCGGGTCCCTCTCGACCGGCTCCCAGCGAGTCGAGCACCGAGGCGAGGTCGGTGATGAGCGCGCTGTAGCTCATGTCGCCGAAGTCGATCACGCCGGTGACGAGACCCGCACTGTCGGTCAGCGTGTTGTCCACCGTGAGATCCGTGTGGACGACCTGCGCCCGCAGCCGCGGCCAGACTGGCGCCACGGTCTGCTCGAACTCATCCAGGACGCGGCGGGCCAGCCCGCGCTGGCGGGGATCGCGAATGTCATCGAGCATGGCGCGTGCGGCCAGTGCGTGCTGGACGTCCCACATCATCTGCCGGCGGGCACGGGGGTGGGTGAAGCCGCGCAGCGCCTGAGCGACCCGCGCCGTCGTCTCGCCGTAGGCGACCAGCGCCGTGTCGTCCAGTTGCGTCGGGTCGATCCGGCTACGGCCCGGTAGTGCGTCGTAGAGACGGACCCAGTGGGTCGTTTCAGCCGCCGGCCACCGGGCCCGGAGGGTGTCGAGATCGTCTCCCGGCCGACCGGGTCCAGGGTCGCCTGTACTCAGTGATCGCCACGGGATCGCGACCCCCAAGCCCGGGTCGACGACCTCGATGTGCAGCGCCGCACCCGCCTCCATGTCGAGGACCTCGGGATCCTCCGATGAGTTGGAGACCTTCAGCACAGCGAGGGGACGCCCGTCGCGGTCTTCCAGGGCGAAGGTCCGATCACGCTCGCTGCCCAGATCACGGGCGCCCGCGGCGGTAAGGCCAAAAGTCGACCGCGCGACCTCCAGCGCGTCCGAAGCCGCCAGATCGGGCGGCGACGCCCTCAGCACCAGATCCACCGCCGCCACGCTACCAAGAGCCCGGCGCGGTTGGCGAGGGCGCGGCACGACAAGTCTGAACCCACGACGCAGGAGTCCATCCCAGGGTGGAGATCATTTCCACCTTCGCGCCGATGTGCGAGCGGCCCGTGGCGTCGATCATCGTGGCATGACCAATTCTCAAGTGGTGACAGTGCGCGGGTTGAGCAAGTCCTACGGCGGCAGGGTCGTCGTGGACGGGGTTGACTTCGATGTCCGGGCCGGCGAGATCGTGGGCCTGATTGGAGCCAACGGGGCGGGCAAGACGACGACGGTCGAGTGCATCCAGGGCCTGCGCCGTCCCGACCAGGGAACGATCCGGGTGCTCGGGCTCGACCCGGTAACGCAGGCGCGGCAGCTGCGACCGCTGATTGGCAGCCAGCTGCAGGACTCGGCGCTGCCCGATCGCCTGCTGGTGGGCGAAGCGGTGTCGCTGTTCAACGTCCGCAACGCCGCGGGTGGCGAGCGTCTGCTCGAGCAGTTCGGGCTGGGTGACCGGCGCCGCTCGTCGTTTGCGTCACTCAGCGGCGGGGAGCGACAGCGGCTGTTCCTGGTGCTGGCACTGCTCGGTTCGCCTGCCCTGGTGATCCTCGACGAGCTCACTCAGGGTCTGGATCCGGCGGCCCGCCGCGACGTCTGGGCCGCGGTGGCGCAGCTGCGCGAATCAGGCACAACGGTGCTGCTGGTCACCCACGAGCTCGACGAGGCCGAGGTCCTGTGCGACCGCGTGGTCGCGATGCGGGCCGGACGGGTGCTGGACTGCGGACCTCCCGCCGAGCTGATCGACCGCCACGGCCGCCGGGCCAGGGTCACCTTCGGCCTGCCCGCGACGGCCGGCGCGGAGCTGGTTGACGAGCTGCCGGCGCTCCCGGGGGTGGCCGGCGTGACGGTGGTGGGCGGCCGCGTGACCGTGGAGGGAGACCGCACCGCGATCGCCCACGTCGGGGCGGCGCTGGTCCGCCTCGACGCCGTCCCGCCCGACCTGCGGGTCGAGATCCCCGATCTCGAGGCCGCCCTGTTGGAGTTGCTCGACGGTGCCGCCATGGGGCCGGTCGGGGAGCCCGCCGGACCGGTATCGGTGCCCTCGCACCGCGACCTGATTGGAGTTGGCCGATGACCACGACTCTGCGCCGTTTGTTCTGGGCTGAGCTGAAGCTGGCGGGACGCGACCCGCTCGTGCTCACCTTCGTGCTGGTGTTCCCCGTGCTGACGATGCTGATCATCGGGGGATCCTTCGGGACCAAACCCGACCGAGCGTTCGCCGGTACCAATCCCTCGCAGTGGTACGTGGCGTCGTATCTGACGGTGGTGATCGCCGCCACGGGCCTGGTCATGCTCCCGGTCCATCTGGCCGCGTATCGAGAACGAGGCGTGCTGCGCCGGTTCGCGGTGGCCGGCTTTCCGCGCTGGTCGTTTGCGTTGGCCCAGCTCGGGGTCGGCTTGGTCGCGATTGCGCTGGCGTCAGGCGTGCTGCTGGCGGTTGCTGCGCCGGTCTACGGGATCCCGGCGCTTCACGCCCCCGGACGCGTGCTTCCGGCGATCGCGCTGGGGGCGACCTGCTTCGTGGCGATCGGAGTCGTCCTCGGCACCGTGCTGCCATCCGCCCGCTCGGCCCAGGCGATCGGCTTGCTGTTGTTCTTCCCGTCGTTCCTGCTGGGCGCGGGAGGGCCGCCGCCGCACGTGATGGGCGCGGCGCTCCGCGACGTGGCCCAGTTTCTGCCGTTGACCCAGGTCACCGACGCGATTCGCGAGCCGTGGCTCGGTATCGGCCCCGCGACCGGATCGCTCGTGGCGGTGGCGGGGCTGGCGCTCGCCGCCCTGGTGGTGGCCGCCCGCCGCGCTGCGCTGTGAGATACGAGCCGGCGGTGGGAAACTCAGCTCAGTGACCATCGAGCATGACTTCGGCGTCGACGGCCGCTGGATCGGTTTCGCGGCGCTGGTGATATTCGCGGTCATCGGGCTCGTGACCCGGCAGCCGACCGACCCGGGGCTCAGCGTCCCGGGGGTGGTGCTGGCCGCCGGGGCGGGCGGGTTGCTGGTCCGCCGCGGAGCGCAGAACGCACTTGGCTTGGGCGCCCTGCTCGTCCTGGCTACGGCCGGCGTCACCGCCGTCGCTGGCGGTAGGTCAAGCAACGTCGGCTGGTTTGCTCTGTGCGTCCTGGCGGCCTGGAGCATGCTGGCTGGTGGCGTCCGACTGGGAGCCGCGTACTGGATCGCGAGCATCGCGCTATTCGCAGCCGAGTGGTTATGGGGTACGCCGGATTCCGGGTGGGGCGCGTGGATCGCGGGAGTCACGTTCGCCGCCGGCGCGGCGGCACTGGGAGCGCATGAGCGCAGGCTGCTCACGCAGCTGCGTGCGGCTCAGGCCGGCTTGGCCGAGCGCTCCCGCGCCGAGGAGCGGACACGGATCGCCCGCGAACTGCACGACGTGATCGCCCACTGTCTGACGGTCTCGCTGCTGCACGTCTCGAGCGCCCGTCTCGCCGTGCAACATGACCCCGACGACGCGGCCCGATCGCTGGCCGAGGCCGAGCGGCTGGGACGAGAGAGCCTGACGGAGGTCCGAAGCATCATGGGGCTATTGCGCGCTGGCGGGGACAGCGGGACCGCGCCGCCGGTGCCCGGGGCCGGCGGCGTGGTGGAGTTGGTGGCACGGCTGCGCGACGCCGGGGCCGAGATCAGGTTGGTGCTCGAGGCTGACCTCGAGCGGTTGCCCGCAACCACCGGCGCGACTGTCTACCGGATCGTTCAGGAGGCGCTCACCAACGCCAGCAAGCACGCGCCTGGTGCCGCCGTCACCGTCTCGCTCGAAGATCGGAGGAATCACGTAGAGCTGATCGTCGACAGCGCCGGTGCGCCCGGCCACGGCCACGGGATGGGCGTGAGCACGATGCGCGAACGAGCCGAGGCGCTGGGCGGCAATTGCCAAGCCGGTCCGGGGCCGGTCGGGTGGCGCGTCCGTGCCAGCCTGCCGTCGACTTCGCCGGCCGGGGTGAGCGGTCGGTGAGCGCTGAGGGCGAGGCTTCCGAGCCGGAGGCGCCTCCCATCCGCGTGCTGCTGGTCGATGACCAGGAGCTGGTCCGAGCCGGTCTGCGCGGAATCCTGCGCCCGCAGTTCGGCTTTGAGATCGTCGGGGAGTGCGTTCATGGCGGCGAGGTCATCGCCGCCGTGAGAACGTGGCGGCCCCACATCGTGCTCATGGATGTGCGGATGCCGGTACTCGACGGGATCGCGGCGACCCAGCGCCTCCTGGCGCAGGACCGGCCGCCGGCGGTGCTGGCGCTGACGACATTCGATGACGACGATGCGCTGGCCGGAATGCTTCGCGCCGGCGCCTCGGGGTTCGTGTTGAAGGGAGTCGCCGCCGAGGACCTACAGCAGGCGGTCCGGACCGTGGCCACGGGCGGCGCCTGGCTTGATCCCGCCGTCACCGAACGGGTGCTCGCCGTCTACCGCGAGGCGCCCGGGGCGGGACGAGACGACGGCACGCTCCAGGCGCTGACCGCACGTGAGCGCGAGGTCATGACGCTGATCGGCTCGGGGCTCACCAACGACGAGATCGCGACGCGGCTGTTCGTCAGCGCCGGCACGGTCAAGACCCACATCAACCACATCTTCGCCAAGCTCGACCTCCGCAACCGCGCCGATGCGGTGATCTTCGCCTACGACCACGGCCTGGTCGGGCGGCGGCCGGCGTGAAGGCCGCAGGACGCGGCTGGGGCAGCATGTCCTTCGGCTCGGGGCGTCCGCAGTGGCCAGCCTCAGCGACCACGGACGCTCACAGTCAGACGGGTCGACGCGGTGCTTTGAGTCCTTCATCACGATATGCGTGCGGAGCGTCGCGACCTCACGCCTCCTCACCTTGCGCGACAGCATCCTGGTGACGATGATCGCCGGACCCGCGATCCTCACGTGGACGCTGGTCGCCGGGGACTTGAGCGTGATCGTGACCCTTCCACGTCTGAGTCGCGCCGTCAGCGGCTACCCGCCTCCCGCTGGCTCTGGCTACTCGGATGCCCGCTTTCAGGCGCCGGGTGGAACGCGAGAACCGTATTCCCGCGGGGCAGTCCGACGCTGATCGTCCTGATCGCCGCACCGTGCCTGCGGGCCCGCAGGGTGAATGAGAGCCTGGCCGCTCCGTGGCGGCCCAGGCTCAGGCGAGCGCGCGGCCCGGATGAGCGATGCGGCGCAGCATAGATCGGCGCCGCCGGACGCGGTTGGGTCAGAGCGGCATCGACAGGGGCCAGTCGATTGCCCGGAGGGACGTACACCGGGACTACGCGACCAGTCGTCGCCGCCGCGCCCTTCCGGACCGCGACCGCATGAACCGGCCGCGACGCGACGGTCGAGGCGGTCGAGGCCGCACGCGGGAGCGAGGTCAGCGCGAGCGTCGCGACCAGCGCGACGAGGAGCAACACGCCGACGGCCCTATTCCTGCCTCTGCGGGTCCTGAGTTCCATGAGCATCTCCTCCCACCGCGCGTCATTGCGCCGGCGTAGGCACCCTTTCCGACAAAATGGGGGAAGGGTCCTGTTCTTGCCGTTTTGTCGTCTGACGAAACGGCCGTGAGGTCATCAACGCTTGCTCGCCTGCGCAAATCATTCGGCAGGTAGGTCAATCAACCCCCTACGGCGAGTCTAGTCGCTTCTGTCCACTTTCCGGAAATTTGCTCAAGTTTCTCGTTTGGCCGATCGCGACCCGGTCCACGCCGACCCGGGGAGGTATTGGCTGCCGGCGTCCTGGGTGTGAACCAGCTCAGCGATGCCAGAGGCGAGCATCGGCTCGGCGAAGTAGAAGCCCTGGCAGCGGTCAGAGCCGAGCCGGGCCAACTCTTGGTGCTGTACGGATGTCTCCACGCCTTCGGAGACAACGTTCATGCCCAGGCTATGGGCGAGCTGGATGATGGCGGTCACGATCGCTTGGCTGGCCGGGGTATGGCTGAGTTTGCCGATGAACCGCCGGTCGATCTTGATGGTGTCGATCGGCAGGGTGTTGAGGTAGGCCAGCGAGGAGTAACCAGTGCCGAAGTCATCGAGAGCGAGCTTTACGCCAATCTCCTTGAGTTGAGCCAGGACCACCAGGGCGCGTTCCTCGTCACGGACAAAGACGCGCTCGGTTACCTCCAGGGTCAACAGCCCAGGGTCGGCCGAATCACTGTCGAGCACCGCCGACACGGTGGCGGCAAAGCCGGCCGACATGAACTGGTGAGCGGATACGTTGACCGACATGGCGATATCGGCGGCCCGCCCCTGCTGCCACCGGTGGCGATCTCTCCAGGCCTGGGTGAGCGCCCACCGTCCCAGCTCGATGATCTGCCCGGACTGCTCGGCGAACGGTATGAACACCTCCGGGGAGACGGCTCCGCGGGTGGGGTGCGTCCAGCGCATGAGCGCTTCAACCCCGGTGAAACGACGGTCGCGGGCCTCGACGATGGGCTGGTAATCAAGGTGCATCTCGCCCCTCGCGATCGCTCCGGGTAGCCCGCGCGCCAATCCGGCCTGGTGGCCGGCGAGATGCTGCTCGCGCAGATCAAAAACCTCATGGCTTCTGCCCCGGTCGCGCTTTGCCCGGTACATGGCGAGATCCGCGTCGCGCAGGAGCTCCTCCGGTGCCTCGACACCGTTGCCGGTAAAGGCGATGCCGATGCTCGCGGTCATGTTCACGGCCACCCCGGAGAGGGTGAACGGGCGGGCCAAGGCCTGGTCGAGCCGTTTCGCGATCGGAACCGCTGCGGCCCGGTTGGTGAGGTCCTCGCAGAGGATCACGAACTCGTCACCGGAGAGCCGCGCCAAGCTGTCGCCGGGTCGAAGCAGGCCGCTCAGACGCCGGGCGACGGCTACGAGCAACTCATCTCCGATCTGGTGCCCGTAGCTGTCATTGACGTCCTTGAAGCGATCCAGATCGACGAAGAACACGGCCAGGGTCGTTCCCGAGCGTCGACTGGCACGGACCGCATGGCCGAGCAGCTCAAGCATCAGGGCGCGGTTGGGAAGCCCGGTGAGGGCATCGTGCAAGGCGGCTGCGCGTGACTGTTCCGATGAGTCCTGCAGATCCGCGCGGGCCTGGGCGTTGATCAGATACGCCGCCGCGACATCGGCCAGCGTCTGTGCCGCGGTCATCGACTCCGTCGACAACGGTCCAGCCGTGCCCCGGTAAAGGTCAAGCGCGCCCAGTTGCTGATCCTGGTGGCGCAGGGGAAACGTGAACACCGCCGCCAGTCCGGAGTCCAGCGCACGCGGCGCAAACCGCGGGAACCGCTCCTCGACGCGCAGGTCCGGCACCGAGATCGCCGTGCCGCCCAGGTAGGCCGCCAGACACGGCCCTTCGCCGAGTTCGGTCTGCAGCTTCTCGTAACGCAGCGCGGATGTGTCCGAGGCGGCGACATACTGGGGGTGCAACCCCGGCGCGATCAGTGTCACGCCAGCCGCGGTGATCGGCAGCACATCAACGATCCGCTTGACCAGGTGATCCAGGATCTGCTGGATCGGGAAGTTTGTCACCATCGTCCGAGCGAACTCGCTCAGCACGTCGGCGAGGTCCTCCTTGACCATGCTCTGTCCGATGTCGCGATCGACGAACGGCTCGGGGTCCGTACCCCCAGCTGGGACCAGCTCCGGACCCCCAGCTCCGACCGGCTCCGGACCCCCAGCTCGGACCGGCTCCGGACCGGTCGAGGCCTCACCCGATTTCACTGCCAACCATCCTTCTCCGCTTCGCTGAAGCTCTGATACGGAAGGGGTGGCCAACAGTCAAAGCAGTCACAGTCGTGCCTGCCCAACCATCAAACGCCCAACAGCAGCATTGCGAGCCCCTATCAAGTGCCTCGCCAAGCCGCTGGGATGTAGTTTAGGGCACGAATCGGCGGTGCGCTCACCTGACGTCAGGATTGACGAGGGATGGGTAACTGACCTTACGTCAGGATTGACGAGGGATGGTTAACTCTGGGTAACTGACGGTGAGTCTGCCCCCAGTCGCAGAATGCGGGCAGACTCGCGTTCACCCGCGCTCGAAGGCGAAGTACCCCGGCTTGGGCCGCCCGCGAGCTGTGAGCAATCCGCCGGAGGTCTTCGGCGGGTCGTCGTACAGGTGGATCCACCCGAGCGCGTAGATCTGCGGCCAGGCATGGACGATCGCGAACGCGTCATCGATCCAGGTGGCCTGCAACGGAGGGTCGACGTAATATCGGAACTCGTGATCGGGCCGGGTGGGAATCGTCCACTCCGAGACGAACAGCGGGATCCGGCGTCCGTTGCCGAAGTGGTGATCGACCCAGCCGGCCAGCCGGCCGAGATCCGAGAAGTCGACCAGGCCGTCCTGGGATGGAGGATTGGCGAGGTTTGGCGCCCGGTAGTTGAACGGATTGTGGCCGTACATATCGAGGGGTGGAGGCTTGCCGTTGGGGAGAACGAGGTTCTCGATCCACTGCTGGGTGCGAATATCGCCGCCGGTGAACGTCATTCCGCCGATCACCAGGTTCTTGCGGCTGACTGATTTCAGCGCGTGGTACGCAGCGGCCAGAAGGCCGGCGTAGATGTGGGGTCCACGGGCCTGGGACGGCGTGAGCTTCTGACCGGGGCGGACCTTGGCGAGCGGCTCGAAGTTCGACGAGCGCGTGGGCTCTCCCCAGATCATCCAAAGGTGGACGCTTGGGTAGCGGCGCGCGGCAGCAATCGCGAAGCTGGCGAAGTCGCTGGCGTGCAGCGGCGCCCACTGGCTACGGCGGTGGCCGTTGGCCCAGCCCGGGGCGCGTGTCAGTTCCAGCGCAACTCGTATGTGGTAGCGCGCCGCCTGGGCGACCGAACGCGTCACCTCGGCCGGCCAGATATAGGCGCGGTCGTGCGGATTGCGCGGGTCATGCGGCCGGCTGGCCGCAACGAAGCTCCAGTCCAGCGCGTCCTCGTAGATACCCACACCAAGCCTGCGGTAGGTCGGCCACAGAGAGGTGCGGCCGTGGACCGCGGGCCCCCAGATCGCCTTACGGGCCGAGAAGCTCGCGCCAGCCGGGGCAGCCGCGACGATGCCGAGGAGAGTCAGCGCCAGCAGGGCCGCGGTGAGATTCCGCATTGACGGGTGCAGACTAGGAGGCAATCGCACGCCGCCGGAGGATGGATCCAAGCGCACCGGCGAGGACACCGGCGAGCAGCACGCCGCCGACGAGGGGGACGACGAGGTCGCCGAAGGAACCCGTACCGGCCATCGTCTCGAGCCTGCGGGCTTGCCCCTTGACCGTCGCCGGAGGCAGGCTGGATCTCGTCTGCTTCCGTCCGCGCCCGGTCCTCCGCGCGGTGCCCGTCGCACCAGGGTGAATCCCGACTCCGAACAACGGGGCGGAGGAGTTCACGGCGGCAGATGAGCCTGTCGGCTGGCCACTCAGGTCAGCCCGAGTACTGCCAAAGGGAAACGCGTACTCGACGCCTGATGGACTGTTGGGGTTGACATGAACCCCGGGCTCGAGCGCGAACGCGGACGTTGGGAACGTGACGGCGAATATGGCGACCGCCAATTCAATGCAAATCCGCACTGTCACTGATCGGCGTCGATGTGGCACGCCGGAAGGACGTTACTCGACGCCTGGAGCTGGTTGGGAGGCAATCCAGCGCGGACGCGATACTTGGCCCGCTATGTCTGCGCCGCGTCAATGGTCAAACCAGCAACGCGCGCGGTGCGGGATCGCGGCGTTGTGCGGCGCGTTATTCGGCCTGAGCGCCTTCTGGTCGGGCTTTTACAGCAGCGCTCTGTGGAGCGTGGCGAGCCTGGTCTTCCTGGCTGCTGCGCTGGCGTTCGCGGTCGCCACGCGTGAGCGACCATCCGCTACCGCGCTTGCCGCCGTCGGCGGGCTGATCGGTCTATGGCTGTGGTCGCTGATCTCGCGTGGCTGGGCCGATCGTGCCGACCTGGCGCTCGTGGCCGCCAACCGTTGGGCCCTCTATGCGGCGATCATGACCGCGCTCGTGCTGCTGGTCGGCCGTGATCGACGGGTGGCATCTGCGCTCGTCGGCGCCTGCGCTGCCGCCTCCTGGGGGATCGCGGTCTATCTGCTGGTCGCCATGCTGCTTCCGGGGGACCAGGGGCTGTTTCTGGGCATCAACCTGAACAACCCGATCGGGTACGCCAACGGGCAGGCGAACCTGCTCCTGCTGGGGTTCTGGCCGCTGGTCGCGGTCGCGGAGGACACGCGGCACAAGCTTCGCTCGGCGCTGGCGATCGGCGGCGCCACGGTCATCGGCGCCCTGCTACTGGCCGCGCAGAGGCGCGGCTCGCTCCTGGCGCTGGTGGTGTCGGGGCTGGTGCTGCTGGCTCTGGTTCCGGGACGGCGCACACGGCTATGGATCCTCGTGGCGGTGGTGGCCGGCGTGGGAGTCGCGGGCGGCGCGATCTCGCCGCTATATCAGCACCCCGATCCCAGCGGCGTCGCGAGCGTGCACAACATCCACCAGGCCGCCGTCGCCGCCCTGCTCGCCGGAGCCGGCGTGGCAGTGGTGTGGGCGCTGCTGCTGAGCGTCGCGTCCGAGGTCCGGACCCGTGGTGAGCCGTGGGCGCGGCGGCTGGAGCTGGCCTCCGCAGCGGGTCTGATTCTGCTTGCGCTAGCCGGGGGCGTGCTGGCGGGGGTGAAGGCCCAGGCCATCTCGCGCCAGGTCCGCGCGCAATACCACGCCTTCGTCAATCTGTCCCCGTCACCGGGCTCCTTCCGGCTGTTCTCCGGGGGTGGAAACCGCTTTGACTATTGGCGCGTGGCCCTGACCGAGTTCGAGCACGCGCCGTTGCAAGGCGCTGGGGCCGGCAATTACACCGTCGGTTACTTTCGAGACCGGCGCACCACCGAGGACGTCACCCAGCCGCACTCACTCGAGCTCCAGACGCTGGCCGAGCTGGGTATCGTCGGCGGCCTGCTCCTGCTGCTGTTTCTGGCCGTCACGCTATTCGGGCTGTGGCGCTGGAGCCGCCAGGCCCGAGCGCCCGGCAGCGCCCGACTGGTGGCCGTGGGAGCCGGGGGCTTGTTCGTCTCGTGGCTTGGCCAGACCAGCGTCGACTGGATGCATCTGATTCCCACCATCACGGCGCTGGCCCTTGGGGCGGCTGCGGCCCTGGTCAGCATGCCGGCCGGGGACGGGGAGGCCGCCGTTGATCCGGCCCGATCGCGGCTCGCGGGCCGGCGGGTCGCCGTGGTGCTCGGGGTCGGCGCGGTGATTGCGGTGGCCGCCGTGTACACGGCGCGCATGATGTTGGCCGAGCACCATCGCGCTCTGGCGGTGGCCCAGCTCTCGCGCCATCCGCTCACGGCTCTGGCGCAGACCAACGCTGCCCTCGCGCTCGAGGGCGACAGCGTCGATACCTACTACGTGCGTGCCGCCGCATTGGCCCGCCTGGGCCTGTATCCGGACGCGCGCGGCGCCCTCATGCGCGCCATCACGCGCGGCCCGCAGGACTGGGTGTCGTGGGCTCTGCTCGGAGACCTGGCGGTTCGCCATCACGACTACGCGGCGGCACGCCGGGCGTATCGGCACGCCCTCCGGCTCGATCCTCGGGACAGTTCATATCTGAGCGTGGCCGCGAACCGATGAGGTCTCGGGTGATGGCGGTGGGGACAGAAGCTCGAGCATCGACTCCGCCGCGGGACCGGCCTCCCCGCGGTCGCCTTCCAGCACCGTGGCACCGGCGACGGCTCGGCGTACCGCGCGCAGCGACTCTCGGGGGCGCTCGCGAGCCGGGACCGTGTTGCTGAGCAGCGCCAGCACTCCCTGACCCCCGGAAAGCCGCTGGGGTCGCCACTCGGCGCCCGGTCGGTAACCGGTGACCACTACGGCTGCCACCTCGGCTGGGTCCACGGCGGCGATGCCGCCGAATTCACCGACGTGGAGTTCCTGCGTGGCTCTCGAGTCGGTCTCGCGGATCGAGAGGCGGCGCGGGTAGGGATGCACTCTGCCCTTGTCGTCGAGGACCGCGTACTCGTCCGAGTAGTACGTTGCGCCCTGCTCCACCAGGGCCCGCACCAGCGTGGTCTTCCCCGAGAAGCTCTCGCCCGGGATGACCAGTGCCCTCCCTTCCCGAGCCACCACACCGGCGTGGACGAAGATCCGGTCGCGTGCGTGGGCGGCGACAAACAGGCGAATCTGGGCGTCGAGCATGCCAAGCGCCACCCCGAGCGTGGCGTGCTCGAGCCACGGGGTGTCCTCCACCCTGACCTCGTAGCTGTCGGCTCCGGTGTGGCGAAGTGCGAAGTGCCCGGCAGGCTCACCACCTGTGAGTAGGCTCCACCCGGGGGGCAGAAGCGCGTGAACTTCGGCTTCGTAGCCGCTCTCGCCGAGGGTCAGTTCTACCGGTACACCGAACGCCTCGAAGACCATCGGCCGCGGCGTCGTTCGCCGAAACGCTCGCATGAGTGCAGGATCTTAGGCCTCTGGGTGGTCACCGTCCAAGCGTCGCTCGTGACCCCGTCATCAGAGCGGGTGGGCCTGAAACCTATGATCTAGTGAGTGAACGCCCTGCTGTTAGCGCTCCGCTGTGTCCTGGCGGCAGTGTTTCTGGTCGCCGCTATCGGCAAGTTCGTGGATCTCGGGGGCTCGGCGCGCGCGCTGCGGGATTTCGGTGTGCCGGAGCGCCTGGCCGCTCTCGCCGGACCGGCGCTGCCGGTCTCCGAGCTTGCCGTCGCCGCCGCGCTGGTGTTCCGTCCCTCGGCGCGTTGGGGTGCCTTGGGTGCGCTGCTGCTGCTGCTCGGGTTCATCGTCGGCGTTGCCCGCGCGATGTCGCAGGGCCGGACCCCAGACTGCCATTGCTTCGGTCAGCTCCATTCCGAGCCCGCCGGGCGCTCGACCCTGATCCGCAACCTGGTCCTGGCCGCGCCGGCCGCCCTGATCCTGGCGGCGGGCACGGGGCCAAGCCTGGACGGCGGCTTACGTAGCCTCGACGGCAGTCAGCTGGCTCTGGTGGCGACCTCGGTGCTGGCGCTGCTGCTGGCGGTGGCGGTCGCACAGCTGTGGGTTGACCGGCGCCGCCTTCGTCGTCAGTTGAAGGCGGTGACCGCCGGTAGCGCCCCGCCTGGGCTCTCCCGCGGCACCCGGGCTCCCGATTTCACGCTCACCCCGATCCGCGGGAGCCGCGCCTCGCTCGACGAGCTCATGGAGCGAGGCCGGCCGGCCGTCCTGATCTTCCTCAGTACGAACTGCCCGCCCTGCCTGGAGATGCTGCCTCGCCTGGCGCGGTGGCAGGAGTCCCTTGACGACAGCATCGGCATGCCGGCGATCTTCGCCGGAGAGCGGGTGGACATAGAACGTTTGGGTGATGAGCACGCGCTCAGCCTGGTTCTGGCCCAGGACGACAATGACCTGTTCACTCAATATGCGCTGCGGGCGACTCCGTCGGCGGTTCTCGTCGGTGCCGACCGTTTCATCGCCGGAGCGCCCGCCGAGGGCGTTCCGGCGATCGAGGCGTTGATTCGCTCGGCAGTGAATGAGGCTTCCCCGCCTCAGCTGGTCGTTCACCGCGGCTGATCACTGGCGAAATCGGCCTCACGGGGCGGTTTGTAAATCCTGCATGCGTGCTCTACGCTCGTTGTGACTCTCACTGCGAATAACGGCCTTCTTCAACGAACGGGACGCTGTGGCTGAACCTCCGAAGGCCAAGACTGAAGGCATTGCAACCGAACAGGTTGACGATGAGCTGGTGGTGTACGACAGCGTGAGCCACACTGCGCACTGCCTGTCAGCCGCTGCCGCGTCGGTGTGGGAGCGCTGCGATGGCCGCATGTCCGCTGTCGAGATCGCCCAGACGCTGGGACTGTCGCCCGTAACGGTGGAGCAGGCGCTGGACGAACTGCAGGGATGTGGACTGCTTGATGTCGGTCCTGCGCCAGAGCACACCCATTCTCGTCGTCAGGCGCTGAGGAAATTTGCCAGCGTCGGAGGCGCCGCCTTCACGGCACCGCTGATCTACTCGGTGGTGATCGGTTCCGCAGCCGCGGCAGCGTCTGCATGCTTGGCAGATGGCAGTGTCGAGAGCGGCTGTACCGCAGGTGTAGGGGCCAAGGCAGCCGACGCCAGGTGCTGCTCTGGCACCTGCTACCAGAACGGAAGCAACGTTAAGAAATGCGTGGCTTCGGGGTGCAACCTAGCCGGCATTGGTTGCCTCGTAAGCGGAGCCTCGTGTTGCTCGGGCGGTTGCGTCTTGTTGTTCTGCACCACCTAGAGCCGGACGGCCCGGTGGGCTCAACGGGAACGGATCAACGGCCTCATTTCGGGCGCCGCCGGCCTTCTCATGCCCTGGAGGCTATGGCTGTTCGTCTCGATTGGCGACAAGCGCCGCTCGCCGCGCCTGACGCCACGCTCTGAAGCCTGCCGGCGCGCGTCGCAGCAGCCATAGCGGGCGTCGCAGGTAGGCGCGGAGCAGAGCGAGACGACCGCTGGCCGCGCGGGGGTCCCAATGCCGTATGAACGCCACAGGCGGCAAGAACTTGTGCCACAAGATCTCAGCGCGCAACCGCATACCTTCCGCCCGTGCCAGCTGCTCGAAGCCGAGGGCGACGGGTGGCGGCGAACTGGCACGCAGCGCCGCGTCCGTGGAGCGGTGTTCCGGCAGGGCAAGCCTTCGGAGGAGCTGCGCCCCACCGGGCGCCAGGGTCAGACCCGCAACGAGCGCGTCCGTGGCCTTCAGCCCTGCGGCTAGCTCTGCCACCTCGAGCCAGAGATCGCCGTCGCCCAGCGCCAGAGCTCGCTCCAGATCGCCCAATGGGTGCGCCCGGTTAGCCCCGTGCTGGGCGGCGTGCAACACAACGTGCAACGCCCGGGCGGCCCGGCCGAGAGCCGGGAGCTGCATTCCGAGGACGACCACCACCTCCGGATTTGCCGACAGTAATCGCCAGGCGGCGTGATCGTCGACTCCGACACCGGCCAGCGTGCGGTGCAGGTCGATGGTCAGTCCATCGGTCCCGCGCGCCCACACCCCGGCGTGTTCGCGCCACCACGGCGGCATGCTGCTGTCGTCGAAAGTCTGGACGTAGCCCAGGGAGGCGAGGATGTCCTGCGCCGCGTCAAGGCAGGTGGGAGCCACCAGCAGATCGCAATCGACGTACGGACGGGACTCACCGTGCGTGTACAGCCACTGCGCGATCGACGGGCCCTTCAGCAGCCGAGCATCGACGCCGCCATGCTCGAAGCGATGCAGTACCTCGGCTGACGCGGCGTCGATCCGGAGCTTGCTGGCTCGGGCCACAAGCCGCGTCGCCAAATCTTCCGCCTCCGGTGGTGGCACTCCCTAAGAGTACGCTGGTGACTGATGGCTGACCCCACGCTGAGGAGCGCCGAGGGCCTGATCGTGGTGACCCTCCTCGTGTCCTACGGGTTGACCTTGGTCGTGCGGAGGCTCAAACGGCGGCGCGCCGACCTCATCATCGGCCTGCCGATTCTCATCGGCGTTTCGTTGCGACTGGCTGCGGTGGCGGGCATCAACGCGACCGGCTTGCAGAGCCAGCTGCGTGGCGGCGACGAGCAGACCTTCCTCAGCCTCGGAAATGTGCTGGCGGCCACGCCCTGGGGTCGAGGCTTTCTCCCCCACGGTCCGTATCAGCTGCAGACCGACGTCTTCGCCGTGCAGCTCAAGCTCGCCCATCTCAGTGATACATCCCTGCGGGTGACCCAGGTGGGCATCGCGATGCTCGGGATCATCCTGGTGATCGCTGCCGTATATGACATCGCCGGGCCTCGTGCGGCGCGTCTGGCGGCATGGCTGCTGGCGTTCGAACCGTCAAATCTCTTCTTCAACAGCGCGTTGCACAAAGAGCCCCTGATGGTCCTGGCCAGCGGGCTGGTCGTCTTCGGGGCAACGAAGACGTGGCAACGTCTCGACCTCTACGGATTAATGGCGATGGGGGCGGGCGGCCTGATCGCGATCGAGACACGCGCGTACGCGGGATGGTTCCTGGTCAGCGCGTCGGCTCTGGTGTTGTTGCACGCCGCGCTACGAAGGCTCGATCGCCCGGTGCGAGCCATGCCGATCGTGTACGCGATCGTGATCATCGCATTCCTGGCCACTCCCACCCTGATCGCGATCACCTCCAACAAGAGTCTGCAGACGTTGCAACAGGCCCAGAACTACACAACCGGAACCCAGGCGGTGGCGTCCGGCCCGGGATCCAACGGGGACAATCTCGCGCTCGAATCGGTTAATTTCTCCACCCGCGGGGCGGTGATCACGAGCCTCCCGCAGCGAGTTTTCGACCTGATCTTCCGGCCCTACCTGTGGCAGCTGCACAATCCCAGCCAGCAACTGGGAGCCGTGGGCACGCTGGTGGCCCTCGCGGGCCTGTTCATGATGCTGCGCTTTGCGTGGCGCGCCAGAGGCTCGGTGCTGGCGTTGACGGCGCCGATCCTCTACCCGTTCCTGTTCCTCCTGATCGCCTACTCGCTCAGTGCCGGCAACGCCGGAACCGGATTCCGTTATCGCAGCCATCTCGTGATTCTGGGAGCGGCGATGCTGGCGGTGCTCCGCGAGCATGCCATCCGGGTACGGCGGGAGGCTGCTGAACCGAATCCCGCCCCGCCGGAAGGCATCCTGCAACCACCCATTCCAGTACCAGTCCCGGCCTGACGCGCCCATGCGCCCGCGCGACCAAGCAGAATAGAACCGTGACATCCGAATCGTCCAGCCAGCACGACGTCAGGTCCTTTCTGGGGATCGTCTGGCGTTGGAAGCTCATGCTGCTGGCCTTCGTGGTGCTGATTCCGCTCGGGGCGTACTTCCTTGAACGCGGCAAGCCGAAGATCTATCAGTCCAGCACGCTCCTCAATGCGAGTGGCTCATCCCTCGGCGTGGGAACGTCCAACCTCCCGGTCAGCAACAACCCGTTGGCGGTGGCTCGCCTCGTCACCACCGATGCGGTCGCCAAGCTGGCCGCGCTTCGGCTCGGCCTGCCCGCGTCGAGCGCGGGCTCGCTGCTGAGCGGAGTGAGCGCGTCGGCCGACAGCACCACCGGCTTTCTCACCATCACGGTGCAGAACAACAATCCGGACCGGGCAGCGGCGATCGCCAATGCCTTCGCGGCGGCTCTGGGCGGCGATCAGGCCGCGCAGGCCAACCAGAGCATCAAGGCGCAACTGCGTGTCCTCCACACCCAGCTGGCAGGGACGCGCCGCTCAGATCAGGTCGCCCGCGGCGCCCTGCTGCAGCAGATTGCGCAGCTCAAGGCCCTCCAGAATTCGGCCAGCATCGGCTCGGGCGTGATCGACCCCGCGGTCGCGTCGACGGCGCCCGTCGGACCCAACACGCGACGAGCGATAGAGCTGGCGTTCGTGATCGCGCTCCTGCTCGGTGTCGGGGCGGTGCTGGTCGCGGAGAACAGCGACCGCCGGCTTCGGTCGCCCGAGGACCTCGAGGGTCTGACCGACAGGCCGCTGCTGGGCACGATTCCGCGGGGGGCGTTCTCGCCCGAGAAGTATCTGATGCCGCGCAACGTCGAGGCATTCCAGACGGTTCGAGCCGCGCTGACCTACTACAACGTCGACCGTCCGCTCTCCAGCGTGGTGATCATCAGTCCGGGACCCGAGGACGGGAAGACCACGGTCGCGATCGGACTGGCGATCGCGGAGGCGCGGGCAGGCGCGCAGGCGATCCTCATCGATGCTGACCTGCGCCGGCCGCAGGTGTCCAGCCGGCTCGGCATCCCGGCGGCCGCCGGCCTTGGTGCCGTCCTGGCTCATGAGCGTACGCTCGACGAGGTGCTGGTCGAGTATCCGGTCGACGCCCCCGACGGCGGCCGCCTGCTGGTGCTCCCCGCCGGTCCGCCGCCGGCCAACCCGTCCGCCCTGATCAGCTCTGCGGGGATGCGCGCCGTGCTGCACGAGCTCGAAGCCCGGGCCGATCTGGTGATCGTGGACACGGCGGCCACGCTCGCGGTCAGCGACTCCCTACCGCTGATCCAGGCCGCCTCGGGGATCGTGATGATCGTGCGCATGAACCGAAGCTCGAGGGCAGCCGTCAAAAGACTCCAGAAGGTGATCGCGTCCACTCACGGAACCGTCATCGGGACCGTGGCGACTGGTAGTGCAACCGCGACATACGGGTACGGACGTAAGGGCTACTACACAGCCGGGACAAATGGGTCCGTGCATAGCGGCTCGCGATCGAGGCTGGGGCAGCGGTTCCGCCGTAGCGCGGTGAACGGCTCGACCGACATCAGCTCCGGTGCGACAGCACCGACAGCCGCACCAGTGGCAGCGGTGCCCGCGCCGGCAGCGGCGCCACGCCGGCAGCGGCGCCCACGCCAGCAGCGGCGCGCACCCCTGCCCCTGCCGCACCCGCCCCTGCACCTGACGCACCCGCACCCGCACCAGAGCGTCAGTCCAATCCCGTGCTGTCGTGGCGCCAGCGGCTGTCAGGCGCCCGGAAGACCGCGGCCCACAGAGCCAACCGGCCCGGCCGCTAGCGATCTGCCGTTACGAATCACGACGACCCCCGGCTCAGGGCGGTCCGAAGCGAGCGGTAAGCGGGGTAGGCGCCTCGAGCGGCGAGCCACTGGGCCGCCGCGATCAGTGGCAGCGCCAGCTCGACCCAGCGAGGGATCGCAGGATCGGCCCGGATCCGAGCCCGGACCTGGCGGGCGTTCTCGAGCAGCACATCGCGACGCAGCGCGGCGGCCCCGGGGGAGTCCGAACGGCGTCGGTAGCACAGCCCCGCCTGCCGGCCGAAGGACACCTCGCCGCGAAACGCGAGCGACGTGGCCAGCGTCCAATCCTCACCATGGTTGCGGTCGCCGTAGCCACCGCACCCGCGGACGTCGGCGACTCGCATGATCGTGCACCCCTGTGTGGGCAGCAGTGACCACGTGGCATTGGCCAGCGCAAAGACCGGCGGACAGCGGCACAGCACCCGAGCGAGGCGTCGTGGCGACCGGTGTGGCTCGCCGGTCACGCCGTCGACGATCGACAGGGTGTAGGCCGAACGGCGGTCGACCGCGTCGAGGCCCTCGATCAGCGATCTCAGGGCGCCCTCCAGGAGCAGGTCGTCAGCGTCGAGGAACACCACGTACGGGGTTTGGACCCGGGCCAGCCCGGCGTTGCGCGCTGCCCCGGTGGACTGGCGGAGCGGCAGGCGTACGATCTCGCCGTCCTCGAGCGGGGGCAGCGCCACCTGGGATGCGTTGTCGACCACTATCAGCGCCAGTGCCACCGCCTGGCCTCTGACGCTGTCAACGGCCTCCACGAGGGCCTCGCCCACGTACTCATCCCAGACCGGGATCACGACCGTAACGCGCGCGAGGGCTGGCGGGGCGCTCACGCCTTCTCTGCCGTTCACGCGTGCCCCATGCCGGCGAAGCGTAGCTCCACGGTGAAGGCGGCCCGACGTCGTGTATGGCTTGGCGAGCGCTAGCTTGTCGCCCGTAACCGCGATGCGCGTCCTCGTTCTCACCCCCTACCCGTACGGGACCGTAGCCGGCCCGCGCTCAAGCTTTGAACTGTGGGAGCAGGTCCTGCGGGACGCGGACATCGAGCTTGACTATGCGGTGTTCGAGACCGAGCGTCTGCACGAGATCATCTATCTCGAGGGTCGAGCCAGGCAGAAAGCCGCCGAGATGGCTCGCTCCTACGTCCGGCAGCTGGGCCAGATCGGCCGTGCCGCAGAGTACGACGCCGTGCTGGTCAACCGCGAGGCGAGTCTGATCGGCCCGGCCGTGATCGAGCGCCTGGTCGCCCGCCGTGGTGTCCCGCTGATCTACCTGCTCGACGATCCTCTGTACATCCCTTACCGGAGCCCGTCAAATGGGGTGTGGTCCTACCTCAAGTTCGTGGGCAAGGTCAAGACCCTGTGTCGTATCAGCCGTACCGTGATCGCGAACTCGCCCAGCAACTACGCCTTCGCCACGCGACACAACGCGAACGTCTGGGAGATCCCAAGCGTCGTCGACGCCAGTCGGTACACCGGCTGGAAGCCACGCACAGCCGACAGTCAAAACGTGTGTGTCGGCTGGACCGGTAGCGCCAGCACCGCGGGCAACCTACAGCTGATCCGGGCGCCGCTGCGAGGAGTGGTGGAGCGCGGGGACGTTCGGCTGAGGTTCATCGGCGCCAACGACGTGGGCATGCCGGAGGTGGCACACCAGACGATCCCGTGGCGGGCGGAGACCGAGGTGGAGGATCTCAGGCAGTTCGACATCGGCCTGTTGCCACTGCAACACACGGCGTGGGCGCCGCACAAGTTCTACCTCAAGCTGATCCAGTACATGGCGCTCGGGATCCCGCCGGTGGCGACGCCGCTGGGTTCGAACTCGCTGGTGATCGAGGAGGGGAGGACCGGCCTGCTCGTGCGCGACGAAACAGGAGTGGAAGACAGCCCTGGACCGCCTGATCGAGGATCCTGAGCTGCGCGAGCGCATCGGGAGGGCCGGAGCCGAGGAGGCGCGCCGTCGCTACACCCTGCAAGCCAACGCCGAGCGGATCGTCGCTGCGTTTCGATCGGCGCTGGCAGCGGGATGAACGACCGCGCTCGCCTGCGCTCACTGTATGTGTGCTACCTGTCGCTGGACGATCCGCTGGTGCATACACAGGTCGTCAGCTACCTGGCCGGGCTGGCGCGCAATGGTCACCGAATCCATCTGCTGACATTCGAGCCCGGTCGCCTGACCCGCAACCGACGCCGGCGGTGGCGCCGGAGCCTCGCCGTCCAGGGCATCGTCTGGCACGGGCTGCGCTACCACAAGCGTCCTTCGCTTCCCGCGACCGTTTACGACACGGTCATCGGCGCCGCATATGCCGGCTGGCTCCTCCGTCGCCATCGGCTTGATGCCCTTCACGCCAGGGCACACGTCCCGGCGGCGATGGGACTGATCGCCGGCCGGCTGCCGTGGTCCCGCCGGCTGAAGCTGATCTTCGACATTCGCGGCCTGATGGCGGAGGAGTACGTCGACGCGGGACGCTGGGCGGCGGGCGGTCTTGCGTTTCGGCTCACCAAGCTCGTGGAACGGGCGGCGATACGGCGGGCCTCGGCGATCGTGGTCCTGACCGAGCGTGTCCGCCGGCTGCTGTTCGACGGCAAGCCCGCGTCACCGGTGGCCGTGATCCCGTGCTGCGCCGACACCGACGCTTTGAACGTCTCACCCGGAACCCGCGAGCGGATGCGAGCGGAGCTCGGCCTCGTCAATGCGGCTGGTGATGGTCTACGTGGGCAAGTTCGGCGGGTGGTACATGGAGCGCGAGATGGCCGGTTTCTTCGCCGCCGCTCGCGGGGCCCGCCCCGGCTTGCACTTCCTGATCCTGACGCAGGGAGATCGGGAGCCGATCCGGCGGGAGCTGGAGGCCGCGGGGGTCGGACCCGGCGCCTACACGATCACCTCGGCGCCACCGGACCGGATCGGCGACTATCTGTCCGCCAGCGATTTCGCGATCAGCTTCATCGAGCCGTCACCCTCCAAGATCGCTTCGTCGCCGACGAAGATCGGTGAGTATCTCGCCGCTGGACTGCCGGTCGTGAGCACCGCCGGAGTGGGAGATCTCGACCGCCTGCTCACCCCTGAGGTCGGGGCTCTAATCCACGAGCACACGCCGGCGGCGTATCGAACCGGTCTCGCGCACATTGCCGGACTGCTCGACGACCCCGCGATCGCTGAGCGCTGTCGCTCGCTCGCGATTCGTGAGCTGTCACTGGCGTCGGTGGGGATCCCGCGCTATCGCGAGCTGTACACGCGCGTAGCGGCCGCTGTCACTGATCGGCCCGCGGCAGAGCCGGTAGATCGCTGAACCGCGCTGTGCTCAGCAGATAGTTGCGTCCGCCCGCAGGCACGATCGCCTCGTGCTGGCGTGCGCCGTCGACGTGCAGTTCAAAGAAGTGATAGCCGAGCGGCCGCAGCAACTCGGTCAACCGCGTGGCGCTGTCGGCGCTCAGAACCTCGCAGATGATGTGAGGATGGTCACGAGCGAGGATCTCGCCCGCTCCCTCCAGCACCGCCACCTCGGTCGCCTCGACGTCGACCTTGATCAGGTCCACGTGACCGACTCCGAGCTCCCCCAGAAGCCGATCCAAGCGGACTACCGGCACGGTCGTGGTTACGTGGGCCCACGGCGCGAGGTGGGCCGGGTCAAGCGAGGCGGCCATCGACATCCCGTGGCCCATGTGGTGCAGCTCGGCCGAGCCCGACGACGCTCCGGCGGCGACGTTGCGGCAGATCACGTTGGACAGAGCGTTCAGGCGGACGTTTCGCTGCAGGCGACCGAATGTCGCCGGAAACGGCTCCAGCGCGATCACGCGGCCGGCATCGTTCGCGAGCGCGGCCATGACCGTGAAGTAGCCGACGTACGCCCCGAGATCCACGGTTACCGCCGCCTGCTCGGCGAGACGGAAGAACGTCCCCACGGTCTCCGGCTCATACCCCTCAAGGCCGTGCCAGAAGATCTGGGTGGATATCCAGTCGTCGCCGCGCGACCAGAGTCGCAGCTCGCGCTCCGTTGGGCAGGCGGACGCTGACCACACCGCTACGCGGCAGATGCTTGACGAGCCACGGCGATTGTCGTCCCAGGCGCCGAAGACCGAAGCCGCAGCGTTGTCGTGATCGGGACGTTCAACGCGGGATGACTCCGCAGCGCCTTTGCCGCCCTGGCCAGGGCGTTCACCATGGACGTGGCCGAGACGGGAGGGTGACGGCTCAGCTCGACGGCCAGCGCGGGACGGTGGCGCACAGCAATCGCCAGCGTCCGCAGGGCGTTGCGGCGCTCCCCGCCGTCACGGTAGGAACCAGACAGCATGCGGTACATGCGGCTGTAGGCGAGGCGGCGGCGACGTTTCAGGACCTCCGGCAGCTGCGGATGAGAGAACGCCTTGGCGAAGGCGTGCCGCATGTCCCGTTCCATCGGACCGACGCGCCGGCTCATGTTGGAATCGTGCACCCGGTAGCGCACGAGTGGCTCATCGACGTACTCGAGCCGTCCCTCCAGCAGCACTCGCAGCAGCAGGTCCCAGTCAGCCGACATGCCCAACGCGGGATCAAAGCCGCCCATGGCGAGCAGGTCCCCGCGGCGCGCCAGTCCCGTGGAGCTGCACGAGACCGTCTCGGTCCCGTCGAACAGGAGCATCCCGGTCACGAGGTCGCGACGGGCGCCCAACCGTTTGGTGCCCAACGAGGAACCGGCGGCGTCGACCATCTCGATGGCGCACAGCACCATCGTCGCGTTTGCCCGCTGTATCGCCTCGACCTGTAGCGCCAGCTTGTCCGCGCGCCAGATGTCGTCGTGATCGAGGAACGCGACGAACTCCCCGCCCGCAAGCTGCAATCCGCGGTTGCGGGCGGCCGACACGCCACTGCGGGCCTGGCGGACGTACCTCACTGCGTCGCCGAACCGGCTGACCGCGTCCCGGGTGCCGTCGGTGGAGCCATCGTCGATGACTAGGCATTCGCTCGCCGGGTGCGTCTGGGCCAGCACGCTCTCGATCGCCTCCGCCACGTAGTTCTGGCCGTTGTACACGGGGATGATGGCGCTCACCTTCGGTGGCGGAAATGAGTTCGTCATGCTTGTTGCGCTGTGGATCAGATCGAGACCAGAGCGGCGCGATCGGTCGTGCACATCATCACCGACGCCGGACCCCACCCGTACTTCCGGACCCTGATCGAGGGCGGTGGGCCTTCGCGGGCGCCACTGGCGGTCGGCTGCGTGGGGCCGGGAGGCGCCCTCCAGCAGGAGATGGCGGCGCTCGGTGTCTCGACGTTCGCGCTCGGTGCCGGCGGACGGTCCGAATACCCCCGCGCGGTGGTCAGTCTGGCCCGCATCCTGCGCCGGCACCGCGTGCAGGTGCTGCAAACGCATCTGGTCGACGGCTCGCTGGTCGGCCTGATGGCGGCCCGCCTGGCCGGCACACCGGTGGCCGTGATGACCGCCCATCACTCCCATGAGCTGCCGTTCCACGGTCGGCGCCTGGTGTGGCCGGAGCGGCTCTGCACGGCGCTGTGCGACCACATAATCGCCCCCTCCCGCGACGTGGCCGACACGCTGATGCGCTTCACCCACGTCCGAGACGAGAAGATCGAGATAGTCCATCACGGATTCGATCTGACTCGACTCGACCCCACCGTGGTGGACGGTCGCCGCGTGCGCCAAGAACTTGGCCTCGACGGCGCGATTGTGTTCGGCGCGATCGGCCGGATCTACCAGCTCAAGAACTATCTCGCTCTGATCGACGCCTTTGCGGCGGTGCTGGGTGCCGGGTCCGAGGCTCGGTTGGTGATCGTTGGTCCAGGCGATCAGCAGCCACTCATTGCGCGGGCGGCGGCACGGGGGATCGGCCACCGGGTCATCTTCACCGGCCCCCGGACTGACATACCGCAGCTCCTCGCCGCGTTTGACGTCTTCGTCCACCCGGCGGTTGCGGAATCGTTCGGCATGGTGATCGTCGAAGCCATGGCGATGGGCCTGCCGGTGCTCAGCACTCCGGTCGGCATCGCCCGTGAGGCGATCGGTGAGCTGGGGAGCGGGCTGCTGACCGCGGGGAGCGACGCTGTCGCGCTCGAGCAGGGTCTGCGCGAGATGCTCGAGCTTCGTTCCAGCTGGCCCCAGATGGGCGCCTCGGCCTGGCGGCAGGCTCGCGAGTTCAGCGCCGAACGGATGGCGCGCCGCTACCAGGCGCTGTACAACGAGTGGCTCATGGGCGCGCGGAGTCCGGCTTGGAGGCCGTAACCACCAGCTCTTCTGCCATCCGGGGCAGCGCCCCCGTCAGCAGCCGTGAGATCAGCAGTGCGACCCGGGCCAGCGTGCCCAAAGGCACCGTCTCTGTCCACGGCCTTCCCTGGCGCAACGCCTCGCTGGCCTGGAAGTACCACGCCGCCGGACGCGAGGGCGGGTGAAACCGGACTCGCTGAAACCCTGCGGCGCGCAGGGCCTCGGCAATCGCCTGGGGCGTGAACACGACGAGATGGCGCGGCGGATCGAACCCGAGCCAGTCCTGTGCGTAGATGCGGCGCCCTACTGAGTTCGCGTTCGGCGTGATCACCTGCAGTACGCCGTCCGGCTGCAGCAGCCGGTGCGCGGCCGTCAGCGCTCCGGCCGGATCGTGCAGGTGCTCAAGGCTGTGGCTCATCGTTATGGCGGTGAAGCGGTCGGAGCCGGGCACGGTCGTGATCTCACCCTCGGTTACCGGAAGCTCGGCGGCGCGCGCCGCTGCCACCGCCGCTGAATCGACGTCGACGCCGACCGCGTCCCACCCCAAAGCGCGGAACTGAGCCACGGCCGCACCGGAGCCAGCGCCGACGTCGAGCAGCGAGGCATGGTCATGGGGCCGGGGTAGACGCGCCCACCGCCGTTGCCGGGAGGCGAGGCCGGGAACCAACGGAACGAGCCACGCACCGAGTGGTGACGCTCCTTCGAGCGAGAAGCCGAAGCGGCGGTTGAGGTAACCGTGGCGCAGCGCCCGCCGCCAGTTACCGAAGCGGTTGGCTGGCAACGCGGCGGTGGAAATCGTCGGGGGGTCATGGGTGTAATAGGTGCTGTACGCGTCTGCGATCGTCTCCCGCGTGGGGCGCGGGTCCAGGTACGCGGCTCCGCAGCGAAGGCAGCGCTGCAAGCTCCAGAGTCCGGGGGCGCACCCGTAGAGACGGTCGGCCAGGCCGCTGAACCAGGGCACCCCCGCGCTCGTATCGCAGGCCGGACACCTGAGGCAGCGTTCCAGGCCTGACGCCGGCCAGCTAAGCGTGAGCGAGGTGGTACGCATCCATCACCTCGTCGGTGGAGCCCAGCATGCGAACCGCGCCGCGCTCGAGCCACATGACGCGGGTGCAGAGCCGGCGGACCAAGCTGGCATCGTGGCTGACGAAGATAACCGTGCGCTGGTCCGCCACGACGTCTTCGATCGATCTGAGACACCGCGTCGTGAATTCGTCGTCGGTCACAGCCAGGACCTCGTCGAAGATCGAGATCGCAGCCGGGAACATCACCGCCACAGCGAATGACAGCCGTGCCGACATGCCTGACGAATAGCGCTTCAGCGGAGTGTCGATGTGCAGTCCGATCTCCGAGTAATCGATGATCTCGTCCATCCGTTCTACGATCGCGCGGCGCGGGAAGCCCAGCACAGTCCCGAACAGGACGACGTTCTCCCGGCCGGTGAGCTCGGGATGAAAGCCGGTGCCCACCGCGAGCAGCGGCAACACGCGACCGCGCACGATCGCATGACCCGAAGTCGGCAGGGTGATCTGCGAGATCACCTGCAGCAGCGTCGATTTCCCCGATCCGTTGATCCCCACGATGCCGAAGCACTCACCGCGGTCAATGGAGAACGAGACATCGTTGAGCGCCAGCAGGGTCGGGCGTTCGATGCTGTTCCCGCTGAGCGCGGTGATCGTCGCCCGCAGGCTGCGGTGCTCCCCGAGGCGGTAGACCTTGGTCAGATTGTGCACCTCGATGACCGGTGGGTGAGACGCAACGCGGGCCGGCGCGGGGCTCGACATGTCGGACGGAGCGGGGAAGGCTCAAACGACGTCAGCCATAGTCGGCTCTGACCGGGTGAAGACAAACCAACCTCCAACCACCAGGACGGCCGTGACACCGGCGGAGATGGCAACCAGACGCCAATCGGGAGGACCGATCGGCAGGATCATCCACCGCCACAGCTCCATCACCCCCGCCAGGGGGTTGAGCCCGATCAGCAACCGGATCGCGCTGGGGAGGTCCGCGGACTGATAGCCGATCGGCGAGAAGAACACTCCGATCTGGAGTATCAGTGGGAGTATCGCCATCAGGTCGCGGTAGCGGACCGCCAGGGCGGAAATCATCGCCACGGTTCCCGCCGTCACCGCGATCAGCCACAGCAGGCCGAGCGGCAGCAGCAGCACGCGGAGCGATAGGTTGCCGGTCGCCGCTGCGGCCGCGAGGCCTGCCACGAGCGGTACTGCCGCCGAAGGCAGGTTGGCGATCAGCGAGGCGATCGGGAACGCGAACCGCGGGCACGCGGTTCGCTGCAGCAACTGTGAATTGGTGACGAGGCTGACTGCCCCCATGCTCAGCGAGGCCTGGAAGTAGGTCCACGCTCCTAGCGCGACGAGCACGAAGACGACGTACGGGATCCCGGCCGTTCCGATGTTCGCCACGGAGTGGAATCCGACCAGGAACGCAGCGAGCAGCGCCATCGGCTGCAGGAAGATCCAGATGGGACCCAGCAACGACTGCTTGAACTTCGCCTTGAAGTCACGGACCGCGAGAACCCTGACCACCGGGAGCATGGCGGCAATGTTGTCAAGACGGATCCGGCTGTTGACCGGCTCGATCCGCACTTCCAGATCGTCGTCTCGCCATAGTGCGACTGCACCCTGGGACTGCTCGACTTCCGTGGTTAACTGTGGTCGGCCGCTTACTATGACCTAGACGATACCGGCGCCCGGCCCTGCCTACGGACGCCGGTAAGCTACTGCAAGTGAATGAGCGCTGGCCCGAGCGCATCGACGTCGGCGAAACCGTACACACGCACACCGAGGATGAGCATCGGGCGCGCTACGAATGGGCAAGCTCCCGCGTCACCGGCCGTACCCTTGACGTCGCGTGCGGAACGGGCCACGGCGCTGCGTTGCTGGCCGGCCGCTGCGACGTGGTGGGGGTCGACTACGACCCGGCAGCGGTCGCGATCGCAGCCGCCCGCGTGCCCAGTGGTCATTTTCACGAGGCGACGGTCCCGCCCCTTGAGTTCGACGATGACACCTTCGACGCCGCCGTCAGCTTCGAGACGCTAGAGCACATCGAGGACGACCGGAGGTTCGTGGCGGAACTTCGCCGGGTGGTGAGACTCGGTGGCCCGATGCTGATCTCGAGCCCAAACCGCGCCGCCGCCTCGCCGAACACTATCCGGCCACCCAATCCGTACCACGTGCGTGAGTACCTGCTTCCGGATTTGGTCGAGCTGGTAAGGCAAGCCGGCTTTTCCGAGGTGGAGGTGTGGCATCAGCGACGCGAGCGCAAGTGGATGGCCGAGCACATCGCTGCCGCCGTCATCGCCCGTATCCCCAGGCTGTGCGTGCCTGGATCGTGGTGGGATGGACTCGGTCACGGGACCGGGGCGGTCGAGCGGTGGGACGCGGCGGTCAAGTGGCCGGCGCTGTGGGTGCTCGCTTGCCGCTAGCTCGGCTGCGGGGGTGGGCCGGGCCACTCGGGAGCTGGCTCATCACAGCCCCGGTGGGCACGATCCGCTACCGCTTCTGCCTCGCCGTGCTGCTGGCGCGACGGGCGCCGACGCCGCCGGCGCGATTGCGTCTGTGGATGGCAGCATTGCTGGCCCCAATCCGCGACCAAGTTCCCTATCTGCGTGATCGCCGGCGGGAGGTGCGCCTTCGTGAACCTCCTTACGATGTCATCTGGACGGTGGGTCCGGCGAGCGATTTCGACGTCCTCAACGAGGTGCTGGTGGTTGGTGAGTATGACGGGCTCGCGCTGGCGTCACCCCGCGTGATCGTCGATCTTGGCAGCCACATCGGGGCGAGCATCCTGCGCTGGCGGGCTGCCTACCCCCGGGCTCGCATCTATGGTTTCGAACCCGACCCCGAGACGTTCTCGCGCCTGACTAAGAACGTCGCACAGCTGCCGGGTGTCACGGTTCTGCCGTGGGCCATCGCCGCGAGCGACGGACACGTCGCGTTCTATCCCCAGCGGCAGTCGTGGCTCTCATCGACCTCGCCCGGCCCAGCCCGCGCGACGAGCATCACCGTCGAATCAGTCGCGCTCGACACCGCCCTGACCCGGCTGGGCATAGCCGACGTCGATCTGATGAAGATCGACGTAGAGGGCGGTGAGGGGGCAATCCTGCGCGGGTTTCACGGTCTCCAGCGCGTGCGAATGATCGTAGGAGAGCTCCACGGACAACCCGCCTGCGATGAGGTGTTAGGTCTGCTGGCGGCGTTCGAGGTGGAGACTCGTGGTCACCCCGATCATTTCCACTTCCGGGCGCGCGGTTAGTTCGGTTTGCGCAGCCATACCTCAAGCTGCAGACCCGTGTGGGTGGCCCGCATGAGCGGTACCAGCACGGTGTCGGCCCACCGCGGGGCGAACGTCTGAGCCACGTGCCGACGGCAGAGCGCGAGCTCGTAGCCGGTGCGGGCGGCGTGGCGCTCGAATGACCTGGCCGTGAACTCGAACAGATGAAACGGGATGTGCAGCGGGCTGAGGTGGGAGGTGTAATCGAGCCTCTGGATCCGGTAGGCGAAATCGATCAGCCGCGTCATCAGCCAGTCGGAGGAAGGGACCTCGATGTGGATCAACCCGCCGGCTCGTGCCCAAGAGAGAGCGCGCTCAATCGCCGCGGCCGGATCGGGAAGGTGCTCCAGCACCGCGCCGAACGTGACCAGGTCAAACTGACCGTCGTCAAATGCGGCGTCCTCGATTCGGCCCAGTGAGAGCCTCTCGGGGGCGACCCCGGTCCGTGACACTGCGTGGTGGTGGAAGCTCGCCGACGGTTCCAGCCCGAAAGTGGTGAAGCCCGCTGCCTCCAGGCTGACCATCGCCTTACCCGCCCCGGCCCCGATGTCAAGCGCGGTGAGGCCACCCCTTCGCTGATACAGCTGATGGAACTGCAGGATCTGGTCGGCGAAATAATCGGCGGACGGCGACAGATCGGCCGGCTCCCAATACGCCTCCGGCGGAATCCCGTAGTGGCTGTCCAGGTCGTGCGGGACCGGCATCGGATTGGCGAACACCAAGCCGCAACCCGCGCAGCGCTGGACGGTGGCAAACGCCCCAACCGGGCGCCGCGCCGGCCGCAACCCCTGATGTTCGCCGCAACGGCGACCGAGCGTGTGCGCAGCGGCGAGACTGCCCCCGCACATATTGCACTCGCTGAATGCCCGCCACTCATAGGCGCTGGGACCGGGCATGCCGGAACAGATCCTACGATTCAGTCATGCCGACCAGCGTCAGCTTCGTGATTCCGACCTTCCGGCGCCCCGATGCGCTGCGGACGACGCTGGACGCCGTGCTCGCCGTCGAGTACCCCCCGAGTTGTGCGAGGTCATCGTCGTCGACAACGCAGGGGACGAGGGGTCCGAGGCGGAGGTCCGCAGTTACGCGAGTTCCGCGGTACCGGTGCGCTATGTGGCGCAGGCCAGCGGCGGCTCGGCGCGCGCGCGCAACCACGGGGCCCGGATCGCGAGCGGCGAGCTGCTGATCCTGCTCGATGACGACATCGTGGTCGAACCCACTCACATCCGCCGCCATCTGGACACCCGTGAGCAGTACGGCGACTGTGTGGCCGGCGGCAACTGGGAGTTCGCCGCTGACACCCTGGCGGCGCTTCAACGCACGCCGTTCGGCCGCTATCGCGTCGCCCTCGACCACCGGTTCCGCGGTGCCCCGGACGGGCGGCAACTCGATCACGACCGCTGGGCGGTCGAGGCACTCGCTGCGTGCAACCTGGTCATCTCGAGGCGCCTGTTCTGGGAGCTCGGAGGCTTCGACGAGGAGTTTCCGTTTGCCGGCGTAGAGGACCGCGAGTTCTCGATGCGAGCCACTGCGGCCGGCTGCCAGCTGATCCGCGACGACGCGGTCGCGCTGCTTCACAACGATCAGACGATCACGCTCGGGCAGTTCTGCCTCCGGGAGGAGCGCAGCGCTCAGACGATCGCGGTGCTCGCTCGCAAGCATCCAGACGCCGAGCGCAGTCAGGCCTTCACCAGGGTCAACGGCCCGGTCGCCGGAGACCGGCCGGCGATGATCGCCAAGAAGCAGTTCAAGCGGCTTCTGGCGACGCCGCCGCTGATCTCGCTCCTGCACGGCACCGTGCACGTCGCCGAGAAGCTCGGGCTTGGCGAGCGGGCAATGGGACGCCTGTACTCGGGCGTGGTCGGCGTCCACATCTTCCGCGGGTTTCGCAGCGCGCATTAGGACCTAGGCCGCCTCACAGCCGGCCGCGTTGGGCTCCCGTAGCCCGCGCCGCCAGCCTCGGAACGTGTACAGCCCGATCATCGCCCGATAGGCGACGAACAGCGCCCGATCGGGTACCCCGACGCGCTCGGCGACCGCAACCAGTCTCTGCAGTGGCCCAAGGGCACTGGGGCGGGCGAGGAGTGACTTCAGCAGCTTCCGCGCGATCAACTCCGGCGTGTCGGTGCGCCGGATCGGGCCGTTGACGACAATCACCGAGGCGCCCCCGTGAAGCACCGGGTACTTACGACACAGGCGGACGGTGTCAGTCGTTCCCCGCTCCTGGAACTCGCAGTAGCGGTGCAGATCCGCCGCCTGGTCGTTGTGAATGCAGTGAATGCCGGCGTCGTAGAGGAAGCGGACGCCGTGCTCTGACGCTCGCTGCGCCAGGTCCTGGTCCTCGCAGGTGACGAGAAACCGCTCGTCGAACAGGCCGACCCGGCTGATGTCGGAGGATGGCAGTGACATGTTGCGGGCGGTCGGAGCGTGCATCTCGAACACGCCCGGGGCGACGGGGGATCCGGTCCGCGCGGCTTGAAAGCCCCGCTCCAGGGCATCCAGGTAACGCCCGAACGGTGTGACGGTGAGGTCCTCGAGCTGGCGGAACCCGCCCACCACCCAAGCGTTGGGGAACCGCTCGAGCGTCCGCACGTGAGCGCTGATGAAGTTCACGCCGACGAGGAGGTCGTCGCTCAGCAGAATCAGATACCGCCCCCGGGCCGCGCGTAGACCGGCGTTGCGCCCGGCCGATATGCCGCGGTTGACGGGCAGGCGCTGCGCCCGCAGCGCGTACGGGACCTCAATGCGCGACAGCATCTGGGCCGTCTCGTCGGTTGATCCGTCGTCGACCACCAGGACCTCGTAGCGATCGTGCGGCAGGTCCTGCGTGGCCAGCGCGAGGAGCGTCTGCTCCAGCGCGTCACAGCGGTTGTAGGTGCCGATGATCACGCTGGCCAGTGGGGACTCGCTTGGGTTCGACGGTGCGACGGGCGCCGAAGCGGATGGCAAGGCGGTGATCAAAGTTCTCCGAGGGTCTGCCACCAGGCACGTCGCACCACGCTGGCGCGCCGTCGGTCTTCCGGGGTGCGTCCGGGGGCGTACGCCTCCAGGCTCAGGGCGAGCGAGGTGGCCAGGGCATAGGCGCGCGCATAGTGCTTGCCTCGCACCTTTCGGCACGCCTGCGCGATGCCCGCGGCTATCCGTCGGGCGACCTCATCGTCGGGCCAGGTCCGGCGGCTGCTGGCGCTGGTGTGGTGCGTCGCCACCGCCTCGGGGCAGGTGGCGATCCTCCAGCCCGAAGTGCGCATGCGCCAGCACCACTCGAGGTCCTCTCCGTAGAGAAAGAAGGATGCGTCCAGCGGCCCGACGTGTTCGACCGTCTCGCGGCGAACCATCATCGCCGCTCCGGGGACCCAGTCCGGTCGCCTGGTGTTGCGCATCCCGGCGCGGACGTAAGCCCCCTGCAGGAGATCTCCGCGCACGCGCGCCGGTAGCAGCCGGTGCAGGCGCAGCGACTCGATCAGCGTGCGCGACAGCGACGGGAACGCGCGGCCCGGGTAGGAGAGCTCGCCGGTGCTGGCGTCTCGCAGCCACGGGCTGGCAGCTCCGACGTCTGGGTGCCCGTCCATCCACTGCACGAGCGCCTGGAGTACGCCTGGATCGAGGACGACGTCAGGGTTGAGCAGCAGCCAGTAGCGGCCACCGACATCCGGCCAGGCGAGGTTACAGGCGCCGGCGAAGCCACGGTTTACGGCCGAGCTGATCAATCGCGATTGGGGTGCCGCCTCGGCGGTGATCCTGGCACTCTGATCCGGAGATGCGTTGTCCACGGCGACCAGTTCGGCCAGCCCGGAGCCCAGGTCCCCCGCCAGCGCGCCCAGGCATTCGCGCAGGTGATCGTCGGAGTTGTAGAGCACCAGCGTCACCGACACGTCGGCCTGGCGGGTGCGGCTGCGATCGGTCACCAGTCCTGCTTTCGGAGGAACACCTCGAGCGTCAGCAACGTCCACAGCGCTCCGCCCCGGTTGCGCCGCCCGTCGGCGTGCTCGGCGATCAGGCCGTCGATGGCTCGCCCCGCAGATGCCGTCGCACGCGGGCGTCCGGGGGATCCGAGCATGTGGTCGAGGTAGCCGCGGAGGTCCTCGCGAAACCAACGGTCAAGCGGTACGCCGAAGCCGCGCTTGCGGCGCCGCAGGATCTGCGGCGGCAGCTCGTCGCGCATCGCGCGCTTGAGGGCGCGCTTGAGCGACAGACCTCGGAGCTTTAGCCGTGGCGAGAGCTGGACCGCGTACGCGGCGAGGTCGGCATCGAGGAAGGGGGAGCGGACCTCCAGCCCGTGCGCCATGCTCATGCGATCGGCCTTGACCAGGAGGTCGTCGAGGAGGTACGTGCGGAGGTTGAGGTCAAGCAGACGGTCGAGTTGATGCGCTCCCTCCGTCGCGTCCCAGATGGCCGCGTAGTCGGTCCGGGCGCGCGGATCGGGGTTCTCGAGCAGCCGCCGGCGGGTCGGCTCGTCGATGAAGCTGAGCCAGTGCAGGTACGCCGCCGGCATACCCAGTTCAGCGACCTCGGCGAATCGCCGCAGGTTGCCGAGGCGCCCGCGTGCCGCGGTCGCGGGGGCGCGGTCAAGCGCGGTGCGCCCGAGCGAACGCAGACGGGTCGGGATCGCCTGGTAGCGCCTGATCGCGAGACCTCCGGCGAAGCGCTCATAACCGGCGAACAGCTCATCGCCGCCATCGCCGCACAACGCCACCGTGACGTGCTCGCGGGTCAGCTCGTTGAGCAGATACGTGGGCACGGCGCTGGAGTCGCCGAACGGCTGGTCGTGATGCCAGACGAGCTTCTCGACCAGGTCGACCGCGTCAGGCGCCACCACGAACTCGTGGTGGTCGGTGCCGAACCGCTGAGCGACCGCTCGCGCGTACGGGCGCTCGTCGTAGCCCTCGCGGTCGTCGAAGCCAATCGTGAACGTCGTCACCGGCCGGTCGGTGAGCCGAGCCATGATGGCCACCACCGCGCTCGAGTCGATGCCCCCGCTGAGGAACGCGCCGACGGGAACGTCGGCCACCAATCGCCGCCGGACCGCCGCCTCGAGCAGGCGGCGGACCTCCCCGGCCGCTTCATCCAGGGACGGCTCGTGCTCTCTCGGGTCCGGGCGGCGCCGCACCGGCGCGTGGTAGCGCTCGGCAACGGGCTCGCGCCCTGGTTCGAACGTCAGCACGTGTCCGGGGGGCAGGCTCTGGATGCCGGCGAAGAAGGTGTGGGGCGACGGCACGTAGCCGAAGGTCAGGTAGGCGGGGATGGCGGCCTCGTCGAGCGATCGCGGGACCGCCGGGTTGGCCAGGACACCCTTGATCTCACTCGCGAACACCAGTTTCCCGTCGGAGTGCCAGTAATACAGCGGCTTCTTGCCGAACCGGTCGCGCCCCAGCGTCAGGCGCTCACGTCTGGAATCCCACACCGCGAAGGCGAACATCCCATCGAGGCGTCGGGCAACTTCCACCGCGGGAAGGTCCTCGGAGAGATGGACGATCACCTCCGTGTCGCAGCCCGTGGCAAACCGGTGGCCGGCCATCCTCAGCTCTTCGCGCAGCTCACGGAAGTTGTAGATCTCGCCGTTGAGCACCGCGCCCAGATCACGGTCCTCGCTGATGATCGGAGGATCGCCGAGCTCCAGGTCGATGATCGCGAGGCGGGTCTGCCCCACCGCGCCGCGCCCACGGACGAACGCCCCCGCCGCGTCCGGTCCGCGATGGTGCTGGCAGGCCAGCTGAGCATCGATGGCCGAACTCAGCGCAGGGCCGCCCGAGTCAACGGCACCGGCGATCCCACACATGGGCTTAGCCTGCCCTGCTCTCCGGCGCGATCCTCGGCGCAGATACCCGCAACATCGGGCCGGTCGCGGAGGCCGGCGCGCCCACCCGCGACTCGAGCCGGCATACCACGATCGCGCCCAACGCCACGGCTGACCCGCCGGTGGCGATCAGTGCGCCGGCCCCGATCTGGTCCGCCACCACGGCGAGCGTGACGACCGCCGCCTGAACCGCACCGAGCGCCAGGACCACTCGCCCGGGGGTCCCCAGCCTGGGCAGCAGGCGATGGGTGAGATGGTCCAGGCCCCCGGTGAGCACGTTGACGCGCCGCCGTCGTCGCGAGATCACCACCAGAATCGAATCGAGCACCGGCAACCCGGCGAACAGTCCGCAGGCAAACAGCTCTCCGGCTCCCAAACCGCGGCTCCGCACCAGAGCCAACGCCAAGGTCGGCGACCAGTAGCCCGAGTGGCATGCTGCCCCCGTCGCCCAGAAAGAGGCGGGCGGGCCTGGCCAGATTGTGCCGCAGAAATCCCACGCAGGCTCCCGTCACGGCGACCGCCACGGCGCCCAGGGTCGTGTCGCCACCGGCGATCGCCGCGGCGGCGATACCCGCGGCAGAGATCGCCGCCAGGACCGCACACGCGCCATCGATGTTGTCCATCAGATTGAACGCGTTGACGATCGCAACGATCCACAGAACCGTGGCCCCGAGGTTCAGCGCATCCGATCCGAAGGCGGTGAACCCGAGGTGGGTCGACCAGATGATCACCCCGACACCGATCTCTGCGAGCAGGCGCCACACAGGTGACAGGTTGATCCGGTCGTCGATCGTGCCGATCAGCCACAGTACCGCCGCACACGCGAGGATTGCGGCGAAGCGGTCGGCGGCGCCCCCCTGTGGCAGGACCGTGAGCAGGACGCCGGCGAGCACGGCAGCACCGCCGAGGTAGGGAGTCGGACTGGCATGGGCCTTGTAGCCGCTGGGGTGATCCACCAGCCCGGCGCGCCGCGCGACGATCATCGACAGCACGGCACAGCGTTCGGAAACGATGCCGGCCGCGATGAGGGTGAGCGGGATTGCCGCCCAGGTCACCACGTCAGCAAAGGGCCGCGGTCGGAGGCCACGTCTTGCCGGATGTGCTCGATCGTGCGAGTCAGTCCCTCTCGCAGCAGCACCGTTGGCTCGTAACCGAGGTCGCGGCGCGCCGCGGAGATGTCGGCCACGGAGTGCTGGATGTCGCCCGCGCGCCCATCGAGGTAAACCGGCTCGATCTCACTGCCGAGTTGCTCGCGAAGCTCATCGACGAGCCCGTTGACCGTGATGCGGTCGCCGCAAGCCACGTTGTACACGTGCCCGGCGGCGCGCTCAGCGTCGATCGCCAGGAGGTTCGCGTTGACGACATTCTCAACGTAGGTGAAATCGCGTGACTGTTCGCCGTTTCCGTAGATCACCGGGGGTTCGGCCTTGATCAAAGCGCTGATGAAATTGGGTACCACCGCCGCGTATTGCGAGCGCGGATCCTGACGCGGCCCAAACACATTGAAGTAGCGGATCGCCACTGTCTGCAGGCCGTAGACCTCACCGAACGCGCGGCAGTAACCCTCGCCGGCAAGCTTCGCCACCGCATACGGCGAGATCGGGAGAGGCGTCATGTCCTCCCGTTTCGGGAGGGTCGGATTGGAGCCGTACACCGACGACGAGGAGGCGTAGACGACCCGCCGGGTTCCGGCGTCGCGAGCGGCCAGCATCACGTTGAGCAGACCGGTGACGTTCGACGCATTGCTCGTGAGCGGGTCTTGGACCGATCGGGGTACGGAGGGCAGGGCGGCGAGATGGAACACGATCTCGCGGTCGTGCACCGCCCGGGAGGCTCGCTCGTAGCTCTGTATGTCACCTTCGATGATGTCGACATCGGCCGCGAGCGTGTCGAGGTTGGATCGTCGGCCGGTCGAGAAGTTGTCGAGGATGCGCACGTCGTGGCCAAGCTCAGCGAGACGTCCCGCCAGATGCGAGCCGATGAATCCGGCGCCTCCGGTGACGAGCACCCTCATGCGGCTTGCCCGACCCATTGGGGGACAGCCGCCGACCGCTCCTGGGCCACCACGTCGGCCAGGATCTCGCCCAGGTTACGAGCTGGCTGCCAGCCGATCGCAGCCTGGATCTTCGACGTATCCGGAACTCGCCGCGCCATGTCCTCAAAGCCCTCCTCGTAGGCCTCGGCGTACGGGATCGCTACGATCTCGGACCTCGATGCGGTCAGCGCCTTGACCCGCTGCGCGAGATCGAGGATCGTCACCTCCTCGGTTGAACCGATGTTGAACACCTCGCCGAAGAGGTCATCGCGTTTCATGAGGTCGGCCAGGGCGACGACCACGTCGTCGACATGGCAGAAGCACCGCCGCTGCGTTCCGTCGCCGAAAACCGTCAGTGGCCGCTCGGCCACCGCCTGGCTGACCAGCGTGGGGACCACCATCCCGTAGCGACCGGTCTGCCGCGGCCCGACGGTGTTGAACAGCCGGACGATCATGGTTGGCAGGCGCCGCTCCCGGAAGTAGGCGAGGGCGAGGAACTCGTCGATCGCCTTAGAGCAGGCGTAGGACCACCGCCCCGTCGTCGTGGCGCCGAGAACGAGGTCGCCCGTCTCACGGTACGGCAGCACCGCCGATTTGCCGTAGACCTCGCTGGTGGAGGCGATCAACACCGGCCGACGTTTCTTGACCGCGTGGGAAAGGACCACTTCGGTGCAGTGCACGTTGGTCTCGATGGTTCGCACCGGACTCTCCACGACGAGCTGCACGCCGACGGCGGCGGCAAGGTGGTAGACCGCGTCGGCCCCGTCAACCAGTTCGGCCACGAGCGGGCTATCCGTGCAGGATCCGATCGTGTACGCGAACTTGCGCTCGAGCTTCAAGTGTCTGATGTTCTCGATCGACCCGGTGGAGAGGTCATCGAGCACATGCACGCTGTGTCCACGGGCCAGCAGCAGTTCGGCGAGGTGCGAGCCGATGAAGCCGGCGCCGCCGGTGATGAGGAAACGGCGGCGCGGCTCGTCGCGTTGCGGGCGCCCGTTGAGAACGGCCGCGATCCGGGGTTCATTCGGCGTACCGGACTGGGGTGTGCCCCATCCCGCTACGAAATCGTCGTGTTCAAGTCGCATCTTGCTCCAGCCGTGGTCGCGTTCGTCAGTGACGCCACCGGAGGTTTAGAGCGACGCGTTAGTCGAAATGAGGGTCGGATCATCGTGAGTTCGTGAGACCGTTCGTTCGCACCCCTATCGGCCACATGGAGCTTTGGCTTGATCGAATTGGGGCGTTTTTCGGACGCCCGGCGCCGAGTGGCCTGAAGTTCGGCCTGTGCCGGCGGCGCGACAGCGATGACCGCCCGGTCAGGCGGCCGGAGCCCTGGGAGGCTTGATCGTCAGTCCCTGTCCGGTGGGAAGGGCGAGAATCGAGACTCCGAGGTCGAAGGCCACGCGATCGGCGGAGCGATGCGAGGCGTCGAAGCCCTGGTAGGCGTAATCGTCCAGAATCACCACCGCTCCCGGGGCGAGGAGCGGCCAGAAGTGCCGGAGCGCCGCCGCTTCCGGAGCCGGGTCGTTCAGATCGATATGAAGGAACGCCACCGGGCCGACCTCGACCTGATCGAGGCTGTCAGGGACGGCGCCGACGACCAGACGAACGCCGGTCCACTCCCGAAAGTTCTCTCGAACGCCCGTCGGGACCGTCGGCGTAATACGGCGACGCCGTAGCGTGGCGTCGGGTCGAGCCGATCCTCACCGACCCCGGTTCAAACGTGTCGAACAGGTAAAACGGCCGCTCGCCCCAACCCAGGTGTTCGCAGATGGCGGACGCCATGAAGCCGCGACCCGTCCCGCATTCGACGAAAGCTCCAGGGATCGCCTGAGCGGTGGCGGCGGCCCACAGGATTACGTGGACCCGCCAGTAGATCTCGTAGTCCCATCCGGCGGCCTGCACGGCGCGGGTATATGCGCGTCGGAAACTCGCATCATCCATGAACGTGTGGTTGTGAGCCGTGCGAAGACCATCGTGCTTATAGACCGAGCCTGCGCTGCGCGGCATCAACTCGAGCATCTCGCTGGTCCATGGGTTCCGGTTGAATCTGACCACCGATGCGGCGATGACCCGGTGGGCGAGACGCCGAAGCACTGGGCTGGCTCGGCTGGACATTCCCGTCAAAGCCCTCGGCGTATGTGCGCTGCGATCCCTGTATCCAGGTGCGAACGCCATTCGGAGGCCCAGGCGGCAAAGGACCGTCGGCCTTCGCCGGCGATCCGGCGCCTCCAGGCTTCGTCGTCGAGCAGTTCCTGCACCAGGGGTCTCAGGTCCGACAGGTCATGCCGGCAGAAGACGACATTCTCGTCGGCGCGGAGCGAGAACATCATCTCGACGTGACGGAGATCCTGGCATACCAGTGCGGCGCCGGCGCGCATCGCCCAGCCGTGGCGCTGACCGAGCTCGCCGTAGCCGGTGGGGGCTACGACGACGCGGTGTCGACACATATCGCGGGCGTAGCGGACCTTCCCGAGCCGGCGATGCGCGCGCCGGGTCGCTTCGGCCACGAGCGCACGACGAGCGTGCTCGGAATCGACACTCGAGGCACGTTGCTCCATGCCGGCCACGTTGGCCGGAATCCGATCGATCCCGCGCGTGCCCGAGAAACCGTCGAGACGACGAAGGGCGTCGAGACGCTGAACGTGGGTGAGCGTGGCCAGGCACTGCACCTCGAGCGGGCGGGTCCGAATCGGTGCCGCCCCGACCGCGGCCGAGAACATCTCCTCGGCGACATTGCGGATGCGCCGCTGGGTGCGCGACATGGTGCGGCCGCTGGTGCTGGTACCTGCGACCTCATATTCGCGTGCCGTGCGCAGTGGACCGGGAAGATCCAGCAGCAAGCAGGGCACTGACAGCCGGATCTTCTCCAGATCCTCGTCGCGGTAACGCTGTTGCTTGGGCGACGTCTTCTGTGACCAGATCGCGCCCGGATGCCAGGGCCCCACGTCGTAGTTGTACAGGTCACGGTCCCGGAAGACACCCTGGAACTTGATCACCGTTGTGACCCTCTCCAGCGCCGGTGGCGTGAATCCGAGCTCGAAATAGTCAGTCCCGTCCAGTCCGACAACCGTCTCGGCGCTGGTCTCCAGCACCCGCATGGTGTTCTCGGCGAGGTCGGGGTGAGTCGTGGTCAGCCATCGGTGCCAGTAGCTCGTCAGCAGGACCACGTCGGCCGCGTCAACCTCGGCAAGCCCGAATGGGTTCGGGGCGTCGCCCAGCCGCAGGCGCCGGCGACTGAGGGTGACGAACTCCAGGTCATCGCAGGCCAGTGTGAGCGCTGCCGCCCAGTCGTGGCGGAAGTTGGTCAGCAGCGCGCATCGAATCGGCCGCCGGGCGGCGCCGTCAGGTCCGGCCATCATCAACGGCCCGGCGGCGCGGCTTTCTGAATCAACACCAAGCCGGTGTAAGCGTGAATCGCCTCGATCGGCAGCGGTCCGGCGTTGACATCATCGAGCAGTGACTTGGCCAGGGCCACCGCGGTCTCGGGCGTCCCCGGTGGCCCACCGCCATAGTCGGCCAGATAGGACGTCTCCAGGTCCTCGATGGCGTAGTAGCCACCGGGCCTGACGAGTGGGAACAGCACGCCGAACGTGGTGATGATGTGTGAGCCTACGTGACTGCCGTCGTCAACGACAAGGTCAAGCGGGGGCAGCCCGGCAACGGCTTGACGGAGGGCGTGGGCATCGGATTGATCGGCCGTCAGCGTAACGAGGCGGGCCTCATGGTCAAACCACTTCTCGTACAGATCGATGCCGTAGATCGTCGCGCGAGGGAAGTAATTTCGCCACATCCGCAGCGAGTTGCCTCCCGCCTGGGGATCGCGTTCGTCGCCGATCCCGATCTCCAGCACGCAGCGAACCGAGAGCCTCCGGCGGCGGAGATGGCGCGCGTAGTGTCGTGTGTAGCCATGCTGCCCCGGAGCCTTGTCGGTCCCCCACAGGTGCGCCAGTGCGCTCAGGTTGGGCGCCAGAGCCATACCCAGGCCGTGCTTGAACCCGTTTATCGCCGGGCGCGGGACCGAGTGCACCAGCCGCTGCAGGGGTCGCGTCACGGTCGCGACGCTAGCGGCGCTCGCGATTTCCCGTCAATCCCCGAGATACCGATGTCGTGGTGCGCCAGCAGACGCCGGTAGAGCTCGTCCATGTGGCCGACCAGCGACTCGAGCGAGAACGCCTGCGCTGACTCGCCTGCTGCCGCCGCTGCTCGCTCCGCCACGGCGGGGGTGGCGAGCACGCGCGCCACGGCGTCGGCGAGGCCCTGTTCATCCTCGGGATCGACGACGAAACCGGTCTGTCCCTCGCGCACGACGCTCGGCACGCCGCCCACGCGCGTGCTCACCACCGGGGTCCCCGCTGCTTGAGCCTCGATCAGGCTCACCGGCGTTCCCTCGTTATCCGACGTGAGCACTATCACGTCACTCGCGAAGCAGACGGCGGGCATGTCCCGGCGAAACCCGGCCCAGACCAGACGGTCGCCCAGGCGCCGGGCCGACGCGGATGACTGCAGCTGGCCGCGCAGCTCGCCGTCGCCGACGATGAGGAACCGCAGAGATGGGTCGTGGGCCAGCGCGCAGGCCATCCGCAGGAAGCGATCGACTCGCTTGATCGGGACCAGCCGGGCGACGAGGGCCACCACGCGGTCGCTCCGGTGCGATGCCGAGTTCGGCCCGGAGCGTGTGACGCCGGCGCGATCGCTCGGGGTCAGAGACCGTGAAGGGTGAGAGATCGAAGCCGAGGGCGACGACGACGAACTTCTCCGCCGCTGCCACGCCGAGGCCGACGAGCTCATCGCGCACTTCCTCGCTGACGGCGATCAGCACAGTGGTGTGGCGGCCGAGAAAGCGCTCCACGCGGAGATAGATGGCGTTGGCTCGGCCCGAGAAGTAACCGGTCAGCGAGTGCCCGTGGTAGGTGTGAACCAGAACTGCGCGCCGGGCGTCGCCCCGACAGGCGAGCAATGCCGCCATGCGGCCGATCGTTCCGCCCTTCGCCGCATGGGTATGCACCACCTGTGGCCGCTCCCGCCGCAGGATCCGGGTCAGCGCCGCCAACGCCAGCAGGTCGCGGGCGCCGGGATTGCGTCGCAGCGAGGGCACCCGCACCGGCCGTACGCCCAGGGCCTCGGCCAGGTGGTCCATGTTGCCCTCATCGGGCTCCTCGCGGCCGCGGACCAGCGTGGTGCGATAGCCGCGATCATCGAGCTCCTTGCTCAGGCCGATGGCCTGAATGGCCGGACCGCCGATGTTCAGCCGGGCGATGATGCGGACGACTCCGATCGGGTCAGCTTGGCGGGACTGATGGACACTTGGGGTTGTTTGCGCGACACTCACAGGGTGCTCCAACCAGGCACGTTACGGCAGCAGCTGGCCAGAGCCCTGAACACGGCCTACGCGGACGGGCTGTTGAGTGAGAACACGCTGGTGCACCGGCTCGACGTGCTGTTCGGAAGTCAGCTCATCGACCCGAGGCGGTTGATCGGGGACCTCACGCGCCGCGTGCCGCGGCGCCCCTGGTACACGGCGATCACCGACACGCTTGCCGCCACGGCTAGGACCATCCAGCAGATTGCCGGCGGAGGGCCCGACGGCCCCTTTCGGTTGCTGGCGTTGGACTGGAACGGCCGAGAGGATGAGCTCCTGCTGGGCCGGCAGGAGTCCTGCGACGTGGTGCTGTCCGATGTCAGCGTCTCGCGACGGCACGCTCGGCTCCTGTTCCGAGACGGCGGGTGGGTGATCCAGGACCTCGAGTCCACCAACGGCACCAAGGTCAACGATGTACCGATCGGCCGCTGCCAGCTGCACCCGGGGGATCGGGTGGCCCTCGGAGACGAGTGCCTGACGATCGACTGACCTGACGATCCGTGCGCGGGGACGGCGAGGCGTTCAGCGCGGCCCGCTGAACGCCGCGATTAGCAATTCCACTTGCTCGGGGCCGGCGGTCCGCGCAGCATGTGCGCTCCACACCCGCAACTGGAGATGCGCATGAGCGAAGCAGTGACAGCCGTGACGGACGACGATTTCACGGCGGAGGTGCTGGAGTCAGAGCGTCCGGTGGTCGTCGACTTCTGGGCAGCCTGGTGCCCTCCGTGCCGGGTCATGGACCCGATCCTGGATGAGCTGGCGCGGGAGCATCCCGGGGTCCGGTTCGTGAAGATCGACGTCGATGCCAACCAGCGGACGGCCGTCGACTACCAGGTCCTGTCGATGCCGACCCTGATGGTGTTCCGCCGCGCCGAACCCGTGCTCAGGCTCGTCGGGTCCCGCCCCAAGCGGAGGCTGGCGGCGGAGCTCGACGAGGTGCTCTGAGTAGGGTGCGAGGGGATGGAGTTGCGCCAGCTCGAGTACTTTGCCGCGGTCGTTCGCCACGGCCACTTCGGGCGCGCGGCGGACGACGTGTACATCACCCAGTCGGCCCTGTCGCAGCAGATCGGACGTCTTGAGCAGGAGCTCGGCCTCACGCTTCTGCTCCGGACCTCCAAGGGCATCGAGCTGACGCCGGCGGGACTGGATTTCCTTGACCATGCGCAGGCGATCCTGCAGCGCGTCGCGGGTGCCCGCGCCGCCATCGATGACCACCTGGGTGCAGTACGGGGGATGGCGCGGGTGGCGGCCACGGCGTACGACTCCGGTGCGGTCCCCGCGGCGCTGATCTCATTTCACCGGGCCTATCCCCGCATCCAACTGTCGCTGCGAAACGCGTCCGCGCCGGGAGTCGTCGAGCTGGTCGGCACGGGCGCGGTCGACGTTGGAATCGTCGGGGTCCACGGCGACGAGCCGAGGCTTCCGGCCGGCGTGGAGGCCCGTGTCGTCTCGGAGGAACCGCTGGGTCTCGTCTGCGCTCCCGACAATCCGCTCGTCCACCGGGGCCACGCGACGATCGACGCGCTCCGGGGTGTCCCGGTCATCCTGCCCGAGCGGGGGACGGCCCTGCGCGAGCTGATCGCCGCCAGCGTGCGCCGCGGCCGGCTTCAGCCCGCTGCCGCTGTTTGAGACCAGCGACCCCCGGACCATCCGGCATCTCGCCGCCGCCGGGCTCGGGATCAGCGCGATCCCGACATCGTGGCTGCGAGGGGACGGGCCGCCGATCGGGCTGGCCGAATTGGTGGCGCCGCCACCGGGCTATCAGGTGGCGTTGCTCTCGGCCACCGCGGGGCGCCTGCCGGTCCGCCAGCTCCTGGTGGATCACCTCACGCGCTATTTCGGCGCGCCGGCCTGAGAGCGGGAGCCGCCAAAAGGGTTGGTTGGCGACGACCGCAGCGGGCAGCATACTGTCCGTGGTGCCCCGCGATGATGAACGTCCGGTCCGGGATGTGTACGACCTGATGCCTCCCGATGTCGGCGCGGCCCAGCGCAGATACAACCAAGAGCGCCTGGCGGTGCTTGAAGCCGATGGCGAACGGCGGCGCGCGCGTCTGGCCCTGGTGCTCCGAGCGGCAACGGGCCGTCGGGCCGGCTAGCGCGGGCCGTCAAGGGGAAGAGCGATGGCGAATACCAGAGTGGGACTTACGTCGGGCAAGGAGTTCATGATCGACGGCTCGGTCGAGGAGACCAGGGCTACGATCGATCGCGCCGGTGGCCGCTGGGTCACGTTCACGGCGGGCGAGACCCGGATCGATGTGGCCTCCGAGACCGTGGCCTACCTAGAGGCGCAACCGAGCTAGCCAGGCCCCGCCATCCATCACCGAACAGGAGCATCCCCGATGACCGACTCTGCCACGTACAAGATCGTCGAAATCGCCGGAACTTCGCCCGACAGCATCGCTGAAGCGATGAAATCGGGTGTCAGGCGCGCCGCGGCCACCCTGCGGGGCATCGATTGGGTGGAGGTCGTCAGCATTCGCGGTCATGTGGAGGGGGACGAGATCGCCCACTTCCAGGTCGAGATGAAGATCGGTTTCAAGCTGGAAGACCAGTAGCCGCGGCTGCCTATGCGAGCGCTGTTACATTGGAGCGAGGGAGCACCAGCCTGACGCGAGCGCTTACGAGTGCCGTTGCCACGTATGAGTGGCGGGCGCCAATCTGATTCTCCGGAAACCGCTAAAAGGCGCGGAGTCCGTTTGTCGCTCGAGCTTGACCCGATTACCGCTGGCTGCACTGAGGCCGGCGAAACTCCTTACTGCCGCTGGTCGTTCCGGCGACGGGCGGTACTGAGCGTCGTAGGCGCGCTCGTGGTCCTGGGTGGGCTGGGGGCGGTGCTCGCCGGGCGTCGCGCGCAGTTCGTCACGGCGCTCCACACCGCTCCGGTTTCGTTGATGCTGCTGGCGGCCGCGCTCCAGGTTTTCGCGCTGCTGGCCCGTAGCGAGGCCTGGAACATCTGCGTCCGCGCCGCCGGGGGGACGGTCGGGCGACGGTTGCTGTTCCGCGCCGCGGGCGTCGGCTATCTGGCCAGCGTGCTCAACGGCTCGGTCGGGATGGCGGCGCGAATCGCCTCACTGCGCCGGGTGGCGCCGTCACGGGCCCCGCGCGTGCCCGCTCTCCTCGCCGCCGAGGTCCCCATCATCACCGTCGAGATCGCGCTCGCGGCGATCTTCTCGTTCACGCTGGTCGCGCCGCTCGGCGTTCCGTGGTGGGCGCCCGCGATCGCCGTACTCGCCGTCGCCGCCGCGGTGGCGGCGCTGCGGCGGACCTCCGAGAGCCGTCGAACCGGACTATGGACCGGCTTGGCCATCGTGCGCGATCGTGGTCGGGGCCGAATGATCGTGTTCGTGCTGCTGGCCGTCTGCGCCCAGGTGGCGCGCAACTGGCTGATGCTGCACGCGATCGGTGTCAACGTCTCGATCTTCGATGCGATGGCCCTGTTGATCGCGATGTTCACGCTCGGACAGCTCCCGATCGGGCCCAGCATCGGCCCGGCCGCGGCTGTGCTGATCCTCGGCAGCAACGGCGTCGCGGCTACCGCGGCAGCAGGCGTGCTGCTGGCGGTGACGGGCACCGTGGGGTCGCTCTCCTACGCGGCCTGGGCGATCGTCGACCGGCTGGCGGCAGGCCGGCTGAGCGCGGCACCGGAAGTCGTGGTGGCGCCGGTCGCGGTGGCGCCCACCTCCCTCTGACGTCCGACCCGCGGGAGCGCCGACAGGTCGTCCCGCTCGGCCGGCTTACACCTCCGCGACCGCGACCGCCGTCAGCGACGCCGCCGGCGGCGAACCGAGCTCCGGCGCCACGGACTGCGCGAATTCGGGCTCAGTGCCAAGGCGTACGGTCAGGACCCGATCGATCGCCGCTACCACCTTGGGGTCGAACTGGCTGCCGGCGCAGCGGCGCAGTTCCTCCAGCGCCTCCGGCACGCGCCGGGCCGGACGGTACGGACGGTCGGTGGTCATCGCGTTGTAGGCATCGCATACGCAGACGATCCGCGACTCGATCGGGATCGAGCTGCCGGCCAGACCGTCCGGGTAGCCGTTGCCGTCGTAGCGCTCATGCGAAGCACGGACCAGGCGCCCTACCCCCGCCAGCGTGCCGCCGACCTGCCGGAGCATCGACTCACCCTCGATCGTGTGACGGCGCATGATCTCCCACTCGGACTCGTCGAGCTTCCCCGGTTTGTTGATGATCTCCGTCGGCACCCGGATCTTGCCGACGTCGTGCAGCATGGCGGCGAACTCGACGTCGCGCCGGCGCGTGGCGTCCAGGCGCATCTCCTTGGTCACCTCGACCGAGAGCTCCACCACCTGGCGGGTGTGGACGCCGGTGTAGTGGTCGACCGAGTCGATCACATCGCCCAATAGCTTCGCGGCGCCACGATAGGCGGAGCTCAGGGCCAGCGTCCCGTCCAGGCGCTCCTTGCGCTCGTGGGCGAACAGCGACAGCAAGCCGATCAGCGGCAGCGTGAGGACCAGGAGCCCGGGGTGGACGATGGCCGACGCGGTGACCGCCAGCCCGGCGCAGGAGAAGCATCCGTCGGTCAGGTAGAGCCAGACCATCTGGGGCTGCTCGTTGGGCCTGATGCGTTCGGCGAACCAGGTCCGGGCCAGTCCGGTGGCGGCGTCGAGCACGAGCTGGGCCGAGAACGCGAGCCCCAGCAGCGGCAGGTCCGTCCAGGCGAACCGCTGCCGACCGGCGAGGACGAGCACCAGAACCGGACCCAGCGAATAGAAGCTGTCGCCGATGCGGGCGGCGATGCGGGTGACCGATAGCCGTCCGCGCACCAATTCGGGCCCGAGATCGAGAACCGAGCAGGCCGCCACGATCACCGGTACCAGCGGCATCGGCAGCAAGAACAGCATCGGCACGAACACCAGCTGGGTGGGGGCCGTCCAGGCGCTGCCGACCGGGAACCTGACCCGCGCGGCGACCAGATATGTCGTGACGGTCAGCCCGAGTACGGCGATGGACAGCGGCCGGGTCCAACTGCTGAGCAACGCGACGGCGCAGGCGGTGGCCAGAAACGCGGCCGCGGCGGTCACCTCCGTGATCAGAACGCGTCGCGCCAGGCCGGACTCGAGGTGCCGGTCTTGGGCAGATCTGAGGAGGCTCTCCGCCTCGGGTGTTTCGTATGAGTCGAGGTGCATCGGTCGGGACCGCCGTGGCGATCGGAGATTTCAGCGGCCGCTCTCGCGCACGGTGTCCCCGCAGGGTGCAGCGGGGGATCCCGCGACCTTGAGCTCAGCCGCGGTTCCAGGGGTCGATGAAGACGTCGTCGATGCGGGGCTTGCCGGCCAGCGCGGTGAAGCGCAGCGAGACCTGGGCGGTGCCCCCGGACACAACGCTGGGCACCGCTGCGCCCGTCACCATCACGCTCGAGGGAGCCCACTCACCGCCGGCGACCGCGACGCCCACGGGAAGCGCTACGGTGCCGTCCACCAGTTCCACCAGCACTATCCCGCTGCCGGCGATGAAGAAGCGCAGGGTGGGGTAGGTGGCGTCGACACAGGTCGTCGGCGACTGCGCCGACGCTCCGGCGGGCAGCGACAGGGAGCGCAGCCCGGCGTTACCGGTGGCCGCGAACGGCTCGCTGCCGGCGACGCGGCGGGCGCCGTCATCCAGGCTCCAGGCGTTGGTCTCGAAGTCGCCCCCGGGAACGAGCACGTAGGAGAACGGATCGCCCCAGGTCGTAAACGGCTGGCTGACTCCGGAGGAGTTGCACGAGGGCCAGTAGACCCGATGGGACTGGGCGGCGGCGGGCGCCGCGGCAAGCGCAGACAGCAGCCCGGCGGAGGAGAGGACGAGGAACAGACGGCGGATCGATGCGGGCATGACCAGTCCTGTATGGGAGATGGGAACGGGTGCGCTGTCGCCGGTGCTGTCCCCGCAGGTCCGTCTCGGCCAGCACGCCATGTCATCGGACGCCCACGAGGGACACTTGTGGACCGGAGCGGAAATGCAGCGGTTTAGGCGAGATACCGGCGCGGAAAGGGCCGTTTGGTCACGACTTGGCGACGCGATGATCGTCGCGGCGCAGCGCATCGGTGAACCGCTTCTGCACGGCGGGTGCATCGCCGCTCTCCCACAGCGTGATGACCACGAGCTCGTCGTGCTCGGGCCGGCAGACGAACACCAGGTCACGGCGCTCGAGGTCGCGCACCAGCAAGGTGCCGCGCTCACCGGCTTCGACGCGTCCCGCCGCCCGGGCGCGCGCAACGCGGGTGGCGATCTCGGTCTTCTCCTCCAGCGTGCCCCGGACGCGCTGCCGGAACCGCTCGGCCGCGTGGTCGGTGACGGCGATCAGCATCTGGCTGTGAACGTTACGCCGCTCACACTCCGAGCAGGGCGGCTAACGCAGGTACACCGAGAAGAAGTCCCGGTCGTCCGGCGACAGGTAGCGAGTCGCCGGGCGGGTCATCGAGGGCAGCAGCGAGCTCGGCTCCCCGGCGCCGGACCGCGCATAGGAGTTGAACGTCACCCAGTAGGAGTTGATGTCGAGCTGCATCGCTCGGATCGCGCCGGCGTGGATCAGGATCGCCGCCAGCGAGCCCACGGTCTGGTCGTTGGCGGCGGCGTAGATCAGGTTGCCGCGGGCGTCGATGCCGATCCCCGAGCGCCACACCCGGACCGCGTTGCCGAGCGTCAGGCCCCACTCCGGACCGCCACTCAGGTTCGGGTTCGGTTGGCCGCCCTCGACGATCAGGGGCAGGTTCTGGCGGGCATAGTCCACGCCGGCCGGAACCCGCGTCCCGCCCGTCCACGACTCGATGTCCACGCGTCCATCGCTGTAGTGCACGAACGTCGCCATGCCGGGCTGCATCGGGGCGTAGGTGGCGCCGCCCAGCGCGAAGCCGCCACGAGAGTCAGTCAGCTTGAAGCCGCTGTTGAACGTGGCCAGCAGCCGCGAGCGCAATCCGGGCGGGACCTCCATATCCCCGCGGGGCAGCGATACCGAGGGCTCGAGCCGCCCCGGGTTCAGCGTGATCGTGGTGCGCTTGGTGTCGATCCACGCCACGCCGGCGACCATCTGCGGGTAGTTGGGGTCGCTGCGGAACTGAGCGACCTGGACCGGCGGGCTGGCGCCGCTCCAGGTCTCGGTGGGCACCCACACGCCCTCGGCGGAAAGCGCGGGATGGATCAGCGGGACGATGTTCTGAGGGTGGACAACCGCTTCGGCGCGAGCTTTCAGCGGCAGCTTGCGCAGGGCCGGACCGCCGGTGGAGGGCGCGTTGAGCGAGTAGTAGATGCTTTCGATCTGCGACGAGATCGAGGCGGCGCCGTGATCGCGCAGCCATTCGAACGAGCGAATCGTGAAGCTCGAGTTGGACGGCGTCGCCATCGTCGTGCCGTAGGACACGGCGATCGGCACCAGGCACAGGACCAGCGTCAGTGTGGCGACCCGCCGCAGGCGACGTCCGGGGCTCAGGCGGGGCGGTAGAGATCGGCGGCGAGGCCCGCGGCGGGTGGCGGTGTCGGCAGGCATTCGGCGCGCAGGACGGTCATCGACGCGGGACAGACGTCAGGGCTTTGATTTCGCGTGGCAGATCCAAGTCCCTTCTGGCTCACGAAGCGACTGAGAGAAATCTCATTCAGATCGGCAGGCGATCGGCGCTCCGGTGCAGAAGCTTCAGGCAGGTTCGATCATGAGTTCAGGCAAAGCGCTCCCCCGTGCCCGTGCTGCGGCGCACGAACCAAATCCCGCGGCCGGCTCGCGCAACGCTGGTCACGTACGCCGGGCCGCCACGATCGAGCGCCGGCGCCGTCAGCGGCACTTCGCGCGCCGGCGTCGAGACCTGCTCGAGGACTGCGTCGTGGCGGCGGTACTAGCGATCCTCATCTTCAGCGTCACGGCCGGACTGGGCGTAGTCGCGCTGATGGCGATTCCGCTCGGCGCGGCGCTGATCGGCTCGTTCGTCGCAGAGCGGGTGATCCGCCGGCGGCGTCTCAGGGGTCGGGGCTAAGCTGTCGCATCGACCTCGGGATCCTCGCCCTGATCTGCGCAGCGGCTCTGCTCGGGCCCGCCCTGTCGCTGATCACGCGGGGGGCGCTCCCCGCCGTGGTCGGTCAGTTGATCGCGGGGGTGGTGCTCGGACGCACGCTGCTGGACATCGTGCACGCAGGCAACGCTGATCTGGCGCTGCTCTACGACCTCGGCTTTGCCACGCTGATGTTCACGGTCGGAATGCACGTGCCGCTGCACGATCGCCGGCTTCGCGCGGCCTTGGGTGAGGGCGCGCGTGCGGCGCTGGTGGCGATCCCCCTGGCGCTGGCCGCGGGGTTTGCCTGCCATCTCGCCGGGTCGGGGCCGGCGCTCGTCTATGCCGTCGTGATCGTGTCATCGTCGGCCGCGGTGGCGCTGCCGGTCATCCAGGAGAGCGGCCTCGACGGACCTTCGGTGCTGGCGGCGATGGCGTGGATTTCCCTGGCCGACGTACTCTCCACGCTCGCGATACCGCTGGCGCTGGCGCCGGGTCGCGCCGGCCACGCCGCCATCGGGGCCCTGATCGTCGCGGCGTGCGTCGCCGGGCTGTTCGTCGGCGGGCTCCGGCTGCGGGACACCTCCGGGGTGAAGACGATTCGGCGCCAGGGTAGGAAGCGCGGCTGGGCCATAGACCTGCGGGTGGCGATCATCGCGCTGGTCGGCCTGTCCTACCTCGCCGTCAAGGTCGGCGCGAGCCTGCTGATCGCCGGTTTCGGGGTCGGCCTGGTGGTCGGCGGTCTCGGTGGTCCCAAACGTCTGTCGCATGAGGTGCTCGGCCTCGGTCAGGGCTTCTTCATTCCCGTGTTCTTCGTCCTGCTCGGTTCCCGGCTCGACCTGCGGGCGCTCGGGCACAGTGGGCGGGCCGTGCTGCTGGCGGTGCTGCTGGTCGCGCTGACCCTGATGGTGCACCTACTGGCCAGCCGGGCGATTCGAGCCCCGGCCGCCATCGGCCTGCTCGCGTCGGCCCAGATGGGGGTGCCGGCCGCCGTGATCGCACTCGGTCTGCCGCTGCACGCGATCGACCAGGCACAGGCTTCGGCGATCTTCTGCGCCGCGCTGATCTCGATCGTGGCGTGTGCCGCCGGGGCGGCGATTCTGCGGCGCGGCGCCACCCCGAGCCATCCGCTCGGTGGTGCGCCCGCCGGCCCGCCGCCGCGCGGCGAGATCGCCTCGGGACTATCGTCCCGACGATGACTGAGCAAGCCGCGGTCAAGTGGCTGGCGATGCCCGCTCACCACGACTACGCCGCGGCCGAGGACTACCTGCGTCTGGTCCTGAGCCCCAAGCACGTGGATCTCGCCGTGCGGCAGCTGCGCGAGGCCAAGCACACGCATCCCTGGAAGGCCAAGGACATCCTGCGGGCGGCCGGCCTGGACGGGCTCCCCGCCGCCGACCTAACGGTCAGGGGGCCGAGCGCCGATCTCGGACGCATCCGCGGGTAGCGGCGGGGGCGGCTGGCGACCCGGCAGCGCGAAATCGTCCGGTAGCTCCACCTCGTCCACCCCGCTGTCGGCCCGGGCCATGCGCAGGTGCCAGTGGTAGCCGCGTACCGACGGTGGGGTGGCCTGCACTATGGCCAGCCCAGCCTCCGCCGCGGCACGGCGCAACCAGTCGCGGTCGTAGATGACCGCGTTGCGCACGTCATGCTCGTTGATGAACAGCGTGTTCTGGTTCTCCTGCATCATCGGAAACTCGCGTTTGTCGAACAGGAACCAGGTGCTGATGAGCACACCATCCGGGGCCATCACCCGAGCCAGCTCGGCCAGGTAGGCCACCGTCTGCACCTCGGTCAGGTGGGTGAATACCGAGATCGCGACCTCGAGCGTGAACTCTCCGTCGCCTGCGGGGATCGGGGCATGCAGCTCCTGCGACCCGGTCGGATTGAAGCCCGCGTAGAAGACGTCGTGGTGGCGGAACTCGAATCCGGGGGCGTGGGGAGCGAGGTTGTCGCTGCACCACTGAACCATGCCCGCGTGCAGGTCGAGGCCCAGGTAGCGCTGCGGCCGCGGGCGCTGCTGGATCAGCTGGCGCGCGACGCGGCCACAGCCGCAGCCGAAGTCCAGGACGCTCGCGTTCTGGCCATCGGACAGGCCTTCGAAGACCGGCTTCCCGGTCGGGTTGTCAAACGCCTCGGGGTCCGTCGGGCCCACCAGGGCCCGCATCTCCACCGGCGGCAGGGGCAGGGCGGCGGTCGATCGACCGCGTAGCCGCTCACGCCATTTCACCGGTCAGCCCTGCAATGCGGGAGCCGGCCGGCTCGCCGAGCACGCGGCACGAAGCTGGGTTGGCGCTCGGACAGCAAGGAGCCCAAACATACCTGCAGGTGCGCTGAGACCACTAGGTGGGCAGCTTGCGCGCATGGCGGCTGAGCTGCCGCCACGGGTCGCCCTGCTCGCGCAGCCGGTCGGCCGCATCGCGGATCGTCCAGCGGTCCGGGGCCAGCCGGCTGTCGGAGAGCTCCTCCCACTCGATCGGCATCGCCACCGGAGCGCGGGGCCTCGGCCTGACCGCATAGGGGGCGACGGCGTGCTGGGCGTAGTTGATGCGGTTGACATCAACGTAGATCCGCTCGCCGCGTTCCGCGCGGTGCCACTCCAGCGTGAGGTGCTTGGGATCGGCCTCCACCATCGCCTCGGCGAGCGCGCGGGCGAAGCCGTGCACGTCCGAGAACGACGGCCCGCGCCGGATCGGGCAGACCACGTGCAACCCGCGTGAGCCGGTGGTCATGAGATAGGGGACGAGCCCGGCGTCGCGCAGGCGATCTCCGGCGTCGCGCGCGGCGGCTCGGACCTCGGCGAAACCGATCCCGGGTGAGGGGTCGAGATCCAGAATCAGGCGATCGGGCTCGCGGGGACGGTCGACGCGCGAGAGCCAGATGTGCGGGGTGACCACGTTCTGCGCGGCCAGGTAGACCAGCGTGGCCGCATCTTGCGCCAGCAACCTGGGTCAGCGTGCCACCGCGCTTGGGCACGCTCGCGGTCTCGATCCAGCTCCGGGAAGTGCTTCGGCACCGCCTTCATGAAGAACCCCGGACGGTCGATGCCCTGGGGAACGCCTGCAACGCCAGTGGACGCCCTTTCAGGTGCGGGAGCATCGCGTCGGCCACGTGCTCGTAATGGCGCGCGAGGTCGAGCTTGGTGATCGCGGGGTCGGTGAACAGCGCCTTGTCGGGGTGGCTGATCTCCACCGTCCGCCCGCCGACGCGAAGCTCGGCTTGTCCGATTCGGCCATCGCGACCAGATTGTCGCGGCTCGGGGCCGCCGGCCGCGTTGACGCGCGACGGCCGGCGGCCGGTTCTTCACCATTCCTCAACACCGTTGCGGCGACGCTCGCATAGCGTGCCCGCGGGCCGGACACCAAGCCGAAAAAGGAGCGAGGATGTTTGCTTTGGCCAGGCGCCGCAGGCGCTCGGTTCTGGCCGGCGCTGGCGCTCAGCGCAGCGGTCGCGGTGGCCGCGGGGGGCGCGGGCGCAGCGCCGACAGCGGCGCCCCGGCCACCGCGCCGGCGGCGACGCCGGCCGCGTCAGCCGTCAGCACCACCACGCCGATCAAGCACGTGGTCGTGATCATCGGCGAGAACCACACCTTCGACAACGTCTATGGCACCTACCAGCCCCCGCCCGGGCAGAGGATCAAGAACCTGCTGTCGGAGGGCATCGTGACCTCCGCGGGCACCGCCGGACCGAAGGCGTCGATCGCCAGGCAGAACACGGCGTCAGACACCAAGATCTATCAGCTGAGCCCCACCCGCACCGGCGCCTATACGACGTTGCCGCGGCCAAACACGACATACGTCTCGAGCGCCTGCGACGGACAGCCCGCCGACACGGTCGACAAGCGGTTCCCGGCGCTGGCCAACGCTCCCTACCAGATCACGCAAGTACGTCCCTTACTACGACTCACACGGTCAGTATGCGTCGAACGGCACCTGCGAGTTCATCGGTGCCTTCGTCGGAGACCCGATCCATCGCTTCTATCAGATGTGCCAGGAGGTCGCGCGGTGGCCGCAACGATCTGTGGACCTGGGTGCACGAGACCGCCGGTGACAGCAACGGCGCCCCGCCGCCCCAGCCCGTTCACCAGCGAGTCGACCAACCAGGGCGCGCTCGACATGGGCTACTACAACATGGCCAAGGGTGACGCGCCGGTGCTGAAGTTCCTGGCCAATCACTACTCGATGTCCGACAACTACCACCAGGCGGTGATGGGCGGCACCGGAGCCAACCACATCATGCTGGGAACCGGGGACGCCGCCTTCTACCAGAACGCCAACGGAACCGCCGACGCCACCGCCGGCCGGCGAGATCGAGAACCCCAATCCCCAGCCGGGCACCAACAACTGGTACACCCAGGACGGCTACGGCAAGTCCGGAACCACCAACGGCGGCAGCTACTCCAACTGCTCGGATCCCTCCGCGCCGGGGGTGACCAACATCCTCGGATACCTGCGCAGCCTTCCGTATGAGACGTTCAACAACGGCAACTGCGCCCCCGGGCACTACTACCTGCTCAACAACTACAACCCCGGCTACAACGTCGACGGGAGCCTCAACACCTCCACGTTCACCGTCCCGCCGCAGCATTCGCTGCCGACGATCGGCGACGAGCTGTCGGCCAACGGCATCAGCTGGGGCTACTTCGGCGAGGGCTACAACCACGGCAACCCGGGCCCGAACTACTGCGGGATCTGCGATCCGATGCAGTATTCGAGCTCGATCATGACCAATCCCGCCCTGCGGGCCAACATCCAGCACGACTCCACGGACTTCGACGCGATGGCCAATGCGGGCACCCTGCCCGCGGTGTCGTTCCTGAAGCCCGGGTGACGACGACGGCCATCCCGGCTACTCGACCCTGGCGGCGTTCGAGGCGTTCGTGACCCACGCCGTGACCGAGGTGCAGAACAATCCGTCGCTGTGGAAGAACACCGCGATCTTCGTCACCTTCGATGAGGGCGGCGGTTACTACGACTCCGGCTACATCCAGCCGGTCTCGTTCTTCGGTGACGGCACCCGGGTCCCGATGGTCGTGATCTCGCCGTACGCAAAGCCCGACTTCATCAGCCATGAGTACACCGATCACGTGTCGCTGCTGAAGTTCATCGAGCGCAACTGGGGGCTGCCCCCGCTGTCCTCGCGCAGCGAGGACCGGCTGCCCAACCCGGTGGCCACCCGGACAGATCCCTACGTTCCGACCGACCGGCCCGCGGTCGGGGATCTGTTCGACATGTTCAACTTCGGCTCCGCACCGGCCGCGCCGGCTGCAGTGCCGAAGCAGCCTGCGGTGGTGACCGGGCCGCAGAACTACCACATCCCAGCGCTGCAGCGCTGAGCTGTGAACTGGCGCGCCGGCGGCCCCGCGTGGGCCGCCGGCGAGTCAGACAGGCGAGCTGGAGCGAGCCAGGGCCTGGAGGCGCTCGGCCAAGCGGCCGTGGCGCCGACCGGTGTCGGGCGTGCGAGCGGCGCGCGCCACGACCTCACGCGTGCCGACGATCACCGTGGCGATCTGAGCGCGGGTGACCGCGGTGTAGAGCATCTCGCGGCGCAGGAAGAACGCGCCGGCGGCGGGATGGGCGACGATCACCGCGATCGGCAGCTCGATCCCCTGGCCCCGGTGCACCGAGCAGGCGTAGGCCAGGCGCAGACGGTCTGACTCCTCGGGCGCGAGCCGGAACACGGTGTCCTCGGCGGCGAGGATCAGCGCCGCGTCGTCACCCTCTTCCTCGTCATCCCGATGGCCCCGGGGGCCGCCGGAGACCTCGTCGAGCAGGCGCAGCAGCGTCCCGTTCATCAGCCCCAGCTCGTGCAGGTTGCGTCCGGTCATCATCACCTTGTCGCCGATCCGCAACCGGCCGCCGCGCACCGGCGGCCCGTCGGGGTTCAGCGCCTCGCGCAGGGCGCCGTTGAGCGCGTCGATGCCGAGCTCGCCGCGATAGACGGGCGCGAACACCTGGATGTCGCGGACCGGGTCAACCCCGTAGTGGCCCGGAAGGCGCTCTGACACCAGCGAGACGATCTCCCGCAGCGCGGCCACGCGGAGAGGAGCGTTCGATCAGGAACAGATCCCGGCGCATGTCCTCGGTGGGGGTGAACTGCGGCGTCTCGCCGCGGCGGATGGCATGTGCTCCCTGGACGATCATGCTGCCGGCGGCCTGGCGGAAGATGTGCGTCAAACGCGTGGTGGGCACGAGCTCGGAGGCCACCAGCTCGGCGAACGGCTTGCCGGCGCCCACCGGCGCGAGCTGGTCGGCGTCGCCGACCAGCACCACGTGGGTGTGCGCCCCCACCGCGCGCAGCAGCGTCACCAGCAGCTCCAGGTTGGCCATCGAGGTCTCGTCGACGATCAGCAGCTCGCAGCTCAGCGGGTCCTGCTCGTCGTGGGTCGGTCCCTCGCCGGGAATCCAGCCCAGGGCCGAGTGCACGGTTCGCGCCCTCACCCCGCTGGCCTCGCTCATCCGCACGGCGGCGCGCCCCGTGGGGGCGACCAGGAGGACGCGGGCGCCGTGGCTGACCGCGGCGGAGGCGATGGCGCGGATCGATGCGGTCTTGCCGGTGCCCGGGCCGCCGGTGATGACCGACAACCGGTGACTCAGCGCCGCCCTCAGCGCGCTGGCCTGCTCCTCGGTCAGGTCTGCGGCCGCAACCGGCGCTCCGCCGGCCTCGCGTAGGCGCTCGCTCGGCTCGCCGGCGACGAGCTCATGGATCCGCGTCACGAGCTCGGCTTCGAGCTCGGCGGTGGCGGCCCGGTAGATCCACTCACGCTCGCGAACGGCGTGACCGGAGCCGACGAGCTCCTGCACGCGGTCCTCCGAGACCTCGCTGCCGAGCAGCTCACGCGCATTTGCCAGCACCGCGTCGAGCGGGAGGCAGGCGTTGCCACTCCGTTCGGACTCCGCCAGGACGTGCATGATCGCGGCCCGCTCGCGGCGGCCATCAGTGCCCTCCGCGCCCGGGGCGGCGGAGGCGCGGGCGATCCGGTCAGCGATGAGAAAGCCGACCCCGAACACGCTGGTGAGCTCATAGGGGTTCTCGCTGACGATCGCGTGGGCGCCGGAGCCGTAGTGGTCGTGGATCCGTCCGGCCAGATAGGCCAGGCCGTGCGGGGCCAGCAGCAGGTGCAGCCGCCGCGTGACCCGGAGCATCTGCCACGACTGCGCCGCCTCCTCCGCGCGGCGCCCGCGCAGGCCGGCCTGGCCGAAGGCGCCGGTCGGCTCACGGTCGATCGCGTCCAGCACGTCGGCCGGCCCGAACCGCGTGACCAGGTCGGCGGCGCGCTTGGCGCCGACATGCTTGACCCGGCGCAGGTACCCGATCAACGCCTGGGGATCATTCGGCGGCAGCGGCTGCGCCTCTGTGACCTTGACCTGGCGCCCGTAGCGGCTGTCATCCACCCAGGTGCCCACGACGCGCACGCGCTCGCGTTCCTCCAGATGGACCAGAGGGCCGACCAGGGCGACCGGGCTGCCGTCCGCCGCGGCGGCGTCGAGCACCGCCCAGCCGGTGCGTCTCGTTGGCGTAGCGGACGAAGCGGACCGTCACCTCGGCCTGGAAATCCGCCGTCATCGCGCTGACGTTAGAGCGATAGGCGGACCGGGACGCGAAATTGTTGACAAAACGACACGTCGCGCCCGGTTCTCAGGGCAGGGGCCGACCGGGTGCGAACTATGTAGACCTGTTGCCCGGTGGCGAAGTTGCCCTGGTCAGCCGGATTGGACGGCGGCGGGCGGTACACGTCGATGTGGCGGCCGATGATCGCCCCGCCGGTGTCGTCGGCCTCGAACCAGCCGCCGTTGACCGCCTCGTAGGCGGGGATGAAGATGTGGCTGCCGAAGGGGATCAGGCTTGGATCGACGGCGACGCTGCGCAGGAACGACAGCGGGCGTGACGGCCCCGAGGCGAACGAGATACCGGCGGGCGGGCTCACGTAGCGGACCCCCACCCCGGCGGACCAGCCGCCGTTCTGCAGGGGGAAGGTCAGGGTGCCGCCGGCGGTCCGCCAGAAGCCCCCGGTGCGCCAGTACGGCGCGTCGGCGCCGACGCCGAACCGGGCGCCGCTACCGCCGCCGGAGGTCAGCCAGCCGCCGTTGCCGAGGCCGGCGATGTGGTACGGCTTCCCGTCGAGCCCGATCCCGTCCCCTTCCATCGACAGCCCGCGCGCCGAGTAGAGCCAGTCGATCCGGTGAAGGCCGCTGAGCCCGGGAGTGGGGACCGCGCGGCCCGTGAACCACGATTCCAGCGCCGGGTAGTACTCGGTCAGCTCGAAGCCCCCCAGCCAATGGCCGTCGCCCCCGGCGGCCGGTGGCGGGGCCGCCTTGATCGTGTTCAGCGAGTACGTCACGGTGATCTTGCGCACCGGCGCCGTGATCGCCGGTAGGTTGAGCACCGGCGCGAGCCGGCGGTTCAGGCCCGCGCTGGCCGGGGCCATGTACTTGGCCGGATCGGCCGCCATCTGGCGTAACCGCATGGCCGCGCCGCGGCCGATCCAGGTGACGGTGAGCTGGGCGCTGGCGCTGCCCGCGCCGAGCCTCGCCGCCGTGAAGCGAAACGAGTTGGTCCCCGGCGTCAGGGCCGCCGGAACCATGAATGATCCGTCGCCGCGGGCATCGACTGCGGTACGCGCACCGTCGGGTCCCTGCATGTACACGGTCGCGCCGGCGGGCGTGACGAACCCCCGCAGCACGGGCCGCGCCGCCGCCGTCGCGTAGCTGACCTTGGGCGCGGGCGAGAGGCCGACCAGCGGCAGCTCGAGCTCGAGGTGGACCGGCTGGCGCGCCGCGGCTCGGGTGGATCCGCCACCGATGGGGGCGGCGCGGCGGCGCGAGGCCCGCCGGGATGCGTTGCGGTCGATCCGCCGCCGCATCCCGCCAGCGCGAGCGCCGCCGAGGCGGTCAGGGTGACGGCCGCGATCCTCATCCTCGCGTGGGTCAGTCTCCGCCGTCGGCCGGCCTTACCGGCGCGCTGCGGGCTCGGCGCTCCGCGCGTCTGACCGCGGCGCCGATGCCTTCGCTGCCGACCAGGTTCTGAAATGCCCGCACGACCGGTCGCACCGCGGCCAGGCCGACTCGGCCCTGGCTGCCCAGTGCCTGGACTCGCGCTTCGGACACCAGCGACGATCGCCCGTCTTCGCGCTCCAACGCCCAGTTGGCCAGCAGCACGCGGGCGGTGCCGCGCTCAGACCAGTCACAGAACGCCTGCGGTGAGTCGAGCTGGGGGTAGTCGCGGCGCAGGGTCCAGATCCGGCCCACCAGCCCCGACACCAGCGCGTGCTCCCCTTCCGCCAGCACGCTGAACGGCGGCTCGCGAAACAGGGTGTCAAAGGTGGTGTCGCGCGCGAGGCCGGGGATCCGCCAGCGCACCAGGCGGCCCAGCAGCGCCGTGTCCGACAGCGCCACCGACCTCGCCGCGTCCCACAGCGCGTCGGGCGAGACAGTGCTGTCACGGCTGTGATGCACGCGCAGCGACGGGTCGGGCAGCCACTGATCGAGATCGGGCTTCACGAGGCTCGGCCGCCGCTGGTGCCGCTCATGGTCACTTTCTAGCGCAGCTTGAGCCATGATCTTCGTGTGATCGACCACCTCCTCGCACCGGTCAGACCGGGCGCCGCGCAGCGGCTCGGGCTGCCCCGAACCCTGCCCGGGAGGCCCGGCGTGGCGCTGACCTTCGACGACGGACCGCACCCGGAGGGAACGCCGGCGGTGCTCGAGGTGCTCGCGCGCGCGGGCGCGAGAGCGACCTTCTTCGTGGTTGGCGACCAGGTTCGGCAGCGGCCTGCGCTCGTCGCCGAGATCATGGCCGCCGGCCATCTCGTGGCTCTCCACGGCTACCGGCACGGTCTGCAACTGCGCATGACCCCCGCGGAGGTTCGCGACGACCTGCGCCGCGGTGTGGCGGCGATCGAGGACGCCATCGGCCACCGGCCGCGCTGGCACCGGCCTCCGTACGGGATCTACAGCCCGGCTGGACTGCACGCGGCCCGAATGCTCGATTGCCGGCCGCTGCTCTGGTCGCGCTGGGGCAGGGACTGGCGCAAGTTCACGACCCCGCGGCGGATCGCCTCGCGCGCGCTGCGCGGAGTGTTACCGGGAGATGTGATCCTCCTGCACGACTCGGACTTTTACAGTGCCAAGCACTCCCATCGGCGCACCGTGGCGGCTCTGGAGCTGATCATCGGCCGCCTTGAGCAGGCTAGAGTCGGTACCGTCCTGCCTGTCTGACAGGCTTGCCAGAGCGCACGCTGGCTGACACGATGACAGTCTGCGCGCAGGTTTCGACGCCGCCGGCCGGCGAGCAGCGAGTCGATCGCGCGCTGGGCGCAATCACAAATATGACCACAGCTTCAACCTCCGCTTCCGAACAGAGCGTCCCGGGCTTCGCGCGGTTTGCGATCGGTTTTGACCATCGCGATCGAGCGCGATTGCACGCGCTGATCGACGAGGTGCTCGATTCCCAGCGCTGGTCCGAAGCCGACATGGTCGCGCGCTTCGAGGCGGCCTGGGAGGCCTGGAACGAGGCGCCCGCGGTGGCGGTCTCGAGCTGGGCCGGCGGTGCGCTCGCCGCACTGCACTTTGCCGGCGTGCAGGGGGAGACGGTGCTGTGCCCGTCGAACACATTCATGGCGACCCCGCTGGCGGCGGTCCGCGCGGGCGCCGAGGTTCAGTTCGTCGATTGCAATCGCGAGGATCTGTGCATGTCGTTCGCCGATTTCGAAGCCAAAGCCGAGCAGCACAAGCCCCGCGCTGCGTTCCTGGTGCACATCGGCGGCCACATCGCCTTCGACACGCAGCAGATCGCCGACTACTGCGCCGCCAACGACATCTTTCTGATCGAGGATTGCGCTCACTCCCACGGCGCCAGCTGGAACGGCCGCAAGGCCGGGACCTACGGCGACGTCGGCGTGTACTCGCTCTACGCCACCAAGACCATCTCCACCGGAGAGGGCGGCGTGCTCGTCTCCCGCCGTCCCGAGGTGGTGTCCCACGCGCGGGACTTCCGTAACTACGGCAAGCCGAGCCATGAGGTCCACGGGCTGAACTTCCGGATGAGCGAGTTCACCGCCGCTCTCGGTCTGGTGCAGATCGAGCGCCTGCCCGAGATCGTGGCGTGGAAGAACGACGTCGCGCGGGGCGAGCTGGACCCCCGCTACCCGAGCCGCCTGGAACTCCCCGCGGGCATGGTCTCCGGCCTGTACAAGTACATCGTGTTCGATTGGCTGGAGCGCTCGACCGGCCGCGTCTACGACGAGCCGTGTCACCGGATCATGGGCCACGCCGTGGAGCTGCCCAACAGCGACTGGGTGGCGCGAAACCATTCCTGCGTCCCGTTGTATTACCGGCCGATCGACTAGATTATGAGAGTTCTGGTTACAGGAGGGTCCGGCTTCATCGGCTCGCACGTGGTCGACAAGCTCCGCGCGCGCGGGCATGAGCCCGTCATCTACGACCTGCGCCCGTCGCCATGGCATACCGATCCGGCTCATCCGGTCGACACCGTGCTGGGCTCGATCACCGACCGTGAGGCGCTGGAACGCGCTCTGCACAGCTGCGACGCGGTGGCCCACCTCGCCGCTGTGGCCGACGTCAACGACGTCCACGCCGAGCCCGAGGACGCCGAGCGCGTCAACGCTCGCGGCACCGTCGCGGTGCTCGAGGCGGCGCGCCGCGCGGGCGTCAAGCGGATCGTCTACGCCAGCACGATCTGGGTCTACTCCGACTGCGAGCCCGAAGAGGTCGACGAGGACACGCTGCTGCCGCCGCCCAGCCACCTCTACACCAGCACCAAGCTGGCCGGCGAGCTGTACTGCAAGGCGTATCAGGAGCTCTACGGGATCGACTACACGATCATGCGGTTCGGGATTCCCTATGGTCCCCGCGCGCGAGAGGCGGCGGTGGTCCCCGCGTTCGTCAACAAGGCGCTGGCCGGAGAGCCGCTGACGCTGGCCGGCGACGGCAGCCAGTCACGGCGCTTCGTCTACGTCGAGGACCTGGCGGACGGTGTCGCCCTGGGGCTCAACGATGTGGCCGTCAACCGGGTCTACAACCTGGCGAGTGACGAGACGGTCACGATCAAGCAGATCGCCGAGACGATCAAGGACCAGATGGGCGACGTCGAGATCGTCCACACCCCGGCCCGCCCGGGTGACTTCGGCGGCAAGATCGTCTCCAGCGCGCGCGCCCAGCAGGAGCTCGACTGGAGCGCGGCGACGCCGTTCTCCGAGGGTGTGCGCCGCTATATCGACTGGCGCCACGAGCAGGCGCAGGTCGCCAAGGAGGAGCAGGACGCGGCGGTCATCCCCGCCGGTGAACCCGACGCCGAGGCCAAGCCGCGCCAGATCCTGATCATCTCCGCCGATATCGGCGAGGGCCACGACCTTCCCGCCCGCGCGGTGGCGCGCGAGTTCAAGGACGAGGACCCCGACGCTCAGATCTCGATCGTCAACGGACTTCCGGCGATGGGTCCGATCCTGACCCGGACGCTGCGCGAGAACTCGGCCTTCATGTTCCAGTACCTGCCGTGGCTGTTCGACTTCCAGTACATGCTGTTCATGTACTTCGCGCCGACGCGCTGGCTGGCGCGACGGCTGCTGACGGCCCTGGGACGGCGCGGACTGATGCGGCTGATCCGCGCCCACGATCCGGATCTGATCGTCTCCACCTATCCCGGTGTGACCGCCGTGCTCGGCGAGCTGAGACGCAAGGGCAGATTGAACGTGCCCTGTTACTCGTCGATCACCGACCTGGCGGGTCTGCAGTTCTGGGCCCATCCTGGGATCGACCTGCATTTCATCACCCATCCCGAGTCGGCCGAGGAGGTGGAGCGGATCGCGGGTCCCGGCAGCGTCCGTTGGGCCAAGCCCCCGACGGCGCCCGCGTTCCTGGCCGTACGCTCCCGCGCCGACGCGCGCCGGGCTCTGCGCCTGCCCGCCGAGGGCCGCGTCATCGCGGTGTCCGGCGGCGGCTGGGGGGTGGGCGACCTGGCGGGAGCCACCGCCGCCGCGCTGAAGTTCGAAGACGCCACCGTGCTGTGCCTGTGCGGTCGCAACGACAAGTTGCGGGCCAACGTGGCCCATCGATTCGCCGGCGAGCCGCGGCTGCGGATCATGGGCTTCACCGACCGCATGGGCGACGTGCTCGCCGCCGCGGACGTGCTGGTGCACTCCAGCGCGGGCCTGACCGTGCTCGAGGCGATCATCCGCGGCTGCCCGGTCGTCTCCTACGGCTTCGGCGTCGGCCACGTCCGGGCCTCCAATGCCGCTCTTGAGCGCTTCAAGCTTGCTCAGGTTGCCCGCCGCGAGAGTGATCTCCAGCCGGCCATCGCGTACGCACTGGAGCACCACCCTGAGCCCGATCCCGCGTTCGCACGCCGGCCCTCAACCGCTTCGCTGATCCTCAACGACGAGCGCCGTGCTCGCACGCTACCGGTGTGGCGAGTCCGGACCGCTCGCGCCGCCACCACGCTCGCCGCCACCGTCGCGGTGGCCAGCTGGACGCTCACCACCGGTGCGTCGTACTCGCTGGTGGCCCATTTCGCGCACATCCGGCCGGTCACTGCCGTCACCACCGATCGCCCCGAGGTCGGGATCATCGTCGACGCCCCCGGCCGCCAGATCCCGGCGCTGGCCGGGTTACTCGCGTCCTATGGCATCCACGCCTCGTTCGCGCTCGACCAGGCGTCCTCCCCGGCGCTCTCCAGCGTCCAGGGCTACGGAGATCAGGCGCTGCCGCGGCTGCCCACCGGCGGCCTCGTCCGCTGGCTCGGGACGCGTGGCGAGCTGCACCACCTGATGGCGGCGATGGGCTACCGCCATCACTTCCTGTACGCATCCAGCGGACCCAGCGTCGGTCAGTGGCTGGTGGCCCACGGCGCCGGCGGCCGGCTGGTGGCCGGTGCGGTGCACCTCAACGACCAAGACGATCCGCTGGGCGAGCTCCGGCCCGGCGAGGTGGTGGAGTTCACGGTCCGGAACCAGGGTGAGCTGCAGCCGTTGCTGGCGAAGCTGATCGGCGGGCTGCGAACCGATCACCTGGCCGGGGTCCCGGTCGGACAGTTGATGCGTGACGCCGGCTCCTCGGTGTAAGCGCTGATCCCGGCGCCGACGGTCGAGCTCGACGACATCCACCGCGCGGCCGCGCGGATCGACGGAGTGGTGCACCGGACCCCGGTGCTGTGCTCGCGTTCGGTCGACGCGCTGGTCGGCGCGAGCGTGAGCGTCAAGGTCGAGGCGTTTCAGCGCGGCGGCTCGTTCAAGCTCCGCGGCGCGTACAACGCGATCTCGTCATTGCACCGGGACGCACTCGGACGCGGCGTGTGCGCAGTCTCCTCGGGTAACCACGCCCAGGCGGTGGCGCTCGCCGCCGGCCTGTGCGGGACGCACGCGGTGATCCTGATGCCCGCCGACGCGCCCGCGTTCAAGCGCGCCGCGGCCGAGGGCTACGGAGCCGAGGTGGTGACCTTTGACCGCTACGCCGATGACCGCGAGCTACTGGTCCGCGAGCTGGCCGCGGAGCGTGAGCTGACGCTGGTGCATCCATTCGACAACCCGCTGGTGATGGCCGGCGCCGGCACGGTCGGGCTCGAGCTGCTGGAGCAGGCCGGACCTGACCTCGACGCCGTGATCGTGCCGGTGGGCGGCGGAGGGCTGATGGCGGGGTGCGCGACCGCGATCAGGGCGCTCTCGCCGGACGCGCGAATCGTTGGTGTGGAGCCGCTCGCCAGCGACGACGTCAAGCGCTCACTGGCCAGCGGGCACCGGGAGAGCGTGGAGGTGGGGCGAACGATCGCCGACGGTCAGCAGACGGCAGCCCCGGGAGAGTTGACCTGGCCGGTGATCCAGGCGCTCGTCGACGAGGTCGTGACCGTCACCGACGGGCAGATCGTGGATGCGATGCGGGTCTTGTTCGAGCGGATGAAGCTGGTGGCCGAGCCCAGCGGGGCGTGCGCCCTGGCGGCGCTCCTGGCTGGCGAGGTCCAGCTTCTCGGGGCAGCGCGTTGGCGTTGTGGTGTCGGGCGGCAACATCGGCGCCGCCGGGTTCGCCGCGCTGCTGGGTTGACGTCGGCCGCCGGAGCGCGTGGGCGGTCGGGGGAGCCCGTTCCCGCCGTGCGGGCGGCCGGTTACCAGTGAACCCCGCGCGTCGCCTGGGCGAACGCGCGCCGCTCTGCCTCGGTGCGCCGGTCGTGCTTTTCGGGCTCCTCCGGCTTCTCGCCCCCCTCCGGGAACAGCTGGTAGGCGCGGTTGACCACGAGGTCCTGGGCGCCCGGCGCGATCGCGTAGGTCAGCTGCCCGAGGCTGCCCAGGGTCGTGGTGACCCGCTTGGGGCGCTTGCGGATCGCCTCGACGATCAGGTCCGCGGCCTCTTCGGGGCTGAGCGTGGGGAAGCGGTCATAGATCTTGGTCGGCGCGATCATCGGGGTACGCACCAGCGGCATGTAGACGGTGGTGACGTGCACGCCGTCGCCGATGATCTCCGGCCCGATCGAGCGCGAGAACGCGTCCAGCGCGGCCTTGGAGGCGAGGTAGGCGGCGAACCGGGGCGTGTTCACCTGCAGCCCCATGGTCGAGATGTTGATGATGTGCCCCGTGCCGCGCTCGCGCATGCCGGGCAGCAGATCGAGGATCAGCTTGACCGGCGCGAAGTAATTGAGCTGCATGGTGCGCTGGTAGTCGTGGAAGCGGTCATAGGAGCGGTTGACCGAGCGCCGGATCGACTTGCCGGCGTTGTTGACCAGGATGTCCACGTGGCCGTGGGCCTCCACCACCTCCGCCGCCATCCGATCGACGTCATCGGGATCCGAGAGGTCGCACGGGTGCACATGGGCGACGCCGCCGAGCTCCTCCACTTCACCGGCGACCTCCTCGAGCGTCTCGCGGGTGCGCGCCACCAGTAATACCGTGCCGCCGGCTTCGCCGAGCTTCAGCGCCGCGGAGCGCCCGATGCCCGAGGACGCGCCCGTGATCAGCACGTTCTTGCCCTTGACCGAGTCCTCCAGCGACTGCGCCAGGATGCCGCCGGCACCGGGGATCCGCTGGCCGAACGCCCGCAGGGTGCGAACGCCGCCGATGGCCAGTCCGGTGAGGTCAGGCGCCACGGCTACAGGTCCGCCAGAACCTGGTTGGCCATGTTCTGCTCGCCGGCCTGGTTGGGATGCAGGGGGAACGCCGGCGAGGTGGGGATGATCCCGTTGACCCAGGCCGTTCCCGGCGCCTTGCAGGCGTCGTGGCCGATGCTCGAGGTGAAGGTGTCGACGTAGGTGGCGCCGTTACGGCTCGCCGCCTGCTTGATCACCTGGTTCAGGAGCAGCTCGAGCGAGTTGAAGTACTTGACGTCCCCGGAGGACAACGGAACCACGGGATAGCACGTGGAGCCGTTCTGCGGCAGGCCGTCGGGATAGCCGACGACCAGCACCTTGGCCTGCGGCGCCCGCGAGTGGATGCCTTGGATCGTGGCGGCGACCTTCGGGCCGGTCGCGTTGATCGCGGCGACGTTGGTGTCGGTGCCGCTGGACTGGTAGTAGTTCTTGCAACGGGTTCCGAACGGCCAGTAGGCGTCGAGCTCGGCGCACTTCTCGGCGACGGAGATCAGACCGGCGTCGTTGCCGCCGATACCCAGCGTCACCAGCCCGTCGCTGGCGCTCAGGGCGTTGAACTGGGGAGGATTGGTCTGCAGGCCGTTGTCCAGGCTCTGCGGTGCAGTCATGTCGGCGGTCGTGGCGCTGCTGCAGCTCACGTCGGTGAAGCTCGAGGGATGGATGGTGCCCGACACGTCGGAGGGGTAGTTGTGGGTGGAGCGCCCGCACAGGATCGGGTTGCCGGTCGGATTGGGCACCAGCGGACCGGCGGTGTAGGAATCGCCGAGCGATACGTACGGGCCGGTGGCGGCCGTGGCTTTGCCCGCGACGGCGGCGAGCAGCAACAGGACGGCTACGGCAAGCAGCGCCGACACGGCGGCGTGGCGGCTCAGGCGGGCAGCGGTTGGGACAGGGTCTGGCACGGCTCTCCCCTCTGATCTCTCGGCGACGGAGCGAGCATATACGGCGCCCCCGAACGCGTCCATCTCGCTCCCCGCGGCGCGGCACTACGCAACAAACTTCACAAATTCTGTCAAGCTACTCGACTTATCCGGCCGGCGCCTGACCGGTGGGACCCATCACCAGGTGTGGCCGGCCTGCGTCCAAACCCCACAGGAGGTCTTAGCTGTGTCTCATTGCAAAGTGCGCGCCCGTGCGCTTCTGGCCTACGCGGTGCCCACACTCGTGGTGTTCCTGCTCAGCGGCGGGCTCGCGGAGTCGGCCGGGGCGGCCGCCCCCGCGCCGGAGTCGACGACCCACTGCGGCGGGACCCTGAAGCGGGTCCAGCCCACGACCAACGACCCGAATCTGCTCAATTACAACTTCGCCTGCGATACCCCGATCAGCGCCTACACCTTGATCGCGAACCGGGGCCAGAACGACGGCGCGGTGCTCGACGATTTCCTGGCCGCGCCGACCGCGGTCGACCCGACCGGCGTGGCCGTCTCAGTGGCGTTGAGTTGCTCGGGAGAGATCCCGGGAAACGGCATCAACTGCAACGCGGGGGCAGGCGGGTTGCTGCCGGCCCCGGACACCGTCACCGGCTCGATTGACACCACTGATCCGTATTGCGCGAACATTCCCGCCGGCTCCAAGCCCGGGACCAAGCCGGAGCCGTCGGCGATCGTCGACCTCGTCGTCACCAATATCAGCGGCGCCGAGGACGGGCCGTTCAGGCTGCGTCTGCGCGGCAAGTGCCCGAAGGTCCACGTGACCAAGGCCAACGGCAAGACCAGGGCCGCGGCCAAGGGCGCGGGCCGTGGACGGGCCTCTTCCGGCAATCAGAAGTAAATGCATCAGGTATGTAGAAAAGCTGCTACTCTGCCCGCAAATCGGATCGACATTGTGGAGATTCGGCCGACGTCGCGGGGGTTCGCCGTGACGAAGAAAGGAACGACATTGAAATCGAGGACCAAGGCCCTCGTCGCCCTCTTGGCGGCGATTCCGGCGTTTGCCATTCCAGCAGTCGCCAACGCCAGCACGCTGTTCGGGTCGGGATCGAGTGCGGAGCAGCCGATCCTGAACGTGCTGTTCCGCGGCTATAACAAGCTGCACCACGGCGTCAAGTTCAACTTCCTCCCCGATGGGGGAAATGCGGGCGTCCAGGACGTCCAAGCGGGTCGTCGCCTCTTCGCGATCAACACCCGGCCACCGCTGCCCAGCGACAGCGGCACGACCCAGTTCAAGCTGTTTCTCGACGGTCTGTGCGTCGCCGTCAATCCGAGCAACAGCTCTGAGCGACCTGTCGATCCAGACCACGAAGGACATCTTCACCGGCGTGGATACGGCTTGGAACCAGGTGGGCGGGTCGAACCTCTCCACCACGATCGACCCGGTGGGGCGCAACTCGAGCGCCGGCTCGTACACGTTCTTCCAGCAGGCGGTCCTCGGCGGAGCGACGCAGTCGTCGAACGTCCACCCGGTCACCTCCGACGGTCTGGTGGCGACGGCGGTCCACAGCGATCCCAATGCGATCGGCTACGTCGGGCTCGCCCACGCCGCCAAGAGCAGCGGCGTCAAGACCATCAGCCTCAACGGCGTCGCCTGTAACCGCCAAAACATCAAGAACGAGAGCTACCCGCTGTTCCGCTTCATCTGGGGAGTCGTGCCGACCAGCCATCCCAGCCAGGCGGTGCAGAAGTTCTTCAACTGGGTGCGGACCAGCAAGAAGGCGGGCCAGATCATCGGCAGCGCCGGAGCCGTTCCCGCGTTCAATAAGCACTAAGCGAGCAACACCACCGGGAATGACCGACGACATCCTCCGCGAGGAGTCATACGGATTCAGCCAGGATCAACGCGCCGAGTTTGCCCTCGGCGCGTTGGTCTGCGTCGTGGTGGCGCTGCTGGTGGCGATGTTCGTATACGTCCTACACGAAGGGTGGCCATCGTTCTCCCACAACGGATTCGCCTGGTTCGGTGGTGGCGGCAAGGTCGACGATCAGATCCAGGCGATCTTCACCTCCGGTGATCTCCGCCAGGCTGCCGTATACACCTTTCACGCCTGGCCGCTGATCTGGAGCACGATCCTGACCACCGGGGCCGCAGTCGTGATCGCTTTCGTGAGCTCCCTGTTGGTGGCTGTGTTCATGGTCGAGTTCGCTCCGCTCGGGCTCCGACGCGTGCTCGAGCCCGTGGTGCGCCTGCTCGCCAGCGTCCCGTCGGTGATCTACGGGCTGCTCGGGGTCCTCGTCCTGGTGCCGTACATAGGCAACCACCTGATCACCGAGCACGAGAAAGCCTCGGTCACTCCGACGATCCAGCTGAGCGGCTCGAGCCTGCTCGCGTCCGTGGTGGTGCTGACGGTGATGATCTCGCCGGTGATGATCGCGGTGTTCGCCGACGGACTGCGAGCGGTGCCACGCCGCTGGCTCGAGGGCTCGCTGGCGCTCGGCGTCAACCGTTGGCGGACGTTCTGGAAGGTTGGAGTGCGCACCGCGCGCCCGGTGCTGGTGGCCGGGACGGTGCTGGCGACCGCCCGGGCGCTGGGCGAAGCCGTGATGCTGAGCATGGTGTCCGGCGGTGTCGGCTTCGCGCCCAATCCGGCCGACGGTCTGATCTTCCTGTTCGAACCGTCACGCCCGCTGGCGGCGACGATCCTCTTCGACCACGAGCAGTTGAGCTCGCCTCCGATGAAGCACACTCTGTACGCGATCGCGGCGGTGCTCCTGTTCTCAGCGGTGATGCTGTCGCTGATCGGCTGGGCCGCGAAGCAGCCGATGAAGCGCTATGGGGTGGTGGCGTGACCTCCGCCTCGACGGGCCTGGTCACGTCGCCGCGGCCCCCCATGGTCCCGGCGTCACGCGGCGGTAAGCCGGGCTCCGCCTGGCGGCTGACCGATCGGATCGGGCTGGGCTTCGCGTGGCTGATGGGGCTGCTGTTCTGTGCGATCGCGGCCGCCATCGTCGTCTACTTCCTGGTCGAGGGCATCAGGTACCTGCGTCCCAGCTTGCTCGTCACCAATCCAGCCGCCGCGGTCAGCGAGAGCCAGACCGGCGGCTTTCTCGATCCGCTGCTCGGCACCGTGATCATGGCGGCGATGGCGATGGCGATCGCGCTGCCGGCCGGCGTGGGGATCGCTGTCTGGCTGAGCGAATACGGGAGACCTGCGGCGCTGGCTCGGGTGGCGGAGTCAATCGATCGAGATGCTGGCCGGCACCCCGTCGGTGGTCCTTGCCCTGTTCGGCACGATCCTGTTCGAGACGCCCGCACTTGGCTTCTTCAGCCAGTCCACACACGGTGTCGTACTGGGCCAGTCGTTCTTCGCCGCCGCGGCGATGCTGTCGCTGGTGGCGCTGCCGATGGTCGTCGCGAACGTGCGTGAGGGACTTCAGGCGATTCCCGGCCACGTCCGTGAGGCCTCGTACGCGGTCGGCAAGACGCAAGTATTGCGACAACACGCCGAGTGCTGCTCCCGGCAGCTCGGCCGACGAGGATAACCGGGGCGACTCGGCGTGGGGCGGGTGATCGGAGACACCGCGGTCGTGTTGCTGCTGTTGGGAGGGACACTGACCTTCAGCAGCGCGAACTCGACACCGTTGCTCGGCACGCTCCAGGGCACCGGGGACACGCTGACCGGATACATCTACTACAACGCGCCAACCGGGGATGGGAATCAGCCGTCGAAGGCGTACGCGGCGGCGTTCGTGCTGATGCTGATCGTCCTGACGCTGAATCTCGGCGTCGACTTTGTGGCCCGTCGCTCAAAGGTCGCACTGTGGACCTGAGAAAGCCACCGCCGGTCCGGCGCCTCTCGGATCCGGCCCAGCCGGCTGCGCCGCCGGGAGCGGGCATCGCTGAGAGGAACGGCAACGGTCACCACCCAGGGGGTCCAGCCTTCGTGGGGCTGCCGCGGCGGGTGGCGGCCGCTCCGGTCGCGATCGACCGCATGGAGGTCCAGGACCTCTCGGTCCTCTACGGCGTCAAGCCCGCAGTTGAATCGGTCTCGCTACCAATCCGCCAGGGCGAGGTACTGGCCCTGATCGGGCCTTCTGGATGTGGGAAGACGACGCTGCTGCGCTCGCTCAACCGGCTCACAGAATTGACCCGGGGCGCTTCGTCCACCGGACGGATCACGCTCGACGGCGTTGACATCGGGAGCATGGAGCAGACCGCGCTCAGACGCCGGGTGACGATGGTCTTCCAGCAGCCGAACCCGTTCCCGATGAGCGTCTTTGACAACGTCGCCTATGTCCTGCGTGAGCAAGCCTCTCGCCGCCCCAAGCGCGCCGTCGTGCGGGGGGCGGTACAGGACGCGCTGGCGCGGGCCGGCCTGCTGGACGAGGTAGCCGACAACCTGGATCATCCGGCACTGCGGCTGTCAGGGGGTCAGCAACAACGGCTGTGCATCGCGCGGGCTCTGGCCGCCAATCCGGAGGTGCTGCTGCTCGACGAGCCCTGCTCTGCCCTTGATCCGCAGTCGACCAAGCTGATCGAGGACCTGATCGTGAAGCTGCGGGAGGAGGTGGCGGTGGTGATCGTGACCCACAACCTTCAGCAGGCCTACCGGGTCGCCGACTACGTGGCATTCATGTATCTCGGCGAGCTGGTGGAGTACGCGGGCGCTCGGAAGATCTTCGGCGCGCCACAGGAGCAACGCACCAAGGAGTACGTGAGCGGTGCGTTCGGCTAACTGGACCAGCGCCGCCCGGGCCGCGCTGGCGACCGTGCCGGTCACCTTACTGCTGTCCGGCTGCGTGACCACGCAGCAGATCGCGGCGCGCGCAAGGCTCGTCGATGCGCGCATCCGCGCCAGCCAGGAACCGCTGCGCATCACCCAGCGCAATCCCGATACCGAGGTGGTGGGGCTCTCGCTGATTCGCGGCGCGGCGGGCACCGCCGTGGTCGCTCAGGTACGCAACACGTCGACGCGGCCGCTGACCGACCTGCCGATCGCGGTGGGGGTCATCAACGGCCATGGTCACAAGCGCTACCTCAACCGCGGCGCGAACCTCGATTACCTCGAATCTCACATCGCTTCGATCCGAGCGGGCGCTGTGGTCAGCTGGGTGTTCACCAATACGCACCCGCTCGCGCCGGGGTCGCGGCCGTTTGTTGAGGTCGGCGTCACGCAGTTGGGCGAGCCGACCCCCGCGGGGCTCCTTCGCATCGCCGTCACGGGCCCGGCCGGGACGTCCACCACCCGCAGCCGAAGCTTGACCGTCGTCGTGACCAACGGTTCGGCAGTCCCCCAGGACGGGTTTCCCGTTTACGCCGTCGCGGTTGGCGCTGGAAAGGTAGTGGCGGCGGGCCGCTTGAGCTTGACCCATCTCTGCGCTGACTGCAGGACGGAAGTACGACTCAGGCTCCTCGGCCGTACGGGATGGAGCGCCATCCGGCTTAGTGCCGAACCAACCATTTTCCAATAGGAGCACACAGAATGGACGGGACCACCGCCGAACAGATCCTCGCTACACCGGCTCAGACGCCGGCGCCGGAGGTCAACTACGAAGCCTGCGACCAGTGTGGGGCGCCGGTCGAGGATCGGCAGCGCTACTGCGTCGTCTGTGGTACGCGACGCCGGCACGCCAACGATCCAGCCGCCCGATTTCTCGCCGATGCCACCAGCCGGACCCGCTCGTCTCGGAGGTCCTCGCCCGCGACACCGGCGCGGGGTCGGCGCACCTTTGGACTCGGTACCGCGGTGATGCTGGCGGTGATTCCGCTGGCGGTCGCGGTCGGCGTGATGGCAGGAGGCTCCGCCGGTGGTGGTGACGCGAATCTGCTCGCGGCGCTGCGTTCTCAGAAGCCGACCGTGGTGAACGTCGCCAGCGCGGGTGGTGCCGCCGGCGTGGGGACGGCGGCGGCGTCGACGTCGCCCGGCTCCACCCCGGTGGCGACGCTGAGCAGCACCTTCACGCTCACGCGCGGCTACGCGGTGGAGCTACAGACGCTGCCGAAAGCCGGATCCACCCTGGCCGACGTGAGCGCCGCCGAGCACGCTGCCAGCGCTAAGGGAGCCAGCGCCGTTGGTGTGATCACCCCGGCGAGCTTCCACGTCACCCCCAGTCCTCCGTCCGGCGCCGTGGTGATCTACTCGGGTCAGTACAAGAGCAAGGCAACTGCGACCGCAGCGCTGGCCAAGCTGAAACGCAAGTTCCCGTCGGCAAGGGTGATCGCCGTCCAAGCGACGGCGGGGCCGGCGAGCTCGACCGCCGTGGTCGCCCACAGCGCCTACGGCAATGCGCACCAGGTGGTCGGCTTCCAACCCAGCGCCAGCCAGCTCGCTCAGGGCAGCCAGATCGCCAACAAGACCGCCAAGCAGATCAACGGCAACTACGTGAAGTCCCAGCAGGGGCTTCCGGATTCGGTCTCGGTGCCATGATCTCGTTGCCGCGTAAGTCATCCTCGGGGTCAGCCGCGCCCGCGAATGCCGACGGGCGGCCGGTCAGCGACGCCGAGCTGACCGCTCAGCGCGATCGGCTCATAGAGCGGTTTGCCGTTATGCAGTCCGAGCTCGGTGGGCTGTTCTACGAGATGGCAATCCGCGCCCACATCCGTCTTGAGGTCCTGGTACCGAAGGCCGCCGAGCTCCAGCGCATCGATGCTGAGCTCGGCCAGCTCGAGCTGCTCATGGAGACCGGTGCATCGAGCGTGGGTGGCCACTGCGGCCAGTGCGGCGCCATCCACGCGCGCGGCGCCGGCTACTGCGCGCAATGCGGTCAAACTCTGGGGTTGGCGTGATCGGGGTGTGCGACCCATGATGGCCAGGCTGCGAGCCATCCGCCTGACCTTGAGGCAGTTGGTGATCGTGGCCGGCTGCTCGGTGCTCGCCACTGGCGTGATCATCAGCTCCGCAGCCAGCCGCAAGAGCGTACCTTCCGCCGTGATCTCGGCCTACCAACGTCGCCTCGCGGTGCAGGTGGTGCACTCACGGGTGGCCGCCGGCTCCGCCACTACGACCGTCAACGCAACCCCCCCGAACACGTCGCCGGCGACTGTCGCGAGCACGCCGCCGGCGACTGTCGCGAGCGCGCCCTCGCCGTCTCCGGCCCCCGCCCCCAGCAGCAGTGGGGGAGGCACCGGCGGCAGTTCGAATGCGACCGCGGGTTCGTCGGCGTCAGGCTCCAGCTCGAGCTCCAGTAGCGGCACTCCTACCGGGAGCGGAGGTTCGAACTCGAGCCCGACCGGCTCAAGCACCAGTGGCACGACCAAGGCCACCTACAAGGTCAAGCACGTGTTCGTGATCGCCTTGTCGACTAGCAGTTACCCGGCGGCGTTCGGACACGACTCGGTGGCGCGCTACCTGAACGGCACCTTACGCCACAAGGGCACGCTGCTGAGCGGTTATCGGTCGCTGGGGTCGGCCGAATTGCCTGAGTATCTCGCGATGGTCAGCGGTCAGGCTCCGAACGGGGACACGCAAAGCCGGCTGCTCCACCTACGCGGAGTTCCGCCTCGGGGGCCAAGGCCGAAACGAACGGCCAGATGCGCGGTCGCGGATGCATCTATCCGAACACCGCCCTGACCATCGGCGACCAGGTGACGTCCGCGGGAAAGCGATGGAAGGCCTACATCGACACCATGGGCAGCTCGCATTGCCTGCATCCCAACTCCAACGCGGTCGACAGCACGGCCCTGACCGGAGCCGGAGGCGATTACGACACCCGCCACAATCCGTTCATCTACTTTCACTCGCTGCTCGACCTCGGTGGCTGCAGCAGCGACGACGTCGATCTGCACCTGCTGCCGTCGGGACTGCGCACGGTCGCGTCAACTCCCAGCTACGTGTTCATCGCCCCGGGCGCCTGCGAGGATGCCGCGGTGCCCACTTGTCCGGGCGGGGCGCCCGGCGGCCTGGCCGGCGAGGACGCGTTCCTCAAGCTCTGGGTGCCACAAATCCTCGGATCTGCGGCATACAAGCGCGATGGGGTGCTGATGATCGCCTTTGCGTCGGCTCCGCCGGCCGCCGGCGGGGCTCACGGCTCGGGTCCGGTCCGCACCGGAGCCCTGATCCTTTCCCGGTACGCCAAGAAGGGCCAGACAATCGCGGCTTCATACGGCCCCTACTCGCTGCTGCGCTCCGTCGAGGATCTGTTCGGCTACACGCCGCTGGCGCAGGCGAGCAAGGCGAAGTCGTTCCTGGCCCAGGCGCTGCCCGGCGCCTCCGGGGCGTGAGCCGGACCGGCATTCGCGCCGTGGGGCGCCGCGTTGACCGATCAGCATCGGCCGCGAGCGTCAGCGCCTGCTGCTCAGCTTGCCGACCAGCAGCGCCACCGAGCGCTCCAGGTCCGCCAGCGTCGCCTGCTCGACGCTTGAGATGCCGAGCTTGCGGTTCAGCCAGGCGTTGATCTCTCTATGGCTGGTCCCGTCCCGGCGCCGCAGCTCCGACACGAGCCGGTGGCGCTCGTCGCGCAGCCGCGCCCGGCGTTCGAACGCGGGTGGTTGCCGGGGGTGGCCCGCCGGATCAGTCGCCGCCGGGGTGGGGGTCGTGCTGCGGGTCGTGGTGGCGGCGCGCGGCCATGCGGGCGCGCCGGCGCCGGTGCTGGCGCCGAGGCCGGCGCCGGCGGCCGGAGCCGGTGAGCCGAACAGCGTCATCTGCGGCGCGACATCGGCGCTGAGCGCTTCGAACGGGGGCGCTTCCGAGCGTTCGGTCTGACGTCGCTCGGGCCGGTCCGCGTCAAAGCCCTCATCCTCCCGCTCGACCCGCAGCGCCCGCCGCAGCTCCTGTTCGATCGTCGACGCGTGATCACGCAGGACCGGATCGGCGGGAATGTAGAGCCAGCTCGGCTCCAGGGGACGTCCAGGCAGCGTGCGCACGAAGCGGCCGACGATCTGGCGGAAGACCAGCGGCGTCTTGGCCGCGGTCGAATAAACGCCGACTCGCAGGCGCGGGATGTCGACCCCCTCCGAGACCATGTTCACGGCGACGATCCACGGGTCCACCGAGTGCGTGAACGCGGCCAGCTTCGCCGCGGCGCGCGGCTCGGCGTGCAGCACGACGAGCGGTGACCGGCCGGTCACCTCGCGCAGGAGCTTGGCGATGCGTCGGGCGTGCTCGGAGTCGGCGGCGATGGCCAGGCCGCCGGCGTCACGGTGTCCGCCCGCGCGGATGGCGCGAAGCTTGGCGTCCGCCTCGCCCAGGATCCGGCGCAGCCCGTCCGGCAGCTCCGTGGAGATCGCTGTCCGGTAGCGACGACTCGCCTCCCGGCTCGAGAGCACGGTTTCGAAACTCGACTCGATCACCTCCCCGCCGCTGCGCCATGACAGGGTGCCGTCGTAGGCGACGAAGCAAACCGGCCGGCAGACACCATCGTTGACGGCTTGGGCGTAGCTGTAGGAGACATCGGGCTCGGCCAGACCGGCGGTGTCGTAGCGAACGCCCGGAATCGGCGTGGCGTCGGAGCGGAACGGGGTCCCGGACAGCAGCAGCCAGCGCGGCGCCGCGCGCAGGGCCGCCGCGAAGGCCTCGCCCCAGGCCAGATCCTCTCCCAGGTGGTGCGCCTCGTCGGCAATCACCAGCGTCCCGCGGGGCAGCGCCCGCGCCCATCGGGCCGGCGCCTTGGCGATCCGCGCGTAGGTGACCGAGACGCCGTGAAAGCCGCGTGGCGGGCGGGGTGAGTCCGCGTCGGGAGCGAGGTCGATGCCGAGCTCATCGGCGGCGCGGGCCCACTGTCGGGTCAGCGGCGCGGTCGGACACGCCACTACCACGGCGCGCACCGTCCCGGCCGCCAGTTCCCGACGAGCGTGCTCGAGCGCCGGCCGCGTCTTGCCGGCGCCCGGGGCGGCCGAGATCAGGAACGGGCCCTCCCGCCACGGGGCCATCTCGGCCAGGGCGTGACGCTGCCACTCGCGCAGAGCGCCGGGGATCAGAGGTTGTTCCGACACGGGTCGGGCATCGTGCCCGAAGCGCCGGACGAAACCATCGATCGCCCGCCAGCACGGCCGGTCCGGGGTGGGATCCTGATCACCTGTCCGGCTGGGCCGGCCTACGCCGCCCGCGCTTGCGCGCACGCATGGGCGTAGCGCGCCGGAGAGCAGCCCACCAGCCGTCTGAAGTCACGGTTGAAGTGCGGCTGGTCGAAGTAGCCCAGATCTTGGGCCAGCGCGCCGAAATCCTCGCAGTCTCCCGCCGCGATCCGCTCGACCGCCTCCTGCAGCCGGTAGCGGCTCAGCACCCACTTCGGGCTGGCCCCCACGTAACGACGGAACAACCGCTGCAGCGAGCGGATCGAGAGTCCATGGTCGTGGGCGATTTCGGTGATGCGCGTGTCCGGAGCGGCATTGAGCATCTGCTCGACGATCGCCAGCACCAGCCCGCGCGCGGGGTCCGGGGCGCCCCTGCGCTCGCGCAGGAAGGCCTCGACCGTCGCGATCCGGGCGGCGCGGTCAGGCTGGGCCACGACCTCGCCGGCCAGGCTGTCAGCGCCCGGCCCGAACGCTCGTGCCAGCGGGAGCGCCGCGTCGCGAAGCTCCGCCATCGGGATCGTCGAGAAGGCCGAGAACCCACCCGGGCGGAACTTCGTCCCCACCACCCAGCCGCAGCCGTCGATCGTGCGGCTCGTTGCGTTTCTCGGCACCCCGAAGACCCCCGCCCGGCTGGCCTCGAAGGCCAGGTTCACGCACGGATGCGGCAGCAGCCACTGCTCGAACGGCGCCGCCCCGCGCAGGTCCCAGTCGATCAGCCAGTGGCGCTCGACCTCGGGCGCCAGATCCTTCGAGGGGGCGACGCGGACCAGCTCGAATTGCGTGCGAGCCGCGTGGGGATTGAGAATCCCGTAGGTGGTCGCCGTCGGCGTGTCAGAGGTGATGGTCGCGGTGGGTTCGGTGGGTGCGGCCGTGGTCAGGCCGGTCGAGATGGTCATCCGGTGTCGCATTCTTCCAAGACAGCTCGGGGGTAGGCCAATACGGTTGGCACGGTGAGCAGCGTCGGACGTTACGTCAGGGTGACCGCCAAGCCCGGCATGGGCGAGGACCTCGCCCGTGAGCTGCTGGACGTCGCCACCGCACTCCAGGACAGCCCCGGGTGTCAGTTATATGTGATCAATCGCTCGCCCGGCGAGCCGGATGTGGTGTGGGTCACCGAGCTGTGGCACAGCCAGGAGGCGCTGGAGGCGTCGCTGGAGACCGATGCGGCGCGAGAGCGGATGCCTGCGGTGCTCGAGCTGATCGACCGCAGCAAGTTCGAGCGCATCGATGTGGAGCCGCTCGGCGGCTTCGGATATCCGGTGGGAGCGACCGGTTGCTCGATCGTCCACCTCGAGGAGCTCGAGGACTCCGCCGCGCGGTTTGGCTTCGGCGACACCGGGGAGGCGCGGTTTGCGCGCTCTGCGCTGGGCGCCTCGACCATTGGGCTGAGCCTGCATCGGCTCAATCCGGGCGCGCGCCAGAGCTTCGGCCACCGCCACCACATAGACGAAGAGATCTACGTGGTGCTGGAGGGCAGCGGCCGGGTGGCCGTCGATGAGGATGTCCACGAACTGCGCAAGCACGACGCGATCCGGGTTGCGCCGCAGTCCACGCGCGCGTTCGAAGCGGGACCGGAGGGACTGGAGATCATCGCCACCGGCGCGCATCGAGCCGGCGATGCGGAGATCGTGCCCGGCTATTGGCCCGGGCAGTAGTCGCTTCCCGTCCTGCGTAGAGGCGGTCGCCGAGACCGGCGCAGCTCGGCGAGCCGATCAGGATCAGCGGAGACGTCCGGCGACTATGCGAACATACGTTCGTCCAAATGATCGTCTGTGTTCTCATCCCGCGCTTTGCGCTCACCACCGCCGCCGGCGATCGAGCCCAGCTGCTCCGGGAGCCATCTGCGCTTGCTCCGGAGCCGGGCGGGGCCCAGCAGGTGGGGGAGGTGTCGCTCGCCGCTGAGGCGTTCGGCGTCCATCCCGGGATGCGTCTTGGTGAGGCACTGGCCCGTTGTCCGCGCCTGATGCTGGTTCCACCTGATCCGGCCGGTGTGGCCGACCATTGGGAACGGCTGCTCGTGCGGCTCGAGTCCGTCGGAGCGGCGGTCGAGCCCGAGCGCCCCGGCCTGGTGTGCTTCGATGCTCGCGGTCTGCTGCGACTGCACGGGGGGATCGAGGGGGTGCTGTCGGCCGCGCGGCGTGCGCTGCGGCTTCCGGCTCGGTTCGGAGTGGCCCCATCGCGCTTTGCCGCGGTCGCGGCCGCGGCCAATGCACGGGTGCGCCGCCCGGTGATCGTGGCCGGAGGGCGGAACGGTCAGCGCGGCGACGATGATCAGGTCAGAGCGCGCTCGTATCTCGCTTCGCTGCCGGTCGCCCTGCTGCGGGCCAGGTCCACGCTCGCCGAGCTGCCGGAGGCACTCGAGCGGCTGGGGGTGAAGACGCTCGGAGAGCTCGCCGACCTGCCCGCTGCGACCATGGCTGATCGCTTCGGGAGGTTGGGTCTGCTCGCCCACGAGTTGGCGAGTGGACGTGACAGCCCGCTCGTCCCGCGGCCGGCGAGCGAGATCCTGCGTGAGTCGCTCGAGTTGCCCGAGGCGGCGTCGGGGATCCAGTTGGAACGGGGGTTGGGCCTGCTGATCGACCGGCTGCTCGCTCGCCGTGAGCGGCGGGGCAGAACCATGCGAGCTGTCGTGATCTCCGCCGTGCTGGTGGAGCAGGGGGGCACGTGGCGAGAGCAGGTGGTGTTCCGTGAGGCCCTCGCGGATCCGGTCCGGATGCGGCTTGCGCTGGCCCCGCGCTTGGCGCTGATGCCGGCCCCGGCGGAGGCGCTGCGGCTGGCGGTGGAGCGCTTTGGACCGCTGGCGAGCGACCAGCGGACGCTGCTCGATGATCCCGCCGCCCTGCGTACCGCCCGTCTACGGGAAGCGATCCGGCAGGCGCGTGCCGCTGCCGGACCCGATGCGGCGCTGCGTGTGCTCGAGGTCGATCCGGATTCGCGCCTGCCCGAACGACGTGCGGTGCTGGCCCCGTTCGAGGGATGACATGGGCTGGCTACGCCTGCTCACGGCAAGGAGGGGCCTCACCCGGCGGTCACTCGATTACACCGATCGATGGTATCTATTACACAATATATGTGGAATTTGGCTGAGCAGGCGGATCCCGTTCTGGACGAGATTCCACCGCCGCTCAACCCATGGGGGTCAGCGAGCGCCGCTCAACCCATGGGGTCGAGCCGGCACAGGTAATCCCGGAACAGCGGGTTGACGATCCTCCAATCGCCGCGCGCCACATGCTCGGCGATTCCGGCTCTCAACAGCAGCTTGAGCACGCGGTCGCGGATCGCCGGAGCGAGCCGTCGCGGGGCCGGTTGGCCCATCGCGATCGCGCGGGCGACCTGAAGCGCGTTCTTGTGCAGCCGCCTGATCTGCTCGACTGTCTGCTCCATCGTCGGAAGATCTCCGTCGAGCGCGGCGTTGTAGCCGAGCTGGACGAGATCGAGGTCGATCAGCCGCTGCTCGAGCTGCACAGACACCAGGTGGGTCTGCTGGGCGACGCGCATCGTCGCGCGCGGATGCCCGGCGCCGAGCTCGACGATTCGTGCCAGCGCGGCCGGCGCCACCGTGCAGTCGTCGGCCTCGAAGCGCTCCGCCAGACCCTGCAGCCAGTCCTCGGCGGCGATCGGACGCAACGCGTGAAAACCACCAAAGCCGCTGAAGGCCCGCTGCTGGGGGGAGAACAGGTCGCGCATCACGTGCTCGATGCTGCCGGCGAACAGGTAACTGACGCTCGTGCTCTGCTGGAAGACGGCGCGCATACGCTTGGTGACGAGGTCCGGGTCGCCGTAGGGGCGACGCTCGCTGGCCAGCTCCTGGAACTCGTCGAAGAACAGGATCAGGCGGCGGCCGTCGGCGATGGCGACCCGCTCGGGCAGCTCGAGCGCCAGGTCAAGGGCGCGCTGGGGATCCTGCGCCGCCCAGCCCGGGGTGAGCGCCAGTTCGATCGCTTCTCCGAACTGCCCCTGGAGCTTGAGGACGGCGGCGGACTGGGCGGCGGTCAGAGCCGCCCGACCGAGCTCACGCGCCTTGCGAACCAGACGCCGGGCCGGGGATCGATTGGCTATCACCGCCAGCGCGAGCGCCTCCGCGAGCTCGGCCGTGTCAGAGATCCGGAACAGGTCCAGACCGACCGTGTAGCAACCGCGCCGCCGGGCCCGTCCGAGCGCCGCCTGGCACACGCTCGTCTTGCCGGTTCGCCTTGGTCCGGCCAGGATCAGGTTGGTCCCGCCCACCAGAGCCGTCTCCACCTCGCGTATGTCGTCCCCACGGCCGATCATCTGGCTCGCCGGAATCGGAGTATCGGTGGGGAAGAGGTCGCCGCTGGCTTGGCGCATGGTCCCGAGGAGGATAGCAGAATTACACGAAAGATGAGTAATAGAGATGCAGATAGTGAGTAAAGCTAAGGACGAGCGGCGCCGGCGGGCGGCGAGGGGGGTGGGAGCCTCGAGCCCGCGGAGGGGCGATCGACATTGAGCGGGCCGCGTCGTCTCTCGGTGCCACGCCGCGTTCGCGTCGGGGTCGGCGACGAGGGGCATCCACTGGTCGTCGACGACCGCGCGGTGGAGGCGGTGCGCGAGTCGTGGCTGATCGAGGATCGGTGGTGGACCGAGAAGCCGCTGCGGCGGCGCTACTGGGAGATCGTCACCACGTGCGGGCGCGACGAGGTGGTGTTCCACGACCTCCAGAGTGGTAGGTGGTGGCGCCAGCGCTAGCGGTTTGCCGAGGCGTCGTTTTAGACTGCGTGCTCGAGATGACCGCGCTGAGCCCACCGATCGATCCGGGACCGGTCGCCGTCGGGACGTGGAGCGGCGGGCGCTTCATGCACTTCGGGGAGCCGATCGACGAGGAGCGGTTCCTGGCCATGGTCCGACCCGACGACTCGATCCGCACCGTGGTCACCGCCGACGTCTACGGCGCCGGCGAGGCGGACACCATGCTGGGCCGGGCGCTCGCCGGCGTGCGGCGAGGGCAGATGTGCGTGGTCGGCGCCGTCGGCCACGACTTCTACACCGGGGAGCGAAACGGCGCCAAGGGGTTTCCTCGCTTCACCGACCCGGCCCTGCGCGGCGAGAGCGGATACGCCGACTACCTGCGGATGGCCACCGAGCGCAGCCTCGACCGCTGTGGTCTGGACAGCTTCGATCTGCTGCTGCTGCACAACCCGGACCGCGTCGGCTACACCAGCGAGGCGGTCTGGCAGGGGATGGCGGCGTTGCGCGACGCCGGCCTGACCCGGATGATCGGTGTCGCCCCCGGCCCCGCCAACGGCTTCACGCTCGATCTGATCGACTGCCTCGAGCGCTACGGCGCGCTGATCGACTGGGCCATGATCATCCTCGGTCCGCTCGAGCCGTGGCCCGGCGAGCTGTGCCTCGGCGCCGCCGCCGCCAACGACGTCAAGGTCATCACGCGCGTGGTCGATTACGGCGGCCTGTTCTTCGACGACCTGGTCCCCGGTCAGGAGCTCGCCCGGGGCGACCACCGCGGGTTTCGTCCTGCGGGCTGGATCGAGGCCGGCCGCGATCGCCTCGATGCGATGCGGCCGATCGCCGACCGCGCCGGGCTGACCATGATCCAGCTGGCGTGTCAGTGGAACCTCGCCCACGGCCCCGTCGCCTGCGTGGCGCCGACGCTGATCCAGGAGGTCGGCCCTCAGGCCAGGACGGTCGAGGCCAAGCGTGCCGAGCTGGCCGCTCTACCGCCGGAGTCCAGGCTGACCGAAGCCGACGTGGAGGAGATCCGCGCGCTCGGCGACAACACCGGCTCGATGCTGCTCAAGGGCGCCAGCCCGCAGCACTCCGGTGACGAACTGCCCGACCGCTGGACGCTCGACGATCGGCTGCACCGTGTGGCCGACCGGTGGCGGATCGAGCCGGCCCGGGATCTGACCCAGCGGGTGGCGGCGTGAGTCGGTGGCGACGCGGAGCCGCGCCGGGCGTGGGGCGATGAGCTTCCAGCTCACCGGTGGCTGCAACTGCGGCGCCGTGCGCTTCGAGCTGACCTCGCCGCTGGTCTCGGCCATCTACTGCCATTGCACCCGCTGCCAGCGCCGCACCGGAACAGGCGCATCGGCCAACGCCCGCGCTGAACCCGGATCGTTTCGCATCGTCAGCGGAGAGGATCGCCTGCGCGCCTGGAAGCCCGAGGTCGGCGCCGAGAAGTGGTTCTGTGGCGACTGCGGGTCAGCCATGTTCAGCCGCGGCCAGGACGACCCCGAGCAGATCGGGGTGCGGCTCGGCGCCTTTGACGACGATCCCCTGATCCGCCCGAGCGCCCGGCAGTTCGTGGCCTACGCGGCGGTGTGGGAGTCGATCCCCGACGACGGGCTACCGCGGTTTCCCGAGGCCGCTCAACGCGTCCGGCGCGCCGGACGATTAACCGGCCGCGTCCGGCTCGGCCCGCACCCACTCGCACCCCACCGACAGGTCGTCGACTCCCATTGCCGCGGCCACGTTGAGCCACATCCCGTAGCGGAAGAAGTTGTCGATCCGCTCCTGGTCGGCACCCGAGAGGCGTTCCGCGTGTCGGACCAGCTGCGCGTAGCGGCTGCGGACCCGGGAACGGATCAGATCGTCCTCGCAGGCGGCATAGGACTGAAGCTGCAGCATCAGGTAGTCGCGGTCTGAGCGAAGCAGCTCGACATAGGCGTTGCCCATCGCCGTGAGAACATCGGTGTCCGGGAGCGCGATGGCCGGATCGAAGTCGGCCGCCGCCTGGGTGAAGCGGGCGCTGACCCGTTCAAAGCAGCGATCGACGGCGGCCAGGAACAGCTCCACCTTGCTGCCGAACAGGCTGAACACATAGGGCTGGGCCACCCCCACCCGCCGGGCGATCCGGTCCACCGGCGTGCCGTGCAGCCCCGCCTGGGCGAACTCGTGCACGGCCGCGTCGATCAGCGCGTCCCGGCGCTCGGACGCCGGGACGCGTTGACGGGTGGGGTGGCTGCTGGTTGCCGGTTGGCTGGCCATCGTGTCTCTCTGCCGCGATCCTAGGGCAAGCTCAGGCCGCCGCCGGCATCAGCGGTCCGGCGGTGGCCGGCTCGAGCTGGCCCGTCGCTTCCCCCACGGCCTCCTCACCCGTGCTGACGCGGGTGGTGAACGGCAGCGCAGCGGCGATCAGAGCGCCGGCGCCGAGCACGGCGGTGCCGATCCACATGGCCGGCACCAGGCCGTCCACGAACGCCTGCGGTGAGCCGTAGCCACCATGGCTGGTGAACACCGTCGCCAGGACCGAGACACCCAGCACACCGCCGAGCTCGCGAATCGCGTTGGTGGCGCCCGAGGCCTGGCCGGCCTGGTCGGTGCGCACCGATGACAGCACCGCGTTGGCGGCCGGCGCGAACACCAGCGCCATCCCGGAGCCGCCGAGGATGAACGGGCCGAGCATGCTGGTGTAGCTCTGGTGTACTCCGGCCAGGGTGGCCAGCCAGCCGAGCGCGATCGCCTGCAGTCCCAGGCCCGCGACCATGAACAGCCGGCTCCCGTAGCGCTCTGAGAAGAAGCCCGCCAGCGGCGAGACGACCATCGTCGCGCCGGTCCACACCAGCAGCTTCACGCCGGCCTGGAGGGGCGTGTTACCGAGCACGTTCTGCAGGAACTGGCTGAGGAAGAAGATCGATCCGAACATCCCGAAGTACATCGCCAGCGAGACGACGTTGGTGACCGCGAAGCCGCGCTGGGCGAAGAAGCTCATCGGCAGCATCGGATCGGCGGTCCGCCGCTCGTTGATGATGAACGCCGCCACCAGCAGCGCGCCCGCCAGCAGCGACACCAGCACCTCGGCGTTGCTCCAGCCGAGCGACTGTGAGCGCACCAGCCCGAACACGATCCCGAACAGACCGCTGGACCCCAGCGCCAGGCCGCGCAGGTCAAGCTGGCGTGACGGTCCGTGGCTCTCGGCCAGACGCGCCGACGCGAGCGGGATCAGGACGAGCCCGATGGGGACGTTGATCCAGAAGATCCAATGCCACGAGGCGGCCTGAACCACCGCGCCGCCGACCAGCGGACCGAGCGCGACCGCGATTCCGCTGATCCCCGACCATACGCCGATCGCCATTCCCCGCCGCTCGGGCGGGAACGCGTCGGCCAGCAGGGTCATGGTCAGCGGCGTGACCATCGCCGCGCCGATCCCCTGAATGGCGCGGGCGCCGATCAGCAGCCCGATCGACGGCGCCAGTGCGGCCGCCGCCGAGGACACGGTGAACAGCGACAGCCCGGCGATGAATACGCGTTTGCGACCGAAGCGATCGCCCAGCGCTGCGCCGGTCAGCAGCAGCACGGCGTAGGAGAGGATGTAGGCGTTCACGGTCCATTCCAGCGACTGGATCGATGCGCCGAGATCGCGATGGATGCTGGGCAGCGCCACGCTCACGACCAGGTTGTCGAGCACCACCATGAACAGACCGACCGAGACGATGGCCAGGGTCCAGCCCCGGCGCCGGGATTCCGTCAACTTCTGCATGCGATCCTCCTAAGTGATTAGTAACTGCTAAGCAACCTGGGACGAAATTAGCAGCGACTAATAATGTTGTCAAGGGGGCATCGATCGCACGCCAGAGCGGCCGCCCCTCGCACCCCGAGGGACGGCCGCTGGTTTGCGCTCCGGACGGGCCGGAGGCCGGTTACGTCACGAGCCGGGGACTCCGCTCGCCGGCGGCGGCAGCTGTGTTGCCGCGTAGGGCGTGATCGCCCCGGTGGGCGATGGGTCGGTGATCAGCGGGGACCCGATCGTGACGATCTTTCCCCCCTTGATCTGGGCCATCTCGGCGCCCGCGTAGCCACCGTGCTGGGTCGTCGAGTAGCGGAACGGGACCAGGCCGGGGCCCTTCCAGCTTCCCCCGTTCTTCTCGATCGCGGTGATGAGGGCCTGTCGGGTCAGGTTCTTGCCCGCTGCCTTCAGCGCCTGCACCAGGCTGTACGCGTTGGCCATGCCGTACTCGACGTTGCCGTCGAACGGTGCGCTCGCGTCGTACTGGGCGTGGACCTTCATGAACAGCTGGATCCAGGGATTGCTGGCGTCCGAGCTCGGCGGCAGGTAACCGTCGGTGATGGCGCCCTCGATCAGCGCGGTGCCCGAGGCCTTGCCCTTGGACACCGTCTTCAGCAGCGCGCCCACGGTGGTGGGGTCGATGCCCACGTTGGAGACCACCAGTTGCGGTTTGAAGCCCAGGGTGAACGACGTCAACTGGGCGATCGCGGTGTAGATCGGGACCGTGAAGTCGACCATTATCTGGGCCTTGGCCGCCTTGATCGCGGTGACCTGCGGCGCCAGGGTCGTGGTCCCCGACTGGTAGGGCTCGGTCGCGACGATGCTCGACGCCGGAACCTCGGCCTTGATCCCCGCCAGTCCGCCCTGACCGAAGTCGTCGTCCTGGTAGAGCACGCCGATCTTCTGGCCGGGGAAGTGCTGTTTGAGGTACTGGCCGAGGATCTTGCCCTCGATCGTGTAGTTCGGCTGCCAGCCGAAGGTCTCGGGCTGGGAGGCCCCGTTGTCCCAGCACGGACATCCCGAGGCCACGAACAGGTCGGGCACCTTGGAAGCGTTGAGGAACCCGACGACCTTGGTGTGGGTCGGCGTCCCCAGCCCCTCGAATATCCCGAACACCTTGTTCTGCAGCACCAGCTGGTGGACGTCGGTCACGGTTTGAGTCGGGTTGTAGGCGTCGTCCTTGATCACCAGGTGGATCTTGCGTCCGAACACGCCACCGTGGGCGTTGACGTAGTCAAAGAACGCCTGCGAGGCGGGCGCGATCTCGCTGTAGCCGGGCGCCGCCGGCCCGGTGAGTGGCTGGTGGGTGCCGAACGTGATGCTGTTTGCGGTGACTCCGGGCGACGACGAGCCGCTGCTGCCCGATGAGCCGCAACCCGCCACCGCCACGATCACCGTCGCGATCGCCGCCAGCGTCGGCAGGGACCTGAGGCGCTGCGCTCTCATCCTTCTCCTCCTTGCGTTGGGTTGACCGGATCAAGGTGGGGGGTCGGGGATGTCCGCCGCCGGGTGCTCCAGCCGGCCAGGGCACGGACACCACCCTGGATCCCGCTCGGCCACACCAGCATCGCGCCGATCAACACGACGCCGTAGATCGCCAGCGGAAGGTTCGCTGACACCTTCGTCGAGAGCGAGAACGAGTTGGCGATGTCGTTGGCCCAGCCGGGCAGCAGCACCAGCACGGCGGCGCCCCAGATCGCCCCGACCCAGGATCCCAGGCCGCCGAGCACCACGCCGGTCAGCAGCGACAGCGACAGCTGCAGCGGGAACGCCCCCGGCTGCGCGAGCTGAAGCACCACGGTCAGCAGCCCACCCCCGAGACCGGCACAGCCCGCACTGAGGACGAACGCCGTCGTCTGCACGCCGGCCACGCGGTAGCCGCACAGGGAGGCGGCGATCTCGTCGTCGCGCACGGCGCGAAACGCGCGGCCGGTGCCGCTGCGGAGCAGGTTGTGCAGCACGAACATCACCACCAGGGCACCGGCCCCGGCGATCCACGCTTCCCAGCGCTCCAGGGGAAAGCTCGAGCCGAGGGCCGCCGGCGGCGTCGGCGGGTTGATCGTGAGCCCGTTCTCGCCGCCGAAGGTCCCGGGGAACTTGTCCGCCAGCGCCGGCAGACCCACCGCGAAGGCCAGCGTGACCCCGGCCAGGTAGGGACCGCGCAGCCGGGTCGCCGCCGCCCCGACCAGGGTTCCGACCGCCGCCGCGCTGATCACCGCGGCGATCAGCGCGGCCCACACCGGCCAACCCTGATTGCCGACCAGCAGCGCCACGGTGTAGGCCCCCACCGCCATCAGCCCGCCGTGGCCGAGCGAGATCTGACCGTTGAGGCCGATCAGCACCGTGAGCCCGGCCAGGACGGCGAAGTAGTAGGCGCCGTTGGCCAGCTGCAGGTCCTCGTAGGCGCCCACCCACTCGCTCACCACCCCAAACACCACCGCGACCGCCACCAGCAAGAGCAGCGAGCGCGCCAGGGTGCTGTCGGGAAGTCGCAGGTGCCGGGCCGCGCCTTTCACACCCGGCGCCCCTGACTGACCGAGAACAGCCCCCGCGGGCGCACCATCAGCACCAGCACCAGGATCACCAGGGCCGCCAGCGTGACCAGAGCCGAGCCCTCATAGCCCGACACGTAGGACAGGGCGAGCCCGAGGATCAGTCCGCCGATCACGGCGCCGAGGGGGCTGTCGAGCCCACCCAGGACCGCCGCGGTGAAGCCGAAGATCAGGATCGGATCGAAGTTGTTGGGCCCCACGAACACCGACGGGGCCACCAGCACTCCCGCCAGCGAGCCCACCAGGGCGGCCAGCGCCCAGCCCACGGTGAACATGCGTCCCACCCGCACTCCGAGCAGCCGCGCCACCTCGGGCTCAAATGCCGCCGCGCGCATACGCAGTCCCAGCGGCGTGGCCCGGAACAGCAGCGCCAGTCCCAGCGCCACCCCGATCACGACGAGCACGACGAAGGTGTCGTTGGGGGCGAACAAGAGCCTCGTGCCTCCCACTTCGTAGCCGCGGATCGAGAACGCCGCGGGAAACGATCGCGGCGTGTTGCCCCAGATCATGCCTGCCGCGGCCTGGAGCAGGATGAGCAGGCCGAGGGCCACGATCACCGCGTTGAGCGGCGGCGCGGACTCGACCGGCCGGATCAGGATCCGCTCGACGACGGCGCCGAGCACCAGCCCGCTGGCCAGCGCGACGAGGAACCCCAGCCAGTAGGAGCCCGAGGAATTGATCACGCTCGAGGCGATGAACGTGGTGATCATCAGCATGCCGCCCTGCGCGAAGTTGACGATCCTCGTGGCGCGCCAGATCAGTACCAGCGCCAGGGCGACGGCCGCGTAGATCGCCCCGGTGGAGATCCCGTTCAGCGTCAGGTCGATGAACTTGGTCACGCGCTCAGAACCCCAGGTAGGCGTGCCGGAGCCGCTCGTCGGCGGTGAGCTGCTCCGGGGGCTGATCGGCCACCACACGCCCGAGGTTCAGCACGATCCCGCGATCGGCGATCGACAATGCGCTGCGGGCGTTCTGCTCTACCAGCAGCACCGCCAGCCCCTGCGTGTCGCACAGGCGGCGGATCAGGGCCATGATCTGCGCCACCACCAGCGGGGCCAGCCCCAGCGAAGGCTCGTCGAGTAGCAGCACACGGGGCCGCGCCATCAGCGCCCGGCCGATCGACAGCATCTGACGCTCCCCTCCTGACAGCGTCGACGCGTGGCGGCTGCGGCGCTCCTCCAGGCGCGGGAACAGCTCATACATCTCCGCCGCTGGAGCGGCGGCGCGACCCCGCCACAGGCCACCCAGGCGGAGGTTCTCCTCGACCGTCAGCTCGCCGATCACACCCCGGCCCTCGGGCACGTGGGCCAGGCCCTGACGAACGATGTCCTCGACCGACATGGCGGTGATGTCGTCTCCACCCAGGCGGACCCGTCCCGCGCGGGCCCGCACCAATCCCGAGATGGTGCGCAGCAGCGAGGTCTTGCCGGCCCCGTTGGCGCCCAGCACGGCCGTGACCGATCCTCCGGCGACGCCCAGCGAGACCCGGTCGACGGCGCGAGCGGAGCCGTACTCGGTGACGAGCTGGTCGACCTCGAGCCTCGCCGGCGTCGCCTCAGCCGCGGGCATCCGGCTCTCCGGCGGACTCAGCGTCGGCGGCGTCCCGGCCCAGATACGCCTCGAGTACGCGCGGATCCTGTCGCACCGCGGGCGGCGGCCCGGAGGCGATCACCTGTCCGAAGTCCAGGACCACGATCCGGTCGCATACCGAGGTCACGAAGTCCATGTGGTGCTCGACCACCATCACCGCGATCGCGCTGCCCAGTGAGCTGATCAGACGCGCCAGCTCGGAGAGCTCACCGGCGTCCAGTCCCCCGGCCGGCTCGTCGAGCAGCAGGAGCTCGGGTTCGGCCACCAGCGCGCGCGCCAGGGCCACCCGCTTGCGGAAGGCCAGCGGCAGCGTGCCGGGCCGCCGATCCGCAATGTCGCTGCAGTCGAGGCGGCCGAGCGCCGCGAGCGCGCGCTGGCGCAGCGCGCGTTCGTCGTGATCGGAGCGCGGCAGCCCGAGCAGTCCGCTGAACAGCTTCGCGCGCCGGAAGTGCTCGGCGCCGGCCATCACGTTCTCGATCACGGTCAGGCGCTCGAACAGACCCACCCCCTGCAGCGTCCGCGCGATCCCGAGCTCGGCCAGCCGGTGGGGACGCATCCGCGCCATCGTCTCGCCGCGCCATGACAGCGTGCCCGCGGCGGGGGCGACGAAGCCGCAGATCACGTTGAAGAGGGTCGTCTTGCCGGCGCCGTTGGGGCCGATCACGCCGAGCACCTCGCCGCGGCTGACCTCCAGTGAGACCTGGTCGAGGGCCACGATGCCGCCGAAGCTGACCGTGATGTCCCGCACCGCCAGGGCGGCTGTGGTGCTCCCTGCGTCGCTCATGACCGTCTGAGCCGCCTCTCCTGGCACGGAATGCAGGTATACAGATGTTGAAGGTGTTGCACAAGGAACACCGCCCGGGCTACAACGACGCGATCGCCTCGGTGTGGAGCCCGAGGTCGATCGTGCCGCGAGGATCGTCGCGCTCCTGCTCGAGTAGCGGCATCCGACTGGGGTAAATGCGAACATATGTTCTATGCCGTACGTCGAGCTGCACTGCCACTCCGCGTTCTCGTTCCTCGATGGGGCGTCGCTCCCCGACGAGCTGGTGCCGGCCGCGCTCGAGCTGGGCTATGGCGCGCTCGCGCTGACCGATCACAACTCGGTCTCGGGGTCGATGGAGTTCGCCGTCTCGGCCCGGGCGCTGGGCCTGCGGCCGATCCACGGCGCGGAGATCGATCTCGAGCCGGATGACTCGCGCGCGGCCCGATCAGGCGAGCCGGGATGGCGAGCGGGCCGCGAGCGCGAGGGGCGGCATCTCACCCTGCTGGTCAAGGACGCCCAAGGCTGGTGCAATCTGAGCCGGATCCTGACGCGGGCGCACGCGCGTACGCGGGAGGGCCGGCCGGGCGCACCGCCGTCGCCCCCGCTCACGTCACTGCAATCCGTGCTCGACCACGCCGAGGGACTGGTGTGCCTGAGCGGGTGCGCGCTACGCGGGGTGCACGACGAGCCGACGCTGCGGCGGCTGCGGGAGGGGTTCGGGAGCGAGCGGCTGCGGATCGAGCTTCAGCGCCCGTTCCTGCGTGACGACCGCGCCCGCAACCGGCGATTGAGCGAGCTCGCCCGGCGGCTCGAGGTCCGCTGCGTCGCCACCGGCAACGTGCACGCCCATGCCCGCACGCGCGGGCCGCTGCAGGACGCCCTGGTGGCCGTCCGGCTCCACACCACGCTCGATGCCTCCGAGCCGGAACGGCGAGGGAACTTCAGCCATGTGCTCGCCTCGCCGGCGGCGATGGCGGCGCGCTTCAGCGAGCATCCGGAGGCGGTCGCGGAGTCCGAGCGGCTGGCCGACGAGCTGCAGTTCGATCTGGGCAGTGATCTCGGCTATCGCTATCCGGGCGCCGAGGACGGGGAGGCGATGCGCAAGCTGGCCGGGCTGTGCGACGCGCGGATGCAGCTGCGCTACGAGAGCGCGCCGGCGGACGTGCGCGCCCAGGCCCACGTACGCCTGCAGGAGGAGATGCGGATCATCGAGTCGCTCGGCCTGCCCGGGTTCTTCCTGCTCCATCACGACATGCTCGAGCTCGCACGTGAAGTCGCGGTCGAGGTTCGGGGTCCCGACAGCGCCCGGGCGCTGCTGCCGCCGGGGCGCGGGCGCGGCTCGAGTGTCTCCTCGATCGTCTGCTACCTGACGGGGCTCTCGCACGTGGACCCGATCGCCAACGACCTGCTGATCGGGCGCTTTCTCAACGACGAGCTCACCTCGCTGCCCGACATCGACCTGGACTTCCCGCGTGACATCCGCGAGAAGCTGATCCCGCGCGTGCACGAGCGCTACGGACACGACCGCTCGGCGCTGGTGGCCGCCTTCCCCACCTACCGCGCCCGGGGGGCGATCCGGGAGCTCGGCAAGGCGCTCGGGCTCCCGCCCGGAGAGATCGAGCGGGTGGCGCGGGGAAGCGAGGGATGGAGCGCGCGCGATGTGGGCAAGGACATCCAGAGCGCGGGACGCCAGGGATTGACGGGGCGCTGGGCCTGGCTGGCCCGCCTGGCCGAGGAGGCGCACGGCCTCCCGCGCCATCTCTCCCAGCATTCCGGCGGGATGATCATCGCGACCCGGCCGCTGATCGACTGCTGCCCGATCGTTCCCGCGGCGATGGAGGGCCGTCAGATCGTCCAGTGGGACAAGGACTCCTGCTCCGATGCGGGTTTTCTGAAGATCGACCTGCTGGGGCTGGGGATGCTCTCGGCGGTGGAGCGCACGGTCGAGCTGATCGCGCGGACGCGGGGGGAGCAAATCGATCTGTCCCGCATCCCCTATGACGATCCGGCCACCTACGAGTGCATCCAGAACGCCGACACGACCGGGGTGTTCCAGATCGAGAGCCGGGCGCAGATGCAGTCGCTGCGGCGCACCCGCCCCGAGAACCTGCGGGACATCACGATCCAGGTCGCGATCGTGCGCCCGGGGCCGATCCAGGGCGGCGCCGTCAATCCCTACATCGAGCGTCGCCAGCGACTCCGCGCCGACCCCGACTTTCAGGTCCCCTACGACCATCCCTCGCTGGAGCCGGTGCTGGGCGAGACGCTGGGCACGATCATCTTCCAGGACCAGGTGCTCGAGGTGGCGATCGCGTTCGCCGGGTTCACCGTGGGTGAGGCCGAGGGTCTGCGTCGAGCGATGAGCCGCAAGCGCTCGGAGGCGGCGATCCAGGCCTACCACGAGCGCTTCGTGGCGGGGGCGCAGCGCAAGCACGGGGTCGATGCCGAGACGGCCGAGCGGGTGTTCGCGATGGTCAAGGGCTTCTCGGGCTTCGGCTTCCCCAAGGCCCACGGCGCGGCGTTCGGCCTGCTCGCCTACCAGTCGACCTGGCTGCGCGTGCACTACACGCCGGAGCTGTTGTGCTCGCTGCTCAACGAGCAGCCGATGGGCTTCTATCCGCCCGACGCACTCGTCCACGAGGCACAGCGCAAGGAGGTCGAGGTCTTCCCGCCGGACGTCAACGAGAGTGGCGTGGAGTGCGACGTCGAGCTGGCGGGGCGCCAGGCGCAGCTCGCCGGTTCGCCGGTCGGCCGCGTCCGGATCGGGCTCGGCTACGTCCGCGGCGTGCGGACTGACGAAGTGTCCGAGCTGGTGGCGGCCCGGGAGGCGGGCGGGCGGTTTCGAAGCTTGTCGGACCTCGCCTCGCGGGCCGGCTCCGGCGCCTCCGCCCTGGAGCTGCTCGCCTGGTCGGGGGCGTGTGACTCCCTGGCCGCCGGACTGGTCGGCGCGGGCCAGCGGCCCGGGACCGCCCGGCGCGTGGCGCTCTGGCAGCTGGGGGTCATGACCCCCGGACGGCGCGTCCCGGGCGGAACCCAGCTGGCGCTGGCGCTCGATCTCCCGGCGCCGCCCGAGCTGCGCGAGCTCTCGGCCTGGGATGAGATGCTCGCCGACTACGGCACCACCGGGCTCACCGCCCGCGCCCACCCCTTCGCGCTGTTGCGCGAGCGTCTGCCGTCAGACCTCGTCACCAGCCGGGATCTCGAACGACAGCGCCACGGCGGCCGCATCCGGGTCGGGGGCCTGGTGGTCGCGCGCCAGCGTCCCGGCACGGCCAGCGGCATCGTGTTCATCCTGCTCGAGGACGAGTACGGGACGATCAACCTGATCGTCCCCCCTCAGGTCTACGAGCGCCATCGCCTGACCGTGAGGACCGAGCCGCTGATGCTGGCCGAGGGCAGGCTCGAGCGGTTCGCGGCGGCCGGAGGGGCGATCAACGTGCTGGTCGATCGGGTCGGCTCGATCGAGGCGCCGGATCGGCCATTGGCCGAGATCAAGGATTTCTCGATGCTCGACGAGCAGGTTCGTCATGGGCTGGCGGAGCAGAAGGCGGCAGCGGCCGCGGGTGAGGCCGAGGACTTCCGCGCCGTCGCCCCGCCGGTGATGAGCTTCGGCTCCGGGCGCCGACGCTGAGTTGGCTCCGGGCGCCGACGATGAGCCTGGGACGCCGGAGGGGCTGGTCCAGGCGCCGACGCCGAGCAGCCCATCGCGAGGTCGTCCCCGGTAAGGTGCGCAACCGCAGTGCTAGCCGTCGCCGCATTTGTCGCCTTCTGGGTCCTGCTCGCCTTCGGCCTGTTCTTCGTCGCCGCGCGCGGCGGGCTCGGCGGCGCGCGCGCGACGATCCAGAAGCAGACACGCGGGGCCAACCGGTTGGCCACGACCGTGTTCATGATCATCCTGGTGGGCTTCGGGATCGCGCTGCCCGCGGCGCTGCTGATCGGCAACCACGACAACGCCAACGGCCAGGTGGGTGGGCTCAAGCTGACCGCGGGGGAGAAGAGCGGACGTGAGCAGTTCGGAGTTCACTGCGCGGTCTGCCACACCCTCGCCGCCGCCAACGCGAGCGGCAAGGTCGGTCCCAACCTGGACATGCTCAAGCCTCCGGCCTCGCTCGTCCTGCACACGATCAACAACGGTTGCCTGCCGAATGCTCCCTCCAGCTCACCCGAGCAGTGCCTGGGCCAGGGCGTGATGCCCGCCGGCCTGCTCCAGGGCAAGGACGCCACGAACGTCTCGAACTTCGTCGCGCGGGTCGCCGGCAAGGAATAGCGCCGGTCCGCCGGCACGGCTTTTTTCGCGGTTTGCGGGAAAAGCGGGCGGCGGGAATCACGTCGTCTGAAGCCGTTGGTACGATCGCCGCCGCTAAAGCTGAATTCCTAAACCGCTCCAGCCGCCGCAGGTGGAGGAGGAAGCGGGGGACCCAGGTTGTTGGGGCTAATCGTGCCCGCACGTAGCGCCGCTCTTTCGGCGCGAGCCCGTCAGCTAACCCCGCAAGCACACGAAAGAGGACGGTGAAATGCCGCGATCAGGCAGAGTGCCCCGGGCGCAGGTCTTCTTTGACGAGGGCTGGACCGAGGCTCGCTACACCCGGTCCGACGACGGGGACGAAGGGTCCCGCCCGTCCGCGCCGCGGCCCGGTGGCCGGCCGCTCGAGGGTGCCGGGATCCCCGGCCGCCGCACGGTCACGATCACGGGCCAGGGCGCGGAGGGCTACCACAGCCGCAACGGCACCCGTCCCTCCGCCGCCGCTCGTCATCGCCAGCTCAGGCGCCACGAGCGGGCGGGGTTTCGCCCCGACCGCGTGGCCATGTGGGCGGTCCTGCTCGGGGTGATGCTGATGCTCGCCGCGGCCACCAGCTCACACGCGGCCGTCCTGGTCGCCCATCACGTCGCGGGCCTCGCCGCCCTCACGCCGCGCTGAGCGGCCGCCGGCCGCCGAGCCAGACCCCGACGCCTCTCCCCACCGCCGCGCCGGCGCGGCGGCGCCGCCTGTTGCGAATTTCAGGCCCGGCTGTGATCTTCCGTTTATCGCCCTACGTATAAGTGTCAGACGTACCGCACGAAGCGCTTGTGCGAGGCTCGTGCGGCAGATACACTTATGAAGCGTAAGCAGATGCCAAAAATAAAGGGCAGGGTTTCGTCAACCCGGCCTTGAGACCCCCCGGTGGTCAACCATGAAGATTCCCATGAGCAGATTCCAGATCCATGACGACCTGACGGCGCCCGAAGGCTCGGTCGCCGTGCTTCGCGGCGCGCTTGCCTCGGGTGGGCAGCTGCCGAATTTCCTGGGTGTGCTCGCGGGCTCGCCGGCGGCACTCCGCGCCTACGCGCGGTTCCGTTCGGAGCTGCGCCACGGGAAGCTGACGCTGCCGACGCTGGAGCGGATCGCGCTCGCCGTGGCCGAGCACTACCACTCCGAGCCCGGCATCGCCATGCATTCGCGCGCGGCGCGTGGCGCCGGCCTGGCGCTCGACGAGGTCGCGCTGGCGCGCCAGTTCGACTCCCGCGACGAGCGGGAGGCGGCGCTGCTGCGTTACCTGCAGGCGCTGCTCGAGGACGGCGGCCGCCCGCCCATGCACCTCCATGAGGAGGCGCGTGAGGCCGGCTGGGACGACGAGCAGATCCTCGAGGCGATCGCCGCGGTGACGCTGGAGGGCTTCGCCGCGATGGTGAACGTGGCCGGAGAAGTTCCGGTCGACGGCTCTACCGAGGCCTCCCGAGCCCTGGAAGCCGCGTAAGTCGTAAGTTCTCTGCCATGGCCGCAGACGAGCCGACCGCAACCCCGGGTAACTGCTGCCCCCTCTACCACGAGGCGGTCGAGCTCGTCGGCCGTCGCTGGACGGGCGCGATCCTCCGCGTCCTGATGGATGGGCCGCTGCGCTTCTCGGAGATCGCCCAGGCCATCCCGGAGCTCTCGGATCGGCTTCTGTCGGAGCGGATGAAGGAGCTCGAGTCGCGCGGCATCGTCGAGCGGACCGTGATCCCGGGTCCTCCGCTCAGGGTCCAATACGAGCTGTCCAAGATGGGCCACGAGCTCGAGCCGGCGCTGTCCGAGCTGCAGAGCTGGGCCCGGCGCTGGCTCGGCAGCCGCTCGGCGCGCGCCCGCGCCTAGGCGCCGTCCGATCGGCTACAGCGGCGCGGACCGCGTCGATCGGCCGTGTTTCCACGTCAGCCCGGCACGGGTGAGCCGCAGCGACCCGGGCACGATGCTCGAGCCGGAGTCCAGCCCGCGGAGCCGGCCGTGCTGTCCGCTGACAACCTCGACACTCTGATGGTGGGTGGCGATCGAGTTCTCCGAGACGATCCAGGCCACCTCGCCGGAGCGCTCCAGCACGATCGAGGCGACCGAGCTGAACGATTCGGCTCCGGGCTTGAGCACGCTGACCGGATAGCCGCTCACCCGAGTTCCGTCCGAGAGTCGCCGGACGATGACCTGGGTGGTGCCGATGTCGATCCCGCAGCTGGTCGCGGCGTAGGCGACCAGCCGCGCGGCCACCACCACGGGGCCGGCTTTGGTCGTGCCGATGCAGCGGTCCGTGGTACCCAGGCGGTACTGACGGGCTCCGGCGCAGCCGTACACCGCGCCGTGCCAGGAGTAGGCCCGCGCCCGGGGGCCGGCGGCGAGGGTGTGACCGCCGCTCGGCCCGCAGGTGGCGTCGGCCGACGCGGCGGGCGTCTGGGCCGCCGAGGAGCCACACGCCGCCAGCGTCCCCACGGCCACCAGCGAGATCAGAAATCGGGCCATGGCCACACAGTAGGGGCGATGATCTGCTCCGGCAAGTAACGTTCCGCGCCGATGACCGAGTCCCCGCGAACCGGAGAAGGCGTGATCTCGTTCGTCGCCGAGCACGACATCCGCTTCGTCCGGCTCTGGTTCACCGACGTTCTGGGTCAGCTGAAGGCCTTCTCCATCAACGCCACCGAGCTCCCCGACGCGTTCGAGGGCGGGATGGGCTTCGACGGCTCCTCGATCACCGGCTTCAACGCGATCGAGGAGTCCGACATGATCGCGATGCCCGATCCCACCACGTTCCGCGCGCTGCCGTGGCGTCCCGACGAAGCCGGCGTGGCGCGAATGTTCTGCGACATCCAGACGCCCGAGCGCACCCCCTACGAGGGTGACCCCCGCCACGTCCTGCGACGCGCGGTGCAGCGCGCCGAGCGGATGGGCTTTGACCACTTCTACGTGGGGCCCGAGCTCGAGTACTTCTACTTCCGGGACTCCAAGTCGACCGAGGTGCTCGACGAGGGTGGGTACTTCGACCTGACCACGCTCGACGCCGGCTCGGATCTGCGGCGCGAGACCGTGCTCGCGCTGGAGCAGCTCGGCATCCACACCGAGTACACCCACCACGAGGTGGGTCCCAGCCAGCACGAGATCGACATGCGCTACTCCGACGCCATGAAGATGGCCGACGACTGCATGACCTACCGGATCACGGTCAAGGAATACGCCATGAAGTACGGCCTGCACGCCACCTTCATGCCCAAGCCGCTGTTCGGCGAGAACGGGTCGGGGATGCACACCCACCAGTCGCTGTTCCGCGGGGAGGAGAATGCCTTCTACGACCCCGACGATCAGTACTTCCTGTCCGATGTGGGCAAGGCGTTCATCGCCGGCCAGCTCCGGCACGCCCGTGAGATCTGCGCGATCTTCGCTCAGTGGGTCAACTCCTACAAGCGCCTGGTGCCCGGCTACGAGGCGCCGGTCTACGTGGCGTGGTCACGTCGCAACCGCTCGGCGCTGGTCCGCGTGCCGCTGTATCACCCCGGCAAGGAGCGCACCACCCGGATGGAGCTGCGCTGCCCCGACCCCGCCTGCAACCCCTATTTGACCTTCGCCGTCCTGCTCCAGGCCGGCCTGGAGGGCATCGAGCACGGCTACGAGCTGCCCGACCCGATGGAGAAGAACCTCTACCACCTCTCCCCGGACGAGCGCCGCCGCCTCGGCATCGACCAGCTGCCGGAGACGCTGGGGGAGGCGATCGAGCTGACCGCCCAGTCCGAGCTGGTGCTGCGCACGCTCGGCGAGCACATGTTCAACCGTTACATCGAGATCAAGCGCCAGGAGTGGGACGACTACCGCGTTCAGGTCACCCCGTGGGAGATCAAGCGGTATCTACCGGTGCTGTAGGCAGGCGCGCATGCGCGCCTGCCCCGGCGGCGCATGCGCCGCCGGCAGGGGCGCGCATGCGGCCCCTGAACGTCATAACGACGCCGCGAGCTCAGCTGCGCTGGTGACCGGGGCCTGGCACACGAAGCGCTCGCACACGTAGGCGGCGGCACGGCCCTGCACCGGGGTGCGGCCCTCCAGCAGCGGCACGCCGTCCGCGACGCCACCCGCGAGCACGACGTGCGGGCGGTATGCGCCGTGCACCACGCGCAGCAGCGGCTCGGCGCCCGGTCCCACGATGGCCACCTCGCGCACCGGCGCCAGGTGGAAGTCCAGCGCCCGGAGGGCGTGTCCGAACGCCAGCGGGTAGCGCGCGGCCATCGGCGCCAGCAGCGCCAGGACGCCGAGCGCGTGGCGCTCGTACTCGCCCTCGCCGGAGAGCAGGGCCAGGCGCAGCAGGCCGAACGCGGCGGCGGAGTTACCCGAGGGGATCGGTGAGTCCTCGAGGTCCTTGCGCCGCGCGAAACCCTGATCATGATCGGCCGCGGTGGTGAAGAAGCCGCCGCGCTCGGGGTCGGCGAAGCGCTCGATGAGGGTGTCGGCCAGCGCGACCGCCTCGCGGTACCAGCGCGGGTCAAACGTCGCCTCGTAGAGGGTCAGCAGCGCCTCGAGCAGGTAGGCGTGGTCATCGAGGTAGGCGTCGATGTGACCGCGGCCGTCCTTCCAGGTGCGCAGCAGGCGACCGTCGCCGTCGCGCAGCTCTGAGAGCACGAACTCCGCGCAGGCCACCGCCGCCGCCACGTAGTCCTCGCGCTCCAGCGCCGCGCCGGCCTGCGCCAGCGCCGAGATCATCAGCGCGTTCCAGGAGGTCAGCCGCTTGTCGTCCAGGCCCGGGCGCACGCGCTGCGAGCGCGCGCCGTAGAGCTTGCAGCGGATCTCGGGCAGGCGCTCGGGCTCGGGACCCCGCCCCTCCAGGACGTTGGCCGCGCCCTCGAAGTTGCCGTGCTCGGTGGCGCCGAAGAACGCGATCGCCTCCTCCGCGAGCGACTCGTCGCCCAGCGCGACGCGCAGCTCGTCGACTGTCCAGACGTAGAACTTGCCCTCGACGCCTTCGGAGTCGGCGTCCAGCGCGGAGCAGAAGCCGCCCTCGGGTCCGCGCATCTCCCGCAGCGCCCAGTCGAGCGTCTCGGTGCAGACGCGGCGCAGCAGCGGGTCTGCCGGACACCTGCCAGCCGTGCAGGTAGGCGCGGGCCAGCAGCGCATTGTCGTAGAGCATCTTCTCGAAGTGCGGGACGGTCCAGGTGGCGTCGACGGAGTAGCGGCTGAAACCGCCGCCGACCTGGTCATAGATGCCGCCCTGGGCCATGCGCTTGAGCGTGTGCAGCGACATCGAGCGCTCCCCGCGGGCCAGCAGGAACTCGATCGCCGAGGCCATGGGGAACTTCGGCGCGCGGGCAAAGCCACCGTGGGTGGCGTCGTAGGAGCCGCCCACGCCCTGCACGGCTTCGAGCAGCAGTTGCTCAGTGAGGGGTTCGGCCGAAGGCTGCACCCGCGCGGTCGCCCCGAGGGACTCCAGCACCTGGGCACCCTGGCGGCGGACGTCCTCGCGCCGATCCGTCCAGGCTGCGCCGACGGCTTTGAGCACGGATCGCCAGTCGGCCAGGCCGTGGCGTGGCTGCGGCGGGAAGTAGGTGCCGACGAAGAACGGAGCCTGCTCGGGGGTCAGGAACGCGTTCAGCGGCCAGCCCCCCTGTCCGGTCATCCGCTGGCACGCCTCCATGCAGACGGCGTCGACGTCGGGGCGCTCCTCGCGGTCGACCTTGATGCACACGAACAACTCGTTCATCAGCGCCGCGATCTCGGGGTCCTCGAAGGACTCGCGCTCCATCACGTGACACCAGTGGCAGGCCGAGTAGCCGATCGAGACCAGCAGCGGGCGGTCCTCGGCGCGGGCGCGGGCGAGCGCCTCCTCGCCCCACGGGTACCAATCCACCGGGTTGTCCATGTGCTGGCGCAGGTACGGCGAGGTCTCGGTGGCGAGGCGGTTGGGCACCGGAGATGAGGCTACCCCGATCTCGCATAGGCTTTGACCATTGCTTCTCGAGTGCAAGGAGTCGCTTTGCCAAGTCGTCGCGAGTCGGTAACTGCGCCGGACGCCCCTGCGGCGATCGGTCCCTACGTCCACGCGATCCGGGCCGGGGGACTCCTGTTCTGCTCAGGTCAGATCCCGCTCGATCCGCGCACCGGCGATCTGGTCGGCACCACGGCCGCCGACCAGGCCGGCCGCTGTCTGGAGAACCTCGCCGCTGTATGCCAGGCGGCTGGGACCACGCTGGGCGATGCGGTCAAGGTGACGATCTACCTCACCGACATGACCGCGTTCTCGTCGGTCAACGAGGTCTACGGGTCGTTCTTCGAATCCAACCCACCGGCTCGCGTGGCGGTCGGGGTCGCCGCCCTGCCCCGCGGCGCACAGGTGGAGATGGACGCGGTGGTCGCGCTTGCCGACTGACATCTCGGTGGATCAGATCGCGTCGGCGATCTCGGCCGACGACGTCCGTCGGGCCGCCGCCGCGGGCGCGGGGATCGTGCGCGAGACGCCCGTGGTCACGTCCGGGACGCTGGCCGAGCGCACCGGCGCCACGATCGCACTGAAGGCGGAGAACCTCCAGCGCACCGGCTCGTTCAAGCTGCGGGGCGCGCTGGCCAAGATCGCCTCACTGGGGCCGGAATGCGACCGCGGGGTGGTCGCCGGCAGCGCCGGCAACCACGCTCAGGCCGTGGCCTACGCGGCGCGTGCCCGAGGGATCCCGTGCGAGGTGTTCATGCCGGAGTCGGCGCCGATCGCCAAAATCGAGGCCGCCACCGAGCTCGGCGCCAGCGTCCGCCTCGTCGGCGCCACCGTCGACGAGTCGCTGGCGGCGGCGCACGAGCGGGCGCGGGCCGGCGGGCTGGCGTTCGTGCACCCCTTCGACGACCCGGAGGTGGTGGCGGGTCAGGGCGGGCTCGGCCTCGAGCTGTTGACCCAGGTGCCTGACATGGCCCGGGTGATCGTGCCGGTCGGCGGCGGCGGTCTCATCAGCGGCGTGGCGGTGGCGATCAAGTCCGCGCGGCCCGAGGTGGAGGTCATCGGCGTCCAGGTCGACACGTGCGCGCCGTTCCCCGCCTCCCTGGTGGCCGGCGTGCCGGTCGCGGTGGACTCGGCGCTGACGATCGCCGACGGGATCGCGGTCAAGCGCCCGGGCGCGCTGACGCTGGCGCTGATGAGCACCTGGGTCGACGAGATCGTGCTGGTGGGTGAGGACGATGTCGCCGAGGCCATGGTGTTCCTGCTCGAGCGGTCCAAGCTGGTCGTCGAGGGCGCGGGCGCGGTCGGCGTGGCGGCGCTGATGGCCGGCCGGGTCGACGGGACCGGTCCGGGAACCACGGCGATCATCCTCTCGGGCGGCAACATCGATCCGGGGCTGCTGGGCCAGATCGCTCGCCGTCACGAGAGCCAGGCCGGGCGCCGCTTCGTGCTGCTGGCGACGCTGCCCGATCGTCCCGGCTCGCTCGCCCTTCTGCTCTCGCTGGTCGGTCGCATGGGCGCCAACCTGCTCGACGTCGAGCACATCCGCGAGGGCTTCGACCTGCACGTGCGCGAAACCGCCGTCCAGCTGGTGCTCGAGACCCGCGGCAGCGACCACGCCCAGCAGGTCGCGCACGCGGTCAGCGAGGCCGGCTACCCGGTGCCGCGCGCGGTGCGGTAGTCGCCCGCCGCGCTGACCAGCGCCTCGATCACCCGGCTGCCCTGGTCGGCTTCCGGATGCCACTGCACCCCGAGCACGAAGCCCCGGTCCGGCGCTTCGATCGCCTCGGGCAGATCGTCTAGGGCCGACAGGCCGGTGACGGTCAGGCCGTCGCCGATCACGTCGACACCCTGATGATGGTGGGATTTGGTGCCGTGCAGCTGCTCGCCCGCGGCGGCCGCGGCCAGCGATCCCGACTCGATGTGCACGTCGTGATCGGAGTCGGCGAAGCTGCCCGGGGTCCGCCGGTGCTCCTCGTGGCCGAACTCGTCGGGCAGGTGCTGCAGCAGCGTGCCGCCGAAGGCCACGTTGAGCAGCTGCATGCCGCGGCAGATCCCGAGCACCGGCATGTCGAGCTCGACGGCCCGGCGGGTGAGGGCCATCTCGACCTGATCGCGCTCGGGCACCGTGCCGTTGGTGGCGGGGTGCGGCTCGGCGCCGTAGGAGGCGGGATCGAGATCGTTGCCGCCGGACAGGATCAGCCCGTCGATCCGCGTCGAGCATCTCGTCCGGGTGTTGGATCAGCGCGGCGTCGGGCGGGATGATCAGCGCCAGCCCTCCGGCTTTGTGAACCGCCTCGACGTAGCCGAACGGGAGCAGGGCGGCGGGCTGGTTCCAGACGCCCCAGCTGGCGTCCGTCTTGGCGGCGCAGATGCCGATCGCGGGTCGGTGCTCGCTCATCGACTTTCAGCCTAGCGAGGCTGTTGAGGTCAGCCCGCGCGCGCAGCAGCGCTCGACGGATCTTGCCGCTGGCGGTCTTGGGGAGGTCCTGGGCGAAGTCGACGATCCGCGGGTACTTGTACGGCGCGGTCTCGCGTTTGACGTGCTCCTGCAGCTCGGCGGCCAGGGCGTCGCTGGGGGCAAAGCCGTCGCGTAGGACAACCACCGCGCGGACCACCGCGCCGCGCTCGTCGTCGGGCGCCGCCACGACGGCCGCTTCGGCCACCGCGGTGTGGGACACCAGCGCGGACTCGACCTCGAACGGCCCGATCCGATAGCCGGCGGAGATGATCACGTCGTCGGTGCGACCCACGAAGTACAGGTAGCCGTCCTCGTCGGCGTGGACGCGATCGCCGGTCCGCCACGGCTGATGCTCGGGCGCTGGGCTGCCGTCGAGGTAGCCGACGAAGAAGGTCGGATCGCTGCTGGGCCGGGTGAGCACCAGCTCCTCGTCCTGCACGTCGAGCCTGACTCCGGGCAGCGGCTGGCCCATCGATCCCGGCCGGACCGCGACGCCCGCCGGCTGGCCGGTCAGCTGGCCGGTCTCGGTCTGACCGTAGCCGTCGCGGATCTCCAGCCCGGTCCCGTCTCTGAACGCGCGCAGTACCTCCGGGTTCAGCGCCTCCCCGGCGGCGACCAGTCCTCTGAGGGCTGGAAGCGGCGCGAGCTCCGCGCGCTTGGCGATCACGCGGTATTCGGTCGGCGCCATGCAGAGCACGTTGACCCGTTCCGCCGCCAGCACCTCGAGGCGCTCGAAGGGGTCGAAGCGAGCGTCGTGCAGTAACGCCGCAGCGCCCCGCAGCCATGGGGCGATGAACACGTTGCGAGCCGATTTCGACCATCCGCTCGCGGCCGTGCACCACACCAGGTCACCGGGACGCGCGTCCAGCCAGTGCGAGGCCTGCAATCTCTGGCCGGGCAGGTACCGCTGCCCGTGCACCACCCCCTTGGCTTCGCCGGTGGTCCCGCTGGTGAAGGTGATCAGGCACGGATCGGTGGGGTCGAGGTTCACCGGTGTCGCCGGTGGCCCCGTGAACAGGGTCTCGTCCGGGATGTACGCCACCGGCAATTCGCTGCCGCCCGCTCCCGCCTGGCTGAGCTCGTGCTCGTTGCGCTCGTCGGCGACGATCAGCTTCGGCTGGGCGGCGGCGAGGCGCTGCTGCAGGTCCTTGGCGCGCAGCTGCTCGCTGCACGGGAGCACCACGGCGCCGATGCGAAAGCACGCCGCCATCGTCAGCACCCACTCGGGGCGATTGCCGATCAGTGTCATGACCACGTCGCCGCGCTTGATCCCGCGGGCGGCGAGGGTGCCGGCGAGGCGGGCCGCGCGGTCGGCCACCTCGCCGAATGACCACTCGCGACGCTCGCCGTCGCGCGTGAGCTCCACCAGCGCGCGGGCGTCGGCGGGCGCGGCGTCGATCACATCGCGGGCGAAGTTCATGTGGTGGCAGTGTGCCAGCGGGTCCGAGGGCCCGCATGGACCGGTTGGTAGGCTCCGAGCATGGGTTTGATGACCGGCACCGGACCGCTCGGCAAGGAGCCGGCGGGAACGTTCAACTTCGAGCCACCGCCGCCCGGCTGGGCGCTGTACCTGGAGCCGACGCCCAAGCGAATCCGGGTCGAGGTCGGTGGTGAGGTGATCGCCGACAGCCGGCGGGCGATGCTCCTGCACGAGAGCGGACAGATGCCGATCTACTACTTCCCGCCCGAGGATGTGCGGCCCGACGTGCTGGAGCCGTCCGATCGTCACACCCACTGTCCCAAGAAGGGCGACGCCTCCTACCACACGATCCGGGCCGGTGGCGAGGTGGTCGAGGCGGGCGCCTGGTACTACCCCGATCCGCTGCCCGGCGCGCCGCCGGAGCTGAAGGATGCGATCGCGTTCTACTTCAACCGGATGGGCCGCTGGATGGAGGAGGGCGAGGAGATCGGCGTGCATCCGCGCGACCCCTATCACCGGATCGACGTGATCAGCACCGACCGTCACATCCGCATCTCGCTGGAGGGCGAGCTGCTGGCCGAGACCGACCGGGCGATGGCGCTGTTCGAGTCAAATCTGCCCGCCCGCTGGTACCTGCCGCGCGAGGATGTCCAGGCCGAGCTCGAGCCCCGCGACACCGTCACGCACTGCCCGTACAAGGGCGAGGCCCACTACTACTCGGTCAAGCTGGCCGATGGTGAGCTCGGCACGGACCTGGTCTGGTACTACGCCGATCCCCTCCCCGAGGCGTCGCGGGTGGCGGGGCTGCTGTGCTTCTTCAACGAGCGGGTCGACATCGAGCTCGACGGCGAGCTCCAGGAGCGCCCGGCGTCGCCGTGGAGCCGCGGCATCAAGTCCGAGGCTCAGAACGCCGCCCCCGCGCAGACGCGCGGCTAGCTCGGGCGGCGCCTGGCCAGGATCGCGTGGAGGCGCTCGGCCTCCTCGTGAGGGGTCTGGCTGATGCGCTCCCAGGTGATCCGGACCGTGACCAGGCCGGCTGCCAGCGTGTCGGCATCCCGGTTGCGGTCACCTTCGAACGCGTCCCGGTGCCGGTGAAACTCCCAGCCGTCGAGCTCGACGATCACCCCCTCGGCCGCGAACAGCGCGTCGACCTCGTAGCCGCAGACGAAGGTGTTGATCTGGGGCGCTGGGAGCCCGAAGCGCTGGCAGAAGGCGGGGAAGGCGTCCTCGAACTCCGAGCGGGTCGGTGCGCCCCACGACCTTGCGAGCACGGCGCTGATGCGTGACGCGCCGGGGTGGTGCGAGAAGCGCGCGACGACGTCGGCCAGCTCGTGGGGCCCGAGCAGGCCCCTCAGGCGGGCGTCGTTGACCAGCCGGGTCAAGCGGCGGGTCTGGAGCTGGGGGGCGCAGTCCAGCGCCGTCCGGGCGGGGCTCGTCACGCGGATCCCGAGCTGGGTGCGCATGTCTGCGCGCGTCAGGCCCGGCGCGCGGTGGACGATGATCCCCGGCCGGCGGCGATGGCCGGGACCGTCACATGCAACGGCGTCTCCCAGCGCTTGACCAGGCCCCAGAGGGTAGCGCCGATCCGTGGCTCAGGAGCGCATCTGGGCCGCAGGCCAGCACCGCCGCCGCAGCCCGCTCGACGGGGGTTGATGGCGGTCGACCGACGCCATAGACCCCGAAATGAACGCGGTGCAGATAGCCGATCTGACACCGGTAACCGATCGCCGTTCGGCCCAGTCCGAGCTTGAGCAGCTGTCCGGTCGTTATGTTGCCGTGCTGACGCTGCGAGCGCGCGGCAATGGCGTGCTCCACCGTGGCCTCTCCCTGGGATATTTTGCGCGATGGTCGCGTCAGATATCCCACGGAACCAGACCAGCCGCCCCGTTGTCGCGAAACGTCACAGTGTTTTCACAGTGCGTATCCTCGGTCGCCCCCCGAAACCGCCGTAGGAGCGCCACAGAACACCCATGGCCGTTCAGACTCCGCACCAGGACCGAACCGACGAGCAGCGCGCGATCTGCGAGATGGTGCACCAGTTCGCCGACGAGCAGATCCTCCCCAACGCCGAGCACTACGACCACGAGGACAGCTTCCCGGAGCCGATCGTGGAGCAGATGAAGGAGCTGGGGCTGTTCGGAGTCACGATCCCCGAGGAGTACGGGGGCATGGGCCTGGACCTGACGACCTACGCGATGATCGTCGAGGAGCTCTCGCGGGGCTGGATCTCCATCTCCGGGATCGTCAACACCCACTTCATCGGCTCCTACCTGCTGATGAAGTTCGGGACCGAGGAGCAGAAGCAGAAGTACCTGCCCAAGATGGCCACCGGCGAGACGCGCGCGGCGTTCAGCCTCTCCGAGCCGGAGCTCGGCTCAGACGTCGCCGCCATCAAGACCAGCGCCAAGAAGATCCCCGACAGCGACGCCTACGAGATCAACGGCACCAAGATGTGGGTGACCAACGGCCTTCGCTCGACCCTCGTGTTCGTGCTCGTCCGGACCGATCCGGCGGCGGAGCCCAAGCACCGCGGACTGACCTGCTTCATCGCCGAGAAGGAGCCGGGAGTCAGCGAGAACACCGGCGACTACCAGGGCTTCAACGTCCCGCCGCAGATCAAGAAGATGGGCTACAAGGGCGTCGAGTCGACCGAGCTCGTGTTCGACGGGTATCGCTGCCCGGCCGAGAACATCCTCGGCGGCGAGGAGGCCGGTCTCAACAAGGGCTTCGGCCAGATGATGGACGCCCTGGAGCTCGGGCGCGTCAACGTCGCCGCGCGCGGCGTCGGCATCGCCCAGCGCGCCCTGGAGCTGGCCCTCAAGTACGCGCAGGAGAGAAGGGCGTTCGGCAAGCCGATCGCGGAGCACCAGGCGATCCAGTTCAAGCTCGCCGACATGGCCACCCAGATCGACGCGGCGCGGCTGCTCACCCAGCGCGCGGCGCGGCTGAAGGACGCCGGCGAGCGCTCGGATATCGAGGCGGGGATGGCGAAGCTGTTCGCCTCGGAGGCCGGTCGCTTCTGCGTCGAGGAGAGCTTTCGCATCCACGGCGGCTACGGCTACTCCAAGGAGTACGAGATCGAGCGGCTCTACCGTGACGCTCCGCTGCTGCTGATCGGCGAGGGCACCTCGGAGATCCAGCGGATGGTGATCGGGCGCAAGCTGCTGGCCCGCCACAAGATCTGACCACGCGATTGGGGGTGGTCAGACCGAGGCCGGCGCGCTACGGTGACAGGCAGTCAACCAAAGGCAGGACAGTGGATCACACGCTCACACTCACCCACACCGGTATCTCCAAGCGTGTCTTGGCGGCCGTTGCCGCACTCGCGCTGGCCATCGCGGCGCCGGCTGCGATCGCAGCATCGACTTCGGGCTCACCGGGAGTCATCCACACCTTCGTCCAGAAGTCCGGAACCATCGTGGTGTCGGGCTATGACGGCGGCGCCCCGCTGGCACCGTCGACGCCGTAGCACGCCGGAACCAGTGCGCCGGACACTAGACTTCGCCGCCTGACAACGCCGTCTGACACCAAGTCACTGATCGAGACCGCGGTCACGCGGTTTCTGGCCGAGGTGCCGGCGCTGGCCCCGCTGAAACTGGTCGCCGGCCTGGAGTTACGCGGCCGCGGCGATGTCCAGCTCTACCGGGTCGAGCTGCCGGGTCCGAAGATCACCAAGGACATCGCGTCGGACTCGAAGGTTCGCCTGACCGTATCCCGGTCGCATTTCAACGAGCTGGCGACCAAGGGACACGTCGCCGACTGGCAGGAGGCGTTCGCCAAGGGGGAAGCCAAGGCGACGGGGATCGAGCAGATCCTCAAGCTGATCGCCAACGTCGTGGAGCGCCAGCAGGAGCGCACCCACACCCGCCGGGCCAAGCACTAGCGCTTCGCGGCGAGCTCCTCCGCGGCGGCCAGCTGCTGCTCCACCAGTTTCAGGCCGGCGTCCCAGAACCCGGGGTCCGACAGGTCGATGCCGACCATGGCCCCCAGCTCCTCCGGGCTGCGCGACCCGCCCGCCGCCAGCAGCTCGAGGTAACGCGGCGCGAACGACTCGCCCTCCTCGAGGTAGCGGCTGTACACCGACAGCGCCAGCAGCTGACCGTAGGCGTAGGCGTAGACGTAGCCCGGCGTGTTGATGAAGTGGGGCACGTAGGACCACCAGCTGTGATACCCCTCGGTGATCTCCACCGAGTCGCCGAACAGCTCGGACTGGGACTCGACCCAGGACCCGTTGATCCGGTCCACCGACAGCTCACCCTCGCTGCGGCGGCGGGTGTGGACCAGGTGCTCGAAGCGGTTCATCGCCATCTGGCGGAACACGGTGGCGACCGCGCCGTCGACCCGCTCGGCGAGCAGGCTGAGGCGGGCGTCGTCGTCGGGCGCCGCGTCGAGCATGCGCCCGAACACCAGCGCCTCGCCGAACACCGAGGCGGTCTCGGCCAGGGTCAGCGGCGTGGACTGGTGAAAAACGCCCTGCGGCTGGGCCAGTGCGGCGTGCAGCCCGTGCCCCAGCTCGTGCGCCATGGTCAGCACGTCGCGGCGGCGCGCGGTGAAGTTGAGCATCACGTAGGGGTGCACGCTGGGGACCGTGTAGGCGCAGAACGCGCCGCCGCGCTTGTGCGGGCGCACCGGCGCGTCGATCCAGTGCTCGTCGAAGAAGCGACGCGCGATCCGGCCCGCGTCGGGCGAAAACGAGGAGTAGGTATCGAGCACCATGTCCCGCGCCTGCGCGTAGGAGAAGCTGAGGTCCTCCGGCAGCACCGGGGCGGCGCGATCGTAGTCGGCGAGCTTGGGGACCCCGAGCAGCTTGGCCTTGAGCCGGTACCAGCGCTGCGGGATGTCGTAGCGGTTGCGCACGGCCGTGATCAGCGCCATCACCGATTCGTCGGAGGCCTCGTTGGCGAGGTTGCGGCTGGACAGCCAGTGCGGGTAGTGGCGGAGCCGGTCCTCGACCGCCTTGTCGTACACCAGCGTGTTGTAGATGAACGCGCGGGTGCGCAGGCCCGGCTGGAGCGTGACCGACACCGCCCCGGCGGCCGCCCGGCGCACCTCCCGATCCGGTGACTGCAGCCGGCTGAGCGCGACCTCGAGCGACTGCTCGCCGTCGTCGAGCTGCACGCGGAGGGTGGCGAGCAGCTCGCCGAACAGCCGGCTCCAGGAGCTCTGGCTGGAGATCGACTTCTCGACGAGGATCTTCTCCTCGGGCTGGGTGAGCAGATGGGGCCGGTAGCGACGGGCGCTACGAAGATGGTGAGCGCAGAACGCCAGCCTGTCGTCCCCCAGCAGCGCGTCGGCCCGCTCGTCGGGGACCGCCGCCCACTCGAGCTCGAAGAACAGCAGCTTGGTCTCGATCTCGGTGGCGCGCTCCTGGACCAGCTGCAGCAGGGCGCCGCGCTCGGGGTCGGCGGTGTCGGTGCTGAAGCGCAGCGAGGCGAACGACCCGGCCTTGCCGATCAGCTCCTCGATCGCCGCCAGCTCGTGCATCGCCTCGGCGAGCTCAGCGGCATCGAGCTCGCCCACCCGGCCGGTGTACTTCTCCGCGAAGGCGGTGGCTCGCTCGGTGGCCTCGTCGAGCTCGCGCTGCACGCCGTCCTCCTCGTCGCCGTCGACGAGTGGGCTCAGGTCCCACTCGGTCTCGAGCAGCTCGGGGTCGGCGAGGTATTGATCAGCGGTTGACATGCGTCCAGAGATTAGCCGCGCAGAGCCAGTCCACGCGCATCACACTGAGGAGTAGTCCGATGCCGATCAGGTCCAAGCCTGCAATAGGGTCTGTGCCATCGTGATCGACGCTCTCGCCTCCCTGAGCCGTCCGGTTCAGCTGCTCGCCGCCGGCGGCACGATCGCGATGCGCGGCGAGCGCGCCGTCCCGGCGCTTGACGCGGCACAACTGGTGGCGGCGGTTCCGGAGCTCGCGGCCGTGCCCGGGCTGCAGGCCGAAACCGTGCTGTCGTTGCCCGGGGCGCAGATCACGCTGTCCCAAGCGCTGACGCTCGCGCGCCGAGCCGCCGACGCCGCCGCCGGCGGCAACGGCGTGGTCATCACCACCGGGACCGACACGCTGGAGGAGATCGCGGTGCTGTGCGCGCTGCATCACGGCGGCGACGCGCCGATCGTGCTCACCGGCGCCAACCGTCCCGGCAGCAGTCCCGGCGCCGACGGGCCGGCCAACCTGGTCGACGCGGTGGCTCTGGCCGGCGCCCAGGACGCCGCCGGCCTCGGCGTCACCGTGGTGTTCGGCGGCGAGATCCATGCCGCCATGAGCGCACGCAAGGTCGACAGCACCGGTCCGGCCGCGTTCGGCTCGCCGGCCGCCGGCCCGCTGGGGCGCATCGTCGAGGGAAGGGTGTGGCTGCACGCCAAACCGATCCGCCCCAGCCCGCTGAAGCCGCACACGCTGGATCGCCGGGTCGCGATCGTCACCGCCGCGTTGGGTGACGATGGCGAGCTGCTCAGCGCGGCCGCCAACACCAGCGACGGGCTCGTCGTGGTCGCGCTGGGCGCCGGGCACCTGCCGCCGGGGATGCTCCACGCGCTCCGGGCCGCGGCCGAGCGCGTGCCGGTGCTGGTCACCTGCCGCGTGGAGCGCTCCGCGATGTTGTTCTCCACCTACGGCTTTGAAGGATCAGAGCAGGACGTCCGGGCCAGCGGCGCGATCGGGGTCCCCTTCCTGTCACCGGCGGCAGCGCGAATCGCGCTGCTGTGCTGTCTGGGCGCCGGCTTGCCGGCGCCGGCGATCCGAACGGCGCTGGCGCCGTGGGACGCTGCACTACATTTTCAGCACCCGCGATGAAGCGAATCAGATCACGGTGGCCCGCCGCGATGCTGGCGGCGGCGCTGGTCCTTGCCGGTTGCGGCCAGGCGGCGTCAAGTCGCTCCCCGACCCTCGATGCCGTGCCGCTGGCCAGCGGCACCCGCGTCATCGCCCACGTGCGCCGCTGTGACCGTGGGGCCAATCCCTACTGCGCGGTGCAGTTGGTGGTGGTGGGAGATCACTACGGCAGCTCGATGGCGCTGATGTCGGGCGAGAGCCGCCACCTCAAATCGCTCGGCTGGGCGCAGTCCAGCGGCGACACCGGGGTCGAGCAGGCGGCGGAGTCGCCGGGCCACCGGCTGCGTCTGACCTACGCCACCGCGGCCCTGGACCTCCAGGGCGTCGACCTCGGCTGGATCCGCCGCTCGCCGCTGATCACCAACACGCTCTCACGCGTGATGTTCGATCGCCTCCCGGCGGTGTCGCTGATGCTGGAGACGGGCTCGTCCTGAGCTTCCCCACACCTGCTCAGCCGCGGGCTCTGAGCTCCAGGCGCCGGTCGGGACCCACGGCCACCGCGCCGCGGCCGCCCAGCAGGTCGCGGAGGTCGTCGCCGACCAGCTCACGGCGCCATCCCGAGAGCGTCCGCACGTCAGGCTCGGGCTCCGAGCGGCGAGCCGCGCCGACGATCAGCTCGAGCTCGGCGCGCGAGGCGATCAGCTCGTAGGCCAGTCCCGCCTCGAGCGCGCGGGCGCGTAACAACGCCTCGGCCAGCGCGATCAGCGGCGCGTCGCCGGGCTCCGAGCGGGCCCGCGCCTCATCGCGGGCGATGGGGGGCGCTTCCAGACCGCGAGCGGTCGCATCCAGGATCGCCTGGCCGCGGCGCTTGATCGTGGGGGGATGGATGCCGCGGATCTGCTCCAGTCCCGACAGCGTCGAGGGGCGGCGCTTGGCGAGCTCGACGAGCGCGGGATCGGCCAGGATCGAGCCGACCGGACGGTCCTGCTCGGAGGCGGTCCGCTCACGCCAGGCGGCGAGCTCACGCGCAACCGCGCGGGCGCGCGGGTCGAGCTGACCGACGCGGGGCAGGCGCTCCCAGGCGGTCTCGGGATCGCGCTCGTCGGTGGCCGACTCCAGTCGACGGCACTCCTCGCGGGCCCACTCCAGCCGGCCGCTCTCGGTCAGGCGGCGCTGAATCTCGTCCGAGAGCTCGAGCAGATGCGCTACGTCCTCGGCGGCATACCCGAGCTGCTCGGCGGTCAGCGGGCGCGCATCCCAGCGGGTGTAGCTGGCGGTCTTGCCGACGCGGCGCCCGAGCAGCAGGCCGAGCAGGTTGCCGTAGCCGGTCTGAGCGCTGGCGCCCGAGAAGCCCGCCGCGATCTGCGTATCGAAGACGTTGGTGAGCTCGGTCCGCCATGCCCGCCGGAGGATGGCCGCGTCCTGGCGCCCGGCGTGCAGCACGATCTCCACCGCCGGATCGGCGAGCAGCTCGGCCAGCGGGCGTACGTCCACGTCGGTCAGCGAGTCGATCAGATAGATCTGCGACGGCTCGCCGGGCCGGCCGCTGTCCACCGCCACCTGCACCAGGCACAGCAGGGCCCGGTAGCGGCCCTCGGACATGAATTCGGTGTCGATCCCGAGCCGCCCGGCGGCGCCCGCGGCCGTCGCGGCATGCACGATGTCCTGCGATGTTGCCAGCGCCCCTACGTCCATGAACGGACCCTACAAGGCCGCCGCCGCGTCTGCTCCGTAAACCGACCCCCCTGGTAGGATATAGACCATGATCTTCTCCTCCAAAGCGGAATACGGCGTGCGGTTGATGATCGAGCTGGGACGTCAGCAGCCCGATCACCCCACCAGCCTCAAGGCCCTCGCCGACGCCGAGGGTCTTCCCCTCGCGTACCTCGAGCAGGTGGTGGCCCGGCTGCGCAAGGCCGGGCTGGTGATGAGCGCGCGCGGTGCGCACGGCGGCTACTGGCTGTCGCGCCCCGCCCAGGAGATCGGCATGGATGAGGTGGTTCAGGCGCTGGAGGGCTCGATCGCCCCGATGGAGTGCTTCATCCACGAGCACACCGAACGCGTGCTGTGCTCGCACGAGCCCGACTCCGGGCGCGGCTGCGCCACCAAGCTGCTGTGGACACGGGTACAGGGCGGAATCATCCGCTCGCTGCAGACCACCACGCTCGCGGAGCTGGTCGAGTTCTCCGGGCCCCGGGATCCAACGCCCGCGGCGATGATGCCGACCGCCGTCGGCGCGGGCGTCGCGGCACCCTGATCGCCCCGGATACGCAAAGACACGACAGGAAAGCTGAACATGCCAGACCTCGAAATTCGAAACCTTCACGTCCGCGCCGGTGACAAGGAGATCCTGCGCGGACTGGATCTGAGCGTCGGCAAGGGCGAGATCCACGCCCTGATGGGACCCAACGGCTCGGGCAAGTCGACCCTGGCCAATGCGGTGATGGGCCACCCCGGACTGGACGTCACCGAGGGCCAGATCATCTGGGGCGGCGAGGACATCACCGAAGCCAGCACCGACGAGCGCGCACGGATGGGTCTGTTCATGGCCTTCCAGTACCCGGTCTCAGTGCCCGGCGTGACCGTCACCAAGTACCTGCGCACGGTGATGAACGCTCACCGAGACTCGCGCGGGGAGGGCCCGGTGGCGCTCAAGGACTTCCGCCAGACGGTGGAAGCGGCGATGAAGCTGACCAAGGTGCCGGAGGACTTCTCGCGCCGCTACCTCAACGAGGGCTTCTCGGGCGGCGAGAAGAAGCGCATGGAGATCCTGCAGCTGGCCCTGCAGAAGCCGGCTCTGGCGATCCTCGACGAGACCGACTCGGGACTCGACATCGACGCGCTCCAGGTCGTCGCCAACGGCGTCAACTCGGTCGCCGGCCCCGACCTCGGCGTGCTCATCATCACCCACTATCAGCGGATCCTGCACCTCGTGCAGCCCAGCCATGTGCATGTCATGTACAAGGGCCGGATCGTGCGCGAGGGCGGCCCGCAGCTGGTCGACGAGCTCGAGGCCAAGGGCTACGGCTGGATCACCGACGAGCTGGAAGAAGCGGTGGCGTAGATGAGCACCGTGCAGGCCATCGGCGATGTCGCGGCCGAGTTCCCGGTGCTGAGCCGGGAGATCGACGGCGCTGCGCTGGTGTACCTGGACTCGGCGGCGACCTCGCAGACACCGCTGCCGGTCATCGACGCGATGACCAATTACTACACGCGCTCGCGTGCCTCGATCCACCGCGGCGTCTACCCGATCGCCGTTGAGGCGACCGAGCTGTTCGAGGGCGCCCGACAGCGCATCGCTGACTGGCTGGGCTCGACGGCGCCGGAGACGATCTTCACCGCCAACGCGACCGCCGCGATCAACCTGGTCGCCTACAGCTGGGGGCGCCAGAACGTGGGATCCGGCGATCTGGTGCTGGTCACCGAGATGGAGCACCACTCCAACCTGGTCCCGTGGCAGATCCTGTGCCAGGAGCGTGAGGCCGAGCTGGCCTACGTGCCGGTGCTCGACGACGGCCAGCTCGATCTGGCCGCGCTCGACGAGCTGCTCGCCCGCGGCCCCAAGCTCCTCGCCGTCACGCACGTCTCCAACGTCCTCGGCACGATCAATCCGATCGAGTTGATCGTCACCCGTGCGCACGCAGCGGGCACGGTGGTGCTGGTTGACGGCGCGCAGGCGGTTCCCCAGCTGCCGGTGGATCTGCGCGCGCTGGACGCCGACTTCTACGCGTGGACCGGCCACAAGGCCTACGGACCGACCGGGATCGGTGTGCTGCACGGCCGCCGCGAGCTGCTCGAGCGGATGCCGCCGTTCATCGCCGGTGGGCACATGATCCGGACCGTGGGGGAGACCGAGTCGACCTGGACCGACCTGCCCTGGAAGTTCGAGGCGGGGACGTCGCAGATCGCCGAGGCGATCGGGCTCGGCGCGGCGGTCGATTGGATCCGAGCGCTGGGCATCGAGTCGATCCGCGAGCACGAGCTGTCGCTGGCGCAGGATGCGATGGCCCGGCTGTCCGAGGTCCCCGGCCTGAGCCTGCACGGGCCCAAGGACGCCGCCGACCGCGGCGCGCTGGTCTCGTTCGTGCTCGAAGGGGTCCATCCCCACGACGTGGGGGAGATCCTCGGCCGCGCGGGGGTCTGTGTGCGTACCGGTCACCACTGCACTCAGCCGCTGATGCGCCGGCTTGGCGCGACCGCCACCACGCGGGCCTCGTTTGCCGTCCACAACAGCCCGGCCGATACCGATCGGCTGATCGAGGGGCTCGCCACCGTCGCCCGGGTGATGGAGCTCTAGGCTTAATCCCATGGACGATCTGTACCGCGAGAACATCCTCGAGCACTACAAGCGGCCCCACAATTGGAGCCCGCCGACGCCCGAGCTCGAGCGGGTCGACCTGGAGTTTCACGACCTCAATCCGCTGTGCGGGGACGAGCTGACGGTCAAGCTATCGGTCGATGACCACGAGCGGGTCGAGGACGTCCGCTTCGAGGGCCACGGTTGCGCCATCTCCCAGGCAGCGGCTTCGATGGCCTCCGACGAGGTCAAGGGCATGAAGGTCAGCGAGCTGCTCTCGCTCGACCGCTCGTTCGTGCTCGATCTGCTCGGGATCGACATCTCCGCGACGCGAATGAAATGCGCGCTGCTGTCACTGAAGGTGCTCAAGAGCGCATCGCTGGGGCATTCGGTCGATTGGGAGACCGAGCAGTCCCAACGCGACGCCGCCGCCTAGACCTGGACCGCTAGACTTGCTCGGGAAATCCGATCCCCACACTAGGTTTTATCTCTCGTGCCCCAAATCATCGATGTCTGCCCTCTCAGCGCGCTTCCGCCCGGCGGCAAGCGCCTGGTCGCGTGGGACGACCTGGAGATCGGCGTGTTCAACTGCGGCGGGACGGTTTACGCGATCGAGGACCGCTGCTCGCACGACGATGGACCGCTGGTCGAAGGTGAGCTCGACGAGCAGGCGTGCACGATCGAGTGCCCCCGGCATGGCTCAGTGTTCGACATCAAGACCGGTAAGCCCAAAACCCTGCCCGCTTACATCCCGGTGGAGACCTTCCCCGTGATCATCGAGGGCGACACGATCAAGCTGGAGGTGGAGTAGTGGCTACTCCCGACACCCTCACGACCGATACGCCGGTGCTGACCGAGAACGAGGCGCTGGCGCAGATCAACTCCGACTACACCGAGCGCTACGGCTTCCACGACGCCGAGAACTATCTCTACAAGGCGCCCAAGGGACTCACGCGTGAGCTGGTAGCCAAGATCTCGGAGTTCAAGTCCGAGCCGCAGTGGATGCGCGACTTCCGCCTCAAGGCGCTTGACCAGTTCCTGGCCCGGCCGATGCCGACCTGGGGCTCGCCGATGCTGGCCGAGGTCGATTTCGACGACATCCACTACTTCGTGCGCGCCTCCGAGCGCGCCGAGCGCTCCTGGGACGACGTCCCCGAAGACGTCAAGAAGACCTTCGACCGGCTCGGGATCCCCGAGGCCGAGCGCAAGTTCCTGTCCGGAGTGGGGGCTCAATACGAGTCCGAGGTCGTCTATCACCAGGTCCACGAGAGCCTGGAGAAGCAGGGCGTGATCTTCCTCGACATGGACTCCGCGCTGCGCGATCACGAGGAGCTGGTGCGCGAGTACTTCGCGACGATCATCCCGCCCAACGACAACAAGCTCGCCGCGCTGAACTCGTCGGTGTGGTCGGGTGGCTCGTTCGTGTACGTGCCCCCGGGCGTTCACGTCGAGATGCCGCTGCAGGCCTACTTCCGGATCAACACCGAGTCGATGGGCCAGTTCGAGCGGACGCTGATCATCGCCGACGAGGGCTCCTACGTCCACTACGTGGAGGGCTGCACCGCGCCGACCTACAGCGCTGCCTCGCTTCACTCCGCCGTGGTGGAGCTGATCGCCAAGCCCGGCGCGCGGATCCGCTACACGACCGTGCAGAACTGGTCGACCAACGTGTTCAACCTGGTCACCAAGCGCGCGGTGGCCGAGACCGATGCGACCGTCGAGTGGGTTGACTGCAACCTCGGCTCCAAGCTGACGATGAAGTACCCCAGCGTCTACCTGATGGGTGAGCGGGCCCACGGCGAGATCCTGTCGATCGCGTTTGCCGGCAAGGACCAGCACCAGGACGCGGGCGGCAAGATCATCCACGCCGCGCCCCACACGACGTCGAACATCTTTGCCAAGTCGATCTCCAAGGACGGCGGGCGCGGCTCCTACCGCGGTCTGCTCGAGATCGCCAAGGGCGCCCACGGCTCCCGCTCCAAGGTGGTCTGCGACGCGCTGCTGCTCGACGAGCACTCCCGCTCGGACACCTATCCGACGATCCGGATCGGCGAGGACGACGTGGACGTCGGTCACGAGGCGACGGTCTCCAAGGTCGGCGACGACCAGCTGTTCTATCTGATGTCGCACGGCATTCCGGAGGACGAGGCGTCCAAGCTGATCGTCAACGGGTTCATCGAGCCGATCACCAAGGAGCTCCCGATGGAGTACGCGGTGGAGATGAACCGGCTGATCGAGCTGCAGATGGAAGGCTCGATTGGTTAGTGCGGCGACAACGGGCGCTGACTTCCTGGCGGCGCGCCGCGAGCGCGCCGCTGGTCTGAGCGCGACCCTCGAGCTGCCGCGGTTCAAGGGCAAGCCGGGCTGGGAGTTCACCGACATCAGCGCGCTTGACCTGAGTGCGTACCGACCCGCCGCAGCGCCGGTCAACGGTGCGGCCGCGGCGGGGACGCCGGAGCCGCTGTTCGCCCCGAGCGGTGCCGTCGAGCTGCGCCAGGTCGACGGCGGTGAGGCGGTCCTCACCGGCGAGCTGCCCGACGGCGTGATCGTGGCCTCGCTCGAGCAGGCCGCCGTCGAGCACCCCGAACTGGTGGCGCGCCACCTCGGCACCGTCGTCGACGGCGACGACGTGTTCGTGGCGCGTAACGACGCGGGCTTCCGGGGCGGCGCGCTGGTGTACGTACCGCGCGGCGTCGCCCTGGACCGGCCGGTGCTGCTGAGCGCCGTGCACGCCGCCACCGGCACCGAGCTTCACCGCCGCACGCTGATCGTGCTCGAGGCAGGGGCCCAGGCCGAGGTGTGGGAGCAGGCGCAGTCGGGTTCCGCCGACCATGACGGCGTCTTCAACACCGTGGTGGAGCTGGTGATCGGCGATAACGCCCACCTGCGCTTCGTCTCCGGCCAGGACCTGTCCGAGCGCTGCTGGATCTTCGGCACCCACCGCGCCGAGGTATCGCGCGACGGGGGACTGGACTGGGTCGCGCTGGGCTTCGGCTCCGCCAACGGCCACGTCCGGATGGAGACCCGGCTGGGCGGCCCCGGAGCGGATGCGCGCGTCACCGGCGCCTACGCCAGCCACGGCCGCCAGCACATCGACTTCGACACCACTCAGGAGCACGCGGCGCCCAACACGACGTCGGACCTGGCGTTCAGGGGCGTCCTGCAGGGCCGCTCCACCGCGGTCTGGAAGGGCAACATCATCGTCGACCCCGGCGCCCAGAAGACCGACGCGTTCCAGGAGTCGCGCAACCTGCTGATCTCCAAGCGCGCCCACGCCGACGCGATCCCGGGCCTCGAGATCCAGGCCAACGACGTGCGCTGCACGCACGCGGCGGCGGTGGCCCAGGTCGACCCCGAGCAGCTGTTCTACCTGCGCTCGCACGGGCTGGCACCGGAGGTGGCCAAGCGGCTGGTGATCGAGGGCTTCCTGTCGGCACTGGTCGAGCGCTTCGAGGACGGGCCGGTGCGCGAAGTGCTGGGCGACACGCTCGAACGGCGCCTCGCGCTGATCCTCGCTGGGTAATTGGGGAATTGCCTTGCGGCAATTCCCTTGGGAGATCGCCCGGGGGGCGATCTCCGGCGGCCGTAGCCACGCGTCACGTCGGCGTCGTAGGATGCGAGCGTCATGGCGCGCCCCACGCCGATGGTCGCCCTCGGGTACGGCAAGTTCGTCCGTGCCGATCGTGTCTACGCGCTGGTCCCGCTGGAGGGGCCACACCGCGGCGACGGCCGGCGGACGTTGGTGCACGTGGAGGGGATCGAGGAGCCGTTGATCGCGTCCCGCTCGGAGGGGGCGATCGCCCGCGACGTGGCGATCGCGCTCGGGCAGGCCGCTCCCGGCGGGCGCAACGAGAGCGGCCGCCTCCCGGGCCAGGAGCCGCTGTTCTGAGCTCCTCGGTCTCTTGAATCGCGCCGTGCGCCAGGTCGTCCTTCTGCGCGGGATCAACCTCGGTCGCACCCGGCGGGTGCCGATGGCCGACCTCCGCGAGCTGCTGACCGGCGCGGGCTACGGGGATGTGCGCACATACGTTCAGAGCGGCAACGTCGTGCTGAGCAGCGACGCGCCCCCGGCGGTGCTGGAGCAGGAGTCGGCTCGATTGATCTCTGAGCGCTTCGGCTTCGAGGTGCCGGTGATCGTGCGCACCCGAGACGAGCTCGCCGAGGTGGTGACGCGCAATCCCCTCGGCGCCGTGGCGACCGAGCCCAAGCGCTATCAGGTGAGCTTCCTGTCGGCCGAGATCGACGCTGAGGCGGCGGCCGCCCTGGAGGCTGTTGCCGAGGCGCCCGAGCGCCTGGTGGTGATCGGCCGCGAGGCCTACGCGTGGCACCCTGCGGGTGTGGCGCGCTCCAAGCTGTGGAACAAGGTCGCGGGCCGCGGCCTCGGCGTCCGCGCCACCACCCGCAACTGGACGACGGTCACGACGCTGCTGGCGATGGCCGACGAGTAGCGTCAAGCGGCCGGCAACCGTTAGGGTGCGCCGGATGGAGGTCTCAACTCGACAACGCGAGGCGCTCGAGGACATCTGCGCGGCGTTCTGTCCGTCGGAGCCGGGGTTGCCGAGTCCTGCCGAGCTCGGCGTGGCCGACGCTGTGCTGGCCGCCGTCGAGGCGACCCGTCCGGCCGAGCAGCAGCAGCTCGGCGCGCTCCTGTCGGCGTGGGACACGCCGGTGATGGGGGCGATCGGCGGCGGCGGCTGGCGGCGCTTCAGCGCCATGACCGTCGAGCAGCGCGAGCAGGTGCTGCGGGCCTGGCGCGACTCGCGGCTGCCGGCGCGGCGAGCCGTGTTCCAGGCGCTGCGCAAGGCGGCGCTGCTGTTCTACTACGCCGTTCCCGGCCGGGACGGTGGCCGCAACCCGGCCTGGGATGCGATCGGGTACGACGGGCCTCTGGGCAAGCTGCCCGGTCCGGCTCCCAAGGCCCTGAACGTGACCACGATCGAGCGCGACACCAGCCTGGATTGCGACGTGGTGATCGTCGGATCGGGCGCCGGTGGCGGCGCCGCAGCCGGGGTGCTGGCCGGCGCCGGTCTCGATGTGATCGTGATCGAGGGCGGCCGCTACTACGACGACGAGGACTTCGACGGCAGCGAATGGGGCGCGCTGACGCGCTACTACATGGCCGCTCCCACCGCCACGCATGACCACAGCGTGGGGCTGATCGCGGGGTCGTGTCTGGGTGGCGGCACGGTCGTGAACTACTCCACCTCGTTTCGCACTCCCGATGACGTGCGCGCGGAATGGGCGGGCCACGGGGTGCCGGCCTTCGCCTCCGAGGACTACACGGCCAGCCTCGACGCGGTCTGCGAGCGCCTGGGCGTCAACCAGGAGCACAACGAGCCCTCGACGCGCGATCAGAAGCTGCAGGAGGGCTGTGTGAAGCTGGGCTGGCACGTCGATGCCATGCCCCGGGGAGTGCGTCACTGCGCGCAGGGCCGGGAGTGCGGCTACTGCGGGCTGGGCTGTCGCGTCGGCGCCAAGCAGTCGGTGGTCAAGACCTGGCTCTCCGATGCCAACGCCAGCGGCACCCGCCTGGTCGTCGGCACCCGGGTTCAGCGCGTGCTGGTGCGAGACGGGGAGGCGCGGGGGATCGTGGGCCGCACGTCGGAGGGCCACGAGGTGACGGTCAACTCCCGCGCCGTGATCGCCGCCTGCGGCGCGATTCATACCCCGGCGCTGCTGCGCCGCTCGGGCCTGGGCAACGAGAACATCGGCCGGCACCTGAAGCTGCATCCGGCCGGGGCCGTGTTCGGCGTGTTCGAGGAGGAGCTGAAGCCCTGGGAGGGGGTCATGCAGGCGCTCTATTCCGATCAGTTCCGGGACCTCGACGAGGGCTACGGGCTCAAGTTCGAGACCGCGGCGCAGCATCCGCACCTGCTGATCCCGTTCGCGCCCTGGCGCAGCGCGCGTCAGCACTTCGAGTTGGCCGAGTCGATGTCCCACACCAGCCCACTCGGCGTGCTCCTGCGCGATCGCGACGGAGGAGAGGTCCGCGTCGGGCGAGACGGCGAGCCGGTGGTGCGCTACAAGCTCTCGGACTTCGACGCCGGCCACCTGCGCACCGGGATGGACGGGGCGGCGCAGGTGCTCGAGGCGGCTGGTGCGCGCCGGATCTTCTCCTCCCATGCCAGGTGGGTCTCCTACGAGCCGGGTCGTTCCGGCTCGCGGCAGCAGTTCATGTCCGACGCCGATGCCGCCGGCTACGGTCCGGGCCAGGTCGTGCTGAACTCGTTTCACATCATGGGCTCGGCGCGGATGGGCGGCTCGCCGGCCACGTCGGCCTGCGATCCCACGGCACAGACGTGGGAGGTACGCAACCTCTACGTGCTCGACGGCGCCTCGTTCCCGACCGCATCGGGCGTCAACCCCCAGATCTCGATCCAGGCCATCGCGCACATGAGCGCCCGCGCCCTCGCGGCGCGTCTGACCTAAACGCCGGTGGCCGGTGGCCGGGGCCCGGCGGCCTGGTGGCGCCGGCGGCTGGGCGAATCGTCGGGAGCGCTTGTCGCGGCGGTGCGGCGGTGGAATACTCGGCGTCAGCTTCCATCTGCTTCTCCTGCCGGAGGTGATGCCATGTCAGAGCCGGCCCACGTCCTCGTCGTCGCGCACCAGACCGCGGCGACCCCCGCCCTGCTCGATGCGGTGCGGGACCGAGCCCGGAGCAGTCCAGCCACGTTTCACCTCGTGGTCCCCCATCGGGCCCATGGCCTCGACAAGCTCGCCGGCAGCCACGACGCCGTCGACGACGAAGCGCAGGGCGTCCTGGACTCGGCCTTGCCGAAGCTGAGCGAGGCGGCCGGAACCCGGTTCACCGGCAGCCTGGGCGACGCCGAGCCTCTATCGGCGATCCAGGACGCCGTGAACCTCGGCAACTACGACGAGATCATCATCTCGACGCTGCCCCGGCGGCTGTCGCGCTGGCTGAAGCTCGACCTGGTCAGCAAGACCCGGGCGCTCGGGCTCCCGGTCACGCACGTGGAGGCGGTGAGCAGGGTGGGAGAGGCGGCCGGCGTCGGCAGCACCTGACCCAGCTCGGCAAGTCGTCGACGCGTCCGGGCCCGGGCTGGACGGCGTGCAGGGTGCGCATAGCGCGGCTTCGTTATAGGCTGCGCGACCGTGAAGCTCGCGACGTTCACCGCACCCGGCTGGCCTGAGCCCTTCTCCGGGCGGGTGGAGGGCGACCAGGTGGTCGCCTTCGGCGACGCGGGTGGGGTGGTGCAGACGCTCGCCGCCGGCGCCGTGACCGAGCCGACGCTGCGCAGCTGGCCACTGGCCGAGGTCAGCCTGCTGGCGCCGATTCCGGAGCCGGGGACCATCTACGCCATCGGTCTCAACTACGCCAAGCACGTCGAAGAGACCGGCGCGAAGCGGCCGGAGCAGCCGATCGTGTTCGTCAAGGTCCGCGGCTCGGTGGCGCCCCCCGGAGGCCCGATCCGCTGTCCTGAGGTGGTCAGGCGCCTTGACTACGAGGGCGAGCTGACGATCGTGATGGGAGCCGAGGGACGGATCGGCGGCTACTGCATCGCCGATGATGTCTCGGCCCGTGATCTCCAGGGCCGGGAGCCGCAGTGGACGCGCGCCAAGGGGGCCGACACCTTCTGCCCGTTCGGCCCCTGGGTCACGACCGTCGACGAGGTCCCCAACGCCGACGACCTGCAGCTGCGCACTTGGGTCAACGGTGAGCTGCGCCAGGATTCGCGCACGTCGGATCTGATCTTCGGCTGCCAGGAAATCGTCGATTTCATCGCGGAGACCTGCACGCTGGCGCCCGGTGACCTGATCCTGACCGGGACGCCCAACGGGGTCGGGATGGCCTTCGACCCGCCCCGGTTTCTGTCCTCAGGCGATCGGGTACGAATCGCCATCGAGGGACTTGGAGAAATCGAACACTCCGTCGAATAGACACGGGTCCTAATCCGAGGAGAGGGAGGTCGGGATGCTGAGGCTTCACCCAAGCACGATCGACTACGCGATCCTGGGGATCTACTTCGTAGTCGTGCTGGGGATCGGTTTCATCGCGCGTCTGGCGATCAAGACCGACCTCGATTTCTTCCTCTCCGGCCGTTCCTTGCCGGCCTGGATCACCGGCCTGGCCTTCATCGCCGCCAACCTCGGTGCGCTGGAGATCCTGGGGCAGGCCGCCAACGGCGCCCAGTACGGCGTTGCGGCCGTGCACTATTACTGGCTCGGCGCCGTCCCAGCGATGGTGTTTCTGGGGCTGGTGATGATGCCCTTCTACTACGGGGCGAAGGTCAGATCGGTTCCCGAGTACCTGCGGCTGCGCTTCAACGAGGCCACCCATGCCTTCAACGCGGGGACGTTCGCCGTGGCGACGGTCCTGATCTCCGGCGTGAACCTGTTCGCGCTGGCCCTGATCATCCACTTGATGCTGGGGTGGTCGATCGCGTTCGCGATCCTGATCGCGGCGGCGCTGGTGCTGGTCTACATCACCCTCGGCGGGCTGACCTCGGCGATCTACAACGAGGTCCTGCAGTTCTTCGTGATCGTCGCCGCGCTGCTGCCGCTCACCCTGGTGGCCCTGCACGCGGTGGGCGGAGTCAACGGCCTCATCAACCGGGTCAAGCACTTCAAGCCGCTCGGTGAGGCGGGCCTGCACGCCTGGCGCGGGTTGGCGATTCACCACGTGACCAACCCGCTGGCCGCGGACTGGGTGGGAATCGTGTTCGGGCTCGGCTTCGTGCTCGGCTTCGGCTACTGGACGACCAACTTCGCCGAGGTGCAGCGGGCGCTGTCGGCGCGCAACATGTCAGCCTCGCGCCGCACGCCGCTGATCGGCGCGTTCCCCAAGATCTTCCTGCCGGCGATCATCATCCTGCCCGGTCTGATCGCGGTGGTGACCGTCAAGGGCCTGGGGGTGGGCAGCGCCGTCGGCAACCAGTACAACACCGCGATCCCTCACCTGATCGGCAACTACTTGCCCGAGGGAATGCTGGGCCTGGCCGTCACGGGAATGCTGGCGGCGTTCATGGCCGGAGTGGCGGCCAACGTGACCGCGTTCAACACCGTCGTCACCTACGACCTGATCCAGGCCTACTTCGCCAAGGATCGCGACTCCGCCTATTACCTGCGCGCCGGGCGCATCGTGACGATCGCCGGAATCCTGGTGTCAGTGCTCACGGCGTTCATCGCCAAGGGCTACTCGAACATCATGAATTACATCCAGACCCTGTTCTCGATCTTCAACGCGCCGCTGTTCGCGACATTCATCATCGCGATGTTCTGGCGCCGCGCCACCGCGTGGGGCGGTTTCTTCAGCCTCGTGGCCGGCACCGCCGCCGCCTACGCGGTCAATCGCCTCAACGCCTACCACACGATCTTCCACTTCGGCTCGGCGCTGAGTGCGAGCTTCTGGCAGGCGATCTTCGCCTTCCTCGTCGACGCGGCGGTGATGGTGGTCGTCTCGCTGGTCACCCGGCCCAAGCCCACCGAGGAGCTGCGGGGACTGGTGTGGGGGTTGACCCGCGCGGAGGAGGCCGAGGAGAACCAAGACCCGCGTGACAAGCTGTGGTGGCGCTCGCCGGCGCTGCTGGGCGGCATCGCGATCGTGCTCGTCGTGATCCTCAACATCATCTTTGCCTAGGAAGGGGAGCCGATGTCATCTGGAGACAGGCCGTTCGGAGTACCCGGTACCTCCTCGGAGGAGTCGCTGCCGTCGACCGGCACCACCGACGAGGAGGAGCTTCAGGCCGCCAAGGCGGCCAACCGGTTCGACATTCGCCGCCTGATCGGCGCGTTGTTCGCGCTGTACGGGCTGATCCTGGTGATCGTCGGGCTGGCGGGATCACACCAGGTCAAGACCAAGGCCGCCGGCGTCAACGTGGACCTGTGGACCGGTCTCGGGATGCTCGTGTTCGCGGCGCTGATGCTGTTCTGGGCGTTCAGCAAGCCGGTCACGCCGGAGCCCCCGGAAACGCGGGGGCAGGGCTCGGGGCGGATCCGGCGGGCCCCCGCCACCTAACGGCAGCTAGGACGTGAGCGTGGCGTCGACGCTGATCTTGACGCCGGCCAGCGCGCGGGAGATCGGGCAGTTCTGCCCGGCCGTCTCGGCGGCCTGCGCAAACGCGGACTGATCGATCCCCGGCACCCGGCCGGTTACCGTCAGCTCGGAGGTGGTGACGGTGGGGGCGCCGTCCTGCTCGTCGAGAGTCACCTTGGCGGTGACCTCGAGGTGCTCGGGGTCGTTGCCGCCCTGCGAGAGCTCGTTGGCCAGCGCCATCGAGAAGCACGAGCTGTGAGCGGCGGCGATCAGCTCTTCGGGGCTGGTCTTGCCGTCGGAGCGCTGGGTCCGCGAGGCCCAGGTCACGCTCAGGTCCTTGAGCGCGCCGCTGGAGCCGTTCACGATCCCGCTGCCGTGGGGCAGGTCACCGTCCCAGGCCGTCGTCGCAGATCGCTCAGCCATAGCCATGATGTGTCTCCCCTTGGTGGATCTAGTGGTGTTCGATGACGCGATCGATGAGGCCGTACTCGACGGCCTCGTCGGCCTTGAAGAACCGGTCGCGCTCCATGTCCTCGTGGACCTGCTCGAACGTCTGGCCGGTGTGGTGGGCGTAGATCTCGTCGATCCGCTTGCGGATGTTGAGGATCTCCCGCGCGTGGATCTCGATGTCGCTCGATTGGCCTTCGAACCCGGCCGACGGCTGGTGGATCAACAGGCGCGAGTTGGGCAGCGCGAAGCGCTTGCCGTGGGCCCCAGCGGTCAGCAGCAGGGATCCCATTGACATCGCGATTCCGATGCAGATCGTCTGGATCTGGGGCCGGATGAAATGCATGGTGTCGTAGATGGCCAGCCCGGAGTAGATCGACCCTCCGGGGCAGTTGATGTAGATCGAGATGTCCTTGTCGGGGTCCTGGGACTCCAGGTGCAGCAGCTGGGCGACCACCAGGTTCGCGATCTGATCGTCGATCGGGGTTCCGAGGAAGATGATGCGCTCGTTGAGCAGCCGGCTGTAGATGTCGAACTCACGCTCGCCGCGCGCCGTACGCTCGATCACCATCGGTATCAAAGGCATGGCTCACACCCTACACAGGAGCGAATGCGCGCCTGATTCACACGATCACCGCCGAGCCCTCGAAGCGGCCCGCCCGCAGGTCGGAGAGCGCCTGCTCGGCCTCCGCCCGCGGGTACGTGGTCACGGAGGTTTTCACCGGGACTTCAGGCGCAAGGGCGAGAAACTCGGCTCCGTCGCGCCGGGTCAGGTTGGCCACCGAGCGGATGGTGCGCTCGTGCCACAGGTCCTGGTAGGCAAACGACGGGATATCGCTCATGTGGATGCCCGCGCAGATGACGCTTCCGCCCGGGGCGAGCGCCCTCAGCGCGGCCGGGACGAGCTCGCCCGCGGAGGCGAAGATCAGCGCGGCGTCGAGCTCGTCGGGCGGGGACTCGTCGCTACCACCGGCCCAGGCGGCACCGAGCGAGCGCGCGAACTGCTGCGTGCGGTCGTCACCGGGCCGGGTGAACGCGAACACCTCGCGGCCCTGGTGGACGGCGACCTGGCAGATGATGTGGGCCGAGGAGCCAAAGCCGTACAACCCCAGCCGGGTCGCGTCGCCGGCGAAGCGCAGCGCGCGATAGCCGATCAGGCCGCCGCACAGCAGCGGCGCCGCCTGCTCGTCGCAGAGGCTGTCGGGGAGGGGCAGACAGAAGCGCTCGTCGGCCACGGTGAGCTCGGCGTAGCCCCCATCGATGTCGCGGCCGGTGAAGCGCGCGTTGACGCACAGGTTCTCGCGCCCGCTGGTGCAGTAGCGGCAGTCGCCGTCGGTCCAGCCGAGCCAGGGGACCCCGAACCGCCGGCCGTCCTCGCTGCGGCCCACGATCTGGTGACCCAGGACCACCGGCAGCTTGGGCGTGTCGATCTCGCCGTCGCGAAGGTGCAGGTCGGTGCGGCAGACGCCGCAGGCCGCCACCGACAGCAGCAATTGTCCGGGACCCGGGACCGGGTCGGGAAGCGTGCTCGCGCGCAGCGCAGTGCGGGGCTTCTCCAGCAGCATGGCCTGCATCGCCGGTATTTTGACGACCCGTTAGCGTTCGCCGCGCGATGGTCCCGCTGAACGTTCCCAATGTCCTGACGGTCATCCGAATCCTGCTGGTGCCGGTGCTGGTGGTGGCGCTGCTGGCGAAGACCAACGGCGGCGATCTGCTGGCGGCGATCGTGTTCGCGGTCGCCTCGCTGACCGACGCCATCGACGGCTACCTGGCCCGGTCGCGCAACTGGGTGACGACATTCGGCAAGCTGATGGATCCGATCGCCGACAAGCTGCTGATCGTGGGCGCGCTGGTGGCGCTGGTATCGCTGGGGCGGCTGGAGGCGTGGGTGGCGATGGTGATCATCTCACGCGAGTTCGCGGTCACCGCGCTGCGGTTGGCGGCGGGGGCCCAGCAGGGGATCGTGATCTCCGCCAGCCCGTTCGGAAAGCTCAAGACCGCGACCCAGGTGGTGATGGTGATGGCCCTGATCGCGTTCGGCGGACGTCCGCTGTGGGTCTCGGTGCTGGTCTACGTGACGGTCCTGATCACGGTCCTGTCCGGCGCTGACTACTTCTTCGGTCTGCGCCGGCGGCTGGCCGAGGCGTCGCCGGGGCGCCGGCCGCTGGGGTCGTGACAGCGGCCGGGGTCGTGACGGCGCCTGCGGGCACGGGTGCAGCCGGTCGGTGAGGCCGCCTTAGGAGGCGGTGGCGAGCCAGCTCTGCCGGCTCATGTGGACTGCGGTCGGCGTGCCCGTCCGCAGCTCTTCCCGGATCTCGCCCAGGGTGCCGTAGCGCTCGGCGACCACGTTGTGCTGGTGGATCGTCTCGAGGTTGACCTGGCGCGCTGACACGAACGCGCGGTCGTCGAGCTCGGGGAAGCGGTCGATCACCCCGCGCACCATCTCACGGACGCAGTCCTCGACGAAGCGCGGGCGCCGGTGAGCCTTCTCCACCACGTGGGCCTCGTCGGAGCGCTTCATCAGCTCATAGATCTCCGACGACATCGAGGACTCGACGATCTCCAGCAGAGCGGTGGCGTCGATCTCCTCGTCAGACGATTCGGTGCAGCCGACGTGCAGCGTGCCGAGCCCGCGCTGGTTGTGGGTGGCGACCGGGACGGCATCCAGAATCCGCTCGATCTCGCCCGCGCCGAACCCCTCGGCCTCCAGCCGCTCGCGCGCCGCCTCCATCACCAGTCCCTGCGCGCACGGGCAGGCCGTCATGCCCTGGGCGGTGACGCCGATCAGGCGGCGAGTGCCGAGCTCCGTAGCCACGGCGCAGCCATGCAGCGTGTACAGCTCCTGGGTCATGATGCCCGAGACCGGCGCGGGCTTGTGCTCGGGGAAGCGAGCCTCGACGGTGACCTCAGCCAGCCGGGCGCCCTGGCGGTCGCGGATCAGTTGGGCGATGCGCTCGGCCAGCGTCTCGACCTTGAACGTGGAGTCGCCGAGCACCACCTCGCCGACCGCCTCGTTGACGACCTCCTCGAAGCGCGACATGTGCGCGCCTTTCTGGTTGGCGCCGAGCTCGATGGCACATTCAAAGCGGGCTGAGAACAGCTGTTCGATGCCGCTCTGGCGCAGGCGGATGACCTTTTCGACGCCGGTCACCCCGACACGGGAAAGGCTCAGAGCCAGCGTCGGAGACTGCGCCTGCACGTCGATCAGGGTCGCTGAGGAGGGGCGGTAAGCGGTCATCTTCCCTACAGAGTAGAACCGTCGCGCCGGGTTCAGCCACGGCCGGCGTCTAATTCGTGGCAAAAGTGTGGTATCACTCGCCGGTCGTATCAGACGTCACGAGTTGGAGCCGCCCTTGGTTGAGGGCAGCTCGAGGCCACCCACGGGAGGAGCTCAGGGGCTGTGAGCGTTAAGGAAATCGTGTTGTTGAGCGACGATGCTCCGATCGCGGAGCTGGACGAGCTGCGTCCGCTCATCATCGAGGCACAGGAGCGCGGGTATGTCACCTTCGCCGAGATCGAGGCTTGCCTGGAAGAGGTGGAGGTCACCAAGGAACAGGTGCGAGAGCTGCACGCCTACCTGGATGAGCACGGGATCGATGTGGTGGAGCCCGATGGTCGCCCGGCTCGGTCTGAGGGCGGGAGCATCGAGGCCGGCGTCCAGGCGGTGGCCGAGCCCGATCCCGAGCGGCGCAAGAAGGTCGAGGTCGACCTCACGGTCGAGCCGAGTCTGGATTCGCTGCGTCTGTACCTGCGGTCGATCGGCCGCGTGAGCCTGCTCACCGCCGAGCAGGAGGTGCTGCTGGCCCGGCGCATCGAGCGCGGGGACATGCGGGCCAAGCAGCAGATGATCGAGGCCAACCTGCGGCTGGTGGTCTCGATCGCCAAGAGCTACCTCGGCCGGGGGCTGACCTTCCTCGATCTGATCCAGGAGGGGTCGATGGGGCTGATCCGGGCCGTCGAGAAGTTCGACTACCGCCGCGGGTACAAGTTCTCCACCTACGCCACCTGGTGGATCCGGCAGGCGGTGACCCGCGCGATCGCCGACAAGGGGCGGACCATCCGCATTCCCGTGCACATGGTCGAGAAGCTCAACAAGGTCGTCCATGTCGAGCGTCAGCTCGTCCAGCAGCTCGGACGTGATCCGACGCCGGAGGAGATCGCCGCCGAGCTGGAGACGACAGCGCGCGAGGTGCGCGACGTGATGCGGATGGCCCAGCAGCCGATCTCGCTGGAGAAGCCGATCGGCGAGGAGGACGACTCGGAGCTCGGCGACTTCGTCGAGGATCAGACCGCCGAGTCGCCGTTTGAGCTAGCGGCCGAGCACCTGCGCCAGGAGAACCTGCGGCGCGCTCTGGCGGCGCTGCCCGAGCGCGAGCGAGAGGTCATCGAGATGCGGTTCGGGCTCAGCGGCGAGCGGCCCTACACGCTCGAGGAGGTTGGGCGCGCGTTCAACGTCACCCGCGAGCGGATCCGCCAGATCGAGAACCACACGCTGAAGAAGCTCGAGGCGCTACCGGAGGCTCAGCGGCTGCGCGACGCCTCGTAGAGCTCGTTTTTCCGTCCGCACTCGAAACGGGATGAGGCTCGGTGGCCCAAGTACTCCGAATACGAGATCGACGCCGGTGAGCCGCTCCAGCAGGCGGCGCCGACGCTAGACTCAGCGACCCTCTGGCGGGATTCCCGAGCGGTCAAAGGGGTGCGGCTGTAAACCGCATGGCTCTGCCTTCGCAGGTTCGAATCCTGCTCCCGCCATCGGTCCGCACGGGCCACCTCATCTGCTCATGGAATCCGGTGAACTCGAGCCTGCCGACGAACCCGAAGCGCCCGCCGACCGCATGGCCCGGCTGCGCCGGCTCGCGGTTCGGTTCGATACCCAGCCGGCCCTGCTGACGGCCGCCGATCGGCTTCGTCGCCGGCTGCCGGGTGACGAGCGCTTCGGCGACCCGCTGTCGATCGCCGGGGCGCAACCGGTCGAAGTGGTGGCTCGCGGCGTGTCGGCCTTCCGGCCCGGCCGCAAGAGCGTCGTGCAGGAGCTCGGGCTGGCCGGGCTGCAGGTCTGGCAGTCGTTGTCGGAGGCGACCGGGCGCGGCCACGGGGACCGGGAGCTGGCCATCCTGTTCACCGATCTGGTCGGGTTCTCGTCGTGGGCGCTGCAGGCGGGTGACGCCGCGGTGCTGAGGTTGCTGCGCGAGGTGGGAGCGACGGCCGAGGAGAAGATCGTGGCCCACGGGGGGCGGATCGTGAAGCGCCTCGGGGACGGGCTGATGGCAACGTTCCTGGCGGCGCGGCCGGCTGTGGAGGCCGGGCTCGACGCCGAAGCCGCCGTCGACGAGATCGAGATCGACGGCTACCGCCCCAGGATGCGCGTCGGAATCCACTGGGGGTCTCCGCGGCGGCTGGGCGGCGACTACCTGGGCGTGGACGTCAACGTCGCGGCGCGCGTCGGCGACGCCGCCAAGGCCGGCCAGGTGGTGGTGTCTGATTCGCTGCTGTCACGGATGGAGCTCGATGGACTGCGCACGGGGAGGGCCAAGCGGCTGCGCGCCGACGGGGCGCCGCGGAATCTCCACTACGTCGAGATCTCCCGCGCCTAGCCAGGTCGGCGCTCCGTCGCCCGCTCCTGCCGCTGCAGGTTTTCGTGCACGCGTCGCGCCCTCGCGACCGGCGTGAGGCGCCGTGTTACCGTGACCGCCTCCCCACCGAGAGCGCGGAATGCCGACGTCCTACCGTACGCCGTGGCTGTCTCCGCGCAGTACCCATGTCAAGTCCTTTCCGGCTCAACACCCGCGTCCTGTCGGCGATCTGCGTGATCGCGCTCGCCGTCGCGGTCTGGGCCATCCACGGGCCGTTCGCCCGGGCCGCCACCACCGGTCAGCTCCAGCAGCAGATCGGCGCCGGACAGGGCCGGGTCTCGGCCCTGTCGGGGGCGCTGCGCTCTGCCAGCAAAACGGTCGCTGGACTCGACTCGACCATCTCGGGGCTCGAGGGGCAGATCGCCACTATCCAGGCCGATCTCGACGCCAAGCGCCGGAAGCTGTTCAAGCTCCGCAGCGAGCTCGCGGCCGCCCAGACCAGGCTGGCGCAGCTGGAGGCGTACCAGGCCCGGGCGGAGCGCGTGCTCTCGCGTCAACTGATCGGCAGCTACGAAGGCGATCATCCAGACCTGATCAGCGTGGTGCTCGAGTCAACGGGCTTCACCAACCTGCTCGAGCGCCTCTCCTTCGCCCAGCGAGTTCGCAATCAGGACACGAAGATCATCAGCCAGGTGCGCGCCGACCGCCGGGCGACGGCGGCCCAGGCAACCCGGCTCGGCATCCTGTCAGAGCGACAGCAGAAGCTGACCGTCCAGGTCCTGAACGAGCGCAACCGCCTCTACGGCGCAAAGCTCGCCCTGGTCGCGCGGCAGATCGCCGCGACCAGGGTGCGCTCGGCCAAGGCGGCTCAGCTCGCTTCGGCCCGCAGCCGAGTGTCCTCGCTGCAGGGTCAGCTGAACCAGCTAGAGGCCGCGCAGGCCAAAGCTCAAGCGGCGGCAGCAGCAGCATCCGCGGGTGGCGGCGGCGGCTCGTCGGCTCCCGCGAGCGGGAACGTGAGCAGCAGCGGCTTCGCCTTCCCGCTGCCGAAGTCCTCGGTGTCGCCGCCCGGAACGTGGTCGCTCGACGACGGCGTTGATATGGCGGCGCCCGGGAACACGCCGGAGTACGCGGTCTGCTCGGGCACGATTGTGCTTCACGGCATCGGCGGCTTCGGACCATCGGCTCCGGTGCTGCACTGCGACAGCGCGGTGGGCGGCTACAGCTACGTGTACTACGGCCACGCGGGCCCCGGCAACTGGACCGCGGTTGGAGCTCACGTCAGTGCCGGCCAGGCCATCTCCGAGGTCGGCGCCGGAATCGTCGGCATCTCCACCGGGCCACACATCGAGATCGGCTTCGCTGACTCCAGCGGCTCGCCGATCGGGCCGCCGAGCGCCCCAGCCATGATGTCGCTGCTGCAGGCGTCGTACGGCGGCTGATCTTCCGACCGCGGAAGGACTTGCCGATCGCTTGGGTGTGAGCGACACTCGCACGGGCGAGCTTTCCCGACCCGATTAGCCCCCGGAATCCTGGCGCCGTGTGTTCAGGCCGGAGAGGAGCGGAGGATGCCTTCAGCAGAACAGCTGCCGTATCTCGGTCCATTGCTGGATCACACCGAGGACGCGATCGTGGCGTACGA
>CAVUSY010000006.1:0-51163 GCA_963744195.1 uncultured Solirubrobacterales bacterium
CGAACTCGTGTTAAAGGCGCAGGTTGGTACCGAATTGCCCATCGAGCCCGAGCTGTCGCGCTGGTTTCCCCTCTGGGGGATCCCGATCTGAGCATCATCGCCGCGTGCGACGGGGCTTGGTTGACGACGCCCCTCGCAGGGTAGGTGCCACTCGCAAGGCGATGGCGGCGACGGAGTGCGCAGGTGAACCGGCGCCGGATCGGCTTGAAATCCCTAGTCTGAGCCCCGTTCCCGTCCAATAGGTGGCCTCCATGTTGTCCGTTTCCAGACGATTTCGCACACCCCTGATCGCTGCGCTGCTGGCCTTCGCCGGGCTGGCCGTCGTGCCGGCCGGGGCGGCGGCGGATTTCCAGTTGGGATTCCAGGACCCAGCCCTGCAGGTGATTGCACCGAATCCGGCCACCCAAGCCGCCTACACGGTCTTCCAGCAAACTGCGGCATCGACAATCCGGATTCCAGCGCTGTGGTCGGCCGTCGCTCCTCCGACTGTTCCCGCCGGCTTTGACCCAACCAATCCGGCTGATCCCCACTACCGTTGGGCCAGCGTCGATTATGCGGTGCGCGCCGCGGTCGCCCACAATGCACGGCCGCTACTGTACGTTTTCACCGCGCCGACGTGGGCACAGGCGGCCGGGGCCCCGCCCCAAGTGCTCGCGACGGGCGTCCCCTGGGCTCCGAGTGCGGCGCAGTACCAGGCTTTCACACTCGCCCTGGCGCGCCGCTACAGCGGCAGTTTCCCGATCCGCTGCATCCCGGCACGAGCCTGCCGCGGGTCAAGCTATACGAGATCTGGAACGAGGAGAACGCCAGCGTCTACTACCTCGCGGCGCCCGATCTTATCGGCGAGTACCGCTCTCTCCTGACCGCGGCCTATACGTCGATCAAGTCGGTCCATGGCGACAACGTGGTCGGCATGGGTGGGCTCTCCCCGGTGTATGTCAAGGACCAGGTGATCTCGCCGCTGCAGTTCGCCGCGTCGTTGATGTGCCTGCGCCGCGTGCATACCCACTACGTTCGCACCTCCCAGTGCCTCCCGGCGCCGTTCGACGCCCTCACTTTGCACCCCTACTCGCTGGCAGTGACTCCGACCAAACACGCGTACCGCTACGACGACACGCTGGTAGCGGACATGGGAAAGGCGCGCGCGCTGCTGGCGGCGGCTGAGAAGCTACACACGGTGGGGCGCCACACCCGTCTGTGGGTCACCGAGTGGGAGTGGTACTCCAACCCGCCGGTGCCGCAGCTCGGGGACCCGCTCCCAGTCGCGGCCAGGTACATCGCATGGTCGATGTACGAGTTCTGGCGTACCGGGACAAGCCTGGTCACCTGGTTCAAGATCTTCCCCCCGGCGAGTGGGGCTCCGGTTTCCCCGCTGGTCAACGTCCCAGCACAGCCTAGTCTCAAGCAGGTGGCGTTCGAGTTTCCTGTGATCGCCATCGTCAAGCATGGCAACGGTTATGTCTGGGGGCGGGCGCCCGTCGGCAAACGGACCAAGGTCTTTGTGCAACATAAGGCGAAACACCGCTGGCGCACGATCGGCTCCGTCCGCACCGGATCGAACGGTGTGTTCCAGCTGAGTTTCTCCGCGAGCGGAAACGGCTCCTACCGAGCGCAGATCAAGCACGGAATGATCAGCCTCCCATATAACTCGCGCGCCATCCCAGCTAAGCAGATACACCCCTTCGGCAACGTCGGCTGAGCCAGTTGCGGCAAGTCGCGGGCGTCAGCCCACATGAAAGCTGGGCGGCCGATAGTGCTCAACGGCCGTGTCGCCGCCCGGCGTACGGTCACCGGAGTGGAGCGGTGGGCGATCGAGCTGACTTCAAGGCTCGTCGCCCACCGTCCCGCCCGCTACGCGGTGCTCGGCCCTCCGCCGCGGGCCAGCAGTCGCGGCGCCGGTCAGGCCTGGGAGCAACTCGTGCTGCCCGCCCGCGCGGCGCGGCTGCGGGCGTCGCTGGTCTTCTCCCCGGCTAACCTGTCGCCGCTTATGTGGCCGCGCAACGTGCTGCTGATCCACGACGCGGCCCCGTTCCGCGAGCCCGGCGCCTACTCGCGGCTGTACGGATCGTGGCATCGCCGCCTCGACGCCGCCTGCGCCCGGCAGGCGGTGGCGGTCCTGACCGTCTCGGCGTTCTCCAAGCGGGAGCTGATCGAGCTGCTGGCGCTGCGGCCAGAGGATGTCCGCGTTCTCCCGGGCGGGGTCGGGAGCCAGTTCCGCCCCGACGCCGACCACGCACGCGTCCGCGCCAAGCTCGGCCTGCCCCGACCCTACGTGCTGACGGTGGGGACCGAGGATCGCCGCAAGAATCTCGGCGCCCTGCAGGAGGCCGCGCGCCGGCTCGCCCGGCTGGGCGTGGACCTGGTCAGAGCGGGAGACGCGCGGCGCCACTTCGCGCAGACCGAGTCGATCGCCGGGCTGCGGTCGGTCGGCTACGTCGCGGAGGCAGACCTCCCGGGGCTGTACGCCGGGGCAAGCGCGTTCGTTCTGCCCTCGCTGTACGAGGGCCTGGGCCTCCCCTGTCTGGAGGCGATGGCGTGCGGAGTCCCGGTGGTGGCAGCTGATCGAGCCGCGTTGCCGGAGACCTGCGGCGACGCCGCCCTGCTCGTCGATCCCGACGATCCCGACGCGATCGCCGATGCTGTCTGCTCAGCGGTGACCGACCAAGCACTTCGCGCGCGGCTGCGTGAGGCGGGCCTGCAGCGGGCCGCGGCCAGGACGTGGGACTCCGCGGCGGCCACGCTGGACGAGATCCTGGTCAGCTTGGCCGGCTGACCGACGGTGAAGCGCTGCCGCCGATCTCAGCGGGAACGGAAGTACGGGGCCAACGCGAACACGCTGGCGCGCGGACGCAGCTCGCGGGCGCGCTCATAGTCGCGGACGGCGCATCGAGGCGGCCCGTCTCGGTCTCGATCCGCGCGAGGATCAGCCAGTGCTCGTAGTTCTGCGGCTCGTAGCGAGATCGCCTGCCTGAGATCCTCGGCTGCCTGCGCGAACTCGCCGGCGGACTCCCGCACGAGACCGCGTTGCTGGTAGGCGCTGGCCGACCACGGCTCCGCATTGACGGCGTTCCGCGCCCAGGCGAGCGCCCGGCCGGCGTTGCCGGCCCGCTCGGAGGCTTGGCTGCGGCGAATCGCCGTGGTGCTGAGCTGACCCGGTAGCTGCAACACGCCCCGCTCCAACGGCGATGGCCGACGACGCACGATTCTGGCCGGTAGCGGCAACCGGCTCGGCCGTCTCGCTAGTCGAGCGCCGAGAGCCGCAATCCCCGCAAACGCCAGCACGGTGACCGCTGTGGACTCCCACATCCAGTCGACGCTGGCGTGGAACAGGTAGACCACAAACGCCGCCATGACCGCCGCCGCGGCGCCGGCGCTGTGGCTGCGGCGAGCTCGCCGCAGCACGCTCACGCTGATCGCCCAGCGACGTCAGGGCCACTGCAATGATCAGCAGCAGCCCGGGCAGACCCAGCTCGGCCATGTTCTGTAGCCAGATGTTGTGCGCCTGGCGGAGGAACTCGGCATCGGTGGCATGCTCGTTCCACCAGAACACAAACGTGCCCGCGCCGGTGCCGTCGCTCGGGTGGGCGTCGAATGCCTTGATCGCCGCCTGCCAGACCAGATAGCGAGAGCTGGACAGGTTCGACAGCCGTGCGGTCGGGTCAACCGTCTGGGCGACCGGTGGCGTCTTGAACGACCTCCAGCCCCGGCTCGCCAGTCGCAGGTCCGACCGTCGACACCGGCGACGACCAGCGCGACGATCGCCGTGACCGCTGCTGCCCGAGCTAGCCGACGTGGCATGCGCCATCGGTCGACGCCCAAGCGAGCGGTCAGCAGCCCCGCCGCGGCGCACACTGGCCACGGCGAGCACCAACGCTCCGACCACCGTCCCGGATCCCCGGGTGCCGGTGGCGTGGGCGATCTGAGGTGCGCCACGGATCGCCACGATCGCAATGGCAGTGCCCGCCGCGGCGACGGCGGCGTGCATGACGGCCGTGATCCGGTTGCGACTGAGACCGATCGCCAGGATCAGCGCCAGCGCCGATCCGGCCACGCCGGCGCGGGAATAGGTCAGGTACACGGTTGCCCCTGCCACCGGCACCAGGCCCAGGGCCACCGCACGGCTGACGAGGCTGGAATCGTGCGCGCTCCAGGCCAGGCCGAGCGCGACGCACATCGCCCCCCACGCCGCCACCGCGTTCCAGTAGCCGAACGGCGCGCTGAGCCGGTCGAAGTGCAGCGCCGCGTCGAGCGGATCGTGTCCGAACACGGCCGGCGCGACCCGGGTGCCGACGGCGATCACACATACGAGCATCGCGGCAAAACCCAGGCCCGCGACAGCCGCCCGCCAGCTGCGGCGATCGACCAGCGAGGTCACCAGCGTGGCCAGGCCGAGGTAGTCCAGCGCCCGGGCCACCTCCCTGAACGTCAGCTCTGAGCTACTGGTCCAGATGAGGCTGAGCGCCGTCCAGGCGGCATAGGCGCCAAACGCCGCCAGCAGGAGCAGCGAGCCGCGAGACGGGCGCGAGCGCGGCAGCAGGCCCAACGCGAAGCCCAGGGCGATGATCCACCAGATCACCAACCCGTTCTGCTCGAACGCCACGACGTCGTAGGAGCCGCCCCTCAGGGCGTAGGCGAGCAACAGGCCAGCGGCGGCGCAGAACGCAATCACCCGCTCGACCCGCAATGTGCCTTGCGCCGAGCGGCCGCGCCGCGATCCCCGCGCGCTCGTCTCAGACCCGCCGGGAGCTACGGTCTGATCGGTTACCATCGCCTCGAGCCTGACATGCCGAGGCATCTCCGCCCATTTCTCGTTGCCATCCTCGTCCTGGCCGCAGGCCTCATCCCGGCCAGTTCGACCCTAGCTGCGATCGCCCCCGGATGCGCCAATCCGGTCGACAGCGCCCTGAACCAGTACTGCGACTCGATTCCGGGCGCGACCGGCTCCCAAAGCCCGCAGGCCGGGACCCCGTCGGTGGCCAGCACGCTTCCTCGGGCAGCCGTGAACCGCATCGCCCGCGTCGGGAGCGCTTCCGGCGGGCGGCGGGCGCGAGTACGAGCGCGGCACCGGCACGTCCTGCTCTCTCTGCCGGCGGCGGGACCACGCGCCGCTCTGCCGACTACACGGGCGGCGATCTCGGGCGGTGGACTGCTGCCACCGTGGCTTCTGCTGACGCTCATCGGCGTGGCCGTCGCCATGATCGCGGCGACGCTTCGCGCTCGATACGGGCAGCGCGGCGAAGACTGAAATCGGCGAGCGCGCCACGCGCTCACCGGAGAGTTCACTATCACCGGTCGAAACGGCCGGCAACCTTTGCCAGCGAGGCGACACCGATCTTAGGGCGCAGATGCGTCGTGAACAGGCCCAGGTGGTAGCCCCAGTAGCTCGGGTCCGGGCCATAGACCTTGTCCTGCCACCCATACCAGAAGACAGCCTGGACGCGCAACGAGTGGTTGCTGTGCATCCGGTCATAGAACGCGACCAGGTTCCGCGCCTGACCGCGTTGATCAGCGATGTAGGCTCGAGTTCCCCCTCCGGCCCAGGACACCTCGGTCACCCACAGCGGCCTGCGCCGCTGCCCAAAGCGGTTGAGGAGTCTTCTCGCGGCGTGAAGCTTCTCGATAGCGCTAGACACGCTGGCCGAGTAAGGGTGGAGCCCTAGTGCGTCAAACGCCCCGTTTGCCCCAGCGCGAAGCATCTGGGACAGGAAACCCGTCTCGAGCTGAGGCGAGGCAAACGGCATCCCTGCCGTGACAACGACGGCATGGCGGTCTACCCGCTTGATGGCCTTGTACGAAGCGCGCAGAAGACGGGCGTACGCGGCGGGGTCAGGTCCTGGCTCCCAATAGACCGGCAGATTTGGCTCGTTCCACACCTCCCACGCGCGTACGGGATAGTAGGGAAGGCTGGGATTACCACGCCAGAACGAACCGTGAGGCCCGTAACGCCTGACGCAGACAGCGGCGAATCGTGCAAACTCGTCTGGATGCGATGGTGGATAGAAGCCGGGGGCAGCGCCGCTGGCAGGCGCCGTCGAGGCCCAGGCTGGCGCGCCGAGCAGCAACGGAAGAAAGCGGATGTGGTGGCGCGCCAGATCGGCAACCAGCTGATCGACCGAGACGAAGGAGTACTTGTTAGGCGCATACGCGACCGAGCTCCAGCTCAGGCCGCCTCGAAAGTAGCCGACGTGGTCGGCCGCCATTTGACCGAAGCTGCAGTCGCGAAAGCGTTCGCTGCCACCTTGGACATTGGGGTCCGCGACGCCGACGAACCCCCTCCGCGCGTCAGACACAGCCTGGCGATTAGCGCAGTAATCACGGACCGACCCGGGATTTCGTCTCGCCCCCGCGATGGAAGTGGGGGCAGCGGTGAGCACGAGTGCCGTGGCCACCAACGCGATTAGTCGGTGCGCTCGGCGTTGCGCGAGGCACACGCACCAGGGCGTCGGTTTTGTCGGCATCATCGGGAGCGTACCGCCGGATCGCGGCGTGTGAGGCGGTGACCCCACAGGGCTGAGTCGCGGCACGAGGTCCCGCGCAAATCAGTTAGCGTGGCCGCCGTGGCCCACGCGCGCCAGCCGTTCATGGATCGTGATTACTACAGCGATCCACGCCGCCGGCTTCGGACGGCGGTGGCACGCGTGCTGGCTCGGCCGCTTCGATTCGCCGGCTTCGAACTAGAGGTACGGAGCTTCTATAGCCCGATTCCGGATCTCGCAAAAATCGATCGTCGAGTCTGGACGGAACCGAGTGAGTTGTCAGGCTTGCGCGGCTTCGAGCTGCCTGCGCAACTGATCTACATCGAACGCGAGCTCGGCGAATGGATAGCGCAGTTTCGCCCGCCACAGCAGGCGACCAATGACCGATTCGAGTTTCACCTTCGAAACGGTCTCTACCAAGGTGGCGACGCGGACCTTCTCTACGCCATGATCCGGCGCCACCGGCCCAAACGCGTCATTGAGTTCGGTGCTGGTTTCTCGACGCTCGTTACGGCCGCTGCCTGCCGTGATAACCGTGCCGCCGGACACGACACTGACTTCGTTTCCTACGATCCATTTGCGGTTCCTCCACCGAGCGGGCTGGATGGACTCAGCGCGATCATTCCGGCCAGCGCTGAGTCGGCGCCGATCGACGCCCTTCAAGCTCTCGCTGAGAACGACATCCTGTTCATCGACAGCTCACACGTCGTTCGCGTCGGCGGAGACGTTATCCATCTGCTGCTCGAGGTGGTTCCGCGCCTGCAACCCGGGGTCCTGATCCACGTCCACGACATCTTTCTTCCTTGGGAGTACCCACGTCAGTGGGCAGTCAACGGCTGGTTTTGGACCGAGCAGCACCTTCTTCAGGCTCTGCTGGTGGGGAACCCTGGGCTTGAGGTGCTCGTTGCCGCCTACGCGCTCTGGCGTTCACACCCTGTCGCGCTCACCCGACTGATCCCCAATATCGATCCCGCGCATCCGCCGATGTCGTTCTGGATGCGGCGGCTCTAGGTGCGCCGCTCAAAGCCGGCCGAGCGGCCGGCGGAGGAGATCACGCATTCGCGCGCGCTGACCGCATCGAGCGATTGGCGGTCGGGCGCGAAGAGTCGCAGGGGCGGGCATTCCGAGGGCGCGCGTCGCCCGGCGCGTCATCCACACCATCGCCACGAGGTAGGCGACCAGCGATGAAAGGGCTGCACCCGTCAATCCAAGCAGCGGCAGGAGCACGGCAAGGCCGACGACAGTGGCGGCTAGCGCGACAATTTCAGCGATACCGGCGTCGAGCGGGCGTCCAATTCCTCGCAGGACTCCCTCTATGGCGCGATTTGCCGACAGCGGAACGGCCGCCACGAGAAGGATTCGGGCCACGCCCGCTCCTCGGACGAATGCTTCACCGAACAGCAAGTGGATCAACGCGGGCGCAGCGACGATGATGATGAGGCTGATCGCGCCGGAGATGAGCAGGGTCAGCGTCACCAGCCGACGGGCAAGTATGACCCGTTGTCCCCCTGCGGCAGCCCGGCGACGTTGGGCAACGCCGCGTACGCCACGGAGCTTCCGAACAGTGCCGTGAGCGAAGTCATCGTGACGGCCACGACGTAGACACCCAGCTGGGTGGTCGTCAGAAAGACTGAGATCACGAGCTGATCGAGATTCTGGTTGAGCTGCGACGGGATCGTGCTGGCGTGGCTTCGGATCCCATAGGCGAAAAGTCGGCGAACCATCCGGCGTTCCGGGGTGATGCGACCGGGGCTCGTGCGCCGGATGAGCGAGCAGATCCAGAGCAGGCTGCCGACATAACAGACCACAAACCCGACGACCATGTGGCGTACGGTCATGGTCCCGGTAACCAGCAGAAGAGTTTGCGTGGCGACGACCGCAGTTGCGACGATAATCCGCGCTCTGTTGCACCATGCGTAGCGGTGTAGGCCGTTGAGCACCGCGGTCAGCGCGACTGCGAACATGTTCAACGGTACGTACAGGGTGTAGATCAACGACGATCCGACCACGGTCGAGCCCTTGCTGGAGAGCAGCAAAGGGACCATTACCGCCGTGAGCAAGCCGAATACGAGGGCCTGGAGCAAGCAGAGCAATAGTCCGCTGCCCACGATGCGGCCTAGCTTGCTGGGTTCCCGGGCGACGTGGAACGTGATCGATTCCTCGATGCCGAGCATCCCCAGCGTTCCCGCGACGGTCGGCCAGAGCATCGCCGCGGCGAGCGCTCCCCGGTTGTGGAGCCCAAGACCCCGGGCTAGCTCGATGCCCGAGATCGACCCCGCAATCTGAACGACAATCGAACCCCGAAGGCTCCACCACAGAGCACTGCGGACGTCTGGTGTGGCCTCGGGCTCAGGCGGCCGATCTCCGGGGTCCGTAGGCGACAGTGGATCCGCCGTGGAGCTCATGCGGTCAGCGGCACTCCGACCGAGGCGCTAGGGACCGACACGGGTCTCATCGTTTCCGGCGACCTCATTTGCGGAGCGGCTCATGGTCAGGCGAGCGCGCGCGAGCAGCAAGCAAGCGTGCACCGGACACCTTGCAGTGAGGTTATCCTAAGACGCTTAATCCCACGCTTATGATGCTTAACCGTTCGCCGACGGGCTCGGGGTGATGGCGCTCAACCTCCAGGGCTAAGATCACCTGCTCGATGCCGAAGCGAACTGACCGCCAAGTGGGCATAATCGCGGACACCGTCCGCGGCGCCCTGCGCAGGGCGGTTCACGACCGTGAAGAGCTGCGCTTCCACGTCCTGCGCGACGTGTGGTCGGTAACGAAGCGGTTCGCCTCGGCGCGGATCCAGAACCTCGAACTCCGAGAGCTCCCGGGGGTCCATGACGCGATCATCGAGGGCTATATCGACGATCCGAATCGTAGGGTGCTAGCAGCGATCTGTCAGTCCGTCCGGGCCGAATCGTTCTTTGAGATCGGCACAAACCGCGGCCGTACAGCCTGGACAATCGCTCGCAACAATCCAGGCTGCCGTGTCCTCACTCTGGACCTGCCCGACCGTGATTCCGTCAACTCCCTGGCCCTTGAGACCAATCGCAGTGATCGGGATTTCTTCGCCGGACAATGGGATCGAGGGACTGCCTACCGCGGCACGCCCGAGGAGGCACGAATCACCACACTCACCGGCGATTCGGCTCATTTCGACTTCAGCCCCTACACGGGGAAAATTGACGTGGTGTTCGTTGATGGAGCGCACTCATACGCCTACGTCAAGTCTGACAGCGAGCACGCGCTGCGCATGATGAGACCTGGCGGCGTAGTCGCCTGGGACGACTATCCGGCCATTCCCGGCGTGTACGGGTACCTGAACGAGTTGGCTTCCAGCCTAGATCGGCCCCTGTATCACATCTACGGCACGCGCTTAGTGATCTATACCGAAGCGGACATCGTCACGAGACTCCCGGCAGGGGCTCAGGGTCGGCTGCTTGCTGCCTAGAGTGCTACGACCGTGGTAGCTTTGCGGTCCCCGAGCCCTGCGCCGAGTCTCGTCGTTTCCCGTCATCCTCTGGCTCTGCTCGCCTGGCCTCGTCGATGAACCACGCGCCTTCCCAGTACAAGCCGCTCCGCGAGTATCTCGCGGTGCTCAAGGCGCATCGGGTCATGATCGGGGTCGTGGCGGCGCTCGCAGTGGTTATTGCGCTTGCGCTATCGCTGACGCAGACGCCGAAGTATGACGCGACAGCCGCCCTGAGCTTTCAGGATCAGAGCCAAGCGCTCGGCTTGATTGGCGTCCCGGTAGCGCAGGTCAATACGCCGGCTCAGCTGGCTCAGACCGCGGCCCAGACGCTCGTCACGCCGGCCCTGCTCAGCTCCGTTCAGCGCACCCTCGGGACACGGCAGACGATCGGCCAGCTCCAGGGCGAACTCTCTACGGCCGTTCAGCCGTCCACCTCGTTGCTGAACGTGACTGCCGCGTCCCGCAGCCCTGAGTTCGCGGCACGTCTCGCCAACGCCGTCGCCGAGGCGGCCGTCAGCAGCGCGACTGATCTGTCCCATCGCAGCCTGGCCGCGTCCGCGCACAGCCTGCAGGAGAGACTGAGTCGTACCCATGATCCGACGACGCGAGCGGCCCTGGCGGACCGCATCTCGCAACTGGAGTCTCTGAGCATTGTCACCGACCCTGTGACGGTCGCTCAAACCGCTCAGGTTCCCTCCTCGCCCGCCTCCCCGAAACCGGTCTCGGATGCGCTCATTGCGCTAATCCTCGGTTTGCTGCTGGGAGTCGTTCTGGCATTCGCCCGCAACTCGCTCGACCGGCGTCTTCACGGAGCGCACGAGATCCGACAGAGTCTCACGCTGCCGCTACTGGGTTACGTTCGAAACGACGTCATGGGTCACGTCGCGCTGCCGACGGCCAACGGGAACGGACCTGTCACGGCCGTCGATCTCGAGTCGTTTCGGATCATGCGCGCGAATCTCGAGTTTCTGGACTCGGAAACCACCTCTCAGGTGATCGCGATCACCAGCGGACTTCCCGACGAGGGTAAGTCAACCGTCGCGGCGTCACTGGCCGTCGCCAGCGCCGTAGCCGGAAAACGAACGTTGCTGATCGAATGCGATCTCCGCAGACCGACTTTGTCCGATCGCCTAGGGGTCGAGCGAGTGCCTGGCCTTGTCGAATACCTCACCGATACGGCGACGCCTCAAGAGATCCTTCGCAGCGTTGTAGTTGCCTCCGGCCGAACCGGAGAGCACGACAAGGCTCTCACCTGCATCTTGTCGGGTGACATCACGGCGCAACCGGCGGAACTGCTGGCATCGCCAAAGTTCCATAGTTTGCTCAACGAGGTTCGTCAGGTGTACGACCTGATCGTACTTGACACCAGCCCGCTGCTGCCCGTTGCCGACACCCTCGAGATCATTCCCGAAGTGGACGTGGTAATCCTTTGCGTCCGCGCTCTCCAGACCACCAGACAGCAAGCGGCTGCTGCCAAAGCCGCGCTCGACCGGCTGCCCGATAAGCCACGCGCCGTTGTCGCTACTGGCGTTCGCCTCGGCACGGACGATGCGTATGGCTATTACGCGTACGACTACGCGTACACCGCGGAAACCTAAGCGGCGCTTACGTGACCTTCGCGCGTGCAGCTTCAGCCTAAGCAGCTTGCTCCGAGAGGCGTCCGAAGCCTGCCGGGATCGTCCGTCCGGCAGTCGAGGCTCGGCGCGCCGCCAGCGGGATCCGGGAAATGGCGTATGTGGCTGCTCGCCGGACCCCTGGCCGTCGTGGCCGGTGTAATCGGAGCGTTCTCTACCACGCTCCAGCGTCCAGGCCTTCTGCTGCTCCTCGTGCTGGTCGTGCCAGTCCCGCTGGTCGTGCGGGCTCGCCAGGGAAAGCTCGACTTCCTCGAACCGATCGCTCTATTCGTCATCGGGTTTCTGGCGATTTACGTTGCACGGCCGCTGGCCCAGGTCGGTTATAACCAGACCGACATCGGTCCGGGCCTTTATACCTTTCCCGGCCTCAACCAGGCGCTTCTCATCGCTCTGGTCGGAGTCATAGCGGTCTACGTTGGCTACGCCTTGCCGGCGGGGAGGCGCGTCGTCGCCAGAGCGCGCGCACTTCCCGGCGACTGGGACAGCGAGACCGCTGCGTTTGTCAGTCTCGGCATCATCCTCTTCGGGCTTTTGCTCTGGTCGGTGTTTCTGGCCCAGGCGGGGGGCCTTTCGGAGTTGCAGGCGTACATCCACGGACGGTCGGCTTCTGATCCGGGCGCGTTCCAGAACTCCAGCGGGTACTTTTATCTCGGACCGTTCGTGGCCATTCCGGCCGCCCTGATCCTCCTTGAGACCAACGCCAAGCGACGGTCGCTGCTTCTGGTCCTCGCTGGAATACTGGCCGTCGCATTCGTACTGCTGATCACTGTCCCGCGCGGTGACCGGACCTTCATCCTCGTCTTGGTCCTCCCGCTCATAGCTCAGCGGGCCCTTCGCACCGGACGGCGACCCCGAGTGGCGACAGTCGTGGTGGCGGCCGTCGTCGGCATCTTCGTCGTCACCGTTCTCGTCCAGTATCGCCGCGTCGAGACGCGTCAAGGCTCGCTCCCGCAAGCTTTCGGCCATGCCGCGGTTCATCCGGCGGAGGAACTCAAGGCGTTTCTCCTCGGCTCTGACACGGAGATGTTTCCGCTCATGACTGTACTGGTCGACCAAGTGCACGGACACGTCCCGTTTACGACTGTGACCAGCCTGCTCGCATCACCGATTCCGGGCTCTCTCTGGCCGGGGAAGCCACGCGATCCTGACACCGTCTTTTATCGCACCGAGTTTCCGACCGAAGCCGCGATCACCAACTCCGGCAACGCGCTCTCGGTGGTCGGCTCATACTGGTATGACGGCGGGTACATCGGATTGGTCGTCTACGGCGTCCTGACCGGAATCCTGTTCAGAGCGCTGTGGGAATACCGGCTACGGTTCCCACAGAATCGAGGTGTTCGGCTCTTCTACGCTGCCTGCCTCCCATATGTCATCGTCCTCATCCGAGGTAACCCAACCGAGTCGTTCGGCCCGGCCCTGTTCACCGTCGCACCGATCCTCGCATGTCTCTGGCTCAGTGCACCGAGAGACTGGGCTTTCCGCTCACTCGCGCGACCTCCTTCATGAGCCGTCTGGTCCTCATCAAGAGCTCATCGGACATTAGCGACATCCTCTTCCAGCGCTTCGGTTGGGTGGCCGCCGTACTGCACGGTGACCCTTCGATATTCGATCGCTGGTGGTGGCTCCGCGGCCGACTCCGGCGCGGCGCGGTGAAAACGCTCGAGGCGGGCTCGGGAAGCGGCGCGTTCAGCCTGTATGCCGGGAGGATCGGCAATCATACGATTGGTATCTCGTTCGATGACAGAAACAACACTGTCGCTAGGCGACGGGCCTCGATTCTCGGGCTGGAAAACGTGCGGTTCATCACGGCCGACCTGCGAGAGATCGCGCCGCACGCCGGCGAGCTCGGCACATTCGAGCAAATCATCTGCTGCGAGACGATCGAGCACATCATGGATGATCAAGCAGTCGTCTCGGGGCTCGCACAGATGCTCACCCCCGGAGGCCAGCTGCTCATCACCTCGCCCAGCCACGCCCATCGCAGGTACTACCGTGAACGACCCCCAGGCGCTGAGGACGGCGGCCACGTGCGCTACGGATACACCCATGAGGATCTGCGGCGGCTGTTCCGGCACGCTGGGCTCGAGACCACCGAGCTCGGTTACGTGACGGGCGCCCTGTCCCAATCGATCATCCGTATCTACGCCCGTGTGGCTGCCGTTAGCGTGGCGCTGGCGTGGCTGATTACGCTGCCGTTCAAACCTCTGCAGATGTTGGACCCGATCCTGTCCAAGTTCATTCGCTATCCCCGCTACTGCGTGACCGGCATCGCGGTCAAGCCGGCGGCGGCTCGCGGCGGCGGGGATCAGCCTGCGGATCGCATTATCTGCGCTGGCTGACACGCAATGGCTGACCCTTCGTTTCGCGACTACTACGACGCCTATTGGACCGACGAGGGTTACAACCCGCTGACGAGAACGATTCCGCAGCTGGCCGCGGTCCTTGAGCGCTACGTTCCGAGGACGGCAGCGTGCCTTGACCTCGGCTGTGGCGACGGCGGGACCATCGGCGCTTGGCTGGCAGGCTACGCGGCGAGTTATCTCGGCGTTGACATCAGCCCGAGCGGAATCCGAGCGGCTGTCGCCCGCGGCCTGGACGCTCGGTTGATCCAAGATGCCGCTGAGCTTCCTTTCACGGACGATCAGTTCGACGCCGCCATCTGCGTTGAGGTGCTGGAGCACGTCCTCAGGCCGGAAGTCACCGTCCAGGAGATCTGCCGCGTCGTACGGCCTGGCGGCGTCGCGATCTTTACGGTGCCGAACGTTGCCCACTGGCGGTTACGCCTTGATCTGGCCCTCCTCGGGCGCTGGGCTGGGCATGGTGATGCCGATTCGGCCGACCGGCCGTGGCAGGATCCTCACATAAGGTTCTTCACCCGCGCTTCACTCGTGCGTCTGCTCGAGTCCTGTGGCTGCTCCATCGTCGCCAGCGGCGGTTACAGCGAGATCGGCTTTCTCCAGGCGATACCGTTGCTGCGCCGTCTAGCCCCCAGCGTCAGACCGTCCTCCCGCTCCGATGCCCTCATGCGAGCGTTCCCGACCGTCGCTGCCCTGCGGGTCTACGCAGTCGCTCAGATCGGCTGATTGCCCCTCAGGGAGGTTCTCGCGCACCTGGCGGATCACGTGCTCGCCGTATCGCCGCCACGGGTAGCGCTCCGCGGTCTGTCGCGCGGCGATGCCCATGCGCGATCTCAGATCCGGATCCCGGGATAGGGTCAGCAATCTCTCTGCGATCGCGCCGGCGTCACGAATTGGCACTACAAAGCCGTCGTGCCCCTCGGTCAGGACATCGTGGGCGAACGTGTTCTCCGACACGATCACCGGCAGACCGCACGCCATCGCCTCCAGAGTCGTGAGTGGGAAGCCCTCCGCCAGGGACGGCAGCACATAGACGTCGGCAGAGCGGTAGAGGGCTGGAAGCTCCGCTCGCGGAACCGGCGGGACGTGGCGAACCCCGGGAACCTCTATCCATGGCCTCGGCGTGCCAATCACCTCCCCGACGAAGAGCAACTCGCTAGACGGTATGGCCGCTTGGCGGAATGCCTCGACCAGATAGGAAATGCCCTTTCGCTGCGTGATCTGGCCGACGAAGATGATGCGGAATGTGGCATCAGGGCGATGGCCACGGGGGCCAAACAGAACGAGATCGACGCCCAGTTCTGTTTTGATCATCTTGGTCTCATCGACGCCGCGGTCGAGCAACGTTCTCCGAGCGTGAGTCGAAAGTACGAACAGGTGATCGGCCGCGGCGAACTCCTCCTGATGGTTTCGAATCAGCTCGTCGGAAAAGTCGTGACCCTGGAGCGTGGGAGCGTAATCAGGCACGAGCTGTGCCTCCTGGCGCATCAGCTCTCGAATGTAGCCGTGGTGACAGATCGCAACGTCGAGAAACACACGGATTCCCTGCGCCTTCGCCGTCCTCACCGTTTTGGTCGCCGTCCCGAGCACAGCTAGGATCGCTCTGTCGTCGGCTCGTATGCTCGATGCGACCTTGGCGTCGAAGACGGCTCGGTGGCGGTGGGCGAGACGTGTTCGCATTGAGCTCGGCGCCCCGACACGGGCGGCGATTACTCGCTCAAGGTCGGCGATGATCGCGGTGCTCTTCACCTGCCTGCGCGCCACCCCGGGCGGAATCGGCCGCCGGCGCAGCTCCTTCAAGACGGGCCGGGACACGGCCCTGGGCATCAGGCGCTCAATCCATCTCTCCTGCGATGGAGTCGACGCGATTGGCACGTGGTAGCGGTCGAGCAGCCGCGCCTCGGCGAGGGCTGAAGCCGCATGGAACGTCTCGGGATTTGAGCTCGGATTGGCGACTACTATTCCGCTGCCGCGGGTGCTCGTCACGGCAGAGCGGTCTGTCGTATTGGCTCCTTGAATCCCACGAGCAGGCAATGCGAGGCGAACAGCACGGGAAGTCGGTCCGCGCCCGCGCTCTTTCTCGCCGGTGGGTATAACGACGACCTGCGCGCACGCCTTGCCAAGATCCGGGATAGGAGTCGAAGATGCTGTAGCTCCAGCCGACACCGTCGCCGTCCGTGTAGTACCAGTCATGGCCGTCGCGCCGGAGCCGGTTAACCGCGTCGAGTAGACCGACGCGAGCCAATCCAAGTTTCACCGCGCGAGCGCCGACACTCCCCTGCGCGTACATATTGCTGTCCGAGATAAAAATGGCCTTGCGGGCAACCCGCAGCATCTCAGACACGATCTGCGCTGGGTTCGGCACGTGGTGGAGGACTCCAGTCTCAACCACTGCGTCGAACGATCCAGTGTCGTAGGGCAGCGCATCGCTAGGAGCATGATCGAGCAGCGAAGCTGGAATGCCGTGCCGCTCGGCGGCGACCTTGAGTAACTCCTGCGACGCATCGTTGCCGCGAAGCGCTATGTCGGGAAGCGCTCGCTGGATCGTGCGAAACGCCAGCCCGGTGCCGCACCCTGTATCCAAGACCGACTCGGCCCCGATCAACTGAAGGTAGCCGATGGCGTGTGCAAGTGCGTCGAAGTGCTCCTACGCACTCGTGCATTGAGTCATAGTCCAAGGCGGTTGCTCGGTAATACTCTCGCTGCCGCTCCACACCGGAGGCGAGTCATCGGCAGCGCCTGGGGCCTCCGGCGCTGATGCCGGCTCACGTGAGGTCATCGCGTAATTTTTGCTCATCGAGGTCCTGGTCTCGGTCGCTCGGGGTTTGCGCTGCCTGTCCTGCCCGGGTTGCGCGGCTGGCGCACCTTCCGCGGATGAACGAGCCCACCGGGTGGAACGATCTCCGTAACAAGGGCTTGGGCACCGATGACGGCGTCTGCACCGATGTCGATCTCGCCAAGCAGGATCGCGCCCGGGTAGATCACAACTCGATCCCCGATGAAAATGTACCCGAGCTCTTCGCCTGGGATTGGCAGCCATCGTCTCGTCGGCGGCCCGAGGGTCACATTATGATGCAGCACTACGTCGCTTCCGATCACGCTGTTGGCGCCAACGGCGATCCCGAAAGGGGTGCGGAAGCTGAAGCCCGGGACCGATCGAGCACGCTCTGCGCGATATCCATCGAATGCATGGAAAGCAGCAGGCGACGCCATATCCAGCTGAAGCCGGCAGGGGTGCCCAATTGAGCCTGATCAGAGTGGTGGCATGCAGCGAGGCGTTGGTGAGCAGGCGTGGGGCGAAGAGCAGCTGGCGGCGCCATGCGCGTTCGGCCTTGTAGGCGTAATGCGCGGCGTAATCCGGCCAGATCAGGGCTCTAAGCCCCGGACCGCCTGAAAGGTCCGGGCGTCCGTAGAGGCAGTGAGAACCACGATAAGCCTGGCGAGTTCCGTTGACACGCTCATCGGTGTGTCGCTGATCGCGCGCTGCAAGCACTTCGACGGTCTGCGACGCGCAGCGGCCCCAGGAGAAGTCGGCGAGGCGGTGACGCCCGGCGGTCGACAACTCGTCGCGGCGCGCGGTGACTAGTGAGGACTCGTCCCAGGGCTACGGCTATCGACTTCACACTCTGCGGGTCGGCCTTCTCAGCGGCCTCGCCGGCAACCTCGGCGGCTCCGGCAACGTTTGAGGTCACTAGCGGCAGCCCGAATGCAAACGCCTCGAGAACCGGATGTCCAAAGGTTTCATATAGCGAAACGTATGCCATCGCGTCAGCATTCGCGAGCAGAGCGGGAAGGTCTCGCTGCGGGTACGGCCCCGTCAGGCGCACCCGGTCGCCAATCCCCGCTCCCGTCGCGACCTCCGCCAGGTCGGCACGGGTGACGTCGGCGTCGCGCCCAGCAATGACGAGCTCGTGCGGCAGATCGTTTTCGGTAACGCCAAGCGCAAACGCCTCGATCAGGCGCCGATGATTCTTCAGTGCATACAGCGAAGAGACGCAAACAACGTATGGTGCATCGCCAGGCGATCGGGCGCGCCGGCCGCTCGACATCGAGGCGGGCGGCGGCCGCCACCGCCCACGGCGAGGGACCGTGGTGAATCGAGACAATGCGCTCGGGATCCAGACTAAAGAGCGTCTATTGCATCTAGCCGCTGCGCCTCGCTTACCGCTATCACCATGTCTGCGGCGTGCAGCGAACGCGGAACGGCGGTGTCGAGGTACAACTTGCGCGCGCGCCCGGTCCCATCGGGCAGCAGAAAGTCTGAATCGACTGCATCACGACGACCGAGCGGCCCGCGCCATCCCCAAGGCTTGACGTTGTGGGTCGACAGCAGGACGTCGACTGTCAGCTGATCTGGCGGCGCGGGGCAGGAGGCCGTGCTCGTAGAACACCCGGCCGATCCTTCGTTCAGGCAGACGAGTGCAGCGGATGAGATCCAGATTGCCATGTTCGGCAGGTCGGCATGCACCGTCCACGGAGGCAGAAAGGCGGCGACGGAATCAACCGAAGGTTGAGCGCAAAGGCCCCCGAGCAGGCCCTCGTAGTATGTCGTCATGCCGCCGGCTGCCGGCGCGAATCCGCTGCCGGCGGAGATCATGTCAAAGCCAATTCTCATGCTGAGCAGAGCACCATGGGTCAAAGCCAAGATACGAGAGTAGTCAGCAAGCGAGCGAGCTCTGGTCATGCGTGGCGAGGGGAGATCGGCCCGTGGCTGGCTCGGATGAACGCCGATGACCGAAGAGTCGAGTCTTCGAGCAGTCGCAAGTCAGACTGGGCCGGTTGCCGCTGCGCTACGCCGAGGATTGGTTTGCGCCGTTCCAGCAAGCGATCGAACCCGCTCTAGCGCCGAACGCCGGATCCTTGATGTCGGTTCGGGTCGCCGGCCAACCCTCCCGCCCTGGCGGTCGGCCTGCGAACTGTCATTACGCGGGGCTCGACGTAGCCCGGAGCGAACTGACGCCGCCCCCGCGGCTCGTATGACGAGATCATCGTTGGCGACATCACGGCTCGCCAAGATGTGCTCGTAGACCGCTTTGACCTGATCGTCTCCTGGCAGGTGCTGGAGCACGTAAAGCCGCTCGACGTCGCGCTCGCAAATCTGCGGTCCTATCTTGTCCCCGGGGGGCTTATGGTGGCTCAACTGTCAGGGGCTTTCGCGGCGTTCGCCCTCGCCGCCCGAGTAATGCCGTTTCGCCTCAGCCGAGCCGCGATGGTGCGCCTACTCGGCATAGCTGCGGAAGAGAAGTTTCCGACTCGCTACCACCGTTGTTGGTATCCGCACTCGACTGCATGCTCGCCGAGTGGTCGGAGCATTCAATCACCCCGCGTTACAAGGGAGGCCGCTACTTCCGCTTCGCGAGACCAGCGGAGCGTGCCTATCTCGCCTACGAGAACCAGATTGCTGCGGCGGGGCTGGCGGCAACCTGGCCACCCATTACGTGATCTCCGCGCGGCGCTGATCGGCTCGGATCGAGTGGCCGGGTCGGACTCAGACCACGCTCCTGCATCGAGTGAGGTGGTGCCCGCTGTTTCACGTCCAGAACCTCCAACTCCGTCGCCGTCACCGTGATCCTCTCGCCGTCCACCGAGGCCTGATCGAGCGCATAGGCACCGCTTCGAACTTCTCGGCGAGCGGGGAGGAGCGAAGTGCGCCTTAGCGAACGCGAGTCCATGCTCGCCACGAGTATGCCGTTCCTTGGTTTCCCTGAGCGCCTGCGACACCACCCGGGCAAAGTGGCTTGGATCCGGGCCGGAGAACTGCCCAGCCCCACCGGACTCACGCAGGATGCGGGCGACCTCGGACTCGCGCCAACCGCCGCTACCACGGGCAGGCCGAAGCCCATGAAGTTCATCAGTTTGGAGGGAACATTGAAATCCGCGCCGTCGTTGTGCTGGCTCACGATGGCGAGCGCCGCTCTGCGCAGATAGCTCTGGAGTTGTGGCCTGTCGAGCACACCAGTGACCTGTACGCGCTCGGTGGCGATCGCAGCGCGGACGTCGTCGCCGGCCACCCCGTCGCCGACAAGGACGAAGCGTGCCCCCATCTCTGCAAGTTCCGGCGATGACTGGAACGCACGCGTCACATGCACGAGGTTCTGCGTGTGACCGATGTTGCCCATCGTCATCACGAGGCGGTCGTCGACGTCGCGATCCCCAATTGCTGTTTGCCTGTATCGGCTGGCTTGCCGGGTTGTAGATCCGAACGAGCTTCTGATTGGGGACGCCTTTGGCGCGAAGGTTCTCAGCGAAGCTGTCGGAGATGACAACGATCCGATCGGCCGAGGCGTAAGCGGCGAGCTCAAACCACCGCGCCGGCGCGGATCAACCGCCCCTCCTTGAGGAGGCCAGTGGCGGTGGCCCCGTCCGGAAGAACATCCTGCAGCCACAGAACCCATGGCACTTTTCGCATGCGTGCAGCGGCCATGGCCGGCGCCAGCGCCGGAAAGCTGGGTGAGACGGCGACGATGACGTCGGGGCGATGTAGCGCCGGCGCGGCGAGCGACAGGCGAAGCCGTATAGGTGAGTTCCTGGCGCAGTCGCTGCGCCGTCGTGCTTCGGCCCGACCAGAGCGGCAGGCGCAATACACGAATTCCGTCGCGAACTTCCCGCCGCGGTAGCATTGGACGTCCCCAGACCGGCTCCGGGTAGTGAGGATGCGCAGCGACGACCTCCACCTCGTGGCCCCGATCCTGCATGGCCCTCGCCCAGACGGTGCTCAGAGGCCCGATCCCGGTCGGCTCCGGGTCGAAGTTGTAGCTCCAGAGCTGGATGCGCAGCCGGCGTCCGCGCCGCACCCTGACTCACCCTGGGATCAGGCCCTCGCCCTGAAACTCCGACTGGGCCTCCTCCAGCGACACGTCAGGCGGCGGCAGGATGATGTCGGACCCAACGAGCTCGTCGTCGGCCACCGGCGTTCCCTTGGCGCGGACCATCTCGAGCAGCCGTTGGAACACCTCGTGGAAATGCTCCTCGTCGGATGACTCGCAGCACGCAACGGCCTCGTTGTCGAGCTCGTTCAGCTCGGCCAGGTTCTCGTCGCTGATCTCGTATTGACCCTCGTTCGAGATCCGGACGATCATCAGACCTGGCCCCCGGTCGATCCGGCCTGCTCGCTGGTGCCGGCCGCGCCGCCAGCCGCCGCGCCCCCGCCAGACCCGAGCTCGCCCTTGGGCGACGAGCCGGTACCGAGCTCGGCCTTGAGCTTCTCCAGGTCGGCGTCGACCTCACTGGTGCTGGAGAGCTGCTTGAGCTGACGATCGATGTCGTCGTCGCCGGAGCCGAGGGCGGTCAGGTCCTCAAAGGCCCCTGATGCCTCGAGCTCGCCGACGGCGTCGGCACGCGCCTTCATGTTCTCGGTCTTGTCCAGAGCGCGTTGCATGGCCAGACCGACGTCCGCCATCTCCTCGCCCATCCCGGTGGCCGCTTCCGAGATCCGAACCTGCGCCTCGGCGGCGGAGTACTGGGCCTTGACGACCTCCTTCTTGGAGCGGAACTGCTCGATCTTGGTGCGCAGCTTCTGCTCCGAAGCGGTCATCTGCTCCTGCTGCTGCTCTAGCTGGGCCACCTGAGAGTCCAGCGACTGCAGCTCGGTCTGGGCGACGTTCTTGCGCTCCAGGGCTACGCGAGCGAGATCCTCGTTACCCGCGGCGAGAGCTTGGCGCGCCTGGGTGTCGAGCTTGACGACCTGCTGCTGGAGCTTCTCCTCCTGCAGCTGCAAGCGCTTTTTCGACGTGACGACGTCGGCGATTCCCTTCTTGACGTTCTGGAGCAGTTCGATCTGCTTCTGGTAGCTGTACTCGAGAGTCTCCGAGGGATCCTCGGCGCGATCGAGCAACTTTGAGATCTTGGCTTTGACGACGGTGGACATGCGCCCGGAAAGGCCCGGCATCGCATCCTCCTTGGGCGGTGGCTGGACTGGCACCACTTAGCGTATCGACCAAACGTCAATACGATCAGTGCGATGGACCCAAAGCCCGTGTCGGACTCCTGCACCGTGCTGTCGCACTGGATGGGCGTGACCGACGCTAACAGCGCCGGCAACATCCACGGCGGGGTCATCATGAAGCTCGCCGATGAGGCGGCCGGGCTGGCCGCGATCAAGCACGCCCGTCAGCGGGTGGTCACGGTCGGGATGGATCGGATGGACTTCCTGGTGCCGATCTACATCGGCGAGCAGGTCACGTTTCTGGCCACGGTCAACGCCGCCTGGCGGACCTCGATGGAGGTGGGCGTCAGAGTCGAGGCCGAGAATCCGAAGACCGGCGAGCGCCGGCACACCAATACCGCCTACCTGACCATGGTCGCCCTCGACGCCGGCGGCCGTCCCGCCGAGGTGCCCCCGCCCCAGACGAGCACACCCGGGGAGCAGCGTCGGATGCGCGAAGCCGAGATGCGCCGGGCCAACCGGCTGAGCGAGCGCGCCGAGATGATGGCCCACCGGGCCTCGGAGCGCTAGCCGCTAGCGGCGCAGTCCGCGCCGACGCACGCGCTCTGACCAGCGTTTGGCGCGCGCGCCCAGAGAGTCGTCGGGCGCGCTGGCCGCGACGGGAGCGGACGGGCTCGACGCTGGCTGCGTCGGCCAGCTCGATCCGCTCCCCGCGTCCGGCGACCACGAGGCCACGCCGTTCGAGGAGCGTTCGGGAGCCGGCGACTGGGCGGTGGTGGCAGGGTGATCGGCGATCAGCCAGCGCGAGACCTCCGGCGGCAGCGGGCGGCCAGCCGGTCCCGGCTGGGTTTCCGCAGCCCCATTGGCCGCGGCGGGCAGGCTGATGCTGGTCGCGATGGCCGCGGCGGGGGCCGATGGACGCTCGGCGGCCGAAGACCGACGCTCGGCCGGCGCCCATTGGCTTTCGGTCGGGGCCCACCGACTCTCGGCCGGCACTGCCTTCGTCTCGCGCGCGGACGGACTCAGGTCGGGCCCCGCCTCGGCTTCGCGCACGGATGCAGCCTCAGCCCGCACGGCTCCGTGCTCGGAGAGCAGCCACCGTGTGGCGCGGTCGGCCGGCGCCGCGGCCGCCGGCGATTCGGGCGCCGATGCTTCGGCCACCGGTGCTGCGGCCGTCGATGCTGCGGCCGCTGGTGCCTCGGCCACCGGAGCCTCGTCCACGGGCGCCTCGGCCACCGCCGGTGCCTCGGCCACCGGTGCTTCGCCCGCCGGCACTTCAGGCGCCGCCAGCGCGCGGCCGTTGGATCCCTCCTCCAGGACCGCGATCGGCGCCCCTGAACCGGAATTCAGGGACCCCAGCTGCCGCCGCATCAGGGCCAGGTCCAGCCGGTCCAGCATCTGTCGGACCCGTTTGCGCCGCATCGGGTCAGGATAGACCCGGCGGGGCGACCGCGAGAGGCGGCTGCGTTCGCTCTAGAGGTTTGCCGGGTGACGCGCTTGGAAGCCGCCCGTCGCGCGCAACAACGGACGCCAGCGAGGGCCGGTGCCCGGCGCGGGATGAGGATCGCCCGCGGCGGAGGTGTCGAGGCGGATCCCGGCGATCTCGATGAAGGCGTGGCCGGGATTCGTGTAGACCGTCATCCATTGGCCGCTCCCACTGCGATCCCAGCTCTCAAATCCGGTCGAGTCCATCGACGTCTTGAGCAGTCCCGCCGCGTGCAGCACGTAGGACACGGTGCCCGAGCAGTCGTAGCCGACGTCGTTCCAGACTCCATGGCCTCCGGCGTAGAGATAGGGCTTGAGGCGGATCTGGTTGCCCGCCCAAATGGCGCGCTGCACCTGGATCGGCGCGTTGGAAGGCGCATAGGCGACGCCGTGGATGATCCTCGCCTTGACGCCGGGCACGGTCGGATGCAACGGAGTGCTCGGAGTGCCGGGACCGCTGACGGTGGGTCCTCCGATGCCCGCGCCGCCCGTACTGGCGCCGCCCGAGGTCGGCGCAGGAGTGGTCGTGGTGCCGACACCGCTGCTGCCGGTGTCCGCCAGAGCCGGCGACGCCCCAGCGAGCGCGAGCAGCGCCAAGGCAGGAATCATCAGGAGTCTGGTGCGCAATTTGTCCTCTTTCGTCGGCCGACGGGGTTAGCTGACGGGCTGGCGCTAAAAGAGCCTGCGCCTCCCGCGGATCAACCGCGGGATTAGCCCCAAGGGACGCAATGGGTCCCCCGCTCCGCGGTGTTTTCAAAGGGCCGCGGATTAGGCGGGGCGCAATATACCGATTTGCGCCGACAAGGAGTCATAACCTCGCGCATGTCGCCCCACCGGGTGCGCCCGGCCCGCGATTGGCGCTCCCCCCGGAGGGCGAGCGGTAACGTCAGCGCGATGCGAGCACGGCTGCTTGGACTCATGCTGGGCGCCGCGCTCGTGCTGGCCGGCTGCGGCGGCGGGACCACGCTGCTGAAAGGGCCGCCGGGCGCCACCGTCACCGATACGATCGGGATTCCCTCGGCGGCCCCCGCGGCGATCCAGAAGCTCGGCTTCCCCGCGCTCGCGACCAAGAACACGACCCGAGTCCCGGGTGCGGATCCGATCGCCGACGCGGCCGGAGTCGCGCTGGCGGTGTATCCGTCCACCGCCCCGGGGACCCACCCTGGCGTCGTCACGCTCGCGCCGACCAACGACTGGCAGGCGGCGATCGCCGCCTCGGTGTTGATGGCCCCGCCGATCCGAGCGCCACTGCTTCTCTCCGGCGCCGCTTCGCTGCCGACCGCGACAGCCGACGCGCTCGCCGCGCTCGCCCCCACCGGAGCCGGCAGCGTCGGCGGCGCCCAGCTGATCCGGATCGGCTCAGTTCCCCGTCCGGGCCATCTGCGGACGGCCGCCATCGGGGGCACCGACCCGTATGCGCTCGCCGCGGGGATCGATCGGTTCGTCAGCGCCGCCCAGGGCCGCACCAGCGCGGACGTGGTAATCGCCTCGGGAACCAATCCCGCCTACGCGATGCCGGCGGCGGGCTGGGCCGCCGAAAGCGGGAATCCGGTGCTGTTCGTGGGAGCGTCCGGCATCCCCGCCGCCACCCGTCAGGCCCTGCTCTCCCACCAGAATCCCCACATCTACGTGCTGGGCCCGCCGAGCGTGATCTCCAACGGCATCTTGAACCAGTTGGGCAAGTACGGAACGGTCAAACGCGTCGGGGCCGGCGATCCGGCCGCCAACTCGGTCGCCTTCGCCGAGTACCGGGATCCATCGTGCCCCTACGGCCAACCGTGCGCGCACGTGCCCGGTAGCTTCGGCTGGGCCATCCGCAGCCCTGGTCACGGCTATGTGCTGATCAACGCGGCCCGCCCGCTCGATGCCGCGGCGGCGGCGGCCCTATCGAGCAGCGGCGACTACGGGCCCCAACTGCTCGTCGACAATCCCTCTACCCTCCCCCGTGCTGTGCTCACCTTCTTCCTTGACTACGCCACACCCGGCTACACCCAGGAGGGCCCCACGGCGGCGGTCTACAACCACGGATGGGTGATCGGCGATCAGAGCGCTATCAGCGTCCCCGTCCAGGCCGAGATGGACAATCTGCTCGAAGCCGTTCCTCAGACCTCGAAATGAGCCAGGCCGAGCATCCAGATCGCCTTCGCACCGAGCACGAGGTGACCGTCGAGGACGTGCGCCAGCTGATGGGCGCCTCGACACCACACTTCGCCCTGCAGCTGCGTGAACGCATTCGCAACCTGATCCGTGACCTCCCGGAGAATCATCCGGCGCGGATCGAGGGCGAGCGGGAGATCGCGCGGCTGGACAAGATCGCCTACGTCGGCGAGGTCCGCGGGCACCCCGCTGAGCCGGGCCTGACGCCACTGCCCAGTCTCGGCCACGACTCCCGCGGCCTTCGCGATTAGCACCAAACCATTCAGCAGACGGATCTCGCCGTTCGGCGCCGAAACCCGATCATGTCCGGCCCCCGTTAGCTTTACTTCCTGGTCGTGAGCGACGAGCGCTACATATCTGTGATCGGTCTCGGGCGCGTGGGGCTGCCGCTCGCGCTCTGCTTCGCCGACCGCGGGCTGCACGTCCTGGGCGTCGACCACGACCCGAACCTGCTCGCGTCTCTGCGCGCCGGGAGGATGCCCTGGAACGAGGCCGGCACCCAACCCCTGCTCGATCGTGTCCGCGCCAGCGGGCGGCTGGAGCTGACCGACCGGGCCGCCGATGCCGCCCAGGCCGATGACATCGTGATCACCATCGGCACACCGTCGTTCTCGCACATCGAGAGCGACCTGCGCGAGGTACGGGCCGCTATCGACGACCTGCTGCCCCTGCTGCGGCCCGGCCACTCTCTGATCCTGCGCTCGACGATCGCGCCCGGGACGACCGAATTCGTCGCCGGCTACATCGAGAAGCAGCGCGACCTCCGGGTCGGCGAGCACGTGTTCGTCGCGCACGCTCCGGAGCGGATCGCCGCCGGCCGGTTCCTGGAGGAGATCACCACCCTCCCGTGCATCATCGGTGGGGTTGGAATGAGCTCCACCGAGCGGGCCGCGAGCCTGTTCAGCGTTTTTGGCGCGCCGATCGTCCGAACCACGCCGGTGCAGGCCGAGCTCGCGAAGATCTGGACGAACATCCTGCGCTACGCCACTTTCGCGCTGCCCAATCTGCTCATGATGGACTGCGAGACCTATGATGCCAACGTGTTTGACGTGATCGAGCTGATCAATCACGACTACCCCCGCGGCGGGATCGCGCTACCCGGGATGACTGCCGGTACCTGCCTGCGCAAGGACTTCGCGTTCTCCGAGGAGCGGTCGCATGCGCCGGGGATGCTGCTCGCGGTGTCACGGGTCAACGAGGGCGTTCCCCTGTTCCTGGTCGAGGGCATCAAGCGCCGGATCGGCAGTCTCTCCTCGCGCAAGGTTGCCGTGCTGGGATTGACCTTCAAGCGCGATACCGACGACGAGCGTGACTCGCTCTCGCCGAAGCTGATCCGGCTGCTGGAGCGCGAGCTCGCCGACGTGGCGGTATGTGACCCGCACGCGGCGACACCGACCCAATCGCTCCAGGATGCCGTGCGCGACGCCGACGTGGTGATCGTCGCCACCAACCACTCGGTGTTCGCGGGTGCCGGCACGCTGCGCGAGATCCTCGCTTTGGCGTCCTCTGAGTCGCTGCTCGTGGATCCTTGGAACAGCCTGGGCACCGCGCAGGTGTTCGCCTACGCCGCCGAGGTGTCGGCGCTGGCGGGTGCCCCGGCGCGCGTCGACGCTCCATCCGAGGCCACGCGCTAGTCAGATGGCGCGGGTGCTGGTGACGGGCGGCGCGGGGACGATCGGCTCTGCCGTGGTGCGGCGGTTGCTGCGCGATCCGGACTGGGAGGTCCGGGTCTCTGACCACCGCGAGGCACCGGCGTGGATGCGAGAGGGGTGCGAACTGCATCTGGGCGACCTCCGGGATCTCGACGTCGCACGGGCCGCGGTCGCGGATTGCTCGCACGTGATCCATCTGGCGGCGATAGTCGGCGGCATCGCCAACTTTCACAAGCTCCCGTTCACGCTCACCGAGGCCAATGTCGCGCTGACCGGCTCGGTCGCCCATGCCGCCATCGACCGGGGTGTGGAGCGATTCACGTACGTTTCCTCCTCGATGGTGTTCGAACGAGCCACTGAGTACCCCACCACCGAGGCGCACCTGGACCTCTGTCCGACGCCACGGTCGGCCTACGGGTTCTCGAAGCTGGCCGGCGAGGTGTGCGCTCGAGCCGCCCACGACCAGCACGGGCTGCCGTACACCATCTGCCGGCCGTTCAACGCCTACGGTCCCGGCGAGCTGCCCGATCCCGACGAGCCCGGCATCGCCCACGCGGTGCCCGATCTGATCGCCAAGGTGCTCTCGGGTCAGCGTCCGCTGCAGATCTTCGGCAGTGGCCAGCAGACCCGAACGCTCACGCACGTCGACGACATCGCCGACGGGGTCGTCACCGCCATGGCCTCTCCCGCGGGTGAGAACGAGGACTTCAACATCTCGTCCTCGCGCGAGCTGAGCATCGCCGAGCTCGCCGCGCTGATCTGGGAGGCGTGCGGAGAGGATCCGGCCGAGCTGGCGCTGAGCCACCTGCCCACGTTCGAGGTGGACGTCCAGCGCCGGTGGCCGTCGGTGCAGAAGGCCCGGGACATGCTCGGGTGGGAGGCTCGCGTGGACCTGCGCGACGGCCTGGCCGACACCGTCGCGTGGCTACGTGAACGCGGTCTGGGGCCGCGGGAGACCGCCAATGTGTGAGATGCGTACATGACTGACCCCCGCCGTGCCCTGATCACAGGCATCACCGGGCAGGACGGGTCCTATCTGGCCGAGCTGCTGCTCGAGCAGGGATACGAAGTCCACGGCATGGTGCGCCGGTCCTCGACCGAGAAGTTCGACCGCATCGAGCACATTCGGGATCGGCTGTCGCTGCACCAGGGCGACCTCTTTGACTCCCGTTCGCTGGTGGACACGTTGAGGGCGTCAAAGCCCGACGAGATCTACAACCTGGCGGCGATGTCCTACGTTGCCGCCTCGTGGTCGCAGCCGACGCTGACGGCCGAGTTCTCGGGGATCGGCGTGACGCGGCTGCTGGAGGCGATGCGTGAGGTGTGCCCCGAGGCCCGCTTCTACCAGGCCTCGTCCTCGGAGATGTTCGGCAAGGTGCGCGAGGTCCCCCAGAGCGAGGTCACGCCGTTCTACCCCCGCTCGCCCTACGGCGTGGCCAAGGCCTACGGGCACTTCATCACCGTCAACTACCGAGAGTCATACGGGCTGCACGCCACGAGCGGAATCCTCTTCAACCACGAGTCGCCGCGCCGCGGGCTGGAGTTCGTGACCCGCAAGATCACCTGGCACGCTGCCGCGATCCGGCTCGGGCTGCAGGAGAAGATCGAACTCGGCAACCTCGACGCCGAGCGCGACTGGGGATACGCGCGAGATTACGTGCAGGCGATGTGGATGATGCTCCAGCAGGACACCCCCGACGACTACGTCGTGGCCACCGGAGTCGCGCATTCGGTCCGCAAGTGTCTGGACATCGCGTTCGACCAAGCCGGCCTGTCGGCCGATGACCACCTCGCCCTGGACCCCGCCCTGATCCGGCCGGCCGAGGTGGAGCATCTGATCGGAGACGCGAGCAAAGCGAAGGAGCGTCTGGGGTGGCAGCCCGAGACCGACTTCGAGCAGCTGATCCGGATGATGGTCGACGCCGACCTCGTCCTGCTTCAGCGCGATCCCGATGCGCGGAGAATGTACGGCGCCTGATCACGGGATCCACGCGCAGGCGGCCGTCGGCTTTGACCGCGCCGGCGCGGATTACGAGCGGGGCCGTCCCGGCTATCCCGAGGATGCGCTGGAGACGATGGCGCGCGAGCTGGGGATCGAATCCGGCCGCGTAGTGGTGGACCTGGCCGCCGGCACCGGCAAGCTGACGAGAGCCCTGACGCGTTTCGGAGCGCGGCTGATCGCGGTGGAGCCGGTGCGGGGGATGCGCGAGCAATTGGTGGCAGTCCTGCCGGGCGTCGAGGCGCTGGATGGGACGGCCGAGCAGATCCCGCTCGGCGATGCCAGCGCCGACGCGGTGGTCGTCGCTCAGGCGTTTCACTGGTTCGACGCCTCCCGCGCCGCGACCGAGATCCATCGCGTGCTCAGGCCCGGGGGCGGCCTTGGCGTGATCTGGAACGCGTGGGACGAGGCGGTCCCGTGGGTCGCCCAGGTACAGGCCATCGTCCACGAGCACGCCGGCGACGCGCCCCGGCAGGCCACGAGCTCGTGGGAACAGAAGCTGGCCGAGACGGGCCTGTTCACGCCGCTCTCGCGGCGCGGCTACCCCAACCCGGTCGTGGGCGATCTCGCCACACTCCTGGCCCGGGTGGCGTCGACGAGCTATATCGCCGCGCTGGAGCCATCCGATCGGCAGGCGGTACTGCGGCGGGTCCGTGCGGTGATCGCCAGCGACCCGCAGAGCCGCGGCCGGGACGAGCTGGTGACGCCCTACGGCACCCACCTGGTGTGGTGTCACACTTCGGCGTGATGTCCAAATCCGACGTCATCGCAGACGTGAAGGACTCGATCCTCGACACGATCGGCGGTACGCCGCTGGTCAGGCTGTCGCGCATCGGTTCCGGCGTCCGGCCGCGGCTGGTGGCCAAGCTCGAGTCCTTCAACCCGGGTGGATCGATCAAGGACCGCATCGCGATCGCGCTGATCGACGCCGCTGAGCACGACGGCCACCTGCGCCCGGGCGGCACGATCGTCGAACCCACCTCGGGTAACACGGGGACCGGCCTGGCGATCGCCGCGCGGCTCAAGGGCTATCGCGTGATCGCCGTGATGCCCGACAAGATGTCGCGCGAGAAGATCGACCTCCTGCGCGCTTACGGCGCCGAGGTGGTGCTGGCCCCCACCGATGTCCCCCCGGACTCGCCCCAGTCCTACTACCGGGTCGCCGATCGCCTCACCGAGGAGATCCCGGGCGCGTTCCAGCCCAACCAGTACGCCAACCCGGCCAATCCACGCGCTCACTACGAGTCCACCGGACCGGAGCTGTGGGAGCAGCTCGGCGACCGGATCACCCACCTCGTCGCCGGCGTCGGCACCGGTGGCACGATCACCGGAACCGCACGGTTTCTGCGCGAACGCAAGCCCGATCTGGTGGTGGTGGGCGCCGACCCCGAGGGCTCCATCTACTCGGGCGGCGCCGAGAACGTGCGGCCGTATCTGGTCGAGGGCGTGGGCGAGGACTTCTGGCCCGAGACCTTCGATCCCTCGGTGGTGGACCGCTGGGTCACGGTGTCCGATCGTGACGCGTTCCTGACCACCCGCCGCTTCGCCCAGGCGGAGGGAATCCTGGCCGGGGGCTCCGGCGGCCTCGCCCTCCATGCCGCGCTGGAGGTCGCTGCCGAAGTGCAGGATCCCAACGCCCTGTTCGTGGTGATCATCCCCGACGGGGGGCGCTCCTATCTCTCCAAGGTCTACTCGGACGGGTGGATGCGCCAGTACGGCTTCCTCGAGCGTGGCAGCGACCTGACCGTCGGCGACGTGCTGCGCCGCAAGCGCGAGGCGGGCGAGATCCCGTCGCTGGTCACGGTCGAGCCGCACTTCCGTGTCCGCGATGCGGTCGCGCTCCTGCACGAGCACCGCGTCTCCCAGCTCCCGGTGGTCAGCGCTCACGACCCGGCGACGATCGTCGGCGCGATCGGCGAGAGGGGGCTACTGCGTCACGCCGCCCAGGACCCCTCGCTGCTTGACGCCGAGATCGTCGAGGTGATGGAGCCGCCGTTCGCCGCGGTCTCCAGCGAAGATCCGGTCCGAGAGGCGGTCGAGCTGCTGGTCGGCGACCAACAGGCGCTTCTGGTCACCCACGAGGGCCGCGCCACCGGCCTGGTGACTCGGACAGACCTGCTCGAGGCGCTGGCGACATGACCCCGCAGCCGCCCCGGCGCGATGCGTTCGCCACCCGGGTGGTGCACGCCGGGCTGACCCCGGACCCCTCGTTTGGCTCGATCATTCCCGCCATCCACCAGACATCGACCTACGCGCAGCGCCGGCCCGGGGAGTTCGTGGAGGACTACGACTACGCCCGCTCGGCGAACCCGACCCGCGCGGCCCTGGAGCGGGCGCTCGGCGAGATCGAGGGCGGTCTCGCGGTCGCCTTCGCCTCGGGGATGGCCGCCGCCCACGCACTCATCACCGTCGTCTGCGAGGCCGGATCGCACGTGGTACTGCCGGCCGACCTGTACGGCGGCACGTACCGCCTGGTCGACAAGGTGCTGACTCACTGGGGTCTTGGCTACGACCTCGTCGACCAGACCGATCTGGCGGCGCTGGAGGCAGCCGTCCGCGAGCAGACTCGGCTGATCTGGGTCGAGAGCCCCACCAACCCGCTGCTCAACGTGGTCGACATCAAGGCGGTCGTGGCGCGGCGGGGTGCGGCGCTGGTCGCGGTAGACAACACCTTCGCGACGCCCGCCAACCAGCGCCCCCTGGAGCTCGGAGCGGATTTCGTCGTGCACTCCACGACCAAGTATCTCGGTGGCCACTCCGACGTGGTCGGCGGCGCGGTCGTGACCCGGGCGGACACGGCAGCGGCCTACGATCGTCTGCGCTTCATGCAGAACGCCGTCGGCGCTGTTCCCGGCCCGTTCGACTGCTTCCTCGTGCACCGCGGCCTGCGCACCCTGCATCTGCGCATGGAGGCGCACGCCCGCAGCGCGGGCGCGGTCGTGGAGATGCTGCGCCGCGAGCCCGAGGTGCACGATGTGCGCTGGCCCGGCTTCAGCGGCATGGTCAGCTTCCGCCACCCTCGCGCGACGGAGATCGCGGCGCGCACGCGGCTGTTCACGCTCGCGGAGTCGCTCGGCGGGGTCGAGTCGCTGATCGAGGTTCCGCAGGCGATGACCCATCAGTCGGTCGAAGGGTCGGCCGCCGCGGTTGCGGCCGACCTCGTGCGCCTCAGCTGCGGAATCGAGGACCCGGCCGACCTCGTCGCCGACCTGCGACGGGCGCTCGACGGTTAGCCCCGGCGCATGGCTCGGCGCCTGGGCAGTCCTCGACGGCGTGTAGCCTCGAGCCCGGGATGCAGACCGACGCCGCCGCCCAAACCGAGGGCATCCTCGACAGCGCTTTTCCCGGCCCCTATCCGGTCGGGTCGTACGCGGCGCAGCTCAAGCGCCGCCTGCAGGAGTTCGCGCATGTGCAGCTCGTCGGCGAGGTGTGGGGGTTCAGGGCCTCCAGCGTGCGGGTCTACTTCGAGCTGCGGGACGCCCGCGGCGCGTTGCCCTGCTCGATGTGGCGGACCGATTTTGACCAGCTGGGGGTGCGGCTCGGCGACGGGATGCGCGTCGTGATCGGAGGTGGCTGCGACTACTACCCGGGCAGCTCCACCTCCTCCCCGTCGTTCAGCTTCGCGGTCTCCGAGCTTCGTCTGGCCGGCGAGGGCGACCTGCTGATGGCGTTGGAGCGCCTGCGCCGGCGGTTGCATGCGGAGGGGTTGTTCGAGCCGCAGAAGATGCTGCCCCGGAGTGGGCTGCCGAGCACGATCGGCGTCGTCACGGGCGAGCGCGGCAAGGCTCGCCACGACGTGCTGGCCGGGTTGCGCCGGCGCGGGTGGGCGGGCGCAACTGGTTTGGGCCTTCGTGCCCGTCCAGGACCGCCACGCGGCGCCCCGGATCGCCGCCGCACTACGCGAGCTCGCCGCGATCGAGGCGGTGGAGGTGGTGATCGTCGCCCGCGGCGGTGGCTCGCTCGCGGACCTGTTCGCGTTCTGCGACGAGGCGCTGTGCCGGACCGTGGCGCTGCTGCGCGTCCCGGTGATCGCCTCGGTCGGCCACCACACCGATCGCACTCTGATCGACGACGTGGCCGCGGTCAGCTGCTCCACCCCGACCCACGCCGCCGAAGCCGCCGTGCCGATCGACTGCCGGGCGGCTCGCGCCCAGCTCGTCGCGGCCGCCGGCCGCCTGCAGGACCACGGCCAGCGCGCCGTGCTGTCGCGGGCGCGTGCGCTGGGGCATCTCTCCCGTGCCCCCGCCCAGCACCTGGCCCGCCATCGCAAGGCGCTGCATCAGCTCCTGCGCGAGCTGCGCGCCGGCGCGCGGCGCCAGGAGGTGGCCGGGCGTGAGCTGGCCAAAGTGCACCGGCTCGTCCTGGAGCGAACCGCCGCCCGCGCTCAGGGTTCCGGGCGTGACCAGCGCAGGCGCGAGCTCGAACGGTTGTCGCTGGCGCTCGCCGCCCACGATCCCCAGCGCACCATGGCCCGAGGCTATGCCCTGGTCTCGGACCGCAGCGGCGTGCCGCTGGGATCGGCGGCGGCGGCGAGGCAGGCGCGGGAGCTGACGCTGCGCTTTCACGACGGCGCGCTCCCGGCCGAGGTCGCGGCGGAGCCGGAGCGGTGAGCGACGAGCGGACCTACGAGTCGGCGGTGGGGCGGGTGGAGCAGATCATCCGCCGGCTTGACTCGGGCGAGGCGGGCCTGCGCGAGACCCTCGAGCTGGTCCGTGAGGGCCGTGAGCTGGTCGAATACTGCGCCGGCGAGCTCGACGCGGTCAGCCAGGGACTCGAGGAGCTCGCCCTGGAGGAACTCGTGACCCGGCTGGAGGCCGGGGCCGCCAATGAGCACCTTTGACCGGCTGGCCGATCTGCCGCTGCAGATCGACAGCTACTCGCTCGAGGGGCTTCAGGCCAACGTCTCCAGCGGCTTTGAGCGGCATTCGACTGTCGTGCATCTGCGCGGTGGCGGCGCCGAGGGCGTCGGCGAGGACGTCGTCTACGAGACCCCCGACCAGGTCGCCCTACAGGAGGCCGGAGCCACGCAGCCGCTCTCCGGACGCTATGCCCTGGCGGAGTTCTGCGAGCTCATCGATGGCCTGGACCTGTTCGCAGTCGCACCGCAGCGCGACGTCTCGCGCCTCTACCGTCGCTGGACGTTTCACAGCGCGGCGCTCGATCTGGCCCTGCGGCAGGCGAACCGGTCGCTTCACGAGGTGCTGGGCCGCGAGCCCCAGCCGCTGACGTTCGTGGTCTCGCTGCGCCTCGGCGAGCCCGCCACGCTCGACCCGATCCAGAGCCGGCTGGCCAACTATCCGGGGCTGCGCTTCAAGCTCGACGCCACGAGTTCCTGGACGCCCGAGCTGATCAGCGCTCTGGTCGACACCGGCGCCGTGGACTCGGTCGACTTCAAGGCGCTCTACCGCGGGACGGTCGTCGATCAGCCACCCGACCCGGTCCTCTACCGGCGGGTCCTGGAGGCGTTTCCCGACGCTTGGATCGAGGATCCCGACATCGTGACCGAGGAGACCTCGGCAGCCCTCGCCGGGGCACATCACCGGATCACCTGGGACGCCCTGATCCACTCCATCGCCGACATCGAGGCGCTGCCGTTCGCCCCCCGAATGGTCAATCTCAAGCCATCCCGGATCGGCGGGCTGAAGCCGCTCTGCGACACCTACGACTATTGCGCCGAACGGGGGATCGGGGCCTATGGTGGCGGGCAGTTCGAGCTCGGACCCGGTCGCGGTCAGGCCCAGTACCTGGCCTCGCTGTTTCACGCCGACACGCCGAACGATCTCGCCCCGGTCGGCTACAACGAGAACGATCCCCGACCCCGGCCTGCCCTCCAGCCCGCTGGCGCCGGCGCCCGACGTGGTCGGCTTCCGCTGGAGCGCCGCTTGATCAGCGTCAGCGGAGGTCCAGCAGCAGCTTGCCCTTCACGCGGCGCTCCACCAGCCGCGCGAACGCCTCGTTGACGTCGTCCAAGGGGAGGATGTCGTCGATGCAAACTCGCAGATCGCCTGACTTCAACGCCTCCAGCGCGGCCTCCAGGCCGCTGCGACGCTCCCGCGGGCTGAGCTGCATCCCGCCGTAACCGAGAATCGAGAGCGACTTGCGGTACACCGACTGCATGTTGAAGCTCACTTCGGCGCCGGCCGAGGTCCCGAACGAGACCAGCCGTCCGCGCGGAAGCAGGGCTTCGATCACCGGCGCCACGAAGGCGCCGCCGAGTGGATCGAAGACGACCGTCGGCTCGAGCTCGGAGAGTGGCTCCGTGAGCTGGTCGGGCTTGGCCACCAGCGCCCGCGTGGCGCCGCACTGCTCGATATGGGCCGTCTTCTCCTCCGAGCCGGTCTGGCCCCACACCGTGGCCCCGAGCGATCCCGCCAGTGAGACGATCATGCTGCCGACGCCTCCGGAGGCGCCGAGCACGAGCACGCGGTCTGCGGCCTCTACCCGGCCGACGTGGCGCACGCAGTTGAACGCTGTCAGCCCGGCGATTCCCATCGCCGCCGCCTCGCGGGGCGTCCACGCCGTCGGGCAGCGGCACCACCATGTCCTCGCCGACGTTGGCGGCCTGAGCCCAGACGCCATCACGCGTGGCGCCCAGCCCCCCTCCCGCCACCAGCACGGGTCGCCCGTCGATGGTGCCCGCGGCCTCGCCGCCCAACGTGCGGGGCAGCGGCCCGTCCGGGGCGACACGACCTTCGGCGATGTAGCGGTCGATCGGATTCACGCCGCCGAACTGCAGGTCAACCCGAACCTCACCGGCGTCGGGCTCCCCCAGCGCCACCGGCTCAACCACCAGCGGCTCGCCATGCCGGCGCAGGCGGGCCGCGCGGATGGTGGCGGGGCTGACGGACATGACGTCATCGTTCTAGCAGAGCGCTGGATGAGCGTCGAGGCGCCGCTAGATTCAGCCCGATGACATCAAATTCAGAACTAACAGGAACGGTCGCGCTGGTCACCGGCGCCTCGAGCGGAATCGGTGAGGCCACGGCGCTGCATCTCGCCCGCCACGGCGCGGCGGTGGCGCTGGCGGCGCGTCGCGGCGACCGGCTCCGGGAGGTGGCGACGAAGATCGAAGATGACGGCGGCCGTGCGCTGGTGATCGAGGCCGACGTGACCGAGCAGGAACAGGCCCAGGACCTGGTGAAGCGCACCGTGGCGGAGCTGGGGCGGCTCGACACGCTGGTCAACAACGCCGGCGTGATGCTGCTCGGCCCGGCTGTCGACGCGCCGCTGGAGGAATGGGAGCGGATGATCTCGGTCAACGTGCAGGGTCTGCTGTATTGCGCGCACGCGGCGCTCCCGCACCTCCTGCGCGCCGCGGACGGCGAGCCGCGGCGGGTGGCCGACATGGTCAACATCAGCTCGGTGGCGGGGCGCGTGGCCCGCAACGGCAGCGCCGTCTACAACCTGACCAAGCACGGTGTCGGCGCGTTCAGCGAGGGACTGCGCCAGGAGGTGACCGGGCGCCATGTCCGCGTGTCGCTGGTCGAGCCAGGCGCGGTCGACACCGAGCTCAGGCTGCACAACCGGCCCGAGGTCCAGGAGCAGATGGAGCAGCGCTTCAGCGGGGTCGAGGTGCTGCATTCGGACGACATCGCCGAGACGATCGCGTTCATCGTCACGCGCCCCCGCCGGATGGCGGTCAACGAGGTGCTGATCCGTCCCACCAACCAGGAGGGGTAGGGCAGGGGCCGGCCACCGTTAGGTGCCGGGCCGGGGCGCAGGGTGGCAGAGACCGCCTAGATGAACACTCCCGTACTGTTACGCGACCGGGTCCGGCGACCGTGCCCGGTCGAACCCGACCCAGGAGAACCCTTGCCTGAACGACTTGGCATCGCCGGCGCTGGCACGATCGCCACCGGACTCGCCGTCACCGCCGCCAGCGCAATCGACGTGCTGCTGTGGGCGCGATCGGAGCAATCCGCCGAACGAGCTCGGGCCGCCGTGGACAAAGGCTGCGCCAGGATCGAGACCGCGGACCCCGACCGCGTGCAGGTGGTGACCGACCTCGACGCGCTCTCGGAGTCCACCTTCCTGGTTGAGGCGGTGGTGGAGCATCACGGCAGCAAGGCGGCGGTGCTCTGCGATCTCGGGGACCTGGCGCGGGAGCAGAGCGACGACGCGATCCTGGCCACGACCACGTCGTCGCTGTCGATCACCGAACTGGCGGCCGAGAGCGGGCACCCGGAGCGGTTCGTGGGTTTGCACGTCTTCAATCCGGTGCCGCGGATGGAGCTGGTGGAGCTCGTCTATCCCCCGCAGGCCACCGAGCCCACCCGCGCCCACGCCCGGGAGCTATGCCTGGCCCTCGGCAAGACCGCGGTCGAGGTCCCCGACATTCCCGGATTCGTCGTCAACCGGCTCCTGTTTCCCTACCTGTTCAGCGCCGCCGCGATGATGGAGGAGACGGGCATGACGGCGGAGGACATCGATCGCTGCATGACCCTGGGAGCGGGGATGCCGATGGGCCCTCTGGCCCTGCTGGACTTCGTGGGGCTCGACGTGTCCCAGGCGATCGGCGAGACGATCGGGGCCCGCGTTCCCGCTCATCTGATCGAGCTCGTGAAGAGCGGAGCGCTGGGACGTAAGTCAAAACATGGGTTCTACGAATACGACTAACAATTATTTAAGGATCGTTGATCTGCGGCGATCAATATTCCTCTCGCGACGTACCTCATAGCAGCACCTCCTCCCCAGAAGCACGAAACCGGCCCGTCCCCAGCGGGCCGGTTTCTTTTTGCCCTCAGCGAGAGCTGGCGAAGCGGGCCTGAAAGCTGGCGAAGCCGGCCCGTTAGGGCCGGCTTCATCTCTCCCTCTCAACCGCCGGATGGTCGAATGGTTGCTTCGACCAAGGCTTCCGGCGTGCGCGTTGACGGAAATGTAACGAATGAGGCGAGGTTGTGTGCCGCTCATCACACGGCTACTGCTCGGCGGGGGCCACCTCGGCCGGCGCCGGGTCCTTGCGCCGGCGGATTCGCACCGCCTCGATCCGGTTCTCCCGGACCGACTCGACGCGGATCGAGTAGCCGTTGGCGGTGATCTGGTCGCCGCGTTTGGGCAGCCGTCCGAGCTCCGCGAACACGAATCCGCCGACCGAGTTGTAGGCGTCGGTATCGATCGGAAATTTGAGCCCGTAGTCCTGCAGGTCAGTGATCGCGACGTGGCCGCGGACGAACCAGTCGCCGTTGGCCAGACGCCTGACCGCCCCCCCGGCGGGATCGGTCTCGTCATCGATCTCGCCGACCACCTCCTCGATGATGTCCTCGGTGGTGACGATTCCGGCGGTGCGGCCATACTCGTCGATCACGATCGCCAGCTCGGTGCGCTCGCGCTGAAGGTCGGCCAGCAGGTCATCGAGCGGCTTGGTCTCCGGGACCAGCGGCGCCTGGCGCACCAGCCGGGCGAAGTGCGCCTCGTAGCCGTCGGACATCATCAGCTTGACGAGCTGGTTGACGTGAACGATCCCCTTGACGCGGTCCTGGTTCTCGTCCTCGGTCACCACCAGCCGTGAGTGGCCCGTGTCGACGCACCGGCGCAGGGCGTCGCGCACCGTCTCAGACAGGTCGACGGTGACCACCGCCGGAATCGGCGTCATCACCTGGCGTGCCTCCTGCTCATGGAGGTGAAAGACACCGGTCAGCATGTTGGCCTCCCCGACATCGAGACTGCCGCCGGTACGCGAGTCGGCGATGATCCGCTTGAGCTCGTCGGGGGTGCCGCCCTCGGGCTCGGCGTCGGGATCGGTGCCCATCGCTCGCAGAAGCGAGTTGGAAGCCGAGTTGAGGACCAGGATGAAGGGGTGAAACAAGACCCGAAAGAAGCGCAGCGGCCGCGCGATCCGCCGGGCGAGGTCCTCGGCGTGCTGGATCGTGTACAGCTTCGGCGCGATCTCGCCGACGATGCTCTGGGCGACGGTGATCAGCAGGTAGGCGATGACCACGGAGACCGCCACGGCGGCGGTGTGACCGAGCGCGCCCCCGAACACCGGCTCGAACAGGTGCGCGATCGCCGGCTCGCCGAGCGCGCCGATCCCGATCGAGGCCATCGTGATCCCGATCTGGCAGGCGGCGATGTAATCGCCGATCTCGCCCATCTGGGTCAGGGCCAGCCGCGCCCCCCGTTTGCCCTCGTCGGCCATCGCCTGCAGCCGGGCGCGACGCGAGCGGACCAGCGAGTACTCGGCGATCACGAAGAATGCGTTGACCAGGACCAGCAGCCCGGTCAGGATGATGAACAGCGCCTTCACAGGCCGGCTCGCGCGGGCCTGCATCCACCGTTCCCGGGGAGGCGCCAGGTCCGCGCGCTACTACTTCGTGATGGGTCGTCGTCGGTCATTCAGCGACCGGGCCAACGGTAGCAGTCGCACCCGCGGACTCACTCGAGCTCGTCGAAGCGCTTGGCCATCTTGAAGTCGGTCTCGGTCAGGCCGCCGGCGGAATGGTTGGTCAGCGACAGCTTCACCTTGTTCCAACCGTGGACGAAGATGTCGGGATGATGGTTGGCCTCCTCGGCCGCCTCGGCGACCCGTCCGACGAAGGCGATCGCCTCGCTGAAGTCCTCGAACCGCCACTCCCGAACGATTTCGTCGCCCTCGAGCTCCCACGGCAGGCGTCGTAACCTTGAACCGACCTCGTCCTCGCTCAGCAGCTCTGCCATATCGTCTCCAGTGTGATGATCCTTCCTGCTTCAGCTTCCCGTCGACCGCCTCGGCGCAAACACTCCCCATGCGCATCGTAAGCCTGGTTCCCTCCGCAACCGAGATGCTGTTCGCGCTCGGGCTGGGCCGCGAGCTCGTCGCGGTCACCCACGAGTGCGATTATCCAGAGGAGGCCCAAACCCTGCCTCGGGTGACGCGAGATGTCCTCCCCGCCGGCCTCAGCGCTGCCGAGATCGACGCCGCCGTAAAGCAGCGCACGCTCGCCGGCGAGTCGATCTACGAGCTCGACGCCGACGCGCTGCACGAGCTCGAGCCTGATCTGATCGTCACCCAGGCGCTGTGCTCGGTGTGCGCGGTCTCCTACGACGACGTCCGCGCGATCGCGGAGGAGATCGAGACCCAGCCGATGGTCGTCTCGCTGGACCCGCACACGGTCGGAGAGGTGCTCGGTGACGCGCGGACGCTGGCGCAGGCCACCAACCGCAAGGACGCCGCCGTCGAGCTCGTACGCGAAGCGGCCGAGCGGATCGACGCCATCCGGCTGGCCGTCCGCAAGGCCCCGCGCCGGCGGGTGGTGGCGCTTGAGTGGCTCGATCCGCCCTTCGTCGCGGGCCACTGGACCCCTCAGCTGATCTCCTTCGCGGGGGGCGAGGATTTGTTCGGACTGGCGGGCGAGAACTCCGAGGAGGTCACCTGGGAGCAGGTGGCGGCCCTGCGGCCCGAGGTCGTGATCGTGATGCCGTGCGGCTACGACGCCGAGATCGCGCACCGTGAAGCCGAGATGCACCGTGACGAGCTGGCCGCGCTCGGTGCCGACCTGGTCGTCGCGGTCGATGCCGCCGCCTACTTCTCACGGCCGGGGCCGCGAATCGTCGACGGCCTGGAGCTGCTGGCCTACGTCCTGCACCCGGACCTCGTCCCCGCGGCGTCCGCTCCGGCGCTCACGGTCAAGCTCTGAGCTGACCCCCAGGGACGGTCAGAAGCCGACGCCGTTCGGGGTCAGCCCAGTCCCGCTGGCCACCGCCAGCGCCCCTACGACGCTGAGGACTCCGACCAGCGCGCAGCCCACCAGCGCCGCTGCCTGCATCTGGCGGCGCTCGCCGAGCTGGACGATCATCCAGCCGCAGATGGCACCGCCGACCACGCCGGCGAGATGGGCGCCGATCGAGATCCCGGGGACGCTGAGAGAGAACACGATGTTGATCACCAAGGTCAGCCCCAGCCCGCTCTGCCAGATCGAGATGCCGCGGTAGTAGGCGACCACGATCAGCGCGCCGAGGACCCCGAAGGCCGCGCCCGAGGCTCCGATCGAGACCGCGTCAGGTGTGAACAGCAGCGCGCCGAACGAGCCGGCCAGCAGCGAGACGAAGTAGACGACGGCGAAGTTCACGTGCCCGATGGCCGGCTCGAGCATCTGTCCCATGATGTACAGGAAGAACATGTTGAAGGCGATGTGCAGGATCCCGTCGTGCAAAAAGCCCGAGAACAAGCAGCCGCTGGTACTCGTGACCCTGCGAGATCGCCGGCCCGAACAGCGCGCCGTGAACCCAGACCGTCCCGCCGCCGCCACCCCCCAGCGGCGCGCCGGTGGCGGTCTCGGCGATGAACACGATCACGTTGATCGCAATCAGCGCCCGGGTGACGATCGCGACTGAGGAACCACTGCGAACGGTCTTGACCTTGGTCCGCTCGCGTGCGCACTCCGGACAGCGCATCCCGACCGGAGTCGGGGTCATGCAGTCCGGACAGATCGGCCGCCCGCACGACGAACAGGAGACTCCGGTCTCGCGCGAGGGATGCCTGTAGCAGACCGCCATGGGGAAGATGACGCTACCAGCGGGTCATAAGGGTCTCTGAAGCCCTCATGGACCGGGCGCCGGCTAGCGGTCGGGTAGGACCCGCCGTGCCTCTTCGGCGACGTCCCTGAGGGTCCGCTCGGCCAGCTCGAGCAGGCTCGAGGACTGCTGCCGGCGGGTGCGATGGCGCGAGCGCACCCGCAGCACGACCAGTGCGGTGCCGGCACCGGTTCCGAGCACGGCGGCGGCTGCCGGCCGGACCCAGTTGCGCGGATCACGCATGGACGAGAGCTCCCAAGACTCGAGCTCGTCCTGCGCCAGCTCGGTCAGGTTGACCAGGGTCCGTTCCAGTCGCGCCGGCAGGTCCACGGGCGGTTCGACCGGGCTGAGCGCTTCGCGCAGCAACTGCTCGAAGTCAGTCACGCCGCTGCTCATCAGCCCTCTCCCGCCACGCCCGCGCCGTCGGCGACCATCGTCTCGAGCTGGCGGATGGCGCGGTGCAGCAGCACCTTCGTGGCGCCATCGGTTCGGCCCAGGGCACGGGCGATCTCCCGGTTGTCCATCCCCAGGGCGAAGCGCATGATCAGCGCCTCGCGCCGATCGTCGGGGAGCTGGGAGACGCCTTCGAGGATCGACTTGAGCTCCTCTCGACCCTCGACGAGGGACTCGGTGGTATGCGGGGCGGAGATCAAGCCGGCATCCTCGATCGCCGACTCCGGCTTGCGCGAGCGGTCTCGGTAGAAGTTGGCCGCCAGGTTGTGTGCGATCCGGATGAGCCACGGTCGTAGCGGCCGGCCGTTTGACTCGCGCAGCGCCCGCTCGAAGTGGCGGTAGGCCTGCAGGAACGTCTGCTCGGTGAGGTCCTCGGCGTCGTGGTGGTTACCCACCCGGTAGTAGCTGTAGGAGTAGACATCGCGCAGATGGCTGCGATACAGGTCGGTGAACCGAGCGTCGAGCTCCGCCTTGGTCTTGATTGCATCGTCGGCCACCGCACCCGCAGCGTACCCCCGCTCACGCGGCGCGAATAGTGTCCGACCGCTTGCTGCGTGGCGGCGCAGTCACCGTCGCGGCCCACCGGTCCGGCTCGATCCGCCCCTCCACCAGCGCTGCGAGGCCCTCCAGCGCAGGCGACTCGAGCCGTTCCGCGCGAGCCGCGCTCGCCAGCAGCGGCACCGAATCGACCGCCTCGGCACTCTGCCCGAGGGCGCGGGCGATCTCGCTGGCGGGCATGCCCTGAGCCAGCAGCTCACCAGCGCGGCGGTTGTGTGAGCCGGTGGCGACCATCGTCGCCACCAGGTCGCCGGCCCCGGCCAGACCCGCGAAGGTCTCCGGCCGCCCGCCGCGCGCGCGCGCCAGCGCGTCCACCTCGGCGAACACCTTGCCGGCGGCGGCTCCCGCGATGTTCGGCCCCGCCGACGCTGCTGCCGCCGCCGCCAGCGCAGCCGCGTTCTTGGCGCAGCCGGCGAGCTCGACGCCCGTCACATCGCTGGTGATCGAGACGTCCAGATCGGCGGCGGCGAGTGCGTCGACGAGTTGCCGGGCGAACGCCTTGTCCAGCGAGGCCAGGACCAGCGAGGCACCGTGCTCCAGCAGCTCGGCCGCCTGGGCCGGCCCGCCCAGCACGGCGACAGCCCGAGCGGTGCAGCGTTCGGCGGCGAAGGCGGCCGGCAGCGTTCCCAGCGGCGGCACCATGCCCTTGGTACACACCAGCACCCCCATCCGGCTGGTGATCCGGCCGCCGTGCGCCGCCAGCACCGCCGGAAGCGCCCGCGCCGGCACGGCCAGGCAAACGAGATCATTGCCCTCCAGGTGCAGGTCGGCGGCGCGTAACACCCGCACGTTGTCGGGCAGTGAGACGCCGGGCAGGTAGCGGTCGTTCTCCCGCGAGTCCTGCACTGCCAGCGCCTGCTCGTGGGTGCGGCAGCCCAGATCGACCTCGAGGCCGGCCCGAGCGAAGCACACCGCCAGGCTCGTTCCCCAGGTTCCGGCGCCGATGATCGCCACTCGCCGCACCGGGGGCAGCCCGCCGAGCCACTCCCACTGCAGCATCACGCAGGGCCAGATCCGGTCGGTGACCGCGGCCGCGAGCGCCTTGGAGGGCTCCTGCACATGCGGGAAGCGCAACGGCCGGCCGGCCCTGAGCCGGACCTTGTGCGGCCGGATCCGCCAGCCGCGCCGAATTGCCTCGGTGCCGGTGATCGCCAGCGGGACCACCGGCGCACCGGTCTCCAGCGCCAGGCGGCCGACGCCGCGCTTGGGCTGACCGAGCGAGCCGGGGCGCACCCGGGTGCCCTCGGGAAAGATCAGGACGATGTCACCCCGGGCCAGGATCGCCTTGGCGGTGTCGACCGACGCCTGGTCGCTGGCGCCGCGGTCGACCGGGAACGCGCCCAGGGCGTTGAGGAACCAGGCCTGCCAGGGCTTGGCGAACAGCTCCTTCTTGGCCACGTAGTACATGGGCCGCCGGGCCATCGTCGCGATGACGAACGGGTCGAGGAAGCTGCGGTGATTGGCGGCGATGATCACCGGACCGCTGCGCGGAATGTGCTCGCGCCCGATCCGCGTCATCCGGAAGTAGATATGGAAGAACGGCTGAAACAGCAATCGCACGATGCCGTAAACCAACGGATTCGCTCCCTGCTCCCTCGCCCTTCTGTGCAACCGATCGTGATCCATCGCACATGGCGTACCCGCTCTGGCCTCGCCCGTTACAGTTTGGGGCAGTGAGTCCAGGTTTCGACCGCACCCGCACCCTGCGAGGCGCCGTCTGCGGAGCGGTGGCGGCGGCCGTTTGGGGCCTCTCCCAGCCACTGGACAAGCTCGCCTTCGCCAGCCGCTATGACGATGTCGAGCTGCTCGGAAAGGCCGTCACCCGGGGCGACGGCTGGCTTCCCATCGGGTTCGCGATCCACATGCAGAACGGAGCCGCGTTCGGGGCGCTCTACGCCAACCTGGCGCCGGCGATGCCGATCGCACCGATCCTCCGCGGCCCGGTGGCGGCGCTCAGCGAGCACCTCGCGCTGTGGCCGCTGGTGACGCTCACCGATCGCCTGCACCCGGCCCGCGACGAGCTGCCCAAGCTGAGCGGCAACCGCCCGGCCTTCCTGCAGGCAGCCTGGCGTCACATGCTGTTCGGACTGGTACTGGGCGAGCTCGAGCGCCGAGTCAACGCCGAGCCCGAGCCGGCTCCCCCCGAGCCACAGTCGGACTACTCCAGCAACGGTCACGGCTCGCTCGAGCACGCGGTGTCGGTCCAGCCGGCGCCCTGAAGCCCGCTGGATCTGCCAGGGGGGCCACGGCGTTGCGGGTACTGATAACTGGCGCCTCGGGCTTCGTCGGCGGCTGGCTGGCACGCGCCTGTGCCGCGGCGGGCGAGGACGTGCTGGGGCTCTCACGGGAGGGATCGGTACCGGCCGACGGCGGGCGCGGCAGCGCCGTCGACCTGCGCGACGCCGCAGCGGTGCGCGGCGCGATGCGGAGCTTTCAGCCCGAGCGCGTCTATCACCTGGCGGCGCTGAGTTCGGTGGGACGCTCCTGGGAGGAGCCCGCGCTGACCCTCCAGGACAACGTGAAATCCGCCGTCAACCTGCTCGAGGCGATCCGCTACGAGGCGCCCGGGGCCCGCGTGATCTGGGTCAGCACCTGCGAGGTCTACGGCGATCCGATGGTGCTGCCCACCCCGGAGGATGCGCCTCTGCATCCCGCCAACCCCTACGCGGTATCCAAGGCCGCCGGCGAGATGCTGGCCGACGTCTATGCGAGCTCCTATGGCCTCGACCTGGTCCGCGTCCGCCCGTTCAGCCATTCCGGACCCGGGCAGCGACCGATCTTCCTGCTCTCCTCCCTGGCGCGCCAGGCGGCCGAAGGGAGACGGGCTGGGGTTGAGCGGCTGACCATCACCACCGGCGACGGCCGCACCCGCCGGGACTTCACCGACGTGCGCGACGTGGTGCGTGCCTACCGGCTGCTGGCCGAGCACGGTCAGCCGGACGTCTACAACGTCAGCTCGGGCGTTTCGGTGTCGGCCTCCGAGCAGGTCGCGCTGCTCGCCGAGCTCCTGGCGCCCGTGGAGGTGGAGCACGTCGTCGATCCCGCGCGCGTGCGCGCACACGAGGTGATGGAGCTGCGGGGCGACCACTCGCGCCTGACCGCTGCCACCGGCTGGGAGCCGGAGATCCCGCTGCGCCAGACGATGGCCGACGCGATCGCGTGGTGGGAGCGCGAGCTCAGCGACGAGAGCTGAGCCCGACAACCAGGCTCCGCCGCGCCGGACGCACCCCCGTCGTTCGTCAGCGGTTCCCCGGGCTCGACCGTGCCAGACTCAACCCCGCACGCCCGCCTAGCTCAATTGGCAGAGCACTTCACTTGTAATGAAGAGGTTTCCGGTTCGATTCCGGAGGCGGGCTTGGGGAAAGGGCTGGAAATCTGCTGGTTTGGGCTTGACCTGAGCCCCTGGTGGTGCCTCGTCCATTCCTACTCGGACCGATGTCGGTGGCGTTCGTATAGTTGGCCGCCGTGACGGCCGTGCGTGCCAGCGGGATCGTTAAGCGCTTCGAGACGACACTCGCTCTTGACGGGGTCGACCTGCTGTTAGAGGAGGGCGAGGTTCGTGGTCTGCTGGGACCCAACGGGGCTGGCAAGACGACGCTGTTGCGGATTCTGTTCGGCCTCGTCCGTCCTGATGCCGGCACGGTCGAGCTGTTCGACCGTCCGCTCGAAGTGTCTGAATCGGTGGCACTGGCGGGAGTCGCCGGGTTCGTCGAGGATCCGAGCTTCTATCCGTATCTGTCGGGGCGCGCCAACCTGGAGCTGCTGGCCGAGCTCGACCGGGATCCTGCCGCAGGCCGGCGGATCGACGAGGTTCTGGCCCACGTCGGCTTGGCGGATCGAAGTCGGGATCGGCTCAGTGGATATTCGACCGGGATGAAGCAGCGTTTGGGCATCGCTGCGTCGCTGCTGCGCTCGCCTCGCCTGCTGCTCCTGGACGAGCCTACGGCCGGCCTCGACCCGGCGGGCGTGCGTGAGGTGGGGTCGCTGGTGCGCGAGCTCTCGGCTGACGGGGTGGCGATCCTGCTCTCGAGCCACCAGATCGTCGAGGTCGAGGACGTGTGCGAGAGCTTCACCATTCTCCGCCGCGGCAATGTCGTTTGGGACGGGACCGCAGCTCGGCTTCGATCCGAGGCCGCCGCGTCCGCCTACGGCCTGAGGACCAGCGATGATGACCGGGCGTTCCAGCTGGCCGAGCGCCAGCGGGGAGTGGGAGTCGTGGCCTCGGAGCGTGGTGGCCTCGAGCTCACGGCCGAAGACGGCTGCCTGGACGCGTACGTGCTCGCGCTCGGGGCTGCGGGCGTAGCCGTGCGGCGACTCGAGCTGCTGGCCAGCCCGGTGGAGTCGATGTTCTTCGCCCTCACGGGCACGAGCCACACGGCCGAGGATTCGACCGAAATCGAGACGATCACCGCCGAGACATGACGACGACCCGCGCCGTTGCGGCCGGGGGCATCCCGGTCGATCAGCCTCGCCAGTCCTCCGGGATCCGCCACGTCTACCGGATCGAGCGTCGCAAGCTCTCCTCGCAGCTGGCGATCCGGGTGATCGCGCTGGTGTGCGTGCTGGGGCCACTGTTGTTCGCCGCGATTCTCAGGATCCAGAATGGGAGCCCAACCGACACGCTGTACGGCATCTGGGTCCACTCCTCTGGTTTCGCCGTCTCGCTCGTGCTCCTGTCGTTTGCCGGCTCGTGGGGACTGCCGATCATCGCCGGGGTCGTGGCAGGCGATTTGTTCTCCTCCGAAGATCGCTACGGCACCTGGAAGCTGGTTCTGACGCGATCCTGCTCGCGCCGGGACCTGTTCTTCGGAAAGCTGCTCGCGGCAGCGATGTTCTCGGTGGGCCTGCTGGTCCTGACCACCTTCGCCAGCCTGCTCGTCGGCGTGCTGCTGGTCGGCGATCAGGGTCTCGTCAGCCTGAGCGGCACCGTCTTCAGCTCGGGGCGGTCGTTGGGCTTGCGTACTGGCCAGCTGGCTTCTCTGCATCTTTCCCACGCTCGCCTTCGTCAGCCTCGGGGTGCTGTTCTCGGTCGCGACCCGCAACGGGATCATGGGCGTGATCGGCCCGCCGCTGTGTGCGCTGGCGATGCAGCTGCTGCTGCTCGTGGGCGGCGGGATCTGGATGCACATGCTGCTGGCCGGCTACGCCTTCAACACCTGGCGTCCACTCTTCACCGATCACCCGTCCCTCGGGGCGCTGCTGATCGGGATCGCCGTCACGATCTCCTGGAGCGTGGCCTGTCTCGCTCTTTCCTGGCGGATCTTGCGTAGGCGGGATTTCGCCGGCACCCCCGTCTCCCGGCGACCGGGGTGGGTCATGCCAGCCAGAGCCTCGGTCGCCGTCGCCGCGGTGATCGCGCTGCTGGCCATCGCCGGCAACTGGGGCCCGGTCGGGGTCACCGCCGCGCGGCTCCAGGCGAGTCTGATCCCGGCCTTCAACCGACTGACCATCCTCCAGCAGCAGGAGCTGGGTCGTCAGGTGCCGGCCGGGGCGAAGCTCAACATCGTCCTGCCCACCTGCAGCCGCCGCGGGAGCACTCCCCGCGGCCCGGGCGACTGGGTGTGCACGCTCAACATCCTGATCCCGACCCCAGGCTCGCTGCCGCCCCAGCCGAAGCCGGTCGCCTACGACGTGAGCGTCCAATCCGACGGCTGTTACAAAGCTCAGTCACCCCCGGCCTTCATCGGCCAGCAGCTCATGCGCGACGCCAGCGGCCATCAGGTCGTCAACCCGCTTTACACGATCTACGGCTGCATCAACATCCTCTGAGACTGACGACTCGCTCGCTTTCGCACCGACGAACAGCCGAGCCTGTCGGGGGCTAGCTCGGTTGTCTCGGCTGCGTCGGTCGCACTACCCGTTGACGATCTCGGCGGCTGCGGTGAGCGGGTCGATGTCTGCTGCGTCCGCGATGCCGGCGCGGTACTCGTCGGTGTTGGTGAGTGGCGGGGTCAGGTTCCGCTCGTAGCGGACTCGCTCGGCGGCGACCATCCGGAAGCCGATCTCGTGCTCGAGCCGCTCGGCGAGAGTCCACAGGCGGCCGGCCGCAGTTGCGTCCTCCTTTCGCGCGGCGACGCAGGCGAGACCCGCGAGGCAGTACGCCCCCAACCGCACATCTCCCTCTTGCAGGCCGAGTGCGAGCGCCTCACGGTAGTAGCGCTCGGCGGTGGGCATATCGCCCGCATCGAGATAGAGGTCGCCGAGGCTGTGCACCGTGGCCACACCACTGCCGAGCCCGTTTGCACGCCGATTCTCGATGGAACGGGCGAACAACTCGGCGGACCGCTCGAAATCGCCTAGGTCCCGGAGAGCCTCAGCGATGTAGTGCAAGGTGCGGGCGATCCCCACCGTGTCGTCGAGGCGCTCGTAGATCGCCAGCGCCTGCTCCGTCCATGCGAGGGTGCTCTCCGGCGCGCCGGCCACGAGCTCGGCGCTGCCGAGGCGAAGCAGCACGAGGGTCTCGCCGCGTTCATCGCCGGCGTTCCGGTAGAGCGTGAGCGCCTCTATCAGTGCCGCCCGCGCCTGCTCGTGGCGCTCGAGAAACACGAGCGCGCGGCCGAGCCCGGCGAGGGCGTTGGCGCGGTCTCCCGGCGACAGTGCGGTCGGATTGGCCAGCGCCCGCTCGTACCACCGCATGAGTTCACGGATGCGTCCGGCCCCTAACCAGGGCGTGAAGACGGCATCGGCGAGTGGGAGTGCGGCGGCGATGTCGTGATCAAGCGCCCAGGCGAGCGCGAGCCCGACATCGGCGGCGTCCAGGCGCAGCCGAATCAGCTCATCGGTGCCCTCCCGGGGGTGGCCATCGTCAGCGATGCCGAGTTGGAAGTACCAGCGCGCGTGGCGGGCGTGGATCTCGTCCCGCTCGTCGCTTGACTCGAACCGCTCGAGCGCGTATTCGCGGGTGGTCCCCAGCAGGAAGAGCCGGCCGTTCTCGCCGTGGCGCACAAGGCTCTTGTCGATCAGTGAGCGCATGGAGTCGAGATCGGCGTCGCAGATCTGTTCGGCTGCCTCGAGCTCGAAGCTGCCGACGAACACCGCCAGCCGTGTGAACAGCCGCTGCTCGGGCCGGGTGAGCAGGTCGTAGCTCCACGCGATCGTGGCCCGCATCGTGCTCTGCCGCTCGGGGAGGTCGCGCCGGCCACCGGCCAGGAGCGGGAGCCGCTGCTCCAGCCGGGTGAGGAGCTGCTGCTCGGAGAGAAGCTTGACCCGCGTCGCCGCAAGCTCCAGCGCGAGCGGAAGTCGATCCAGTCGCTCGCAGATCGCGTCGATCTCAGCACCCGGCTCGTAGCCCGGCTCCACCTGCCGCGCCCGCATGGTGAACAGCTCGACGGCGGCGTGGGGCGACAGCGGCGCCACCGGGTACTCCTGCTCGGCGCCCACCCCGAGCCGCTCCCGGCTCGTCACGATGACCCCGCAGCCCGGCGCGCCGGAGAGCAGCTCGGCGACCGCGCGAGCGGCCTCGATCACGTGCTCGAAGTTGTCAAGCACGAGCAACAGAGCTCGCCCGCGCAGATACATCGGCAGATCCGCGATGTCGCCGAGCACCGCTGCGATCGCTGCTGGTACCAGCCGCGCCTCGCTGACCATGGCGAGCGGAACCCACCACACGCCGTCCGGATAGCGGTTGGCGAGACCCGCCGCGAGCGCGATCCCGAGCCGGGTCTTTCCCGTCCCACCGGTTCCCGTCAGGGTGATCAGCCGGCGCGAATCAGCGAGCGTCGTCAGCTCGGCAAGTTCGCGCTCGCGGCCGATGAGGGGTGTCGCCTGCACGGGCAGATGGACATGGCCCGGCGCTCGCGCGTCCGTCCTGGCGCCGGCGCCGGCGGGCAGGGTCGGCTGGCCTAGGTCGGTTTGGAGCAGCGCCCGGTCCTGAGCAAGGATCGCTTCGTGCAGTTGCCGAAGCTCGACCGAAGGCTCAATTCCCAGTTCATCGACCAGGGCCGAGCGGCCTGCGCGGTATGCGGCCAGCGCTTCCGCCTGCCGACCGGTCCGGTACAGAGCCAGCATCAGCTGGCCCCGCAGACGCTCGCGGTACGGGTAGTCGCGCACGAGACGCTCAAGCTCGGCCAGCACGTGCGCCTCCCGGCCCAGCAGCATTTCGACCGCGATGCGCTCCTCCAGCAGGGCGGCGCGCAGCTCGCCGAGCCGCGCGATCTCCGCCTGCGCGAACGCGTCGTATTGAAAGTCGGCCAAGACGTCGCCGCGCCACAGCTCGACCGCGGCGCTCAGCGCGGCGAGTGCCTGATCTGGTCGTCCCGCCGCCAGCAGCGATCGGCCCTCGCCGATCAGCCGCTCGCATCGCTGCACATCGAGCTCCTCGGGCCCGACTCTCAGGACGTAGCCACCGGCAGTAGTGACCAGCCGCTCCCCATCTGGGTCTGAGTGGCCGGCGGCGAGGGCCCGGCGTAGCCGCGATACGTGCACGTGCAGCCCCTTCGCGCCGCTCGCCGGCGGCGCACCCGCCCACAGCTCCTCAACCAGCTGATCGCTCGACACGACCTCGTTCGCCCGTAGTAGCAGCAAAGCAAGCACGGCTCGCGGCATCCGCCCGC
>CAVUSY010000007.1:0-162559 GCA_963744195.1 uncultured Solirubrobacterales bacterium
TGGCCCCCCGGATCTCAGAGGCTTTCGCGTTGGCGCGCCGGGTGGTTGCTTCGCCGCGGCGCCTTGGCGGGCGGGTCTGGCGTCGCGCGATGGCCGCAGTCGTGCTGGTGGCGATGGTGTGCGGCGCTCGTCGGCCTGACCGGCTCGGGGCGCTTGGCGCCCGCCAGTCGTCCCCGTCCGCCCTACGTTGGGCCCTCCGTTCGGCCCTCCGTTGGGCCCTCAGAGCTCGTGACCGTGGGCGCGCCGCTGCCGGTGCGGCCACTGGCCAGCGGCTTCATGGGACTATCGCTCGAGTACAAGGCGATCGGCGAGTACGGCGGCGCACGATCCGCGCGCGATCAATCCCCTCCTCGTGCGCCTGATTCGAGACCTCTCCCCCGGCGAGCGCCCGGAGCTGCGGATCGGAGGCGACAGCACCGACCGCGCCTGGTGGCCGGGGCCGGGGGTTCACAAGCCCCACGGTGCATACATCCGGCTCAATCACCGCTGGGGAGCCGTCGCGGGGGCGCTGGCCCGCGCGACCGACGCGCGGGTCATGCTCGGCATCGACCTCGAGGCTGACAGTGGCGCATCAGCGCGTGTCGAGGCCACGAGGCTGGCGGCGGCAATCGGACGCCATTGGGTCCAGGCGCTCGAGCTTGGCAACGAGCCCGAGCTCTACAGCGCCTTCACCTGGTACCACCTACACGGGCGCAAGATGCCCGGACGCGCGCCGGGCTGGAACTTCGTCCACTACCTGCGGGATTTCTCGAGGATCGCCAGGTCGCTGCCGCGTTTGCCGTTGGCGGGTCCCGCGGCAGGCTCGCCGAAGTGGTTGGGGTACGTCGGCCGGTTCATTGCCGCCGAGCCACGGGTCCGAATCGTCACGCTTCACCGGTATCCGCTCCAGCGCTGCTACGTCCCCCCCGGCGCCCGGGTATACCCGACGATCGCGCATCTGCTCACACCGGCGTCCACGACGGGGCTCGCCGACAGTGTCGCCAGAGCTGTCGGGCTCGCACACGCGCGCGGGCTTCACGTACGGATCGACGAGGTCAACACGATCTCCTGCGGTCGGGTATCTGCGGTTGACGAGTCATTCGCGTCGGCGCTGTGGGTCCTGCAGGCGCTGTTCGCGTTCGCCCGCACCGGCGCCGACGGAGTCAACATCCATACCTACGCAGGCTCGCCGTATGCCCTGTTCAAGTTTCACCATCACGGCGGCGTTTGGAGCGCCGTCGTCTACCCCGAGTACTACGGCATGCTGATGTTCGCCCATGCGGCGCCCCCTGGATCGAGACTTCTGTCGATCGCCGGCGCTCCAGCAGGCGTCCAGGCGTGGGCCACTCGATCGCGGGAGGGCCAGGTCCGTGTGGTCCTGATCGATACTCGCCGCCGAGGCCGCATGCTGGCGGTACGCGTGCGCGTGCGCGGCGGAGGCGCCAGCGCGACGGTCGAGCGCTTGCTCGCGCCGAGCCTGCAGGCTCGGACTGACGTGACCCTCGCTGGGCAAAGCTTCTCCCCGACGAGCGCCGCTGCCGTCCCGTCCGGGCCGGGCCGGATCGAGCGGGTCGCTCGTTGGCGCGGCACCTACCTGGTCAGGATCCCGGCCGCGAGCGCGATGCTGCTGACGATCGCGACGCGCTAGCGCCCCGCTCTCTACTGCGGGGCGGGGGATGTTCGGTCCGGCTGCCGCGCAACTTTGTGATGACGGTGACGTTTGACTTGTTGTGCACGGCGTCGCGCTCAACGCTCCGCCGGGGGGCCGGATGGAACCCCCGGCTGACCGCGCGCGATTGCCTGGTCGCCGGGCTCTGGGCGCGAGGCTCGCGGTGGCGTGGGTTGTGGCCACGTTCGTCGGCGTCCTGGCAGCGCCCGCGTCGGCCGTGCTCTCGTGGGGATCCCCGGTGTTGGTCGATCATCAGCAGCCGTTTGGCTCTCCGTCGGTCATCGGCGGAGCGTCGTGCCCGTCAGCGTCGCTGTGCGTCTTGGCCGACGCCGCCGGGACTGTGCTGACGTCCACGCAGCCGACCGGCGGCCCTGCCGCCTGGACGGCCGCCCACGTGGATGGCACGAACTCGCTGTCTGGCGTTTCGTGCGCGTCGGCGGCGCTGTGCGTCGCGATCGACAACGCCGGGAATGTTGTTGCCTCGCGGGATCCGAGCGGCGGCCCGCGTGCCTGGATGGTGACCCACGTTGGCGACAGCCTGGACGCCGTGTCCTGCCCGTCGGTGTCGTTGTGCGTCGCCGTCGACGGCCGGGGGGACGTGATCTCGTCGCAAGATCCGGCCGGTGGCGCGGGTGCCTGGGCGGTCACGCCTCTGGGCCACGGAAGCCTGAGCAGCGTGTCTTGTCCGACGGTGTCGCTGTGCGTGGTTATCGGCGCCGCCGGAGTCGCGGTCTCAACCGATCCGACCAGCGGTTCTGCCAGCTGGGTCGTGACGCCGGGCAGCTTCGGCGCCTCGCTGTCGTGTCCGTCAACCCGATTGTGCGTGGCGGTCGATTTTGCCGGTGACTTGATCACCTCGCACGATCCCTCCGGGGGGGCTGGCGCTTGGACCGCAACGAGCCTCGGCAACGGATACTGCTACCACGGGGGATGCAGCGCTGACACGTTCACAAGCGTGTCGTGTTCGTCGGAATCGCTGTGCGTTGCGGTCGACTACGCGGGCAACGCTTCCGTCTCCGCCGATCCGACGGGCGGGCCGTCCGCCTGGACGAGCACGTATGTCGACGGGCGCGTCGGGGCGCTGGCGCGTGTGTCGTGTGCAACGGACTCGTTCTGCGCCGCCGTGGACTACGGGGGCGATGTCGTGACCTCGACCGCACCGGCGGGCGGCTCGTCGGCTTGGACCGTCGCCGCGGTCGATGGCGTCAACGTGCTGTCGGCGGTAGCGTGCCCCAGGCGATCGCTGTGCGTCGCGGTTGACAGTACCGGCCACGTGGTCAGCTCGACTCGCCCGGGCGGGATCCCCGCGACTGGAGAGACCGTGGATGTCGACGCCGCCAGGCATCTCGTCGCGATCTCCTGTCCCTCGGTCACCGCGTGCGTCGCGATCGACACGGACGGGCACGTGGTGACCTCGGTCCGTCCGGACGGCGGCGCCGGCGCGTGGGACGTCACCCGAGTCGACCGTGGGCGACGCCTGGTCGGCATTTCCTGTCCGATCTGTGTCGGTCTGCTTTGCGGCAGATCGCTACGGAAACCTCGTCGCCTCGCGCCACGCCACCGGCCGCCGGGCTCGATGGACGGTCGAGCATCGAGGTGACAGGTCCGGGGCAATCAGCGGCCTCTCGTGCCCGGCGATAACACTCTGCGTCGCCGTCGACGAGGCCGGGAACGTGCTCACCGGGTCAAACCCGATCCATGGCCGCTCGCACTGGACGTTCAGGCACGTTGACCACGCGGGCTCGCTCGTGGGCGTGTCATGCCCGTCGCTGGCACTCTGCGTGGCCGTTGACCTGGCCGGGAACGTGGTCACGTCGCGGCGCCCCGGTGCGAGGGTGCCGAGGTGGAAGCTCATCCGAGCCGATCCCACCAATGGCCGGCCGACCAGCGTTTGGTGTGCATCGGCGAAGCTCTGCGTCGTCGGCGACAAGCTTGGCAACGTCGTCAGCTCCACCCGTCCCACTCGGGGCGCTTCGGCATGGACGGTCCAGCACGTGGACGATGCCCTCTCGGGGCTGTCCGGCGTATCGTGCGCATCCGCGACGGACTGCATTGCGGTCGACGCAAGCCGGTAATGCGCTCATCGCGACCAGGAAAGGCCGCGGGCTTGGAGCGGCCACGAGAGGCCGGCGCGCCTGGCGTCGGCGAAGAACCTGGGGCCCCGGGTATCGTTGCGGCTGATGATGTCTCGAGCAGTGTCGGAGCGGCGAGGATGACGGGCGCGTCGGATTCAGAGGCACGCGAGTTCGCGGCCGCTTTTCGGGGGTTCTTGGATTGGGTGCATACGAGCTCTCAGGATCGGGACGAGGTCGCTGGTCTGGTCAAGGACTTCCTCGGCGACGAGCGATCGGCACGCTCCGTCGTCACGCGTTCGCTGCCAGCGTTTGAACACGTGAACCTCCAGACGGCGCTGGATGCCTGGTCACGGGAGCCGGGCCGTGAGGTGGTGGTACAAGGCCTGATGCTTCCGCCGCACTACGGAAACGTGACGCTTCACCAGCTCGTCAGCGGAGATGGGCATCAGCCTTTGCGTCTGTCGGCTCCGCCGCTCGTGGACCTGCCCAACGGGCCGGGCTCAACGCTTGCCTGCCTCCGGCTTGCGCTGCTTTTGATCACCGACGATCGCGGGCGGTATGTGCTCATGGTCAGCGGTCCGAACGAGCACGATCCAGGCCTGGAGGTCGAGATCGCAGGGCTGGAGGTCGAAGGGGCACAGGCGGTGCAGGGCCGGCTGGGAGAGCTCCGCGGCCAGCTCAACGTCTATCGCGGGCACGTTCTGGACGTCACGGTCAATCCGATGGGCGGCGTCGTACTCGAGTTCGGCACCGTCCCGGACACCGCCAGAGAGGATGTCGTGCTCCCCGAATCCGTGCTTGGCCGCGTGGAGCGACATGCCCTGGGGGTCGCGGCTCACCGCGCGGCGTTGCTTGCCGCCGGTCAGCACCTCAAGCGCGGCCTGCTCCTGTACGGGCCGCCCGGTACCGGCAAGACGCACACGATGCGTTACCTGGTGGGGCGGATGACCGGGTATACGAGGCTGGTCCTGACCGGACGAGCGCTGCATGCGATCGGGTCGGCGGCCGAACTTGCACGGGACCTTCAACCGTCGGTCATCGTGCTCGAGGACGTCGATCTCGTCGCCGAGGACCGAAGCTTCGGGCCCGGTTCCAGCCCGGTGCTGTTTGACCTGCTCGACGCTATGGACGGTGCGGCACCCGACGCTGACCTCTTGTTCGTGCTGACCACCAACCGAGCCGACCTGCTCGAGCCGGCGCTGGCGGCTCGTCCCGGGCGCGTCGACGTTGCGGTCGAGATCGACCTCCCGGACGCTGAGGCTCGCGAACGACTGCTCGCGCTCTACGGCCGTTCGCTTCCTCTGCACCTGGCGGAGGCCGAGACACGCGACGTGGTGGAGCGCACCGAAGGCGTGACCGCTTCGTTTCTCAAGGAGCTGCTGCGGCGCGCGATGCTCGAGTCGCTACACGACGAGCCGCAGTCGCCGACCGTCACCGCCGCGCACGTGTCGCGAGCGCTTGACGACCTCCTCGACACGACGCAACAGCTCACTCGAAGCCTGCTCGGCGTCGGCAACGACCCCGAGACGCTGCCTGCTGGCGGCGGGCTGGGTGCGCTCCCGCCGAGCAGCGGCCGCGGGTGGATGGTCGCTCAGGCTCGGGCTCGGTCGCGCCGGATCGGCACCTAGCCACAACCTCCACCTGAGCTCAGAGACGTCTGCTCGCGGAACAGCCGCAGCCGCCCGCAGCACTATCCAGTTTGGCTAGGGGGTTCGCCGTCCTGTAGCTCCAGATACGTTGCCAAGCGGTAGGCGAGGTAGAAATGCAGTGCTGCCGCCGGGACCAACAGGATTCCCCACAAGCCACCGCGGTGGTAGCCGTAGAGCACCATCGTCAGGATCACGAGCCAGAGGCCGATGACAATCCGGACCGGGAGCATGACACGGGCATGCTGGAACTCCCATGAACTCGGCAGCCGTGTCTGGCGCGCACGCATAAAGATCGCGTTTGCGAGCAGATCGAACGACTCCGCCATGCGGGGTCGGCGCTGGCCCTCCGCGGCGCCGGCCATCAGCACCGAGAGGATCTCCTGCTCGCGCTCGCGGCGGAACGCTTTCGGGTAGAACGCCAGCAGCCGTCGGTAGCGGCGCTCCAGGTGCGTCGAGTCGGTCATGTAGTTGCCACCCCTCCACTCAGGTCCAGTCGTGACATCGCGACATGCGCGTTGGAGCGCAGACGCGCCGCCTCCTCAGCCAGCTGCTCCTCGCCCGTAGGTGTAAGCCGGTAATAGCGGCGCAGCCGACTGTCCACGATCTCTTCGTGGTCTATGTCGATCAGTTTGTCCGCGCGAAGGCGGTCCAGGGCCGTATACAAGGTCCCGGCGCGAAGTCCGACGCGCCCGTTCGAGATCTGCTTGACGTCCGTGATGATCCCGTATCCGTGCTGGCTACCTCCGGCCAGCGCGGTGAGAATCAGGAACGTCGCCTCCTGCATGGTTCGCTTGCTCATGCGCCCAGTATATATAGTTCAACTGTCGTTGTCCAGGAACCCGGTCGTGGCCAGCGGCCGGCTCTCGGTCAGCCGACGACGGCCAACCCGCCGTCTGCGAGATTGCAGGAGATGCACACCGATGTTGAGCAGCGAGCTTTGGCAGCGGCGCGGACCGTTGCAGCGGCTAACGGGCTCGGGACTGAGCAGGCCGAGGTGATCCATTCGGGCAGCAATGTGTTGATCCGGCTGACTCCAGCGCCTGTTGTGGCGCGTGTCATGACCGGGACGGTGGTACTCCACGACGATCCCAGGCGGTGGCTTGAACGTGAGGTTGCGGTGCTGAGCTTCTTGGCGTCCTCCCGTACAGCGGTCGCGCCAAGCCCCTTGATCGCGCCTGGCCCGCATCACTGCGACGGATTGTGGATGACGTTCTCACAGTGGCTGGCCCTCGAATCGCCCAACGAGCGATTCGCGGATGCCGAGGAGCTTGGCCGAGCGCTCAAAGTCCTCCACCGCGAGCTCCGGTCGTTCGATGGAGAGCTCGGCACTTTGATCGATGTGCGCGAGGACATCGAGCGTCTGCACCGGCTCCTTCGGCCTTCGCTGACGTTGAGCACCGAGATGATCGCGGCGCTCCGCGCGCGGTTGCGCGCTCTCGATGACGCCGTATTTCGGGCTCCGCTGCCGGTGCAGGCATTGCACGGAGACGTGTCGCTCAGCAATCTGCTGCGCACTCCTGAAGGTCCGGTCTGGAACGACTTCGAAGATACCTTCCGCGGACCGGTTGACTGGGACGTCGCCAGTTGTGTGATGAGCCTGCACCAGGCCCGCGGGGCAGATGCGGGATGTGTGCGACGAGCGCTCGACGCCTACGGGTGGGCTGACGAGAAGCGCCTTGCGCCGTTCATGGCTGCGCAAGAGCTCTACGGCGAGATCTGGCGGCGGTATGACGAGCAACGCCGCCTCGAGCAGTCTCCACGGTAGATGGAAGCTCGTCCGCCGCCGCGTTCAGCGCCCCGGCAACTGGGCGACTACCAGCGGTCCAGTAGCCAGCCGTGGACCTCGTCCAAATGATGCATGGTCAGTGAGAGATGCCCGTCGGTGTCGCTGAGCCTGGCCTCGACCCCAGGAATGGCCCGCGCGAGCCATTCGCCGTGGGCGAAGGGGACGAAGCGGTCATGGCGGCCATGAAGCAGCAGAACCGGAGTCTGGATCATCTCCATGAGATCCGGAAGCGTCAACGCGAGGATTTCGGCTCGGTCGCGTTCGCATTTGGCGCGGGCCGCAACGGGATCTTCGAACATCAGTGAGATGTCCTGCACGTTGAGCTCACCCATCCCCGAGAAGTAGTCAAGGCCGTCAGCTCCCCACGGCGCACTGGAGGCCAAGACCCCGACACCGGCGACCAGCTCTGGCAGCAGCGCTGCGCACGCTAGTGCGTGCGGGCCGCCGCCTGAGATGCCCCACACGGCCAGCCGATCAAGGCCCAGGGCGGTGGCGAGCGTCTTCTACGTCTCGAGCAAACAACAGTCGCGAGTTCGGCGTCCCATTGTGCACCAGCACCGGGCGCCCGACGCGATCACCATCCTCGAGCACCTTCAGCACCCGTCCGTCCCGGGTGACGACGTCGCGCTCGTGCATCTAGACCATCCTCGCCGCGCCGGATCACCCAGTCAAGTGTGGACCGGTAGCGTCGGGATCGGTGGTAGCTTCCCGTCATGACGGTCGTGGTCGTTGTGCTCTCGGTCGAGGCGATCCCGATCGGAGTCCTGGTTTCCGCCGCGTTGGATCGCTCTCTGCGTCGCCGCTCCAGGTTCTGGCTACGGTTCACCGGCATCGTCATCGCGATCGTGCTTCCCGAGCTGGCGGCGGTGGTCGCACCCGTGGGTGAGCAAACATTGGTGACGCTGATCTTGCTTGGCCTGGGGTGGGGGATTCTGCTTCTCGTCCCCTCGTGGTCTGTGCTCTTCCACGGATGGGGCCAGGACCCGGGATCAGCCGACGATGACGGTGAGGGACCGGGCCCAGAGGACGGGCGGCCCACGCCGCGGTCGCCGATCGGCGGGATTCCACTCCCCGACTCAGAACCCTCATCGGCGCGTGTCCGCGACCATCGCCCGCCACGGCAGGCGCTGCGTCCTCGTCGGCCGGCTCGCGAGCGGGAGCGTTCCCCTTTACGTCTCTGGCCGTCGCGGCTGTGGCCACGGGAGCATCTCAGCTAAGCGCACCTCCTAAGCGGGCCGTAACTACGCGGATGATCGTTTCGGCGTCAGTCGGGCGGCTACGGCAACGTTGACAAAGGTCACCTTCACGACCGCTGGGCGCGCCGCCTTTCCGCCGGAGATCGGGCGGAACACGATCCGGCCGCCACCCGAGCACGGAAACAGAAGGCTCGTGGAGATCGCGACGGGGTCGTTGTAATCGCGGAACACGGCCAGTCGCGGAGGAACTGCCGCGGGCGGCGTCGCGAACAGGATGTCGGCTTCAACCCTGTGGGCCTGACCGGTGAACCCGGCCCTGGTCGACGCCGCGGGGAGGACCTCCACCGGCTGTCCGCCCTGCGGATGCCCCATCCGGCCTTCGGGTCCGGGACAGACGACGTGGATGACGGCGTTCGTGACCGTGCCGTTGACCGCGCCGGTGAACGCCTGATCAGGTCCGATCGGGCTGACCGACGGCCGCGCCCAGACCGAGGCCACGATCAAAAGACATACGCCCGCTGCCGTGAGAGCCGCAACCGCTGATCGGCGCATGGATTCCTCCGTCTTTCCTGCTGCTGTTATTGCTGTTGCTCAGTATCCCGCACCACCCCACGCGGGTGCCCACTGTTGTCGGTCGTGGACCGTCACGTACTCATCGCGCTTGCGCGGCCAGCCGTCGAAGTTCTCACCCCGGCCCCGCGGCGCGCGGTCGAGGAGCTGCCAGGTCGCGTTGAGAGCCTCGGTGCCCCGGTCGTAGGTGGAGTAGGTGTGGTAAACGACGCCGCGATCCAGCGCGAAGACGCTCAGCGCCATGAGCTCCATCACGTCAAGCATGTTGCCCGCCCGGCGCGGCGTTGGCACGTGCATGATCTCGTGGAAGTCACTGTCGAAGCCGTCCTCGGAGGAGACCCATTCGATCTCCCAGCCCATGCGGGCCTTATACGCGTTGAGCACCTCCAGCGGTGAGCGCGAGGCGAGGATGAAGGTCACGTCGCGGTGGGCGAGATGGGCGACCGCACCGACCAGGTTGTCGGTCTCGAACGTGCAACCTGGACAACCCTCAGGCGTCTTGGGGCCGTGCATGAAGTGGCGCACGATCAGCTGCGAGCGCCCGTCGAACAGCTCCGCAAGTGTCCTGGTGCCATCGTTGGTTTCAAAGCGGTACTCCTTCTCAACCCGCACCCACGGCAACGCCTGGCGCTTGCGCGCGAGCGTCGCGTTGCGGCGGGTAAGCTCCTTCTCCTCGGCGCGCAGTTCGGCGTATGCGACCGCCCACTCCTCCCGCGTCCCAAGCTGATGTGCTGCCATGGATGACTCCTCTCTGCGTCGCGATCGGCTCGTCAGGACTGAAGACTTGGCGCGGAACCAAAACTCATCCCCGGGGCCCAGACAGTCTCCCGCCCGGAGCGATTATTCGATCGGAACGTGAGCTCAGGCGGGCTCGATGAGCCGGGAGGAACAACGGTTGAGCGACGGCGGTCTTGACGGCCCGTGGTGGACTGTCCTAGGCTGGTCCCTGGGGCAGGAGGGGACGTTCGTCGACTAGGAGATACCGATGGCTGAAGCATCGAAGGACCACCACCCGGACGAACTCAGGTCGGACCTCGATTTGTTGATCGAGATGGCCAAGAATGTCGAGCACGATAAACAGGCGATCCATCGGCACTTGGAATCACTGAAGGCGAAGCTCGACAGGTTCGTTCACAAGAGGGCGACCGGCTCCGGCGGCGGCTCGGCGAGCTAGCGATCGTGTCCTTACGGCTCGCGGCGCGCGCGGAGGCGGAACAATCCAAGGGATGCGTCGACTGATCGGATTAGGAGCCTGCGGACTGGCGGTCGCGCTCTGCATCGTGGCGGTGATGCCCGGAGCTCGCGCTGCGGCAGTCAACTCTCGGTCGAGCACAGTCCAGCAGGCCACCGTGCGCGATCGCGGCCTCCAGTTGCAGATGCAGCATCTGCTGGCCTCAGCAAACCTGCTCAATCTCCACCACTCGGCCCAGGCGCCCCGCACCCATCGTGGCGCGCTTCGGACGCCGCCACCGGAGGCGTTGATGTGCTTTGTCGGCGCGGGCGCGTGCCCACTGAGGCCGTGCGTGGTGCCGGTCACTACGGCGCCGCGTGAAGCGTCCAGTGGCTCCTGCCCGACGGGGGCCAAGCGGGCAGAGCCCGACCTCACCCAGCTGGTGGTCAGCTCATCCGTGACCACCGTGGTCATGCGCAGCGCAACCGGCGCCGGGATTGCGGCGCCGACCGGCGACCTGCTCTCCGCGTCGCCCTAACCCCCACCCCTCTGGTTTCAGCGCCACCACGCGCCGGAGGTGGGAGCACGGCCGTGACGGTGTCTCACAGCTCGCGCCGCTCGAGGCTGGCCACGCCGGCGATCAGGACGATGAGGCACCAGCACGCCACCCACAGCAGGTACGGCCAGGAAGGTGCTCCCTGTGCGTAGAAGGGGTTTGCGTTTCCGCCTTGGGCCAGGTGTTCGCTGATGAGCGAGGGCGGTTGGAGGTAGTAAAGGGCGGCGTGCCACAGCCCGTCGGTGGGCAGCAGGAATCGTCCCACCTGCCCCACAGTCCGGAGCGCAGCGATGTTGAGCGTGGTCCCCAGCGTCCCCACGACTCCGGCCAGCCAGCCAGCGCCGAAGGCCGCGACCCCGATCACACCTGCCGCGATGACCGGCATGCGCGTGCTCAAGAACAGCGACAGGGTCAGCAATAGGGCTCCCTCCCCGAACAGGTACACGCCGACGAGTACCGGGCTCGGCGGGCTGAAGCCGCTCGTCAAGTCGACCACCCCGAACTCGAGCGCGCACACGACCCCGGCATATCCGGCAAGCAAGACTGCGAGCCCGAGCCACTTGCCGAGAAGCACCTCGGTCCGCCGCACGGGGCGTGTCAGCACCGTCATCAGCACGCCGGACTCGATCTCCGAAGAGATCGACGGTGAGGCGATCGCGGAGGCACTCAGGGCGAGGACGAAGCTGAACATGAACATGAACAGGATCAGCGCGCTCGGAACGGCGAGGCGGCTCTCACCGGAGGTGAAGCTGTGGGTATGGCTCAAGCGGTCAAAGCCCCACGCGCTAAGTCCAACGATGATCACGGTGATCGCGACGAAGGCGAGCAGGAGTCGTCGCCGCACCGCCTCTGTGATCGTGAGGGCGGCGATCGTCAGGGTCGGGTTCATCGCTCTCCCAGCAGCTCGAGGAAGCGGGCCTCCAGTGTCTGGTGCTCAGGGATCACGGCCTCCACCCGCCCCCCGAGGCGCACCACCTCGTCGATCAGATCGGCGATCCGGGAGGGGTCGATGCCCTCGACGAAGAGCCACTCCTCGTCCCGGCGCCATCGACCGAACCGGCCCAGGCCGCTCCACCAGCTCTCACCGAGGCCCCCCACCTTGAGCCGCACCCCGCTGTGATGACCGAGCAGCTCGTCGAGCGTGCCGGTGGCGACCGCCGTCCCTTTATTGATGATGGCGACACGATCGCACACGTGCTCGGCCTCTTCGAGCAGGTGTGTGTTCAGGAACACGGTGACCCCCTGCTCGCGTAGACCACGGATGATCTCGCGCACGTCATGGCGTCCGACGGGGTCAAGGGCGCTGGTGGGCTCGTCGAGGACCACTAGCGTGGGAGTACCGAGCAGCGCTACGCCTAGCCCGAGCCGCTGCTGCATCCCTTTCGAGAACGCGGCGACCCGGTCATCGCCCCGCTCAAGCAGTCCAACTATGTTCAGCGTCCTGCGCTCCTCCTCCTCCCATGCCGCCTTGGGCAACGCGAGGAGTCGGCAATGGAGGCGGAGCACCTCCTTCGCAGTGAGCAGGGCTTGAAAGCGAAACAGCTCGGGGAGATATCCGATCTGCCGCCTGGTCTCGCGATCTCCCAGCGGTGCGCCGAGCACCAGCGCCTCGCCGCCGCTGGGACGCGCCAGCCCGAGCAGCAGCTTCACCACCGTCGTCTTACCTGCTCCGTTGGGGCCGAGGAAACCGAAGACCTCTCCTCGCTCCACCGTCATGGACAGCGAGTTCACGGCGATCGTGTCCCCGAAGCGCTTGCTCAGAGACGTCGTGTGGATCGCCGGCGACTCGGCTGGTCGAGGCGAGCCGCGTCCGAACCGCGAAGCCCGCGGTCTCAGCCGTCCCCGCCGCGGCTTCGGCCGGGGACTGCTCGCCGGCGTCGATCGCGTCGGGCTCAGCCGAGTTGGTCGGCGACATTGAGCAGATCTTGCGAATCGAGGATTCCGGCCACGACGTGCAGCATGCGCCCGCCGTCCTCCCAGACCACCCCGCCAGCCGCGTTCGAGGAGTCAGCGACGAGCACGCCCGGCCAGCCCGCGACGTGCACCGAGCGAACCGAGGCACCCCGCGGGACGGGCACCGGGAGGGTCGTCCCCAGATCACCGAGCAGGCGGACCTCCTCCGCCAGCTCCGGGGGGATGCCCGGCTGATTTAGCAAGAAGCCCTCGATCTGGCTCAAGCTCGCACCCGTGGAGAGCGCCGTCGGACGCGCGCATCGTGACGACGCCGAGTGTGGGTAGGTCGGTGCCGGCTCGCCGCGGAGTACTCCACGAGGACGGCCGGGCCGGCGTCAAGGGTGACCGAGCTCCCGCCAACGCTCGCGGCGGTGGGTTTGAATGTCACGGTGGCCCTCACGCGCGGCTGAACGATGAATCCCTGGATCGCGCCCACCCCGGCGGGGAGGCGGGCAGGCAATGGGACCCGGAAGCCGGCCTGCGCGGAGGCCTCGGCGAGCGAGGACGCCGGCGCAGCGGGGCCCGAGGAGGACCATTTGATCGTTCCGAACCGGACGGTGCTGGATCCGCTCGGCGTGGAAAAACCCCCGAGCACGTGGCTGTCGCCCAGACCCATGAAGGAGGCGATCGCCTGCACGTCGCTCCGGCTCAGGGACACCGGCGCCACGTGGGTGGGCGAGAAGATCGTGGTTAGCGTTGCCGCCGCGGCCGTGCCCGCAATCACGATCCCGACCGCGCCGGAGACCAGCCCGGCGCGCAACGACACTCTCGGGAACCCGGGAGACCGCCGGAAACTCGATACTCGCCGCCGGCGCCGGCCGGCTGCCTCCTCCGTCGTGTGGTGTAGCTCGCGCTTGAGCCGGGCCCATGCCATGTCCGCGCTGGGTACCAAATGCGGGGCGGACAACAGCCGGGCCGCGCGTTCGGTGTCCGCGGCGATCCGTGCTCGGCTGGCGCGGCAGCGCGCACAGCCGGCCACGTGGTCGGCGACTCTGTCCGGAATGGCCAGCGGCTCGTCATCGAGCCGCCGCAGCACCCCATCAGCTGCGTGTCTCACGTTCCATCTCCTTTCGAAGCGCGGACTCCGCCCTTCGGAGCAGAGTCCCGACGTGTCCGATCTTGACCCCGAGCCCCTCCGCGATCTCGACGTAGCTCATGCCCCCGTGGCGCATTATCAGCACCGCGGCCGACCGGCGCGGAAGACGGGCCAAGACCCGGCGAACCGCTGCCCGCGCCTCCTGATCGATCACGGTGTCTTCGGCGCTGGGCACGGAGCCGACGCTCTGCACCAGGAGCTGACGCCTGTCGCGGCGCCGCTCCCCCCGGATTACGTTGAGCGCCGTGTGCACGGCAGCGACCCTCACCCATCCCGCGGCCTGCCCGTATTCGCCCGGGAAGCGCCGATAGGCGGCGAGGAAGACCTCCTGCGCCACGTCCTGCGCCCGCTGGAAGTCGCCGATCACGCTCTGCGCGAGGCGCACGACGACCGGATAGTGGTCGCGAAAGAACGCCTCAAAGCAAGCCGTGTCGGATTCGCCACCAATGAGAGCCAAGCGTTCCTCAGTTCGCGCGTGCAATCCGCTCACACCCACTTAGCACCGCCGCCGCCCCAAATGTGACACGGCGATTCGGGCGGACCGCGCCGTCGCCTTCAACCTCGCCCTCGGAGACCCGGTGGCCGAAGACCTGGCACCTACCGCGCGGAGTTCACGGTCGTCCCGTGTACCTGAGCCGATCAGGACCGAGCCAGGAAACACGATCACCAGCGCGAGCTGCTCCCGACGAAACGGCATTCGCCTCCCAACCGGGCGCGACGCTGTTCCACATCTCAGACATTGATTACGCATCCTGGCACCTCGGCAGCACGATGACCCGCCGAGCCACCGATCCCCGCCACGGCTCTGCATCGGCTCGCTCGCCGAGACGACTCAAGCGAGGTTCGGAAGGCTAATATCCTCTGTGGTAGAGTAAATACTGGTGGAACCTTGTACAGCGTCCCTCCGGCTTGCCTCGGCGCGGTCTTCAACTGCGATCGGCGTGCTGCGCGCTGTCCACGCCGAGCCAGGAATCACCCGAGCCCGACTAGCTCGAGAGCTCGGTATCTCCAGCGGGCTGGCGAGCGAGACCGTCGCGCGTCTCGTTGGGTCAAGCGTTGTTGCTGAGAGGCCGGCGCGTGCGACGGGCAGCCGGGGGCGCCCGACAGGCTCACTGGGCCCGCATCCCCGGGGTCCGGTCGCGGCGGTTGCGGCGATCTCACATGAATCGTGGGAGGTGGCCACCGTCGTGCTCGGCGGAGAGGTGCACACCTACCAGACGCAGCGCCACGATCGCGATCGGTCCTCCGTCTTTGCGGGGGTCGAGGATGCGCTGAACGGCGTCTGCGCTCGCTATGGCGCAAGTGTGCGGGCGATCGTGGTCTCGCTGCCAGGGACCGTGTCCGGTACGCGCCTGGTTCAGGCGCCCAACCTCGGCTGGCAGGACGTGGAACTCTCGATGCTGGCACCGCGCAAGATCGCGTCGGTCCCGTTCCTGGCCGGCAACGACGCGACCTTCTCGGCGATCGCGGATGCGCGACGAGGCGCGGCGGCGGGGTCCGCGAGCTCGGTGCACCTCTACATGGACTCAGGCGTCGGGGGTGCACTGCTCGACCGGGGACAGCTCGTGCCCGGCGCTCGGGGGATGGCCGGTGAGTTCGGGCACATGCCATTCGGCTCGCCGGCCGTGCGCTGTCGATGCGGCGCCCACGGATGCTGGAACACCGCCCTGGACGGCCAGGCGCTTGCGCGTCATCTGGGCGAGTCGGTTCCGGCCGATGAGGTGAGCTACAGCCGCGAGGTCCTCGCGGCCGCCCGCGCGGGCGCCGGGCCGCAGCGACGCGCTGTGCGGGACGCTGCGTTTGCGCTGGGCCGGGGGACCGCAGCCCTGGTCAACGCTCTGGATCCCGAGCTGGTCACCTTCGGCGGCCTCGCCCCCCAGCTCCTGGAGGTCGCGGGTGACCGTGTCCAGGAGGGCTACCACGATGGCCTGATGGGCGCCAGGGCAGAGGCCGCTCCCGCGCTCGCTCCGAGTACCCTCGGCGGCCGGGCACCGCTGGTTGGTGCGGGCGAGCACGCCTTCGACCACATCCTTACCGACCGGGCGCTTGCCGCCTGGAGGGCGGCGTGAGCACTCGCGCCCTGGATGACTCTGCGCTTGGCGGCGCGCCGGTGCTGGGCGGCGCGCAGGCGCTGCTGGTCGATCTCGACGGGACGCTCGTGGACTCGTCGGCACCGGTGAGCCGCGCCTGGACAGCTTTCGCCGAGCGCCACGGTCTCGACCCCGACGAGGTCCACGCATTCGCCCAGGGCAGGCCCTCGTCAGAAACGGTGCGCCTGCTCGCGCCCGGCGCTGATCACGCCGCCGAGGCCGCACTCGTCGAAGAGGCCGAGACCACGGACACCGACGGCGTCTTCGCCTTGCCCGGTGCCGGCGAGCTGTTGAGGTCCGGTTACCCATTGGCGATCGTCACCTCGTGTTCCTCGCAGCTCGCAGCACGTGCGACTTCGCGCGGCCGGACTGCCTCGCCCGGAGGTCGTCATCAGCTCCAGCATGGTGATGCGCGGCAAGCCCGATCCTGAGGGGTTCCTGCTCGGTGCCCGACGGCTCAACGTGACGGCGGCACGGTGCGCGGTACTGGAGGATTCTCCAATCGGGATCGATGCCGGTCGCGCCGCAGGTGCGCGCGTGATCGCGCTCCGCACGACCCACGGCGATGACGCGCTCGCTCGCGCCGACGCGATCATCGACAACCTGGCAGCGCTCTTCGCGAGGGGCGGTAAGCGCGATTGCTAGATCGAGTTGCCAGGCCGAGCTCGACTCGGGACGACCCCGGCACAGGGCCCGCATATCGCCGGGACCGCCTCACCTGGACGATGTTCTCGGGACTGTTCGGGTTTGGCGTTCTCAACGCGATCCTGGGTCCCGCGCTGCCCTACCTGCGGGCCGAGGAGCACCTCTCCTATCTGCCCGGCGCGCTGCATCAGTTGGCCTTCGCGGTGGGTGGTGGCCTTGCCGGCCTGCTCGCGATCCGCGTGGAGGCGCGCCTAGGCCGGGGTATAACGATCCGCTTCGGGCTGGCCGCAGCGGCGGTCGCGGGGCTCGCCGTCGGCTACGGCGATGCGATCACGATCACGGTGCCTGGGGCGTTCTTCATGAGCCTGTTTGGCACCTCGGCGCTGGTCAGGATGTGGGCGGCGCTGGCCGACGCGCACGGCCCGCGGCGGACGGTGGCGATGACCGAGGGGGAGGTGACGGTCAGCCTCGGCGGAACGGTCGTGCCGCTACTGCTCGGTGGCGTTGCGGCGACGGTGCTGACGTGGCGCTTTGCGTTCGTCGCCGCTGCAGCGATTGTCATTACCGCCGTCTTGGCGATGGGCGCCGTGCGCATCCCTCGATCCGAGCCCGTCGCCTCGCCCGTTCAGCAGCCTCGCGCCGCTGATCTTCCGGCGCAGTCCTCGCCAGCGCCGACCTTGGTGATCGTGCTCGCGATCGTCGCGCTGGAGTTTTCTCTCAGCTTCTGGCTCGCCAGCTACCTGAACGGAAGTGTCGGGATCGGCCGTGAAGAGGCGGTCCTGATGGTCAGCGGCCTGTATGCCGCAAACCTCATCGGCCGGTTGCTCGCGAGTCGCCTGGCCCGCCGGGCCACCACCGGAGCGCCTGCTCGGCGCGTCGCTGATCCTCGCTCTGGTGGGTCTGCCGATCCTGCTGGCAGCCCGCGGCGCGGCGGTCGCCGCTGTCGGCATCGCGCTGACCGGCATCGCCATAGGCGCGATGTTTCCGCTGACCGCCTCGATGCACGTCGGGGTGAGCTCGCGCAATGCCGACGGCGCGATCGGACAGGTTCAAGGGATCGCATCGATCGGCCAGATCCTCGGCCCATTCGCGGTCGCAGCGATCGCCCAGGCCGCTGGTCTGCGTGTCGGTCTGTTCATCCTCCCGGGGCTCGTTCTGCTCGCCGCCTCAGGACTCAATGGCCACCACCGCCGGACGCAACTCTCTGCCGGGTAAGCGCTGGATCACAACAGCGACATCCCGGCTGACGCTGTTTGCTGTGTTACCGGGGTTCGCCGGCCGATATTGGCGCGCTCACTCAGCACCGACGCGCAGCGTGCCCAGGGTGACAACAATGGGTAAATGAGCGCCTTCGACGTCCGGCTTGCGGTCGCGGCGGATCTCCCGGCTCTACGCCGCATCTTTCGGCAAGCCTCCCTCTCCAACGACTCAGATCGAGACGCGCTCTTGGCCCACCCCGAGGCGCTCGAGCTGCGCGACGACGGGGTGACCGAGGGACGGACCCGCGCCGCGGTGGCCGCCGATGGCTCCGTCGTGGGATTCGTCACCGTCCTTCCCGGCGACGGCTGCGCGCTGGAGCTCGAAGATCTGTTCGTCGATCCCGATTGGATGCGCCAAGGGGTAGCGCGGAGCTTGCTGGCAGATGTCGTTGCGACGGCGAGACGCGAGGGCGGCGCGTGCATCGAGGTCACGGCCAATCCGCACGCGGACGGGTTCTACCGCAGCGTCGGCTTTGCCCCCATGCACGAATGCGAGACAAGATTCGGGCCTGCCCTGCGTATGCAACTCGCGATCTCCCCAGACGATCCCGCATCCTCCTGGGCGCCGGCGTGAGAAAACCACAGCGCATGGGTTGAGTCTCCTCCGACCAAACGTGGGCAAGTCACGACGCCGGACCCCGCAGCCGAATCCACGCGACACGCTGGCCACTGTGCGAGCTCGTCGAACCCGGAGTTTTTCTTGGCGCCCGCTGTAACGATTTGGGCTGAAATCGACATTACGGGTCATGACGAGGGATCACCAGAGCGATCGCAACCATGTTGAGGCCCGGTTCGCCGAGATTTTCGCGCACCTGGACTTCATAGCCACATACGCGCGTCGTCGGGGCGCCCGCGATCCGGACGGCATCGCGGCCGAGGCGATGGCAATCGCCTGGCGTCGGCTCGCGGATGTCCCAACCTACGACGCCCGGCCGTGGCTAATCGTCACCGCTCGCAACCTGCTCCTTGCTGAGCGTCGGAGCGAGCCGGAGACCGGGAGACAGCCGCTTGGCGACATCGACCTTGAAGCGCCAGCTGAGCAACTGCCGTCCGAATTGGATCTCGACCCCCACCTCGCGCGTGGTCTACGGGTGCTCCCGGAAAGGGATCGCGAAGCGCTGCTGCTGATCGCCTGGGACGACCTGACCCCGGCCCTGGCCGCAGCAAGTCTTGGGATCTCCCCGACGGCATTCCGAGTGCGTCTGCATCGCGCTCGGCGCCGGCTCAGCGATCTCCTGATCGAGCAGGCCTCGGTGAAGCCCGTCTCAGCACATCAATCGAATTGGAGGCAGACATGAAGGATGACAGTTTGATGCGCCGGCTCCGTGCGGCCAGACCAGTGGCCGGCGAGCCTGACAATCACGCCGCACTGTTCGCGCAGATCGTCGCCGAGCCGGGAGACCCCCGGATGGGCGAAGCGCCTCACGAGCGCTCGTCCCCGCTCCTTGGTCGAAAGGTGCGCCCGTGGACGCGTGCGCGTCCGCGTGTTCTCGCGGGCAGCACGCTCGGGCTGGCGGGCGTTGGCGCGGCGCTCATGCTCGCCCTGAGCGGGTCGACGGCCCCGCCGGCGTTTGCCATCACGAAGCAAGGCGATGGCTCGGTGTTGGTGACGTTGAACTACCAACAGGACCAGAATCTTCCCCAGGTGAACCGCAAGCTCACAGCAATGGGGACCCACGAGCAGATCACGATCTACATGGCGCCCGGGGCGGCAGCCGTCAGTGGCGCGGTCACCTGTACCCCGGGGCGGGGTGCGGGCCCTCCGAGGACGCCCGTGAAGGTTCTCGTGGGCACGAACGGCACGGAGGTCATCGGCTCGGGCCAGTCAGCCGGCAACACAGCCGAAGGCACCTTCCACCTGGCGCGGTGCACCGTCGCGCCTGACACCGACACGGGCCCTGGCACAGGCAACACGGGCAACACGGGCGTCGGTTGATGCGGTGATGGTCGCCAGCGCCCGCACGGCGCGGGCGTCGGCGACGACGCGGTTGGCGGTCCGGCCCCCGGGTGATGGCGGGGGCCGGACCGCTGCGTGGTGGCCGTGGTCGATCGTTGCCATGGCGGTCGGCTGGAACCTTGCGAGCCTGCGGGCTTTGACGGTCGGGGTCACGTACCTGAACGACAGCTCGCTGCACGAGCAGATGGTGCGCTTCGCGACGGCGCAGCTACGCGCCGGGCACGCTGCCGCTGCTCGAGCTGGTTCCCGTTCCTCGGGGAGGGGTCGCCGCAGTTTCTGCATTACCAGAGCCTGCCGGCGATGATGACGGGGCTGGCGGGGCTGGCGGTCGGTCCCGACGTGGCGTTTCGCTGGTCGCTGTACTTGCTTTTGTCGCTGTGGCCCATCAGCGTCTACCTGTCGGGCCGCGCGTTCGGGGCGGGCAGGCCGGCGGCGGCTGCTTCGGCCGCGATGTCGCCGTTTCTGGCCAGCTCGACGGGGGTCGGCTATGAGCAGCACGCCTACGTATGGACGGGGTTCGGCGTCTGGACGCAGCTGTGGGCGTCGTGGACGTTGCCGCTGGCGTGGGGCTACAGCTGGCGAGCGATCCGCGACGGACGCGGCTACGTCAAAGCGATCCTGCTCACCGCGCTCACCGTCGCGCTGCACTTCGAGACCGGGTACCTGGCGCTCTCGGTGCTGGTCGTCTGGCCCCTCGTCGCCGGCAGGCCGCTCATCACCAGGTTGCGGAGAGCCTCGGTGCTTCTCGGCGGTTCGCTGCTCGCGTCGATGTGGGTGATCGTCCCGCTCCTGGAGCAGCGGCGGTGGGCGGCCGTCAACGAAGCGCTGCAGGGAACCGGACTCGTCAACGGCTACGGCGCGCGCCGCGTGCTCGACTGGCTGGTCTCGGGGCAGTTGCTTGACCACGGCCGGCTACCGCTCGTGACCGGGTGCGCAGCGCTCGGGTTCGGACTGGCGTGGCTTGCGTGGTCCTCGGACGCCAACGCCCGCGCCCTGCTCGTCGCGCTCGCGGTTTGCCTGGTGTTCGCGTTCGGTCGCGCGACGTTCGGGTCGCTCGTCGGTCTGCTCCCGGGCAGCGCCGACCTGTTCTTTCGCCGCTTCATGATGGGCATTCAGCTTGCCGCGCTGCTGCTCGCCGGCCGGGGAGCGGCGTGGCTGGCGGCCGGCTGCGTGCGGCGGCTCGAAGCTCGGGTCCCGCGATGGCGGCCCGGCCTGTCCCCGGCGGTCGTGCTCGTTGCAGCAGTCGCGGTGCTGGCGCCCGCGTGGCTTGCACTCGGAGCCTACGACCGCCGCGACGGCGCCGCGATCGCAGCCCAGCGGCGCTCCGACAACACCGCGGGCACCAAGCTCGATCGCCTCGTCGCGGTGATCGAGCGCGACGGCGGCGGCCGGACGTACGCCGGGATGCCGTCGAACTGGGGCCAGGACTTCACCGTCGGCGCCGTGCCGGTCTTCAAGTACCTGGAGAGCCGCGACGTCGACGAGGTCGGATACACCCTGCGCACCGCCTCGCTGATGACCGAGCCGGAGTACTTCTTCGACGACCACAACCCGGGCGACTACCGGCTGTTCGCGATCCGCTACCTCATCATTCCCACTGGCTCCAGACCTCCCATTCCCGCTCAGCTCAAGCTCCGGGCGGGCCCCTACTCGCTGTGGACGCTGCCAGGCGCCACCGGCGTCCTGCACGCCGGCACGATCGTCGGTCACCTGACCGCAAACCGAACCGACATCGGCACGCGGGCGCTCCCCGTGCTGCACTCTGACCTAGCCCAGCACGAGCGCTACGAGCAGGTGCAGTTCGACCAGTCCGGCTCCGGCGTCGTCCAGGCTTCATCCTCGCGATCATCGACCATGCTGCCGCGCCGGCGCTCAGCCGGCACCGTGGTCGCGCAGACCGACCATCTCACCGCTGGGCGGGCTGCCGCGACTGTCACGATGCATCGGCGCGGCGTCGTCGTCCTGAGCGCGTCTTTCGACCCCGGCTGGAGTGCGACCGTCGACGGACGCTCACAGCCCACCGAGATGGTCGCACCCGCACTGGTCGCGACTGCCGTCCAAGCCGGAACACATCGCGTCGTGTTCCGCTACCACGGCTTTAGCGGTTATCCGGTGCTGTTCGCTCTCGGCGCGGCGGCGCTGCTCGCGCTGCTCTGCGTGGAGGTCGGGCGCTCTCCCCACGCAGCTCCGGGTACGCGCCGTCGGCTCTCACCCACAGCTGCTGGACCGCCCACACCCAAGGCGTAACCCGCGCTGGAGAAGCACGGACGGAGTAGCACAGCTGCGCCACCGTCGCGGGACGGCGCCGGGATTGTTGGTCGGGCCTATCACGCTGGTACCGGTTCGGCGATCGGCTCCGTGGTCTGTTCCGGCATCCGGGCGCTGGACTCGCGGAGGGTGACGGCCAGCAGCGCCGCGACGGCGAGCATCAGTCCGGCAGTGACGAGCGCGACGACCGACATGCCGTGCGTGAATGCCGTCTGCGCGGCGTGGATGAGGCTCGCGGGGATATGGCCGGCGACGCTCGCGGCACCGGCGAGGGTGTCGTGCACCGCGTGAATGTCGGCGGAGGTAACGCCGGCGGTCGAGGTGTCGTTGATCTGGCCGCGGTACAGGGCGGTGCCCAGGCTGCCGAGGGTGGCAATGCCCAGCGCGCCGCCGAGCTCGTTGAGCGTCTGACTGGTGCCCGAGGCCTGACCGGCGGCCTGCGGCGGCGCCGAGCCGATCACCAGGTTATTGCCGAGCGTCACCAGCGGCGCGACGCCGATCTGGAAGACGGCGATCACCAGCGCGGCGAGGATCGGAGGCGTTCCAGTGCCGAGCGTCGACAGCGCGGCCAGCCCGACAGCCATCAGCGCCGCACCTGAAGCCATCAGCGGCCCGGGGCGGTAGCGCTGGGCCAGCTTTGGCACGACGACCATCGTCCCCATCGTCATCGCGGCGATCCCCGGCAGCCCCCATAGGGCAGCGGGCAGCGGATCGAGGCCGAGTACGAGCTGGAAGTACTGCGAGACGAAGAAGAACGTCCCGAACATGACAAACGTCGTCACGACCATGCCGGTCAGCGACGCGCTGAACACGCGGACGCGGAACAGCGACAGGTCGACGAGCGGGTTGGAAATCCGCCGCTGGCGCACCAGGAAGACGACCCCGATCGTGAGCCCGAAGGCCATCAGCACCGCATCGGCGGTGCCGCCGGTGCCCCGTGCGAAGCGCTTGGCGCCGTAAGTCGCCGACAGCACGCCGATCAGCAGCAGGCCGGCGCTGAGCAGGTCGACGCGCGGGGCGGCCGGGTTGGCGAACTCGGGCACGTAGCGCGGCACGAAGAACAGCACCGCGGCCATCGCGGGAACGTTGATGAGAAACACCGCGTGCCAGGTGGAGACGTCGAGCAGCACGCCGCCGAGGATCGGCCCGAGCGCCGCGCCGCCGGTGAAGCCGGCCGAGATCAGACCGAGGGCCTTCATCCGATCGTCCTCGTGGGGGAACATCGCGAACAGCAGGCCCATCGTCGACGGGATCAGTGTCGCCCCGGCGAGGCCCTGGATGCCGCGCGCGGCGATCAACATGACGGGGCTCGTCGACAGCGACGCGAAGATCGACGCCGCCCCGAACGCAGCCGAGCCCCAGAGCAGCACCTTGCGCCGGCCGATACGATCGCCGAGCGCGCCCATCGCGATCAGCGCGCCCGCGATCAGGAAGCCGTAAACATCGGTGATCCACAGCAGTTCGGTGGCGCTGGGGTGCAGGTCGCGGGTGAGCGACGGCACCGCGAGAAACAGCACGCTGAGGTCCATGACCACGAGCATGCAGGGAAGTGCGAGGGCGGCGACGCCGATCCACTCGCGGCGTCCCGCGCGCGAGGCGGTGGCGCCCGGGTTTGTGTTTGGATCCATGAGGGTCTCCTGTGTGGCTGGCATGACCCCGGGAACATTCCCGCCCTAGGCGCTGCTCCGCCAGAGGACGATGTATGCGGGCGGCAGTGACAGATGTCATCAATCACTGCCGGCCTCAAGGCAAGCTGGCATCGTATGCGCCGTGACTGAGCGCATCCCGAGACTGGCAGGCCGAGCGGTGCTTCTGCTGAGCGCGCTGCTGGCCGTCGTCGAGGTCGGTCGCGTCGGTCTCGCCGGCGATACCGCGAAGACCCTGGTCGCGGTCGCCGCGGCGGTCATGTTCATGCCGCTGCATCTGTGGCACCTCAGTTATGGGGTGCGCGGCGAGCGTCCCCCGCACTCAGGCCCGACGCTGGCGGCGATGGCCATCGTCCACCTCATCGCGCTGGTCATCATCGGCGTGTCGTGGTCGTTCATGCTCGCTGTCCTGGCGACCTCGGCGCTGGTCGTGCTGCGCCCTCGGTGGTCGATCGGCGTGCTCGCGGCCTGTGTCGCCGCCCCGCTGTTCGTCACCTGGGCCGAGCCCGGCAGCGGCGTCGGCTTTACCTCCAGCGCGGCGTACCTCATGTACTCGGTGCTCTTCCGGTCCGCGATCCAGTTCGCGATGGTCTGGCTGGTCGCCGCCGTGCACCAGCTGGCCGCCTCGCGGACCGCGCTGGCCGCCGATGCCGTGCTCGAGGAACGCGCACGGCTGCAACTCGAGGTCCGCGCCTCGCTCGAGCGACACCTCGCCGGGCTGCGCGACACAGCGCGACGCGCGCGGGCCACGCTGGGGACGCCGGGCGTGGCGCAGCCGCTCGTGGCTCTGGACGGCGTGCTGACCCAGGCCAACGACGCATTGCAGGACCTGCGCGCGATCGTAACCGAGACCCGCGCCGCGCGGTCGCAGACCGCAGCCGTGGCGCTTGTGCGTTCGGCCCGCGCCGGGCGCAGCCCGATCGGTCGCGGCCTGGTGACGCGACAGGCGCGCCGCACGCTGGTCGGCGTCCACGCGATCGTGCTGCTGTTCCCGCTGTTGATGTGCGTCGGCGCCTTCGGGTTTGACCCTGCGCGCCACCAGATCCTGGCGGTGCTCGCATGGCTAGCGCTGACGGCGTTGACAGTCTCGATGTCGCGCGCCCTCGCGCACAGCGAGACACCGTCGCACCCGATGACGCTTGTCGTGGCCACCATCGCCCTGGCGTTCGGGCTCATCTGGGTGTTCGGGATCGCGTGGGAGACGTCGTTGTGGTTCGTGCTCATCGCCGCCGTCGCCTGCCTGCACGGCCGCCTTCGCATCGCGGTCGTCGTGGTGGCGCCGCTGGCGATGCTGGCCTACGACACGCTCACGTGGCTTGGGTCCGCGCACCCGAGCACCTACGCACTCGTGTGGAATGCCGCGTACTTCCTGACCGTCTCGAGCCTGGTGGCGGCCGGCGTGATTGCGTCGGCGCGTCTGGTGCCGATCGTGGCCGAGCTCGACCTCGCCCGCGACGCGCTCGCCGCCGGCGCCGTGCGCTCCGAGCGCCGACGCATGTCGCGGGATCTGCACGACGTGCTCGGACAGAGCCTCAGTGCGATCTCGCTCAAGGGCGACCTTGCGCGCCGCCTGATCGGCGCCGACCGCGCCGGTGCCGCCCGCGAGATCGGCGAGCTCGAGGCGATCGCGAGCTCGCTGGCCGCCGAGGTCGAGGCCGTCGGACGCGACGAGCGCGAAGTGGCGTTCGCCACCGAGGCCGGTGCCGCGGTCGACCTGCTGCTGCTCGCCGGAATCGACGTACGCGCAAAGCTCGACGTCGAGCGCCTCGCGCCCGACGCGAGCGCTGCCCTCGGCTTCGCCATACGCGAGGGCGCGACGAACATCCTGCGCCACGCCGATGCCCGGCACTGCACGATCCACGCCGCACGCCAGAACGGCGTCATCCGGCTCGAAGTCGTCAATGACGGCGCGGGCGCCCGGCGCACCCACGGCTCCGGGCTGCAGAGCCTCGCCGATCGCCTGGCCGAGCTCGACGGCCGCGCCGCGGGAGCGCCGCTTGGCGGCGGACGGTTCCGGCTGCGTGTCGAGGTGCCAGCGTGATCCGCATCCTCCTCGCCGAGGACCAGCACCTAATCCGCGGCGCCCTGCTCGCCCTCATCGGCCTCGAGACCGACATGGAGGTCATCGCCGACCTCGACAACGGCGACGACATCGTCCCCACCGCAATGCGGCTGCTCCCGGACATCGCCGTACTCGACATCGATCTGCCCGGCACCGACGGCCTCACCGCAGCAGCGACGCTACGCCAAGAGCTCCCCGAGACAAAGGTTCTGATCCTTACCGGGCTCGGCCATCCCGGCCACCTGTCACGCGCCCTGCAGGCACAGGTCGGCGGCTTCATGCGCAAGAACGCACCCTCCGAGGAACTCGCCGACGCCGTGCGCCGAGTCGCCAAAGGCCAACGGTTCCTGGACCCCGCGCTGGTCGAGACCGCCCTGAAGGCCGGGGACAACCCGCTCACCGAGCGCGAAGCCGACGTCCTGCGCGCCGCCGCTGACGGCGGCACCACCGACGACATAGGCCGCGCGCTGTTCCTCTCCCCCGCGACCGTGCGCAACTACCTCTCCAACGCGATCTCAAAGCTCGACGCTCGCAATCGCATAGACGCTATCCGGATCGCCCGGGAATCGGGCTGGATCTAGTAAGGCGAGCGCTGCGGTGCGGTTCGGTGGCATCGTCGGCCTGGCTGGTGAGCAAAAACGGCGCCGTTAGTTGACGCGGCGCGCGCGCGAGGAGTAACGGATGACTTTTGTCATCGCTGTCGGTGACGTCGCCCTCTGGCAGAACTCGAGCCGGCGTGCGAGCGTGACGGTTCTCATCAACCGTAGGTGTTCGACGATCGGAGGTACGCACATGTCAGAGCAGATCGAGTTCATGAAGAACGCCGGCTTGCCGGTGTCAACCGAGCCGCGCAAGTTCGACCGACCACGCGGCTGGCCTACACATCGGGCATCGATTTCGGAGGATGAGTGACCATGGGTACTACGTACATGCATGCGGTGGCTTCGCTGGATGGCTACATCGCCGACGAGCACGACGACGTCGGACGGCTTCACGAGTGGCTGTTCAACGGCGAGCACGCGATCGTCGAGGAGGATCACGCGGAGGTCCACAGCGCGCCGTTCCGCGTCTCGGCAGCCACGGCCGAGTACGTACGCGACATGTGGGCGCGGCAGAAGGTCCTGATCGTCGGACGACATCAGTTCGACCTCACCAACGGCTGGCAGGGCCACCCACCCGCAAGCGACCACGTCGTGGTCGTCTCACACCGCGCCAAACCTGAGGGCTGGCATCCCGAGGCGCCCTACCACTTCACCACCTCGGTGCAGGAGGCCATCGCGCTCGCCCAGGACCTGGCCGGCGACGGCGACATCGGCGTCGGCGCCGGAGACGTCGGCGGGCAGGCTCTGAAGCTGGGCCTCATCGACCACGTGGCGATCGACATCGTGCCGGTCGTCTTCGGTTGCGGGAAGCCGTACTTCGGATCGTTCGCCGACGGCCAGCTCATGCTCGGCGATCCCGACGTGGTCATCCAAGGCGATGGGGTCCTCCACTTGCGCTACACGGTCCGTGCGGCACGCGACGCCACGGCCGGGGCTCACACCAAGAGCAACGATCGTGGTCATGAACCCCGCTGATCACGCCATCGACGACGATGCCCTCGCACAACGGGTCGTGGACGCCGGCCGGTATCTCGTCCTAGCCACGGCAGACGCCGACGGCCGTCCGTGGCCGACCCCAGTCTGGTATGCCCGGGACGGTCGCGAATTCGTCTGGGTCTCGCGGCTCGAGGCGCGTCATTCTCGCAACATCGAGGCGCGATCCGCGATGAGTTTCGTGATCTTTGAGACGCCCGTGCCGGTCGAGGGTCGAACTCGTGCCGTGTACGCGGAGGCGACGGCCGCCGAGGTGTCGCAGGCACACCTCGCGCGCTGTCTCGGTGTTTTCGATCGCCGTTCGCGCGCCGAGGGACTGGGGGCTTGGACGGTTCAACGCGTCGTCGCGGCCGCCGAGCTGCGGCTATATCACGCTGTCGTATCGCGGCTCTTCGTACTCCACCCTGACCGCGACATCCGCCGAGAAGTCCAGATCGACCTTTAGGCCAGCCCTACGGGCGAAAACAGGTGACATGTATCACCGGCCGCCGAGGACATCCTCCCCTGGCGAAAGTGCGGCGCACCGGTCACCGTTGAGGCTCGCGAGTACCGCACACCACTCAACCGGAGGACACCCATGACCACTCGTCTCATCCCGCTGCCCGACGGCCCCTACGAGGTGACCGGCCCGATCGAGATCGCCGACCGGAACGGCCAGCCCGTGCAGCCGTCCGCAGAGAAGGCCTACCTCTGCCGCTGCGGGCGGTCGGCGAACAAGCCGTTCTGCGACGGCTCACACGCTCGCACCGGATGGCGGGAGCAGGCGTGAGCGACGAGGGTGAGCGAGGGGACTCGAACCCCCGACCGCCTGGACCACAACCAGGAGCTCTACCAGCTGAGCTACGCCCACCGCGGAACCTTTGAATCTACCAGCGCGCGTCGCCTCTGGCGTTGCCCAGCTCGGCATCCGTGGTGACCCTTGCCCGTGGAGCCCCCGCGTTGGGGCCCAGCGCGTGGATCGTGCGACGATGCCGCCATGCCCGAGAAGCGCATCGCCGGGGCCGTGGCGGCGGCCGTGACGCCGCTGCGCGACGCCGGGGCCCGGCTCGACGAGGATGCCATGGTGGCGCTGCTCGAGTTCTACGGGGCCAGCGGGATCGACGGGCTCCTGGTGCTCGGCACCACCGGCGAAGGGATCCTGCTCGAGCATGACGAGCGACGCCGCGTGGCCGAGCTGGCGGTGGTGGGCGCCGGCTCGCTACGGCTGATCGTGCACTGCGGTGCGCAGACCACGGCTGAAACGAGCGCGCTCGCCGCCCACGCCGCGGAGGCCGGCGCGGACGCGGTTGCTGTTATCGCTCCGCCGTACTTCCCGTTCAGCGCCGACGAGCTGCTCGAGCACTTTGCGGCCGCCGCGGCGGCGTGCGCGCCGTTGCCGTTCTACGTGTACGAGTACGCCGCCCGGAGCGGGTACGCCGTCCCGGTGACCGTCGTCGGCCGGCTGCGCGAACGCGCGTCGAACCTGGCCGGCCTGAAGGTCTCCGACACACCGTTTGAGCGTGTCGCGCCGTATCTGGCCACCGGATTGGACGTGTTCGTCGGAGCCGAGGTCCTCGTCGGTCAGGGACTGGAGAACGGAGCGGTGGGGGCGGTGTCGGGCCTCGCCGCCGCTTTCCCGGAGGTCGTGTCGGCGCTTGTCCGAGACCCCACGGCTGAGGCCACGGCCCTGGTCCAGTCGTTGCGCGCTGCCCTGGCCGAGCACTCGTTCCAAGCCGCGGTCAAGGCGGCGCTGGGAATGCGCGGCCTGCCCGTGCGTTCCGATGTACGCGCTCCACTGCGGCCGCTCACGCCGGAAGCGGTGGTGCGCCTGCAAATCGAGCTCGAGCGCATACTCCGTGTCGACACGCTCGCGGGTTCGTGGCGCGGCTCGGCGAACTTGTGAAGGCCTACTGAGGGGCGCCCGGGACCTCTCGCTCGATCCATCGCATGATCACATCGACGACGTAGCGGCGCTGGTCGACGTCAAGGTCGTGACCGGGCGCGATCAGGTGGTTGCGCTCCAGGCACTTCCGGCAGCAGGTTGCGGTGGCGTGCTGGGCGACGAACACAGGGTGACCTCGGTAGGGCGTCTGGCGGCCGTCGTTCAGAGGTTCAGCGGGCGCCAGGCGCCTGGCAATCAGGTCCGCGGCATGGCGGCGGATCGCCAGCATGCCTCGCAGGTGAACCAGCGCTCGCTCGCGGCCGTGCAGATGAAACCGCGCCCGGAAGGCCTGTTTGGCCAGGCTCTCTAGGCGACTGTCGATCGAGGCGATGGACGTCGAAGCAGCATTCATGTCCCTCGTGACGTTAGAACCCGAAGCCGCAGTCGGTGTCCGCGGCGGGACTCGAAGGAGCGGTCACGGGTGTCGAGTAGTGTGCGTACCGATGTCGTTGAGGTCCTCCCGCGTGTTCGCGTTGGTTGCCGTTGTTGGCCTCGTAGTCCTCGTGGCCGCGGGTGCGAGTGGCGCGTCGTCGCCGGGCGCGTTGGCCCGGGGCACCGGCAAGCGGGCGCTTCTGACCCGGTGCGTGAAGGCGGTACTGAGGATCGGCGACTCTGCGATGCCGGTCGCAGGCAGCGCCGAACCGACAGTGGTGTCGAGCCTTGCGGTGTTCCGCCGGGTGAGATCAGCCGTCGACTCGCTGCCGGCAGCGCAGCTGCGTGCGGAGCTGGCCTTCGCCGGCGCGAGGACCTACGACCCGTCGGCGGCCGTCCGCGTGACGCATACCGGCGCGCACGCGGGCGTGTACGGGGTGCCGGCGACGATCTCGCTTCCAGCCTTGCCCGCCGGCTGCGCCGGCCTCCCGCAGTTGGCCAACGTCGGCGCCTATCTCGCGTCCCAGTCCGAGGAGAGCGGAAGCGGCCCCGGCGCTTGCCTGGTCTCGACGCAGCTCGTGCACGGCCAACCAGCAGGCCTGTCCCTGCCCGGCGAAGCACAGCCGAAAGCCACCAGCACGCTCACCGCAGTCAGGGCGGTGTGCAAGAGCCTGCCTGTCATGGCGGGCTACGTCGGCGCGCTCGGAGATCAGCTCCTGGGCTCAACGCGCGAGCCTGCCCTGATACCCGACGGTGTCACCGCGATCACGTACGCGCTTGCCGACGGCCGACAGCTCACCGCGCCGGTCGTCGGGAACCTCGTCACTCCTCCGGCTGCGCTGTCGATCGCACCGCAAGCTCACCCCGTGAGCAGCACCAAGTTTGGCCAACAGCTTGCCGCCCACCTACCCACGACCGTGACCGAGACCGACGCCAGCGGCGCACCGGTCGCGAGCCTGACCCGCCCCGACTTGCTGATCGCCGACGCCGTCGGGAGCTTCTCGTTCTTGCGCGGCCTGCTCAGGTCGAGCTTGACAGGCGGCTCGATCAGCAGCACCTCCTCCACGGGTGCGTCGTGCAGCGCCCGAACGCATCGGTGCGTGGCCGTGACCGTGACGACGAGGTGCAACAGCAACGACCGCTGCCGGACGAGCCGGACGATCCACCGCTACCGCTACGTGACGGCGCGGCCGCCAGCCGGGACAACGGGGCCGGACACCCAGCCCACGGCGCCGATCGTCGGGCGCACGAACCGCTTCATCACCCGACCGGCGAAGCTGCGGCTCGTGCTCCAGGGCGCGCCTCGTCATCAAGTCGTCGTTCTGCTTTCCGTCAGCTGCTTCTCGCCCAATTCGGCGGCGAGCGCCGGCGGCCCTCCGCTCCGGGTCGCCGTGCCATCTACGACGCCTATCGCTCTCCCCGGCGATGCCCGCAGATTTCGCGGATGCGACGTGGGTGCGCTCGTGACCTCAAGCCAGCCCGGCCTGGTCCACGTAACGGTCGCACGCGGCTGACGGCCACACGCGGGGGCGACGTTGCGCCGCTACTTGCGTGGAGCACCGAGGCGTACGGCGACCCAATACAGAACGTCGTCAGTCAGCTTGCGGCTTACCGGCATTGATCGCCCATTGGGCGGCGAAAGCCCGTTTGTATGCGGGCCGCGCTTCGCCGCGGGCAACATAGGCAGCCAGTTTCGGAAACTCGTCCAGAAGGCCCGAAGGTCTCAGCCTGAGCAGCACCGACACCATCATCAGGTCGCCCGCGCTGAACGCCCCATCGAGCCAGTCGGCGTCGCCCAAGCGGGCAGAAAGTTGGGCCAATCGATCGCGAATGCGGTCTTTGACCAGAGGCAGGCGCTCTTCGGCCCAGGGCCTGTCGCCCTCCGCGAACCTGGCGGCCGCGAGTTCGAGGATCAGCGGCTCCACGGTGTTCAGCGCGGCGAACATCCAGGTGATGGCCCGCGCCCGCGCGTTGGCATCGTGCGGGAACAGGCGGGAAACGAGAGTACCCCCGGCAGGACTCGAACCTGCGACCCACGGCTTAGAAGGCCGTCGCTCTGTCCAGCTGAGCTACGGGGGCGTGCAGACAGAGTAAGGGTGCCATCTCGGCGGCGGGTTGGGCTCGCGGGTCATGGCTCCGTTTCGCGCCGACCGGAGCGGCGTCCGCGTCGTCAACTGTTCGTGAGGCGAGAACTGCGGCGCGGCGTCAGCTACGACTTGCCGCTCGCAACGCTTTGCGCCGTCCGGCTCGGCGGACAGCTCGCCGTCACGTAACAGGCGAGTGGCGGCTCAGCCGGAACCCGGGGGTAGGTGGCGAGGGTGGTGGACACCACGGCCAGCGTTCGGGCGTAGTTGACCGCGAAGGTGGCGGGGTTCACGCCGGGCATGAGCGGGTCAAGGCACGCCAGCCTGGACACCCGGGCCGGATCCGCCGGCCCCGGATGGGTCAGGGCGTCCAGCGCGATCTGATAGGCGGTGTTGTCGTAGATACCGATTCCGATGTGCTCGGTGACGTCGGTGGGACAGACCTGCTGGATCGGCACGTTGGTGATCGCACCACCGCCACCGTGCAGCGAGGAGGACGCCGCGGGCCCGAAATTCGGCACCACGACTTCGTCGGTGAGCGTGTAGATGTCGGTATAGGAGATCCCGGGAAACGTCTCCTGGTAGGAGTTCAGGGCGGCGATGAACGCCGACACGTTCCGCTGCTGCCAGATCGCGGGGGCGCAGGGCACCGCACAGAGTGGATCGGCGTCAAGCGTGCCGTGGTTGCTCGGAGACAGACCGATCAGATCGTTGACCATCGCGCGGGTGTCGGGCCAGAACCGAAGCGCCCAGCGAGGGACCATGCCGCCCTGGGAATGACCGACGATGTCGATTCGCCCGCCGTACTGCGCGTGCATGGTGCGGATCGCGTACACCACGTACTCGCCGGCGGTCTGGACGTCGGCCATCGCATTGCCGGGCAGATCGATAGTGCAGTACGGCATACCGAGCCTGCGCAGAGCCGGCTCCCACCCATAGCTGAAATCGCTCTGCGGATTCAGAGTGGTGCCTGGCACCAACAGCACAGGAGCGTGCGGGGCGCCCGCCAGGCGGGTGTCGCAGCGCAGGGCGCCCGCCAGCCTTGCGCTCGGCACCGACAGGGCCGGTCCGGGCGTGTTGGGCGGCGCATACGCGGCAGCGACGGCCGGAAACGCCGCCAGCACGACCGCCACGACCACCAGAGCGGCGACTTTCCACGCGGCCGGTGGCACCGGTGAGCTCTCCATCCGCTTCATGCGCTCGATTTCGGAGCATACCCGCCGACCGGCACCGAAACCCCCGCATCCCAGCGGGGGTTTCGGACCATCGGGGCGCCCGGATTTGAACCGGGGACCTCCTGCTCCCAAAGCAGGCGCGCTACCAGGCTGCGCCACGCCCCGTGCGTGCCACGCGAGTCTAGTCAAAGGTCACCCCGGGGCCGAAACGCCCCCTCGGTGGCCGTCGAGTAGCCTCGGCGCCGGCGATGGCCGAGATTCAGCCCCTCCGCGCGCTCCATTACGACCTGGCGAAGACCGGTGGCCTGCAGGACGTCGTAGCTCCGCCCTACGACGTGATCGATGCCGAACAGCGCCGTGAGCTGGAGGCTCGCTCGCCGTACAACATCGTCAGGATCGATCTGCCCGAGGGTGGCGAGGACCGCTACGAGCGGGCGGCGATGGAGCTCCAGGACTGGCGGCGCCAGGCAGTGATCGTGCCCGACGAGGCCCCCGCCATCTGGACGTTGTCGCAGGACTACACCGGGCCGGACGGCCGGCGCCGCACGCGCCAAGGCTGTTTTGCCCGGGTGCGGGTGGAGGAGTACGGCGCGGGCAGGATCCGGCCGCACGAGCGCACCCATCCTGGCCCCAAGGAGGACCGGCTGAGACTGACCCGCGCCACCCGGACGAACCTCTCGCCCATCTTCTCGCTCTACTCCGATCCGGCCGGAGAGGCCTGGAGCGCCCTGGACCGCGCCGGCGGATCCGAGGTCTGGGGGGAGAGCATCGACGACGACGGCACCGTCAATCGCCTGGGCCGCGTGGCCGATCCGGACGCTATCGCGACCGTCACCGAGGCCCTGCGGGAGTCAGAGCTGCTGATCGCCGACGGCCACCATCGCTACGAAACGGCCCGGGTGTACGCAGAGGAGATCGGCGGCGAAGGTCCCCACCGCTACGTGCTGATGTGTCTGGTCGCGCTCGAGGACCCCGGGCTGACCGTGTTCCCGACGCACCGACTCGTACGTGGGCTGCGCCCGGATCAGCACGAGACGCTGGCCTCAGCTCTGCGCCGCGACTTCGACATCGAAGTGCTCGCCGACACCTCCCAGCTGGCCCCGGCCTCGGGCGATACGGTGCGGATCGGGTACATCGACGCCCACTTCCGCCGGCCGTTCATGCTCCGGCTCAAGGATCAGGCGATCGCCGACGCCGCGCTGCCAGACCGTGCCGAGCCCTACCGTCGGCTTGACACCGCGGTGCTGGAGGCCCTGATCCTGAAGGGCGCGCTGGAGATGACCGACGACGACATCGACCACCTGCACGGGCTGGGCTATGCGCGTGACTTCGACCAAGCGCTCGAACTCGTGAACACGCAGGCCTACGACGCTGCCTTCTTCATGGCCCCCACGCCGATCGAGCGCGTCCAGGCGGTGGCCGCGGCCGGTGAGAGCATGCCGCCCAAGTCGACCTACTTCTTCCCCAAAGTCCCGACCGGCCTGCTCCTCAATCCGCTCAGCTGAGCGCGCTGCCTATATTCGGTCGATGGGGCCCGACCCGCGGCTGATTCGCGAGGAGCTCGAGCGGGTGCTGCTTGCGCCTGAGGACGCAACCGCGCTCGATGTGCGTGGCCGCACCGACGCAGCGGTTCTGGTGGCGCTGTACCTGGAGGGGGGCGAGCTGCGGGCGGTCCTGACGCGGCGCCGCCATGATCTGCGCCGGCATCCCGGCGAGATCTCGTTCCCCGGGGGCCGCCGGGACCCGACCGATGCCGACCTGCTGGCCACGGCGCTGCGCGAGACGCACGAGGAGATTGGCCTGCCTCCGGAGGCGGTCCAGATCCTCGGCGCGTTGCAGCCGACGCCCACGATCGCCACGGGCTATGCGGTGTATCCGTTCGTGGGGCTGATCGAGCCCGGTCAGACGTGGACACTCAGCCCGCTCGAGGTGGCGGAGATCCTCGAGCCCCCGCTCTCGGCGCTGCTGGCCGGTTACTCCCGCCGGCGTCTGATCCGGCGTGGGATCCCGATCCGCACCGACACCTACGTGGTCGACGAAACGCTGGTGTGGGGTGCCACGGCACGCATCTTGGCCGACCTGTTTGACCGCATCGGGCCTCTGCTGGCGACGCGCCAGTAGACCCCACGGGGCCGGTCAGGCCGAGAACTGGCCGCGATCCAGGAGCGCTCTGTTCACGGCGGCAGCGGCAGCGACGGGCCAACCGACGTGATCGGTCGGATCAGCGCTCAGCAGCACATACGGAGTCAGCGACCGCTCGCAGGCGCGCCGCACGCGCGTGGCGCCGTCCGCGAGCACGGCCGCATCGACCGTCCCGGAGCATTCATAGACCACCCCCCGCACGGTGGTGTCGAGCATCCGCTCGAGCAACATCTCCAGCCGGGTGCTGTGCAGCGCGCGAAGCTGCTCGGTGTCGCCGCGGGCCGAGCCGAGCAGAACGCACGCCACCCCGACGTGCGCCAGGGCGGGTGCGAGCGTGCCCACCCGGTCGGGGTTCCCGACGAACGGCTCCACCCCGGCGGCTTGGAGCTCCGGCCTCCGGCCCGGATCGCGCGTGGTGCCACGTACGGTGTGGCCAGCAGCGAGCAGGGCTGCGGCCAGCGCGCGGCCCCGACACCCGCAGCCGATGATCAGGCAGCGTGCCAAGGTCGCCGCCGCCGTCGGCGGCCGGTCAGTCCTGGCCCGACGGCGGACCGCCGAACTCTCGCTTGGCTTCCTCACGATCGCGCTCGGGGAGCCCGCGAGCCCGTCGCCGCGCGTTGGTCGCGTCGATCAGCTCACTGAGATCCTGATCGGCCAGGTACTGCTCCCGGCGGCGTCGCTGGTCGTTGAAGTCGCTCATGACCTGGTGCTCGAGGTCGGCCACGGTTACCTCGGGCTTCCCCCGCCGGCGTCGACGCTCGTTGTGCGCCGCGAGCATCTGGCTGAGGTCCTCGGCCTCGAGCGCCTCGCGATCCTCGGTGATGTTGCGCGCCGATCGCAACCCCAGCTGCTCCAGACCGGAGCCAGGGTAATACCGGCCCAGGAGCCAGACCCAGAGGATCAACGCAGCCAGGGCGCCCAACAACACGAGGGCGAAGGCGTCCACCGCAGGCGAGTCTAACCCGGCCCACCATCGGCGGGGAACAAATGCCGGCGCAAACGACGATCGCGCAGCTCAGACCCGCGCGGGGACGGCGAAACTTTTCGCGGGCGCACAGTGTTCTAGAGGGCGTCAAACGAGCCACCGCGTGGGCGGGCCGGAATCCGGCGGCGGCAATACCTACCAGCAGGAAAGGAGCCTCATGCGTCCTCGCTTCACCGTGCTCGTGACCGCCTGCGCAGCGTTCGGCCTCGCAGCGCTACCCAGCATCGCCGGCGCCGCCCCCCAGCAGAACCGCGGCCTGACGATCCACGCCGTGCCGCACCGCATCATCGCCGGAGAGGCAGTGTTGATCTACGGTCGGCTCGCGGGCCCCGGTCACGGCAACCAGACGATCCGGCTGTTTCACCGGATCAACCCGGCCCCCCGGTTCACGCTCATCGGTAGTACCACGACCGACGCGACGGGCCGCTTTGAGTTCATCCGCGCCGAGGGCATCGTCGAGTCAAACCGCAGCTGGTTCGTGCGCGGACCGGCATTCAGCCACAGCCGCACCGTGCACGAGCTCGTCGCGCCGCTGGTCAGCCTGGCGACCAGCAGCATCCCCGCGGTGGGCCTGACCCGCCACCCGGTCGTGTTCTCGGGACACGTCACCCCCAGCCACGCCGGCAGCGTCATCGAGCTGCAGTCACAGAAGGGCTCCAGCGACGACTGGACGACGCTGAAGCGAGGGATCGTCGGAGCCGGCTCCAACTACCAGCTCCGGTACACCTGGCGCAGCCCGGGCGAGCGTGAGGTGCGCGTCCTGTTCCGCGGGGATCCGCGCAACACGGCGGCGGCGTCGGATCCCCTCACGGTCCTGGTCCAGCAGACCGAACACTCGGACTTCACGATCGGGACCTCCGCGCCGATCGTGGCCAATGCCTCGCCGTTCACGGTCTCGGGAACGCTGTATCAACCCGGGACCACGACGCCGGAGCCGAGCACCAGCGTCAGCCTGTCCGCGCGGGAGCCGGGCGTGCCCGGTTTCCATGAGGTCAGCACCACGATGACGGGTCCGGACGGCGGCTACAGCTTCCCGAACCTCACGTCGACGGTCAACGAGCTGTACCAGGTCCGCGCCACGTTCGCGCCCGCCCGGGACTCGAGCGCGATTCTGTTCCAGGGCGTACAGGATGTCGTGCGGATGACCCCGAGCTCATCGGTCTCCACGGTCGGCGGTCAGATCACGTTCTCGGGCAGCGTCTCGCCGCACAAGGCGGGCCATGTCATCTACCTGCAGAGGTTCGGCACGGACGGTGACTGGCACACGGTCGAGGTGCGGTCCGTCCAGAGTGACTCGACCTTCACGTTCGGTTGGACCTTCGGGACCGCCGGGGTGAAGGAGTTCCGGACCCGGATCACCGGTGGCCCGGCCAACGTGGGCACCGCGTCCTCGCCGGTGACGATCGACGTCACGCAGCCCCCGCTGTCCACCCTGCCCACGGGGTAAGGGATAAAGGCCGGCGCCTCTCATCCGGGCGAGAAGATCGAAGTTTCTCGTGCGCTGATCCATTCCGGCCCTCGTCGCTCGGCGGCGGGGGCCGGTGGGCGTCTGCCGCCGAGTTGCGCCCGGCGCCGCGCAACACGGACGGGCTGCTGTAGCGTCCCGCGCCATGGACTTCGAACTCACAGACGAGCAGCGCCTGATCCGCGAGACGGCGCGCGCTTTCACCGATAACGAGATCGTCGAGCGCGCGCGCGAGAACGATCGCAACGAGCATTTTGACGTCGAGCTGGTGCAGATGATCGCCGCCCAGGGCTATCTCGGGGCAATCGTGCCGCGGGAATACGGCGGCGCCGGGCTCGACTATCTGACCTACGGCGTGATCGTCGAGGAGATCGGCCGCGGCGACTCGGCGATGCGAACCGTCATCTCGGTTCAAACCTCGCTGGTCTGCTCGGCCATCTTGCGCTGGGGCACCGAGGAGCAGAAGCAGCGCTACCTGCCCAAGCTGTGCTCGGGCGAGTGGCTGGGATGCTTCGGCCTCACCGAGCCCGACACCGGATCGGATGCGGCCAATCAGCGCACACGCGCCAAGCGCACCGACGCGGGCTGGGTGATCAACGGCGCCAAGATGTGGATCTCCCTGGGCAACCACGCCAAGGTCGCGATGATCTTCGCCCAGACCGATCCCGACAAAGGCCACCGCGGGCTGGCCTGCTTCCTGGTCGAGACCGAGGGCAACGATGGCTTCCAGCCGCAGGAGATCCATCACAAGATGGGACTGCGGGGCTCTGACACGGCGTCGATCTCCCTGAGCGACTGCGAAGTGCCCGAGGACGCGCTCCTCGGCGAGGTCGGTGACGGCTTCAAGATCGCCATGACCTCGCTGGACTCGGGGCGCTACAGCGTCGCGGCCGGTTGCGTGGGCATCTGTCAGGGCTGCGTGGAGGAATCGGTCACCTACGCCAAGGAGCGCCAGCAGTTCGGTCGCCCGATCGCCAGCTTCCAGCTGGTGCAGGCGATGCTCGCCGACATGAAGGTCGACACCGATGCCGCGCGGATGCTGGTGTACCGCGCCGGCTACCTCAAGGACGCCGGCAAGCCGAGCACGACCGAGACCTCGATCGCCAAGCTGTACGCCACCGAGGCGGCGGTGAAGTGCGCCAATACCGCAATCCAGGTCCACGGCGGTGCCGGTTATGTCGATGACCATCCGGTCGAGCGCTACTTCCGCGATGTGCGTGTCACCACCCTGTACGAGGGCACGTCGCAGATCCAGAAGCTGATCATCGGGCGGGCGCTGACCGGGATCAACGCCCTCGTACCCGCGTGAGCGCGGGCGTGCCGTATCAGTGAGCGATCGACCCGACGCAACCGCGCCCAGCCCCGAGGTGATCGGCGTCGCGGGCGCGGGCACGATGGGCGCCGGGATCGCCCAGCTCGCCTGCCTGGCCGGAGTCCGGACCCTGCTGCATGACCCCGACGGCGAGGCGCTGGAACGCGGGCTGGAGCGCATCCGCGCCCAGCTGCAGCGCGGGGTGGCGCGCAACCGCTGGAGCGCCGCCGATGCCGCCGCCGCCGAGGCACGGCTGCAGGCCGCGCCGGCGCTCGACGATCTCGCTGCGTGCGAGCTGGTGATCGAAGCGGCGCCGGAGCGCCTGGAGCTCAAACGTGAGCTGTTCGAGCGCCTGTCGAGCGTCGTCTCGGAGGATTGCGTAATGGCCACCAACACCTCCTCGCTACTGGTGACCGCCCTGGCCGGCGCTGCGTCGCACCCCGAGCGGGTGGTCGGCATGCACTTCTTCAACCCTCCGCCCGTGATGCGCCTGCTGGAGGTGGTGGCCGGGATGGAGTCATCGCAGCGAGCGCTCGCCGTCGCCCGCGCGGCGGGCGAGGCGATGGGCAAGGACGTGATCGAGGCCACCGACGGGCCGGGATTCCTGGTCAACCGCTGCAACCGGCCGTTCGGGCTGGAGGCCTTGAAGCTTGTGCAGGAGAGGATCGCGACGATCCCGGAGATCGACCAGGCCTGCCGGCTCGGCGGCGGATTTCGCATGGGTCCGTTCGAACTGATGGACCTGGTCGGCGTCGACGTCGGTCTTGACGTCGCACGCTCGTTCTATGAACAGAGCTTCGGGGAGCCGCGCTGGCGGCCTTCGCCGATCGCGGTCCGCACGGTGGCGGCCGGCCGGCTCGGACGCAAGTCGGGGCGTGGCTACTACGAGTACCCGGAGTCAGGTGAATACCGGCCTGCGGACCCGGAGCCGAAGCCGGCCGGCGGCGGCGACGGGCTGGTGGTGATCGCCGGCGAGTCGCCGCTGGCGGTCGAGCTCGGCGAGGCGGCGGCTGAAGCGGGCTGGGAGGTCGTGTCGCCGCTGGCGGCCGAGACGAGCTCCAGTCCGTTTCTGATCCTCGATCTGACCGGCGGCGAGGAACCGGACGCGCCGCTGCAGGGCGCTCCGCAGGCGATCTGCCTCAGCGCGGGCTCCCTGGCGGGCCTCGATCCAGGCGGCTCCGCGGTGGGGTTTCACGCGCTGCCGCCGCTGGGATCGGCGCAACTGGTGGAGCTCACGCGCGGGGCGGACTCAGCCGCGTCGGCGGTCTCGGCGGCGGAGCAGTTCTTCGCCACCCTGGGCAAGCACACCCTGTGGGTGCAGGACGCCCCCGGGCTGGTACTCGGCCGGATCGTCTGTCAAGTCGTCAACGAGGCTGCCTTCGCCCTCGGGGAGCAGGTCGGGAGCGCCGAGGACATCGATACGGGGATGGTCTACGGCCTCAACTACCCGCGCGGTGTCCTCGCCTGGGCCGACATGATCGGCCTTGACCACGTCCTCTCGGTCCTCGACGGGCTCTATCTGGAGCGCGGCGAGGAGCGCTATCGGGCGGCGCCGCTGCTGCGGCAGCTGGCCTGGTCAGGCCGTCTCGGGCTCCAGACCGGGGCGGGCTTCTTCACCGACGATCCGGACATGATTTAGGGTGCAGTCGATGCGCGCCGTAACCTTCCAGGCCCCGCTCGAAGTCCGCGTGCAAGAGCGTCCCACGCCCCAGCTGCAGTCGCGCGAGGACGCCATCGTGGCGATCGCCGCGAGCGGGATCTGCGGCTCGGATCTGCACATCTACCACGGCCGCGTGAAGATGGAGCCGGGATTCACGATCGGCCACGAGTTCGTCGGCACGGTGCTGGAGGCGGGCGACGACGTTACCCGCGTGGCGCCCGGAGACCGCGTCCTGGGCTGCTACCACAGCGCCTGCGGCACGTGCTTCTTCTGCCTTCGCGGCGCCTACCACAAGTGCGATCGGATGCGGGTGTTCGGCCATGGCGCCGCCCTCGGCTCGCTCCCGGGAACCCAGGCCGACCAGGCGCTGGTCCCGATGGCGAACCTCACCCTGCGCCGGGTGCCGGATTCCGTCTCCGACGACGTCGCCCTGTTCGCCGGCGACGTCATGGGCACCGGCTATCACGCGATCTTCGAAAGCGGCGTGAAGCCCGGCGACAGCGTGGCGGTGCTCGGCCTGGGCCCGGTCGGCCTGTGCGCGGTGCAGGTTGCGCTCGCCGCCGGCGCCGGTCCGGTGCTGGCGATCGACACGGTTCCCCAGCGCCTGGAGGTGGCGCGCGGGTTCGGAGCCACCCCGGTCCACCTCACCGAGGAGAGCCCCCGAGACATCGTCCGCGCCGCCACCGAGGGACGGGGGGTCGACGCTGTCGTCGATGCCGTCGGCCATCCCGACGTGCTCGATCTCTCGCTCCGCCTGGCCCGCAAGGCCGCCACGGTCGTGGCGATCGGCGTCTACGCCGAGCCCTGCCAGGTCCACATGGGTCTCGTCTGGATCAAGGCGCTGACGCTCAAGACCGGCCACGCCAACGTCATCGGCCACGTGGACCGCGTGCTCGGGATGCTCGCGGCGGGAACGCTCGATCCCACGCCGCTGGTGACCCATCACCTGGCCCTCGATGACGCCGCGGAGGCCTACGCGATCTATGACCGGCGCGAGGCTCTGAAGATCGTTCTCGGCCCTTAGGGTCGGCGTGCGCCGTTAGCAGGGAAATCCCCAGACAGGAAGATTCCGGCGGTCCGGAGCTCCGTTTGGCCAGGTCCCGCTTCGGACATATGTTGTAGGGTGATCGCGGCCCGGCTGGACGTTCGATCGATTGGCGTCGGGAGCGCTAATCGTTCGCTGGGCCCCAACCGAAGCAGGGGTCATGTTCGATAAAGACACAGCACCGCTGCGTCGCTCAGTGACGCGCCTCGACAGCCGCATCCGCCGTTTCTTGATCGCCGTGGCCACCACCGGCGCGCTCCTGTCGACCGCATTTGCACCAGCGGCGGCAGCCCACGCGGGCGGTTGCCGCCACGCGAACACGCCGATCGCGGCGGCCTCGCGCCCCGCCCTCCAGCGGGCCGTGGTCTGCCTGATCAACCGCCAGCGCCGCGAGCGCGGTCTGCCCGCTCTGCGCAGCAGCCGGCTGCTCAATCGCTCCGCCCAAGGCTGGACCAACGGCATGGTCAGCCACCGGATCTTCAGCCATGGCGCCGACTTCGCCGCGCGGATCAGCGCGGTGGGCTTTCACTGGTCGATGGCGGGCGAGAACATCGCCACCGGCTTCGACACTCCGGCGACCGTCGTCCGCGGATGGATGGCCAGCGCCGGGCATTGCCAGAACATTCTCAGCCCGGCCTTCTCCAAGGTCGGAACCGGCGTCAGCGCCCGCGCCGTCTCCGGTGCCAGTAGCCGGCCGGGGACCTGGACGCAGGACTTCGGTCTGCCGATGGGCGCGCAGCCCCCGTCCGGCAACTCGGGCCCGGCGGCGGGCTGTCCCTACAACTAGTGCCCCGAGCGCTAGCTCGAGGCGCCCGCGGCCCGGGCGACCTGGTCGAACGCCAGCGGCGTGTCGCGCAGGTACCACTCGGCGTCCAACGCGGCCTGACAGCCCGAGCCGGCGGCGGTGATCGCCTGGCGGTAGGTGTGATCCACGAGGTCACCGGCGGCGAACACGCCGGGAATGTTGGTGAGCGTCGACCGGCCCTTGGTGATCACGTACCCGTCGGCGTCGGTGTCGACCTGGCCCTGAACCAGCTGCGACTGGGGATCGTGGCCGACGGCGATGAACGCTCCGGCGATCTCGAGCTCCCGCGTGCTGTCGTCCTGGGTGCTGCGTAGCCGGGCCACCGCCAGCGCCTTGTTCTCGCCGGGCACGAACTCCTCCACCACGTACGGCGTGAGCAACTCGATGTTCGGCACGGCGCGAGCTCGGTCGAGCATGATCGCCGAGGCCCGGAACACATCGCGCCGATGCACCACCACGACCTTGGAGGCGAACTTGGCCAGGAACATCGCCTCCTCCATCGCCGAATCGCCGCCGCCGACGATCATGGTGGGGACCTGCCGGAAGAATGCCGCGTCGCAGGTGGCGCAGTAGCTGACGCCGCGACCGGAGAGCTCCTGCTCACCCGCCACGTTGAGCTTGCGGTGCTGGGCGCCCATCGCCAGCACGACCGTACGGGCCAGATGAACCTGATCGCCCACGATCACCTTGTGCGGCTCGTCGCCGCCGGGTGAAAGCTCCACCGCGGTGGCGTCGTCGGTCTCCAACCGGGCCCCGAAGCGCTCGGCCTGGTCCCGGAAATGCTGCATCAGCTCCGGTCCCATGATCCCGGGCGGAAAGCCGGGATAGTTCTCCACGTCGGTGGTCTGCTGCAGCAGCCCGCCCCACGCGAAGCCCTCCACCACGAGAGGATCAAGATCCGCCCGCGCGGTGTAGAGAGCGGCGGTGTACCCGGCAGGGCCGCTGCCGACGATGATCACGTTCTCGATCCGCTGGTCGGTCACTTGAATCCTTTGGTCTGTCCGAGTTACTTCATTAAGTATAGCTAGGCGCTCGTCGGGCGGTGCGCCACCGCGCCACCGTCCGGCGCAGCTGCAGGTAGGCCACCGCGCCGGGCAGGGTCGGTAGCCAGAACGCGAACCCGCGGTAGGCGAGCACGGAGATCACAGCCAGCTGCACCGGGACCCCGAACGCGGAGAAGGCGCCGATCATGCCGCCGTCCACGCCGCCGATCCCGCCGGGCAGCGGCAGCACGTTGCCGAGCATGCCCACGAAATAGGCCATCACCACCACCGCGGTTGGAGGCGAGCCGCCGAAGGCGTGAAAGCACGCCCACAGAACCGCGATGTCAAAGCCCCACCAGGCCGCCGCACCGAGCAGGCTGGCGTTACGCGAGCGCACCAGGTCGATCGCCGTGCGCACACCGCTGGCGGCCGCGGCGGGGGCGGCCACGATGTGCCGGGCCACCCGCCCCAGCCGGCCGGCCTGCTCCCAGCGGGCCACCAAGCGGTCGAAGTCCCCCGGCAGCAGCGATACGGCCAGGAAGATGACGATCACCACGGCGCCGAAGATCGCCGGCACGACCGTGATCGCGAACGGATGCGACCCGGGGAAGATGCCGAGGTAGAGCCCCAGCCCGTCGATCACCAGCGCGCCCATGTAGACGGCGTACAGCAGCGCCAGGAAGGCGATCATCCGGCAGGCGACGACCCGGGGCTCGAGCCCTGAGCGGCGCAGGGCCCAGGCCGTCAGCGCGATGCCGCCGGCGCCGGCCGACGCGAACAGGCGCGTGGCGGCCAGACCGGCCATCGTGATCTGGTAGCTGGCGCGCCAGTCGATCCGCGAGTCACCGCGGACGAACACGGCTCGGAACAGCGCGATGTAACCCAGGAACGAGCACACCTCCAGGACCGCGGCCAGTGCCAGCCACCAGGCGTTGCCGTGTTGGATCCGGTTCCACGTATCCCGCAGGCCCAGGAGCTTGGGCAGCACGAAGTACAGAAACGCCACCGTGGATACGACGAACGCGATCGAAGCGAGCAGGCGCCTGCGGGTGAACCGCACGCGTGGCATCTCCTCGGTGCGCGGCTCGGATGGTGATGGCCCGGGCCAGGGATCCCGGCCCGCTTCCCCCGGATCCTCGGCGCCGCTCGGGCGCCCGGCCGGCGGGGCGCGGCGCGAGAAGCTGGCTCGGGCACGCACCGGCGACCTAGCCCTGCGCCCCGAGCCGCTCCAGCGACGCCAGGGCGCTGAGAATGCGCCGCGCCACCGGCGCCGCCCGCCGGGAACCGCGCTGCACCGTCTCGGCCAGCACGGCTCCCCCGACCAGGTCGACGGCGTAATGCTCTCCCAGGTACACCAGCGCCAGCCCGAGCAGCCCGGCGTAGGTCCAGCCGACGACGCCCGCGACGGGTCCGACCTCCGACAGGAGGCGGGCACCCATCAGCGACGTGGCGAAGTGCAGCGACGGCATGGCAGCCAGCGGGTTTCCTCCGAGCACATCGTAAAGGGCGGGCCAGCGGTCTCCCCAGAACTCCTCCCCGTACTCGATCATCATCCGGCGCACCGCCGGCGAGGAACCGTCCCCGAGGCGCCCCTGGCGCGCCGCGTACCAGGGGGGCGCGGTCGGGATCGCCCAGTAGAAGACCGCGCCAAGGTCGAATACCGCGTACATCCGGGCGGCGGCGTTGGCAAAGCGGTCGGGACGGCGCCACAGGACGTACAGCACACTCCCGTGCGGCACCATGAACCAGACCCAGTGGCAGCCGACCAGCAACCGCTCGAACCAGTTGATCCGGCCCGGGGTCGAGAGCCCGTGCTGCAGCCTGAGCGTGGGCGGGACGCCCAGGCCAAGCCAGCGATCGACCGCGATCGGATAGTCGATCCGCGCCCGCTCAGCCTGACGCTGCGCATCGTCGTGCGGAAGCTCGTAGGCGGCCAGATAGGCCCACATGTTCAGTGAGCACACTCCCAGGTCACGAGCGCGTCCCCGTGGCGCCGCAACCGCCAGCGCCGGCGCCGCCAGCGCGGCGCCGAACATCACTCCGGCCGGAGCAAGCTTGACGCGCCGGCGGATCACGGGGGCAGCGGCGCCGGCCACGACGACGGCCCATGCGCCCGCTCTGATAGCCCTCGAGACGCGCAATTGGCGGCCAGTATAGGCGCGCGCGTCCGGTCAGCTAGCACACCGAGCGCGGGCGGGGCGCCGACGACGGAGCCCGTCACGCGAGCCCCGCGGACAGATAGAATGCCGCCCGCCTTGCGACCCGACGTGAATGACGTGAAGTCCCGCCGCCGGCCCCGGCTCCACGCGCCGCTCGGGGGCTCGCGTCTCCGCGCTCCGATCTCCTGCCTTGCCGTGGTGGTGCTGGCCACCCTGGTGTTGGCCCCCGACGCGCTGGCCAACCTCCTCACGCCCCGGCCGGGCGCGTCGCCGAACGCGAACCAGATCAACTCGCTGTACAAGATCATCCTGTACGTCGCGGCGGTGGTGTTCGTGCTCGTCGAGGGGGCGCTGGCCTACTCGGTGTACAAGTTCCGCGCCAAGAAGGGCGCGGTGGCGGTGCAGATCCACGGCAACACCCGGCTCGAGATCGGCTGGACGCTCGCCGCGGCGATGATCCTGGTCGTGCTGACCGTGGTCACGTTCATCAAGCTGCCGAGCATCATCGATCCGCCCAACTCCAGCGCCAGCGGGCTGGTTCTGTCGGCCTCGCTCACCCAGTCCACGCCACCCAACGGCAAGAAGCTCACGGTCTGCGTCCAAGGCCGTCAGTACATCTGGCGCTACACGTACGGGAACGGCTGCCTCAACGGCGCCTTCACCAAGAAGCTTCCGTACTCCTACACCGAGATGGTCGTCCCCGTGCACACCACGGTGTTGCTCGACATCCAGTCGTCCGACGTGATCCACTCGTGGTGGATCCCCGCCATGGGTGGCAAGGTCGACGCCGTTCCCGGCTATACCACCTACACCTGGTTCCAGGCACTGCACCCCGGGCTCTTCCGTGGCCAGTGCGCCCAGCTGTGCGGTACCAATCACGCCGCGATGATCGCCCAGGTGAAGGTGGTCACGCCGGCGCAATACTCGGCCTGGGTCCAACAGCAGGCGCAGGGGATCAACTCGGCCAATGCGCAGGTCCTGAAACTTCGACAGATCCTCACCTCTGAGGGCGCTCTAGGCGGTTAGACGATGGCGACGACTACCGAACCCACGCTGCGACCGGTGCCCCAGGTGATCGCCCATGAGGTGGTGGCCCCGCGCACCAGCAAACGCTGGCTGGAATGGGTCACGACAACCGATCACAAGAAGATCGGGATCATGTACCTGGTCCTGACCTTCGTCTTCTTCTGCCTGGGCGGGGTCGAGGCGCTGATGATGCGGCTGCAGCTCAGCGTGCCCAACAACACGCTGCTGACCTCAGAGCACTACAACCAGCTGCTCACCCTGCACGGGACCACGATGATCTTCCTGTTCGTGGTGCCGGTCATGGCCGGCTTCGGCAACTACTTCCTGCCTCTGATGATCGGCGCGCGAGATATGGCGTTCCCCCGTCTCAACGCGCTGTCGTTCTGGCTGCTGGCGCTCGGTGGGGTGGTGTTCTACGCGACCCTGTTCTGGAAGCCACCGGACGCGGGCTGGTGGAGCTATCCGCCCCTGTCGGAGACGCTCTACTCGCCCAGCGGTGGCCAGGACGCGTGGATCTTCTTGATCCACATCACCGGCATCTCGTCTTTGGTCGGGGCGGTCAACTTCTACGCGACGATCGTCAACATGCGCGCTCCGGGCATGACCTGGGGCCGGCTGCCGCTATTCGTGTGGACGCTGCTCGTGTACGCGCTGCTGCTGATCATCGCGCTGCCGGTGATCGCCGCCGCGGTGACCATGCTGCTGACCGACCGCCACTTCGGGACCCACTTCTTCGACCCCACCGCGCATGGCTCCCCCGTGCTGTGGCAGCACCTGTTCTGGTTCTTCGGCCACCCCGAGGTCTACATCATGATCCTGCCCGGGTTCGGGATCATCTCGGAGGTAATTCCGGTCTTCTCACGCAAGCCGATCTTCGGCTACAAGGCGATCGCGGCCTCCACCGCGGTGATCGCCTTCCTGGCCACGCTGGTGTGGGCCCACCACATGTTCGCGTCGCCCGTGCCGATCGTCGTGCTCGGCTTCTTCATGCTCAGCTCGTTCCTGATCGGGGTGCCCACCGGCGTCAAGATCTTCAACTGGATCGCCACCCTGTGGCGTGGCTCGATCGTCACCACCACGTCGCTGTACTTTGCCGTCGGCTTCATCGCGATCTTCATCATCGGCGGCATCACCGGCATCTTCTTGGCCGTCTTCCCCGTCGACTGGCAGCTCAACAACACCTATTTCGTCGTCGCGCACTTCCACTACGTGCTGATGGGCGGAGCGGTGTTCACCATCTTCTGCGGCATCTACTACTGGTTCCCCAAGATCACCGGGCGGCTGCTCAACGAGCGGCTCGGCAAGACCTCGTTCTGGCTCATGTTCATCGGCTTCAACGCCACCTTCTTCGTCCAGCACGCCCTCGGCCTGTCGGGCATGCCGCGACGCATCTACACCTACGAGCCGGGCCTGGGATGGTCCACGTACAACTTGATCTCGACGATCGGATCGTTCATCCTCGGCGTCGGGGTCCTGCTGACCATCGCCAACGTCGTCCGGAGCCTCAAGCACGGCAGGGTTTCCGGCCCCGATCCCTGGAAGGGCAACACGCTCGAGTGGTTCGTCTCCTCGCCCCCCCCGGTCAACAACTTCGATTCGATCCCCCGAGTCCGCTCGGTGGAGCCGATGCGCGACATCCGGCGTCAGGTGGAGCGCTCGACGGGCGCGATCCAGAAGACGGGCGGCAGCGAACGGTTCGCGCGCTCCGGCGGGTGAGCGGGTGACCGCCTCCACGGCAACCGCGTCGGCCGGGGTCCGTGGCCGCCAGCTGGTGGCGGACTATTTCGAGCTGACCAAGCCCAAGGTCCAGTCGCTGCTGCTGTTGACCACGGTGACCACGATGGAGGTGGCCGGCGATCCCTCCGTCTCAAGGGTCGCGCTGACCTGCCTCGGCGGCTACCTGTCGGCGGGCGGCGCGGGCGCGGTCAACCACTACTACGACCGTGACATCGACGCCCGCATGGCCCGGACCGCCACCCGCCCGGTCCCCGCCGGGCGCATCAGCCCCGGTGCCGCGCTGGGGTTCGGGATCACCCTGGCGGCGCTGTCCTTCGTGCTGCTCTCGCTCACCGTCAACGTGCTGGCGGCGTCGCTCGCGCTGACCGGCTTCGTCGGCTATGTGGGCGTTTACACGATCTGGCTCAAGCGCCGTACGCCTCACAACATCGTGATCGGCGGTGCGGCCGGCGCCGTGCCTCCGCTGGTGGGGTGGGCCGCCACGCGCGGCTCCTTGGCCTGGACCGCCGTATACCTGTTCGCGATCGTCTTCTACTGGACCCCGGCTCACTTCTGGGCCCTGAGCCTGCTGATGAAGGACGAGTACGCCGAGGTCGGGATCCCGATGATGCCGGTCGTCCGGGGCGAGCGGGAGACCCGCCGTCAGATCCTGCTCTACTCGCTGCTGCTCTACGCGGTGACCCAGCTGCCCTTCTGCGCCGGCGAGTTCGGTCTCGTCTACCTGGCCTCGTCGATCGTCCTCGGGCTGGCCTTCATCGGCGGTGCCGTGGTCCTCTACCGCCGGCCCTCCCGCCGCACCGCGCTACGGCTGTACCTGTTCTCGATGCTCTACCTCGCCCTGCTGTTCGCCGCGATGGTCGCCGACATCAAGCTCTAGACGCAGACTCCCGCCAACCATCTAGGATCACCCGCCATGGATAGAAAACTCGCCCGCAAGAACATCCGCTCCGGCCTCATCGCCGGCGCCGTGTGCCTGTTCATGTTCGGCATGACCTTCGTCGCCGCCGCCATCTACGTCCACGCGTGAACGAAGAGCATCCGCCTCCCCCGGGCGAGGAGATCCACCTCCCCGGACCGACGGCGCTCCCGCTGATGAGCGCAATCGGGATCACGCTGATCGTGGTCGGCACCACGATCACCTTCTACGTCTCGATAATCGGGCTCATCATCTTCGTGGTCACCACCGTGATGTGGATCAGGGACACCCGGCGCGATGTCGCCGAGCTCCCTGACCATGAGTGATTCGGTCGAGCCGCGCCAGTCCGTCAGGTCAGGCGCCGGCGGGCACTTCGCACAGGGCGCCGTCGCCTGTCCAGGCGCGGACGATGTCCCGCATCGAGAGGATCCCGACCAGGTCCGCGCCTTCGACCACCACCAGGTGGCGAAAGCCACCTTTGACCATCGCCGCCGCCGCCTGCTCCAAGGACCAGTCGGGCGCCGCGAAGGTCAGCCTCGCGGTGAGATGGTCGGCCACCCGTTCAGCGTCCGGATCCTGACCGTCGCCGACGGCGCGAAGGATGTCGCGCTCGGTGATCACGCCCGGCCCCTGAGCCTCGGGGTCGAGCACAACGGCAGCGCCCACGCGCCGGTCGCACATCGAGGCCGCCGCCTCCCGAAGCGTATGGCCGGGGCCGACGGTTAGAACCACCTCGGTCATCCCGTCCCTAACGAGCACGACGCCTCCCGACATAGTTTGCAACGATTGACGCAATCATAATCGAGCTTACCGAACGGGTTGTCTGCCGACGCCGTTTGTCGCGCGGAACCCATAGGATGCCCCGTGGTTTGATGCTCGCGGGCCCAGGAAATTACGGTGCGTAAGAGCCCCCTGTTGCAGATGCTCGTGATCGGGGGGATCGCCATTGCGATCGGGATCCCGGTGGCGCTGATCATCCCGTGGTTCCCGTCCGACGCCTCCGGGCAGGCGCACAACTTCCGCACGCTGTACGACGTCCTGCTGATCGTCTCGGTGCCGATCTTCGTGCTGGTGGAGACGGTGGTGCTGTATTCGGTGTGGAAATTCCGGATGAAGCCGGGGGAAGAGGAGAAGGACGGACCCCCGATCCACGGCAACACCCGCCTGGAGGTGGTATGGACCGCGCTGCCGGCGATCCTCATCCTGGGCCTTTGCACCTACGCCTACGCAGTGCTGCGCAGCAACGAGAAGGCCCACCCCCAGGCCATGCTGGTCAACGTCACCGAGCGCCAGTTCGCGTTTGAGTTCTCCTACCCGCAGAACCACGGCAAGCAGCAGATCGTCTCCCCCACGCTGTATCTGCCCCGCGGCCAGCCGGTCCTGTTCCACCTTCGCTCGCTGGACGTCATCCACAGCATGTTCGTGCCCGAATTCGCCGAGAAGATCGATGCTGTCCCCGGCATCACCACCGACCTGCGGGTCACGCCGACGCGGCTCGGCAACTACCCCGCTGAGTGCACGGAACTGTGCGGCGCCGGGCACTCGCTGATGCGCGCGAGCGTGCGTGTGGTGTCCCCGGCCGCGTTCAAGACCTGGTTGAGCTCGCAGAAGCCCAACGGGCCGCCGCCGGTGGGGACGCCGCCGGCCGCGGCGGCGCAGCCCGGCATCCCCGGTGCGGGCAGTGCCCCCAGCAGCTCAACCAACGCCGGCGCCTCCACCACCGCCGCCGCCGGAAAGGCCGTGTTCGTCGGAGCCGGTGGTTGCGGCAGCTGTCACACGCTGGGCGCCGCCGGCACCACCGGCACCGTCGGGCCCAACCTGACCCAGAAGCTGGCTGGCGACTGTGCCAGCGCCGCCTCGATGAAAGTCCGCGGCAAGACGCTGAGCCAGTGCATCAACACTGCGATCGTCAAGCCCTACGCCTATCTGCCGGCCGGCTACCACGCGGGCGTGATGCCTTCGAACTTCGGCACCACGCTGTCCCCGACCCAGCTTCAGGCACTCGTCAACTTCCTCTCGAGCGTGACAAAGTGAGCGGCTCCGATGCTCGTCACGCGAAGTCAGACCGCGACCGTAAAGTGAAGGAGGAGAGCTGATGGCCCTTCCGGCAAAGCTCCGTCCGGCCGGCTGGTACCGGGCAGCCCTTGGCAGCGTCATCGGATTCGCATTCGCGTTCGGGCTGACCGTGCTGATCAGGTTCCTGATGCACCAGCACCCGGTGATCGACGGCCATGCCATCACGATCGTCGCGCTGTTCGCGGTCCCGGCCGGCTTCCTGCTCGGGATCGGCACGTGCGACTACTGGCTCTACTGGGCCGCGGGGCGGCCCACCCGTCCGGACACCCACGACGACCACGGCGCCCACACCTGGCGGGACTACTTCAAGGTCAACACCGACCACAAGGTCATCGGCATCCAGTACACCGTCACCTCGTTCTTCTTCCTGCTGGTGGGCGGCCTGCTGGCGATGCTGATCCGAGCTCAGCTGGCCAAGCCGGGGATGCAGTTCCTCACCCCGGAGCAGTACAACGGCGTCTTCTCGGTCCACGCCACCCTGCTGATCTTCCTGTTCGTGATCCCGGTCTTCGCCGGGCTGGCGAACTTCGTGCTGCCGTTGATGATCGGGGCGCCGGACATGGCGTTCCCGCGCCTGAACGCCCTTTCGTTCTGGCTGCTGCCGATCGGCGGGATCATGATGCTGATGAGCTTCCTGGCTCCGGGAGGCTCGTTCGCGGCCGGCTGGACCGCCTATGCACCCCTGTCGACCACCATGCCGATCGGGCAGCTGTTCTTCACCATCGCGGTGCAGTTCGCCGGGTTCTCGTCGATCTTCACGGCGCTGAACTTCCTGGTCACGATCATCACCATGCGCGCGCCGGGGATGAGCTTCTTCCGGATGCCGCTACTGGTGTGGGCGAACTTCTCGACCTCGCTGCTGGTGGTGATCGCCACGCCGTTCATCGCCGCCTCGCAGTTCTTCGTGCTGCTCGACACATCGCTGCACTTCCACTTCTTCGATGCGTTCGTGGGGGCTGGGCGAAACGGGAACGTGATCATGTACCAGCACGTCTTCTGGTTCTACTCACACCCGGCCGTCTACATCATGATGCTGCCCGGGTTCGGAATCATCTCGGAGGTGATCGCGGTCAAGGCCCGCAAGCCGATCTTCGGGTACCGGATGATGGCGTTCTCGCTGCTGGCGATCGTGGTGCTTGGCTTCACCGTCTGGGCGCATCACATGTTCGTCTCCGGAATGGCGTCCTGGATCCGGATCCCGATGATGATCACCACGGCGATCATCGCCATCCCCACCGGGATCAAGGTCTTCTCGTGGCTGGCCACGCTGTGGCGAGGGGTCCTGCACCTCGACACGCCGATGCTGTTCGCGCTCGGCTTCCTGTCGACGTTCACGCTCGGCGGAATCAGCGGAATCATGCTCGCGATGATCCCCTTCGACATCCACGTCAGCCAGACCTACTTCATCGTCGCCCATATCCACTACGTGCTGTTCGGCGGGTCGCTGTTCACGATCTTCGCCGGCGTCTACTACTGGTTCCCGAAGATGACCGGCCGGATGTTCGACGACCGTCTCGGCAAGTGGCACTTCTGGACGACGTTCATCTTCTTCAACCTGACCTTTGGGCCCATGCACATCATCGGGATCCAGGGCATGCCGCGCCGCGTGGCGGAGTACGCCGCGAAGTTCGCCGCCTGGAACCTGTTCATCTCGCTCTCCTCGTTCATCCTCGGGCTGAGCACCCTGGTCTTCCTGTGGAACATGGTCTCCAGCTGGCGGTCCGGGCCGCGGGCCGCAGCGAACCCCTGGCGCGGGCTGACCCTCGAGTGGCAGGTCTCCTCGCCGCCGCCGATCTTCAACTTCGACGCCGTTCCCACCGTCGTCGGCGGTCCCTACGAATACGGCGTTCCCGGAGCGGTCCACGGCATCTTCAAGCCTCCGGCCGAGGCCAAGCCCGTGGCGGCAGGGGTGCCGTCCCGAACCAGCCAGGAGAGCCGCGAATGAAGACGGTGCTCGTCGTAGCCAACGAGACCCTCGGCGGCCGGGCCCTGATCGAGGCGGTTCGGGCCAAGGTGGCCGAGGGCGACGTCCGCTTTGTCCTCTGCGTGCCGCAGACCAGGCCCCGCGCCGGTTATGTGATCTACGCCGACCACGTCTTCGACGCCGCCCAAGCTCGCGTCGATCTCGCGCTCGGCTTCGTGCGGTCAGAGGGAATCGAGGCGGTCGGCGAGGTCGGCGACCCGGATCCGTACGCCGCCACAATGGACGCCGTCAGCGAGTACGAACCCGACGAGATCATCATCTCCACCTATCCCGAGACGCGCTCGGGGTGGATGCGGCGGGACCTGATAGACCGGGTCAGTCAGGCCTCCGGGCTACCCGTCCAGCATGTGGTGGCCGACATCGACAACGAGGGACTGCCCTTCCGCGTCACGCTCGTCGTGGCCAATCGCACCGCCAGCGGCAACGAACTGCTCGACGCGCTGAAGGCCAAGGTTTCCTCGGAGGAGGACAAGCGCGGCCGGCTGTTTGTCGTCGTGGTGCCCCAGGAGGGCGGCGACGGCAACGCCACCCGGCGCGCCCGCACGCGCCTGGCCCTGGTGCTGGGGCGCGTGCGCGAGGCGGGCCTGTTCGCGGCCGGGATGATCGGCGACCCCGATCCGTACACCGCGATCATGAACTCGCTGCAGACCTTCCGCGTCGACGACATAATCATCTCGACCTTTGCCGAGACCAAGTCGGGCTGGCTGCGCGCCGACCTGATCCAGCGCGTTCGCAACGCGACCGGCAAGGAAGTGGATCACGTGGTGCAAAGCGACCCCGCTCGAGCGAGCGCCTAGGAGAAGCCAATGGAAGCCGCGTCGATCGCTCACGCCGAGCCCCACCACGGGCCGCCCCCGGCTCACCGCTCCTCCCGCGTGGAGGCGCCGACGCTGGGGATGATGCTGTTCATCATCTCCGAGGTGATGATCTTCGGGGCGTTCTTCACGGCCTACTTCTTCATCCGCGTGGTCACCCACGATCCCTGGCCGGCGCCGGGGACCCACCTCCCGGAGGCCGTGGCGGGAATCAACACGGCGATCCTGCTGTCGTCGTCGCTCACCATTCACTGGGCCCTGGTGTCGATCAAGAGCGGCAACCGCTTCGGGCTCCGGGCCGGGATGGTGACCACGTTCCTGCTCGGCTTGACGTTCCTGACCATTCAGATCAATGAGTACATCCACATCGGCTTCGCGCCCCACGACAGCGCCCAGGGAACGATCTTCTACGCGCTCACCGGACTCCACGGCGCCCACGTGTTCATCGGTCTCTGCGCGCTGCTGATGGTGACGGTCCGTGCCTTCCGCGGCCACTACTCGGCCGAGCATCATCAGGGAATGGAAGTGCCGGGCATCTACTGGCATTTCGTGGACGTCATGTGGGTGGTCGTCTACGCCTCGGTCTACGTTCTCTGAGCTTCGGGGTCATGAAGCATCCGCCCAACCCGCTGCGCTCCGAGGCGGACGCGTTCGGCTTCCTGATCTGGGTGGTCGGCGCGGTGGCGCTGATCCTGCTGATCGTGGCGCTGGTGCAAACTCTGTAGCGATGGTCCGCCTGCTCCGCGCCGCCGCTCTTCCCCTCCTGCCGTGGCGGTGATCTCCGTCCCGTTCGCCGTCGCTCCCGTCCAGAGCATCGGACTGCCGCTGGTGGTGCTGCTGAGCTGGATCCCGTATCACCTGCGGGCCCGGACCCTGGCGCAACAGCACCGGCCCGTGCCCGCCTGGCGCCGGGTCTGCTACGCCGCCGGCCTGCTGGTGCTCCTGGTGGCGGTCAGCCCGCCGGTCGACACCCTGTCGGACCAGCTCCTGGTCGCCCACATGGCCGAGCACCTGCTGATCGGCGACATCGCGGCGCTGCTCCTGGTGCTCGGTCTGACCGGGCCGATGATGGCGCCGCTGTTGCGCAACCGGGTCCTCTCCCCCCTGCGGGTGCTCAGCCATCCAGTGGTGGCGATCGTCGCCTGGGCGGTCAACTTCTACGTCTGGCACATTCCCGCCGCCTACCAGGCGGCACTGCGCCACGACGCGCTGCATGCGCTTGAGCACGCCACCTTCCTGGCGTTCGGAATCGCGGTGTGGATGGCCCTGCTCGGGCCGCTGCCCAAGCCGCAGTGGTTCTCCAACGCCGCGCGGCTGGTGTACATCGTCGCGGTTCGGCTGATCGGGACCGTGCTGGCCAACGCGATGATCTTCTCGGGTTCGGTGTTCTACCCCTACTACGGCCCGGGGGACGCCCACTGGCATATCAGCCCGGTGGCCGACCAGGTGGCGGCGGGCGGCCTGATGATGGTGGAGGAGAGCTTCCTCACGATCGGCTTGTTCTGCTGGCTGTTCATGCGGGTCGCCCGCCAGAACGAGCAGCGCCAGGAGCTGCTCGACTACGCCAGCGAGCACGGGATCGAACTCGATGAGCGTCGCGCCCAGCGCGCCGTGGCGTCCGGCCACGGCGACGAGCTCTGGGAGCGGCTGCGGGGCGGCGCAGCCGGCGCGCCGACCGGCTGACGACTGACTACTTGACGGTCATGGTGCCGACCATGCCGGCGGCACGGTGGCCCGGGACCGAGCAGTAGAACGTGTACTTGCCCGGCTTCAGAGCGACGCTGAAGCTGGAGACGCCGCCGTTGGTCACGACCGGTCCGATCTTGTTGACGCCGTTGCCGGTGATCGCGATGTCGTGCGGCGTCGAGGAGGCGTTCTTCATGCGCATCGTAACCGTGCCGGGCGTAGCCGTGGCACTCGAGGCCAGGAACTTCAGCTGGCCGGTCGGATCGGCGTCGATCTCAAGCGTTCCGTTCTTCTCGGACGCGGGCTTCTGGTTGACCTGCGCCACCGCGGTCGCCAGAGCGCCGGTGTCCTGGCCCGGGAGTCCCGCCACGAGCCCCACGTAGGCCGCGACGTTCTGGGCCTGCTGGCCCTTGTAGAGCATCGCCGGCATGGCGCCCTGGAGGTTGGGGAAGCGGATCCAGTAGTCGACCAGTCCCTGGATCGACGTGCTCTTGACGCCGTCCACGCGGTCTTGCTTGAACGCATCATCCAGATTCGGCCCCACGACGCCCGCCGTGGCGGCGTGGCTGAGCGTGTGACAGGCGCCGCATTTGGCCACGAACAGCTGCTTGCCGGATACGACGTTGGCGGTGGGATGCTTCAGCGCGCACCCGCCCAGCGCCACCACCAGGAACACGCTGGGGATCATGGCGGCGAGGCTCCGGGGGGCTCGTGCGAGGGCTTTCACCATACGCTCGGGGCGGCACTCTATCCAAGCACGCGGCATCGCCGCGCCGCCGTGGAGGTCCCGGGATTCGGTGCCGTCTGGGCCGCTGGTAGGATGCGGCGCAATGAGGACGCGCCAGAAGTACCGGATGCGGACGCCCTCCACCGGTCGCGAAGTGATCATCGAAGCCGAGCCGGATCAGATCTACTTGGACCGGGAGACCGGCGAGGAGCTCGAGGTCGTGGCAGAGTTGCTGCCGCTGGCCCCCACCCCGTCGGAATTGCCGTGGATGGTCGAGAACCTGCGCTTCTGCAATTGGTGCGACCAGCTGGCCCAGAAGGACCTCAACGACTGTCCTTACTGCGGCCGGCGCATGGAGCCGCTGGGCTCCTGAGACGGCAGGCGCCAGAGCTGAGATGAAGCCTTTCGTGAAGAGGCTGAGGCTCCCCGCTACGGCCGCCGCCGCCCTCGCGCTGGCTCTGGGCGTGACCGCCTGCGGTGGCGGCAACACGGGCACCACCGACACCGCCGGCGCCCCGCCGTTCACCGTCCCCACCTCGGCGGTGACCGGTGGCGCCACGGCGACCACGAGCGGCTCCGGCACCACCACGAAGACCACCACCTCTAGCTCTGCAACCGGCACCAGCGCGGGGACCGGGACGAGCGCCGGCACGGGGACCAGCGCGGGGACCGGGACCAGCGGCGGCACCGGCACCAGCGCCGGCACGGGCACCAGCGGCAGTGCTGGCACCGGGACGTCGGGTGGCACCGGAGCCGGGGGCGGCGGCGCCGCCACAACCGGCGGCGCCGGCACCAACGGTGGCGCCGGGCTCGGCTCGGCGTTCTGTCAGCAGAACCCCGGCGCCTGCTGACCGGCTCAGCCCCGCCGGCCGCCGTGGACGTATGACTTGGGGTAGGACGTGTTGGTGACCTCGGTCGCGGTGTACTGGACCCGCGTTCCGGTGTAATCACACAGGTAGCGGGTGCTCGCGCCGACCGTGAGCTGCGCGGTCTCCGACCCGGCTGCGACCTTGCAGTTGGTCGTCCGGCTCTGGCGGTAGGCGAACTTCGTCCCGCTCAGGTTGTAGGTCAGGACGGGCGCCCAGGTGGGGACCGTGAGGCCGATCACGTCGCCCTTCTTGACCGGCAGCGCCGTGAAGGTGGTGAAGGAGGGCGGCAGCGACAGGGGCTCCTGCAAGACTTGGCCCAGGAACGGGATCAGGTGGTAGATGGGGCTCTGGGCGGCGACGGTGTACTGGTTCCTGGGGCCTGGCTTGAGCACCGTGACCGCGAGCTGAGGCGTGCCGCCGAAGGCGCTGTCCAGCGTGTGCAGGTACTTCTTTTCCGTCGTCGCGTTGGAGGAAAGCTGCGACAGGCCGACCGTGAAGGCCACGATCCAGCCGTCCTGCTTGACCGTGGTCGGATTCGTCACCCCGTCGCTGATCGTCTGAACCGCCGTAGTGCGGGCGAGGATGATGAAGCACTGCGACGCCGAGACGCCTCTCGGGCATGACGGCGAGCTGACCGGTGTCGAGGTCTGACCGAGCTCGACGATCTTGGCCGCGGCGGCGGCGGGGCCCAGCGTCAGCGTCAGCGCAGTCGCGAGCAATCCTGCGGATAGCAGCGAGAATCGTTTCATCATCTTCATTGAACACGATCCGGGCACGGCAAGTTGCGCCTGACCTCCTCCGGCGACCGCCGAGGAGGCGATCTGACCGCTGAGATCAGGTCCGCAGTCGCGACCCCGGACGCGCCGCGGTCTAGAGCTTAGTGACGTTTATGGCCTTCGGACCCTTGGGCCCGGCCTCCTCCTCGTAGGAGACCTTGGAGCCTTCGGGCAGCGATCGGTACCCGTCCCCGTTTATGCCGGTGAAGTGAACGAACAGATCGCGACCGCCGTCATCGGGCGTGATGAACCCGAATCCCTTGTCGTCGCTGAACCACTTGACGCTACCCGTTGCCATGGGACTTCCCTTCGGCGCACTTGCTCTCGAACTGACGTCGGGCGCCGGCGGAGCCCGACCGAACGCCGAAAAAAGTATCAGGCAGGCGGCGTGCTCGCCTGCCTGATGGCCTCAATCTGGACCTCGGTGCATCCGAGGCCGCCGACGCGACGCTCAGCGCCCTTCGAACGTGGCGTGGCCCGGGCCATGCTCCAGAAAGGAGCGCACCGCATTCTGGAGATCCTCGGTGGCGAACAGGTCACCGGCGACGGCGGCCACCCGATCGTTGGCGAGCTCCACGCCGCCCTCGCCAAAGTCGCGGATCACCTGCTTGGTCGCGGCGTGGGCCATCGTCGGGCCGGCCGCCAGCTCCCGCGCCAGCTCGTGTGCGGCGGCATCGAAACCTTCGTCGGGCGCCACCCGGTTGACGACGTTCCAGCGTTCCAGCTCGGCGGCGCCGTAGCGTCCGCCGGTCATCACGAACTCGCGGGCGCGGCCGCTCCCGGCCCGCTCGGCCAGACGCTGGGTCCCTCCCATCGCGGGGGTCAGACCGATCACCTTCTCCACCAGCCCGAAACTCGCTGACTCAGCGGCGACGATCAGGTCGCAGGCCAGCGCCAGCTCAAACGCCCAGGTGAGGCAGAGCGCATGAGCGGCGAACACGGTGGGGCAGGGAAGCGACTGCACCCGTCGCGCCAGCGCCACCAGCTGCTCGAACGTGCGCGTGGCCTCATCGGGCCCCGACAGGGCCGCGAACAGCGACACGTCCACCCCACCGCTGACCACCCGCCCGACGGCGCGGAACAGCACGGCTCGCGGCTGATCGGCCTCGAGCTCGGCCAGCGTGGACACCAGCCCCGCCTCCATGGCGCGATCGAACAGATTCAGCGGCGGCGAGTCGAAGGTCACGATCGCCAGGCCATCCTCGCGCTCGAGGCCCACTGGGACGCCGGAGCTCATCGAAGCTGCTCGGCCGCCGCGGCGATCTCGTCGGGATCCCCCTGCGTCGGTACCCAAGGCAACCGCAGCGGATCTCCCTCGTAGCGCGGTATGACGTGAAAATGCAGGTGAAACACGGTCTGCCAGGCCAGCGGTCCGCACGAGTTCAGCAGGTTGACTCCGTCCGCGCCGAGGCGCTCGACCGCCCTGCGGGCCAGCCGCTGGGCGGCGATCACCGTCGCCGACAGATCTTCGGAATCGACCTCCAGCAGATTCGCGGCGTGGCGGCGCGGAACGACCAGCGCGTGCCCGCGGGTGGCGGGGCTGATGTCCATGAAGCTCACGGTCCGCTCGTCTTCGTCGACGATCTGCGATGGCAGCTCGCCGGCGATGATCTTGCAGAACAGGCAATCGGGATCGCGCATCGCGCGCAGCTTACCCGTCCCGGCCGATCAGGCGCCTGGCATGTTCGATCGCCTCCTCGGGCGTGGATACCTCGCCGGCGAAGCTGGCCTCCTCCAGGGCGGACAGCAGCTCCCCGACCTCAGGACCCGGCCTCAGCCCGAGCGCTTGCGACAGCGCATCGCCGCGCACCGGTGGCCGTGGTGGGTTGGCGGTCCATGCCAGCGCCTCCCGGAGCAGTTGCCGAGCGAGCTCCAGGTGCCGGGCGATGGCCCGCTCTGAGTCGTCGCCGCGGGTGGCGAGGCGGTCAGCGACGCTCAGCAGGGTCACGTCGGCCTGCACCGGGGAGCAGGCGTTCAGGTACTGGTAGACCGCGTGGCGGCTCAGCGGCATCTCGTGGACCAGGAACCCCAGCCGCAGGTGGTGGCGGGTCAGCCCCGCAACGTGACCGGCCAGCCGCTCAGAGGCCCGTAGCCGCATCAGGATCTCCCGGGACAGCTGCGCCCCGGCCTCGTCGTGCCCCATGAAGGTCACCCTGCCCTCCGGGGTCTCCCCTCGCGTCTGGGGCTTGGCGATGTCGTGCAGCAGCGCTCCGAAGCGCAGCGCGTCGCCCCGTGTCAGCTCGTTGGCCAGAGGCATGTCGAGCAGCTCTCGCAGCGCCTCGCTGTCGGCGCCGAAGATCGGCTCGGGATCGTGTGCGAGGGCGATCGTCTCGGCCAGGACCGCGCGGGTGTGCTGGGCGACGTCGAGGTGGTGAAAGCGGCTCTGTTCGATCCCCCTCAGTGCCACGAGCTCGGGCAGGACGGCATCGGTGGCGCCGGTGGCGTCCATCAGCGTGAGACCGTCGAGCGCCCGTTCGGCGCTGAGCACTCGCTTGAGCTCGCCGAACACCCGCTCCGGGGCCACCTCCTCCAAGCCGGGGGCGCTGGCCCGGGCGCGCCGGCGGGTCTCGGGCTCGACCTCGAAGTCCAGCTCGCAGGCCAGTCGCGCCAGGCGCAGGGTCCGCAGCGGGTCGCGATCGAAGGCGTCCTCGGACACCATCCGCAGCCGCCGCGCCTGCAGGTCCTCGATGCCCCCGAAGGGATCGACCAGCCCCATGCCTCGGCCGACCGTCTGCGCGATCGCGTTGACGGTCAGGTCACGACGGCTGAGATCGGCTTCGATCGTGTCCCCCTCCAGCGGCATCACGTCCAGCTGCCAGGTGCGATCGTGGGCCACCACCCGCCAGGCGCCGAACGCCGCGGAGAGCTCGAACGCAGACCCCGCCCGCGGCCCGGCCGAGCGCCCGAGCCACGCGCTCGGCTTCGCTGGGCCCCGCCACGGCGATGTCGAAGTCGGTGGTCGTGCGCCCCAGCAGACGGTCGCGCAGCGCGCCCCCCACCAGCCACGCCTCGGGCGCGATCCCGGCCAAACTCTTCAGCGGCTCGGTCACCGCGCCGGCTCGCCGTCGCGGTGATATTCGCGCGGCACCCGAGCCGAGATCCCGCACAGTACCTCGTGCGCAACGGTGCGCAAGCGGTTGGCGAGATCCTCGACCGTCTGACGCTGCTCCCCATCGCGACCGATGATCGTGGCGTGCGCGCCGACGGCGGCTGTGGGCTCCGCGCCGAGCGCGACGGTGACGTTGTCCATGCTCACCGTCCCGACCAGCGGATACCGGCGACCCTCGATCAGGATGTCGCAGTTGTTCGACAGCGCCCTCCGGACGCCGTCGGCATAGCCGATGGGCACGGTGGCGATCCAGGTGTCCCGCTCGGCCACGAATTGCCGACCGTATCCCGCGCTGGCCCCCGGACGGGCCAGCTTCACCGCCGCCACGTAGGAGGTCAGCTCCAGCGCCGGCTCGAGGCCGTGGGGGTCGGGATCTGAGTTCATGGGGTCACAACCGTAGATCGCGATCCCGCATCGCACCAGGTCGAAATGACTCCGCGGCTCGCGCAGCGTGGCGGCGCTGTTGGCGGCGTGGACCACCAGGCCCCCGACCCGGCGCCGCAGCTCGGCCACGAATGGCTGGAATGCTGCGAGCTGGGCGGCGACGAAATCAGGATCGTCGTCGGCGGTCGCGAAGTGGGTCATGGCACCGGCCAGCCGCAGACGCGAGTCGCCGGCCAGCACCCGTTCAGCGACCCCGAAGGCCTCCTGCAGATCCCGCGTGCCGAGCCGTCCCATACCGGTGTCGAGCTTGACGTGAAGCCTCACCGGCGATGTGGCCAACGCGGCGAGATCGGTGACGAAGCGATCGCTCCAGGCCACCAGCTCGGCCCGCGCCTCCAGGGCGATCGGCAGCTCCTCCGCACTGATGGCCCCCATCACCAGTACGGGCGCGCCGATCCCGGCGGCACGCAGCTCCGCCGCCTCGAGCGCGGTCGCCACCGCGAGCATCGTCGCCCCGCCGGCGAGGCTGGCGCGTGCCGCGGGCACCGCACCGTGACCAGACGCGTTGGCCTTGACCACCGCACACAGTTGTGCGCCGGCACCCAGACCGGCGCGCAGTCGGCTGACATTGCGCTCGATCGCGGCGAGGTTCACGCGAGCCAGCGCGCGCAGCGCCATCGCGTCAGGCGCCTGCGACCCGGGCGCGCGGCAGCGCTTCGATCACGTCCCGGGCGATCACGCCCTCGGGACCGATGGTCCGCGCCGCCAGCCGTCCCGCTTGGGCATGCACGAACACGCCGGCGCAGGCCGCCGTGAAGGGATCCATGCGCTTGCCCAGATAGGCGCCGATCACCCCGGAGAGCACGTCGCCGGTGCCGGCCGTGGCCAGCGCCGAGGTACCGCCGCGGCTCACGCCGACGCGCCCGTCGGGAGCGGCGACGATCGTGTCGTCGCCCTTGAGCACCACGATCGCGCGGGCCAGGGAGGCGGCGCGCCGAGCGCTCGCCAGTCGGTGGGCTTGCACCTCCGCGCTCTCGCAGCCGAGCAACCGTCCCAGCTCACCGGCGTGCGGGGTGAGTACCGTGCCGGCCCGACGCTCGGCCAGCGACTGCAGCCGCTCGGCGTGGGCGTTGAGGCCGTCGGCGTCGAGCAGCAGCGGTAGCTCGACGCGAGCGGCGAGATCCCGGGCCAGTTCCACGGTGCCCGGCTCGCGACCGAGGCCGGGACCGAGCACCAGCGCGTCAGAGCGCGCGGAGCGCTCAAGCACGAGCTCGGCTGCGTCTGACTGGATGGATCCGTCACTGTCTGGCAGCGCCACGGTCATCACCTCGAGCAGGCGCAGCTCGAAGATCGGATTCAGCGAGCGCGGCACTAACGCCGTGACGTAGCCCGCTCCGGCCCGCATCGCCGCCTCGGAGGCAAGGCAGGGAGCGCCGGTGAGCCCCAGCGACCCTCCGCACACGAGCACGCTGCCGGCCGCGAACTTGGTGGAATCGCGGCCCCGCCGCGGGATCACATCGAGCACCGCCTCCGTGATCAGGCCGATGGTCGGCTGGGCCGGAGCCCCGGACCCCGGTTGCCCCGCGTTGCGGGCGGGGATCCCGATGTCGACCACGGTCACCCCGCCGGCGTGGTCCTTTCCCGGCGCGATCCACAGCCCCGGTTTGCCCGCGCCGAAGGTAGCCGTCGCGGCCGCGCGTACGGCGGCTCCGGCCACCTCGCCGGTCGAAGCGTCGACGCCGCTGGGGACGTCGCAGGCGATCACCACCGTTCCCGCGTCCCCCGCCGCGTTGATGGCTTCGATCGCGCCCAGCGCCGGCTCGCGGGGCGTGTCCGGAGAATCCGGTGCCGAGGATCGCGTCGACGATCGCCGCGGCGCCGGTCAGGGCAGCGGCTTGGAATCGTCGCGGGGGCGGCCCGTGCAGGCGCTCGAGGTTGGTGCGCGCGTCGCCGCGGAGCTCTTCCGCGTCGGCCAGCAGAAGCACGTCCACGTCGCGTCCGCGCTCACGCAGCATCCGCGCCGTGACGAGCCCGTCGCCGCCGTTGTTGCCCTTGCCGCACACAACCGCCACGCGCCCTTCGGGCGCCTGCTCATCGACGACCTCGGTGAGACCCGCGCCGGCGCGCTCCATCAGCGCGATCCCGGGGATCGAGAGCTGCTCGATCGCCCATGCATCGGTGGCGCGTTGCTGCTCGGCGTCGAGCAGGGGGTCCAGCCAGCCGGGCAGCCCGGTCATGGTGCACCGGGAAGGGAGTCTGGACGTGCCCCCGCGCCCGCGCCCGCTGCGCCTGATGCGATCGCGATCGCGCCCGCGTCCCGGGAGGTGTGGGTGAGCGACAGGCTGACCTCGACTCCGAGCTCGGCGGCGCGCTCGGCGACGGCGCCGTGAAGCGCCACGCTCGGGGCGCCCTCAGCCGAGACGACCTCGATATCCAAGAAGCTCCACGCCGTCAGCCCCAGCGCCTTGGCCACCGCCTCCTTGGCGCAGAACCGGGCCGCCAGGTGTTGACCGGGGCGAGCGCGGGCACCGGCGTAGGCTCGCTCACCGTCGGTGAAGAGTCGCTGCGCCAGGCGCGGACGACGCTCCAGGGCACGCTCGAGGCGCTCGATCTCGAGCAGATCGATGCCGACTGAAGGCGTCACGAGTCAGACCCCACGCGCTCTGGCGCTCACTCCACCGTGACGGTCTTGGCCAGATTGCGCGGCTGGTCGACGTTGAGGCCGCGCAGGCGGGCGATGTTGTAGGCCAGCAGCTGCAGCGGGATGACCGCCAGCAGCGGCGCCAGCATCCAGTCGGTCCGCGGGACCCGGATCACCTCGTCGGCGTGCTGGACGATCTCCTCGTTGCCCTCGGTCGCCACCACGATCACCCGCGCGCCCCGCGCGCGTACCTCCTGGATGTTGGAGACCACTTTCTCCAGGACCGGCGAATCGGTCGCCACCACCACCACGGGAGTGTTGTCGTCCAGCAGCGCGATCGGCCCGTGCTTCATCTCACCCGCGGCGTAGGCGTCGGTGGCGATGTAGGAGATCTCCTTGAGCTTCAGCGCACCTTCGAGCGCCACCGGCAGCCCGATGTGACGACCGAGATAGAGAAAGAACTTGGCCTGATAATTGGCTCGCGCGATCGACTCGATGTTGGTCACGTCGTGCTCCAGCAGCTCGGCGATCATGTGCGGCAGCCGCTTGAGATCGGAGATCACCGGCTTCAGCTCGGGCCGTCCCATGGTGCCGCGGACCTCCGCCAACCGCAGGGCCAGCAGGTACATGGCGGTGATCTGGCTGACGAAGGTCTTGGTCGCGGCTACGCCGATCTCCAGCCCGGCCCGGGTGTACAGGACGCCATCGGCCTCCCGGGTGGCCTGGGCGCCCATCACGTTGGTCAGGGCCAGCACGGCGGCGCCGCCGGCGCGTGCCGTCCGCATCGCGGCCAGCGTGTCGGCCGTTTCGCCGGATTGCGAGATGCCGATCACGAGATCATCCGGGCCCGACGATCGGATCGCGGTAGCGGTACTCGGAGGCGACGTCGACGTCGACGGGAACGCGGGCCCACTGCTCGATCGCGTAACGCCCGATCAGGCCGGCATGGTAGGCGGTGCCACAGGCCACGATGACGATCCGCCGGACGCGCTTGAGCATGTCGTCGTCAATCGACCCGAGGTCGCCGAGGTCGATCCCCCAGCCGCGCGCGGCGCGCTCGCCGATGGTCTCGGCGACAGCGTCGGCCTGCTCGTAGATCTCCTTGAGCATGAACGTCTCGTAGCCCTGCTTCTCGGCCGTCTCCTCGTCCCAGTCGATCTCGACGATCTCGCGCTCCACCGGCTGACCGGACGGGGTGAAGAACTGGACCCCGTCATTCCGGAGCGCGACCAGCTCGTCGTCGTTCATGTACTGCACGCGCCGGGTCTCGCGCAGGAAGGCGGGAATGGCCGAGCCGATGAACTGCTCGCCGTCGCCGCGGCCGACGATCAGCGGGCACTCCCGGCGCGCGCCGATCAGCAGGCCGGGCTCATGGGCGGTCATCGCCACGAAGGCGTAGTGGCCGCGCAGCTGAGCGTACGCTGCGCGTACGGCTTCCAGGAGGTCGCCGTCGTAGTGATGGGCCACCAGATGGGCGATCACCTCGGCGTCGGTCTCCGAGGTGAACATCGCCCCCTCCTCCAGGAGCTTGGCCTTCAGCGCGATGTAGTTCTCGACGATCCCGTTGACGACGATGTGGACGCTGTCGGTCGTGTCGTAGTGCGGATGGGCGTTCTCCTCGGTGACGCGGCCGTGAGTCGCCCACCGCGTATGTCCGATCCCCGTTCCCAGCGGCGGACGCTCGGCCACGGCCAGACCTCGCGGTGCCGGAGCCGCCGCGCGCGTCGCGTCGCGGTCCTCGATCGCCGCCCGCAGAGCACTGAGGTTCCCGACCGCTCGCACGGCGTCGACGCCGTCGCCGGACAGCACCGAGATGCCGGCGCTGTCATAGCCGCGGTACTCGAGCTTCTCCAGCCCGGCGAGGACCAGAGCGCGTACGTTTCTGGGGCCGACGTAGCCGACGATGCCGCACATGGGTCAACCCTCCTAGGTCGCGCTTGATTCAAACGTTTCGGCCATCCGCCCCACCAGCCGACCTTGACGGCTGGACGGACGGGGGACTTTAACCCTGATGAAGCTGCGGGCCCAGCGCGGCCCTCACGACCTCGGTCAAACGGGCGCACACGGCGTCGGTCTCCTGGTCGCTGGGCGCTTCGACCATCACCCGGATCAGCGGCTCCGTCCCCGAAGCGCGCACCAGCACCCGGCCGCGGCCACTCAGGCTCGCCTGCTCGCGTTCGATCGCGGCCAGCAGCGAGGCCGCCTCCATGGTCGCGATCAGCGACCCCCGGTCGGTGGCGCGGATGTTGATCAACCGCTGAGGCAGCTTCTGCATCGCGTCACGCTCACGCAGGTCTCGCCCCCCCAGGGCCTCCAGCGTCAGCAGGGCGCTGGCGATTCCGTCACCGCCGGGCCCGAAGCTGAGCTCGATGATGTGTCCGGATTGCTCACCACCGAGGGCCCAGCCGCGCCGGCGCAGCTCGTCAAGCACATAGCGGTCGCCGACGGCGGTCGTCGCCACGTCGACGCCGGCACTCCGCATCGCAGTGTGAAAGCCATAGTTGGTCATCACCGTGACCGCAACGCCGCGGCCGGGCAGACGGTCATGGCGGTGCAGGTGCAGCGCGGCCAGAGCGATCAGCTCGTCGCCGTCCACCACCTGGCCATCGCCGTCGACGGCCAGCACCCGGTCACCGTCGCCGTCGAACGCGAACGCGAGGTCATAGCCGCCGGCGCTCACGTTCTCGATCACCGCGTCCAGGTGAGTCGAGCCGCACCCGTCGTTGATGTTGCGGCCATCGGGCTCATCGCTCATCACCGCGACCTCGGCGCCGAGCCGGCGGAAGATCTCGGGAGCGGCTTTGTAGGTGGCGCCGTTGGCACAGTCGAGCAGGACGCGGACGCCGCTCAGATCGAGGCCGGCGAAGCGGGAATGCAGCAGCACCAGGTAGTCCTCCAGCGCCCCCCGCAGGCGCCGCACGCGGCCGATATGCGGCGACGCCACCGGGGGTTGACCCATCGCCTGTTCGATCTCGTGCTCGCTGTCGTCGTCGAGCTTGAAGCCGTCGTCGGCGAACAGCTTGATCCCGTTGTCCTGGTAGGGGTTGTGCGAGGCGGATATGACCGCGGCCAGGTTAAGGCCGTGACGGCGTACCAGCAACGGCGCGGCCGGGGTGGGCAGGACGCCCGCGAGCAGGGCGTCCCCGCCCGCCGCCGTGACGCCGGCCGCGATCGCCGCCTCGAGCATCTCGCCTGACTCGCGGGTGTCGCGCACGATCAGCACCTGAGGGCGCGGCGCTCCTGCTCGCCCCACCGCGGCGCGGGCCAGCGCGAGCGCCATCTCCGCGGTGAGGAAGTCGCCGGCGTGGCCGCGGACTCCGTCCGTGCCGAAGAGCTGGCGCGGCATCGCGCTCAAGCGCGGTCAGCGCTTGGAGAACTGCGGCCGCTTACGGGCCTTCTTCAGACCGGCCTTCTTGCGCTCCTTGACCCGGGGGTCGCGGGTCAAAAAGCCGCGGCGCTTGAGCTCGCCGCGCAGGTTGGGATCGGCGACCAGCAGCGCACGCGAGATCCCGTGTCGCAGCGCGCCGGCCTGGGCCGCGACGCCGCCGCCGTGCATGCGCGCCACCACGTCCATCCGGGACTCGTAGCCGACCGTCTCCAGCGGCTGGCGAATCACCCGCTGAAGCGTGGCGCGGGGGAAGAACACGTCAAGCGTCTTGCCGTTGATCGAGTACGTGCCGTCGCCGGGCTTGAGGATCACCCGCGCGACCGCGGTCTTGCGCTTGCCGGTGGCGGTGTAACGGGCACCGGCGGCGAGGTCGATCGCCGCGTCGGCGATCGGCTGCGCCTCCACTTCCTCGGAGTCGGAATCCTCTCCGCGGGCAGCCTCCTCGGCCTCCGCCTCAGCGGCGGCGCGGGCCTCGGCGTCGAGGAACTCGTCGCTCTCGGAGACGATGTCGGGCACCAGGTCGGCGCCGGGGATCTCGGGGCGCTGCCAGGGCGCGAGCTCGACCTCGTCGGCGTCCTCGGGGGCGGACGGCTCGGAGGCCGCGGCGGCCTCGGGGGGGGACGGCTCGGAGGCTGCAGCCGCCTCGGGAGCGGACGGCTCGGGGGCTGCGGCAGGCTCCTCGACCGCCTCGGCGGGAACCTCGGCGCTCGGCGGCGGGCTCCTCGGCCGCCTCGGCGGCAGGCTCCTCGGCCGCCTCGGCGGCGGGCTCCTCGGCGGTCTCGGCGGGAACCTGCTCCGCCGCGGCTTCGGGCTCCCGGTCCGGCTGGGGCTCCTGGTCTCGCTGCTCGTCCTCGGGATGCTCGACGTCGCTCACTGCTGAATCTCCATCGGTTGCGGCTGTTGGGCGGCGTGCGGGTGATCGGGACCGGCGTAGACCTTGAGCTTGGTCAGCTGCTTTCGCGCCAGGCGGTTGCGGGGAAGCATGCCCTTCACGGCGAGGCGGATGACCTCCTCGGGCCGGCGATCGAGCATCTCGGCCAGCGAACGTGACTTCAGTCCGCCGGGATAGCCCGAGTGCCGGTAATAGCGCTTGTCGGTTCGCTTCTTGCCGGTGACCGAGATCTTCTCCGCATTGACGACGATCACGAAGTCGCCGGTGTCGATGTGGGGGGTGTAGGTCGGCTTGCGCTTACCGCGCAGCGCATCGGCGATCTGCGTCGCGAGCCTGCCGAGCGTCAGCCCGGCCGCGTCAACGACGAGCCAGTTTCGCTCTCGATCTGATGGTTTGGCTACGTAGGTCTTCATGGCACGCACAAGCCGCGCGGCAGACGCGCGGCTTCACACCATCATAGGGAATCGGCTGGGGGACTAGCTCGTACGCTCCTGGTATGCAGTTTCCGGTTCCCGTCCGACGGCTGTTCTTCCGAATCGCGCACCGCCTGCTGCGGCATCAGCTGGCTGCTTCGCCGCCCGTCCTCGCTGGGCGTCAAGTGCCTGCTGACCAACGAGGATCGCATCCTGCTCGTGCGCCACACGTACGGAAACCGCGCCTGGGAACTGCCCGGCGGCGGCGTCAAGCGCGGCGAGCAGCCGCTGGACACGGCCCGGCGGGAGATGAGCGAGGAGCTGGGGATCGAGTCGGCGAGCTGGTCGGAGCTGGGCCAGCTACGCGCCACCATCTATCACCGCAGCGAGACGGTGTACTGCTTCACGGCCGGGCTGGCGTCCCCGCAGGTCACGATGGACGCGGGCGAGCTGGCGACGGCGACATGGTTTCGACCCCACCGCGCTCCCTCTTGACCTCGGTCCCTACGTACTCGCGATCCTGGCGCTGGCGGGGATCCGCCCCGGAGGCGACTAGCCGCGGCAGGCAGTCGGCCGAGAGGTCGAGGGTCAAGCTAGCCGGGAGAATCGCCTCCGGCGATTTCTCGCCGGCCAAATCGCCTCCGGCGATTGGCCCTATTCCCACTCGATCGTGCCGGGCGGCTTGCTCGTGATGTCGAGCACGACCCGTCCCACGGACCGGATCTCGTTGATCATCCGGGAGGCGACCTGCTCCAGCAGGTCGTAGGGGAGCCGGGCCCAGTCGGCGGTCATCGCGTCATCGCTGGTCACGGCGCGGATCGCGATCACGTTTCCGTAGGTCCGCTCGTCGCCCTGCACCCCCACCGTCCGGATGTCCGGCAGCACGCAGAAGGACTGCCACAGCTCGCGGTAGAGGCCGGCCTGGCGGATCTCGTCCTGCAGGATCGCGTCCGCCTCGCGCAGCGTGTCCAGGCGTTCGCGGCTGGCCTCGCCGCCGACCACCCGGATCGCCAGCCCGGGGCCCGGGAACGGCTGGCGCCAGACCAGGCGCTCGGGCAAGCCGAGCTCGGCACCGACCTTGCGCACCTCGTCCTTGAACAGGGCCCGGAGGGGCTCCACCAGCTTGAACTCCAGGTCCTCGGGGAGACCGCCCACGTTGTGATGGGACTTGATCGTCGCCGCCCCGGTGCCCCCGCCCGACTCGATCACGTCGGAGTACAGCGTTCCCTGGACCAGGAACCGCACATCGTCGAGCTTGGCCGCCTCCTCCTCGAACACGCGGATGAACTCCGCGCCGATCACCTTGCGCTTGCGCTCGGGGTCGCTGACCCCGCGCAGGCGCTCGAGAAAGCGGTCGGCCGCGTCGACGGCGACCAGCGGCACGTGGAAGTGGTCGCGGAAGGCCGAGATCACCTGGGCGCCCTCGTTCTTGCGCATCAGCCCGTGGTCGACGAACACGCAGGTCAGCCTGTCGCCGATCGCGCGGTGCACGAGCAGAGCCGCGACGCTCGAGTCGACTCCGCCTGAGAGACCGCAGATCGCCCGGCCCTCGCCCACCTGGGCGCGAATCCGCTCGATCTGGTCCTCGATCACCGACGCTGCGCTCCAGTCCCGGTCACAGCCGCAGATGTCGGTGAGGAAGTTGGTCAGCACCTTCTGCCCGTAGGGGGTGTGCACCACCTCGGGATGGAACTGGATCCCGTACACCCCGCGCTCGCGCGACTCGAACGCGGCCACCGGCGACGCGGTGGAGGACGCCAGCGCGGAGAACCCCGGCGGCGGGGAGAAAACGGTGTCACGGTGCGACATCCAGCAGGTCTGCTCCCGTGGTGTACCGGCGAGCAGATGGCCCGTCTCGTTGACGGTCAGCCGGGAGCGTCCGAACTCGCCGATCTCGGCGCCCTCGACCCGACCGCCGAGTTCGAGGGCGAGCAGTTGCATGCCGTAGCAGATCCCGAGCACGGGAATGCCGAGCTCCAGCAGGGCGGGCTCTAGCGGCGGGGCCCCCTCCGCGTACACCGAAGCCGGACCGCCGGACAGGATCACGCCCTTGGGACGGCGACGGGCCACCTCGGCCGCTCCGACGTGGAAGGGCAGCAGCTCGGAGAAGACGCCGCACTCTCGCACCCGGCGGGCGATCAGCTGCGAGTACTGGCCGCCGTAATCGAGCACGACCACTTCATCAGTGGTCGCGGGCACCTCGCCGCGCACGCTCTCCGCCGGAGTAGTGACCGGCGGGCTGGCGGCCGTCGCCACTAGTCGGCGACGCCGACCGTCGCCGCGCGGCTGCCCGCCCCCATGCCGACTCCCTGCTCGCGCTGCAGCTGCTTGCCCTCGGTCTGCAGGGATGGCGCCACCATCAGCTCGGCACGGTTGAACTCCGCGATATCCCGGTAGCCGCAGGTCGCCATCGACGTCCGCAGGCCGCCCATCAGGTTGAAGGTGCCGTCGTTCTCCCGGGCCGGACCCCTGATGATCTCCTCGAGGGTTCCGTTCTGCTTGGTCGCGACTCGAGCGCCGCGAGGCAGCGTCGGATGGAAGGTGGCCATGCCCCAGTTGTAGCCGCGACCGGGAGCTTCGTAGGCGCGGGCCAGAGCCGAGCCGAGCATCACCGCGTCGGCGCCGCAGGCCACCGCCTTGGCGATGTCGCCACCGTTTCGCATCCCGCCGTCGGCGATCACCTTGACGTAGTCGCCGGTCTCGAGCATGTGCTGAGAGCGCGCCGCGGCCACGTCGGCGATCGCCGTCGCCTGGGGGACGCCGATCCCGAGGACTCCGCGCGTGGTGCAGATCGCGCCGGGACCGACCCCGACCAGCACGCCCGCCGCGCCGGTGCGCATCAGGTGCAGCCCGGTGTGGTAGGAGGCGCAGCCGCCCACGATCACCGGCGTCGGAGCCAGCTCGCGGATGAATTCCTTGAGGTTCAGCGGCGGCCGGCTCTCGTCCCGGGAGACGTGCTCGGCGGAGACCACGGTGCCCTGGATCACCAGGATGTCAAGGCCGGCCTCGAGGGCCACCTCGTAGTACGAGCGCACCTTCTGCGGCGTCAGCGACGCGGCGGCAACCACCCCGTGGGCCTTTATCTCGGCGATCCGGCGAGCGATCAGCTCGGGCTTGACCGGCTCGCGATACATGTCCTGCATCTCACGCGTGGCGATGTCCCGCGAGAACGTCGCGATCCGCTCCAGCTGCTCGTCGGCGTCCTCGTAGCGACAGTAGATGCCCTCGAGGTTGAGGACGGCCAGGCCTCCGAGCTTTCCGATCAACCCCGCGCTGTCGGGCGAGACCACGCCGTCGAGGGCTGCCGCCAGCAGCGGCAGATCGAAGCGGTACGGCCCCAGCGTCCACGAGATGTCGATGTCATCAGGATCCCGCGTCCGCCGCGAGGGGACGATCGCGATGTCGTCGAACCCGTACGCCCTCCGGGCCTTCTTGCCACGGCCGATCTCTACTTCCATGACGCCATCCTAGGGCTCGAAGCGGACGTAAATTGTGTCGTCGAGGCGGCAACCATCGAACGTTCGATCCTAGCAGCGGCCAAGTCCCCGCCGGCGACCCCGAGCAAGGCGATCGCAGCCTCCGGAGGCATGCCGGCAGCCGCGGATCAGAGCCGCGGCCCGAACCGCCTCAGCCGATCTCGGCGCCGATCTCCAGCCGTTCGACCTCGACGTCGCCCAGCAGCCTCTCGACGCGGGCCGGATCGATCACCCCGGCCCCGAAATGCTGTGTCGACTCGGCACCGCAGGCGACCCCGAAGCGCAGACACTCCACCGGTTCCTGGCCGGCATAGCGAGCCGCCACGTAGCCGGCCAGGAAGGCGTCACCGGAGCCGACCGTGGATCGCGCCTCCTGCTCCTCGATGCGGACGCGGTGCAGCCGCGGGATGCCGCCCTCGAGGATTCGCGCGTAGCAGCCGTCGGATACCGTCATGATCGCCTCGCGCGCACCCTGGCGGGTCATCTCCATCACCGCCAGGGCCCGGTCGTGGTCATCGTTGAACTCATGGCCCACGAGCTCCTCTGATTCCAGCTCGTTGGGCGAGACGAGATCGGGCTCGGCTCGCATCGCCAGCCGCAGCGGCTCGCCGTCGGTGTCGATCATCGTCGTCACCCCCAGGCGCCGGACGTCGCGGATCAGCGAGAAGTAGACGTCCTGCTCCACACCCCGCGGCAGGCTGCCCGCGAACACGCAGATGCTGGCTCCCGGCGCCAGATAGAGCAGCTTCTCACGGAACAGCGCGAGTTCCTGTGCCGACACCGCCGGCCCGCGCTCGTTGATCTCGGTGTGCAGACCGGTGGTGGGGTCAAGGACGGCGGTGTTGGTTCGCGATTCGTCGTGGATGCGGACGAAGTCGTTGAGGATCGACTCATCGCCGAGGGCCTCCACGATCCGGGTCCCCGTCGGTCCGCCCGCCAACCCGGTCGCTATCACCGGCTGACCGAGGTGCTTGATCGCGCGGGCGATGTTGACGCCCTTGCCGCCGGCCATCGTCATGTGCTCGACCGTTCGATGCCGGCGGCCCAGAGTGAAGCTCGGCACCTCGAGGCGCTTGTCGATCGCGACGTTGAGGGTGACGGTGATGATCATGCCGTCTCCAGCTCGCCGGGTGACCTGCGCGTGCGCCGGCGCCACAGCATGGCGAGCGCCAGCATCGCGGCCACCACGACGATGATCAGCGCCAGCATCACCGGCTTGGTCACGAACTGCGCGGCGATCGTCAAGCCACTGACCGCGGGCAGTGCCTGCGCCAGCAGCAGGGGGATGCGTGCCACCGGCCGTCCGCCGAGCAGCAGCACCACGGTGCCGACGTTCGCGTGGCGGCGCAAGGGACCCACCAGCTCGCGAGTGGCCTGCACCTGCAGTCCAAGATGGGCGCCACGCGGAAATACGCGTGTAAAGGTGCGCGCCGCGATCACCGCCACGTGGACGCCGGGCCGATAGCGGACACTCGGCCGGGCCAGCACTTCTCCGGCGCTAACCGGGGTGAAAATCCGGAATGCCGCGAACCCATAGTTGAGCAGGGTCATCGTACTGGCGTCGCGCTCCTGCTGACTCGGAGTCCCGAGCACGGCGCTGATCAGCGTCATACCGCCTCTGTGCCCAGACGCCACCAGAACGTAACCCGCCCCCCCGGTGTGCCCGGTCTTGACCCCGTCGATCCACGGGACCCGCCCGACCAGGTCGTTTCGGTTGATCACGGTGCGAACGTAGGCACCCGAGTGCAGGACGGCTCTGGGCAGCGCGACGATGCGGGCGAAATACGGCGAGTGGCTCAGGTCATACGCCGCCAGCTTGACCAGATCCGCCGCGCTGGAGTAGTTGCCCGGCGTGTCCAGACCCACCGGAGTGGTGTAGTGGGTATGCCGCAGGCCCAGCTCGCGAGCCTTGGCGTTCATCATCCCGACGAACCGTGCGACTGAGCCATGACCGACGTTGTAGGCGAGATCCTCGGCGGCGTCGTCGGCGCTGGGGAGCATCAGGGCCAGGAGCAGGTCATGGACGCTCATCCGCTCTCCCGGCGCCAGTCCGATCTGAGAGTCGGAGGGGGCCGAGACGTAGCCGAACTGGCTGAAGGTCTGGCTCAGGTGCCGGACGTGCTCGAGTGTGATCAGCGCGGTCATCAGCTTGGTCGTGCTGGCGATCGGCCGCTCGCGGTTGGCCTGCAGGCCGTAGAGCTCCTGGCTGGTGCCGGGGGCGACCAGGATCGCCGAGGTCGCGCCCAGCGGCGCCGGTCCGGAGGCGAGGACCGAGGTGGGCGCCAGCATCAACACGCCGATGGCGCAGGCGACGGTTGCGAGCAGTCGGCCGGGCGACTCTGCGATTCACCGCCGCAGCCTCAGACGCTGGCCGGTCTGCAGGCTGTTGGGCGACACCGACGGGTTGAGGCTCAGGAGCTGCGCGATGGGGATGCTGGTCTTGACCGAGATCGAGCTGAGGGTGTCGTTGGCCCGGACGACGTAGAACTTCCGTTTCGCCGCCGATTTCGCCGCCCTGGTCCTTCCGATCGCGTGCGCGGTGCTCGTTCGCACCACGGGCGGGTGGTGGGTGGCGAGGCTGGAATGCACGATCAGGTAGGTACCCACAGCCACCGCGGCGAGGGCGATCGGCGCAAGGAACCGCGCACTTTTTGCCACCATCGCCGGGCGATCATACAAGCGCCCAAGGGCGCCGCCTGCACAATCTGTGTCGAGCCGGGCCGGGGACTCGGCTGACCGGGCCGGCCATCACCGGCTGATCTCCCACGCCAGCTCCCGCAACCGGGCCGCCTCGCGCGCCGCGGCGCCCTCGGGGTCGCCGCCATGGCGCTCGTATGCGTACACGATTCCGCGTGAGACGCTGACCAGGCCGCCGGCGGGCCCCGGCGCGAACGCCGGCGCCAGATCACGGATCTCACCGCCCTGGGCGCCGACTCCGGGCAGCAGGAACACCGTCCGCGGCATCGCCTCGCGCAGGCTGGCCAGCCGCTCTGGGGCCGTGGCGCCGGTCACCGCACCGATGTCGGCCAGGCCGGCCGGCCCAACTCCCGGGGCGCCGAGCTCAGAGACGATCTTGGCCAGCGCGTCGCTGACCGTCCCCCCCTGGCTCAGCGCCAGTTCCTGGACATCGTTGGCGCCCGGATTCGAGGTCCGCACCAGCACGAACAGTCCGCCCGCGCGCTGGCGCGCGGCGTCGACGAGAGCGACCAGCGAGTCGGCCCCGAGGAGCGGATTGACCGTCAGCGCGTCGACCCCCAGTCCGGGCACCGGCCCGAACGGGGTCGGCGTTTGGCCGAAGAAGGCCTGGCCGTAGGCCCGGGCCGAGAGGTCGATGTCGCCGCGCTTGGCATCGGCGATCGCCAACAGCCCGCGCTCGCGCGCCGCGGCCACAACATCAGCCAGCGCGGCCCACCCGGGCCCGCGTAGCCGCTCGAAGCACGCCACCTGGAACTTCACCGCCACGCATTGATCGCCCACCGCGTCGAGGGCCAAGCGGCAGTGCACTCGCACCGCCTCGGCGGCACGTTGGGCGGGGCCCCCTTCGCCGTGGGCGCCCTCCAGCGCCCGCGGCCACAGGCGGGCGGGGTCGGGGTCGAGCCCCAGGACGAGTTGCGAACTGCGCTCGGCGACCAGGCTGGCCAGCCGGTCGCCGAAGCCCTCGCCTCCAGGTGCGGAAGATTCCCCCGTCCCCGACCCCGCCGGCCCGGGCGTCGACACTGGCTCGAGCGTGTCTGGGACTGCTACTTGACGGCCTTCTTGAGGCCCGCTCCCGCGGTGAACTTCGGGACGCGTGACGCGGCGATCTGGATCTTCTCGCCCGTCGCCGGGTTGCGACCCTCCCGCGCGCTCCGCTGCGAGACGCTGAACTTGCCAAAACCGGAGAAGGTCACATCGCTGCCGCGCTTGAGCGCTCCCTCGATCGTCTCCAGCATCGCGTCGACCGCGTCACCGGCATCCTTCTTGCTCAATCCGGCGCGATCGGCGACCTGGTCTACGAATTCGGACTTTGTCACTTGCTCCTCCTTCAAGTTGGTAGGAAAAATCGACGCTAACACGGTTGGCGGACAATCATCATCACTGCCGCCCGAGACCACGGCCAATTCTGGCCGGTGGCCACCTCCAGGGCTAGCACGACGATCGCCGGGTACAGCGCAAATTCCGCCAACCCATCCGCTCCGCTGCGGTAAGGGTAGCGGGGGTCCGCGCACACATCCCCCCCGACCGAGAGAATGGCGTTCGTGAGTCTCGATCGCATCGGATGGCTGGCGACCGTCTTCGCCTGCCTGGTCGCCGTCCTGATCCTCCTGCTCCAGGGCTATTACGGCTATGCCGGCGTGACCTTCGCGGTGGCCGTGTCGGCCGCCATCAACCTCAGCTGAGCCCGGCCGCCATCCACTCCAGCATCGAGCGGACGGCATCGCCGCGATGGCTGATCCCGTCCTTCTCCTCGTCGCTGAGCTCCGCCATGGTCCGGCCCTCCCAGTCACCCTCGGGGAGAAAGGCCGGGTCGTAGCCGAACCCGCCGGAGCCGCGAGGGTGATCCGCCAGCCGCCCCGAGCAGTAGCCGTGAAACACCCGCTCGATCCCGGCGCCGGGATCCACGTAGGCCAGCGCGCATACGTACCTGAGCCCGCTGCCGGCGGGTGCTTCCTGCCGCAGCTTGTCGAGATTCTCCTCGTCGCTCGCCCCCTCCCGCGCATACCGCGCGGAGCGCACGCCGGGTCGGCCGCCGAGCGCCTCGGCCTCGATTCCCGAGTCGTCGGCCACCGCCGCGGCGCCGGTCGCGGCCGCCGCGGAGCGGGCCTTCACCAGGGCGTTGTCGGCGAACGTCTCGCCGTCCTCGGGAGGCAGCTGCACCGCTTCGGGCAGCGCCCGCAGCTCGATACCGGCCGGGGCCAGGAGCCGTCTGAACTCCCGCAGCTTGTGCGGGTTGCGAGTCGCGAGCACGAGCGACGCGGGAGCCGGCATCGCTCAGGACGCCAGTGCGGGGCTCGTCTCGTCCTGGAGCGCACGCAGAGATTCGATCCCGCCGGCGGCGAGCGCCAGCAGGTCATCGAGGTGAGCCCGGGACAGCGGCGTGCGCTCCGCGGTCGCCTGCACCTCGACCAGCCCACCGTCGCCGGTCATCACCACGTTGGCGTCGACCTCCGCGGTCGAATCCTCCGCGTAGTCGAGGTCGAGCAGCGCCACCCCGCCGACCATTCCGCAGGAGATCGCGGCCACCGAGCCGGTCAACGGCATCCGCGATACCCGGCCCTCGTCGACCAGCCGCTGGCAGGCGAGCCGAAGCGCCACCATGCCGCCGGTGATCGCCGCGCAGCGGGTGCCTCCGTCGGCTTGCAGGACGTCGCAATCGACATAGACAGTCCGCTCTCCGAGGGCGGCAAAGTCGATCACGCCTCGCAGCGAACGGCCGATCAGCCGCTGGATCTCGACCGAGCGGCCGTCAGGACGGCCCTTGCTCACGTCACGCTGCTTGCGCTCGCCCGTCGACGCCGGCAGCATCCCGTACTCGGCCGTCACCCAGCCGCGGCCCGAGCCCGACAGCCACCGCGGGATGCTCTCCTGCACCGACGCGGTGCAGATCACGCGGGTCTCGCCCATCGAGATCAGCGCCGAGCCGGTGGCGGTCCGCACGAAACCGGGCTCGATCGTGGCCGGGCGGTGCTCACCGGGGCCGCGACCGTAGCTGCGCTCGGGCCCGACCTCGCTCACGCCGCGACCCTTGCGCCCAGCTCGACGCGCAGCACCTCGCCCAGCGGCATCTGCAGAAACCGAGTTCCCAGCGCGTGGAAGCCCTCCACCGGACCGGTGCAGCGAAAGCGGTAGCTGCCCTCCCCGCGACGGGGGTTGAGCCGCCCGCGCGCCGCGAGTGCCCGCTCGACGCTGCGCGCCACACCGGGACCCGAGGTGACGAGCGTGACGCCGCGCCCGAGCGTCCGCTGCAGCATCGGCGCGATCAGCGGGAAATGCGTGCAGCCGAGGATCACGGTGTCGACCTGGGCCTCGCGCAGCGGCGCGCAGTAGCCGCGCACGGTCTCCACCAGGCGTTCGTCGAACGGGAACCCCGCTTCGATCACCGCCGCGAGATCCGGGCAGGCCACGCTCTCGATGTGGACATGCGGGTCGGCCGCCCGAACGGTCCGCTCGTAGGCGCCGCTGGCGACGGTCGCCGGGGTCGCCAGCACGCCGATCCGGCCGCTTCGCGTGGCCGCCACCGCAAACTGCGCCGCCGGTCCCAGCACGCCGATCACATCCACGTCGCATCCCTGCCGGTCGAGGTGTCGCTGGACCGCCTCCAGCCCCGCCGCGCTGGCGGAATTGCAGGCCACCACGAGCAGCTTCGCGCCCTGCTGCAGGAGATGGTCGGCGATCTCGATCGAGAATGCCGACAGCTCCTCGGGCGTCCGATTGCCGTACGGCAGCCTGGCCGTGTCACCAAGGTAGAGGTAATCCTCGGTGGGGAGCGAGACCAGGAGCTCGTGCAGAACGGTCAGGCCACCGACGCCTGAATCGAACACGGCCACGGGGAGTTCGGCGGTGGACATCACGGGTGCATGGTGGCAGAGCCGGCGGCGCCGGAGCCGGGTCGGCGGCCGGGCCGGAGAAGTAGGCTCGCAGCAGCGATGCACGCGCTGATCGTCACCAATATGTACCCGACCAGCGCGCGACCGGCGCTGGGGAGTTTCGTGCGTGATCAGGTCGAGGCCCTGCGTCGCACGGGCGGCGACGAAGTCGAGATCGAGGTATTCCCGTTTTCCCCGGGCGGCGCCCTGGCCTACCCCAGGGCCGCGGCGCGGCTCGCCCGCGCCCACGGGCGGCAGCGTTTCGACATCGTCCACGCCCACTTCGGGCTCACGCAATGGCCGGCCCTGGCGGCGCGCGCACGGGCCCGGGTGGTGACCCTGCACGGCACCGATCTCGCCCACCCGCGTTCGCGGCCGATCACCCTGGCCGGACTGCGTCTCGCCGATCTGGTCGCCACGGTGTCAGAGCCGCTGGCGCGTCAGGTCCCCGCCTGGGCCGGAGCGGGCCGGGTCGCCGTGCTGCCGTGCGGCGTCGACCTGCAGCGCTTCCGGCCGATCCCCCGGACCGAGGCCCGGAGCACGCTCGGCCTGGATCCCGCCGGGCCGTATCTGCTGTTCCCCGCCGACCCGCGGCGTCCCGAGAAGCGCCACGATCTCGCCGTCGCCGCCGCCGGCGAGGTGCCGCTGCTGGCGCTGGGCGACGTCGCGCCGGCCGACGTCCCGCTGTGGGTCAACGCCGCCAATGCCGTGGTGATGCCCTCCGACCGGGAGGGCTTCGGGCTGGCCGTGCTCGAGGCGCTGGCCTGCAATGTGCCGGTCCTGGCCACCCCGGTGGGCATTGCCCCCGAGGTCCTCGCCGGCGTGGCGGGCACCCTCTGCGCGCGGTTTGAGCCCACGCGCTGGAGGGCGGCGCTGAAGCCGCACCTGGAAGCGGGCGACCCCAGGATCGAGGGCCGTGCGCCGTGCCGAGCCGTTCTCGTCTGACCGGATGGCGGAGCGGGTGCTCGCGGCCTGGCGCGCCCTCCTCTAACGGTTCTTAGCTAGACCTGAGCGGCGGCTAGGCCCCTGAGCGGCGGCTAGGACCTGAGCGCAGGCCAGCGCCCGGCCAGCCGTGCCACCGCGTCCCGTGACTCCCGGGTCTGCGGGGCGACATCGGGCGCCGCGTCGGGCGCCGCCGCCAGCACCTCGAGCGTCGCCGCCACCGAGCGGGCCAGCGCGCCGAGCGCGTAGCCGCCCTCCAGCACCGCCCCGAGCGGAGCCTCGAGCTCGGCGGCGGCCCGGCACATGGAGCGTGTCATCGCGGCAAATCCGGCGTCGGTCACGCGGCAGTCGGCCAGTGGATCTTCGGCGTGGGCGTCATAGCCGGCCGAGATCAGCACCAGCTGGGGCGCGAACTCCCGTGACAGCGGCACCGCGACGTGGTCGACCAGCGAGCGGTAGACGGCGTCATCGGAGCCCGGTGCGACCGGAAGGTTGACCGTGAAGCCCAGTCCCGCCCCCTCGCCGGAATCCGCCGCCGGGCCCGTCCCGGGATACAGCGGCGACTGGTGGATGGAGACGAACAGCACACGCGGCTCGCGGTGGAAGATGTCGCTGGTCCCGTTGCCGTGATGGACGTCCCAGTCGAGGATCAGCACGCGCTCGAGGCCGTGGGCGTCAAGGGCGTGCTGGGCCGCCACGGCGATGCTGTTGAGCAGGCAGAACCCCATGGCCCGGGCTCGCTCGGCATGGTGCCCGGGAGGACGGTGCGCGCTGAACCCCGTCGGCGCGGAGCCCGCGAGCAGGAGGTCGACCAGTGCGGTGGCGCCCCCCGCCGCGTGCAGGGCCGCCTCGAACGAACCGGGGCTGACCACGGTATCGGCGTCGATCATGGCCCCGCCCCTCGCCGCCAGGCGCTCGATCCGCTCGATGTAGGCCTCGGGGTGCACCGCGGCGAGGGTCGAGCGCTCCGCCGCCGGTGAGCTGACCCGCTCGAACCCCAGCCAGTCGCGGGAGGAGAGCTCGCGGTCGATCGCGACGATCCGCGCCGCCCGCTCGGGGTGGTGACCGGTGTCGTGCGCGAGCGAGGACGGATGCTCCAGAAGGACGGGCGCGGCGGCCATCGCCGAGTACCGTACCTGCCGGTGGACCGAGAGCAGACCCAGGTGGCGGTGGTGGGCGCCGGCGCGGCCGGCCTGTACACGGCGTTGTGCGCGGCACGCGCCGGAGGGCGGGTAACGCTGGTGTCGGCGATGCCGCTGGCGGCGTCTTCGAGCTACTGGGCCCAGGGTGGTCTGGCCGCGGCGCTGGCCGGCGACGACAGCCCTGAGCAGCACCTCGCCGACACGATCGCGGCGGGACGCGCCACCGTCAGGGAATCGGCGGCTCGCGTCCTCTGCGAAGAGGCCCCCGCGGCGGTCGAGGACCTGGCGGCGCTGGGGGTGCGCTTCGACGCCGACCGTCACGGACGGCTCGCGCTGGGCCTGGAGGGCGGCCACTCCGCCCGCCGGGTGGTCCATGCCGGTGGCGCCGCCACGGGGCGGCGGATCATCCGCCAGCTGTCAGCGCTGGTGGCGCAGGATGAGCGGATCGAGGTGCTGGAGGGTCACCGTGTGACCGCCGTCCTCACCGACGGCACGCGGGCCACCGGCATCCGGCTCGATGACGGTCGCGGCATCGCCGCCGGCGCGATCGTCCTCGCCACCGGCGGAGCGGCGGCGTTGTGGTCGCGGACCACGAACCCGCTCGGGGCGGTCGGGGCCGGCCTGCTGCTCGCGTCCGCGGCCGGTGCGCAACTGGCCGACCTGGAGCTGATGCAGTTTCACCCCACCGCCGTGGTGGGCGCCAACGGCGCCGATGGCTTCCTCGTCACCGAGGCGGTCCGGGGCGAAGGGGCGTTGCTCCTCGATGCCGCCGGTGAGCGGTTCGTCGACGAGCTCGCGCCGCGCGACGAGGTCGCCCGCGCCGTCCAACAGCGGATGCAGTCGACCGGCTCCAGCTCGGTGGGGCTGGACATGCGGGCCGTCGACCCCGCCCTGTTCCCGAACGTCGTCAGCGCCCTGCGGCGCGCCGGGATCGACCCCGAGCGGGAACTGGTGCCGGTCGCGCCGGCGGCGCACTACATGATGGGTGGGGTGGCCACCGATCTCGACGGGCGCGCAACCCGGCTCGGTCTGTACGCGGTCGGGGAGTGCTCGTGCACCGGGTTGCACGGCGCCAACCGACTCGCCTCCAATTCCCTCAGCGAGTGCTTCGTGTTCGGGGCGCGCGCCGCCCGTGCCGCGGTCGCGGAGTCAGACGACCGCCCGCACGACCGCCTGCACGAGCCCGGGGCGCACGATGAGTCCCCCGCCGCCCCGGTTCCCGAGATCTCCCCCGCTTCCCGGGCGGCGCTGTGGCGGCATGCCGGTCTGGTGCGCGACGGCGAGGGGCTGAGAACGCTGCTTTGCGACGAGCATCCGCTGCCCCGGCTGATCGCGCGCTCGGCGCTGGCCCGCCGGGAAAGCCGGGGAGCGCACCAGCGGCTCGACTTTCCCGATCGTGACCCCGGGCTCGACGGTTGCCACGTGACGCTCCAGGCGGGCGGCGAGCCGGCCCTCTCGTTCTGGTCCTGACCCCGCCCAACCGGCGCGCACGAGCCGCGGACCGGCTAGCGTTCGCGGAGAAACCGCTTTCCTGCTTAACGCGCAGTTAATATGCGGTCCAGCTTCAACTTCACAACTCCTGTGGATACTCGCCGCGGCCATAGGAAGGGCGCTCGGCCGGGAGCGTCGAAAGGAGTGGAGTCATGTACCGGTTCAGCCGTGCGATCTACCGGGAGATCGCCAGTGTCATCATCGAAGATCCCCACGGCGCCTCCCCGCACGCGAACCACGAGCGGGTTCTGCGCGCCTGCGAGGCCGCGGTCGAGCGGCTCGCGACAGATCGGCACTATTTCGCCCGGCCCGCGCGGACCCTGTTCGCCGACGTCAGGGCGTACGTCCCCATGAGCGCGCAGCCGCGGGTGCTGCGGGTGATCGAGCGCTACCTGAGCTGTGCGGACGAGTTCCTGCGCAGCCAGCCGCAGAACGGCTATGACCCCTACGGAAACCCGCTGCAGTGTCGAGCGAGCACCCGCAAGGGCACGGCCTGTCAGCGGATGCCGCTGCCCCACAACGGCTACTGCCCCTCGCACCAGCACCTGGCGGAGACTGAGGAGATCGAGGCGGCCCTCGCCGCCTAGCGCCACCGAGCCGGCCGGCTCGGGAGATGGGAGATTCGCCGCGGGAGATTCGCCTGCGGCGAATCTCTCCAGGGAATCGACGCAGTCGATTCCCCGAGTAACGTCCGCCCATGCTTCTCGGCGTCGACGTGGGCGGAACGTTCACCGACGCCGTGCTGGCCTTCGACGGCGGCCTGGTGACAGCCAAGGCGCCGTCCACGCCGCACGACCAATCCGAGGGGGTGCTGAGCGCGATCGAGAAGGCGTGCGAGCGCGCGGGGCGCTCACCGGCCGAGATCGAGGCCTTCTCGCACGGTATGACAGTGGCGACCAACGCCCTGCTGGAGGGACACGGCGCCCGGACCGCCTTGATCGTCACCGACGGCTTCACCGACATCGTCGAGCTCGGCCGCCAGAACCGCGCCGAGCTCTACCGCCTGTGCGCGCGCCGGCCGGCGCCGCTGGTGCCCGCCGACCTGCGCTACGGCGCCCCCGAGCGCATGAGCCCCGACGGTCCGCTGCGCGAGCTGGACCGCGACGCCGCCGACTCGCTGGCTCGTGACGTGGCCGGCGCCAACCCGGAGGCGATCGCGGTGGTGCTGCTGCACTCCTACCGCCACCCCGAGCACGAGCTGACCATCGGCGAGGCGCTCGCGGCCGAGCTGCCCGACGTCCACGTCTCGCTCTCCCACCAGGTGGTGGGCACCTTCCGGGAGTTCGAGCGCGCCGCCACCACCGAGGTCGACGCCGCGCTCTCGCCGCTGCTGGCCGGCTACCTGCGGGTCCTGCTCGAGCGCTGCCGGCAGGAGCAGATCCCCGCGCCCTCGATCATGCAATCCAATGGCGGGCTGATCGACATCGACGCCGCCGCCGGGCACGCCGCCTGGACCGTGCTGTCCGGACCCGCCGGCGGTGCGGCCGGGGCCGCGTTCATCGCCCGCGCCAGCGATGTCCCCGACGTGATCTGCTTCGACATGGGCGGCACCTCCTGCGACGTGTGCGTGGTCGACGCCGGAGCGGTGCGCGAGGAGAGCGCGGGCACCATCGCCGGGCGCCCGCTGGCCCTGCCGATGGTGGCGGTCCATACGGTGGGCGCCGGCGGAGGCTCGATCGGCTGGCGCGACGCCGGCGGTGCGCTGCGGGTCGGACCGCGGTCGGCCGGCGCCGACCCCGGGCCCGCCTGCTACGGCCGCGGCGGCACCGAGCCGACGGTCACCGACGCCAACCTGTTTCTCGGCTACCTCGCCGCCGACGCTCCGCTCGCCGGTGACGTGATGCTCGACCGCGAGGCCGCCGAGTCGGCGATCGCAGGGCTGGCGGAGCGACTCGGGCTCGACTCGCGGCGCTGCGCCGAGGGCATCATCCGCGTCGCCAACGCCGAAATGGTCCGGGCCCTGCGGGTGGTCACGGTCCAGCGCGGCATCGACCCGCGTCGGTACGCGCTGCTGGCGTTCGGCGGTGCGGGCGGACTGCATGCCGCCGATATCGCCGAGGAGCTCGGGATCACGACGATCCTCTGTCCCCGCGCCTCCGGGGTGCTGGCGGCGCTCGGCATGGTCGTCTCGCCGCGGCGCCGTGACGTGCAGCGCACGGTCTTGAAGACCGGTGACGATCTGACCGCGGCGGCGATCGCCGAGCTGGTGGCCGAGCTCGGGGACCAGGCCCGCGGAGCGCTGGGAGAATCCGCGGCGAAACTGAGCGCAACCTACGAGCTGCGCTACCGCGGCCAGGCCTTCGAGCTGGCCATCCCGGGCGCCACCGAACCCGACCCCCGTGATCTCCGCGAGGCGTTCGAGACCGAGCACGAGGACCGCTACGGATATCGCGACTCCGACCAGGCGCTCGAGCTGGTGACCGTGCGGGTGAGCGCGACCGTGTCCGGTGCCGAGATCGAGCTCACCGCGGTGGAGGCCGGTGAGGAGCCCCAGCGCGGCCGCCGTGCCGCCACCGTGGCCGGGTCCGAGATCGAGCTCGAAGTGTGGCGCGGCCCGCCCGCGCGCCGGGACGAGGATTGACCGGCCGGCGGTGATCGAGCTGGCGGAGTCCACGGTCCTGGTGCCGCCGGGCTGGTCGGGCGAGGTCGACCCCACCGGCACGATTCGGCTGTCGCGCCAACCGTGAGCGGCCTCGATCCCGTCGAGCTCCAGGTTCTGACCGGGGCGCTGCGCTCGATCTGCGAGGAGATGGGGGCGGTCCTGATCCGCTCGGCGCACTCGGCCAACATCAAGGAGCGCCGTGACGCCTCCACCGCGCTGTTCACCGCCAGCGGCGAGATGGTGATGCAGGCCGAGCACATCCCGGTTCACCTGGGGGCGATGCCGGCTGCGGTCGCCGCCGTACGTGACGAGGACCACGCCCCCGGTCGCTCGTGGATCCTCAACGACCCCTACCGCGGCGGCACCCACCTACCCGACATCACGGTGATCACGCCGGTGTTCGCGGGCGAGAACCTGATTGCCTTCGCGGCCAACCGCGCCCACCACGCCGATGTCGGGGGGCCAACGCCGGGTTCGATGCCGGCCGACAGCCGCACGCTCGACGACGAGGGCGTGGTGATCGAGCCCCGGGTGCTCGACGAAGCTGCCCTGAGCGAGCTCAGCGAGCAGATGCGCCGACCCGATCAGCGCCGGGCGGACCTCCGCGCCCAGCTCGCCGCGGGCCGCGTCGGGGTACGGCGCCTGAGCGAGCTCTACGAGCGGATCGGCGCGGATGTCCTGCTGCAGGCATTCGAGGCGGTGCTCGACTACGCGCAGCGCCGCATGCGCGCCTGCATCGGGGAGCTCCAGGACGGCGTGCGAAGCGCCGAGGACGTGCTGGAGGCGCGCGAGGGTGACCTACGGATCGCGCTGCGCGCCACGGTGGAGGGAGAGCGTCTGACCCTCGACTTCACCGGCACCGATCCCCAGCACGACGGCAACCTCAACTGCCCGCTGGCGGTGACCCGGTCGGCCTGTTACTTCGCGGTGCGCGTCCTGACCGATCCCGACATTCCCGCCACGGCGGGCGCCTACCGCCCGATCGAGGTGATCGCACCCGAGGGCTGCCTGCTCAACGCCCGCTCCCCGGCGGCGGTGGTGGGGGGCAACGTCGAGACCTCCTCGCGAGTCGCCGACGTCGTCATGCACGCGTTCGGCCGGGCCCTGGGTCAGGGGACCATGAACAACGTCACGCTGGGCGACGACGATGTCGTCTACTACGAGACGATCGGCGGCGGTCAGGGCGCCTGTCCCGACGCCGACGGCCCCAGCGGCGTGCACGTGGCGATGAGCAACACGCTCAACACGCCGATCGAGGCGCTGGAGCTCGAGTTTCCGATGCGCATGATCGAATACTCGCTGCGCCGCGGCTCGGGCGGCGCAGGTCGCCACCGTGGCGGCGACGGAGTCATCCGCGAGCTCGAGGCGCTCACCCCGCTGCACTACTCGCTGATCACCGAGCGCCGGCGCCATGCGCCTCCCGGAGCTGCCGGCGGCCAATCGGGGCAGCCCGGCCACAACCGGCTCGACGGCGAGGAACTGGAGGCCAAGTCGATCGGCGAGCTCGAAGCCGGGCAGCGGCTGCGCATCGAGACGCCTGGCGGAGGGGGCGTCGGCGACCCCGGCGGCAACGGATCACCAGACAACGGCGATCAGCTCGAACCGCCATCATCTACAGCGTGACCGAACGCGTCGCATTCCTCGGCCTCGGCATCATGGGCTCGCGGATGGCCGCCAACCTGAGCCGGGCCGGATTCGAGCTCACGGTGTGGAACCGCACCCGGGAGACGGCGGAGAGGTTCGCCGCCGAGCACGGGGCGACGGTCGCGGACACGCCGGCCGACGCCGCGCGGGCTGCCGGCACCGTGATCACGATGGTCGTCGACGGGGCCCAGGTGAAGTCCGTCCTGCTGGGCGAGCCCGACGGCGCCGCCCTCTCCGCCCAGCCGGGCACCGTGTTCATCGACTGCTCCACGATCGGCCCAGCGGCGACCCGTGAGATCGGCGAGGCGCTCGCCGAGCGCGAGCTGACGCTGATCGATGCGCCGGTCACCGGCTCCTCGCCGAAGGCCCAGGACGGCACGCTGACGATCATGGTGGGCAGCTCGAATGAGCAGTTTCGGCGCATCCGGCCGCTGCTGGAGGCGATGGGCGAGGTGATCGTCCACGCCGGACCGCAGGGCCAGGGCCAGATGGTCAAGCTGATCAACAATGCCGTCGCCGCCTCCAACGCGGCGGTCCTGGGCGAAGCGCTGCTCGTCGGCGCCAAGGCCGGCGTCGATCTCGACGCGCTCGTTGAGGTGATGGGAGCCGGCGCGGGCGGTTCCGCGATGCTGGCGCTGAAGGCCGGACCGATGCGCAAGCACGACTACAGCACGCTGTTCAAGCTCGAGCACATGCTTAAGGACGTCAGGCTCTGCCTCGAGGAGGGTCAGGCCCTGGGAGTACCGTTTCCCAGCGCCGCCAACGCCCGTGAGATCCTCGTCGCGGCGATGGGACGCGGTCACGCCAATGATGACTTCGCGGCTATGATCGAGCCGCTCGAGGGCGCCGCCGGTACCCAGTTGTAAGAGCTACGCAGGCGTAGCTTCTGACCGCCGAACCGCCCGGAAAGTCGCCGCATAGCAGGAACATTTGGCGAAAACGCCGTCGTCCCATACAATCACCGAGTCCCGTCGCTGACGTTGCCTCGTAGCTGCGCGTACGGGTGTCCCCGTAAAAATCCCATTTCGTCTCACCCCTACTGACATATGCCGATTGCTTTTAAAGAATGGGCCGTCACTGTGCGGGCGCTCGCCGAAGGTGAGCAGCTTCTTACGCTACGCAAGGGCGGCATCCGTGAACCTGACAAGCACTTCAAGCTCGACTACGAGCGGTTCTTCCTGTACCCCACGTTCGACCACCAGCGTTCCGACCTGGTGCGCGAGTCTCACCGTCCCGAGCTCTCACGAGCGCTCGAGGAGGGTGTGTGGAGCGATGGTGAGCCCCACCCCCAGGCCCTGCAACGCGGCGAGGAGCTGACTCAGCCCGATCGGGTACGGATTCGTGCCTGGGCCGAGGTGGCCGCGCACTACACGGTCAGCGACCGCCGGGCGGTCGACGCACTGTCCCCGTTCTACGTCTGGACGACTGACTACGCCGAGAAGCGGCTCGCCTGGAAGCGACGCCACCCTCTGCATGTGATCCTGCTGCGGACCTATCGGATCCCGCGGCCGGTCACCGTCAAGGTGCGCGATGAGTACGGTGGCTGCCGGTCGTGGCTGGAGCTGACGCGCGACCTCCCCTTCGAGGGCACTCCGGTGCTCTCCGACGAGGAGTTCGAGCGTGCGTCCGAGGCGATCGCCGCGATCGCGTCGGACCGTCAGCCGGTACTGGTCTGAGCCTCCCCGCCGCTCGTAGCCCGTCCGACCCACGTCGCACCTGCGGCGCGTGAGCGCCGATGGCGTGGGTCGAGTCGAGCTCGAGCGCGTTTCGTGCCCGCCACGACTCGGCTGACACGCGTGACGCCCGACGGGTCCTGCAGTCGCTGGAGATCGCTCGCCTGCGACTGCAGGATCTGTTCCCGCACGAGCTCGACGACATCACGGTGGTACTGCACCGCAGCGTCTTCTCGCTGACCATGACCAACCCGCTGCTGCCGCTGGCGTGGGTCGTCACCGCGCCGGCGGCGCGCCGCTATGTGGCCGGCTGGGCCGGAGCGCGCGAGCTGCACGTCCTCGCTCCCGCGCTGCTCAGAGCCCGCGCCTCCAAGGTCACCGGCTCGCGTGAGATGCTGGCCCTGAGCGCCGCGGCCCTCTACACGCGCCGGGTGGTAATCGCCAACAACCCGGACCTGCCGCGCGGCATGACCCCCGTGCGGATCCGGCGCGAGCTGCGGTGGGCGTGGCTGCTGGAGGGCGCGGCCCGCTGGTTCTCGGGTCAGACCGAGCATGCCCGTCCGGCCATAGCGCGGCGACTGCGGGAGGGCAAGCGCCCGAGCTTTCCGCCGGGTGTGCGCGACGCGCCGCTGCTCGGTGGCACCGTGATCGACCTGCTGGCCCGCGAGGAGGGCGAGGCCGCGGCGGCGCAGTTCGCCTCGCGCCTGCATCCGCAGGGGCCCCGGGCGGCGATCTCCAAGGCGTTCGGCGGTCGCGCCTACGCGCAGACCGAGGACGCCTGGCGCTCGCACCTCGCGCGCCTGGCCAGTGCGCAGTGAAAAGAGCTGGCGCCGCGACGCTAGTGCACGACCAGCGAGGCCGCCCACACCACCACGGCGCCCAGGGCCAGCGCCACCACCAGCCCGGCCAGGAGCCGGAACGGGGCTACCGGCGCGAGCGGGGACTGCGGCGCCGCGGACTCGATCAACTCGGCCTCGAGCAGCACCTCGCGCGCCGTGTCGACCCCCGACAGCGGCACCAGGATGTCCCGCGGACCCGCCGCCAACATGTCCGGCACGTCGAAGCCGGCGCTGCGGCGCAGCAGGCTGGGAACGCCCTCCTCGAGCAGCATCCCCTGGATGAACTCGGCTTCGGCCTGATTCCGGCCGCCCGCCACCCGCACCAGCTTTCCCTCGGCCAGCTGAGGCTTGATCTTCCGGGCTCGGCGGTGGCGCTCAGAGACGGCCGGCGGGGAGCCGGGGACCGACTCCTGGACGAGCGGCAGCTTGCATTCGGGGCAGAATCGCTCCTGCGAGCCGAACCGCGAACCGCAGCCGGGGCATTCCAGCGGCTCGATCACACCGCTACGGCGCGTCATCACACCAATCGGGGCTACCCGCTCCGCGGCGGCATCAGCTCACCTGCAGCTCGGCATCGGAGACCTGGCCGTCACGGATCCGGTACGCCTTGACCTCCGCCTCCTCGCCGGCCAGGCCGACGATCACGTACAGCGCGTCCGGATAGAAGGCCAGGTTGATGTCGGTCTGCGACGGATAGGGGGCGCTGCGCGTATGGGAGTGGTAGATGGCGCCGAGATCGAGCCCCTGGTCGTCGATCGCCATCTGGATCCGATACTGCTCGGCCCCATCGATCTCGTAGCGCAGCGGGCTCGCCGCGGCGTTCTCGGCGCGGTAGATCATGACCGCCTGGCCGTCGCGTGAGGCGATCATCCCGCAGCACTCGTTCGGCGCGTCGGCGCGCGCGTGAGCGACCATGTCGTCGTACAGTCGGCGCGCGATTCGCACGGCGCCGAGGCTAGCAGTGTGCCCGTGCCGTCCCTCTGACTGACGGCCGCGTCACTGAACCCCCTGGATGAGGCCGTAGGGCACGGCCTGCTGCACGTTGCCGTGATAGAGCAACTCGCCGAGGATGGCCTCGTGCTGAGCGTCGTTGGCCATGATCTCAGCCGCCAGCCGCACCAGGTTGGGGTCACGGAGCTTGGTCAGCGCGACGAAGTAGACGCCGACCGTCACGCGTTCCACCGCAAACAGCAGGCCGAGCGCGTCGGGCGCGCCCCGCAGCTGTCCCAGCCGGCCGATCACGTGCCGCCGGGCCAGGTCCCGGTTGGCGTCCTCGATGCTCGTGGGCGGGCTCGGCAGGTTCCCGCCCAGAGCGGCGAGACGGGCGCTGAGCACCCGGATGTGGGCCTCCTCGTGCGCGCGGAGCGGCCTCAGCGCCCGCGCGGACCTCGGCGGCAGGATCGACGTCGAGAGCACGGCTTGGTAGCAGAACAACAGCAACAACTCGACGCTCAGCATGCGATGGACTCGCAGCGGCTCGGAGTCGGGCTGGGCCGTGGACGAGGCGCCGGTGGTCGCGCCGGCCGTGGCGGCGGCAGTTGTCGTCGTGCTCGCGGCCAGCGCCGGGGCCGGCGCGCTCAGCGCTGCCCCGGCGCAACCCACCACCCCGAGGCGAATCCCGTCGACGAGCAGATCGCGTCGGGTTCTGGCGTCGCTCACACCCGGCCGCCTATTCGCTTCCGGTCACGAACGCCGACGGGACGGCGGTCAGGCCCTGCAGCATCCGCAGGATCGCGATGTGCTGCGCGTCGCTGGCCAGAATCGTCGCGACGGCGGCCCGCACCGGCCCGGGGGAAAGCCTGGGGATGGTGTCCACGTACATCGCGATCTGAGCGCGCTCGAGCCCGTGCAGTAGCGCCAGCACTCCGGCCTCGTTGGTGGGATGACCGAGGTCATAGCTCGCCGCCCGCGGGATCGCCTGGGCGCCCGCGGCCTTGATCAGTGACAGCAGCTCGCCGGTGTGCTGCAACTCCTCGTTGAGGAACTGCTTGGCCGCCTTGACCTGCGGCCGGGTCAGAAGCGGGATCCCGGCGGTGTAGGCCGCCACCGTGCGGCGCTCGAGCTGGAGGGCCGCGTTGAGCAGCTCGACGTCGAGATCCCGGATCGGGAGCGGCGCCTGCTTGACCGATTGGCGGCCCGACTTAGGCTTGCGCCCGCAACCAGCGACGGCGATGGCCCCCACGCCGGCCAGCGTCGCCCCGGCGCCGCTCAGCACGCGCGCGCCGAGAGGCGCCGCCGTCTTCGGTCACCACCAGACGGTGGCGTCCAGGTTCTCGATCTCCTCGACGGGTCGCGTATAGATGCCCGAGGACAGGTACTTCCACCCGTCGTCGCAGACGATGAAGACCACGTTGCCCTCGTCGAGCTCGCCCGCGATCCGCACCGCGACACGGGCGATTGCCCCCGACGAGACACCGGCGAACAGGCGCTCCTCGTCGAGCAGCTTGCGCGTGAACACGATCGCGTCGTGGTTGGTGACGAAGATCTTGCGGTCCAGCAGCGAGAGGTCGATGATCGGCGGGATGAAGCCATCCTCGAGCGAACGCAGGCCCTGGACGGGCTCACCCTGCATCGGCTCGGCGGCGACGATCTTGACGTGATCGCCGAGCTCCTCCTTGAGCCGCCGCCCGTTGCCCATCAGCGTCCCGCCGGTCCCGAGGCCGGCCACGAACGCCGTCACCTCGTCGAGCTCCTCGAGGATCTCCAGCGCGGTGCCGTTGTAGTGGGCGTCGGGGTTGGCCTGGTTGCCGTACTGGTAGGGCATGTAGTACGAGGCGTCCTTCTCGGCCATATCGAGCGCCTTCTGGACGGCGCCGTTGGAGCCCTTGGAGCCCTCCGAGTACACGATCTCGGCGCCGTACATGCGCAGCAGCTGCGTGCGCTCGGGCGTCACGTTCTCGGGCATGACGACCGTGAGGTTGTAGCCCTTGCGCCCGCAGATCATGGCCAGGGAGATCCCCGTGTTACCCGACGTCGGCTCGAGGATCGTCTGACCCGGCCGGATCAGGCCCTTCTCCTCGGCGTCCTCGATCATCGCCCGCGCCACCCGGTCCTTCACCGATCCGGTGGGGTTGCGCGACTCGAGCTTGGCCCAGATCCGCACCCCGGGCTTGGGACTCAGCCGCTTGAGCTCGATCAGCGGCGTGTGGCCGATCGACTGAACGATGTCGCCATAGCGCCCCCCACAGGGCTTGTTCTGCAACGTCTCGGCGGCCATGCTTCAGGAAGTGTAGCGACCCCCGCTCTCCCAGGCCAACGCTAGCGGCGCGCGGCTGCCGCGGAAAGGATCGGGGTCGCCCGGCGCCCGAGAAGTGTCAGTGCGCCCCGCCGGCCATGGCCGGCAGGATCACGAGCGTGTCACCGGAACCGACGGACGTGTCGAGGCCGTCGAGGACGCGGACGTCCTCGTCGTTGAGGTAGACGTTCACGTACCGGTTGAGCCCACCGTCGGCCGCGAACAGCTGCGACTGGGTCTCGGGATGGCTGTCAACCACCGAGCGCAGGATCTCGCCCACGGAAGCTCCGTCGGCGTCGAGCTCCTTCTCCCCGCCGACGGCAGGGCGGAGCACGGGTGGGATTTTCACGGTGGCCATGGGGGAGAACCCTAGTGAGCGCCGGCGCAGAACGCTTCGTAGTCCGGAAACACCCCGAGCTCATCATCGGAGATCGACTCCGGCTCACGCGAGCAGATCGGGCAATCCGGGTCACGCCGGACCTTGACCTCACTAACCGTGGCGGCCAGCGCGTCGTACATCAGCAGGCGACCGATCAGGGGCTCGCCCTCGTCGAGGATCAGCTTGATCACCTCGGTGGCCTGCAGCAGCCCCATGGTTCCCGGCAGCACCCCGAGCACGCCGTTGGCGCCGCAGGACGGGGCCAGCTCGGCGGGCGGCGGTACCGGGAACAGGCAGCGGTAGCACGGCCCGTCGTAGGGCTTGAACACCGATAGCTGCCCCTCGAAGCCGAGGATCGCCGCCGACACGACTGGAATCTGCAGCCGCACCGAGGCGTCGTTGAGCAGGTAGCGGGTGGGGAAGTTGTCCAGCCCGTCGACGACGATGTCGTAGCCGGGGAGGATGTCCATGATGTTGTCGGGACCGAGCCGGACGGGGTACTTCTGGACCTTGACGTCCGGGTTCAGGGCGTTGATGGTCTGCTCGGCCGAGTCGACCTTGGGGACGCCGATCCGCTCGCTGGAGTGGATCACCTGACGCTGGAGGTTGGAAAGATCGACCTCGTCGTCGTCGACGATCCCCAGCGTGCCCACCCCGGCGGCGGCCAGGTACAGAGCGGTCGGCGAGCCCAGCCCGCCGGCGCCCAGCAGCAGCACCTTGGCATCCAGCAGCTTCTGCTGCCCCTCGATCCCGACCTCCGGCAACAGCAGATGGCGGGAGTAGCGCTCACGCTGCTCCGCACTCAGCGTACGCGGCTGCTCGACCTCGTAGCCGCGGTCCTTCCACAGGGTGAAGCCGCCGGTCATCGATTCGACGTTCTCGTAGCCGAGATCGTCCATCAACGTCCGAGCCGCCCATGCCGAGCGATTGCCCGACTGGCAGTAGAGGATCACGTGCTGCGAGCGGTCGGCCGCGGTTCCCTCTATCCGCGACTCCAGGAACGACTTGGGAACGTGCCTGGCCCCGGGGATGTGGCCGGAGGACCACTCCTCGGCTTCGCGGACGTCGATCACGACCGCGCCGTTGGAGACCTGCTCACGCACGACCGAAGGATCGACCTCTTCGATCCTGCTCTTGATCTGGCGGAGAACTTCGGCTCCGGACGGGCTCATCAGACAAACTCCCTCAAAGGCGGTATGGATTCAATACTTCAGAGAGTATAGCGCCGACCGCTATTCCGGGATGGGGGCCGTGGCCGGTAGTCCGCGCCGCCGATACTCCTCGTAGTAGGCCCGCCAGGAATCGCTCGGCAGTGGCCGCTGGGGCCTCTGTCCGCCGGCGACCAGACCGAGCGAATCGAGGCACTGATCCCACCCGGCGGCGTCACGAGCGGCCTTGTCGGCGCTGTCGAGCACGACCGAGAACGCGAGCCGGCACGCGGCCCCGCCGTCCTGCTCGGCCAGCTCAAAGGTCAACTGGTCATCGCCCCACGTGAACACCAGCCGCTCGGTCGGCTGCACCTCGAGTACCTCGCCGCTCATCGGCGGATACCGATCCTCAGCGAACCGGAACTCGATCCGTGCGCCGGGTCGCAGCTCGGTGAACTCGACCGTGGTCGGGAACCAGTCCTCCAGCTGCTGGGGATCGGTGATTGCCTCCCACACCGCCGCCATCGGATGCGGGAAGGTCCGCTCGAAGCGCACCACCGGCTGGCCGTGCACCTGCTCGTAGCTACCCGTAGTCGAGATCATGTCTCCTGGCTCCTCTCGGTGGAGGTTTGGATTTGTGGTCCCGGCGGGGCCGGGCGGCGGGCGTCGAGGTGGCGCCCGAGGGCATCGAGCCGGGCCTCCCACAGCTCGCGGTAGGGAGCCAGCCAGGCGTCCAGCTCGGCCAGCGGCGCCGGGTCCACTTCGTACACGCGGCGTTGCGCGTCGGTGCGGACGCGGACCAGCCCGGCGTCTCTGAGCACGCGCAGGTGCTTGGAGGTCCCCGGCTGGGTGAGGCCAAGACCCTCCACCAGCTCGCCCACGGATCTCGGCCGTTCACGCAGCATCGCCATCGCCGCGCGCCGGTGGGGATCCGCCAGGGCTGCCCAGGTAGATGCCATATTTGGAATATAACTGGTTTGGCATGTGGCGTGCCACCAGCAAGCAGGAGCGCCACCGGCGGTCCGTCTCGTCGCGACTACGATCGACGGTCGATGCGCGCTCCCGTCAACCACATCCCGGCGCCCACGTTCCCGGCCAAGGCACCGTGGATCAACGTCGCCACGCTTCGCATGGACCAGCAGCGCGGCCGGCCCGTGCTGATCGAGTTCTGGGACTTCTGCCGCCCCAACTCGCTACGGACCCTGCCCTACCTCAAGGCCTGGCACCAGCGCTACGAGGAGGCCGGCCTGCGCGTGATCGGCGTCCACGCCTCCGGCTTTGCCCCCTCCGCCGACGTTGGCGCCGTCACGGCGGCAGTGGCCCGGCTCGAGATCCGCTACCCGGTGATGGTGGACCTCGAGTTCGAGCTGTGGCAGGAGTACGAGAACCTCGGCTGGCCGGCGCGCTACCTGTTCGACCAGCAAGGTCAGCTGTTCGAGTACCACTACGGCGAGGGCGCCTACGAGGAGACCGAGCTCGCCATCCAAGAGCTGCTCGGCCTGGAACGCCCCACCGTCGCACCGGTTCGCCCCGAGGACGCACCCGGGGTGGAGCTGGCCCCTCCGAGCGAGGACGTGGAGGGTACCTACAGCGGTCCTTACGAGGCCGGCGCGGTATGGGCGGTGCTCGAGGGATCCGGCACCGTCGGCGTCGGCGGGCGGATCCTCACGGTGGAGCACCCCGGCGCCTACGAGCTGATCTCCCACCCCCGCAGCACGGCGGGCGTACTGGAGCTGCAGGTCGGTGACGGCGTGCACTGCCACGCGGTCTGCTTCACGCCGGGTCTGGCCACCTGAGCCCGCGACCGGCCGCCTCATCCAGCAGATTGACCAGCCGCGGCGGCTCCTCGTCCTCGACCCACACGCCGAACCCGACCCGATAGGGACTGCGGTGCGGCTCGGGCCCGAGAAAGCTCGGCTCGCTGACCCAGCAGCCACTGTTGATCAGCCGACCTCCCGCCAGGGTGCACCACTCAGCCAGGTCGTCGCCCGGCAGCGGGCCCGCGCGGTGGGTGTGACCGAAGATCACGTACGTCGCCTGAATCCCCAGCCGGGCGCTCGCCTGCGCTGCGCCGTGCAGCCCGGCGCGACGCAGCGCCTCGCCTGAGAGCTCGGGCTTGAGCGGGCCGACCCCGGCTCGGTTCAGCCCTGCCACCAGCGCCGGAAACGCCGCCGCCATCGCGCGACGGCGCAGCGCCCGGCGGCGCAGCCCGCGCCGGCCGGGTCCGGTCAGCGCCTCCCAGCCCCGGACCGAGCCGCCGTGCAGCGAGCCACCGAGCGCGGGATCGATCCGCTGGGCCATGGCGTGGATCCACGCATAGATCGGCGTCAGCGCCGCCTCGTAGTCCTCGGCGCGGCGCGGGCCGTCAGGCGGAAGCCGGACGATCCGGGTCATCACGCCGGCCGCGAGCCGCTCCAGCGTCGGAATCGTCAGGTGCAGATCGGCGTAGTGGCCGTGCATGGCGTAGACGTCCGGCCGCAGCCATACCCCGGGGTAGGCGCCGCTGACGCGGGCCGGCGCCAGCCACCCGGCGATCGTCGCCAGCGCCTCGCCCCGCTTCCAGTCCACCTCTGTCTGATGCCCCAGCGCCGGGGGCGATCCGGCTCGGAAGCGGCGCCGGTTGAACCCGTCGAGCAGTGGATAGTCGTGGTTGCCGGGGACCACGATCACCTCGCGGCCGGCGCCGAGCGCGGAGCCAAGCTCAGTCAGCAGCTGGTGGGCGGCTCCCAGCGCATCGCGCTCGGGACCGTGGCGCAGCTCCAGCAGGTCTCCCAGGAGCACCAGCCGATCGCAGTCCGCGGCCGCCGCCAGCAGTGGCGCCCGGGAATCAGAGTCGCGCAGCACATCGCGCTTCGTCTGCGAACCGAGATGGAGATCGGAGACGACCAGCGTTCTCAGTGGGGCCCCCGGAAGAGCAGTGGACGGTCAGACGCCGGCAGGCGTGGCCCGGGCGCCCGCCGCCATGGCCTGGCGGATCACCTTCGGAAGCATGAAGCGGACGTCCTCCTGGATGACCTCCAGCTCCTGCACGTCCTCGGTTCCGCGTCGGCGGAAGAAGGCGACCAGGCGCTGTACGAGCTCCTCCGGCGCGCTGGCGCCCGAGGTGATCCCGACCACGCGCTTGTCCTCCAGCCACTCCTCGCGAACCTGCGCCTCGTTGTCGATCAGGTAGGAGTCGGCACCGTGCTCGCGCGCGACCTCGACCAGCCGGTTGGAGTTGGAGGAGTTACGCGACCCGATCACCAGGACCAGATCGGACTCTCGCGCGAGCTGCTTGACGGCGGCCTGGCGATTGGTGGTGGCGTAGCAGATGTCATCGGTGCGGGGCCCGGTGATGGCCGGAAACCGCTCGCGCAGCCGGTTGATGATCGCGCGGGTCTCGTCGACCGACAGCGTCGTCTGCGAGATGTAGGCGACCTTGGCGGGATCCTTCACCTGCAGGTTCTCGACCCCCGCCTCATCCTCGATCAGCACGATGTGGGCAGGGGCCTCGCCCATGGTCCCCTCCACCTCCTCGTGGCCGGCATGGCCGATCAGCACGATCGTGTAGTCGTCGGCGGCGAACTTCTTGGCCTCCACGTGGACCTTGGTCACCAGCGGGCACGTGGCGTCGATGGTGTGCAGTCCGCGGTCGACGGCCCCGGCGTGCACGCTGGGCGCCACTCCGTGGGCCGAGAACACCACGGTCTCGCCCTCCGGCACGTCGGATTCCGACTCGACGAACACCGCACCGCGAGCCCGCAGCTGCTCCACCACGTGCTTGTTGTGGACGATCTCCTTACGCACGTACACGGGCGCGCCGTAGAGCTCCAGCGCACGCTCGACCGTCTGCACGGCGCGATCGACCCCGGCGCAGTAGCCGCGGGGGGCGGCCAGCAGGATCTTGTCGGGCACGGAGCTCATAACGACAAGTGTAGGTGGAATCGCCTGCGGCAATTCCATTGGCAGATTGCCCAGAGGGCAATCTGCCGACGCCAGCTGGACCTCAGTATGGAATCGCCCGCCAGGGCGATTTCACACTCACTCGTTGGCGGTGGCGGCTTCGAGCAAATCGGCGAACTGACGCCGAGCCGCTTCGCGCCGGGCGGGGATGAACTCGCTCGGCACCTCGTCCGCCGGGACCTCGTAGCCGCGCAGCACCTGCCGCGCCACCGACGCGCGGTGGACCTCGTCGGGTCCGTCGTAGATCCGCGCCGCGCGGGCGTAGCGGTACATCGCCTCGAGGGGCAGATCGGTGGAGTAGCCGAGGCCGCCGTGGGCCTGCAGCGCCCGGTCGACGACATCGTGCAGGACCTTGGCCCCGAAGAACTTGATCAGCGCGATGTCCTTGCGGGCGGCCAGGACACCCTCGGTGTCCATCTTCCACGCCGCGTGGAGCGTCATCAGCCGCGCCGCCTGCATCTCGGCCTCGGAGTCGGCGATCCAGTTCTGCACGGTCCCGTGCTTGCCCAGCGTGGTTCCGTGCGCGTACCGGTACAGAGAGCGTTCGCAGAGCATGTCGAACGCCCGCCGGGCCACCCCCAGCCAGCGCATGCAGTGATGAATGCGGCCTGGATACAGCCGCTGCTGGGCGATCAGGAAGCCGGCTCCTTCGGCCCCCAGCAGGGCCTCCGCCGGCAACCGGACGTCCTCGTAGAGGATCTCGGCGTGGTTGCCGTAGCGCCCGAAGCTCTCGTAGGGATGCTCCATCGTGGAGACGTCGCGCACCACCTTGACGCCGGGGGCGTCGGCGTCGACGATGAACATCGAGGCACGCTGGTGGGGGCGTGCCTCGGGGTCGGTGACCGCCATCACGATCAGGAAGTCGGCGATCGAGCCGTTGGTGGAGAACCATTTGTGGCCGCTGAGAACCCAGCTGTCGCCGTCGCGCGTGGCTCGCGTGTTCAGCAGCGTCGGGTCGGAGCCGGCGCTGCCGGGCTCGGTCATGCTGAACGCCGACTTCAGATCTCCCGCCAGGAGCGGGTGCAGATAGCGGTCCTTCTGCTCCTGGGTGCCGGCCAGCGCGAGAATCTCGGAGTTGCCGGAGTCGGGCGCCGCATTGCCGAACATCAGCGGTGCGATCGGGCTGGAGCCGAGGATCTCGTGCATCAGGCCCAGCTTGACCTGACCGAAGCCCTGACCGCCGAGCTCGGGGTCGAGGTGCGCCGCCCACAGGCCCTGCGCCCTGACCTCTTCCTGAAGTGGGCGCGCCGCTCGACGCAGGCCCTCCCAGCCAAGCTCGTCGATCAGCGTCTCCAGTGGCCAGACGCGCTCGCGTACGAACTCGCGCATCCATTCAAGCTTGGTCTCGAACTCCGGCTCGGTGGAGAAATCCCAGGCCACTTCCCCGCAAGGGTACTCATACGACCCTGCCCGGGCTTACGGGTACCCTTGAGTCTCGTCCGACGCCCTCGGGAGGGCCGCAGATGTCACAGCATCACCTCGATCGCCTCACCTCGACCGACGCCTCGTTCCTGCACCAGGAAGGACACGCGTCGCACATGCACATCGGCGCCGTGCTCGTGTTCGAGGGTCCCCCTCCCGCGTTCGGCGACTACCTGAACCATGTTCGGTCGCGGCTGCATCTCGTTCCGCGCTACCGCCAGAAGCTCGCCACGCCCCCCCTGGAGACCGGGCGGCCGCTGTGGGTCGACGATCCCAGCTTCAATCTCGAGTACCACGTCCGCCACACCGCGCTCCCCGCGCCCGGCAGCGAGGAGCAGCTGTTCCTGCTGACGTCGCGCATCGCCTCCCAGCAGCTGGACCGCGCCAAGCCGCTGTGGGAGAGCTGGCTCGTGGAGGGCCTCGACGATGGCCGCTTCGCCCTGATCTTCAAGACCCATCATTCGCTGGTCGACGGCGTCTCCGGGGTTGACCTGGCCCAGGTGCTGTTCGACCTCGAGCCTGACCCCCCGCCCGCCGGGGAAGATCTGGAGCCGTGGCAGCCCAAGCCCGAGCCCTCCGGCGCCGAGCTCGTGGTCGCCGGCGTGCGCGGAATGGTCAGCACCACCGCCGAGCTGGTGACGCGCGCGCTCGCCGCCGCCACGCGCCCCGGCACGTCGCTGAGCCTGCTGCGTGACGCCGCCGAGGGCGTTGGTGAGATCGTCTGGGCGGGGCTGAACCCCGCCCCCGAGACCCCGCTCAACGTCCAGATCGGCCCGCACCGCCGCTACGCGGTGGTCCGCCAGCAGCTCGCCGACTACAAGGAGGTCAAGGACGCGCTCGGTGGCACCGTGAACGACGTGGTGCTGACCGTGGTCTCCGGCGCGCTGGGCGAGTGGCTGCGCTCGCGCGGGGTCCGTACCGAGGGGCTGGAGATGCGGGCGCTGGTCCCCGTGTCGGTGCGGACCCAGGCCCACCAGGGGATGCTCGGCAACCAGCTCGCGGTGATGCGCGGTCCGCTGCCGGTCTACATCGCGGACCCGGTCGCCCGTCTGGAGTTCGTTCGCAGCGCCATGGACGGGCTCAAGGAGTCAAAGCAGGCGGTTGGCGCGGCCACCCTCGCCGCGGTCAACAACCTGGCGCCGCCGACCGTGCTCGCCCAGGCCTCCCGGCTGAACTTCTCGACCCGGCTGTTCAACCTGATCGTGACGAACATCCCGGGTCCCCAGCTGCCGCTCTACGTGCTCGGCCGGCGGCTGGACGATCTGTATCCGGTGGCCTTCCTGCCCGAGGATCACGCATTGGCCATCGCCATCATGTCCTACAACGGCGGCCTTGACTTCGGCCTGCTCGGGGACTATGACGCGCTCCCCGACATCGGCCTGATCGCCGACGAGATCTCCGCCTCGCTCCAAGCGCTGCTCGCGGCGGCGCGCGAGAAGCGGGCGCCCGCGAAGCATCGCTCCGGCAGCGAGAACGGGGCCTCGGCCAAGACCCCGAGGCGATCGGAGAACGGCAGCCAGGACTCGCCGGCGCCGCCGCCCGCCCGCGGGCCGGCGCCGATCGTGCCCAAGGCGCGAGCCCGAGCCGCTCGGGGACCAGCCGCCGACATGCGGGCCAAGCGCGAGCGTGGCTCGCGCCCCGCGCGCAAGCGAACCGACGGATGACTCACCGGCGGGGCTGACCGCCCGGCCGGTCAGTCTCGCTCCACCCGCGGCCGGGCTAAGTGCTCCGGCGGCGAATCTCGTTGACCACGCGGTCGACCGAGAGGCCGTCGCCGGCCTCGCCCTCGCCACGGTCGCGGAGCACCCGCACGGCCCATTGCACGTGCGAGTCGGTCTCGTCCTCGGGCTTGGGATGCTCAGCCATGAAGTCGCGCACATCCTCGGGATCGAGCTGCGGCGCGTACTCGCGGACGTAGTCGTCGACGTTGTGCTTGGGATCCGTCATGGTTGGGTCCTGTCCGTTGGAGTGCAGATGCCGAGTGAGAACCCGGTGGACAGCTAGAAGCCGAGCGCGAACTTGGCGTCTTCGCTCATGCGCTCCGGCGTCCACGGCGGGGAGAAGGTCATCGTCGGAAGGACCTCCTCGACTCCGTCCAGCTCGCCAACGAACTCCTCCATCTGCTCGGCTACCTGTGGCCCGATCGGACAGCCCGGACTGGTGAGCGTATAGGTGACCTTCACGGTCCCGTCCAGTACTTCCACATCGTAGATCAGGCCGAGCTCGACGAAATCAAGGCCGAGCTCAGGATCGATCACTTCGCGCAGTGCGTCGGTTACCTCGTCAACTGATGCCATATGTACGAGTTTACGAGACTTCGAGCCCGGGCCTTGTCATCCACCACTCAGTTTGAGTAGGTTTTCGGGATCGTCGACTGGGATGACAAGCCGCCGACTCTTCGTTGTCGTGGTGACGAGGACCGGACCACACAGGGATCACGCCGCCAGGCGTTGACGCGAGCGATCCGCGCCCAGGCCGACGTGATCGTCGATCTGAGCGAATTGGTGTTCGCCGACTCGTCGCTGATGCTCGACTTTGCGATGCTCGCGCGCCGGCTGCGAACTCAAGGTCGGGCCATCATGCTGTGTGGTGCTCAGCCCCAGATCAGGACGCTGATCGAGCTGGTCGGACTGCACCGGCTTCCGGGCGTCAAGCTCGAGGGGCCGGCCACCGCACTGGCTTGAGCTCATCGCCGGCGGCCGCGGAGGCTTACGGAGCGCTTGAGAACGTTGCACTAGCCTTGCGCTCATATGCTCGTGCTGCTCCTGGTGATCCTGTGGCCCGTGGCCGAGGTGTTCGTGGCGATCAAGGTCGCCGACGCGATCGGAGCGCTGCTGACGGTGCTGCTGCTGATCGTCAGCTGGCCGGCCGGGGTATGGCTGGTCCGAGCCGAGGGAAGGGCCGCGTGGCGGCGACTCAGCGCCGCCGTGGCCGCCGGTAGGCCGCCCGGGCGAGAGGTCCTCGACGGGGCGCTGGTGGTGGCGGGGGGCGGCCTGCTGATCGTGCCCGGGTTCATCACCGACGTGATCGGGATCCTGCTGCTGGCGCCACCGACCCGCGCCCTGGCGCGGCTGGCGATCGTGCGCAACTTCCAGAGCCGCCTCGTCATGCAGGCGACGCGGTTCGCCCGTCCGGCGTCCCCCTACGACGTCGACTCCACCGCGAGCGACGTAGACGCCACCGCGCCCGAACTTCCGAACCACAAGCCGCCCCGATGACCTCGAGCTCCCCGCCACGGTTCCGAACGGTCTCGTTCGGCGAGCTCGACGGCACGAGCTGGGGCGCCGCCCTCGATGTCGGCCTCGGGCGGCCGGGGATCGTCTACGGAGCTGACGGCGCCACCGGGAGGGCGGCGGGTCAGCCCGCGCTGGAGTGGTCAGAGGTCGGCGAGGCCGACTGGAGGCTCGCCGGAGACGGATTTGAGCTCATCGTCACCCCCACCGCGGACCGGGCCGGGACGCCCCCGTCTGAGGGGATGGTCGAGGAGCTCTGCCGGGTGGGCGGAACGCTGCGGATCGACGGCATTGAGCGTGCCGTCGATTGTGCCGGCACCCGGAGCCTGGGCGGCGGTCTCGACCCTGGCCAGATCAGCTCCGTCCGCGGTTTCTCGGCCTGGTTCGACGGTGACCACGCCATCTCGCTGCTGGCGTTTCGACCCCGTGACAGCGCCGGGCAGGAGGACGAGTGGCTGGCCGCCACCCTGTTCGATCCCGAGGGCGTGATCTGGGTGGACGAACCGCGGCTCTCGACGACCTACGCGGCCGACGGCCATCCCACCCGCGCCAGCCTGGAGCTCTGGATCGGCGCCGGCGAGGAGCAGTTCCCGCGCCGCGCCGCGGGCGAGGCGCTCGGCGAGGGGGCCGAGCTCGACGTCGACGGGCTGCGGCTCCTGGTGACGCCGCTGCGTTGTCACAGCCGTGGGCTCGACGGCGCCGGTGTCTACATCCTCGCGCGGCTCTGAGCCGGATATGGCACGGGTGGAAGCGGTCATCAGCGACTTCGGCGGCGTGCTCACCTCGCCGCTGGTCGGGTCCTTCGCGGCGTTTCAGGAGTCGTCGGGGGTGGACGTCGAGCAGCTTGGCCAGGCCATGGTGGCTGATGCGCGGCGCCGCGGGGCCAATCCACTGTTCGAGCTCGAGACCGGCCGAATCACCGAGGCGGACTTTCTCGCCGGGCTGTCGGAGCAGCTCACCGAGCAGCTCGGACGCAAGGTCGACATGAATGGGTTCGCCGAGACCTTCTTCGCGAACCTGGAGCCGAACGAGCGGCTGATCGCCTACATGCGCGAGCTCCGCGGGCGCGGTTACCGGCTGGCCATCTGCACCAACAACGTTCGTGAGTGGGAGGAGGTGTGGCGGGCGATGCTCCCGATCGACGAGATCTTCCATGTCGTCGTCGACTCCGCCTTTGTCGGCACCCGCAAGCCCGAGCCGCAGATCTATCAGCTGACGCTCGAGCGGCTCGACGTGTCGGCGGACACCGCGCTCCTGATCGACGACCTCGAGGTCAACTGCGAGGCGGCGCGCGCGCTGGGGATGCAGGCGGTCTGGTTTCGCTCCACCGAGCAGGCCATCGAGGAAACCGAAGCGGCACTGCTGGAAGCCGCCTAGCCGGTGCGCCGTCAGTCGACGTCATGGCGGCTGCCGTCGCTCCTGGTCGCCGTAGCGCTGATCGCCGGCGGCGCGATCGTCCTGGGGGCCGGCGGCGGCTCGGATCCCGGTGGCGGCGGATCGCCGGCCGGGACCCCGCGGGTGCCTGGCGCGATTCAGGTCTTGAGCGTCAGGCACGGCCGGCGCATCCAGGCCGGGTTCCTGGGCCTGTCAATCGAGTTCCAGGCGATCCGCTCCTATACGGGCAATGACGCCGGTCACGTCAACCCGGTGCTCGTACAGCTGATCAAGAACCTGAGCCCCGGACAGGCGCCGGCGCTGAGGATCGGCGGCGACAGCACGGACATGGCATGGGTCCCGATCCGCGGCGTTCACCCGCCCGCCGTGGTCAGCTACGGCCTGACGCCGAGCTGGCTGGCGACCACCGCTGCGCTGGCCCGCACGCTGGGGGCCCGGATGACGCTGGGGATCAATCTGGCGGCCAACCGTCGCGCCCTGGCGGCGGCCGAAGCCCGCGCCTACGTGAGCAGCTTCGGCCGCAGTGCGATCGCAGCTCTGGAGATCGGCAACGAGCCCAACGTATACGGAAAGATCGCCCTGTTCCCGACGCACTCGGGTCACGTCAAGGCCAGGAGCAGCCGCTATGACTATCCGACGTTCGTCCGCCAGTTCCGCCGCCTGGCCGCCGCGCTGCCGGCGGGCTTGTCGCTCATGGGACCGGCGCTCGCGGCCGGGCCGATCCCGGACAGCGGCTCCTGGATCGATTCCATGCCGGGCTTCCTGAAGCGCGACCGGCGGGTGGTCGCGCTTACCGTGCACCGATATCCGTTGCGCAACTGCTTTGTGCCCCCGAGCAATCCCCAGTATCCGACCATCTCCCACCTGCTGGCGTCGTACGCCACGACCGGCTTGGTCGACAGCCTCAAGCGCTGGGTGGCGATCGCCCACGCCCATCGTCGAGCGCTGCGGGTGGACGAGCTCAACTCGGTCGCCTGCCGCGGCAAGACCGGCGTCAGCGACACCTTCACATCGTCGCTGTGGATGCTGAACGCGCTGTTCGGGCTCGTGCGCCTCGGGGTCGATGGCGTCAACGTCCACACCCTGCCGCGATCAGCCTATGAGCTGTTCCGCTTCAGCCGGTCCGACGGGCGATGGCGAGCCTTCGTCACGCCGGTCTACTACGGCATGCAGATGTTCGCGCAGGCCACGCCTCCGGGCTCGCGACTGCTCCCGGTGAGCTGGGGGCGCGGACACGCCGGCGTGAGCATCTGGGCGACCGGCGCGCCAGACGGGCGGATTCGAATGGTCGTGATCAACGAGAGCCGCACACGGTCTCAGAACGTCGAGCTCCAGCCCCCCAGCAGCAGCCTGGCCGCTGCCACCGTCGAACGGCTCCGAGCTCCGGCCGTGACCGCTCGGCAAGGCGTGACCCTGGGCGGCCAGACGTACGGGTCCCAGACCGAAACCGGCCTGCTGGGGCCGCTACACGCCACCTCGCTGCGGGCCCGCGCCAATGGCACCTACTGGGTCGCGGTGCCGCGCGCCAGCGCCGCGATGGTCACCTTCGCGCCCTGAACCGGCCGGCGTCAGTTTTCGACGCCGAGCCGATCCCAGCAGTAGAGCTCGAGACACTCGGCGGCCAGCGACCGGCACCGCTCCTCGGACAGCCACGGAAGCACGGTGTCGAACGCCTGCTCCTCACCGACGCCGGCCTCGAAGGCCTCCTCGCCCCGGAATCCGGCGGCGATCTTCAGCGCCTCCCGGCGGTTGTCGCCGAGCGACGAGAAGACGTTGACGAGGAACTCCTTGTTGGGCAGCGGGTGCCCGACCTCAAGCGATACGTGCCAGGCCGCGAGCAGCGACAGATCGTGTTCATCCAGGTCAGCGACCGCCTTGGCGTAATGGGACTCGAGCTCAGACTCGGGGATCTCATCCACCCACGCGCGCACCACCTCACCGAGGATCTGCCGGCGCGCTTCGCGGCCAACCGAGTCAGCGATTACTCGGATGGCGTTCTGCGGTGCGATGAAACAGAGGGACATTGCAGCTCCGGATCGGGGATGCGGATGTCCGGGAAGGTAGGCAATGCCCCGGACGGAGCCCTGGACCGGCGGTCTCGCCGCGGCGGCGCTTACAGGCCGAGGGCCGCGCGGACGGCGTCGAGCGCCGCCGCGTCGGGCTCGGCGGAGGGGTCCAAGCCGAGGCTGGCGCGGGCGCCCCGCTCCCAGTTGAAGAGCCCCACGTCGAGCGCCTCGAGCGGGAGCCCGGACGCCCCGGCCAGGTCTGCCGCCCGTCGCTCCAGCAGCATCGGGTCACCGATCCCGAGTAGTCGTTTGGCCGCCAGCGTGACCTCGTCGGATCCGCTGAAGCCAAGCGCCCCGGCGCCGAGCTCGTATGACCCCAGCCGCCCCAGCGTCGTCAGCAGGTCAAAGCGCGGCCCGCGGGCGAACCCGGGCAGCGCCAGGCGCTCGAACGCGCGGGCGAACCGGCGCTCCGGGGTCCAGCCCGCCTCCCCGCCGAGCGCCGCGGCCTGGGAACCGGCCCTCCCGGCCCATGCCCGGTAGGCCTCGATCGTGCGCAGGCCGCGCGCCGGGTCGTGCGCGGTCCTGGGCCCCAGCTCGGCGCCCTCGAGATCGGGTAGCTCAGCGGAGCTCCACGGGGTGCGAATGCGCTCGATCGTCGTGAACGGCCGCGGACCGTCGAGGGGTCCGACATAGGCGATCAGGAACGCCAGCCAGGTCCGTTCCTCGATCTCGCCCGACCGGTCGGCGACCTCCCGATACAGCCCGGGCGGATCGAGCGCCAGCGTCTGCAGCCGCGTGACCGCGAACGCGAGCTCCTCGGCCAGACGCTCGGCATCAACGCTGGACTTCAGGCCGGGCACGAGCGCCGAGCGGTAGCCGTCGTCCGCGCCGCGAGCGAGCTTGCGAACGGTCACGCCCCGTCCCCCGCCGCCGCGCCCGGCGCCCGCCCGCGGCGTCCGCGGCGCGCGCCCCTCGGCCGGAGACGATCCCGCCGCGCTGCGGGATTGACCGGTCCGCGGCGCACCCGGCGAGACGACGGGGCGAAGCTCGACGTGCTGCTCACGCGCGCAGATCGGGCAGTTCTGGACGAGGTGGTTGTGGCGACAGAAGGTGGGCATCAGGAGGGACCGTGGTTCATGGTCCATCGTTGCACGCCGACGCCCCCGGCACATCTGACGCACTGCGACATCGCCCTCAGAACCGGGTCTGGAGCGTTGCCGGCTTCCGCGCGTCGCCGGGCAGAGCCGAGCCTTACACGAAACGAACGGCGAACGGCAGCAGGCGCCGCCGTTCGCCGCGTTGCCCTCAGCCCGTGAACTTCGGTACCGGAGCCTTGCACCCGGCTACGGTCACGCGGAAGGTTCGAGCCCGCGTATGACTTGAGGCGGTGAAACTCACCTTCACGGTCAGCCGGTGCGTGCCCGGAGTCAGCGGGACCATGGCCGTGTACCGGGTGCCCCGGTGGGCGGTCTTGGACGCCACCTTCTTACCATCGAGCAGGAACCGCACCCGCGCGATCCGCTTGCCGCTGACGGCCGCGGAGAACGAGTTCAGGACGCACGCCACGGGAACCCCCCGCAGCCTGGCTGTACCGGTGGAACTGACGACCACCTGCGACGTCGCCGTGGTGGTGCTCCCACCCGCATCCCGGATCGTCACCGTGATGTGGAACGTCCCGGCCCGCCCGTAGGAGTGGCTGCCGTGGACACCGAAGTCCCCGGTGGTGATCGTCCCGGTCGTGGTCTTGCCGTCGCCCCACTGAATCGACGCGCTGTAGTCAGAGACGGTGCCGGCCGGGTCAGCGTCCGTGAACGTGGCGACCTTCCCGTTGACCGTGGCGCCGTGGATGGTGCCCACGCCGCTGCCGGTCAGCGCCGCATCGGCCACCTTGGCCGCCGTCGACGCCGTGGCCAGGTTCGAGGTCGCGTCGACGTCGGTGATCGTGACCGTGATCGTGTGCGACCCCTCCTCGGCGTAGGTGTGGCCGCCGGTGACCGTGAAGCTGCCGCCGCTGCCGCCGACCGTGCCGGCCGACGTGCTGCCGTCGCCCCAGTTGATCGAGGCCGAGTACTCGCTCGCCGTGGCGGCGGTGTCGGGATCGGTGAACGTGGCGACCGTGGCGCTGAACGCACTTCCCTCCGTGGCTGACACGGTGGCCGCGCCGGACGCGGTGATCGCCTGGTCGGTCGGCGGAGGCGGTCCGCTCGAGGTCCAGGTCACCGTGGCCGTGGCGGTCTGCTCGCCTGGATCGCAGACCCCGTTGCCGTTGGCGTCATAGCACGCGGTGACGGTGTCGGTGCCCGGGTTGGTGCCTGTGTAGGAGAACGGAGCATTGCCGCTGGCATCGGTGGTGGTCGACCCCGAGCCGGTGTTGACGCCACTGACCGAGAACAGAATCGCCGCCCCGGACGTGGGCGCGCTGCTGGTGGCGAGCGTCGCCGTGAGAGCGGCGCTCGACCCCGACTGTCTGGGTCTGGGTGGCCGGCGCCAGGGTCAGCGTCGGCGTGGATACGGCGATCTCGCCGACGATCGCCAGGCCGGCGAGTTGGGTCCCGGGCAGGCTGTTGAACTGCCCCAGAATGGTGCCGGAGGCGATGTCGACGTGGGTGATGGTGCCGTTGGAGAGATCTCCCGTCCAGAACGACGTGCCGTCGGGGTCAAGGTTCATGGCGAACAGCGTCGCCGCGCCGGTGATCGGATAGGTCTGAACGATCGCGCCCGGTCGAATCGAGTCGCACCACTTCCGACGTGCAGGCGACGAGCACGTCGCCGTTGGGCCGGATTCGCAACGCGTAGCAGGGCCCGGGTAGGCCGCTCGCGAAGTCCGAGAGCTGCGTGTTCGTGCAGACGTCGAACCGCTTTATCAGCGTGCCCTCGCTGGTGTAGTAGAGCGTGCACTGGTCGCCGGACAGGTCGACGAAATCGGTTCCACGAGCGTCGGTGGCGGGAGCGAAGCTCGCCAGCAGGTTCCCGGAACTGTCGAACTTGAGGACGTTACGCGTGCCATCCGCCTGCCCGACGTAGATGTTGTTCGACGCGTCGACCGTGCAGCTCTCCGGGTCGGAGTTGAAACCTGATCCGAACGTCGCCGCCAAGAGGTTGCCGTTCACGTCGAACTTGCTCATGTTCTGCTGCGCGAACTCGGTCACGTACAGATTCGACGAACCGTCGAAGCACATGCCGGTCGTGTTGGCGGCCCCTGTGGTCGTGTCCAGCGAATCGAGCAGCGTGCCCGACGGACTGAAGTGCTTGACGATCCCGTTCCCGGTGGCAGCGAGCACGTCGCCGGGGACCAGCGGAACTCCGTCGGCCCGCGCCGATGAGGCCATGCCGAGCAGCGCCACCATCGCCAGCGTGATCAGCGCCGCCACCAGCCCCGTGCGCCCGCGCGCCCTGCCGGCGATCCCGACGTCCCGAGCCTCGAAAGCAGCTGCCCCTGGCATCTTGCACCCCTCTGGTCACGGCCCCGAGCCTCGGAGCTCATTTGGCGGAAGCAGTGCGTCCGACCCCGCCCCGGCGCACCTTCAGCGCAGGGCAATCCCGGTGCTGCTCTGAAACGGACTCTTACACACGCCCGCAGCGGCTGTCAACTGTGCATGCGCCGGGTCAGGTCTCGCCGGTCGACAGGCCGCCGGCGATCGCCTCGCCACGGCGGTGGGCCCGTCCCCGCGCGATCACCTCGCGGAAGCTCTTGAAGCGGAAGATCAGGACCAGCGCCCCGAAGCCGAGCGCCGAGCTGAACACGCCGGTGGCGATCTGCTGCCCGACCGAGAACGAGGCCACATCGGGGTTGTGGGCGAAGATGGTCAGCAGCAGCGCCTGCTGCACCCCGGCGCCGCCGGGCGTGAACGGAAATACCGACGCCACCACCTGAACCGCGAGCACGAGCAGCGCGTTACGGACCGAACCGCCGATGTGAAAGGCGTCCAGCAGGGCCCAATAGGCGGCGAACCGGGCGACCCAGCTGGCGGCCTGCCAGGTCGCCATCTGGCGGCGGTAGCGGTCGCGGTCCCGGAGGATCGTCAGCCCCTGCCGGACCCGCTGCCAGAACGCGCGCACGCGCGCCGAGAGCAACGCGAAGCCGACCAGGAACGCGATCGCCAGCACCGTCAGGAAGAACAGCGTGAAGCGCATGTTGGAGGCGAAGAAGCTGATGTCGAAGGCCGGCAGCTTGGAGAAGTCGGGAGGCTTGGGGAACACCCCCTGGGTGAACGCGAAGCCCATCACCAGCAGTCCCATGAACCAGTCGAAGACCACGCCGGTCGACAGCGCCGCCGCCACCGCCGGGTAGCTCGCATTGGGAATCGAGATCCGGGTCAGGAACAGCTGCGCGACGTTGCCCCCGCCGAGCGGGAAGACATTGTTGACGGCATAGCCGACCATGTAGGCGCCCCATACGTCACGCCAGCGCACCTCCTCGCCGGGGTACGCGGCCCGGAGCGCGTTGAACAGCGCCCGGGAGCGCAGGAGCAGAAACACGCCGTAGCAGGCCAGGCCGATCAGCAGCGAGACCCAGCTCAGATGGAGGAGTTGGGAGAAGAACTTCCCCGCCCCGTGCAGGAGGCGGTCGAAGGTCGAGCCGACCGACGTGTGATGGACGGCGGCGACGGCGAGAACGGGCATACGCACACGGTCGCATACCGCGTACCCGAGCACTCCAGGCGACGCCCGCGGTACGGACTCAGCTCAAAAAGAAGACCGGGGGGCCCAGATCCTTCTGGGCCCCCCGGAGAGCCAGGGAAGTGGGGGCGCAGTTCCCTGACCGACAGGGGCGAGTTTCCCCGTCCCAAGCTTGTTCCAAACCACCGGGCCCCAAGATTAATCGACCAGACACACAGCCCCGATCCGTACTTAACGTATCACCTCTGCCCAGACCGCGGGCAGAAAGTTGATCAAAGCCCGGGCGTAGACGGCGAAATTGCCTGCATTTGATCAACTATCCCGCGATCCCGGGCCGGTGAAGAACTGCTCTCCGGGCCGGACCGTCCCAGCCGCCTCGGCCTCGTGGCGAAGGGTTCGATCCGATTCACCGCTCCACGCCCCGACGGCCAGCATTTCGCGATCTGCGTCCATCGGGCTGCCGCCGAGATCGGCGTTGACGATCCGGGCGCACTTGCGGCCCTCGGCGATCGCGGTGACCACCAGCGACTGGCCGATACGGGCATCACCGCAGGCGTAGACCCGTCCCACGGAGGTCCGGTAGGTCTGCTTGGTGCTGATGTTGCCCCGGCGGTCCAGCCCCAGTCCGAGCTCGCCGACCAGGCCCTCGTGCTCGGGATGCTCGAATCCGATCGCGATCAGCACCACATCGGCCTCGAGCACGAATTCGCTGCCCGGGACCGGGGTCAGGTCGCGCGACGAGGTGCCTGTGACCTGACGCGCGTAGACGTGGCTGACCGCTCCCTCCTTGCCGCCGAAGCCGGTCACCTCGGTGCCCCAGCGTCGCTTCCCGCCCTCCTCCAGAGCGTAGGTGCTGGCGGTCCGCTTCGGCGGTAGCGGCCAGGGGTGACGCAGGTCGTCGCGTCCGTCGGGAAGCTGGGCGTACACGTCCAGGACCACGACGCTCTTGGCCTCCTCACGGTGCGCGTTGGAGATGCAGTCCATCCCCGTGTCACCGCCCCCGATCACGATCACGCGCTTGCCGCGGGCGCTGATCTCGGTGCCCGGCTCTGGGGGCCTCGACGGGCGGCCCTGCTGCGCGGCCACCCAGCGATTGCGCTGGTAGAGGTACTCCATGGCGTAGTGGATCCCCGCCAGCTCGCGACCGGGCACGATGATGTCGCGCGAGACCCGCGAGCCGACCGAGACGACCACCGCGTCGAAGCGCTCCTGAAGCTCGGACGCGGTCACATCACGCCCCACGTCGGTGTCGTAGACGAACTCGATCCCCTCCTGCGCCAGGATCGCGACCCGCCGGTCGATGATCGACTTCTCCAGCTTCGCGTCCGGCACGCCGAACCGCAGCAGGCCCCCGGGTCCCTCGTCGCGCTCGTAGACGGTCACCGAGTGACCGCAGCGGTTGAGCTCCGCGGCCACGGCGAGGCCGGCCGGACCGGCGCCGACCACCGCCACCGACTTGCCCGATCGCCGATCGGGGGGCTCGGGCACGACCCAGCCCTCGTCGAAGGCGCGCTCCACGATCGCCAGCTCGATCTGCTCGATCGTCACCGGGTCGTCGTTGATCGCCAGCACGCAGGCCGACTCGCACGGCGCTGGACAGATCAGCCCGGTGAACTCGGGAAAGTTGTTGGTGGCATGGAGCTGATCGATCGCGTCGCGCCACTTGTCGCGATAGACGAGATCGTTCCAGTCGGGGATCAGGTTGCCGAGTGGGCAGCCCTCGTGGCAGAACGGCACGCCACAGTCCATGCAGCGGGCACCCTGGCGCTTGAGCTCCTCCTCGGGCTGCAGCGAGAAGTACTGGTCGTAGTCACGCACGCGCTGGCGCGGGTCTCGCTTATCGAAGCCGACCCGGTGGATCTTCAGAAACGCGCCAAGCTCACCCATACGAGTCGACCAGAGGCTACCAGCGAGTAGTGGTCGTGCCGTACCCTGCCGGACGTGCGCGCAAGGCCGGCTAGCCGCGTTGGTGTGGGGGCGATCCTTTCGGTCGCCGTGGCGCTCCTCGCCGCTGCGCCGGCGGGCGCCGATACCGCCCGGACGATCACCAAGCTGCGCGCGCTGCCGCTGGGCCGCGCGCAGGTGACGATCGTCGTCTTTCACCCCCCCGACCTCAACTGGAACGACGCGACCGTGACCTGGTCGTTTGCGAGCGGTCGACACGGCCGCTTCATCCGCGCTGCCTCGACCCGCTCGCGGCGGCTCAGCCCGGCGGTCACGGTCCTGCGCACCATCGTCGCGCTACCGGCGGGCCGCTACCGCTTCCGAGCCTGCTTTCACGCCCCGGGGGACCACGCGTTGCCCAACCCCCGCCGCCCCCCCGGCTGCAGCGGACGCGGCTATCACGGCGGCGGCGCGCTGCCGGCCGGGTTCCCCACCGCCGCGGCCGTGACCCGGGCGACGGCGTATCTCGCGGGCCGTCTCGGGCGCAGGGCGTTCGCGGTGATGGACACCGAGGGCCGCCTCTCCGGCGTCGACGTGCACGCGACATTCCCCACCGCCAGCGTCGTGAAGGCGATGCTGCTGGTCGCCTATCTGCGCCGCCTCGACACCCGCGGGCAGCGCCGGATCGATCCCGCCAGCGCCTCGTTCCTGTACCCGATGATCCACGTCTCCGACAACAACGCCGCCACCCGGTGCTGGTCGATCGTCGGCGACTCCGGCCTGTACGCCGTCGCCCGGGCGGCCGGTATGACCGACTTCTCGGTGTCCGGCTTCTGGCTCACCGCGATGCTGAGCCCGGCTGACCAGGCGCGCTTCTTCTTTGAGATGGATTCGCTGATCCCGCCTGAGTTCGTCGGCTACGCCCGCTTCCTGCTCTCGACCATCGAGCCGTCCCAGACCTGGGGCGTGCCGCCCGTGGCGAGACCGCTGGGCTACCGGGTGTTCTTCAAGGATGGATCGGAGCCCACCGGTCTGGGGCAGCTCGTGCATCAGGTCGACCGGCTCGAGCGTGGCGATCGCAGGTTCGCGATGGCGGTCATGACGGACGGCGATCCGACCATGCAGTACGGGATCGACACCATCAGCGGAGTGGCGGGAGCGCTGCTGCGATGACCCCGGGCCTCGGCAGGGACAGCGCCAGCGACGGGGGCCGGCCCTGATCCGGCACAGGCTCGAAGCGTCCGGCCCGTTCTCGCTCCCGGCCGCAGCGCGGTTCGGCTTCGGACCCAACGAGGGTCGCCCCCCACCGTTTGACGGAGCGATGCGTCTCGGGTTCCCGCTCGACGGCGGCCGGGGCTACGCCGGCGCGGTCCTGCGCCAGGCCGAGCTCCACGGACCGGTCGAGGTCGCGCTGACGCTCGCGGACGGGGGCGACGGCGACGTCGCGCTGGCGCAGGTGGCCCGGGTCGTGTCGCTCGACCACGACGGCAGCGGCTTCTCCGCTCTGGCGGCGGCCGATCCGGTCCTCGGCGCCCTCCAGGCCGCCCATCCCGGGCAGCGACCGGTCCTCTTTCACTCGCCCTACGAGGCCGCTGCGTGGGCGATCATCTCGGCTCGCCGTCCGGCCGCGCAGGCGGCTCGGGTCCGCACCGCGCTGGCCGAGCAGCTGGGCCGGACCTTCGAGCTCGACGGCCGCACCGTGGCTGCCTTCCCGCAGCCCGAGCGCCTGCTCGAGCTCGGCGACGAGTTCCCGGGGCTGAACGCAGAGAAGCTGGCGCGGCTGCGCGGCGTGGCGGAGGCGGCGCTGGCCGGCCGGCTCGACGTGCCCGCGCTGCACGCGATGGGTCCCGAGCAGGCGTTTGAGGAGGTCCAGCGCCTGAAGGGCCTCGGTCCGTTCTACGCCGGCCTGGTGGTGCTGCGCGCCAGCGGCTTCGCCGACGCGATGCTGCCGATGGCCGAGCCCAAGGTCCTCGGGCATGCCGCGCGCTTCTACGGCTTGAGGGCCGAGCCCGACCTGGAGTGGTTCACCGCACTGGCCGAGCGGTGGCGCCCGTTTCGGACCTGGGCGAGCGTGCTGATCCGGCTCGCGGGCGAGCGCGGGACCTCGGTCAGGCCCTGACCTGACCCGCACGGACGTCACGCGCCCTAACGAGCCGCGGCTAAGCGCTGAGCGCCTCGGCCTGCTCCTGCTCCGCGCGCTCGGCCATCACGCGCTTGTAATCCCTTGGCATCACCTTCACGAAGCGCTCGCTGGCGCGCTCCCAGGTGGCCAGGAGGTTGCGGGCCACCAGCGATCCGGTGCGCTGGGCATGCTCTGAGATCAGCGTCTTGACCTCGTCCTGGTCGGCCTCGGACAGCGGCTCGAGCTCGACCAGCTCGAGGTTGCAGCGTCCCTCGAAGCGGCGGTCGCGGTCATACACATAGGCGATGCCGCCGCTCATCCCGGCCGCGAAGTTACGCCCGGTGGGGCCCAGCACGACCACCCGGCCGCCGGTCATGTACTCGCAACCGTGGTCACCGACACCCTCCACGACGGCGTTGGCGCCGGAGTTGCGGACCGCGAAGCGCTCGCCCGCGAGGCCGCGGAAGAACGCCCGGCCGGCCGTGGCTCCGTACAGCACGGTGTTGCCGACGATCATGTTCTCCTCGGCCCGGAACAGGGCCGACTCGGGGGGACGCACCGCGATCACGCCGCCCGACAGGCCCTTGCCGGCGTAGTCGTTGGTCTCACCCCGCAGCGAGAAGGTCACCCCGGGCGCCAGCCAGGCCCCGAAGCTCTGCCCGGCCGAGCCCGAGAAGGAGATGTCGATCGTCCCCTCGGGCAGACCCCGGGGCCCACGCCGGCGGGCGATCTCGCCCGACAGGATGCCGCCCACGGTGCGGTTGACGTTGCGGACCGGGATCGGGCCCTGGCGCACCGACTCGCCGTGCTCCAGCGCCGGCGCACAGACCTGAACCAGCTCCCAGTCGAGGGCGTCGTCGAGCACCGGGACCTGGGCGCGAGTGTGTGACCGCGGCATCTCGGGCGGCAGGTCGGGGGTCGACAGCACCATCGACAGGTCGACGCCGCGTGACTTCCAGTGATCGAGGGCCTCGTCCATCTCGAGCAGGTCGCTGCGCCCGATCAGCTCGTCGAAGCGGCCCACGCCGAGCGAGGCCATGAGCCCGCGCACTTCCTCGGCGACGAACATCATGTAGGCGGTGACGTGCTCGGGCGTGCCGCGGAACCGCTCGCGCAGCTCGGGATCCTGGGTGGCGATCCCCACCGGACAGGTGTTCAGGTGGCAGACGCGCATCATGATGCAGCCCATCGCGATCAGCGGCGCGGTGGACAGACCGAACTCGTCGGCCCCGAGGAGCGCCCCGATCACCACGTCACGGCCGGTCTTGATCTGCCCGTCGACCTCGACCGTGATGCGGGAGCGCAGGTCGTTGAGCAGCAGCGTCTGCTGGGTCTCGGCGAGGCCGATCTCCCACGGCACGCCGGCTGCCTGGATCGAGGACTGGGGCGAGGCGCCGGTGCCGCCGTCGTGACCCGAGATCGTGACGTGGTCGGCGTTGGCCTTGGCCACCCCGGCGGCGACCGTACCGACCCCGACCTCGGAGACCAGCTTGACCGACACCGTGGCGCCCGGGTTGGCGCAGCGCAGATCGTAGATCAGCTGCTTGAGGTCCTCGATCGAATAGATGTCGTGGTGCGGCGGCGGGGAGATCAGGCCCACGCCGGGGGTCGAGGCCCGGATCTTGGCGATGTACTCGTCGACCTTGTGGCCGGGGAGCTGGCCGCCCTCGCCCGGCTTGGCACCCTGGGCCATCTTGATCTGCAGCTGGTCGGCGTTGACCAGGAAGTCGATCGTGACGCCAAACCGGCCCGAGGCGACCTGCTTGATGGCCGAGCGGCGCAGGTCTCCGTTCGCGTCGCGCTGAAAGCGGGCGGGATCCTCGCCGCCCTCGCCCGTGTTGGACTTGCCGCCCAGCCGGTTCATCGCGATCGCCAGCGTCTCGTGGGCCTCCCGGGACAGCGACGCCGAGGCTCATCGCGCCGGTGCTGAAGCGCTTGACGATCTCCGTGGCCGGCTCCACCTGCTCCAGCGGGATCGGTTGTTCGGCGACGCGCAGCTTCATCAGGCCGCGCAGCGCCGCGCGATGGGTCGCCTCGTCGTTGACCTGCCGGGCGAACTCGTCGTAGGTCTGCTGGGGATCGCGCAGGACGGGCGCCTCGGTGGAGGAACCTGCCCGCACCGCGTGCTGGAGGTTGGCGATGGTGTCCGGATTCCAGATGTGCAGCTCGCCGTCGCGGCGCCACTGCAGTACCCCGCCGACCGGGAGCAGGTCCCGGGCGGTGCGGGGATAGGCGCGGAAGTGGCGCTCCAGCGCCTCGGTCGAGAGCACGTTCAACCCCACTCCGTCGATCCGCGAGGCGGTGCCGGTGAAGTGGCGGTCGATCAGCTCGCGCTCCAGGCCGACCGCCTCGAAGATCTGCGCACCGCAGTAGGACTGGATCGTCGAGATCCCCATCTTGGAGATCGTCTTGAGCAGCCCCTTGCCGATCGCCTTGACGATCCGCTTCTCGGCCTCCTCGCGCTCCAGGTCCTCGGGCAGCAGCGAGCGGTCGGCGAGCTCGTCGAGCGACTCGAACATCAGATACGGATTGATCGCCGAGGCGCCGTAGCCGATCAACGTCGCCATGTGGTGGATGTCACGCGGCTCGCCGGACTCGATCACCAGGCCCGTCCGCAGCCGCGTCCCGGCCCGCACCAGGTGGTGGTGAACGGCGGAAACCGCCAGCAGGGACGGCATCGCGACCCGCTCGGGGCCGAGATTGCGATCGGACAGGATCAGGATGTTGGCGCCGTTCTCGACGTAGCGCTCCGCCTCGAGGCAGAGCGCCTCCACCCGCGGCTCCATCCCGTCGGCGCCGGCCTCGATCGGCCAGGTGATGTCGAGCGTGGCGGCGTCGAAGATCTCGTGTGAGACCTGGCGCAGCTTCTCGAGCTCGTGGTTGCGCAGGATGGGCTGGTCCATCACCAGCTGGTGGGCCTGCTCGGGAGTCTCGGACAGCAGGTTGTTCTCGCCGCCGACGCCGGTGTGCAGGCTCATCACGATGTTCTCGCGGATCGGATCGATCGGCGGGTTGGTGACCTGGGCGAACAGCTGTTTGAAGTACGAGAACAGCGGCGGCTGGCGTTCGGAGAGCACCGCCAGCGCCGAATCGTTGCCCATGCTGGCCACCGGCTCCTCGCCCTTGGCCGCCATCGGCGCGATCACCATCCGCAGGTCCTCCAGGGAGTAGCCGAAGGCGAGCTGCTTGGAGCGCAGCGGCTCGACCCGCGGGGCTCGGGGCTCGCGCTCGGGGAGGTCGTCGATGTGCACCACCGAGCGCTCGTACCACTCGCCGTAGGGCTTGCGGCGCGCGACGCGGCGCTTGACGTCCTCGTCCTCGACGATCCGACCCTCCTCGAGGTCGACCAGGAACATCTTGCCGGGCGCCAGGCGGCCCTTACGCTGGACGTGCTCGGGGGCGACCGTCATCACGCCGGTCTCGGAAGCCAGCACCACGTAGCCCTCGGTGTCCTGGATCCATCGCCCGGGCCGCAGCCCGTTGCGGTCGAGCACGGCACCGGCCAGCCGTCCGTCGGTGAACGCGACCGCCGCGGGCCCGTCCCACGGCTCCATCAGGCAGGAGTGGAAGTCATAGAAGCCCTTCACGTCCGGGTCCAGGTCGTTGCGCGTCCGGTAGGCCTCCGGGATCATCATCATCAGCGCGTGCGGGATCGAGCGCCCGCTCAGCACCAGCAGCTCCAGGACGTTGTCGAAGATGGCCGAATCCGAGCCGCCGTGGCGGACGACGGGAATGACCTTGTGGAGCTCGTCTCCGAACAGCTCCGAGGCCAGCTGCGACTCGCGGGCGCGCATCCAGTTGACGTTGCCGCGCAGGGTGTTGACCTCGCCGTTGTGGGCGATCATCCGGTAGGGGTGCGCGAGCTCCCAGCTGGGGAACGTGTTGGTGGAGAACCGCGAATGCACCAGCGCCAGGCGCGAGGCGACGCGTGGATCGCGAAGGTCGGGGAAGTAACGCGGCAGCTGCGGCGCGGTCAGCATGCCCTTGTAGACGATGGTCCGGCTGGAGAAGCTCGGCAGCGCCACGTCGGGGCCGGTCCCTCGTTCGATCTGGCGGCGGATCACGTACAGCTTGCGCTCAAACCCGCCCTGGTCCTCGATCTCGTCGGACGCCTCGACGATGACCTGACGGATCACCGGGGCCGAAGCCGCGCGGTCTCGCCCACGTAGCGGTCGTCGACCGGGACGTCTCGCCACCAGATCGCCCGCTGGCCCTCGGCCTGGATCGTCTCCTCGATCAGCTGCTCCACGACCAGGCGGCGCTCCGGATCGCCGGGCAGGTAGCACACGCCGACCCCGTAGCGACCGGGGGCGGGCAGCTCGATGCCGGCCACCGCGCCGCGGATGAACGCGTCGGGGATCTGCATCAGGATCCCGGCGCCGTCGCCGGTATTGGGATCCGCCCCCTCCGCCCCACGATGCTCGAGATTCTCCAGGGCGTCGAGAGCCTTCTCGACCACGGCATGGCTGGCTTCCCCCCACAGCTTCGCCACGAGCGCGATGCCGCACCCGTCATGCTCGTAAGAGGGGTTGTAGAGGCCGGTGGCCCCGGGCGGAGCAGTTCGGAACATGGAGTGCCTTATCGGGCGCGGTTGGTCAGGCACAGCGGGGCAGAGTCGAAAAGGGTACCAGTGCTACCGCGGCTACCGCCGCCCACAGAGGGCCAAACGCAGCGCACCCAGGCCAAGCTGCGGGGCTCTGAGCCCGGCTACGTCTTGGCCTTGGCGCGCGAGCGGCTGGAACCGCTCTTCGCCGAGGTCTTCTTGGCGGACCCCGAGCCGCTCTTCGGAGCGGTCTTCTTGGGCTCCGCCGGCGTGTCGTCGCTGGCTCCCCGGACCTCGGCCAGGCTCGCTTCCAGCGCCGCCATCAGGTCGGGCGCCGGCGCGGTGTCCTCGGCCTCGGGCTGGACGGCGATCTCCTCGCCGGCCGCCTTGCGCTCGATCAGGTCGAGCACCCGCTCGCGGTACTCGTCACGGAACTTGGTCGGGTCGAAGTCGGCCGACAGCGAGTCGATCAGCTGCTGGGCCATCTTCAGCTCCCGATCGGTGGCCTGGGCCTCCTCCACGGCATCGAGCTCGTCGAGCCGGTCGGATGAGAGCACCTCGTCGCCGAACAGCATCGTCGAGAGCGCCATCGCGTCGCCGGCCGGCCGCAACGCGCAGAGCTGCTGCTTGGAGCGGATCACGACGCGTCCGATCGCGACCTTTCCCGCCTCGCGCATCGCCTCCAGCAGCAGCCGATAGGCCTTCGCCCCGCCGGTGGTGGGCGCGAGGTAGTAGGAATGGTCGTAGTAGATCGGGTCGATCTCGGCGAGGTCCACGAACTCCTCGATGTCGATCGTCTTGGTCGCCTTGGGGTCGAGCGCGTCCAGCTCCTCGGGCTCGATCAGCACGTAGCGGTCGGGACTCAGCTCAAAGCCCTTGACGATGTCCTCGTAGGGAACCTCGTCGCCGGTCGAGGAGTCGACGCGCTTCTGCCGGATCCGAGCGCCTGTCTTGCTCGAGAGCTGGTGGAAGCGAACGCTCTTGGGGGAGGTGGCGCTGTAGAGCTTGACGGGAACGTTGACGAGCCCGAAGCTGATGGCGCCGGTCCAGATCGCGCGTGCCATAGCGGGGTTGTATAGCGCATGGGCAGGCGGTTCAAGCGCTGACCGCGCTCTTGCCGGCCTCAGGAGGCCCGGGCAGCGGGAACATTCGATGTTCCGCCGGAGGCGTGAGACCGTCCCGGAGTAACTAGCGGTTCACGAACGACATGTCCGGATAGCGATCACCGTGGGCCGAGCCGACCGGAGCGGCCTCGTCGATCCGCGCCAGGTCCTCATCGTCCAAGGAAAGCTCGGAGGCGGCCACGTTCTGCTCCAGGTAGGAGCGGCGCTTGGTGCCGGGGATGGGCACGATGTCCTGACCCTGGGCCATCACCCAGGCCAGCGCGAGCTGTCCCGGCGTGCAGTCCTTCTCGGCGGCGATCTCCTTGACCCTGTCCACCAGCTCGAGGTTGCGCTCGAAATTCTCGTCCCGAAAGCGCGGGTTGTAGCGGCGGAAGTCGTCTGGCGCCAGATCATCGGGACTCTTGATCTGGCCGGTGAGGAAGCCGCGGCCGAGCGGGCTGTAGGCGACCAGGCCGATGCCGAGCTCGCGCAGCGTCGCCAGGACCTCACCCTCGGGGTCACGAGTCCACAGCGAGTATTCGCTCTGCAGCGCGCTGATGGGATGGGCGGCGTTGGCCCGCCGGATCGTCTCCGGCGAGGCCTCCGAGAGGCCCAGGTAGCGGACCTTGCCGGCGTCGACCAGCTCGGCCATCGCGCCCACCGTCTCCTCGATCGGAACGTCGGGGTCGACGCGGTGCTGGTAGTAGAGATCGATGTAGTCGACGGCGAGGCGGCGCAGCGAGGCGTCGCAGGCGGCCATCACATAGTCCGGGCGACCGTTGACGCCGCGCACGCGGGGATCGTTGGGGTCGCGAACGAGGCCGAACTTGGTGGCCAGGATCACCTCGTCGCGCCGGTCGGCGATCGCGCGACCCAACCAGCTGCTCGTTGGTGTACGGGCCATAGGCGTCCGACGTGTCCAGCAGGGTGACCCCGAGGTCGAGCGCGCGGTGAATGGTCGCGCGCGCCTCTGCTTCGTCGGCGCTGCCGTAGAACTCCGACATGCCCATGCAGCCCAGCCCCTGCGTTGATACGGCCAGTCCCTGCGTGCCTAACGAGCGTTGCTCCATGAACGGCTCCTAGCCTAGACCACCTCACGTTTGCGCTCCGTTCGGCGTTTCACAGCATCAGTGCCCCTTCCGCCCTTTCAGCTCCTGCTGGACTCCCACGGCCCGAACGTGCATCGTTTTCTGATCGCGAGCGTCGGCCCGGTGGATGCCGACGACTGCTATCAGGAGACATGGCTGGCCGCGCTGCGGGCCTACCCGCAGTTGCGCGACGCTTCCAACCTCCGCAGCTGGATCCTCACCATCGCCCACCGCAAGGCGATCGATCACGTTCGCGCACGCGCCCGCCGCGCGACCCCCCTCGCCGAGGTCGGCGAGTTCGCGGAGCGCGGAGGAAAGGCCAACGGGCGCACCCAGGCGCCGCCGGACGAGTCGCCGTGCTTGATCGACCGCGGCCTGTGGACCCAGGTCGCGGCCCTGCCGGACAAGCAGCGGACCGCGGTCGCGCTGCGTTTCATCACCGACGCCGCCTACGCCGAGATCGGAACAGTGATGCAGACCAGCGAGGAGGCGGCCCGGCGCAATGTCCACGAAGGCCTGAAGCGATTGCGAAAGGATCACCGACCATGAACGCGCTGGACCCCATCGAGGCTGAGCTACGCCACACGGCCGCGGCGGTGCGCTCCGACCCCCCGGAGATCGTCGAGCGGGCCGCCACTGCGGGCCTGCTCGATGTCGCCTACGCCAGGCTGGACTCGCCGCTCGGCCCCCTGCTGCTCGCGACCACTCGCAGCCGGACTGGTGCGGCTCGCCTACGTCGACGAGGGCGGGGAGGCGGCCGTCCTGGCGGCGCTCGCCGCGCGGGTATCTCCCCGCATGCTCGCCGCTCCGCGCAGGCTCGATCAGCCCCGCCGGGAGCTCGATGAGTACTTCAGCGGCCGGCGCCGAAGCTTTGGCCTGGCGCTGGACTGGCGCCTGGTCGGCGGCTTCGCCCGCCGCGTTCTGACCGCCACCGCGGCGATCCCGTACGGCTCGTCCTTGAGCTACCAGCAGGTGGCTGAGCTCGCGGGCAGCCCGCGCGGCTCGCGGGCGGCCGGCAACGCGTTGGGGTCCAATCCGCTGCCGATCGTCGTTCCCTGCCACCGGGTGCTGCACTCCGGCGGGGGTATCGGTGGCTACACCGGCGGCCTGGAGCGCAAGCGGACGCTGCTCGAGATCGAACGAGGCCAACTGCCGCTCGCCTCCGCCTGAGTTGAGCGGGCGGGACCTGACGAGTCGGGCGTGCCGATCGGCGACGTCGGGTAGACACCCGGCATGGCCGCGATCCGCCGCTTCGACGACTATCAGCAGCGCCACCGATGGCTGGCCATCCCGATGGCGGTGGTGAAGAAGTTCGGCGACGATCAGGCCGGGAGTCTGGCCGCCCTGATCGCGTACTACGCGTTCTTCTCGCTGTTCCCCCTGCTGCTGGTGTTCGTCACGATCCTCGGCTTTGTCCTGCAAGGCGACACCAGCCTGCAGAAGTCGATCGAGGGCTCGGCCCTGGGTCAATTTCCGATCGTCGGCAGCCAAATCAAAGTCGGGGGCCTGCACGGCAGCGGTCTGGCTCTCGTCATCGGTCTCGTCACCTCGGTGCTGGCCGGTCTCGGCGTGACGCAGGCGGGCCAGAACGCGTTTGACCGCGTATGGGCCGTTCCGTTCAAGGACCGTCCCAACTTCATTCAGTCACGCCTGCGCGGCCTGGCCCTGCTCGCTTCGCTCGGTCTCCTGTTCGTGCTCGCCACCGTGGCCTCCACCGCGGTGTCCAGCGGCCTCGGCGGCGGCCTGCTGGTGCGGATCGCCGGCGTCGCGATCTCACTGTTGCTGAACTTCGGGCTGTTCTTCGCCGCCTTCCGGCTGATGACCGCCAGCGACGTGCCGACCCGGGACCTGCGCACCGGCGTGATCGTGGCCGGCGTCATGTGGGAGGTCCTCCAGCTGGTCGGCGGCTACTACATCAACCACGTGTTCAAGCACAGCACCAGCACCTACGGCACCTTCGGCCTGGTTATCGCCCTGCTGGTGTGGCTACATCTCGGTGCCCAGATGACGCTCTACTCGGCCGAGGTCAACGTCGTGGTCAGCCGCAAGCTGTGGCCGCGCAGCCTGTTCGGACCGCCGAGCGAGCCGGCTGACCAGGAGACGCTGACCGCGCTGGCCAAGGTCGAGGAGCGCTCCGAGGACCAGCACGTCGAGGTCGAATTCAACCCCGGCGCACACGCGCCCCGCGGAGACTGACGCTCGGCTAGAACAGCCGGTCGGTCGACTCCCGGCGGGTCAGCTCCAGCGGCCAGGAGCACAGACCGCCCTCGGCCGGGCAGCCCTGGCACAGCGCGCGATGCGGGACCTGTGCCACCGCGAACTCGTGCCCCAGCACCCCGGCGGCGAGGCGTTCCAGATCGGCGGCCAGTGCCGGAGCGTCCGAACTCACGTATGTCACCGTGACCGGTTCGTCGGGCCGCTCGAGGAAGCAGTACGTGATCTCCACCTGCTCGGCCCCGGCGCGCAGCGCAGCGAGCGCGTACACCAGACGCTGGGTTTGGTAGCTGCCGCGCACCACCGCCGCCGGGTCGGCTCCCTGCAGGCGGTCGCTCTTGTAGTCGACCACCAGCATGCGCTGACCGGGCTCACGGGCCAGCACATCGAGCGCGCCCGTCACCAGCATGCCACCGGCCAGCGCAAAGGTGAAGCGCTCCTCGCGGCGCGGGTCTGCAGACCGCCCCAGCCGGGCGCAGAGCTCACTCCGGGCAAACGCGCCCACGACCGACGCCAGCTCCTCTGACTCCGCCGCGGTGGGCGGCGGGATCCCGATCCGCGTCGCCACCGCGGCAATCTCATCCGGTCCGGGCGCCGCCGGGCGGCGGAAGTCAAGCCGCTGCAGCAGCGCATGGATGAGTACTCCACGCTCGGTTCCCGAGCGTGGCGCCGGTCCCGCCGGCGGGGCCGGCACCTCCGCGGGGGTTAGTGCGGTGGGGGGCAGCCCGAGCACTCGTTCGGTGTAGAAGCGGTACCCGCAGCGGGCGTACTCACCGAGTGTCGAGTAGCTCAGGGAGGCGACCGGCGGGGCCTGCGGCGGCTCTGCCGTCGGCGCCGGTGCGGGTGGCGGCGCGTCGGGCGGCGGCGCGTGGGGCGGCGCGCCACGGGTCACCGGCGGCCCGTCCGGAACCCCGGCCACCGGCGGGGCGGGCGGCGTCACCGGGGAGGCGGCCACGTCGGCCGGGTCAGCGATCCGGAGGCCGATCGGGACCCCGTCGCGGATCACCACCCCTCCCCCCTCCGCGATCCGTTGGCCCAGCTCAGGGATCAGCGCCGGCGCGATCCACGCGATCGGCCCGCCGCCGGTGGCGCCATTCGCCGTCCAACCCTCGAGCTTGGCCGCGCCGCTCAGCACCAGGCGCTCCCTGGCCCGCGTCATCGCCACGTAGAACAGCCGCCGCTCCTCGCTCTCCTCCGCGCGCTGCTGTTGCTCGCCGATCTCCCTGAAGGACCACGCCGGCTCACGGCTGCCCACACCGGCGCGGGCCAGGCGGATCCCCAACCGGCCGTCGGAGGTCACCCGGAGCAGCTCGCCGGGGCGGCGCGGCGAGCGCCCGAGGTCGGCGACGCAGACGATCTCGAACTCCAGTCCCTTGGCCCTGTGAATCGTCATCAGCCGCACGGCGTCGAGTCCCTCGCCCTCGACCGGGGCTTCACTCTCGCGCGAGTCAGCCGCCCGGCCCGCCTCGCGCTCGCCCACCAGGGTCAAAAAGCCGCGGAGGTCCGGCCCGTGCTCGCTCTCGTGCTCGCGCCCAAGGCGCATCAGCTTGCGGACGTTGGCCAGCCGGCGGCGACCGCCCGGCAGCGCCAGCATCGCCAGGTCGTAGCCGCTGTGCGCAAGCGCCGCGTCGATCAGGTCCTCGATGCCGCACCTCACGCTGCGCTCGCGCTCGCCGGCAAACCACGCTGCGAACGCATCCAGGCGCGCCTGGTCCTCGCCTGCGACGAGGTCCAGCGCGCCGCGCGCATCGCGCAGCCGCCACCAGGGATCTCGCCCCGTCTCGCGCGCCGCGGCAGCGAGCACGACCAACGTGTCGAGCGAGACTCCGACCAAGGGCGAAGCCAGAACCGTGTACAGCGACTCCTCGTCCTGCGGATTGGCGACCGTCCGCAGATACGCGACGAGGTCGAGAACCTGCGGATGCGACCAGTACCCGCGCCCGCCGATCACGTAGGTCGGCAGCCCGCGCGCCTCGAGCGCCCGCTCATAGGCCCGCATATCGGTGGTGGCGCGCGTCAGCACAACCACCTCCCCCGGGGCCGCCCCCGCCGCGACCAGCTCGGCCACCCGCCCCGCCAGCGCCCGCGCCTCGGCCAGGCGCCACGGCGAGGCGATGCCCTCCAGCGCCCAGTCGGCACCCTTGTCGACGACCAGCAACTCCACCCGAGGGTCCTCGGCGCTGGCCTCCGGGGCGTCCCGGCGTCCCGCCCGCAGCGGTTTGAAGCGCTCTCCCAGCTCGTCTGCGAACGTCAGGTTCAGCGCCGTCAGGATCTCCGGGCGCGAGCGGAAGTTCGTCTGGAGCGTCTCGCGCGCGCCGATCGCCGCCAGCCGCTCCCCCCGTCGCTCGAACAGCTCCACGTCGGCATGGCGAAACCCGTAGATCGACTGCTGAGCATCGCCGACCGTGAACAGGTTCTGACGCGCGATGGACTCGATCAGCTCGAGCTGGACACGGTTGGTGTCCTGGAACTCGTCCACCATGATCCGCTCAAAGCGCTCGGCGTAGCCGTCGCGCAGCGCGACATCGGCGCGCAGGAGCTCACGGGTCAGCAGCTCGAGGTCCTCGAAGTCAAGTCCTGAGACCGCGCGCTTGCGGGCCGCATAGCTGGTCCCGTACAACGTCAGCAGGCTGTCGAGGCGATCGCGCACCGGCACCGCCAGCCGGGCGGCGCAGGCGGAGCGCAGGGCCTCCAGGGCCTCCCGGTAGGCGAGGCAGGCGTCGGTGGCCAGGGCGGCTCCGTTGCCGCTGGGCAGGCGCAGCCGATAGAGGTCCCCGGGCCACAGCTCCGGGTCGCCGGCGAGACTCAGGCAGCGCTGCACCCGCTCGAGCGCCTGCGTCACCCGCGTGCCTGGCGCCATCACCCCACCCAGCTCCGTAGCCAGCGCCGATGCGGCCTCGGCCAGCCGGCGCGCCGCCTGCCCGTCATCCCCCGGAGGGGCCGCGGGCAGCCGGGGCAGCAGCTGTCCGGCGCTGCGCAGCTGCGCGTAGGTGGCCAGGATGGCCGCCCGCAGTGGCCCCGCCCCGTAGTCGGCGAGCAGTTCGACGGTGTGCTCATCGCGGCGCGCCAGCTCGGTCAGAGCGTCGTCGAAGGCGGCGCCCGCCAGCGGGTCTGACTGCGGTCGATCGAGCACCACGAAGTTCGGATCCAGCCCGGCGGCCAGGGCATGGACCCGCAGCACGCGAGCGCAGAAGCCGTGGATGGTGGAGATGAACGCGCCTTCGGTCGCGCGGGCGGCCTCGACCGCGCCCAGCTCGCGCAGCCTCAGCCTGATGCGATCCCGGAGCTCCGCGGCGGCCTTCTCGGTGAACGTGATCGTGAGGATCGAGGCGACATCGATGCCGTCCTCGAGCACGGCGCGCACGAAGCGCTCGACCAGCACCGACGTCTTGCCGCTGCCCGCACCGGCATCGAGCAGCAGATCCCCCTCCCGACGGTCGATCGCGCGCAGCTGCTCCTCGGTCCAGGCCGGACCGCCTCCGTCCGCGAACACCGGCGGCTCGCCTGATTCGGGCACGACGATCACTGGCTGCGGCAGATCCCGGGGTAAGCGCAACCGTCACGCGAGCACGTCTGCGGGCACGGAGTCAGTCCGCCTCCCCGCAGCGCCGAAGCGAGCGCCACGGCGCGCTCAGCGGCGTCCTCGAGCTCCGCCGTGAGCTCCGCGGGCTCGCGGGCATCGTTGGCGAAAACGTTGGTTCCGACAGCCGTTCCCTTGACGTAGAGGCCGCGGGCGCGCAGGTCCTCGCCGCGCAGCGACTGGTAGAAGCCGGCCACCGGCTCACGGTGCAAGAGCTCACGGACCACCAGCATGTAGATCGCCACCTGCAGCCTGCGGTCGACACCCCAACGCGCTCCCTGGTGCTCCGGACGGGCCGCGCCGCTCTTGTAGTCGCGGACGATCGCCTGACCCTCGGGGTTGACGTCGACGCGGTCGATCATTCCGCGCACGAGCACGGGCTCCGGTCCGGTACCGAGCTCGAGCGCCGGCAGGCCCGGCGGGTCGGTGCCGTCCGGCTCGGAGAAGCCGAACCTGAGCTCGACCTCCAGAGGCCGCCACTCCCCGCCGCTGCGCGCCTCGTGCGCCAGGTAGCGCTCCAGGTCGGCCTCGATCGCGCGCAGCGCCGCGGTCCTCACCACCTCCGGTCTTCCGGGGGCCAGCCGCGCGCCCGCGGCAGGTGCCAGCTCATGCAGGAGCTGGTCGAGGATGAGCCGCGCCCGATCGAGCGAGGTGTCGGTGATCGGCCCGTCCAGCCGGCGCAGCAACCGCTCCAGCACGTCGTGCATGAGGTTTCCGCGCGTGATCGGCTCGGGCTGGGGCTCCAGGGCCTCGGGCTGCAGCTCGCGCTCGACGAACCACCGCATCGGGCAGTCGCCGTAGGTCTCCAGCGCACCGGCGGACAGGATCCGGGTATGGCGAATCTGGCTCAGGGCCAGATCGCCGAGCCACCGCTCAGGGGCGGGCTCCTCGCCGGCCGCGGGCGCGGTCTCGGCGGCCAGCGACCGCGCCAGCTCGCGAGCCGTCGGGGCATCGGCCGAGGGCCACACCACATCGCCGAGCAGCCGCCGGCGGCGGCGCCGGGGCCAATCGGCCACCAGCACCTCGGACACGTCGGCGATGAACGGCGATGGCAGCGCGAGGTTTCCCTCCTCGTCGGAGCTGCGGTAGCTCAGGATGATGCACTCGGTGGCGCGCGAGATGGCGGCGTAGAACAGGTAGCGCTCACGCGCCAGGGCATCCTCGTGCAGCGCCAGCCGCAGCCCCGAGCCCGCCGCCAGCTCGCGCCGGCGCTCGTCGGAGAGGAATGGCTCCGAGCGCGCCGGCAGTGGAAACGCGCCCTCCTGTAGGCCGCACACGAACACGGCGCGAAACCGCCGGGCTCGGATCTCCAACGGCTCGGCCAGGAGCACCTCACCGGGTCCCTCGCCGATCGGCGTGCGCACCGAGAGCCGCTCCAGCAGCTCGACCAACTCGGCGCCGGCGGGGGCCAAGCCGAGCTCCGCCACCTCCCGGTGGGCCTCGACCAGCGCCGCGAGGGCATGCGCGTCGAGGGCCTCCTCCGGGGCCAGCTCGGCCGCCTCACCGCGGTGCGGGGCCGCGAACAACCTCCGCGCCAGCCGGCACAGCTCCGACCATGGGTCGGAGGCCGCCCCCACCGCATCGAGCTCGGCCAGCGACCAGCCCAACCGCTCACGCGCCTGCGCGCAGGTGGCCACGCCATCACGCATCACCTCGGCCTCGAGTCGGTCGGCGATCTCCGGGTGATCCAGCTGGCCCGGCGCGCGCAGGTAGTCGAGCAGGTCCTGCGCCGTGGCCGCAGGCGGCGGCAGGAGCGCGCAGCGGGCAGCGGCGATCACCGACCGGCCCAGCGGTGTGTGCCCGAACGGCAGCTCCCGTCGGCTCGCCACGGGGATCCCGTACTGGGCGAATACCCGCTCCAGCAGCGGCATGAGACGCCCCAGCGACCGGAACACCACCACGATCTCCTCACCCGGCACCCCGGCGCGGCGTAGCTCCAGGATGCTCGCGGCCACCAGCTCCGCCTCGGCCCGCTCGCCGCCGGACTCCAGCAGAGACACCGCCGGGCCGGGATCGACGCGGCCGGGATCGGGCTCGAACAGCGATCGCTCCACGTGGTGCAGGGCGGCGCGCGAGGCCGGCGCGTAGTGCTCATCCAGGGCCGGCAGCTCGAGCACCCGCTGGGCGATCGGTCGCAGCTCCTCCACGGCCTCGGCGCGGGCCACGAGCGCTTCGCGCCCCGGCTCGTAGGTGAGCGAGACCATCACCTCCGCCCCCACCACGCGTGACAGTGTCTCGACGGCGTCGCGCTCGAGCGCGGTCAGATCATCGAAGCCGTAGAAGAACACCGCATCGGCTCCCCACCGCCCCGGCTCGGCCCGGAGGGCATCGAGCGCGCGCCACGCATAGAGCTCGCGGTCCACATAGCCGAGCCGCTGCAGCTCCCGGGCGTAGTCGCCGTAGACGCGCGCAACATCGCGCGCGTAGACGGCGCGGCGCTCGTCCGCCGCCGCCCAGGTGCGCAGCGCGGCGGCAAACCGCTGCGGGGTCGTGAGCCCGCGCTGCAGCTCGGAGATCAGCTCTCCCGCCGCGGTGACGAAGCCGGCGCCGTCGGCGGAGGCCCGAAGCGACTCGAGCTGCGCCCCGGCCAGCGCCCGCGCCAGTACCCGCTCGCGTTGCAGGTCAGAGAGGCGCCGCCCCGCATAACCGGCGCGCGCCGCGATCTCCCGGGCCAGACCGGAGAACGTGAGCACCGACCCGAGCACCGCACCGGCCTGCGCCAGCTCACGCCGGTAATGCCGGGCGTCGAGCGTGGTCGGCACCACCAGCAGCGCCCCCCGGCGCGCCGCCGCCGCATACGCCCCCAGCACCTCTCCGGCTTTGGCGGAGTTGGCGGGTCCGAGCACGAGCGTCAGCGGCATCGCCCTATGTTGGCGTCCCCGACGACGGAGCGGCTGCCACGACCTTCGATCTGCGGAGCGACGCTGACGCTACGCGCGTTCGCCAGCGGAGGCGCCAACGACGCGAGCACCGCAGATCGAGGCCGTGCATCCGCCTCGCCGCGCGTAGGGAGCCCGCGCCGGCACGAGCGCGCATCCCTGGCGGGACGCTGGGGCGGTCGCTAGCGCGGTGCTCGCGTCGCCGGCGCCTCAGCCCAGGCCACAAGCAACACATCAGCGTCGCACCGCGATAGCGGCCGCCGCAGCGTCTCGCGAGCCAAGCGAACGTAAATCAGGCAGCCGCGGGCTGCTGCTGATCGCCGTTCGAGCGCCGGCGGCGGCCACGGCCGATTCAGACTCAGCCGCGTCAGACTCGGGCGGCTTCGCGCCCTCCTTGGCCCATGGCTCGTCGAACTCCACGCGCCACTTGCCCTCTTCGTTCTGCATCAGCGCCAAACGAGCGCGGAAGCTCTTGCCCGAGCGGCCCTTGAAGCCCGTCACCGCCCTCTCGGTGCGCCCGGTCTTGATCAGCTCGCGGGCGACCACCAGCGGCAGCTGCTTGCCCGCCTTGGACTTCCAGATCACGAAGCCGCAGCCGGGATCGGTGCGCGACCAGCAGGAGTAGCCCTTGCGGTTCTCGACGATGTCGTGGCCGCAGACCGGGCACGGGCCTAGGTTGGCGCGCGGGATGCGCACGTCCTTGAGCGTCTGGTCGAGCTGGCCGACGGTCGATTCGGTGAACTTGACGATGTCTCCCATGAACGCCTCGCGGGAGTCTGCGCCGGTCTCGATCTTGGCCAGCCGATGCTCCCAATCTCCGGTCAGGCCCGGTGAGGTGAGGGGGTGCTCGGCGAGCAGCCGGATCACGTTCAGCCCCTTCTCGGTGACCACCAGCGCCCGGGCGTCACGCTCGATGTAGCCGACCGCGAGCAGGCGCTCGATGATTGCCGCGCGCGTAGCCGGGGTCCCGATCCCGGAGTCCTTCATCGCCTCGCGCAGCTCCTCCTCATCGACGAGCTTACCGGCGGTCTCCATCGCCGCCAGCAGGGCTCCCTCGGTGTAGCGGCGCGGCGGCTTGGTCTCCTTCTCCTCGGAGGCGACCTCGGTGACCGAAACGTCCTCGTCGCGGTTGAGCTTGGGCAATTGCTGCTCGCGGTCCTCGTCGTCCTCGGCGCGATCGCCCTCCGGGAACTCGCCGTAGACGCCGCGCCAGCCGGGGACCAGCATCAGCTTCCCGCGGGTCCTGAACACGTGCTCGGCCACGGTGGTCTCGATGCGCGTGTTCTCGAACACCGCCTCGGGATGGAAAACGGCCAGGAAGCGACGCACGACCAGGTCGTAGATCCGCTGATCGTCGGAGTTCATCTTCTCGACCGGATGCTGCTCGGCGCGCGTCGGGATGATCGCGTGGTGGTCGGTCACCTTGGCGTCGTTGATCACGCGACCGAGCGGCAGCACGTCGAGCCCCAGCACGTATCGCGACGCCTGGGCGTACTCGCTGCGCTCGCCGACCAACTGGGCGATCGGCTTGATCTCCGGAACCATGTCGCCGGTCAGATACCGCGAGTTCGTCCGCGGATACGTGAGCGCCTTGTGCTCCTCGTAGAGCCGCTGCGCCGCCGCGAGCGTCCGGCGGGCCGAGAAGCCGTGCCGGCTGTTGGCGTCGCGCTGCAACGACGTGAGGTCGTAGAGCAGCGGCGGGCGCTCCTTGCGCTCGGTCTTCTCGAGCTTGGTGATCGTCCCCGTCTGCCCCTCCACGGCGGAGACCACGGCGTGGGCCTCCGCGGCGGTCTTGAGCCTAGGGTTGGCGCCCTGGTAGTAGCGGCCCTCGTAGGGGCGAGGTCGATCGCGCACCGGGTCGAAGTGGGCGTCGACGATCCAGTACGGCTCGGGCCTGAAGGCCCTGATCTCCTCCTCGCGCCGGGCCAGGATGGCCAGCGTGGGGGTCTGCACGCGCCCGAGCGAGACGGCGCCGTCAAACGACGAGCGCAGCCGGATGGTCGCGGCCCGGGTGGCGTTCATGCCCACGATCCAATCGGCCTCCGAGCGCGAGCGGGCGGCCGCCTCCAGCGAGGCCAGCTCGGTGGCCGGACGCAGCTCCCGGAAGGCCGCCTCGATCGCGCTCTTGGTCATCGAGTTCAACCACAGGCGCTTGACCGGCTTGCGCGATCCGGACTTCTCGTACAGGTAGGCGAAGATCAGCTCGCCCTCGCGTCCGGCGTCGCAGGCGTTGATGACCAAGTCGACGTCGTCGCGTCCGAGCTGGCGCTTGACCACGTTCATCTGCTTCTTGGAGCGCTCGTCGCGCACCACCAGCTTGAAGTGCTCGGGCACGATCGGCAGATCGGCCATGCGCCACTTCTTGAAGCGGTCGTCGTACTCGTCAGGATCGGCGAGCTGGACGAGGTGGCCGACCGCCCACGTCACCACGTGTTCAGGTCCCTCCAGATATCCCTCGCCCTTGGTGAAGGCCCCCGGGAGCACCCGCACGAGGTCGCGTCCCACGGAGGGCTTCTCGGCGATTACAAGTGTCTTGGACATCGGGTTGGCAGGGTAGCGCTCCCCGCAAGCGCTCCCTCGAGCGGCACGCATCTCCGCGCCCAATTCTGGCTCCCGGGAGGGGTTGCCGTCGGCGGCACAACGGTCCGCAGGGGTAACCGATCCTCCTAGAGCTGGCGCAGACGACCGGCACGTTGCAGGACGAGCGGAAGGCTGAGCGCCTGGCCCGTGCGCTCGGCGGCGTCGATCAGCTCCTGCGCCTGCGCGCCCGGGCCCAGGGCGAGCGCGTAGTCAAGCTGGGCGTGAGCGAGATGGACGGGTGCGTTGAGCGCCGTGTTGGCCTGGATCGCGTGGCTCAGGTGCTCGATCGCCTCGGCGTTGCGCCCGGTGGTCATGGCCAGCCGGCCGAGGTATCGCGACGCCGCCCCCAGGCAGACGGCCGCCAGCCCGATCACCACGTTGGCCTTGCGGTAGGGCAGCAGCATGTCGTAGAGCAGCTGAGCCCGTGCCCGGTCGCCCAGGTCCGTGGCCACGTCGGCCAGCACCGTGATCGTGGTCATCCAGTCGCCGTCCTGGGGGATGTCGGCGAAGTCCGCGGCCGCGAGCACCTCGAGCTCCGCGCGGGCCAGATCGCGCCGGCCCGTGTCGCACAGCAGGGACGTCAGCGCGGCGCGCCACGCGGGCCGGTCGGGGTTCTGGGCGATGAGCCCGCGCGCGGCCTCCTCGAGCTCGCTCATTCGTCCCTGCTCCCGGCGGATCGCCAGCAGCTGCGCCGCGTAGTACTGCGGCGCCGTGACCCCCTCGCTGCGGATGCCGGAGTTGAGCGCCTCGGAGGCGAGCGCGTCGGCGCGCTCGAGCTGCCCGGCCAGGAGCGCGCGCATGGCCCGCCACACGGCGGCGTTCCACAGATACAGCGGCTGCCTGAGCTTCTGGGCACCGGCGGTGAAGGCCTCGATCTGGGCATCGACGGCCGCGGGCTCGCCGTGCTCGAGCAGGTCGACGATCAGCCACGCATGCCCCTGCAGGGTGAGCTCGGTATCGCCCGCGTCTCGCGCCGCGCGCAGCATCTCAGTGGAATCCGCCAGCCGCCGGCTCAGGTGCACCGGATCCCAGTAGGCGCGCCGGCGGGCGGCGGCGGCCAGCGCCGTCGCCTCGGGGTCGTCGAGCTCGGCGGCGACCTGGGTGGCCTCCTCGCTGAGTCCCTTCATCTCCTCCCGCCGGGCCGAGAAATACAGTGCGCCGCACAATCGTCGCCAGCAGCCGGACCCGCGTCACGTCTCGCTCATCGGCGGTCATCGCGAGCGCCTGCTCGAGCAGCCCGATGAGCTCCTCGTCGACGACCCCGGGCGGCTGGATGTAGCGGCGTGAGGCTCCCACCGCGGCCCGGGCCAGACCGGCGCTGTCGCCGAGCTGAGCCGCCAGGGCGGCGGCCTCGCGAAACACCGGCCACGCGCGCGGGCGCTCGCCGCTGCGCACCTGCGTCTCCCCCAGAGCCAGCAGCAGGCCCAGCCGGCGGGCCCGCGCCTCGGGGTCCAGACGCGCCAGCACCTCGAGTGCGCGGGCGTAATGGTCGGCCGCCTCCTCGTGGGCCAGCATCACGGTCGCCTGCTCTCCGGCCCGCCGGGCGTAGCGGATCGCGCGCTCGGCGTCCTGGGGCTCGGCGGCACGGGTGAAATGGTGCGCCAGCGCGCTGAGATGCTCGTCGGCGCCATCCTGTTCCAGCGCCCCGCCCACCCGGCGGTGGATCCGCGCCCGGCGTGTCCCCGACATGCCCTCGTAGAGGGTCTCGCGAATCAGCGCATGGGAGAAGCCGTACCGCGCCGGCTCGACCGGGGACTCGGCCACCAGCCCGGCGCCCAGAGCCTCCTCCAGCGAGGCCAGAAAGCGGTCCTCACCGCAGCCCAGGACCCTCTCGAGCAGCGCGGCGTCGAACTCGCGGCCGATCACCGCCGCCACTCGCAGCCACTCGACGGCACTCTCGTCGAGCTGGCCCAGCCGCCGCGAGATCACCTCCTTGACGTCGTCGGGCAAGCCGAACCGCTGCAGATCTCCGGCCGCGGCCTGGTGAAATTCCACGCCCGAATCGGTGAGGTGGCGAACGATCTCCTCGATGAAGAACGGGTTGCCCTCGGTCTCGGCGTAGAGGGCCCGGAGGAAATCCGGCGACGGCACCCGGCCATCCCCACCGCCCAGGCCGATCCTCGACCCCACCAGCTCGATGGCATCGCGCTCGGGCAGGCCGGCGACGTCGATCTGGCCCATCATGCGGTCGCGGCGCAGGCCGGCCAGGGCCACTTCGAAGCCCTCGTGCCACCGCTCGGTGGCACGGTATGCGCCCAGAACCGACAGATGCGCTGCCTGCGGCGCCCGCGCCAGGTGACGGAGCAGCAACAGCGACGGCCGGTCGGCCCACTGCAGGTCGTCGAGGATCACCAGAACCGGCGACGCCGCGGAGAGGTCGCCGAGCAGGCCGGCCACCGCCTCGAACAGCCGGTATCGCTCGGTGTCGGACTCGCCCGGGTCGATCGGCGGCAGGTCGGGTAGCCGCCGGCGCAGCTCCGGCAGCAGGCGCGCGAGCTCGGCGCCATGCTCACGTGCCGTGGCCCGCAGCTCCTCCAGCGGGGCTTGCGCGACATAGTGGCCGAGCGCCTCCAGGAATGGTTGGAACGGCACCAGCGTCTCTTCCGGTGCGCGGCCGGCCAGCACCAGCGCGCCGGCGGCGTGCGCCCGCTGGGCCGTCTCCGCCAGCAGGCGGGTCTTGCCGATACCCGGGTCGCCGCTCAGCAGCAGCACTCGCTCGCCGCGGCCGTCGCCGGCGGCGCCCGGGGCGGCCCGGGCCAGCCACCGTTCAATCGCGGCCAGCTCCTCCACCCGGCCGATCAGCGGCCGGGCGGCCCGCGCCCGCACCACGGCCTGGAGCTCGATCGTCGGGCCGGTGCGCGCACGGATCGCCGGGGCCATGGCGACCGGATGCAGCAAGCGCTCGTGCGCCGCGATCGAGTCGGGCGACGGCGCGGTGCCGAGCTCCTCACGCAGCAGCATGCGCAGGCTGTCGAACACCCGCAGGCCCTCCGCGACGTTCCCCTGCGCCTCGAGCGCCTGCATCAGGAGCACATAGCCCGACTCGCGATAGGGCTCGCTCTCGATCAGCGCTCGCGCCGCACGCTCCACCGACCCCACCTGCGCGGCCCCCAGGTTGAGACCCGCACGTCCGATCACCTCCAGGGCTCGGGACCGGATGTCCGCCAGCTCGCGCCGCTGGGGCTCGAGCCATGACGCCTGGGCGCCGGGCAGCAGCCCGCGGCTGGCGATGTTGAGCGGTACCTGGGCGATCGCCCACGCGCTGCGGGCGTCGCCGCGCTCGAGCGCCTGCCGGGCGCGGCCGACCTCCGCGGCGGCCGCCTCGACGTCCACCCAGGCGGGTTCGGGCAGCTCGAGCATCAGCTCGTCGCGGCCGACCAGCACCTCCGACCCGAGCGCCGAGCGCAGACGCGACAGCAGGGTCCGCAGCGCCGCGTCCTGAGATCGGGGGGCGTTTTCCGGCCACAGCGCACCGATCAGCTCCTCGCGCCCGACCAGGCGCCGCCGGCTCAGGACGAGATAGGCCAGCAGCAGCGGAACCTGCTTGCCGCGCAGCGAGGCCGCCAGCTCGACGCCGTCGAGTTCAACCGACAGGCGTCCGCAGAGCTGGATCCGAGTCCTTTCACCCGATTCAGCCACCTCTGGCAACGTTCTGGAAACGTATCGCTAACGGGGCTTCGCCAGTCTGCCGGTCGTGGTCACCGGGGCCACGACCGCCGGAGAGCGAAGCGTTGGGACCGGCGCTTCGTTGCTCCAGCTAGCCGCGACGTTCCCAGAACGATGACTCCCATCAACGGACAGCCCAACCGGATTGCCTACTGCGAGTGCGGGGCGCAACTCGCTGGCGGTTCCGAGCAGGAGCTCTTCGACGCGGCGCAACGACACCTCGCACATCACCACCCGCAGCTCTTGGGGGCGCTTGGGCTCGACGTGGTTCAGCAGATGGCCGAGGGACGTCCGGGGGCAATGAACGCCTGAGGCGGGCGGCGACGCAGACCGCCGCCCGCCACGGCGTCAATTTGTGCAGCGCCCCGCCCCGACCGCGGCTGTGCGACCGATGGCCCTGTGAATCTGCTCGCGCACCAGCGCGTCCGGGACCGCGAACCCGCCGGTCCGCGTCGTCCCGGTGAGCGCCGCGAACACCGTCGCCACCACTCTGCCGCCGCCGTCGACCATCGGACCGCCCGAGTTGCCGGGCCGCACGCGCCCGCGGACGGCGACGATGCTTCGCAGCACCGGCCCGTCGCCGTAGGCGTTCTCGGTGCTGACGACGTTGGCCTGCCCGATTCGGCCCGGCTCGGCGTCAAAGCCGCCGTCGAGCGGATAACCGAGGATCGCCGCGCCGGTACCCGGGCGTGGGTCGGCGGCCAGGCGGAGTGCCGGCAGCGTCAGGCCGGGCACCCGCAGGACGGCGATGTCGTCGTGAGCGTCGAAGGCGACCACCTCGGCCGGGAAAGCCGGTACCGACGCCGCCGACCTGAACCTCGGTGTCGTTCTCCCCCGCGACGACGTGGGCGTTGGTGACCACGATCCCGGGCGCGGCGACCCAGCCGCTGCCCTCGATGCCGAGTCCGCACGCGGTCCCGAATACCCGCACCACGCTCCGGGCCGCCGCGCGAACCGCCGGGGCGGCGAGGATCGCCCGCGTCGGCGCGGCCACGTCCGCCGCGGGGCCTCGCACCGACGGAAGCGGGTCGAACCGGGCCAGGGCGTTGAGGATCGGGCCGGAGGGCGGCAGCAGCTGGTCGAGCTCGGTCAGGATCGCCGAGCGCTGGATGTCAGAGCGCAGCGGCTCCGAGGCCGAGGACTGCAGCGCCACGGCGCCGACGATCCAGGCGATTCCCAGCCCCACGCACGCCGTCAGCGCCGCGCCCAGCACGCCGTCGATGGTTCTCAGCCCGGGCAGGCGCATCGCGGCGCGGACCCGAGTGCCCAGTCCCTCCAGCCCGCTGGCGAGCACTCCGCCGGCCAGCAGCGCGCCGAGCAGGCCGAACAGCGGCGCGTAGGGCGAGTGCGATCCCTGGTTGAGCACCAGCGGCGCCAGCCGCGTGCCGATGAAGGCTCCGACGGTGAATCCGAGCAGCGACAGGACGCCGACGACGAAGCCCTGCAGATAGCCGTAGATGGCCAGCAGGACCGTGAATCCGACGATTACCCAGTCGAGGGCCGTCACCGCTCTGAGAGTAGTCCGACCCTGCTATGCATCCACATCTTCTACCGTTCCGGGGTGAGGTGTTAGACAGCGGCGTTATCGTCGCGCGCAGTCCGCGACCAGCACGCAGGAGACTGCGTCGTCGGCGGCTGCTCAAACGGGCCGCGCCGATCGGTGGTGTGGCGGTCGCCGCGTTCGCCGCCGGAGTGGTGCTGGCGAGCCAGACCGGCGACGCCGAGCGCCAGACCGTCACCAGCTACGTCACGGCCTGGCAGCACGGCAACGTGGCGCAGATGTACTCGCTGCTGGACTCCGCCTCGCGCCAGCGCGTCTCAGAGACCAGGTTCGCCGACGCCGTGCGGGGCGACGCGAGTCTGGCGACGATGACGTCGCTGAAGCCGGTGAACGTCGCCGGCCTGACCGGCCGCACGATCGACGTGCGCATGATCGTGCACACCAAGCTGTGGGGAAAGCTGCACGAGACGCTCCAGGTCCCGATCACCGGCAGCGGCTCCAACGCGCGCATTCACCTGGGTAGCTCGCTGCTGTTCCCCGGTTTGCGCCCGGGCGAGCGACTGCGTCGTCGCAGCACGCTGGCCGCCCGCGGGGCGTTGCTGGCCAGCGACGGGACGCCGTTGGCCCAGGGACCGACCCGGAGCTCGCCGATTCCGGATGTGGCCGGGCAGATCGTCGGAACGCTCGGACCCATACCCGGCGACGAGGCGACCCTCTACACGGCCAAGGGGTACCCGCGCGGTGCGAACGTCGGCCAGAACGGGCTGGAGCGGATCTTCGAGAGCCGGCTCGCCGGCACCCCCGGTGGACGTCTCCTGGCCGGCCGCCGCCTGCTCGCCAACGTCGAGCCGGTGCCGGGCGTTACCGTCACCACGACTATCTCGCCGTCGCTCGAACGCTCGGCGGTCAGTGCGATGGGTGGCCAGTACGCCGGGATCGCGGTGATGAATCCGCGGACCGGGGCGCTGCTGGCGCTCGCGGGGATCGCCTTCTCGGCTCTGCAGCCACCGGGGTCGACGATGAAGATCATCACCACCACCGGCGCGCTGGAGGCCGGGATCACCACCCCCTCGACGGTCTATCCGATCGCCACCGAGGCCACGCTCGACGGTTTCGCGCTTCAGAACGCGGGCGGCGAGTCGTGCGGGGGCACGCTGCTGAACGCCTTCGCGGTGTCCTGCAACTCCGTGTTCGCGCCGCTGGGGGCAAAGCTCGGCGCGGCTCGGCTGGTGGGCATCGCCGAGCGGTTCGGCTTCAACCAGCCATCGTCGATCCCGGGGGCGGCGGAGAGCATGATCCCGCCCTCGAGCCTGGGCAGCGACCTGGCGGTCGGATCCTCGGCCATCGGACAGGGGCTGGTGCAGTCGACGCCGCTGCAGATGGCCGACGTGGCGGCGACGATCGCGATGGGGGGACGCCGCCCCATCCCGACCTTGCTGGCCCATCAGCCACCGAGGTTCGTCCGTGTCGCCAGCGGCCACGTGGCCCACGAGGTGCAGCAGATGATGGTCGCCGTGGTGGAGTCCGGTACCGGCACGGCCGCCCAGATCCCCGGCGTCACCGTCGCCGGCAAGACCGGCACCGCCGAGCTCAGGAACACCTCCGCCCCGGGCGCCAGCACGGCCCAGAACACCGACGCCTGGTTCGTCGCGTACGCCCCGGTCGGCCATCCCCGCTTCGTCGTCGGCGCCCTGTTCCCCAACCAGGGGGCCGGCGGAGCCGCGGCCGCGCCGCCGGTGCACGACATCCTCGCCGGCGCGCTGGGTAAGTAAAGAGCTACGGCGAGCGGTAGGCCGCGGCGACCACGCTGGGGTTGAGGGTGCCCTGCGTCCACGCCGCCAGCGCGTCGCGGCCAGGACCGAATCCGACCGTCATGTCCAGCGCGTAGATGGTGCTGGAGAGGACCCGGGTGGCGCCGAAACCGCCACGGCGAGCCGAGCCGGCCGCGGCCACGGGATGGCCGGAGCGGATCCACCCCGCCAGCACCTGGCCCGCGGGAGCCGAGGGTGATCGCGGGGGTCTGGGCGGCGTCGACCGAGCCCAGCGAGGTGCCCGAGCCGAACGTGGCGTTGGATCCGCGCACCGTGGCATGGACCGTGCAGCTCCCGTCCGGCCCGCATACCTGCCAGGAAACGCCCTGGTCGCCGGCGGCATCGGCCGCGATCATGACGCCGGACGCGAGCGCTCCGGCCGAGGACAGGCGGCGGACCCCGGGGTTGGAACCGACATCGGCGGCCCGGACTTCCGAGTGGAAATTGCCGCCGCGGTCATACCAGCTCTCGACCCACGCCGCGGTGGCGCCGGAGCCCCGGCGAGCGATGCTCAGCTCATCGATCCTGTGCCCCGCCGCGACGGTGAGCAGGGTCCTCACTCGGCGGGGGGCACCCGAGCGGTAACCGACCGCGTAGTAGATCGAGCGTGGTGTGGCGGCTCCCGCCAGCCCCGTGGCCGACGTCCAGGCGACGATCGTGCTCTCCCCTCCGAGCCACGCTGCCGCGAGCGACTCGGGCATCGCGCCGGAGCCCGTCAGCAGACGGGTCGCCCCGAAGCGCTTCCCACGCGAGGACTGGCTGACCCACACGCCGCGCTCGGTCGCCACCGCCGCCGTCAGCTGCCCGTCGCCCAGCGTGACGAGCCGACCGACCGTGGTGCCGGTCAGACCGGAGACCAGGGTCTGGGGCCGCTGCAGGGCCCCGCGTGACGTCAGCGTGACGGCCTGGGCACTGCTGCAGCAGTCCTGATCGCCCGGGCCGGCGCCGGTCAGCAGCTCGAGCGAGCGCCCGTCGTAGCTGAGCCCGAGGATCTGCTTGGCGCCGGTGATCGGCCGGGGCGGACCGACCGACCCGCCGGCCGAGCGCGCGCCCACGTACGCCTGCGAGTTGCCCGGCGTGTCGACGTCCGCAACGGCAAACGCAGCCGCGGCGCTCCCCCCCGGGGAGAAGGCGAGCTGCGGCGGCAGGAGATCGAGCGATCCCGGTTTGGTGAACTCAAAGGGCCCGCTCCAGGCCGCCTGGGACGCAGGGCAGCCGACCCGTACGCGCTGGGCAAGATGACCGACGAGGCGACCGCCGCGATGATGTCCCGGCGCTCCGGTCTCACCGTCACAGCGTTGCGGTTCCCGTTCCTCGCGATGCCCGACGACCGGCTGCCCGAGCACGCCGACGAGCTGGCGGCCCACCCGGAGAACGGCATCGGCGACCTGTGGAGCTACCTCGACACCCGGGACGCCGCACGCGCTGTCCTGCTCGCGCTGCGGCGCACCGGCGGCGACAGTCTCGTCGTCGGGCGTCGCTGCGCCCGAGACGCTGGCGCCGTACCCGACCGAGCAGCTGATCGAGCGCTACCTGCCGGAAGTGCCGCGCCACAAGGCGTTCTCGGGGCGTGAATGTCTCATCGACCTCCGCCGTGCCGACGAGCATGCTCGGCTTCCGGGCAGAGCACCTGTGGGCCGTCGAGCCCCGCTGACCTCCAGGAGCAACCATGACGACCTGACAGCCAAGGCCTGAACGACCTCACCGCCCCGCCGTGGCCCTCACGCGACGGTCTGCGGATCACCGGGGTGCGGGCGATCGTCACCGCGCCGGAGGACATTCCGCTGGTCGTCGTGCGCGTCGACACTCACGAGCCCGGCCTGTACGGCCTCGGCTGCGCGACGTTCACCCAGCGCTTCGCGGCCGTCGCGGCGGCGGTCGACGAGCACGTCGCGCCGCTGGTGGTCGGCCGGCACCCGGCGGACATCGAGGACATCACCCGGATGATCCACTATTCGTCCTACTGGCGCAACGGTCCCGTGCTGAACAACGCGCTGTCGGGCATCGACCAGGCGCTGTGGGACATCACCGGCAAGCGGGCCGGCATGCCGGTCTACGAGCTGCTCGGCGGCCGCAGCCGGGCCGGCGGTCGCGGTCTACTCCCACGCCGCCGGCGCGACATCGAGGAGACCCTGGACCAGGCGGAAAGTGGTCGCGCAGGGCTGCGCGCGTCCGGCTGCAGGTCGGCCACCGGGGCCCGGCACCTACGGCGCGCCGGGCACGCCCGGCGGCTACCCGCGGGCGCCGCATCCGGACGGCTGGGACGTCGAGCAGTACCTGCGCAGCACGCCCGCGCTGTTCGCAGGCCGGCCGCGAGCGGCTCGGGGACGACGTCGAGCCTGCTGCACGACGTGCACAGCCGGCTGACGCCGAAGCAGGCGGTCGTGCTGGCGCAGGGCGCTCGAGCCGTACGGGCTGTTCTTCCTCGAGGACGTCATCCCGCCCGAGCACTACGACCGGCTGCCCGAGGTCCGCGCCGCCGTCGCCGGTGCCGCTCGCCGTCGGCGAGCAGCTCGGCTCGATGCCCGGACGCCGTACGGATGGTGCGCGAGCGGCGGCGTCGACTTCCTGCGCTGCCACGTCTCGGCGATCGGCGGCCTGACCCCGGCCCGCAAGCTGGTCGCGCTGTGCGAGCTGCTCGGCGTGCGGACCGCCTGGCACGGGCCGGGCGACGTCTCGCCCATCGGCGTCGCCGCCAACATCGCGCTCGACCTCACGACACACGCGTTCGGCATCCAGGAGTGTCACCCGTACAACGAGGCCACGCACGAGGTCTTCAGCGGGACGCCCGACATCGTCGACGGCTGCCTCCAGGCCAACGACGCGCCCGGCTGGGGCATCGACGTCGACGAGAGGCTCGCGGCGACCTTCCCGCTCAACCGCTTCCACTTCGAACGGTGGACCGTGCGCGTACGCGGAACCGACGGCTCGCTGTTCGCCCCGTGACCCCGCGCTAGCAGGGGATGGGCCGGCAGCGTCAGGTGACGTCGGCGCCTTCGGTGACGGCCGCGCGGCGACCCTGCTGCGGGATGTCGAGGGTCGGCGACCACACCCAGTAGGTCGCCTTGCCTGCGGCCTTGGCGGCGTAGAGCGCGAGGTCGGCGCGGCGCAGGTACTCGAACGGCTCGCAGTTCGACTCGTCGCTCAGCACCACACCGATGCTGAGGCTGGTGCCGACCTTGTGCCCGTACGGCGTGAAGCCCGGCTCCATGGTTGTCAGCAGCCGCAGCGACACCGCCACGGCGTCGGCGTCCTCGAGCAGCACGGCGAACTCGTCGCCGCCCAGCCGGGCGATCGTGTCGGCCGGGCCGAGGGCGCCGCGCAGGCGCTCGGCGAGCAGCACCAGCAGCTGGTCGCCAACGGGATGCCCGAGGCTGTCATTGACCGACTTGAAGTCGTCGAGGTCGAGGAACAGCACGGCGAACGGCCGGTGGTCGCGCCGGTGCAGCTCGGCGGCGTGGGCCAGCCGGTCGGCAAAGAGCGCTCGGTTGGCCAGCCCGGTGAGCGGGTCGTGGAACGCCTGGTGCTGGATCGCCCTGACCAGGGTGCGGTTGTCGGCGAGCACGAGCAGCTGCCGCGCGAACACGAGGACCAGCGCGACGGCGCCGGTGACCTCGGTCACCGGGTCGACCACCCGGGTCACCAGCGACCTGCCGATCAGCAGGCCGAGCGCGCCGAGCAGCGGGACGTACGGCAGCACGATCTCGGGCCAGGGCGGCAGCTCGGTGCCACTCGCGACCGCTGCCGCGTCGCCGGCCTCGGCCACCGACTCCTTGGCCGGCTTGGCATAGTGGCCGGAGAACCCGATGACTGCGAAGGCGAGCGGCCAGCTGACGTCGATGGCCTGCCACCGCCCGGAGTCGGGCAGCATCATGAGGTAGGTGAAGGCGCTGTCGGCAACTGCCATGGCGACCATTCCGGCCGCCAGGATCCGTAGCGACGTGCGGTTGTGCCGGGGAGCCCTGCCGATGCTGAGGAATGCCGCGGCCGCGACGACGATGTCGCTGGCCGGGTAGGCGAGTGAGATGGCCACCGCCACCGCGCCACCCGAGCGGGTGCTCCACACCTGGCCCAGTGCCGTGTACCAGGTGATGACGAGCAGCGCACTCACCAGGATCGCGCCGTCGAGCAGCCCGCGGTACCAGCGACGGGTGGAGCCTCCCCGGGACAGCAGTCGGACGGCGACGACGGCGAGCGGCGGGAAGGTGAGGAAACCGATATCGGCGACGCCGGGGAACGGGGTGTCGACGTTGCGGACGACCTCGTACCAGCAGGTGACGCCCTGCCCGGCTGCCCAGGCCGCGAGCGCGAACGTGAGCACCCGCCACGGCCGGGCGCTCGGCCCTGGCAGGCGCCGGGAGGTCACCCAGCATGCCGCTGCCGCGCCTAGGGCCCCGAGGGCCTCGGAGACGTCGTCGGCGACGTTGGCGGCGTACTGCCCGTACGGCCGGACCACCAGGAACGCGGCCACGGCCAGACAGGCCGCCAGCGCGATGGCAAAGGCGACCACAGGGAGGCGGCCGGCCCCGGCCCGGCTGGGCGAGGTCGACGTCGGCACGGGCATAGGACGGCTATCGGCAGGTTTGGAGGGGTACTGAGCGGGCGGACCGGAGCTCAGTGAAGAATTTCCACCTTGGCGACACTGGCCCAGAAGTACCTGGACTCGCGGTTCTTGTTCTCCGTCACCCGCAGGTGCAGGGTGTGCTCGCGCGCGTCGAGGTCTCCGCTGTCGAAGACGCAGGCGAGACCGCGTACGGCACTGTAGAAGTCGACCGGCACCGGGTCGCCGCCGTCGATGCGCACCTCGGAGATGCCCTGCTGCTTGTCGCGGAAGCCGTACAGCCGTGCCCGGCGACCCGCGAACCGCACGGACACGCTGTCGCCGGCACTGCAGCTGTACGCGTCGCCGCACGGGTCCGTCTCGTAGCCGTCGCCGTGCAGCCACGAGCCCTCGAATGCGAACTCGTGGAGGCCTTGGCCCAGGACGTAGTCGTGGACCGTGGTCACGCCGTTCGTGGTGCTCGTGCCGTCGAGGTTGCGCTGGGCCTGGTCGACGACGGTGGTGTCCTCGACGTAGGTCGCGGCGACGAAGTCGCCCAGATCGTAGTGCTCGACCGCATGGCGCAGACCGGTCTCGAGCACCTCGAAGGCCCGGCTCTTGGTGGTCCCGGTGTTGGCCCCGATGTACGCGACCTCGCGGGCACGCCGGTGCACGGTGCCGACGCGCTCCGAGATGTCCTGCGCCTCCAGCGCTGCGCCGGCGGCAGCCCGGCCCATCTCCTGCGTCGTCGCGGTCTGCTGGACGACAGCCGACGCGATGGACGACGCGTTCTCGGTGATCTGGGCCATCGTCGCGCTGATGTCGGTGATGGCCGACGAGGCCTGCTGCGAACCCTGCTGCAGACCGGCCACGATCTCGCGCACCTGGTCGGTGGCCTTGCTGGTGGCTGTCGCGAGCTCCTTGACCTCCGAGGCGACGACCGCGAAGCCGCGCCCGGCCTCGCCGGCCCTGGCAGCCTCGATGGTGGCGTTGAGCGCGAGAAGGTGGGTCTGCTCGGCGATGCCGTTGATGACCTGCGCGATGCTCTCGACCCGGGCCATCTCGGTGCTGAGGCCGCGCACCTCGTGCTCGGCGAGCTCGCTGCGGGACGCGGCCGACGCGGCGATGTCCGCGGCCTGGGTGGCGTGCCGGGCGATCTCGTCGACGCTGGCGGCGAGCTCCTCGGTCGCCGCGGCGACGACGGTGATGCCGTTGGACACCACGGCCGCTGACTGGCCGGCGTCGTACGCCTGGCCGGCCGTGAGCTCGGCGGCGTCGAGCATCTCCTTGTTCATGTCGGCGACGGACATCCGGCCCACGTGCAGGTCGCTCACCGCCTGCTGGACGGTGGAGACGATCGTCCGCAGCTGCTCGTACAGCTCGGCCGCTGCGACCTCGACCCGGCCGAGCTCGCCGCGGCTGTCCAGCGGCAAGGGTACGGACAGGTCCCCCGCTGCCGCGGCCTCGAGCGCGTCCGCCAACCGGCTCGTAGCGCTGCCACGCTGTCCGATGGCCGCGGCCACCGTGACGAGGACGACGCCGGCGACCGCCACGGCCAGCCCGAGGGCGACGCTGCTGCGGGCGAGCAGCACGGCGACGAGAGCGACGCCGAGATGTCCGGTCCCGGGCAGGAGCGACCGGGCGGTGAAGCGTGACGTGTGCATGATGACGGCTTCCGCTAGCGCGACTGGGCCCTGACCCCGGTCCTGACACATCGGCAGGCCGCCGTCGGGGTTGAGCCTCGACGCCCCGTGCCGGACCTCAGGAAGCCTTCGCCGTCGAACGATCCTGAGGTCAGCGCCTGCGCCGGGCCCGCAGCATGCTCGGCGCCGACCGTGGCGCCTCGGGCACCACCCGCTGCCCGAGGCCCTCGAGCGTGTCGGTCAGCCACGACTCGGTCGGTGCGCAGGTGATGCCCAACGCCGCGAGGATGCTCGTCACCGGCTCGGTGTCGTCACGCAGCATCGCCAGCAGCAGGTGCTCGGTGCCGACCCAGCTGTGGCCCATGCGCAGGGCCTCGCGCAGCGACAGCTCGAGGATCTTCTTGGCCTCCCGGCTGTACCGCGGCCGGTCACCGGGGGTGGCGGCCGGGGCACCCAGGCTGGCCAGCGTGGCGCCTCGTACCTGCTCGAGGGACACGCCTTGCGCGGTGATCGCCTGCGCCGCGAGACCTTGCGGTTCGTCGAGCAGCCCCAGCAGGACATGGGCGGCGGCGACGTGCGCGTCCCCGCGACGTTGGGCCGCGTCCTTGGCGCGGCGCAGCACCGTGCTGGCGCGCTTGGTCAGCCGGCCGAGCCCCGGCCGGGAGCGGAACTCGTCGTCGTCGAGGTCGTCCGACTCACGCGGCACGAAGCGCTTCTGCGCGGCCTGCTTCGACACCCCCATGTGCTCTCCGATGTCGGTCCACGAGGCGCCGGAGCGCCGGGCCCGGTCGACGAAGTGGCCGATGAGGTGGTCGGCGACCTCGCTGAGGTGTGCCGACGTGCTGACCGCATCGGCGAGGTGCTGCAGCTCGTCACCGCCAGGGTGCTGCTCGAGCACCTGGCTGATCAGGTCGTCCAGTCGTACCGGGCGTCGTTGCCATGCGACCACCGTAGGTTGACGAGGGCCCAATCGTCAACCCTGGGTTGACGAACAATCCGGAGATGGTTCGCAGGTCCGAACAGTAGGGTGAGCCGCGACGCCGCACCCCGGGAAGGACGTGTCGTGACGACGGAGACAGGCACCCGTACGACCGCGGCCGTGGCGGTCAGGGGCCTGGTCAAGAGCTACGGCGAGATCGAGGCGGTCAGGGGCATCGACCTGACGGTCGACAGCGGGGAGGTGTTCGGCTTCCTCGGCCCGAACGGCGCCGGGCAAGTCGACGACGATCAGCATGCTCTGCACGCTGGTCACGCCGACGGGCGGCCGCGCCGAGGTGGCCGGCTACGACGTCGTCCGCCAGCGCGACGAGGTACGCCGCAACATCGGCCTGGTGTTCCAGGACCCGACGCTGGACGGCTACCTGACCGCCGAGCGGAACCTGCGCCTCCACGCCGAGCTCTACGGCATGCCCGCGGGCCGCTGGTGCCCGACCGGCATCGCGCGCAGGTGCTCGAGATGGTCGGCCTGTGGGACCGCCGCAAGGACAGCAAGGTCGACGACGTTCTCCGGCGGCATGAAGCGGCGGCTGGAGATCGCCCGCGGCCTGCTGCACTCGCCGCGGGTGCTGTTCCTCGACGAGCCGACGGTCGGCCTCGACCCGCAGACCCGCAGCTCGATCTGGGCCTACATCCACGAGCTCGAGGCAGCCGAGGACATCACCATCTTCCTGACCACGCACTACATGGACGAGGCGGAGTACTGCGACCGCATCGCCATCATGGACCACGGGCGAGATCATCGCCCTGGACACCCCCGAGGCGCTCAAGGCCAGCGTCGGCAAGGACCGCGTCCAGATCCACACCGCCGACGACCAAGCCGCCATCGCCGCGCTGCAGCGAGCAGTTCGACCTCGAGGCAACGGTTGCCGAGGGGGCAGGTGACGTTCTCGGTCGAGCGCGGCGAGGAGTTCGTGCCCCGCCTGTTCGCCGAGCTCGCGATGCCGATCCGGTCGGTCAGCGTGGCCCGACCCACCCTCGACGACGTCTTCATGTCCTACACCGGCAGCACGATCCGCGACGCCGAGGCCATCGGCAGCGACATCAACGCGGCCGCGACGCGATGCAGATGTTCCGGGCAGGCCGGCGATGACCGCGGTCCGAGCTGCCGGTCGCGCAGATCCGGGTCCCGCACCAGGTCGTGGTCGAGCGAGCTGCGTGCAGTCAAGATCGTGTGCCAGCGCGAGCTCATCCGGTTCGGCAACGACCGGCTGCGGATGGTCACGTCCCTCGTCCAGCCGATCCTGTTCCTGTTCGTCCTGGGCAGCGGTCTGTCCCGGCTGACCTCGGGCGGCACCGGCGGGCTGTCCCTGCGCACCTTCCTCTATCCCGGCATCCTCGCGATGGCCGTGATGTTCACCGCGCATGTTCTCGGCGGCGTCGATCGTCTGGGACCGCGAGTTCGGCTTCCTGCGCGAGATGCTCGTCGCCCCGGTGCGCCGCAGCTCGATCGTCATCGGCAAGTGCCTCGGCGGCGCGACGGTGGCGGCGTTCCAGGGCGTCATCGTCATCGCGCATCGCCGGCCTGGTCGGGGTTCCGTACAACCCGACGCTGATCGCTCGCGGTGTTCGCGCATTCAGCTGCTGCTGGCCTTCACCCTCACCGCGTTCGGCGTGATGATGGCCGCACGGATCAAGCAGATGCAGTCGTTCATGGCGCTCACGCAGATGCTGGTGCTGCCGCTGTTCTTCCTGTCCGGCGCGATGTTCCCGCTGTCGCACCTGCCGATGTGGCTGACGGTCCTCAACCGGTTCGACCCGCTGACCTACGCCGTCGACCCGATCCGCCGGGTGGTCTTCTCGCACCTGCACCTCGAGCGCAGCCGTGCGCGAGCGCCTCGACCCGGGCGTCACCTGGGGCGGCTGGCACGTCCCGACGCCGCTCGAGGTCGGCATCGTCGCGGTGATGGGCGTGGTCATGCTCGGCGTCGCCATCGCCGAGTTCAGCCGCACCGAGTAGGTCAGAGCACCAGCAGGGCGACGGCGACGAAGTGGCAGACCGCCGCGATGGTCACGTAGGTGTGGAACACCTCGTGGTAGCCGAACACCGCCGGCCACGGGTCGGGGCTGCGACGGTGGAGGGAGAGGCCGCCGATGCTGTAGAGCGCACCCCCGACGATGAACAGAACGCCTGCGGCCACGGGGATGTGCGACCAGGCGAAGCCGAGAGCCAGCGCGCCGACGCAGGACAGCACCGCGATCGCCGAGGTCATCACCCAGTCCGGTGCTGTCATCCGGGTGAGGTGGATCCAGGCGGCCAGCGCGGCCAGCACCCAGACGACGACAAGACCGGCGATCCCGTACGGGCCCCAGCTGGCCACGACCAGCAGCGGTGTCGTCGTCCCTGCCATGAGGACGAAGATCATGAGGTGGTCCAGGCGTTGCAGCCGGACTCGCAGCCGGTCGCCCCAGGTGCCCCGGTGGTAGAGCGCGCTGACCCCGAACAAGCCACTGACGCTGGCGACGTAGACGCTGACGGCGGTCCGCTCCCGCGCGCCGGTGGCGCCCGCGGCCACCAGCAACGTGCCGACGACCAGCGAGATCTCGAAGCCGACCAGGTGCATCCAGCCGCGCCAGCGAGGCTTGCCGTCGACGGCCACCCGCGGTTCGGGGGCCGGCGGGCTGACGGCCCGGATCTGCTCGAGCAGCCGCGCTGAGACCTCGGCCGCCGAGTCGCCGTACGGGGGGACCCCCGCGGGCAGGAAGAAGGTGATGCGCAGTCGGGGGCGTAGCGGGAAGCGGGCGACGTTCGTCGACCCACTGATCGCCGCGCAGACGACCTGGGCCGAGGGCATCGCCAGGGCGAGCCGGCCGGCGCCACTGCGCGCCCGCAGGGTGCGGCCCCGCGACACCATGCCCTCGGGGAACAGGCCGACGCAGAGGCCGCCGTCGAGGTGCTCCACCGCGGTGGCGACGGCGGGCTCGTTGGACGTCTCGCGGCTGACCGGGATGGCACCGAGGCGGGTCATCAGCCAGCCCAGTCCCCAGTAGCCCCACAGCGAGCCGCGGGCCAGCGCATGCACCTGGCGGCGGCGGACCGAGGCGACGCCGATGATGGGCGGGTCCCAGGCGCTGTCGTGGTTGGCGACCAGCAGGACCGGACCGCTGTGCGGGATCAGCTCGGCACCGACCACCTCGAGCCGGCCCCACCATCGGACCACCGGGACGAGGAAGGCGACTGCTACGCGGTAGGCCAACGACGCGTCGGAACGGACGCTGCGGAACCGGGACGTGCGCAGGCGAAGACTGGATGCGGGACCCGGCTGCATGAGTCCGCCCAACTCCTCGCACGAGCGCAGACCGGGTGGGCGGTGGTTTCCACCCTCGGCGGCGAGCCCTCAGTCTGATACACGACCCTGTGAACCGCCAGAGGGCCATTTCTCGCCGATCATGGGCGCTTCGGTGGGTCCGCCACCGGGAGCTGGGCGTGGGATGTGGTTGCGCGGTTTCCGCGACCCGGCGTGTCCCGGTTTGACCCTCCCCGGCCGGGGAGAAGTCCACTTCGACCTGGGTCACCCGGAGTTCGGTGCATCTGCGACACCTCGCGTGTCGTACCTGATCGCAAGTGATCATCGGATGGTCCCGTGGTCGTGCTGTCCTCGCTCGTCAGCGTCGTCGAGAGGTGGAAACGATGTCCTCATTCCTCGCCCGGGGTCGGGCCAGAGTCGGCGGCGCGTTCGTCGCCGTCGCCGCGGTCGCCGTGGCCCTCGGGTCAGGCGCCGTGGGGAGCGGAGCCGCCGCGGCTCCCGCACCCGGCACCAGCGATCACAGCGGGCCTGTGATCAACTCCAACTTCGCCGACCCGGACATCCTCGCAGGTCGGCAACGTCTACCACGCCTACGCGACCAACTCCGGCGGCCAGAACATCCAGCACCAGAGTCGACCGACCTCGTGCACTGGACGAAGCAGCCCGACGCGGCGCCGACGCTGGGCGCCTGGGTGGCGACCACGTGCACGTTCACCCCCGGCGGCGCGACCGACCGCTGCGTGTGGGCGCCCGAGGTGACGCAAGTTCGGCAGCACGCTACGTCCTCTACTACGCCGCCCGGGACGCGGCGTCGAGCAAGCAGTGCATCGGCGTCTCGACTCGACCTCGCCGAACGGGCCGTTCGTGCCGGCGAGCCGACACGCCGCTGGTCTGCCCCACCGACGCAGGGCGGCGCGATCGACCCGAGCACCTACACCGAGAACGGCCAGCACTACCTGCTGTGGAAGGCCGACGGCAACTGCTGCAACCTGCCGGCGATCATCTACCTGCAGCCGCTGTCGGCCGACGGCCTGACGCTCACCGGGCCGGCCCAGCCGAGCTGATCCGGAACGACCAGCCGTTCGAGGGCGCGGTCGTCGAGGCGCCCGACGCTGGTCAAGCACGGCGGTCGACCTACTACCTGTTCTACTCGGCGAACGATGTTCTCCGGCGGCAACTACACGACCGGCTACGCGACGTCGAGCTCGCTCACCGGCCCGTACACGAAGTGCGCGGAGCCCGCTGATGACGACCGACCTGTTCCGCGGCAGCGTGATCGGCCCCGGCGGTCGAGGACGTCATCACCCTGCCCAACGGCCAGTCCGGCGATCGTCTTCCACGGCTGGGACCCGACCTACAGCTACCGCGCGATGTACGTCCGCACGCTCGACTGGTGGAACGGCGTCACGCCGCACGTGCGCGGCACGGCCGACCCGGTACGAGGCCGAGGACGGCGTGGTCAACAACGCCCGCGTTGTCGCCGACAACACCGCGTCGGCCGGCGCCAAGGTCGGCGGCCTGGACAACCCGACAGCTCGGTGACCGTGCACGTGCAGGCCGACCAGCGCCGGGACCTGGACGCTCGGCATCTGGTTCGGCAACGGCTCGCTCGACCCCAGCGGCTACAAGGTGTCGTCGTCGCAGAACGTCTCGGTCAACGGCACGCCAGGTGGCGACGGTCGTCTACCCGTACACCACCTGGCAGAACTGGACCCGCCAGGACCTGCAGGTCCACCTCAACAAGGGCGCCAACACCATCACGTTCACCAAGGCGACCTTCTACACCGAGCTCGACGCGGTGGACATCTCGCAGTAGCCCCTCCCGTCGCCAGGGGCGGAGCGCCAGGTTGCCCACACCTTTCCGCCATCTGGCGCGACTGTTGGCGTGTCTCGGCGTGTCGCGGGGCTTGACCCCCGCGGCACGCCGAGCACGCGTTCGGGCAGGTGCCCGGCGGGCGTCGCGGCATGCGGGTGACAGGATGGGTGCATGGTCGCGTACGAGCAGGACGTCGTCATCGTCGGCGGCGGGCACAATGCCCTGGTCGCGGCGACTCTGCTTGCCAGGCAGGGCTTCTCGGTACGGGTGCTCGAGCGCTCGCAGGGCTTCGGCGGGGCCGCGGTCTCCGGGTCGCCCGTTCGACGTCGACGCCAGGCTCAGCCGGTACGCGTACCTCGTGTCGTTGTTCCCGCGGGCGTTGCTCGCCGAGCTGGGCGTCGACGTCCAGCTGCTCCGCCGGCGGGTCTCGTCGTGCACGCCCGATGGTGAGCGCGCGCTGGTGGTCACCGACGACGAGGCCGCGACGAGGCGGTCGTTCGACGAGGTGACCGGCGACCCGGATGAGTTCGACCGATGGCAGCAGTGGCAGCAGGTGGTCCACCGCATCGCGGAAACCGTTGCCCCGACGTTGATGTCGCCGCTCGTCGGCGCCGGCACGATGCGGTCAGGGCATGGGCGATGAGGCGTGGTCGTTGCTGACCAGGCCGATCGGCGCGTCGCTGGAGAGCGCGTTCGGCTCCGACCTCGTCCGCGGGGTGGTCCTGACCGACGGACTGATCGGTACCTGGGCCAGGTCCGACGAGGACTCGCTACGCCAGAACAGGTGCTTCCTCTACCACATCGTCGGCAACGGCACCGGTGACTGGGACGTGCCGGTCGGCGGCATGGGTGCGGTGACCAAGGTCTCGAGGCTGCCGCGAGGGCCGCAGGCGTTCAGCTCAGGCCGGCGTCGAGGTGACGTCGATCGACGTGGACGGGTCGCGGTGGAGTGGTGCGTGCCGCTGATGGGCGCGAGCACGCCGCTGCGGCCGTCGATCTGCACGGCGGCGCCCCGCCGTGCTGGATCGCCTGCTGGGCAAGGAAACTCGCGGCCGACCTGGCCCGGATCCCAGCTCAAGGTCAACATGCTGCTGCGCCGGCTGCCTCGACTGGTCAGCGGCGTCGACCCGGCGTCGCGTTCGCCGGGACGCTGCACGTCAACGAGCGGATGACACAGCTCGACGCCGCGTTCGACGGCGAGGGGCTGCCCCAGCCGCTGCCGTGCGAGGTCTACTGCCACACGCTGACCGACCCGACGATCCTCAGTCAGCAGCTCGTCGCGGACGGGGTGCACACGCTCACCCTGTTCGCGCTGCACACCCCGAGCGGGCTCTTCAGCGCCGACCCGGATAAGTCGCGGCAGCAAGGACTCGGGCCGCAATAGAGTCGCTGCAGTCGGTGCTGGCCGAGCCGCTCGAGGACGTCCTGCTGACAGCGCCCGACGGGTCGCCGTGCATCGAGGCCCGGACGCCGGTACGACCTCGAGCGAGACCTCGGGCTGCCTGAGGGCAACATCTTCCACGGGGACCTGTCGTGGCCGTGGGCCGAGAACGACGCCGAGGTGGGCCGTGGGGCGTCGAGACCGAGCAGCCGCGTTGTTCCTCGGCGGGTCAGGGGCCCGCCGGGGCGGCGCTGTCAGCGGGCTCGGGGGCCACAACGCCGCGATGGCCGTCAGCGAGGCTGCTGGCGGTCGAGCCGACCTAGACGTCGACCTCGGTGCCCATCGTCACGGTACGGTCGCGCGGCAGCTGGAAGAACGCCGCAGGGTCGGCAGCGTTGTGCGCCATGGCGACGAACAACGCCTTGCGCCAGGCGGCATCCCCGGGTCGCGCGTCCGCCGGATCGGCCCGCGGGACAAGAAGAACGTACGCGCCGGCTCCGTTGTCGGCCCTCGACGCGCGCCGAGGCGACGGCCTGCCGCACGACGTCGGCCAGGGCGAGCGGCTCACCGAAGCCGTAGTGGACGGTGAGGTGCGCGATGCCGTCGTCGTCGAGGCCGAGCTCGTCGACCGCGAACCGACTCCTCGACGGCACGACGGGCACGCTGCTCGGGGACCGCCGTCACGATGAGAACGCGCTCGTGCAGCACGTGGTTGTGCTCGACATTCGCCCGCAGCGCAAGCGGCGTGGTCTCCTTGCTGGGGTGCGGGAAGACCGCAGTGCCAGGCACTCTCGTCAGGTCGCGGGCTTCGTTCTCGACAAACTCCCGCAACGACCCCTCGCTCGCCCGCCGGTTCGCCGCGACGATGTCCCGGCCCCGCCGCCAGGTGGTCATCAGGGTGAAGACGGTAACGGCGATGAGCAGCGGCAGCCAGCCACCGTGCGCGACCTTGGACAGGTTGGCGGCGAGGAACGTCGCCTCCACGCCGCCGAAGGCGATGCCCGCGACCACCAGCTTGAGGACCGACCAGCGCCACAGCACCCGGGCGACGAGCAGCAGCAGGATGGTGTCGACGACGAGGGCTCCGGTGACCGAGACCCCGTACGCGGTGGCCAGTCTCGCCGAGGAGCGGAACGCGAGCATCAGGATCAGGACGCCGACGAACAGCAGCGCATTGACACCCGGCAGGTAGATCTGCCCGCCCTCGTGCCGCGACGTGTGGTGCACGCGTACGGGAGGCAGCAGGCCGAGCTGCATCGCCTGGCGGGAGAGGGAGAACGCCCCGGAGATGACCGCCTGGCTCGCGATGACGGTCGCCATCGTCGCGAGGATCACCATCGGGCACTGGGCCCAGGTGGGGAGGAGGAGGAAGAACGGGTTCGCTGACGGCGCTGGGATGGTGCAGCACCAGCGCTGCCTGGCCCAGGTAGTTGATGGTCAGCGCAGGGAAGACGAGGAAGAACCACGCGCGCAGGATCGGCAGCCGTCCGAAGTGGCCCATGTCGGCGTACAACGCCTCGGCTCCGGTGATGACGAGCACGACCGCGCCGAGGGCGGCGAACGCGATGGCCGGGGTGAGAGACGACGAAGGAGACCGCGTAGGTAGGCGAGAGCCCGCGCAGCACGCTCGGGTGCAGCACCACCTGGTGCAGCCCGGCGGCCGTCATCGCCAGCAGCCACAAGGCCGTCACCGGCCCGAAGAGCCGTCCCACCTTGCCGGTGCCGAACCGTTGGACCAGGAACAGGAGGTCAGGATGACCGCCGAGACCGGCAGGACAGGCGTCCTTGAGCCCCGGCGCCGCCACCCCGAGGCCTTCGACGGCGGACAGGACGCTGATCGCCGGGGTGATGAGCGAGTCGCCGTAGAACAGCGACAGGCCGACGATGCCCAGCCCGAGCAGCAACGCGTGCGGGCAGGTCGGTCGGCGTACAGCCGGCGGGCCAGCGCGGCGAGCGCCATCACGCCGCCCTCGCCATCGTTGTCGGCGCGCATGACGACGCCGACGTACTTCACCGAGACGATCAGCGTGATCGACCAGAACATCAGGGAGACGACGCCGTAGACGTGGCGGCCGTCGGCGTGACCACGTGATGGTCGAGGGAGAACACGGTCTGCAGCGCGTAGAGCGGGCTGGTCCCGATGTCGCCGAAGACGACGCCCAGGGCTGACAGGACGATCGCGGCTCCCGCCGGCTTACCGGGGTGGACAGGTCTGGGCCCGGCCTCGTCGCGTACGGCCTGGGTGTGGCTGGTCAACAACCCTCCTCCGGGCGGGACTCACCGAGGGGTCTCCCCGACCACGGGGTCAGGACACGTCCGATGATCCCCCAACGGCCGCCGGGCGTGTCGGGGGCAGGCCGGTGCGATACCTCAGCCGTCTCGATCGTTCCCCTGAACCCCACCGGTCCCGCCGGTCGCCTTCGTCGGCAGAATAAGGTGCGCCGGCTCGGCATACCGGCCCCGGAACGGGAGAGGTGGCCGCCGTGCAAACGTCGTCTGCCTCCGTGTCCGGCCGCCACGACGGTGGCCGGGTGCTGGGGCTGGTTGCGGCTGCTGCACTCGCTGTGAGCGTGCCTGCTGTGCTCCCGCAGCTGCTGGCCCCGCGCGCCGTCGCCGTGCCCCCGGTGCCCGCGGTGGCCGCCCCGGCCGTCCTGTCGCATGCCGGGTCGTGGTGGGCGGTGGGCAAGGCTGCGTTGACCGAGGCCGGCGCCCGGGCGGGGGTGCACGCGGGAGACGCCAAAGCCCTGCAGGCCAAGGCGGCTGAGCGGGCGAGACAGGCCCGTGCTGCGGCCGTACGCGTCTCCCGCGCCATGACCCGGGCACCGCTGGCCGAACGGTCGCGCTGGGCGGCGAAGCCTGCGCGCCCGCGGTCGCGTCCGGTCGAGAAGCCGCCGCCGATGACCGACCTGCAGAAGGCCGAGATCCTGCCAGAGCCGTGGCGCAGCATCGTGCGCTGCGAGTCGGTGCGCGACCGCAGCTGGCGAATGTCGGCAGAGTCCCGAGCCCGTGGTTGGTTTCAGTTCCTGCCGTCGACGTGGCGGTCGCTCGGACTGTCGGGAGACCCGGCGGCCGCGTCGTTCGACGAGCAGTACGCGGCGGCGCGGGAGCTGGCCCGTCGCGACGGGCTGCGGGCGTGGGACTGCGCCCGTATCCTCGGCCTCGCCTGACGCCGCACGCCGCATCGCTGACCAGGGCCGGCTCGGTCACGCGACCCACGACGTCCTGACCCCCGACGAGCGGGAGACCGTACGCGAGCTGACGTTGAGCCGGCTCGATCGTGACCGCGTTCTGGAGGTGCGTACGCCGTCGCCTAGGGTGGCTTTGGCTGATGGCGCCGACCGCCCTATGCCCCCACCCCGCAGCGTCCAGGTCATGAGGACCGCCATGCCGCCGTATCCGCAGATGATCGCTCCGGTCAACCTCATCCAGCCCGTGCCCCGGCGCGTGCGTGCCTTCGTCGGCGGGACCGTGGTCGTGGACACCCTGCACGCGCTCTACGTGTGGGAGTGGCCGAACTACCCGCAGTACTACATCCCGGTCGCCGACGTGACGCCGGGGTACTGGTCGACGAGCAGCACCCGCAGCACCTCAGTCGCGGCACGGCGCGACGCCACGGCGTGCGGGTCGGCGACGTGAGCGCCCGGCGGCGGCGCGGCGTCTACGGCGCCGACGCCTCGAGGGCTGGCGGACACCGTCGGCTTCGACTGGGACGCGCTCGACAGGCCTGGTACGAGGAGGACGAGCAGGTCTTCGTCCACCCCCGCAACCCGTACACCCGGGTCGACGCGCTGCGCTCGACGCGCGCACGTCCGGGTCGAGCTCGACGGGGTGCTGCTCGCCGAGTCGAGCGCGCCGGTGCATGGTCTTCGAGACCGGCCTGCCGACCCGGTACTACCTCGACCGGACCGCCGTCGACTTCGAGCACCTGACGCCCCGCGAACACCGAGACGTCCTGCCCGTACAAGGGGAAAGACCAGCGGCTACTGGTCGGTTCGTACCCGGCGGCAGCTGTGCACGACGACCTGGCCTGGTCCTACGACTTCCCGACCCGCCAGCTGCTGCCGATCGCCGGGCTGGTCGCCTTCTACGACGAGAAGGTCGATGTCTTCGTGGACGGGGAGCTGCGGGCAGCGGCCGAGTGACCCACTTCTTCAAGTAGCGCAGGCGTTCTCGACGGCGTCCTGCCGTCGGGCCGTCGCCTGAATGAGTGACTCGACCGCGGTCGCTATCCGCCGACTTCGACACCAGATGGGGGCAGGGTAGCGGTGGACTGTGTGGCGGGCCTATTGTGCGCATGAAGCGCTGCCAGAAGAGGTCGGGGTCCGTCATGGCGAGTGTCGGCCGTTCGTACGCGAAGTTCGTGCACGACAAGACCGACTGGTGGGGTACCTATCTCCCGGAGACGCCCATTGAAGTCGGGCACGTCATGGAGATCGGCAAGGGCGACCGTCTTCGCTACCTGAACTCCTCCCGCGACTGGCCAGGCTGGGAGCCCTGGCTTGAGCCCGAGAGCGTCCCCGCGGTCGGCCAGCCTGCGTGGTTGTCCCATGCGACACGCACCTCGACCGCGGTCGCCGCTGCGGGCGTGGGCGTACAGGGTGTCGCTACGGCAAGCGCGGAGGTGAAGCTCTCCTTCGAGCGGACCGCTGGCTTCGTCATGGAGCTCAGGACGGACGAGATCCGCCGGTTCCGCGACGTCGGTCGGGTCAAGCGTTGGGTGCTCGCTCTGGCGAAGGACGGCAGGTGGCCCTTGGACCAGCTGCTGGTGACCGAGGTCTGGCACGCGACATCGGCGACGGTTGTCCACTCGCTGACCGACTCTTCGGTCGTCACCCTCAGGGCATCGGCGACGCTTCCACCTGGCACGCCCTTGAGCATCACCGACCCAACGGCGGGACTCGCAGCCTCAACGGCAAGCGGCGATGCGCTCTACTCGTTGTGCGCCGATTCCACGCCCGCTCTTCCATGGCGTCCGGATCCGCAAGGGCTTCCTCGGAACCAAGCACGCCGAGTTGCTCGGTGTCGCAGACCAGGACATCGATGCGGCGTTCACCGACGACCCGTACGACGATGTGTGATCTCGCGGGCGGCGTCACCGTCATCTTCTCCCGCGAAGGGCCGGCCGGGGAGATCGGCAGAATCGCCGTGGCACGGGCCGGCGAAGCCTACGGGGCGGTGCGAGAGACCACTCTGGACGATCAGCTCGAGATGGTGCCGGCCAACGTGCGGCGGGGTGATCGGGCGGAGCGGCACCCGGTCTTTCCGCCCTTCGCCGTGGAGAGGCTGAATGTGCCCCTAGGCGCAGAGCAGGCCTTTGTCGATGACGTCAAGCGCGAGTATCTCGACCTGATCATCGACCACCCGGAAACCCTCTCGTTGCTGACGGATCCGCGGCAGCGGCTGGTGATCTCACCGAACTGGCGACTGCACTCGAGTGGCGTCAGCGATCCGGTGACGGAATCGTTCACCATCGGCCGCAACCATGGAACCTATCTTGCGCAGATCGGCCTCACCAGTCCGACCTACTGGCCCGCCGTACCAGTGATCGTGGCCGTCCTCGACAACGGGTTCGACGACAAGTACTGGGTGGGGTCCCCGCTTCCGGTGCCCGTCGGAACTGGAATGGACCTGATCGGCGGGGACGCGGGAGAGTCCGGTCACGGGACTCTTGTCGCGGCTCTCGTGGCGGCCTCTGCGCCGGGGGCCACCGTCGAGCCGATCCGCATGGGGTGGCCAGGAGAGCACGGAGTGGGACGCCGTACACGGCCTGGCGAGGGCCGTCCAGCTCGGAGCAGACGTCATCACCTTGAGCTACCAGCAGTTGCTGGTCGACGTCAGCTGCGGCAGCTGCGGTCTTGTTCGCTCGGCCGCCAGATCTGAGGTCTTCGAGAAGATGATCGACTGGGCGGTCAGCGCGAACGGCGGCAATCGGGCCGTCCTTGTCGCCGCCGGGAACGGGGGCGTCGGCCTCATTGCACGTCCTGCGGCCAGTCCTGGCGCCATTCCGGTGACGGCACTCGCGTCCAACGGTGGCGCCCTGGCATGGTTCGCCAACTACGACACCGCGGGCAGGTTGCCGGTGATTGCCGTGCCCGGTGAGGCCGTCGCGGAGGGTGCTGTCACGGGCCTGACCTTCGAGGGCACGTCGTTCGCCGCGGGATACGCCGCAGCGATGTATGCCGAGGCGATGATGCGATGGGGGACCTCCGACGCAGCTCAGGTGACATCGTTGTTGTGTGCCGGGGGAGTCACTGCAGGGACGGCGATGGTCCCGGCGCTTCCCTAGCCCCGCACAGCCGCGACCGGCGAGCCGGTGGCCGCGCTGCTCGCTTCTGGCCGACTGGATACGCCGTTCGGGTGACTTTTCCACAGGACGCCAGATAAGGCTTGAGTGAGAGCGCCATGCCGGGTTAGCCTCTCGCATCGTCGCGAGGGCGACTCGGGGATGGGTAGGGGCTTCGGTCCCGCGCGGGGGAATTCTTGAACGCCAGCACGGTGGTCGAGGACGAGGTCAGGGAGCTCGTCCGACGACGCGGGATCGACCCGACGAACGAGCCGTTGGCCGTGCGTCGGCTCATCGACGAGGTCATCGCCGAGTACGAGGAGCGCAGCCTCGGCTGGTGCGCTGCCGCCGCTGGATGACCGCCAGCACGTGGCCCGCGGCGTCTACGACTCGGTGGCCGGGTTCGGCCCGCTGCAGCGGCTGCTCGACGACCCGAGCGTCGAGGAGATCTGGGTCAACGACCCGGGCCGGGTCTTCATCGCGCGGCGCGGCCGCAGCGAGCTGACCACGACGATCTCACCGACGCCGAGGTCCGCGACCTGGTCGAGAAGATGCTCAAGACCTCGGGCCGCCGGGTCGACCTGTGCACGCCGTTCGTCGACGCGATGCTGCCTGACGGCAGCCGGCTGCACGTCGGTCATCCCGGACATCACCCGGCGGCACTGGTCGCGTCAACATCCGCAAGTTCGTGCGTCGACCGCCGCTGCGCTGGAGGAGCTCGTCGCGCTCGGGACGCTGACCGCGCACGGCGGCCGGCTTCCTCGAAGCGGCCGTCGCCGCCGGCCTCAACATCATCGTCGCCGGCGGCACCCAGGCGGGCAAGACCACCCTGCTGAACTGCCTCGCCGGCTGCGATCCCGGCGCGCGAGCGGGTCGTCACCTGCGAGGAGGTCTTCGAGCTCAAGGTGCCGACTGCCCGACGTGGTGTCGATGCAGACCCGGCAGGCCAACCTCGAGGGCACGGGCGAGGTCCGGCTGCGCCGGCTCGTCAAGGAGGCGCTGCGGATGCGTCCCGACCGGATCATCGTCGGCGAGGTCCGCCAGGAGGAGTGCCTCGACCTGCTCATCGCGCTGAACTGCGGGCTTGCCCGGCATGTGCACGCATCCACGCCAACTCGGCCCGCGAGGCGATCACCAAGATGTGCACGCTGCCGCTGCTGGCCGGCGAGAACGTCAGCCACAGCTTCGTCGTGCCGACCGTCGCGGCCAGCGTCGACCTGGTCGTCCACGTCGGCCGCGACGCACCAGGGGCACCGCAAGCTGCGCGAGATCGTCGCCGTACCAGGCAGAGTCGAGGGCGACGTCGTCGAGACCGCCGACATCTTCACCACCAAGGACGGCCGACTCGTACGCGCTGACGGCTGGCCGCCGCACCAGGACCGGTTCACCGCGGCAGGCTTCGACCTGTCCGCTGCTGCCTGCGCGACCCGAGCACGTCTGATGGGCCTCGTCATCGGGCTGCTGCTTCGGGCTCGGGCTGCTGCTGATCTGGCGCGCCGCGACGTCAGAAGCCCAGCCGCGCAAGGCAGCCCGAGCCGCGCTGGCGGGTCGAGCTGGCCGACCTGATCGCGCAGGCCGGCATCGAGTCGGTGACCCCAGGCCAGGTCGTCGCGGCCTGCGTCGGGCTCGGCGTGTTCGTCTTCGTGGTGACGGTCGTGGTCAGCCTGTCCCCGACGATCGCGCTGTGCTTCGGCGCTTTCGCGGCCTGGTCGCCGCTGGCGCTGCTGCGCTGGCGGCAGCGCCAGCGCGGGCGGTGAGCTGCGTGAGGTCTGGCCCGAGATCGTCGACAACCTCGCCTCCGCCGTGCGCGCCGGGCTGTCGCTGCCGGAGGCGATCGCCCAGATCGGGGTACGCGGACCGGAGGTGCTGCGCGACGCCGTTCACCCGGTTCGGCGAGGACTACCGCACCTCCGGGCGCTTCGACGAGTCGATCGACCGGCTCAAGGCGACGCTCGCCGACCCGGTGGGCGACCGCATCATCGAGTCGGTACGGATGGCCCGCGAGGTCGGCGGCAGCGACCTCGGTCGGCTGCTGCGCACGCTGTCGTCGTTCCTGCGCGAGGACGCCCGTACGCGGGCCGAGCTCGAGACGCGGCAGGGCTGGACCGTCAACGCTGCCCGTCTCGCGCTCGCCGCGCCGTGGCTGATGCTCGGTCTGCTGGCCCTGCGCCCCGAGGCCGTCCGCGCCTACAACAGCGCCTCCGGCGCACTGGTCCTGCTGGTCGGCGGCGCGCTGTCACTGGTCGCCTACCGCATCATGCTGCGGATCGCCCGGCTGCCCAGCGAGCAGCGGGTGCTGCGATGAGCGCCGTCCGCCGTCGGGGCGAGCCTGGGCGCCACGCTGCCAGCCGGGGTCATCGTCGCCGTACGGGCGGCGCCGCCGTTCCGGCGTCCGCGGCTGGACAGCCGGCTGGCGCCGTACGTCAGCGACACCGCGCGGCCGTCCCGCCTGATCGGCACCAGCCGGGCGGTCACGCCCTTCCCGACGCTGGAACGGCTGTTGCGCCCGGTGCTGGGCGACGCCGTCCGGCTCATCGAGCGGGTGCTCGGCGGCTCGGGGTCGGTGCGCCGGCGGCTCGAGCAGGCCGGCCTCGCAACGACGGTCGAGGAGTTCCGGGTCGAGCAGGTGATCTGGGGCGCGGGCGGTCTGCTGGCCGGCGTCGTGCTGATGCTGCTGCTGCTGGCGCGGTCCGCGCACAGCTCACCGGTGCCGCTGCTGCTGCTCTGCGTGATCGCGACCGTCGGTCGGCGTGCTGGGCCGCGACCGGTGGCTGACCCATCAGGTGCGCGAGCGCGAGCAGCGGATGACGGCCGAGTTCCCCACCGTGGCAGAGCTTCTCGCGCTCGCGGTGTCTGCCGGCGAGAGCCCGGTCGGGGCGCTGGAGCGGGTGACCCGGCTCAGCGGTGGCGAGCTCGCCCGCGAGCTGGGCAGCGCTCTCGACGACGCCCGCGGCGGCGCGCCCCTGGTGGCAGCGCTCGACGCCGTGGCTGCCCGTACGACCCTGCCGGCGCTGGCGAGGTTCGTCGACGGCATCGCGGTCGCGGTCGAACGCGGCACGCCCGCTGGCCGAGGTGCTTCGCGCCCAGGCCGTCGACGTCCGCGAGAGCGGCAAGCGCGCGCTGATGGACGCGAGCGGCAAGAAAGAGATCGCGATGA
>CAVUSY010000008.1:0-80075 GCA_963744195.1 uncultured Solirubrobacterales bacterium
ACGGTCCCAATCGCCTCGAGCAGCGACAACACTTGGCGCCATTCGATGTTCCGGCTCGCCGGATGGCTGAAGATCATCGCCACCGTATCGCGGTGATGATTGTTGAGATGCGCATCCATCGGTTCCCTCGAAAACGCATCGTAGACCACGTTCACAGCTCGGAGCGCGAATCGGCGGCGCATCCGCGACGCGCCGGTCAAGCGGCACATGTGCAGCCGGTGACAGGGTTCTAGTTCGATGCGCTGGCGCTGTCACCGACAGGTGTGGTGAGCACGAGCTGATTCCCGGAAGGATCGCGCGCGACCAAACCGGCTGAGGTCTCCTGCAGCGCGCGTCCGAGCCGGCTCAGTCGAATCGCCTCTGTGGAGACCGCTCGCCCGGCGTCGGCGATCGACACGATCGAGGAATCGCCAAAGCTCAGGCCCGCCGTGACCACCGTCTCAGGTCAAAAGGAGTCGTCAGCGCGATCGACCGCTCGCGCATGCTTCTGTCTGGGAGCAGTGGCCGTCAACGACAGCGCTGGCGGCGACACAGTGGCTGCTTCCAATGAACTGTCGCTGCTGCCTCGGCGACTGGCCTGTGATCATCCGCAGCGCGACCGGGCGCGGCCGAGATCGCTGAGCAGGCGTCGAATCACCCCCGCGTCGGTGGTCAGCCCCACGTGTGAGACGCCCGGGTTATCCGTCAGCCGGAAGCGGTAGCAGCGCATGCGGTGCCAGACGCGTACCGCGTTGTTGGTGATGTACTCCTGGTTGCTGTCGCCGGAGAGGTAGATCAACCGTGCGGTGGCCGGATCGAGGACCTGACCAGCCGTGAGATCAGGTAACACGGTTCCAACCTGAGTCCGCAGCCCCGAGCCCTTCTCGGCCGAGACATCGACGTCGGGAAAGTGATTGATGTCGCTGAATTTCACGAAGCCGAGGTAGTGCCTGACGATCGGCTTAATCGAGTCAAGTCCGGCATCGTGAAGGAGTCGGTAGGTGTCGGCCGGCGTATAGCTGCGGCCGGTTGCCTGGCTCTTGATCACGACCTCGCGCCGGCCGAATACGGCAGGGTCAGATGCACTCATCCAGGTCGACGGCGAGAGGGCGAGCAAGCGCGCACTACTGCGCGCTGCGGCGACCGTCGTTGGCGGCACAAACGCCGTGGAGATCTCGGCCCCGTTGAAAACAAAGGACCAGATCGAGCCCTGGCCGGGCAGGTTCCCGGCGATGTCGGTGAAGCCCTGAATGTACTTCCGCTTCCACTCCTTCGAGACGTGAGTGAGCAGGTACTGGACGTAGAGCGGGCCGTTGGAGTGGCCTACCAGGCGTACGGGCCGGTGGTGATTGCGACGCCAGGTCCGCTCGATCAGATGCTTGGTTCCAGCCAGGAACCCACCGAGGTCGGGGGTCAGCAGAAAGTCGTAGCCCGCCACGACGAGGTCGCGATCGGCCCCGTACCCAGCCGCCTCCAGAGCAGAGTAGAACCCGGAGTAGGCCGGTGCGCTCGCTATGAGGCCATAGTGAGGAATCGACACCCTAACCCCAGGGGGCAGCGAGAACCGCTCCCGGAACGACAGACGTCCACCCCGCCGCCACCGCGGCGTCAGCAACCGGTCCCGGCAGACCTGATTGAAGGTCGTGCCCACCGTCGCCCCGAATCCAATCTCGAACGATCCCGAACGCGGACAGCCATGCACGGACCTCTGATTGCGAACCGTGACACCAACCACGACTCCGCCATAGCCGGGAAAGAACACGACCGGGGTGCGCGGGGCGGCCGCTGCCGCAGGGAGCGGAGCAAACACGAGCGCGAGCAGCACCGACAAGCACGCGGCAACAGCAGCGCCGCACTTGATCACAAAGCGGCCGGTCCCGATCACCGCGCGATCCTACCTGAACTACGGTGCAACTATGCTGCTGCTCGCCTCCGTGGAGACCTGCCTTACTCGGTCCGCGACTGCCGGTGCCGGCGGCCGGTGACGAGACGGCTGATCGGTCGTTCCGGCGGGGCGACTCCGGCTGCACCGTCTCCGCACGAGCGCGACGGGGTCAACCGGTAGTCGGTCGAGGTTTCGCGCCAGCGGGTCGCAAAGGCCATCGCGTGTCGTCTTCGTGTCGATATCCAAGAAAAGCTTCGCCTCGAGGTGGACTGCGAGCCCGGTAGTCGGACCGAACCGTCTGCGCCGGCGCGGACGATCGCGTTCGCCTACAGGCATGGGCGTGATCGGGATCCGCAAGGCGGCCGCTCGACCATCAACGCAGCAGCCGCTCCGGTGCGACTGCGTAAGGCGTGGAGCATGCGTGAGCGGTCGATCGCGCTGACGACACCTTTGACCTCAGACGGTGGTCACGGCGGGCTTGAGCTCTGGCGACCGAGTTATCGTGCAGCTCGTCGACGTCCGACCACTCCTTCGCGGCGAATCCGATCGTCCGCAGCCGTCGCAGTCAACCTTGGTCTGTGCGACGCACCGGCGAGATCTTCAGCACCTTCAGCTCGATGTCGCCAACTACTCTGGATTCTCGATGCCCGGTGAGACGCCGCCCTCACGCTCGACCGGCGTGTGGCGGCCAGCGCAGGGGCGTGCATGCTTCGCACTAGGAGCAAGCGCGTCGCTGCCCAGCTCGTCGCCATCACGCGAAAAGAGCAATTCCCGGGATTGAGCGGCTCGCCCAGCGGCATTGTCGCCTTGGGCGACGTTGTTAGCGGTACTGCCTCGCGGGGATCTCGGCTCGGCTGCCCGCGGTGGAAGCCTTCGACGGCGCCGGCATCGAGCGCCGACAGCGAGCGTCGAAACTGGAGCATTGTTTCAGCGCAGCGTTCGCCGGCTTTACCGGTAGACCTCGACCAGGGTTTTGGTGATGGTGGGGGCGATTGTGTCGTAGTCGCCGACCGCGGTGCACGCGCTCGCCGCGGTGCACGACACGCCTGAGAGGACGGACCCGTGAGCGCCTGGAGGCCTGGGGGTCGGCACGATCGCCCAGCTCGTGCCGTTCCAGCGCTCCGCCAAGCTCGCTTGCACGCCGGCGCTGGTCGTGTACCTTCCCACCGCGGTGCAGGCCGCCGTCGATGCGCAGGAGACCCCCGAGAGGCTGTTGGCCGGGGCGCCAGCGGGGGTCGGGGTCGGCTGGATCGTCCAGCTCGTACCGTCGTAGTGCTCCGCCAGCGTGGTGGTGTCGGTTCCCGAGCCGTGGTAGGCGAGCCCGACTGCGGTGCAGGCGGACGCCGAGGTGCACGAGATCGCCGACAGATTGCTGAAGCGCGCGCCGGCGGGGCTGGGGGTCGGTTGGATCGTCCAGCTGGTCCCGTTCCAGCGCTCGGCCAGCGTGATCCCGGTGCCCTGCCCGTCGAACGCGGATCCGACGGCGGTGCAGGCGCTGACCGATGTGCACGAGACCCCGTAAAACTCGCCGTATGGCTCGCCGGACGGGATTGGGAGCGACTGGCTCGTCCACTTGGTCCCATCCCACCGCTCCGCCAATAAGTTGCCGCCTCCGCCGCCACCGTTTTGGTAGCCCACGCCTGTGCATGCGCTCGGCGAAGCGCACGACACGCCCAGCAGCAGGCTGTCGGAAACCGGCGCGGGCTTCTCGCCTGCCCACCCCGCCCCGCTCCACCCCTCCGCTAACGGGCCAAATGAGAAGAACGGGTCGACGGCGTAACCCACCGCTGTGCACGCGGCGACCGCACTGCACGAAACCCCCGCCAACTCGTTCTGAGACGAGGTCGGCGTCAGCGTGCTCTGGATCGACCAGCGCTTCCCGGTCCAGCGCTCCACCAGCGTCATGCCTACAGCCGTGCGGACGTTGCTGGTCGCGGTTCCAACCGCGCTACACGCCGTCGCAGCGGCGCACGATACCCCCGCAAGGCTGCTGGCCGACGGCCCGACCGGGTCGGGTGTCGCCTGGATCGCCCAGCCCGCTGAATTCCACCGCTCCGCCAGCGCCGCGCTCGTAGCAGGAGCCGGATCCTGAACGTAAGCGTGCTGACCGACGGCGATGCACGCCGCGGCGGTGCACGACACGCCCGACAGAACGCTGCCCGCGCCGCCCGACGGGGTGGGAGTGGACTGGATCGCCCACCGCGCGCCGTTCCATCGCTCGGCCCACGTGACCTGACCATTCGCGTCGCTGCTCTCGGGCCCAACGGCCGTACAGGCATTCGCTGACGCGCAGGAAATCCCAGATGGGATCGGCAAAGGGGTTTCCGCGGGGCTGGGGATCGGCTCGATCGCCCAGCGCTTCCCGTTCCACCCCTCAGCCAAGGTAAGGTAACCGCCGCTGTCGGGGTTAGAAGAGCCGACCGCGGTGCAAGCGGCCACCGATGAGCAGGACACGCTCGAGAACGAACTGGCCTGGGTCTTGGCCGGGTTCAAAGTGGGCTGGATCGCCCACGTCTTCCCGTTCCATCGCGCCGCCAGAAGTCGGTTGCCGGTGTAGCCAACGGCCGTGCACGCCGTCGCGGCCGTGCACGACACCCCGGAAAGTCCAGCGTTCACGAACACGCTCGCCGGGGTCGGCACGATCGTCCACCGAGTCCCGTTCCACGCCTCAGCCAGCACCGAACCGTTAGATTGGCCGACCGCCATGCACGTCGTTGCCGAAACGCACGACACCGACGACAGATAGTCCCCCGCCAGGGCAGGGGTCGGCTGGATTGTCCACCGACTCCCGTTCCACCCCTCCGCCAGCACGAACTGAACACCGCTGCCGTTGGTGTAACTGCCCACAGCGGTACACGCCGCAGCCGACCCGCACGACACCGACGACAGCTCGCTCCGAACGGCGCTCGGAGCCGGGGTCGGCTCGATCCTCCACCTCGTCCCGTCCCAGCGCTCCGCCAGCGTGACGCCAAACGGCGGCCCAGCCCCATTCGTGGACATGCCAACGGCGGTGCACGCGGCCGGCGCCGTGCACGACACCCCCGACAGCGCGCCATTGGACGGCCCCGGCGGATTCGGGCTCGGCACCACCGACCAGCCCGCGCCGAACGAGACTCCCGGCACGATCCCCATCACGCCCGCCACCAGCACGACCACCCGACCGATCAGCGCCGCTCGCATCCACGCCCTCCCACTCATGTTTTGCAAACCGCACTCAGTCGGTCGCTCTGCGAAGAACCATACTCCGCGCTCCAGCCCATCCAAAGCCGCTGGCCTGGCGAAGCATGATCCCAAACCGCTGACGGGCCCAGAGCAAGCCCCTGACCGGAAAGCGCGACGCGGGACTATTCGCTGCGCGCTGCTGCCGTTCCCACCGGTCGCCACAAACATGCCGACCGACCCGTGGCGGCTCGAGGTCCAGAACCCACTGTTGACGGGCCCCCGCCCCGCCTGCTGGTGACCACAAAAGATCTCCGATGATCCTGGCGGGTAACGGTCGCTCGCCAGCGGCGAGGTTCCGGGCGCGAACACAACCGCACAGCGCAGTGTTTGCTGATAAACGCCGCGTCTAAGGCGGCAGCGCGGCCACCGATCTGACCGCATCTTCCCGAGTTCGCTCTCGCGTCATAGCAGCCACGAGGAGCCGGGCAGTGATGGCTCGCTCTTGGTGCGAAGCGACACGCGGCACGCCGGCGTCCCCTCGTTGCAGTGAAGGTTGGGCGACTGAGACGCCGCTGCGGCCGACCTCGGGCCAGCTTGACTGCCGCCGAAAGCGTTCGGTAGTGGATCGGCTTTCCGCGAAGAGACCCGCTAGAGGGGATCGAACGTCTCTAGAGGCTCGAGCGCGACGCCGCGGTCGAAGTTGCGAGCGAGTTCGTCACGGCACCCCATTACCAGCTAGTTCTCAGAGCCGACGCCCGGACTCGAACCGGGGACCCCTTCATTACGAGTGAAGTGCTCTACCAGCTGAGCTACGTCGGCGCTTGCAGGGATTTCCCGGATCTTCCGAGTCCCCGGCCCGACTTTGGGCTGCACGGGGGCTGCAAAATCGTGGTCGATCGCTGCTCCGGGCAAGCGTAGCCGACGCTTGCGGGGCTCGTTGGCCCGAACAGCAGTCTTCGCCGTTAGCTTCAGCATCGAATCAAGCGACCCGGAGTTGACGACGCTGGCGGGCGGCGAGAGCGAGCTGCCGGGGACCACGCCGCTCGTCCTCGGCAGGCTTCAGGCCCTCGTCCGCGTCCCTACTGCTCGTGGGATACGTGAACGTTGGCCCGTGCGGTTGGCGAGCGCCTTAAGGTAGTTCAGCTGGCGCGTGATCGGAGGCTTCGGGTCATGCTGGCCTGGTGTGGGTGGTGGGCATGCCCCAGCGAGCGCCGCGGCCGGCGCCGCGCTGTCACGCATCTGAACTGGACTCCCGTCGTACGCCGTCCCCCCGGCATGTCTCCGTCATCAGTCCGATTGCCCGTAACCCGGGGGACGTGGGCCCTTCAGATGCTTGACAGTCAGGCGGCCGTGGCCTGCTGAGAAGGTTTGCCCGCCGCCCTACCCGCAGGCGGCCTCGTTGCCTAACCCTTCCGCTCGTGTGGGGTCGGCAGGAGGCTTCACTGACTGCGCATATCGATCACAGCGGTACCGATCTCGATTCGCGAAGTCCTTCACGCAAGGCTATCGACGCAGCGCAGCCGTCTGTTTGCCTGTCTTGATCTGTGAGCCGGGACCTGAGTCGACTCCGCCCCGACATGGGCGCTGGGGTGTGCGCGACCGACCAGTCGCGCACACCCGCGCACGCCTGCTAGCTGACCGGCTCAACCGTCAATGAGATTACGTTCGTGCTCGAGCAGGTCGAGAACGACTTCTGGATCGTGACTGCCTTGCCCTGACCGGGCGGGAACACCTTCAGTCCGGCGGCGGTCACCGGCGCGCACTGAGACGCGGAGAAGTCGCCCGTCTCGATGATCCCGACCAGCGCGCTCCGCGCCTTGCCCGCCAAGAGCGTGATCGTCCTGTAGCTCGAGGAGATCTGCGATGCCGGGCTACCTATCTGCTTGCCGCTGCTCGTCACCGCAGACACCCCTGGATAACCACGCAGCGTGCACCCCAGCTTGCCCGTGTTCATGAACGTAAGGGGATAGAACACCGTTCCCGCGGCCCCGTTCGCCGGACCGAGCGACACCTTCAGCGCCGAGCTTGCGCACATGCTGGTCGTACCGCGCTTGGCCTTGCTCCACTTGACGGTGAATTGCGTGCTGCTGCCATTCCTGATGAAGGTTCCCCAGCCCTTGCCGGTCTCCACGCCCTTCCAGCCTGGGATCGCCTGGTTGTACTTGTTCAAGAACGTCGTGAAGTAGTTCGAGGCCGTCTTGCAGCCCAGGTTCGGGCTCGACACCGTGTAGCGCCCGCCGGGCAAGATCACCCCGCCCGACTGATCGTTGTGCAGCACCGTGAAGCTGATCCCGTTACACGACGCCGGCGCCGCCGCGGCGGAAGTGACGAGCGCGACCGAGGCCACCAGCGCCGCCACCACGGACATGCCAGTAGTGAGTACACGGGCGCGACTGCGAGAAGAACGACTGATCAAAGGAATACTCCTGAGCCGGGCGTGACCAACACGCCGATGGATATCGATCAAGAAGACCTCCGCGACAACCCCGCGACGCTCGATCCCCCACGCCGCACATGGTATTCCGATCCGCAGACGAGCTCCTCGCGTCGCAGGAGGCTAAGCCTCTATCCGGACCCCCCGGTGGAAGACCCTCCCTGCACTCCCCTGCAGGGCGACCGTCGCAGCTCCTCCGGCTATCGCTTCGGACGACGGAGGACAGTCGGCTGCATCGGCAGGCCGATCGGCACGGTCCGGAGGACTGCGTTTTGGCAGACCCGAAAGCGAGCGGCAAGTCGCCCTCCCTTCCGCTCGGTCCCCGTTGTCAACAATCCTTCTGAGGGCTTGCTCAGGACGGTTCTCGGGTGCCGTCGGCACCCCCTGTGGCGACCTCGGCTTGCATGAATTCATTGGTGGCCCGTCACGGGGCTTGACCGGAGGCGCCGGCGGACTAGTGGAACGGGCAATGGCGCAACCGACACAGCAGGAGGCGCGTCGCAGCCACGACTACGTGGTGGCGTTGACGCGGCTGTTCATCGAGGCATTCAACGCGCGTGACTACGAGTCGATGCGGGCGCTCGTCTCGGATGACGTGGAGTTGCGCGGCCCGAACGGTTCTTCCCTGCGCGGACATCCGGCGGCGAGCGAGCTGCTCGAGGCGGCCGGCCACCTCGACCTGCTGGTCGTGCGCACCGCGCTCGAGGAGGTGGAGTCCGACGACGACGGCGGCGTGCGGGTGAACGTGCCGATCCGTGAGCTTGCGCGCCGGGAGGAGTTCTTCCGCACTGCGGTGTTCCGTGTGCGCGAGGGCGCAATCACCAGCTTTGAAACGCTCGGGATGGACTGAAGTGACGCGGCACTGCCCCCCGCGGCGGGCGTCTCAGCCGCTCGTACCCCGCGACGCCTGATCCTTGCCGAGTCGCCCGGCCCGCTCTCGGAGCATCTCCCAGATCCGGTCGAGCTCCTGGCTGATCTCCCGGACGCGCTCGTGGTGCACCTCCCGCCGGCGCTGGAGCGGGATCGCCAGCAGCCGCGCCTCCTCGCCCACGAGGTTCTCGATGCGCGCGAACAGCTGGAGCTCGGGCGGCATCGGCGACAGATCCTTGACCTGGTCGGTCGGGATACCGGGTTGCGAGAAGGACAAGACCTGATCGGTAGGCCGGCAGGCCAATGGGCAAGGGCGCGGCGGTTCGTGGGGGACCCGCGCTCTTCCTAACGCACCCAGCATGAAGCTCAACGAACATACGAGCATGCGCGCCTCCTAGCCCAGGTCGGAATTGACCGCTGGGCTGCCGGCCTTGACCACTTGGTTAGGATCCCGGCTCAGGTTTGCGAAGCCAGGGGTCTACGATTCGGGGGCAACGAGCGCGCGTGATCTTGTTCGCGCTGCTCGTGCTCGGCCTTCCGCTGGTGGCGTCGGCCACGGCACTCGCCATACAGCGCGTTACTCCGCGGTGGGCCCATCTGACGCCAACGGCCAGTCCCCCTGCGGGCTTCCGTGACCCGTTGGCCTATGACGCCGCCACGAAGCAGATGGTCCTCTACGACGAGGCCAACGGCGGTACCTGGATCTGGAACGGCACGGCGTGGGCGCCCGTCCCGCTGAGCCCCTCGACCCGGCCCCCGGCCCGTCGCCAGGCGGTGATGGCCTACGACGCGGCGACGAAGCAGTTGATCCTGTTCGGAGGGATAACCCGTCAGGATCAGACGTTCCTGGCCGATACCTGGAGTTGGACCGGCACCGGCTGGGTCCAGCTCTCCCCGGCCCACAGCCCGCCGCCGACGGAGCAGGCCGCTATGGCCTACGACGGGGCCAGCGGACAGCTGGTGATGTTCGGCGGCGAGACGCCCAGCGTCGTCAGTGCCGCCACGTGGATCTGGAACGGCTCTGACTGGAGCCAGGCCGCCCCGGCGAGTGCTCCGCCTGCGCGGCTCGGCGAATCGCTGGCCTTCGATTCGAGTCATGGACAGTTGCTCATGTTCGGCGGGGTCAACGGCGTTCTCATGGGCGACACGTGGAATTGGAACGGCTCGAACTGGGTCAACTTGAACCCAGCCACCCACCCGTCGGCCCGGAGCTTCGCGGCCATGGCCTATGACACCGGATTCGGACAGCTGGTCCTGTCCAGCGGCGCCAACACCAACAACGGGGGGATCAACGACACCTGGACCTGGGTGGGCACGAACTGGTCAAAGCTCGCCCCGGCGGCAAACCAGAGTCCACCGCGCTACGGGGCCACCCTGGCCGACGACCCGCCCAACAGCCAACTGCTGCTGTTCGGGGGGGCCACCAACCCCTTTAGCAGCATCGGCGATACATGGGCCTGGACCGTCTTCATGGTCCAGACCGCGGCGCTGCGGCCAGCCGCGGTGGGAGCCCGCTACTCCGCCGCCCTGCAGGCGGTGGCCGGCAAGGGGCCGTACACGTGGTCGGTGTCCTTCGGATCCCTGCCGCCAGGCTTGTCACTGTCGAGCACGGGGACGATCACCGGCATCCCCACGACCGCCGGAACGTTCACCTTCCAAGTGCAGGTCGTCGACTCCAGCGCAGTTCCCCAGACGGCGGTTCAATCGCTCACCCTGACCATCAACCCGCGCCCTCAGCCCGCGGTGTGGGTGGGCAACGGCGCCAACAGTGACATCAACGCCTTCGCGCTGACCGCAACCGGGGACGCGAATCCGCAGGCCACCCTGTCTGGGCCACTCACCAACCTCAACGGCATCGGCGGGCTGGCCTTTGACGGAGGTGGCCAGCTGTGGGCGGTCAGCGCCAACAACGATGCGCTCGAGCAGTTCGCGCCCGGGGCCAGCGGGAATGTCGCCCCCACCCGCGTGATCAGTGGGCCTGACACCGGGCTGACGTATCCCGCCGCCCTCGCCTTCGACTCCACCGGGCGGATCTACGTGGTCAACGGACCAGCGCAGAGCGTCAACATCTATCCGCCCGATGCCAATGGCAACACTCCACCGCTGCGCACCATCTCCGGGGCCGCTACCGGCCTCTCCAGTCCGCAGGGGATCGCCATCGACCGCAGCGGGCACATCTGGGTCTCGAACCAAGGCAGCAGCACGCTGACCGAGTACCCGGCCAACGCCAGCGGCGATGCCGCCCCCATGGCGACTATCAGTGGCTCGTCCACCCAGTTGTACTACCCCGACGGGCTGGGCCAGGACAGCGCCGGCGACCTCCTGGTGGCCAACTTCTACGGTCAGTCGGTGCTCACCTTTTCTCCAGCGGGTCCCTTTGGCGATGTGGCGCCCAAGAGCTCTATTTCAGGCTCTCAGTCACAGCTCAACACTCCCAAGGCAGTCGATGTCGACACCGCCAAACGGACCTACGTGGCTGACTCAGAGGGTGGTCTGGCTATCTTCGCCCCCGGCACGACCACGCCCACGACCGTGCTCACGGGACCGGCGACTGACATCAAGGCGCCCGGCGCGGTGGCTGTGGCACCCCCGCTCGAGGTCACCACCGAGTTGCTGCCCCGGGCCGCGCTCGGTCGCCGCTACACCGGGCGGCTGATGGCCATTCTCGGACGGTCACCGCTGCGTTGGCGGCGCCTGCACGGCCATCTCCCCCGCGGGCTGAGGCTCACCGGCGACGGTCGCATCACCGGGGTGGCGCGCAGGACCGGACGCTATCGCCTCACCGTCAGCGTGCGCGACACCGAGGTCCGACGTCAGACGGCCCGCGCCACCGTGACTCTGAGGGTCGCGCGTGCCCCCACCGTCACCGGTCTATCCCGCATCCACGGCACCCGCCGCGGTGGCCGTACCGTCACCATCACGGGCACGGGCTTCTCCCGCGCCCGCCACGCCACCACCGTGGCCTTCGGGCGCGTCCGGGCCCCCCAGGTCATCTGCCACTCTGCTCGCCGCTGCACCGTGCGTACCCCGCCGGGGCGCACCGGCACGGTTCGCGTCACCGTCACCGTGAGCGGCCTGAACTCGGCCGCTGTCGGGGGCGCGCTCTACCGCTACACGCGTTAGATCCCGAGCGGACGGCATGCCGGCCGAGGGGTCCTCGCCTGTCAAGCGTTGGATCTGATCCTGCCCCGTCCACCTGGTAGGCGGCGCCGGTGATGTAGGAGGCCGGCCCCGAGGTCAGAAAAGGCGCTGAGCCGGCCTGTGGCAGCGCATGAGCGACTGCGAGAAGTCGGCTCGGCCCGCTGACCGAAACTGCCTCACCTCGGAAGCAGCAGCCAGTCGCTGGCTGCTGCCAAGGCAACCGAGCAGCAGCCATGCATGTTCGGTGGCATGCTCAGTCGAGCAGCAGCCGGGCTCGGAGGTCGCGTGTGGCTGGCTTGACCCAACATCTGAACGAGATTTCTCGTCCGTCGTTATGCCCAGTGGACTACGCCTCGGTTTAAGCGCCACCGGGGCAACGCCAGCACGTCTCGGCGTACCCACGACTCGGCATAGGATGAATTTCCAGAGCCACGCGACTGGCTTCTCCGGCTTGCGCGGGTCGCCGTAGTCGCGCGCAGCGCACCGCGGCTGCCGTCCGGTGACCGGATTGGCGCGGGGCAGTGAACTACCCCGGCAATCGCCGACGAAAACCGACGCAGCGTGGCTTTTCCCGAACCGCGGCCCGTGCTTACCGACAGCGGGGGCGGGGTAGGTAGACGGTGAGCTGTTCGCAGGAAGGGGCCGGGCGGCGAGATAACTCGAAGGGACATCCTGGGGTGGGAAGCCGCTCGAGGTAGACCGCGGGAAACGACAACCTTAATAGGAGTAATGACAATGCGTAGAGGTTTCATCTCGCTCGAGACGCACGCCAGAATCGAGCCTGTAGCGGCGATCGTCCTGATCGTGGCACCGTGGATCTTCGGATTCAGTGACGTGCACTCCGCCACTGCTGTATCGATCATCGTGGGGGTAGCCATGCTCCTCTCCGGAGCGATGACACAGTGGCGGCTTGCGCTGGTGCGTGTAATACCGGTGCGTGTTCACTTCATGGCGGACCTGGTGTTGGGGGCGTTCCTCGTCCTGTCTCCTTTCATCTTCGGTTTCAGTGACAACGGCGCCGCCACTCGGTTCACGATCATCGCCGGAGCGCTCGAGTTGGTGACGGCCTTGAGCACACGCTGGGAGCCTGCCGAACTCGGCCGGCGCGACCGGCGCCAGAGCTCGGGCGCGGCCGCGGCCCGCTGAGTCCACGCCGTGGCGACCACCGTCGAGATAGCGCAAGCACCCGCCGCCGCGGGGTCCACCGAGTGTGGCCCCGCGGCGCGGCCGTTCGTCGGATCCGGCGCGAGCAATGGGACGAGGGCAGCAACGTGCTCGCCATTGGGGGGGCCGCGCTGCCTGACCTGCCCGCCCGACCGATCCCCAGTCTGATGCGCCGACCGCGCGCACAGACCGTGGCCGCCGTGCAAGCCGCGTACTTCATCCCGACGGCGGCGCTGCCGTTCACGAGCCGGCGTCGGTTCGAGGCGATCACTGGTCCGAAATCCGAGTGGTGGCTCGTGCTGACGGTCGCGTCGCTCGTGGGCGTCGTCGGCTCGGCTCTGGCCCTCGCCGCCCAGCGCCGCCCGGACGGCGCGGAGATCGTGGTCCTCGGCGCCGGGAGCGCCGCCGCGCTGGCAGTCATCGACATCGTGTACGTGGTCCGTCGCAGGATCTCCCCGATTTATCTCGTGGATGCCGCGATCGAGGGAACACTGCTCGGAGGTTGGCTGCTGCATGCGGACCGGCGCGCTGAATGAGTTCCCAGTTGGCAGGCAACCACTCACGTCGCCCCGTCGATCGCGCCGATTGTGCGCTCGTCGCGAGGGGTAGGCAACCATCGTGTGGCTAGAGGCGGAGATCGTGCCCTACCGAGACGGGCCGTACTTGGTTCGAGGGGCGTTCAGCCTCAGGGATCAGGACGGCGGGCGGATCGAGACAGCTCGGCGCACTGTTGCCCTGTGCCGCTGCGGCAAGTCGCAGACGCGCCCCTTCTGCGACGGCACTCATCGGCTGATCCGTTTCAAGGCTACGTCCGCAGCGGAGCGCCAGGACGGGAAGGCGAGACAGACCCGTGCGTCCGCAAAGCCTTCGCTCGCCTCGTCAGCACCGCCGGGAAAGAACCCGACGAATGGCGACGGACCGACATCCCCCGGCCGCTCCGGGCGGGCTGGGCCGTCCAGGCCGCGGGCCGCGCGCGCACGGGACGAGCTGAGACGAAGCGATGACCTGCTCAGGCGCCTGCTCGACGCTCGAGCACACCCGCAGGCTGACCCGGCGCTCAGGACTGCTGCACCGTTGGTGACCGCGGTCCTGTGGCTGATGGATCAACTCGCGCCAGGCATCGTCCCGCCTCCGGCGGGCGAGGAGTTGGCGGCCTGCCTCCGCCTCGTGCACGGTGCGCTGGATGCGCTGGCAGACATACCCGATGGCGGCGACGAGCACGTCCGCGTCCTGATCTCCCAGCTCCGGACAGTTGCGGATCAGCTCGAACCTACGGACGGAGTGGCCGGAGGATGATCGAAGCGGAGATCGGGGGCCGCGTCCTGGAGCTTCCCGCCGCCCGCGGTCCGTGGACGGAGGCGTTGTACAGCCTGCTGACCGCACCCTGGGAGGTGGAGCTCCCGGAATCCGTCGGGTGTGCGTGCGCCGACGCGCTTACGGACGACGACCTCCAGATGGCTTTGTATCTCTGCTACGAGCTGCATTACTCGGGATTGGCGGGGGTGGATGAACGGATGGAGTGGAGTCCCCTCGTGCTGATGCTGCGTGCCGCGCTGGAGCACGAGTTCGAATTGGCGATTCGGGAGCTGGTGCCCGCCGCGCCGCAGCTTGAGCCTGAAATCGGGGCAGAGCTGCAGCGCCTGGTGCGCGAGGATGACGGCCCGCCGCTGTCACGCCATCTCGAGACCAAGGCATCGCGCGCCGAACTGCTGGAGCATGTGGTGCACCGTTCTGCTTACCAGCTCAAGGAGGCGGACCCGCACTCCTGGGCGATCCCTCGGCTGACGGGACGCGCCAAGGCGGCGCTGGTGGAGATCCAGGCCGATGAGTACGGCGGCGGCAGACCCGACCGAATGCACGCCGTGCTGTTCGCGAACACGATGCGGGCGCTGGGCCTCGACCCACGGTACGGCGCCTACGTCGACCGGTTGCCTGGCGTCACCTTGGCGACCGTCAACCTGCTGTCCTGGTTCGGGCTCCACCGTCGGCTCCGGGGGGCGGCCGTCGGCCACCTGGCCATCTTCGAGATGACCTCCTCGGTGCCCAACCGGCGCTACGCGAACGGAATGCGCAGGCTCGGGTACGGACCGGAGGTCACCGACTTCTACGACGAGCACGTGGAGGCCGATGCAGTTCACGAGAGCATCGCTGCGTGGGACCTCGCTAATTCGCTGGCCCTTGCGGAACCGGTTCTGGCCGGCGACATCCTCTTCGGGGCGCGGGCGCTACTGGCTCTGGAGGCGCGGTGGGCCGAGCATCTCCTGACCTCCTGGAGTGCGAACCGATCGTCCTTGCTCGGCGCAAGAACACTCACCGCCGCCTGGTGAGCACCGATCGCGCCTTCTCCTACGTTCTTCCCGTTCGGTGGACGGCAGACGATGAGGTCACAGACACGATGTCTGAATATCTGGACCGTCTCGCAATGTGGTGCGAGGACGTAATCGTCGTCGATGGCTCTCCCGCGCCGGTGTTTTCCGAGAATGCCGGAAGCTGGGGCAACCGCGTGCGTCATATCGCGCCCGATCCCACTCATCGCTGTCTAATGGGAAAGGTCGCCGGCGTACTCACCGGTATCGAGGCCGCTCGCCATGACCGAGTCGTGATCGCGGACGACGATGTCCGCTACGACGAGACGAGCCTCGCGGCAGTGGTGAGCCTGCTGGCCGACCACGACGTGGTCCGTCCCCAGAACTTCTTCTCGCCAAGGCCATGGCATGCCGTCTGGGACACGGCGCGTACGCTGCTGAACCGCGCCACGGGCGCCGACTTTCCCGGAACGCTGGGGGTTCGTCGCTCGACGGTACTGGCGATGGGTGGATACGACGGAGACGTCATGTTCGAGAACCTCGAGTTGATCCGCACCGTCGAAGCCCGCGGAGGCGTTGTCGCTTCGCCGCTCGATCTGTTCGTGGCGAGACGCCCACCAAGCTCGAAGCATTTCTGGGGACAGCGGACGAGGCAGGCGTACGACGACTTCGCCATTCCGGCGCGAATGGCACTCTGGCTGTCTGTCGTCCCGGGTCTGACGGCGGCGCTGATCAGGTCGCGTCCCAAGCCGGCACTCTCAGCCGCCGGCGCGGCCATCATGCTGGCCGAGCACGGTCGCCGCAGATCCGGAGGGAAAGACGTCTTTCCGGCGATCTCCTCGTGGCTGGCGCCCGTGTGGATCGTCGAACGTGGTGTCTGTGCGTGGCTGGCCGTACTCCAACGCCTGCGCTTCGGCGGCGTCCGCTACGGAGACAGCGTCATCCGCGTGGCCGCTCATTCCCATCGGCAATTACGGCGGGACGCGCCGGCGAACTCGCTGCGCCGCTAGTAAGGCTGCGGCGCCCGGGGTTGAGGTGACGAGAGCATCCGCGCGGTCAACCCTCAGTCCGCCCTTGCCGAGACACTCAGATCACTGTGGTGCCGCCGTCGACAACCAGCTCCATGCCGTTGACATAGCTCGAGTCGTCCGAGGCGAGGAACAACGCGACCGACGCGATCTCCTCAGGGCGGCCCATCTCTCGCCGCGGGATCACGGACTCGAACTGCGCCTTCATCTCCTTGTCCATCACCTCCTCCATGAGCGGCGTCGCAACCTGGCCGGGAGTCAGCACGTTCACCCGGATCTTCCTGTCCCTCAGCTCGGACACCCACACCCGTGCGTAGGCGGGCAGCACGGCCTTGCTCGCTGCGTACACACCCCAGTCGGGGTAGCCCCGGAGCGAAGCGTTTGACCCGGTCATGAGAATCGAGCCTCCGTCGCTGAACAGCGGCAGCGCCTTCTGGACGGTGAAGAGCGTGCCGCGCGCGTTCAGCGAGAAGGCGGCATCGAAGTGCTCCTCGGTGATCTCGCCGAGCCTGCTCTGCTCGCCCGTCCCGGCACTTGCCCACAACACGTCAACTGCGCCCTTTTCCTCCCTGACCGTCTCGAACAAACGGTCCAGATCGTCGAGGTCGGCCGAATCGGCCTGCACGCCGGTCACGTTCCGGCCCATCAGCTCGACGGCTTCGTCCAGCGCGTCCTTCCGTCGGCCCGAGATGAAGACGTGAGCTCCTTCGTCCACGAACAACTTGGCACCGGCCAGCGCCATACCACTTGTCGCACCTGTGATCACCGCGACTTTGCCGTCGAGCTTTCCCACGATCACTCCATTCGTTGGGTAGTTCGATGCTATGTACACCGATCTGAGTGCTTAACCTAGCGGATGCTCGCGTGGGAATGCAAGCTATGCACACCGGTCAGTACCATCCGGGCTACGCTATGCCTATGGCGGAGTTGGAGAAGGGGCCGCGAGGCCTGCGCCGCGGTAGGGGCGCACGAGAACGCATCCTCAGCGCTTCACGACAGCTGTTCCGCGATCAAGGCATCAACTCCACCGGCATGGACCAGCTCTGCGCGGTGGCAGAGGTGTCCAAGCGCACGCTTTACCAGCACTTCCCCGGCAAGGACGAGTTGATCGCCGAACACCTACGCCGATTCGATCCCGACATGCTGCCCGAGGTGTTCGACCGCGCCGACCTCACACCCCGCGAACGACTCCTCGCCGCCTTCGACATCCACCCGCCTCTGTGCCCGTTCATCGCGGCGGCCGTCGAAATTCACGACCCGGGCCACCCGGCACGCGTATACGCCCGCGACTACAAGAAGGCCCTTGCCGCGAGGCTCACTGAAACCGCCCGCGAGGCCGGCGCCACCAACCCCGCACAGCTCGGCGAGCAACTGGCGCTGCTCCTGGATGGCGCCTCGGCCCGCAGCCGAGTCCTCAACACCTCAACCTTCTCGACCGCCGCAGCCATCGCAGCGGTCCTCATCGACAACGCCATCCCCACGCCCGCGCCCATCACCAGCAGCATCTGACGATTGAAGCGAGCCCTCCTCCTCGCCGCGGGCACCCGATGCCCACACCGGGCGGTCGCCCCGGTCACGCAACTGGCGTCACGGCCCGAACGAGAGCGGAGACGGTGCCGGAGGGCGGATCCACACGTCGGCAACGTGGCCGCGGCGCGCCGCGCGTATCGTCGGTTGGTGACGACCGATGAATCCCCGCCGGCCGAGGAGTCTTTGCTGCCATGACCCAGACCACTTGTCACATGTCGATCTCGTTGGACGGCTTCGTCGCCGGCCCCGACCAGGACCGCGAGCACCCACTCGGCGTCGGCGGCATGGAGGTCCACCGATGGCATCTCGGCGAAATCACCGACCCGGCGGACATCGCGGCGCGCGACTGGCTGATGCGTCCTCGCGGCGCGTACGTCATGGGCCGCAACATGTTCGGCCCGATTCGCGGCGGCTGGGATGAGGACTGGCGCGGCTGGTGGGGCGACGAGCCGCCCTACCACGCGCCGGTCTTCGTCCTCACCCATCACGCGCGCGACCCGATCGAGATGGCGGGCGGCACGACCTTTCACTTCGTCACCGATGGTTTCGACGCCGCCTTCGAGCAGGCCACTGCCGTCGCCGAAGGTCGCGGCGTCGACATCGCCGGCGGCGCCTCGACAGTGCGCCAGGCGCTGATCGCCGGAGTCATCGACGAGCTCGTCCTCGACATCGCCCCGGTGCTGCTCGGCGCGGGCGAGCGCCTGTTCGACGACGTCGGCGACCCGCGCCTGGTACCCGTCGAGGTTCTGCACTCGCCCCTCGCCACGCACATCCGCTACCGCGTCGAGCGTTGAGCTGGTTCGGACCGCCCGCTACTCATGCGTGGCGTGCTGCTGAGTCAGAATGGACTTCACCGACGGATCGAGGATTGAGGGAGGCTTTGGTATGGCGATCACGGCTCGCGAGGCTCAGCAGATCGACGCCGCGAAGGTGTCGGGGAGGAGAGCGGTCGTTTTCATCCATGGCTTGTGGCTGCTGCCGAGCAGCTGGGATCGGTGGGTCCAGTTGTTTGAAGAGGCCGGTTACGCTGCCCTGACACCGTCGTGGCCGGACGATCCAGAAACCGTCGCGCAGGCCCGGGCGGATCCCGCGGTGTTCGCCAAGAAGAAGGTCGGGCAGGTCGCTGACCACGTGGAGGAGATCATCGGTCACCTGTCCGGTGAGCCTGCGGTGATCGGTCACTCATTCGGCGGGCTGCTGGCCCAGATCATCGCGGGCCGCGGACTGTCGGGCGCATCGGTGGCGATCGATCCCGCCCCGTTTCGTGGCGTGCTGCCGCTCCCGATCTCTTCGCTGCGCTCGGCGATGCCCGTTCTCGCCAACCCCGCCAACGCACGCCGCGCAGTCACGCTCACGTTCGACCAGTTCCGCTACGGCTGGGCCAACGCTGTCAGCGAACAGGAGGCCAGGCAGCTCTATGAGAACTTCCACGTAGCAGCGCCAGGCGCGCCGCTGTTCCAGGCCGCCACCGCGAACCTGAATCCATGGACCGAGGCGAAGGTCGACACCACCAACTCCGATCGTGGACCGCTGCTGCTGATCTCCGGAGGCAAAGACCACACCGTCCCGTGGTCAATCACGAACGCGTCGTTCAAGAGACAGCAACGCAACCCAGCCACCACCGAGATCATCGAGATCCCGAATCGTGGTCATGCGCTGACGATCGACGGCGGCTGGCGCGAGGTCGCCGACACGGCGCTGGCGTTCGTCAAGCGATTCTTCTGAGCGCGCGTTGATGGCTTCCGGACCTGGCGCGGCTAGTTGAGGGACTGCGGGAGGAATCGGCGGGCTGACCGCGCCCGACAGCATCCTGAGCCGGTGGCGGCGGCGGTGGCGGCGATCGGCACAGGGGACGCTGCTGCTCTGAAGCGTTTGCTCGACGCACACTCGGACTTGGTGCATGTCGAGGTGGGAGCCGGAGGCTCGCTGCTCGGCGAGGTCGCAGAGCCCGACGTGTTCGGCACCTCTCTTGGCCACGCGCTCGGGGTCGACCGGGCCTGCGTCGATCTGTTGATCGAACGCGGAAGCGATCTCGACGGCCCGCTCGGCCTGGCCGCATGCTTTGACCGCCTCGAGCTCGTCAAGATCTTGCTCGCCGCCGGTGCTCATGTGGATGCGCGCGGAATCCACGGTATAACGCCGCTGGAGAGCGCGATCTACCACGGCTCACGCGCCTCGGTCGACGTGCTCGCGGCGATTGAGCTGATCCCCGACGCGCCGTGGGTCGCGGCCGGCGCCGGGCGCAGCGACCGGCTCGAACATTTCCTTGACGGGCGCGGTGGGTTGATCGCCGACGCCTACCTGAACCGGCCAAACCCCGCCGACATCGGCTGGCTGCATCGCCTGCCCGCCCGCGAGGTCCCTCAGGATGTTCTGGACGAAGCACTGGTGCACGCCGCCCAGAACGAACGTCCGGAGGCCCTCGTCTGGCTGCTCGACCACGGCGCCGACCCGAACGCCGGTCCCTACCAAGGCTGCGGCGCGCTTCACCTGGCCGCCGCCTTCGGAGCGATCGACTGCGTTCGCCTCCTGGTCGCGGCCGGGGCCGACATCGACCGGAGAAACGACTTCAATCGGGACAACGCGCTCGGATGGGCCGAATACGCACTGGAACGGGAGCGACCCGGCGACCCAGGTGTCGTCGCGGTCCGAGACTACCTGCGGAGCCTCGGCTCACACCCGGCGGTGTGGGGAGCGTGAAGCGCGGCGACCCTGCGCCGCCTCCTCGCACACGCATCCGTCTCACACCCACGCCAAGCGGGCGTCTCAGGCGAAGCCGTCCGGGTCGGCCGGAGCCCCTGTGCGCAGCCGCCACTCCTCGGCGAGGACGGCCCACCGCTCGTGGTCGCGCCAGCGCCCGCCGATCTTGAGGTACCGGGGCGAGAAGCCCTCCCGGCGAAAGCCGGCCCCGCGGGCCAGCCCGAGTGAGGCGGCGTTGGTCGGCTGGATGTTGGCCTCGAGACGGTGCAGGCGCAGGGTGGTGAACGCGTGTCGCGAGGACCAGCTCCAGTCCGTCACGCATGTAACCCTGGCCCGCGAATGGCTCCCCCACCGCGTAGCCGAGATACGCGCTCTGGAACCCACGGCGGACGATCTGGGAGAGGTTGAAGAAGCCAATGATGGCCCCGTCCGCACTGCGACACAGCAGCATCGCCTCAAAGTCGGGGCGCCGCGCGTCGGCTAGGTAGGCGGCGTAGCGCTCGTCGTCGGTCGGCGCGCTCGCCCAGGGGCTGTGAAACGCGCGGCTGGCGCGCATCAGCGAGATGAACTCGTGGCGGTCAGACCGCGAGGGCGGCCGCAGGAAGACGCGCTGCCGCGGACTCACGACGCCAGCGTCTGTTCCAGGCGATACGCGAGCGCTTCGCACGCCAGCTCCTCCGAGACGTTCAACTGAAACCGGGTCCGCGTTTCCTCCACCAGTTCGATCGCCTGCCGATAGCGGTCGGGCTCGGGGCCGGCATCGGTATCGGCTTGCAGCTCCGATAACCGGTCGAGGTTGCGAACCAGCTCCGGGGCCTTCCACGCCACGCAGACCAGATCGGCGTACCACAGCGACACGAGTTGCAGCGCCAGATCTAGCGCGCCGGTCTGGGTGCGTCGCCGGGAGCGCCGTACCCGCTCGGTCCACTCGCCCTCGATGCGCTTGCGATCCCGGCGTGAGGTCAGCTCCAGCTCGGCCGCTGCCCCGGCTTCGAGCTCGGACACCGTAGCCTCGCCCCGTGCGCGGACCGCGCCCAGGAGCTGCACCCACGGCTTGACCGAGGCCATCTCGCCCGCGATCGCGGCCCGGGCGAACCGTTCCGCGGCGACGCGCAGCGCCTGCCCCTCCTCACCGGCCAGTTCCCGCGCCCGGTCGGCGTCCTGCAGCGCCAGCCCCACGCAGGCCAGCGCGGTGTCGGGCGCCACCCCGAGCGCCTCGATGCCGGCCGCGACCTGCTCGGGGCTTGGTGGCTCGAAGCGCACCACCTGACAGCGTGAGCGGATCGTCGGCAATACCTCGCCGAGCCGATCGGTCAGCAGGATCAGGTGCACATAGGCAGCCGGCTCTTCGAGCGTCTTGAGCATCCGGTTGGCGGCCTCGTCGCCGAGCTCGTCCACGCGCTCGATCACGAACACACGGCGCCGGGACTCGAACGGGGTCCTGCTGGCGGCCGCGATGACGGGACCGTCGACATCGCCGACCAGCATCTCGTGGGCGCCGCTGGGAACCACCCAGGTCAGGTCGGGATGCGCTCCCGACATTACCCGCGCGCGGGCCCCGGCGGGATTGGGCGAGCCCTCCGCCAACCACTCGGCCGCCAGGCCGCGGGCCACGGCGCGCTTGCCGGCGCCACCGGGCCCGTGGAACAGGTAGGCGTGCGACGGCCGGCCGCCGGCGGCCAGCGCCGGGCCCAGCACCGCGCGCGCATGGGGATGTCGATCGAGCTCGGCGAGCATCTTCTGCGATCGTAGCCCGCGCTAACGTCGAACTGAACACCGGATGGCGCGCGGCAGGCTGATCACAATCGAGGGCATCGACGGAGCGGGCAAGTCGACGCTGGCGCAGGCGCTGGCGCCCGAACTGCAGGCCCGGGGCCATCGAGGTGCGCCTGCTGCGCGAGCCGGGCGGGGTCAGGGCAGCCGAACTGATCCGCGGGCTGGTCACCGATCCCGAGCTTCAGATCGGTGCCCGCGCCGAAGCCCTTCTATACGCGGCCGCGCGCGCGCAGCTGGTGGAGGAGGCCATCGAACCGTTGCTGGCCAAGGGCGTGTGGGTGCTGCTGGACCGTTTCGTGGACTCGTCGCTGGCCTACCAGGGCGCCGGCCGCGGCCTGGGAATTGAGCCCGTACGCGCAATCAACGCGTTCGCCACCGGCTCGCTGACTCCCGACCGGACGCTGCTCCTGAGTATCGACCCCGATCTCGGACGCATGCGCTCCTCCGAACGCGCCGGACCCCCCGATCGCCTCGAGCTCGAGCACGATGACTTCTTCACGCGGATCTCCATCGCCTATGCCGAGCTGGCGGCCGCGGAACCGGCTCGGATTCGGACGATCGACGCCTCCCAGCCGCCCGAGCTCGTGCTCGCGGCCGCCCTGGCGGCGATTGAGGACCTAGTCTGAATAGCCGTCAGGATGGGAGCGCAGAAAGGCCCAGGCGTCCCCGACCATCTGGGCGAGCTCGGGCTTGCGCGGCTTCCACCCCAGCTCGGGGCGAATTCGATCGCCGGCGGCCACCAGCATCGGTGGGTCCCCGGGGCGTCGCGGCGCCTCGCGCATGGGGATCTCGGCGCCCGTGACCTCGCGCGCAGCCGCGATCACCTCTTTGACCGAGAAACCGCTGCCGTTGCCGAGGTTGAAGATCCGGTGCTCGCCGCCACGGGTGCCGTCCAGCGCCAGCAGGTGGGCGGCTGAAAGGTCCTCGATGTGGATGTAATCGCGGATCGCGGTGCCATCCGGCGTCTCGTAATCGGTCCCGAACACCTCGACGTAAGGCCTGCGGCCGAGCGCGGCACGCAGGATGTTGGGAATCAGGTGGGTTTCCGGCTCGTGGTCCTCACCCTGCCCGCCGCTGGCGCCGGCGACGTTGAAGTAGCGCAGGCTGACCGCGCCCAGGCCATGGGCGACGCAGAAGTCCCCGATCATGCCGTCGACGGCCAGCTTGGAGGCGCCGTAGGCGTTGGCCGGACGCGGGGGAGCGTCCTCGCGGATCGGCACCACGTCCGGCTGTCCGTAGACGGCGCAGGTGGAAGAGAACACCAGGCGCGGGACACCAGCGTCGCCCATCGCCTCCAGCAGGTTGAGCGTTCCCACCACGTTGGTGCGGTAGTAGAGCTCGGGATGGCTCACCGACTCGCTGACCAGGGCCAGGGCCGCGAAGTGCAGCACGCCGTCGAAGCCCTCCGCCAGCGCGCGCCCGAGCCGATCGCGGTCACGCAGGTCAAGGCGCACGAACCGGGCGCCGGTCGGAACCGCGGAACGGTGTCCCCGCTCGAGGTTGTCCAACACCACCACTTCGTGGCCGCTGGCCAACAGCTGGGTCGCGACGATCGAGCCGATGTAGCCGGCGCCGCCGGTTACAAGCAGCTTCATCGGCGGATGCCACCGGTCGAGATCATCCCGGGCATGAGCACGGCAGATATAACAGGCCAGCGGGCACCGGCGCTGTGACCGGGGCATGGGAAGCTCTGAAGGTCGGGCATTTGGAGTCCGTCGCGGGCGGTCCAGCCGGGCGGCGCCTCCGGCGCCGGCGCCACCGCCTCACGCGGATGTGGCCGTGCGAGGGGCGCGAAAAACCCCGCCAGGTGGGCGCAAAAGACACCGTCACGGCGGCCAAAAACGGGGCTTGACCGGAGTAAAATAAGTGTTCTCGGCAGCCCGCTCCTTCGATGCGCGCGGCTCAACTTTTCCGTCCGAGGCGTCCGCAAGGATTCGCTGTTCACCCCTTGGCCGGTCAGGAGCCGAGGCGGGGCAGCTAGAAGCGGAAATCGAGAGGAGTCAGCAGGGAATGTCCAACGCACCGCAAACCCACATCAGCCCGACCGACAAGGTGGGCGAGGGTCTCTCGATCCGTCGCTTCTTCACCGCCGCGGGGCGGCATCCGTTCGACGCGATCGAGTGGGAGGTGCGGGACGCTCGCATCGGCCATGGAGACAAGGTCTCCTTCGAGCAACGCAACGTCGAGTTCCCCAAGGCGTGGTCACAGAACGCGACTAACATCGTCGCCCAGAAGTACTTCCGTGGGCAGCTCGATGACGCCGACGCCGCCCGTTCAGGCGAGGCCGGACGCCGGGCGAGCGCCCGGACGGCAGGGGCTCCCGCGCGCGAGCATTCGGTCAAGCAGATGATCGGCCGGGTGGCGGGCACGATCGCGGCGTGGGGACGGGAGCGCGGCTACTTCGCCACTGACGCCGATGCGGCTGCCTTCGAAGACGAGCTGACCCACATCCTGGTGCACCAGCTCGCGGCGTTCAATTCGCCGGTGTGGTTCAACGTCGGCTTCGAGGAGACCCCGCAGTGCTCGGCCTGCTTCATCCTCAGCGTCGAGGACGAGATGGAGTCGATCCTGAGCTGGAACACCAAGGAGGGCAAGATCTTCCGGGGCGGGTCGGGATCCGGGATCAACCTGTCGAAGATCAGGGGCTCGATGGAGCCGCTGTCCAAGGGCGGCACGGCCTCCGGGCCGGTCAGCTTCATGCGCGGCGCCGATGCCTGGGCCGGGACCATCAAGTCCGGTGGCAAGACCCGGCGCGCGGCCAAGATGATCGTGCTCGACGTCGACCATCCCGACATCCGCGACTTCATCTGGTGCAAGGCCAAGGAAGAGGACAAGGCCGCCGCGCTCCGTGACGCCGGCTTTGACATGTCGATCGACGGCGACGGCTTCTATTCGATTCAGTACCAGAACGCCAACAACTCGGTTCGCGTCAGCGATGAGTTCATGCGCGCGGTCGAGAACGACGAGGACTGGCACCTGATCGCCCGCGTCACCGGTGAGCCCGTCGGCGAGCCGATCCCCGCCCGCCAGCTGATGAAGGAGATCGCGGAGGCGGCCTGGCGCTGCGCCGATCCCGGTGTTCAGTTCGACACCACGATCAACCATTGGCACACCTCGCCCGCGTCGGGCCGGATCAATGCCTCCAATCCCTGCAGCGAGTACATGCACGTGGATGACTCGGCCTGCAATCTCGCGTCACTGAACCTGATGAAGTTCCGCCGCCCCGACGGCACCTTCGATGTGGAGTCCTTCGAGCACGCGGTCGACATCGTGTTCCTGGCGCAGGAGATCGTCGTCTCCCCCTCGAGCTATCCGACCGAGGAGATCGGCGCCAACGCACGGGCGTTCCGGCAGCTGGGGCTGGGCTACGCGAACCTCGGCGCCTACCTGATGGCTGACGGCGTCCCCTACGACTCTGACGCCGGTCGCGGAACGGCAGCGGCGATCACCGCGCTGATGACCGGTCGCGGATACCTCGGATCGGCGCGAATCGCAGCGGCGATGGGTCCCTATGACCGCTATCCGGAGAACCGCGAAGCCCACAACGGCGTCATGCGGATGCACCGCGAGGCTTCCTACGCCATCCCCGCCGACGCGTGCCTGGACACGGCGCTGCTGAGCGCCGCCCGGAGCGTCTGGGATCAGGCTGTGCTGGCGGGCGACGAGCACGGCTATCGCAACGCCCAGGCCACGGTGCTGGCACCCACCGGGACGATCAGCTTCCTGATGGACTGCGACACGACGGGGGTCGAGCCGGACTTCTCGCTGGTCAAGTTCAAGGAGCTGGTCGGCGGTGGCCAGATGACGATCGTCAATCGCACGGTGCCGCTGGCGCTGCAGACGCTCGGGTACACCGACGAGCAGATCGAGCAGATCGTCGCCTACGTCAACGAGCACGGCACGATCATCGGGGCGCCCGGGCTGTCCGATGACGACCTCGAGGTGTTCGACGTCGCGGTCGGTGAGCGAGCGATCTCGCACATGGGACACATCAAGATGATGGGCGCGGTCCAGCCGTTCCTCAGCGGCGCCATCTCCAAGACGGTCAACATGCCCGAGACGGCTGCCGTCGAGGACATCGCCGACGCCTACATCCAGGCCTGGCGGCTCGGAATCAAGGCACTGGCCATCTATCGGGACGGATCCAAGACCGCCCAGGCGCTGCGCACCGACGCGCATCAGGGCGCGGCTGCGCCCGCCCTCACCCAGGCCGAGCTCGACAAGGCGGTCACCGATGCGCTGGCCAAGGCGCCACCCAAGCGCCGGCGGATGCCACGTGAGCGCGAATCGATCACCCACAAGTTCTCGATCGGCGGCCACGAGGGCTACATCACCGCCGGCAAGTACGAGGACGGGACGATCGGGGAGATCTTCCTCACCGATATCGGCAAGGAAGGCTCGACGCTGCGCGGGATGATGAACTCGTTCGCGACCGCGATCTCGATCTCGCTGCAGTATGGAGTGCCACTCGAGACGTTGGTGCGCAAGTTCAGCTACATGCGGTTCGAGCCCGAGGGCATGACCTCCAACCCGGAGATCCCGTTCGCCAAGTCGATGCCCGACTACATCATGCGCTGGCTTGCCTCGCGCTTCCTCGACGTGGACCTCCAGGAGGAGCTCGGCATCCTCACCAAGGCGGTGCGGGCACGCAAGGCGGCCGAGGACGCGGTGAGCTCGCACCGTGGCGATACAGCCGGGCCGGGGAACGGGGCGGCGGAGGCCGAAACGCCGGCGCGGCCGGCGACTTCGGCCCTGACGGATGATCCCCCCGTCCTCCCGGCAGTCCGCCGTGGCCTTGATCTGGGCCCGGCCTGCCAGCAGTGCGGCGGGATGATGCAGCGGACCGGCAGTTGCTACACGTGCTCCTCGTGCGGCTTCAACACCGGCTGCGGGTAACAACCACCGCATAGAGCGTCACTGACGCGGGCTGGCTGAGCGCCGAGCGCGTAGCGGGTCGTCCACGCTGCCAAGCGGCTCTCAGATGCGTTTCATGTTCGGGCGCTAGACCCTGTCTGTGCTCGACGCCGGCGATGACGAACCTGCTGCGAGCGTGACGCATTGTGGCGCGTGCGGATCCTGGGCTCCCCTCGATCTCGCACCAGGCCCGTGCTGGCCCGTCTGAACGTGTCGCGCCATCGCGTGTTGGGAGTGGGCGTCGTGGTCACCGCGGTCGTGGCATTTCTCGTGTTCGTATCGGCACTGGGTGCCGACGCCCAGCGCCCCGCTGCGTCGGACCCCCGTGCCCTGGCGGTGACAGACACGCCCAGCGAGCGGGCGCCCGCGCGGGCGGGTTCGGCGACGGCGACGGTGAAGGTGTGGGCTCCGGGTGCCCCGGTCAGAGTTCCGAGATCGTTCCTAGGGCTCTCGACCGAGTATTGGACGATCCCGGTGTGGGCGAACCACCTCTCGCTGTTGGGGCGCGTGCTATCGACGATCAGCCCCCACGATCGGATGGTGCTGCGTATCGGCGGGTCCTCGGCCGATCAAGCGTTCTGGGCGCCAGGCAAGAAGCCGCCGGAATGGGTGTTTGGCATCAGGCGATCGTGGCTGAGCCAGGTCCGCCGGATCGTGAACCGCTTCGGGGTGCGGGTCATCCTGGACCTGAATCTGGTCACCGCGACGCCTCAGATCGCGGTCCGGTGGGCGCAAGCGGCCGAGACGGCGCTTCCGTCGGAGAGCGTCGTCGGGTTCGAGATTGGCAACGAGTCCGATATCTACAGTCGCGCCTCGTGGCGCAGGCTCACCGACGGACTGGGTGCCAGCACCCTCCCTGCGCACATGACCGCAGCGGGTTACGCCAGCTCCTACCTCACCTACGCCAAGGCACTTGCCTACGTGGATCGCGCCATCCCGCTGCTGGGCCCGGCGCTCTCGGATCCCGTCGCCAATCTGAGCTGGATCTCTCGGCTGATCGCGGGCCCGCATCCCGGACTGGGCGCCATCACCATCCACCGGTATCCGCTGTCAGCGTGCTCGCCCCCCGCGGCCAAGACATTCCCGACGATCGCGCGAGTGCTGGGCGAGAAGGCAAGCGCCGGCATGGCGAGGACCATTCGGGGTGCGGTGCGGGCGGGAAGGCGAGCCGGTCTGCCGGTTCGCTTGACCGAGCTCAATTCCGTCACCTGCGGTGGTCGAAGGGGTGTCAGCAACACATTCGCGACCGCGCTATGGGCGCCTGACGCACTATTCGAGCTCCTCCGCGCCGGCGCTAGCTCAGCCGCTGTCCACGTCCGTGCCAACGCAATCAACATGGCCTTCTCGCTCACCCGCCGCGGCCTCGTGGCCCATCCCCTCCTCTACGGACTATCGCTGTTTGCAAGGACGCTCGGGCTAAATCCGCAGCTTTTGCCGCTACGGGTCACCGCCTCACCGTCACAGCGGCTGAAGGTTTGGGCAGTGCGGTCAAACGGCAGCATCCTGCACGTCCTGCTGATCAACAAGGGCGCCCAACCGGTGCGAGTCTCGCTTCGGATCCCGAGCGTCGGTCGGGTGACGGCCCAGCGGCTCCTCGCCCGCTCGGCGCGCGCCACCTCTGGGCTGACCCTCGGTGGACAGCACCTCGACGCACAAGGCCGCTGGGCGGGAAAGCCCACCTCCGAGAGGCTGCAGTCGGCAACCGGCGCGTACTGGACCACCGTGCCAGGCATCAGTGCAACGCTCGTGAGCGCGACCCTCAAGACCTGACCCACATGATGGGTTCACACATGCTCGTCGGGGCCACCAGTGACCTTGGCTGCGCACGCGGGGCCAACTTCCGCAACAATCGTGATCGTCGGTTGTTCTAAGCGGTGCCGAGTCCCCGAGATGCCAGCTCGGGGAGCGGGGAACCCAAGTGTTCTTGGGGCGAGTCCGGCGGTGATCCGCTGGTAGTGCTCAGTGCGAGCGCGAGCCCGTCAGCTAACTCCGTAGGCGTCAGGCAAATTTGCGTTTTGACCACTGGAGCGCCGCGTGCCCGGACCGAACGTCACTGCCCCTTCACCACCACTTCCCTCAGACCCCGACATGGGTCGGGTCCGGTCGCGGCTTCGGCCCGCGCTCCCGCGGCGTCACCGGGCAAATCTGGGCTGGCTGGTGCTGCTGTCGGTCGTGGGCGGGTGTTTCGCTCCCGCCGGACTCGGCGGGTGGCTCGCTCCCGCCGGGCTGGGCGGTTCGTTCGCTCCCGCCACCGCGTCGGCCGCACCAGCGACCAAGCTGGTGCGCTACCACGGCTACCGGCTGGTGGTCCCCGCCAGCTGGCCCGTGTACCGCCTGCAGGCCGACCGCTCCACCTGCGTGCGTTTTGACCGCCATGCCGTGTACCTCGGCCAGCCCGGGGCGACGCAGAGCTGTCCTCCGCAGGCCGTCGGGCGTACCGAGGCCATTTCGGTGACGCCGCTCAGTGCGTCCGCCGCTCGCGCCGGAGCGGCCGGCGGGCAAGTGCTGCCCCAGGCGAGCAGCGCCGCGGCCGGTCCGGCCCACGGGTCCTCGGCGCAGGTGGTCGACGCCGCGCGGGGCGTCGTGGTCACCGCGACGTGGCGCCACGACCCGGCGGTCATCCAGCGTGCCCTCGGGGTGCGCTCGCTGAGTGCCGTCACCGCGGCTGCGATGGCGCGACAACGACCGGCAGCCGGACTGTCACGCCTGGCGCGCTCATCCGCCGTCGCCAGGACCGCGAGCGTTTCCGCCCGGACAGCCTCGGTCTACACCGGCTTGGGGTTTGACGCCTGCTCCACCCCCAGCACCGCCGCGATGTCGGCGTGGAGCGCATCGCCCTACCGGGGGATCGGCGTTTACATCGGCGGCACCAATATGGCCTGCTCGCAGTACAACCTGACCCCGACCTGGGTGACCCAGCAGATCGCGGCGGGCTGGCATCTGATCCCGATCTACGTCGGCCTGCAGGCGCCGGGGAACTCATGCGGGTGCGCCTCGATCTCCTCCTCCAGCGCCGCCATCCAGGGCGCCGCCGCGGCGCAGGACGCCGTGCTGAAGGCCCAGGCCGTCGCTCTCGGTCCTGGTAATCCGATCTACTTCGACATGGAGGGGTACTCGCGCACCACCGGCAACAGCTCCGCCGTGCTCGCGTTCCTGTCCGCCTGGACCGTGCAGCTGCACGCCAGTGGGTACCAATCCGGCGTCTACAGCAGCGACGACTCCGGCATCCGGGATCTGGTGGCGCAGACCGGCACCGGCTACCAGGAGCCCGATGACCTCTGGATCGCCAACTGGAACGGCGCCCAGACTACGACCGATGCGAACGTGCCGAGCGCGGACTGGGGGGCCCACCAGCGGCTGCACCAGTACGACGGCGGTCACAACGAGACCTACGGCGGCGTCACGATCAACATCGACGGTGACTACATCGACGGCGCCACCGCCGGGGTGGCGACAGCCGCTCCGGCCATCGCCTCCGTGCCCGCCCTGTCGGTCTCGCCCGTCGCCGACGGGACCGTGAAGCTGCGTCCCAGCTGGAGCGGAGGCGCCGGCGTGAGCTCGTGGCAGATCCTCGCCGGAGCGACCGCGAGCTCAATGAGCCCAGCCGCCTATCCGGTCAGCGCCAGCGCCAAGATGCCGATCCTCCTTCACAGCGCGTATGCCTACTTCGCGGTGCAGGCCCTCGGGTCCGGCGGAGTGACCTTGGCCAGCTCGCTGCCGGTCGCCACCCCGGCCCACGTGGCGATCTTCGGCCAGAGCGCATTCGTGTCCCGCCAGGGCATGGGCGGTGTGCCGGTCGAATGCTTCGGCGTCACCCCATGCCTGCTGACCACCACCATCACCGCGGGCAGCCGTACGCTGGTCACGACCGGTCCGGAGCAGATCCCGGCGGCCGGGGGGCTCGCGTTCTTCCACCTCCCCCCGAGTGCCCGCGCGATGCTCGTCAGGGCGGGCCGTCGTCGCCTCCTGGTCAGGGTCGCCGTACGGACGGCGTCCGGGACGAGCGCCAGCCGCCAGGTGAAGCTGATCCCGTTCTCCACTTCGGGGCTCAGCCCACACCGCAGCTTCAACCAGTCGCCGGCTCTGCGGGTCATCGGCGGGACTGATTTCGTCTCCGGCGGGTGGTTCGGCGGCGTGCTCGCCGACTGTATCGCCGCCACCCCATGCCGCGGCACGGTCACGATCACGGGCGCCGGCAAGGTGATCGCGCGCACCGGGCCGGAGAACCTCGGCGTCAACGAGCTCGGGTATCTGTTCTTCTCACTGACCTCTTCGGGCCACCGCCTCCTGCTCAACACCCGCGGCAATCAGCTGCCGGTGAAGATCACGATCAACACCGGGGCCAACGCCACCACGGCCCGCGTCGCGCTCGCGACATTCAACTGAGGTTCGAGCCCGCGGGTGGGCGGGTAACGATCGGCGTGATGCCTCGCTCCATCTGGAACGGCACCATCACGTTCGGCCTGGCCGCAGTGCCGATCAAGGTGCATTCGGCCACCGAGGATCACGGCGTTCACTTCCACCAGGTCCACGCCAAGGACGGCGCCCGGATCAAGCAGGTGCGGATCTGCTCCAAACAGGGCAAGGAAGTGCCCTACAAGGAGGTGGCCAAGGGCTACGAGGTTCGCCAGGGCGAGTACGTGCTGCTCACCCAGGACGAGATCGACGCCGCCGCCGGCGAGCGATCCCGGCTGATCGAGCTAGAGGAGTTCGTACGCGCCGCTGAGATCGATCCGGTCTACTACGACCGGGCCTATTACCTCGGTGCGGGTAAGGGTGGCCAGGACTCCTACCGCCTGTTGCACGACGCGCTGGCGCGGGCGGAGCGCGTCGGGATCGGTCGCTGGGTGTTTCACAACCGGGAGTACCTGGCAGCGGTCCGCCCGCTCGACGATGTACTGGCCCTGTACACGATGCGCTTTGAAGCCGAGCTGGTTGATCCCGGCAAGCTCGATCTTCCGGACCCGAGCCGTGCGCCGACCAAGCGCGAGATCGATATGGCGGGCACGCTGGTGGAGTCGCTGCACGACCGCTTTGCGCCCGACGCGTTCGAGGACAGTTACCGGCAGCGCGTCCTGCAGCTGATCGAGACCAAGGCGCGGGGCGAGGAGCCCGATCTGCCCGAGCAGTCTGAGTCCGACGCCGCGGGCCCGGACCTGGCGGCAGCGCTGGAGGCGAGCCTGAGCGGATCAGGCCGGAAGGCGAAGCGCTGACATGGCCCGCTCTCTGTGGACAGGATCGCTCAGCTTCGGGCTCGTCAACGTTCCCGTCAGCCTGGTCAGTGCCGTCCGCGACCTCGACCTTCACTTCCGCCAGCTGCACGAGAAGGACGGCGCCCCGATCGAGGTGCAGCGGTGGTGCTCCAAAGAGGACCGCGAGGTGCCCTTCGAGGAGATCACCCATGGTTATGAGCTCGACGACGGCAACGAGGTGATCGTCTCAGATCTGGAGCTGCAGGCGATCGAGCCGCGCCGGACGCGCACCATCGACATCGACCAGTTCGTCGACCTGTCCGACGTCGACCCGATCTATTTCGTGCATCCGTACTTCCTGGTCCCGGCATCCGACGACGACGGCGCGATCCGTGCCTACCGGCTGCTCACCGAGGTCATGAGTCGCACCGATCGCGCTGCGCTGGGCCGGTTCGTCATGCGCACCAAGGAGTACCTCGCCATCGTGCGTCAGCGAGACCGCGCGCTGACCCTGACCACGATGCGGTTCGCCGACGAGGTCCGCCCCACCAAGGACGTCGATGGCGCCAGCCAGAAGGCGCACAAACCGACTCGCAAGCAGCTCGAGGCCGCGGTGGCGGTGATCGAGGAGCTCTCCTGTGACTGGGATCCCGGCAAGCACAAGGATCGTTACAACGCTCGGCTGAAGCGGATCGTGGACCGCAAGCGCAAGGGCGAGACGATCAAGGCCCCCACGGGTGCCGAGGAGCCATCGCCCAGCCCCGATCTGATGGCCGCGCTCGAGCAGACCCTCGAGGAGCTCAAGAACGGCGGCAGCGCGCGCTGGTCACAAACGGGCGAGCCGCAGAAGGCGAGCTAGCGAGACCCCTGCTGGCTGGATCCCCCGGACAAAGGACCTACTGTCTGCGTATCCTCAAGCGTCGCCGTCTCCCATCGCTCCGGTCCCAGCGCCAGCGTTCTCACCCCCGAGCAAAGCTGGCGTCGCTGCTGGTGCTGAGCGCGGTGACGTTCGCGCTGGTCGCCACCTCGGCTGACGTCGACCTGGCTGACTCTCTGCAGCCCCAGCCGGCCCTCGCCACGCTGACGGTGACGCCAAATCAGGCTGTAGCCGCCGTGCCCCGTTCCTATCTCGGCATCTCGACCGAATACTGGGCGCTGCCGCTTTACGGGGCGCGGATGCCGCTGTTCGAGCGGGTCCTGTCGATGCTGCGCGTCCCCGGGAACGGCCCCCTGGTGCTCAGGATCGGCGGCGACTCGGCCGACCATGCCTTCTGGGATCCGCGGCTGCGCCGGCTGCCGAGGTGGGCCTTCACCCTGACCCCGGAGTGGCTCCGGCTGGCCCGCACGCTGGTGCGCGGGCTCGGCGCCCGCGTGATCGTCGATCTGAACCTGGTCACCGACTCGCCGGCAACCGCCGCTCGGGTGGGCCCGAGCCGCCGAGGCCGGGCTGCCGCGGGGAAGCATCATCGGCTTCGAGGTCGGTAACGAACCGGACATCTACAGCCGCACGAACTGGTTCGCGGCCACCGGGGGGCGCCTGATCGAGGGTCACGTCCTTCCGGCCCGCCTGACCGCGGAGAACTATGTGAACGACTTTCGCGCCGATGCCGCGGCGATTCGTGCCGTGGCGCCGCACGTGCCCCTGCTCGGGCCGGCCCTGGCCAATCCGCGCGCGAACGCAAACTGGCTCGCGCGCCTGCTGGCCAGCCATCAACCGGGCCTCCGCGTGGTCAGCGTGCACCGTTACCCCTACTCGGCCTGCGCGCGCCGTCGCTCACCGAGCTTTCCCACGATCCGGCGCCTGCTCAGCCAGAGCGCCACGGTCGGGGTGGCGAAAAGCCTGGGTCCGGCCTTGACGCTCGCCCACCGGGCCGGTCTCCCGCTCAGACTGACCGAGCTCAACTCCGTCACCTGCAGCGGCCGCCCCGGGGTCAGCGATGCATTCGCGAGCGCGCTGTGGGCGCCGGCCGTGCTGCTCGATCTACTCAAGGCCGGCGTGGCGGGCGTCAGCATGCACATTCGCGCCGATGCGATCAACGGTCCGTTCGCGCTGGGAACCGCCGGCCTGACGGCGCGACCGCTCCTGTACGGACTGATCCTTCTGGCGCGGACCCTCGGTCCCGATGCAGAGCTGGTGCGGCTGCGCCTGCGCGCCCCAGACTCGCCGCATCTGTCGGCGTGGGCGATTCGCGTCGGAGATCAGAAGCTGCACGTGCTGGTGATCAACGACGGCCAGCATGCCGTGCGGATCTCACTGCGGCTGCCGGCCCTCGGCCACGCCTGGGTGCAGCGTCTCCTCGCTCCTTCGGCGCGGGCCCGCACCGGCGTGACGCTCGGCGGTCAGCAGTTGGGACACGACGGGCTATGGAAACACCGGGCGAGCGGTGAGGTGATCGTGCCGACCCGGCGCGGCTACCGGCTCGAAGTGCCCCGGCTCAGCGCGGCGCTGGTTGGCGTCCAGCTCACCGCGGAGCCGCCGGCGGTGGTGGCTCAGCTCCCGGACTTTGACCGGCCCGGCGAGTCATCGCAGCAGCCCCGCGGTGGTCGTCTACGGCTGGCACCCGGCGTAGGACGATCACCAGATCGCGCATGACACCGTCGAGTTCAGCGACCGCCGGCAGCGCGCCGGCGCGCTCGAACCCGAACGACTCAAACAGTTTCAGGCTGGCGGCGTTGTGACCGAAGATGAACCCGACCAGAACCGAGACACCGAACTCGGGGGCACGGTTGATCGCCGCGCCCAGCAGCTGGCGGGCGATCCCGCGCCGCTGGTGTTCCGGGGCGACATAGACGCTGACTTCTGCCGTGCGGTGATAGGCGGGACGACCGTAGAACTCCTCGAAGCTCAGCCATCCGACCGCCGCCTGGCCCCTACGCGCCACCCACAGCGGCCGAGTCGGGTGGTGGGCATCAAACCAGGCTGACCGCTCCATCACCGACACCGGCTCCAGGTCAGCCGTGGCCAGGCGCCCCGGGATCGAAGCGTTGTAGATCCGTATGACCTCCTCGAGATCGCGGCGTTGTGCGATTTCTATGTCGATCGAGTCATGCCCCACCCGTCGTCAGGCTAGCTCGGGGCGGCCCGCCTGGGGCACACCGGGACCATCGCAGCCGCCGCGACTAGGCGTCGCGCACGGGGACCAGCTCGAAGCTGCCGCAGTTCGGGCAGCTGCCGGCGACCGGGAACCCCACCTCGGTGGTCGTGTGGACTCCGCAATGGCGGCATTCGCAGCGACGAGGGCGTATCGACAGGAATCGCGGAGGGCGCAAACCTGGCTCCAAGGCCGGCCAGCGGGCCGCGGATGGACCGGAGCGGGCCGCGGATGGACCGGAGCGGGCCGCGGATGGCCCGGGGCGAGCCACCGGCGGCGTCGGAGCGCCTGAGTCGTCGGACCACATGGAGACGGCCATCACGACTCACCGGATCGGCGCCGTCGCGTATCACTTGACTTCGGCGGCGCCAGTCATCGGACAAACGTCCACCCGGGCGTCTAGATGCGCCACCGGCAGTGGCCCGCGGCTAGCCGGGTCAGGCGGCCCGGGGCTGTGTCATTTCTCACACACCACGAGGTCCTCCCCGTCGGCGAGCGTGCCCGCGAGCACGTCAACCACGCGCAGCTCGCGGCTCCATTCGGCGCGCGCGTGATCCGGTCCCTGAAAGGCGAGCCCGTACTCGCTGCCGACACCGGGCAGCTCGCCGGCAGTCCACAATGACTGCACATATGGCGCGAACACGAAGTCCTTCGCCCCCAGGGGCGCCCGCGCGAACACCTCAGAACGGCACCAGGTGGTCCGGACGCTTCCGGACCGGAAAGCGTCGAAGGCGTGCGGACCCTGGACGGACACCAGCGCTACGCCGCCGTCGCGCAGCACTCGTGCCAGCTCCCGCAGCCACTGCAGCTGGAGGTCGCGGCTGAGATGGCTGAAGACAGACACCGAATAGATCAGCTCAAAGCTCGCCCCCGCGAACGGCAGCGGGGGTGCGAACGAGCTCAGGATCCAGTCCAGACCGGGACGGTTCTCCGTCGCCCACGCCACCGCGAACTGGTCGACATCGCAACCGGCACATCTGGCTCCGGGCGCCAGCGCGGCGAAGTGCGGCAGCACTCGCCCGGCGCCGCAGCCGAAGTCGAGCACCGACTCCAGCGCATCGGGCGAGCGCCCGGCGACCGACAGGGCCTGGACGAGCGCGTCGGCAGCCTGCCGACCGCCGGCGACGTAGTCCTGCGCCCCCGCGGCGCCCGCCCGGGCACGCAGCCGCCGTGGCGGTAGCGCTTCGGGGCTCTCCACGGTCGGTCCAAGCACCCGGCCGAGCGGAGCCTGATCCAGCTGCTCGCGTATGCGTCGGGCCGCCCACCCGGCGACGAGCGGCGCCCGGGGGCGACGAATCGTGATCGGTCCTCCCGCGTGGGCGTCCGGGCGCCCACGCCTACGATTGGCAGGATGGCCGACCTGATGTTGGCAGACCACAAGCCCGAGGTGATCCGCCGGGCATGCCGATCGGTGCTGCGCCGCAACTGGCGCGAAGGCTTGCGCACCGACGGCGTGGCGTTTGCCTACACGTGCCCCAGTCCCGGCCATTACCCCTACCAGTGGTATTGGGATTCATGCTTCACCGCGATCGCGTGGCGACGCCATGATCGTGAGCGTTCGCGCCGAGAGCTCGAGTCACTGCTCGCCGCTCAGCGCGCGGATGGCTTCATCGGCCACACCATCTTCTGGAACGAGGAGCTGGTCGGCAGCCGCCGCTTCACCTACAACGTCATCTCCCCCGACGCTCCGATGACCGCCACCATTCAGCCGCCCGCGCTCGCGTGGGCGTGGAAGATCGCCGTGGGCGACCCGAGCGCCGAGCCCGCCATCCGCCGCCAGCACGAATGGCTCGAGGCACATCGCGATCTCGAGCGCGACGGCCTGATCTGGATCGTGCAGCCCGATGAGTCCGGGCTAGATGCCTCCCCTCAGTTCGACTCGATCTGGAGGCATCGTGCGGGCGGACGGCCGGGGTTCGTCCTGCTGGTGCGGCGCAACCGTCAGCTCGGGTTCGATCTGCACCGGATCGCCGCAGCCGGGGGCCCCGTCTGCTGCGAGGTGATGACCAACGTCCTCTACAACCTCTCACGCCTGGCGCTCGGTCTGCCGTCGCTGACGACCACGTTGATTGAGCGTACCTACGACGACCGGACGGGGCTGTTCCTCCCGCTCGCGCGCCCGCAGCCGCCGGTGCGCCCGGCTGCGACGATCGCGGCACTGTCGCCGCTGGCGCTGCCTGACCTGCCCGAGGCGATCGGCCGACGGCTCGTGGAGGAGCATCTCCTCGATCCGCAGCGCTTTTGGCTCCCCGTACCGCCCGCCTCGGTCTCAGCCATCGAGCGTAGCTTCGCGGTGAGGGACACCGGGTTGTTCGGTCTGCGGCGCTACTGGCGCGGTCCCACCTGGATCAACGCCGCCTGGCTGATCTGGCTCGGGCTGGTCCGGCTCGGCTACGAGCAACCGGCGGCTCATTTGGCTGCACGCCTCGGCGCCGCCGTCGCGGCCGAGGGATTGCGCGAGTACTACCAGCCCTACACGGGCCGTGGCATGGGCGCGGTCGACTTCGGCTGGTCGACGCTGATTCTGGAGATGCTGGAGCCGGATCCGTCGGCGGCTCGCAGCTATCTCGACTAACGGCTGGCCTCAGGCGTCCGGGGCCGTGGGGCTCCGGTAACGCTTGCCGCGCGCCTCGTTGCGTGCGAGCGTCTCGCGACCGACCTCGGAGGCCGCCTCTTGCTGAGCGGGCGTCATCTGCCGGACGATGAGCGAGCCGGCGGCGGTTTGCGCCCGGATGTCACGCAGGCTCTCGGCGCGGCGCTCCTCCTTGCGACGGCGTACGGTCGCGGCCGCCTTCTGGCGGGCGTCAGACGGCGCTGCGCCGCTGACGGGAGCGGCCGCGCTCGGCAGGCCGGCGGGTTCGCCGCTGGGACTGGGGGGTGACTGGGTGGAGATGACTCCTCCTGTGGCTAGGGTAGATCGATCCAAGGCACATGGCAACGCGGACGCTCCAGGTGCGAATCGCGTCCGGTCGGACGATTCGTTGGATTGACAGCGAGACCCGGACAGGCCGAGAGAGAACGTTCAGTTTCACGCGTCGTGAGCTCCATAGCCCGGAAAGGGAGCTTTCGTGCAGGTATTTGCCCGGTTGGGCCCGATCGCGCTGCGCATAACCGCCACGGACGCGACCGATGGCAGAAAGGTTGCGTGCACACACAAGCCCGCTAACGTGCACGGCATGCAAACTGAACCTGAAATAACGCTGACCGACGAGCAGTGGCGCGAGCGCCTCACGCCCGAGCAATACGAGGTCCTGCGCCAGCACGCCACCGAGCGTCCCTTCACCGGAGAGTACGTCGACGTCAAGGACGACGGGACGTATCGGTGCGCCGGGTGCGGCGCCGAGCTGTTCAGCTCCGAGACGAAGTTCGAGTCCGGCACGGGCTGGCCGAGCTTCTATGAGCCGGCCGTGGCGGAGCACGTCGAGTTGCGCGCGGACGACAGCTTCGGGATGCGCCGGACCGAAGTCCTGTGCCGGCGCTGTGGAGGCCACCTGGGACACGTCTTCGACGACGGCCCGGCGCCGACCGGCCAGCGCTTCTGCATCAACTCCTGCGCGCTGCAGCTGGAGCCCGAATCGGCCTGAGTTGAGCGCCGAAACGCCCGCCCGGGCCGCAAAGAGCGGCCCGGGCTACCGCGTGGCGCGGCGCTCGCGCAGCTTGACGTACGCGTAGCCCCCGACGACCAGAACGCCCAGAGCCACCGCCGCGAACACTCCGAAGCTGGAGATCACGCTGGCCGCGGCATTGCCGCCGAAGTATCCGACCAACCCGAAGGTCACGCCCCAGGTGATCCCGCCCAGCGCGTTCCAGAAGAAGAACTGACGGAAGCGCATCTCGTTGATCCCGGCCAGCCATGCGGCCGCGAACCGGACCAGGGCGATCCAGCGGGCCAGAAACACGGCCTTGGGTCCGTGGCGCTCGAAGAAGCGATCGCCCGCTGCGATCACCTGGACGCGACGGTGGCGAAACGGGCCCGGCGCCTCCAGGACCTCACGGCCGAAATGCCGTCCGAGCAGGTAACCGATGTTGTCGCCGACGATCGCCGAGCACACCCCGATCAGGATCACCAGCCAGATCTGCAGCTTGCCCTGACTGGCGAGTACCGCCGCCAGCACCAGGGCGGTCTCCCCGGGGGAGGGCACGCCGAGCGACTCCAGGCCGATAATCGCCGGCAGCAGGTAACCCAGGCTGCTGGAGACGCTGATGATCGCCGCGAGCTCGAGCATCACCGCGGCCGGCGCAGGGGGCCTTACGACCCGGTCCGGGGCTTCTGGAGCACGGCCAGAAGCGACAGTCCCGCCGGTAGCGTGTGGCCGCCGCCGAGCCAGCGCGCCTCCAGGCGCAGCGGCCCCTCGAGCACGTCGTTGAGCCAGGCCGGCCCGAGGGCGAGATCGTTGGTGTAGCCCTCGTGGGCTCCGAGCCGACGCTGGACCAGACGCACAGCGGCCGCCGGCGCCAACAGCAGGCTGTTGAACGAAGTAACCCGCCGGACCTCCCATCCCGCCTCGCGGCTGGCCGCCCGCAGCGTCTCGCGCCCGTAGCGCCGGTAGTGATGATTGGCCTCGTCGTGCAGGGACCACAGCGCCTGGTAGGCGGGCACGGTGACCAGGAGATACCCCCCGGGCTTGGTCACCCGCTGAAGCTCGCCCAGCGTCAGCCGATCGTCGGGCGTGTGCTCGATCACGTCGAGGCAGGTGATCAGGTCAAAGGTGTCGGCCTCCCAGGGCAGCTCCTCGAGCCGGCCGACGCGAACCTCCCCTTGGCCGCGCCCCTGCGCCAGCTCGGCCGCCTCCGGGCTCAGCTCGATCCCATACACCTCACCGAAGCGCGTCAGCTCCTGGAGCGTCCGGCCCGACCCGCAGCCGGCATCGAGCACGCGGGCCGGGTGGGGCAGCGGCAACCGGTTGAGCTCGGCCTGGATGATCCGCCGCCGACCGCGGTACCACCAGTGATGCTCGTCGACCGCGAGCGTCGCCTTCATCAGCGCTTGGTCCATCGCGATGATGCTGTCAGCTAGAGGCCCGCGACAGCGTCCTGGTCGGCGAGGGGGCCGCCGGGAGCCGCAGCGTGAAGGTGGCGCCGCGGCCGCCGCGCTGCTCCAGCGAGAGCTCTCCGCCCATCCGCTCGGCCAGCTCGCGACCGATCGCCAGCCCCAGCCCGAACCCGGCCTGACCACCCGTGTCGCGCCCCCGCTCAAAGCGCCGGAAGATCTGGTCCTGCTCCTCGGGCGGGACGCCCGGCCCCTGGTCGCAGACACTCAGCGTGACGTCGTCGCCGTGGCGCAGCTCGATCCGCAGCTCCGAATGCGGTGGGCTGATGCGCACCGCGTTGTCAAGCAGGATCCGCAGGATCCGAGCCACGCTGCCGGGATCGCCCAGCGCCCAGACCGAGCCGCCCTCGTCATCGAGGTGGGTGGCGATGTCCCGCTCGGCGATGCCGAGCTCGAATTCCGCCAGCACGGCGCGGCTGAGCTCGCCGAGCTCGACCGGCTCAGAGCGCATGGCCACCTGCGCGTCGAGTCGCGAGAGGTCGAGCAGATCGGCGGCCAGCCGGCCCAGACGCCGGGACTGGGCCCGGGCCCGCTCCAGCAGGGCGCGTGCATCCTCGAGGTCGGGATGCTCGTAGCGCAGGTCGTCGTCGAGCAGCTCGAGCATCCCGTCGAGCGACGTCAGCGGGGTACGGAGCTCGTGCGAGGCGGTGGCCACAAACGCCCGGCGGGCCTGCTCCTGCCCTCGCAGGCGCTGCTGCATGGTGGCCAGCGTGCGGGCCAGGTCCCCCACCTCGTCGCGCGCGCGGTCCACCGGCACCTCGACCCCGGCCCCTTCGTGGGCCAGCTCCAGCGCCGCCTCGCGCAGGCGACGCAAGCGCCGCACCAGAGTCGCGGCCAGCGGGATCCCGAGGATCAGCGTCAACCCCAGGCCGGCCAGAGCGGCGGTGATGAACGCGTTGCGGACGGCGTTGACCGCGGCGGCGATCTCGTCGATGGGCTTCCGCACGGCGAGCACGTACCACAGGCTGCCGCTGAGAAACGGGATCGCCGCGCGCACGTTCTGGGTGCCGTCGACGGTGGCGAAGGTGTACCGGGCATGTCGCCGGCGAAACGCGGCGGCGACATCGTCGTAGGAGCCCTCGCTCGCGCTCGCGCCCTCTCCGCGCCCGCCCAGCACCAGCTGGGCGCCGTTGCCGTCGGGGCCGGGGTAGCCGAATACGTAGACATTGCCTCCGACCCGGCTTTGGAGCTGTTGCAGCCGCGAGGCCGCCAAGGCGCGCGCGGACGGGGACAGCGACACCTGGTCAAGGTGAAGCGAGGCGAAGCCCCGGATCGTCTTTCGGCCCAGCTCGTGGCTGAGCGTCTTCTGCTCGGCGTGGCGAAGACTCTGTTCGAGCGGCCCCAGCAGGGCGACCGCCGCCACGGCGAGGGTCGCCACCGTGCTCACGAGCAGCGCGCCGACGATCCGTCCCCGAAGACCGAGCGCGCCACGACTGGGCAGCGCCGAGCGCACTACGGACCTCGTAGGCGGTATCCGGCGCCCCGCACGGTCAGGATGTAGCGCGGCTTCTCCGGCTCGGGCTCGAGCTTCTCCCGGAGGTGACGGATGTGGACGTCGATCGCGCGCGGGTCGCGGTAGGCGCTGTCACCCCAGATGGCCCTCAGCAGCTCCTGGCGGTTCAGGAGCCGACCGGGGTCGGCCATCAGCGCATCGAGCAGCTCGAACTCCGAGAAGGTGAGCTTGACCGGAGCACCTTCGATCGTCACTTCGCGCTGGGCGCGGTCGAGCGAGATCGGTCCCACCACCAGCACCTCGTCGCCCATCGCCCGGGTCCCAGCTCGGCGCAGCACCGCCCGGATCCGGCTGCGCAGCTCGGCCAGGCCGAATGGCTTGGTGACGTAGTCGTCGGCGCCCGCCTCGAGGCCGAGCACCGCGTCGGCTTCGGAGTCCAGCGCGGTCAGCATGATGATCGGGACGACGTTGCGCCGCCCGCGCAGCGTGCGGCACACCTCGTAGCCGTCCGGCCCGGCGCCGAGAGCGACGTCGAGGAGGACGATGTCGAAGTGATCGGTGCTGGCGCGGTCGATCGCGGCGCGCCCGTCGGCGACCGCGAGCACCCGGTGCCCTTCCCGGGAGAACGACCGGGTCAGCATCTCGCGCAGATCGGACTCGTCGTCGACCACGAGGATGCTGAGCGAGGCGTCGGCTCCCCGGGCGGGCATCTGCTCGGGCGCGCGGTGGGTCGACACCTACCCGGCCCTCCCGATCGGCTCGAGCTCGCGGTCGGCGGCAGGTCGGTCCAGCGGGGACATCGCCGCGGCGCGGCTCACCGGCTGACTCACCGAGACCACCGCCCACAGGACCACCAGCCAGGTGACGGTGGCCAGCGTGACGTGGACCCAGACCATGTCGGACGGCAGCCGCAGCTCGTACTGCACGCTGCCGACGAGACCCTGGGCCGCGAGCAGGACCCCGAGCACTGTCACGGGCTCTATCACGGTCTGCGCCGCGCCACGGCGCCGCAGCAGGTACCAGAGTCCGATCACGAAGACGCCGAACACCGCCGCGATGGTGGCGTGCTGATGCACCACCCATGTCAGCGTGTTCTTTCCTTCGAAGGTGAGGCGATGGATGCGCTGACCGGGTGAGCCCCCGGCGTGCGGACCGGCCGCGGTCGCGGCAGTGCCGGCGAAGATCGTCAGCGCTGCGAGTGGTATCAGCGCGCGCACCGACCAGGCCACGACGCGATCGGTGAACAGAGGACCGGAGCCGGGCTCGTAGGTCGCCCGCCAGGCGAGCAGCAGGGCGGCGATGAGGATCAGCATCGAGAGCGCGAAGTGGCCCATCACGAAACCCGGCGCGAGATGCTCGCGGACGGTGAAGCCACCGAGCACCGCCTGCGCGACGACTCCCAGCGGCAGCAGCACGGCGAGGGCGGCCAGATCCCGACGGAAGGGGCGCCGGGTGAACGCCAGTACGGCAGCGACCACCGTCAGCACCCCGACCAGGCCCGACAGGCCGCGGTTGCCGAACTCGATCAGCGCATGGGTCGACAGCGGCGGCAGCGCACGGCCATAGCACTTCGGCCAATCGGGGCATCCCAGGCCGGAGCCGGTCAGGCGAACGGCGGCCCCGCTGAGCACGATCAGGGTCAGCGCGGCGAGCGTCGCGTAGGACAAGCGACGGTATTGACGGGGGGTGACAGCTAGGCGGTTTCGCATCCTCGTCTTAAGCATGCCTGACGGCCAGTATCGCAGCGGCGCACGGCCAGGGGAACATGACTAGGAGTAGACGAACGGCAACGAGGGACCTCGCTGCGCGAGGGTGGGAGCGCTTCGATCCCGGTCCGAGACGATGAGCGCCAGATCGGCCGGCCATTCGATCCCCACCTCGGGATCGTCATAGGCGAATCCGCCCTCCAGCTCCGGGGCGTAGTAGTCCGAGATCTTGTAGGTGACGTCAGCCAGGTCGCTCAGCACACAGAAGCCGTGCGCGAAGCCGTTGGGACAGTAGAGCTGGTGATGCTCGGTGTCGTCGAGCCGGAAGGACTCCCACTGTCCGAACTGCGGCGAGCCGCGCCGGATATCGACGATCACGTCGAGGATCGAGCCGCGCACGCAGCGGATCAACTTGGCCTGACCCGGCTGGTAGTGCATCCCACGCACCGTCCCCAGCCGGGAGCGGGAATGGTTGTCCTGCACGAAGCGATCAGAGATGCCGAGCTCCGGCAACCGGTTCTCCCGAAACGACTCCAGGAAGAACCCGCGCTCGTCACCGCGAACCACCGGGGCCAGAAGCACGGGCCCATCCAGCTTGGTTGCCAGCGCCTGCATGCGACCCACCCCTAACGGAGCATCCAGCGGCCGTCGATCAGGACCGGCAGCTCGCGACCGTCACGCGTCCGGCCGGTCACCTTGACGTCGGGCCCCCCGATCATGAAATCGGTGTGCACGGCGCTTCGATTGACCCGCTGCGCCGCCGGCGGCTCATCGGCCAGGTGGCCGAACCCCGCCCCCAGCGCGATATGGCTGGCGGCGTTCTCGTCGAGCAGGGTGTCGTGAAACACGGTCTCGGTCTCGCCGACGCGGCCGCTGCCGTCAACCAGCGCCACCTCACCGAGGCGGTTGGCGTCGGCGTCGCGGAGGACCAACTCGCGGAGGAGCTCTGCTCCCCGGTCGGCGTCGATCGCCACGGCGCGACCTGCCTCGAAGCGAACCCGTAGCCCGGTGACCGAGCGGCCGGACACCAGCAGCGGCTTGGTCGCGGTCACGGTTCCGTGGGTGCGCTCCGGATCGGGGCTGGTGAACACCTCCTCGGTGGGCAGGTTGGGGATGTGCTCGCGACCCCATGCCGTGCGGAAGCTGCCGCCGGCCCAGCTCACGCCCGGAATCATGCCCACCGTCAGATCGGTACCTCGACCGGTGAAGCGGATCGAGTCCAGCCCCGCCGCGCTGAGCCGCCGCGCCGCGCTGCCCAGCTCCTCGGCCCGAGCCCACCACGCCGCCTGCGGATCGTCGGCGCCAAGGCGGCAAACATGACCGATCTTCTCCCACAGCCGGTCCAGGGCCTGATTCGCGTCCAGGGCCGGAAACACGAGCTGAGCCCACGCCGCGTTCGGACCGGGGACGATCGTCCAGTTCACGGTGGCTTCGTCGATCACCTTGGACCACTCCGCCAGCGCGACCGTATCCCGACCGATCCGAGCCGGGTCGAGGTCATCGAGCAGGCCCGGGGCCGAGGGACCGCTGCAACCGATCAGCGCCCCCCGCATCTCGGCCAGCTCCGCGGGCCGGCGGCGGATCCACGGGATCACGGTTCCGATCGCCTCCTCGGGCGCGTACTGCAGGCGCGCTCGCTGGACGTAGGGGTCGGCGTAATGCACCTCCACCTGGTGAGCGCCCGCTTCGTAGCAGGCAGCCGCCATCGCCCGGGCCACCGGTTCCTGGCCCAGCTTGGCGTTCAGCATCACGGTCTGCCCCGGCGCAAGGTTCACGCCGACACCGACCGCGAGGCGGGCTAGAGCTGATGCGTACTCGGAGATGCACGCGAGGCTAACAATCAAACGCCGGCGGGCGCAGAGAGTTCGGTGCCCGGTCCGGGGTCGCGCGCCTGGGCCGGGGGTCGCTCGCCCCGGCCAGAGTGGGATGAAATGTCCGTATGTCGGACAAAATAGCCCAACCGTAGAGCCCGGCTCGCTATGGGTCGCCGAGGGCTGCCAGGTACGCGCCGGTCTCCTCCAGCGCGCTCGGCGTGCCGATCTCGTAGAAGCGCTCCGTGGCGGCGAATCCGAACAGCGATCCGCGGCGCGCGAGCTCCTCGTAGAGGTCGACGAGATCGCTGGCCTCGGAGTCGACCAGCTCCAGCGCGGGAGCTTGGAGGCCTCCCAGGCCGTAGTCGATCCAGCGCATCCCCGGATCGGGGCGGCGCTTGTCGTAGACCGTGACGCGCTCGCCGTCAAAGGCGGCATTGGAGACATCCCAGCGCCCATCGTTGCGCAGCACGGTCATCATCCCGGGTAGGCCGCTGCGTTGCCAGGCTGCCGCGGCGGCTCCGTAGTCGATCTGCAGGTAGGTGTCGCCGTAGAGCACCAGGAAGCGCTGGCCGAGCAGCGGGGCGGCCTGGCGGATGGCGCCCAGGGTGCCGAGCGGCTTGGGCCCGTCATAGCTGTAGGCGATCTGCAGACCGAACTGCTCGCGGCCGATGCGCCGTTCGATCTGCTCGCCGAGGTATCCGACGCAGAGCACCACAACGCGGGCATGATGTTGGGCCAACAGCCTCAGCTGGTGGATCAGGAACGGCTCTCCGGCCACCTCCAGCAACGGCTTGGGCGTATCGCGAACGCGATCGTGCAACCGGGTGCCGAGACCGCCGGCGAGAATGCAGATGGGCGGCAGGGGATCGGCCACCAGAGCCCTTACGCGACCGAGGATGGCGGTGGGTTGGTCATGCGCGCTAATTACGGAGCGGAGGAGAGCTCCGCGTAGGCGGGGGCGGCCGCATAGGCGTCCTCGACGCGCGCCCAGGCGTAACGGGCATCCCGCAGGTCGCCCAGCAACGGCTCCCCGGTCAAGACGGCCGCAGCGAAGTGTTCCCACTCGGCCGACCACGACAGGTCCTCGTCGGGGTACGCACGCTCCTCCAGGGCAGGCGGACCGAGCTCAGGGGACATCCGGTAGATCCGCAGCCGCTGCGTCCCGTAGGAACGGACCAGGCCGTCGACCTGGAGCTTGGCGTCGCGACAGTAGACCTCGATCGAGAACAGGTTCTTCCACTCCGTCCAGCTCACGTGCAACATCGCCCACGGGGCGCTGCGCTGGTCGCCGGCCCCGAGAATCAGGGCCGCGTTGTCCTCGACCGGCATGTCCCAGAACGACGTGCGCAGCAGGGCGCTGTGCAGCGGCAGCGGTCCGGCCAGCCAGTGCGTGAGGTCAAGCAGGTGCATGCCCTGATCGATCAGCTCGCCGCCGCCCGAGCGCCGAGGCTGGGCGCGCCATTCGCGGTCATAGCCGATGCGCCCGCCGTGTCCGTACCGGGCGCGCAGGTGCATGAGGTCGCCGTGCCGACCGGAGTGGACCTCTGCCGCCAGTTCGGTCAGCGCCGGATGAAAGCGGTGGTTGAAGCCCACCTTGACGGCCCTCCCGACCTCCCCGGCGACCTGGCCGAGCTGGTCGATCTGGGCGGTGCCGATCCCGGCCGGCTTCTCGACCAGGACGTGGCTGCCCGCGAGCAGGCTGCGCTGCGCCAGCGGCGCCAGCTGATCATGGGTGGTCGCCACCACCACCACGTCGGGCCCGAGGGCCAACAGCTCGTCGAGGTCAGTGCACGCCCGGCCGCCGAAGCCGGTGCTGAGCTCCTGCGCCCGCTCGACGACGGTGTCGAACGCACCCACCACCTCGTCCTGCGAACCGAGGGCGCCGGCGCGTTTGTGCCCGATCAGCCCGCAGCCGACGATCCCCACCCGCAGCGAGGGACGGCTCATGCATACTCACTCGAGTACGCGCCGACGAACTCGAAGTCGAACGGGAGCTCGATCGCCCCCGCCGCCGCCATCGCCTGCCGCGTATCCGCCGGATTGCGAGCGTAGACGAGCAGGAACCCACCGCCGCCCGCCCCCACTAGCTTGCCGCCGACCACGCCGCTGCGCCGGGCCAGGACGTAGAGGTCGTCGATCCGGTCACTGGCCATGCCCGGCGAGCGCTTGCGCTTGTTCATCCAGTGCTCGTGCATCAGCTCGGCGTAGGCGAACAGGTCTCCGGACACCAGCAGCTCGCAGCTCTGACGGCCGATCTCCTTGGTCCGATGCAGGTTCTCGAGCATCTCGGAGTCGCCGATCTTGGTGCGCTGATCCTGGTCGGAGAGCACCCCGGAGGCGTCACGGGCCTCACCGGTGTAGAACAGCAGCAGTTGCTCCCGCAGCGCCCGCAGGGTCGCCTCGGATAGCTCCAGCGGCTGGACCTCGACCGATCCGTCGCCGCCAAACGTGTAGGCGCAGATACCGCCGTGAGCGGCGACGTAGGGATCCTGCTTTCCGCACGGCTCCTGGAGGATGTCGATCTCGATCTCACACGCCGTCTCGGCCAGCGAGCCCTGGGTGATGGACGTCCGCCGGGCGTGGGCGAGGCCCTTGATCAGGGCCACCGTGAACGCCCCCGAGGACCCCATCCCGGTTCCGGCCGGGACGTCGGCGACCGAGGCGATCTCGAGCGGGTTACCGCGCCAGTGGCGCTGCAGGGTCTCACGCAGGATGGGATGACGGATGGAGCTGATCTCCTCGACATCCTCGGTCTCTGAGTACTTCATCCGGTAGCGACGCTGGAACACCGTGTGCATCAGCAGGTAGATGTACTTGTCGATCGCGCCGGCGACGAGAAACCCGCCATGCTCGCGGTAATACGACGGCAGGTCGGTGCCGCCGCCGCCGAGCGAGATCCGCAGCGGCGCCCGGCTGAAGATGACGCTCACTCAGGCCACCGTTCCCGAGACGGCCGCGTCCTGCCACGCGTACGGATTGGCATCGAACCACCTCAGCGTGGTGAGGATCGCTTCACGGATGTTCAGCGTGGGGGCCCAGCCGAGCGCCCGGATTCGCGCGCAGTCGAGATGGATCAAGGGGCTGTCGCCGGCCCAGCCCCGGCGGCCGCCGGTGTAGTCGATGACCGGGGTGACGCCCATGTGCTCGCAGATGATCGCGATCGAATCGTCGACCACGACCGTCTCGTCGGTTCCGAGGTTGTACACCGCCATCCGGCCCGCGTCCTGGTCGTGGACGCGGACTGCGGTGAGAATTGCCTCGACGCAGTCCTGCACATACAGGTAGGACTTCTCCTGGCGGCCGTCACCGAGCACCCGCAGGCATGTGGGGTCGCGTCTCAGCGCACAGTAGAAGTCGTACAGGTGACCGTGCGTATAACGCTCGCCGAGAATCGACACGAAGCGGAAGGCCAGTCCGGTGAACCCGAATCCGTGCGCGTAGGCTCCGATCATCCCCTCGCCGGCGACCTTCGATGCGCCGTACAGCGAGGTCTGCAGGGGGAACGGCGCGCTCTCCGGAGTCGGGAACACCTCCGGTTCGCCATAGACCGAGCCGGTCGAGGAGAAGGCGATCTTCGACACCCCCACCGCTCTCATCGCCTCGAGCACCCGCGCGGTCGTCACCGTGTTCTGCTCCAGGTCCTGACGGGGGCGGTCAAGTCCGTAGCGCACGTCGGCGTTGGCCTGGAGATGAAAGATCCAGTCACAGCCCGCGAAGGCGCGTTCCAGCAACGGCTCGTCGAGCACATCGCCTTCGTACAGGGTGACGGCCGGATCCACCAACAGCGCCTTCACGAACTCCCGGCGCCCGGTGCGGAAGTCGTCGACGATCACCACCTCGACGCCGTCGGCGCGCAGACGGTCGGCGAGGGTCGAGCCGATGAACCCGGCTCCACCGGTGATACAGGCACGGCGCATGACCTACAGCAAGAAGCCCGCGGCAGCCGCGTCCCGGTGGAACATCTTCACCGTTTCCAGCGAATACTGCAGCAGGTCCTTGCCCAGCGTGTCGAGCTTCTTCAGCAGATCGTTGGTGACCGTGATGATGTGGCAGCCGACCTGATCGGCCTGGATCACGTTGAGGATCTCCCGCGGGGAGGCCCAGATCAGCTCCGAGCGCGGCGCCTGCACCATGATCTCGACCGAGCGCCGCATGATCGGCACGGGGTCGATTCCGGCATCGGCGATCCGCCCCGCAAACACCGAGATGCAGGATGGGGCGCCGTGGCGGACCGCCTCGGTGATCAGCTCCACCTGGGCCGTGGTGAACAGCGCCGTGACATTGACCTTGACGCCGTCTTCGGAGAGCTCGCGCACCAGTGGCGCCATCGACTCCCCGGCCGTGGTGGAGACGGGGATCTTGACGTACACGTTGTCGCCCCAGCGTGAGATCAGCTGCGCCTGGCGGCGCATCTCCGCCGCGTCGTCGGCGAACACCTCAAACGAGATCGGATGCGTGGTGATCCGCTCCAGCAGGCGCTTGGCGAACTCCTCGTAGTCGGTCAGACCGGCCTTCCACATCAGCGTCGGGTTGGTCGTGAAACCGGCGATTCGCTTGTCCGCGGCCAGCGCCAGGATTGCGTCGAGGTCCGCGCCATCGGCGAATATCTTCACGTTCAGGTCGTCGACCACGTTGCTCAATCTACCTGCTCCATTACCAGCAGTTCCGCTGCCTCGGCGAGACTGGTTACGACTGCGTCGGGGTGGAGGTCTGCGCCCCGTTTATGGGCGCTGGAGGGATGCTCGATCAGAACTGTATGGCATCCCGCCCGCTGACCGGCTTGTACGTCGGAGTCGGTGTCGCCGATCATCCAGGAGCGCCGCAGGTCGATCCCCAGCTCGCGCGCCGCATCGAGCAGCATCCCCGGAGCCGGTTTGCGGCAATCGCATCCACCGCTGAGCTCGGGCACCGTGCCCTCGGGATGGTGCAGGCAGATCCGGAAGGCATCGAAGCGCAGCCCCCTCGGCCGCCACCAGCTCGAGCACCCGCGCCTGGACCGCCATCAGCTGCGCCAGCGCGATCGTCCCCTTCGCGGCGGCGGGCTGATTGGAGACCCCGACGACCACCAGGCCAGCCTGCGAAATCTGCCGCAGCGCCGACGCCGCGCCGGCGATCAGCGCTACATCCTGCACCCGTAGCGGCGACTCCGGCGCTCCGCTGCGGGGATCTTCGACGAGCTCGTTGATGACGCCGTCGCGGTCGACGAAGGCTGCCGCAGCGCCAGTCACCCCGGGCCGCCGGCGGCCAGCGACTCCCAGTGACCCTGGTGGGCAGCCAGCTCGGGGTGCGAGACCAGCGCGTGCCACACCACGGCCTGGAAGGACTCCACCAGCGGGGTCTTGAGGTCGGCCGGGGCCGAGATCACCACCGCGGTGTCGGCGAGCTGCGCGAGGGTCCCGTCGGGAGAGCCGACCACGCCGTAGATCATGGCTCCAAGCTCGCGGCCGAGCTCGATCGCATTGACCAGGTTGACCGATACGTTGTGCTCCCGCGAACCGCCACCGACGCTGAACACCAGCAGCGCATCATTGCGGCCGAAGCGCGACACCGTCAGCCACGCGGTGAACGACGTATCCCAGCCGTCGTCATTGGTGCGGGCGGTGAGCTCGGAGACGTTGTCGGTGGGGGCGTAGCTCTCGATCGAGCACAGCTTGCGAAAGTCGTTGACCGCGTGCGAGGCGTGCCCGGCGCCACCCCCGACGCCGAGGATGAAGAGCCGGCCGCCGCGCTCGCGCAGGTCGGCGAGCCCGCGCGCCATGGTGTCCACCTGCTCGCCGTCGACCGCCCGGGCGAGATCGGCGGCGGCCTCGAAGTAGCGCGTTGCGAATGGGCTGGCAGACATGCGAGCAAGGCTAGTCCCAAATCGCCGGGCGGGCTCCGGCCGGTCAGCATGACGCTCAGGAGTCCGGGCGGTTGCTCGCGGCGAAGAACTGATCGTCGATGCGTCGCAGCGTCGCCAGATCCGGGTCGCTGCGCAGCCGGGCTTGGAAGCCCTGATCTCGCCACGGATCCCACTGGGCGCTCAGCAGCCGCCCGGTGATGCCCCGTGCCCCGTCTCCGAGCAGAAACGCCACCAGCTCGGCCGCCTCCGAGGCCGGAAAGCCACCCTGGGCCAGCTGCTCCTCGGTGCGGCGGTGGTAGTCCGCTCCCGCCCCCTGCGGTCCCGCTCGGAGCGTTCCCTCGTGCATCCGCGTGGCGACGAATCCCGGCGCGACGCAGTTGAGCTCGATGTCGCGGCCGGCGGCGACGTTCTCGGTCAAGCGCACGACCCCGGCCTTGGCGGTGGCGTAGGCGTCGTAGCGCGGAAGCGGTGAGGTACCCCCGCCGCCGGAGAAGGTCACCGCGCGCCCGGAGACGGCGCGCAGGCGCGGCAGGGCGTGATGCAGGGCCAGCGCGGTGCCGACGAGGTTGATCGAGATCGTCTCGGCGAACTCGTCCATCGGCACGGCATCGAGCGGGCCGATCGGGCCGAGCACGCCGGCGGCGGTGACCAGGCCATGCAGCGGCCGCCGGCGTCCAGTCGCGCCATCGCCGGCCCCCAGGCGTCGGCGTCCGAGACATCGAGGCGCAGCACCAGTGGCCTGGCCTGGAAGCTGGGCCAGCGCCGCGTCGAGGGCGTCGCCGTCACGGCCGGCGATGACCACCTGGGCGCCACGGCGCGACCAGCTCGCGGCGACCGCGAGGCCGATGCCCATCGAGCCTCCGGTGACCAGGACCCGCCGGCCGTCGAGCGAGTCGCTCACGGGACAAGCATGCCCGACCAGGCGTTCAGATGTCGGCCACCCCCATCGTCTGCCAGCCGAAGCGCGAGCGGGGGAGGCTGAGCAGCAGCAGGGGGCGAAACGCCGCCATCGCGCCGCGGATGACCATGCCACCGGGCGAGCTCTCGGACTCGGCGGCGGCGTCGGCGACCAAGCGCTCACCGCGCGCGATGACCAGGCCCCGGTAGAGGTTGAAGAACGGGAACCCGGCGCCGGCGAGAAGCTGGACCTCGCAGGCCGGCGGCGTCCATCACGTCGCCCAGCTCCGGCGGGCGAGAAATGGCGGCGGTGCCCGATATGGCGGTCAAACGCCGACATCGGGCCGCCGGGACGGTGACGATCACGCGGCAGCCGGGGGCGAGCCAGTGCCGCGCGTTGCGCAACAGGGCGACGGGATCGTCGACGTGCTCCAGCACCTCCGAGCAGACGGCGTGGGTCGCCCAGCCCGCCTCGACGCGGCTCCGGCTCCGGCTCGCGGATCAGGTCGCAGACGCGGATTCTCGCCCCGGGCACCTTCGCGCGGGCGTCCTCAACGGCCGACCGCGCTCAGCTCCAGTCCGGCGAGCTGCGCCTCCGGCCAGCGAGCGCGAGGCCGCGGCGAACAGCTCGCCGTTGCCGCTGCCGATGTCGAGCAGGCGCTGGCGGCACGCGGCGCCCCAGCAGGTACAGGACCAGGCGGCGGCGATAGTCCTGCGCCGGATTGCGCTCGTTGGCGTCGCCGAAGTCGTCCCAGTGCTCGTCCCAGTCGTCGGGGCCGCCGTCCGGAACCAGGACCTTCCGGCTACCGATTTCGCCCCCATAGTTACCGGTACGTGCCATCGCCGAGCACGGTGACGCTAGCAGGGCCGTCCGCCAGCGCCCCTCCGGCGGGTCAGGCCCGCGGGGAGCGGCCACAAGTTAGGCTGCACGAGCTTTGACACGGTCTTTCATCGCGGGTGGTGCCGGCTTCATCGGCAGTCACGTGGCCAATGAGCTCATCCGAGGCGACGACCACGAGGTCGTCGTCTACGACAATCTCGTCTCAGGCGACCGAGCGAATCTGGTGGAGGTGCTCGACCACCCTCGGCTCGAGCTCGTCATCGCCGACCTCAAGGATGCGGAGCAGGTCACGAACGCGATGCGCGGATGCGACGATGTTTACCTGTTCGCCGCCAATCCAGACATCGCCCGGGCCGTCACCGAGCCCGGCGTCGATTTCTGGGAAGGACCTTCCTCACCCACAACGTGATCGAGGCCGCGCGGATCAACGGTGTCGCGCGGATCGTGTATTCATCCGGGTCCGGGGTGTACGGCGACCGCGGCACCAGCGAGGTCGACGAGGAGTTCGGACCGTTGATTCCTGTTTCCACCTACGGCGCCAGTAAGCTCGCGTGTGAGGCGATGCTTGCGGCCTACACGCACATGTTCGGGATCGACGCCGTCACGTTCCGCTTCGCCAATGTCGTCGGAGACCGCCAGACGCATGGTGTGACCTACGACTTCGTGCGTCGATTGCTCCAAGATCTGTCGCGGCTGAAGATCTATGGCGACGGTACGCAGAGCAAATCTACATCCACGTGGACGACGTCGTCGCGGCGATCATGCTGCTGACCGATCAGGGCTGGAACGGATATGAAACATTCAACGCCGGCACGGGCGACTACGTGACAGTACGTGAGATCGCCGACCTCGTGACTGAACGTATGGGACTGCCCAATGTCGAGTTCGATTACACGGGCGGTAAGCGGGGTTGGAAGGGTGACGTACCAGTCGTACGGTTTCGCAGCGACCGGCTCAAGGCCCGCGGCTGGCACTGCCAGCGGAGCTCACGACAGGCCCTGATGTGATCGCGTCGATCGACGCCAACATCGCCGAGGGCTCTCGCTGAGCCTCGCGATGACCCGGACACAGACCCATGGGGGCGACACGACCGATCGCTGCCGGCGCACGGCCGAGGTCTCGATCGTCGTGCCGTGCCTGAACGAAGAGGTAACCGTCGGCGAGTTCGTGGACTGGTGCTTTGAGGGCTTGAGCAAAGCCGGCGTCAGCGGCGAGGTCCTGATCGTCGATTCCTCGGTTGACCGCTCGCCACAGATTGCGGCCGAGCACGGGGCACGAGGGGATCAGCGTCCCCCGCCGCGGCCTGGGTAGGGCCTACATAGACGCACTTGAGCACGTCCGACGGGCCACATCGTGATCATGGGCGACTGCGACCTCACTTACGACTTCCGCGAACTCGAAGGGTTCATTGACGCCATTCGAAGCGGGCACGATTTCGTCCTGGGGACCCGTACCAAGGGTGAGATTGAACCCGGGGCCATGCCCGCACTCCATCGCTACTTCGGGTCACCCCGCGGACCACGTTGCTGTTCAACGTCATCTATGGCACGCGGTTCAGCGACATCCACTGCGGCATGCGTGCCCTCACGCGCGACGCGTTCGAGCGTCTGGCACCTTGAATCCCAACGGGTGGGAGTACGCGTCGGAGATGATCCTCAAGGCACAGAGGCTTGGCCTGCCGGGTGACCGAGGTTCCAGTGCGATTCTGGAAGGATCGTGAAGGACGGGAGAGTCATCTGAAGCGGGGGTGGTCGCACCGCTCCCTGGATCGCCGGCTGGGAGTAGCCTGCGGGTGATGTTCCTCACGCGCCTGATTTTCTTCCTCTGCGTCCGGGCGCTGTGCTGCTGGCGATCGGGGCAGCCCTCTGCGCCGCGCTCCGGCGTTGGGTCCGTTCCACGCGCTCGGAATCGGGTTTGACCTTCATTGGATGTTGTTCGGCGTCGTCTGCGCCACGGTCGGTCTAATGGCGCGATCTGCAACTGGCACTCCTTGCGCGCGTCTTTTACGATTTCAAATCAAGCCTTTACTGTCTACGCCTGCTCTCGATCGGTTACGTACAACCGAGGCGTAGCCGTGAGCACCTGCTGATCGTGTCTCGGTTGCGATCCTCCCCAACGCGGTCCTGCTGGTGCACTGGATAAAGCGCGGGGCTGTCGCCGCGGCTATTCCAATACTCTTCTGGTTCTGGGCCTGGTGCTGATCGTGCTCGGATTTCAGACGTTTGGCTTCACGCTGTTGCTGCACATGATCGGACGCCGGCAGCGTCGCGACGCCACGTGAACGTCATGTTTACCTCTCCTCAAGCGGTCGTTCGCTACATCGATACCGAGGACCATTTCGAGCACGGCTTGCTGCGCTTGATGAACCTCGATCGAAACGAATTCGCGCGTTGGCTGGAACTCTGCGAGCAGCAGGCTGAGGGCGACCTGCTCGCACGGCTGCGCAGGGGCTGGCAGACGTTGCGCCCCCGGCGCCGCCGACGGCTCGCCACGACCAGCGGTCCGGTGGGCCCGGGGCCGCGTGGGCTGACAGGACGCGTGTGGCACGCGGCGATCGGCGAATCGCCGGGCGCATGGGGTGGCGATCTCGGACGCGGAGTGCCATGGCTGGCTCGTGCGCTGGGACTCGGAACGCTACGTCTTCGAGCAGCAGCCGCCCTCCTATGAGCAGGAGTACTTCGAGGGTGACAAGCTGACGGCCGGAGGCTATGGCAGCTATACCGCGCAGTCGGGCTGGCGGTTTGAGAAGGCGGCGCGGCAAGTGCGCGAGATGCGCGCGGTGACCGGATTGAAACGTGGCCGGGTGCTCGACATCGGCTCCGGGCCTACGGCTTCCTCCGCGTTGCGCTTCGAGAAGCGGGCTACGATCAAGAGGGACTCGAGGTCTCCGGGTCTCGTGCCGTCGCCCGCTCCTCGTACGGGCTCGACACCCATGCCGGAACGCTGGATTCGCATTGGCACAAATGGACCGAGCGCTACGACATCGTCACGATGTTCGACCTGATCGAGCACCTGCCGGATCCAGATGATCTGATGGCCCAGGTGGGGGCGATCCTTCGACCGGCGGGCTGGTCGGGATCAAGACCCCGAACGTCGACTGCCCCGAAGCGGAGGTCTTCGGCCCGTTCTATCACTCCCTCAAGCGTGAGCATCTCGGCTTCTTCTCACCGGCATCGCTCACCGCCACGGCTCGCCGCGCCGGCTTTGAGCCCGTCGATGTCGGCACCGTCTCGCACCTGCTGGTCGGCTTCGTGGGAGGCGAACAGACCGCCGCCTGGGAGCGTGAACTACGAGGGGCCGACATCGTGGCCTGGTACCGCCGACTGTCCTCAACATAACGCCTGAGGAGGTGTTCATTGACTAAAGGTCTCACTCAGATCTGTCGATGCGCGCGTAAAGCCGTTCACACAGTTCGGTGACCTTGCGCGCTTGTGCCATGTCAGCCGGTTGGGGTGTCCGATTGTCTGTTCGCGTCGACGTCCACGCCGCGACCACTGCGCTGAGCTCATCACGCAGGCTGGTGTCCTGGGCACCGGCGTCGCAGACCGTTTCACTGGCTCGCTGGTCAATGACACCTGCGTCACGCCAGGCCCAGCGACGACCGCGCCGCAGGCTCATCGGGCCGTAGTGACCGCCGCGGCCCTCGGCGATCGCGTAGCCGTCCTCACCGTGCGCCTCGACCCGAAAGGTGTTCACCCACCGGAAATGTGACACGCGCACGGTCGCGATCAGCTTCCGCTCCTGGAAGGTCGCCACCACGTCCTCCTCGATGCCGGTGCGCCAGAAGCCGCGGGTGGCAGCGATCGATGTGCAGGTCGCCGACGGCGCGAGGATCAGGAGCAGGTCGAGCAGGTGCACGCCCGGATCAAGCAGCACGCCTCCGCCGGCGCGGACCGGATCGAGCTTCCAGCCGTCCGCCGAGCCGGGATGACCGCCGTGTCCTACCAGCAGGTCGAGATTACGCAGCCGGCCGAGTTCGCCTGACGCGACCGATCGCACCAGTCCATGGATCGGCAGGAAGCGGTAGTTGTAGCCGACAAAGCTCGGCCATGGCACCAGCGCCGCCAGGCGCTCCAGCTCTCGGGCCTGGGCGCCATTCGTGCCGAGCGGCTTCTCGATGAGCACCGGCTTGCCGGACCGCAGCACCGTCCTGGCCAGCTCGGAGGCGACATCGTGAGGAGCACAGATCACGGCCGCCTCGTAGCTCTCGCCCGGCACGTCGGCCAATGTCTCGTAGTGTGGCGCCGGGCTGCCCGCCGGGGAATCCGCGACCGGATCGACGGTGGCTGCCAGCTGGGCGGACTCGATCGCGAGCAACGCATCCGCCCGCTGGCGCCCGATGAGTCCGCACCCAACCACCAACTCGCGGCAGTATCGCGGGGCGCCCCTCGCCGGGAGTTGATGGTCGCATCGCAGGGCAATCGTTGCATCTGCGCGTGGACTCGTGGCCTTCACGCAGATCGTCCAACATGTCTGCCATGCGGCTCCTCGCACTCGGTCGTCATCCGCTTGCCGGTCAGACGCTCCGCTTCGGGATCGCGGGTGGCACGGTCTCGGTCTTTACATCGCCGTTCCGCTGGTGTTCAACGGTTTCGGCGTGAAGATCGAGATTGCGATCGCGATCGCCTACCTGCTGGCGGTGTCGCTGCATTTCACGCTCCAGCGGTATTTCGTCTTCCGGCACGTCGAAACGTTCGCGCTGTCCGTACGCCAGCAGATCGGTCGATACGTGGTCGTCGGGGCCGTGCAATATCCACCACGGCGGCCGCAACCGCGCTTCTGCCCGGAGCGATCGGCGTGTCACAGCGCGCCGCGTTCGTCGGCTGGACGTTGGTGATCTCCAGCAGCACGTTTCTGATTTTCCGCCGGCACGTGTTCCATCCCGGCGTTCGTCCGGACGGCTACGGCTAGAACTCGGCGCGGAAGGCCTGCTCATCCAGAGCGCATCAGGCGAGACGGATCGCCGCCGCCCCGAGCTAGGATGACCCGATCTTGGGCCTGTTCAGCACGAGGAGCGAGGCCGTCTGGCCGAAGCGCGTCGCGAACTTGACCGACGAGCAGCGTCGGATCCAGGAGGACTGGATGCGCTACCACCACGAGCGCCTGCCGCACGATCACGCCGGGTCCTGCGCTTCAATCACGAGTATGCGGCGCGCTCGGCCCGCCGCGGTCGCACGCTCGACATCGGCGCCGGGTTGGGAGACCATCTGCGCTACGAGGATCTGTCGTCACAGGAATACCACGCGGTTGAGCTCCGCGAGGATATGGCCAGGACGATCAGACAGGAGTTCCCTTCGGTCGTGACGGTGGTCGCCGACTGCCAGCAGCGGCTGCCGTTCGCCGACGCGAGCTTCGACCGAGCAATCGCGATCCACGTCCTCGAGCATCTTCCGAACCTGCCGGCCGCGTTGAACAGCTCCGGCGCATGCTCAAGCCGACGGTGTCCTGTCGGTGGTGATTCCGTGCGAGGGCGGTCTCGGCTACCGTCTCGGTCGGCGGGTGACCGTGCAGCGCAGATTCGAACAGCGGTACAAGACGAGTTACAAGTGGCACATCGAGAGCGACCACGTTAATCAGGCGCGCGAGATCATCGCCGAGCTCGACGCTCAATTCGACGTCACCGATTTGAGCTACTTTCCCACCCGCCTGCCGTTTATCGATGTGAATCTTCTCATCGGACTCACCTGCACACACCGGTCAGGCGTCGGCGCCAGTGGCAACGTTTAGCGCAGACGCTGCCCAACCGCGTCTGCGCTCCGGCGAGGGCGCCGATCTCAGTGGCCTGCCCCGCGCGGTGGTCATCGGCGTCACGCTCACCACTGTGGTGGTGTTCTATGTGCTGGCGACCCACGGTTCGTTCAACCCTGCCTCTGAGCAGGTGCAGCCGGGGTTCGCGGACCATTTCTTCCTGGCCCAGGCGCGGGCGATGGTCGACGGCCACCTGTATGTCGCCCCGCCTCTCCTGCCCGGTGAGTGCTTCATCTACCACCACCGGTGCCTCGGCTACTTCGGGCTGACGCCGAGTCTGCTCCGGCTGCCGTTTCTTCCGCTCCTGGACCACGCCAACCGCTCGTACACCGCGGTCTATCTGACCGTCGCGCTCACCTTGGCCGTGGGCTCGGCGCTGGCCGTCGTGTCCCGCCTGGTCGCTGGTGTCGCCGGACCCCGCTGATCAGCTACCTCGGGCTCGCGCTGGCCCTCAGCCTCGGCCCCGCGGGAGGCCGGCGCTGCTCGGTCGGCCAGCGGTGTACGAGGAGGCCATCGCCTGGTCGGTGGCGTTCGCGCTACTGGGCATCTACTCGTATCTGCGGTGGTGGAGTCGACATCAACACGGTGGGCGGCGGTGCTCGTGCTCAGCCTGGTCCTCAGCACCAACGCGCGACCCACCACGCTACCCCTGGGGGCGGCGCTGGGCGCCGGAATCGTGGTCTGCGCCCTGCTCGGACCACGGGAGCGAGGCCGCACGCGCGACTTCTGTCTGGCGGCGTTCGTCGCCGTGCTTCCGATCGCGACCTGCCTCGGCGGTACTGGCTGAAGTTTCACACCCTGCTCCCCAGCCTGCTGCTCAACCAACAGATCGGGGGACCCGGGGCCGAACCACCTGGCTGACGATTCGGCGTCTGAACCACAACAGCCTGGAGGGTGTGCGATTCGCGCCTACGGCGCTGCTCGCCTACCTGCGGCCGGACGGCGTAGCGCTCACGCCGGGGTTCCCGTTCGTCAACTTCCGCCTTGGGCTTACGGTGCCGGTCCGCTACCTGGGCATCCCGGCGGGGAGCATCTACGTCGAGCCGTTCTCGACGCTGTCAGACAACATGCCGCTCGGCTTTGCCGTCGTGATCGGCGCCCTCATCTACGGGCCCGAGCGACCCGTTCCGCGGGGTCGCTACGATCGGCGGCGGCGGGCCTGCTGCGCTCACCGTGGACCTACTGCGTCCTGGGAACGGCCGCCTCATGCGGCGTCGTGCTGAGCTCCGGCTTCATCACCAACCGCTACCTCGGAGACATGTATCCGCTGGTCGCGATCGTGCTCCTGATCTCGGCTCGGGTCCTGGCGCCACCCGCCGCGCGCCTATCCGGTGGCCGGGCGGCCGCGGTCGCCGTCGTGGTGACGCTCCTAGTGGCCTGGTCATTGGTCGTCAACCTCGGTCTGGAGTACCAGTCGTGGTGGCACACCGTGGTCTGACGGCGCCCGCCGCGTCGGACCCGTCCGTCTATCCTCCTGCACCACTCATGCATCCCGCCTGGGCGAAAACGACGCCGTAGCCGTCTCCCCTGAATCGCATCGCGCGCCGCGGATCGGCATCCTCGTCGTCGCCTACAACGCGGCGACGACACTGGCGAGCGTACTCGACCGCATTCCCAAGACTTCGGAGCCGGATCGCACAGGTCTTCGTCTGCGACGACGCCAGCCAGGACGCCACCTACCTGGTCGGCCTGGGCTACCAGCAGCTGGCCGATGACCTGCCCATGACCGTGATCCGTCACCCGACCAATCTCGGCTATGGCGGCAACCAGAAGGCCGGGTACCGGCTGGCCATCGAGCACGACCTGGACATCGTGGTGCTGCTGCACGGCGACGGCCAGTACGCGCCCGAGTGCCTCGCCGAGATCGTCGCCCCGCTGGAGCGCGGCGAGTGCGACGCCGTGTTCGGGTCGCGGATGATGGTCAAGGGTGCGGCCCGCAGGGGCGGCATGCCCGCTGTACAAGTTCGTCGGCAACCGGATCCTCACCGCGCTTCGAGAACCGGATGCTCGGCACGCGCTGTCAGCGAGTTCCACTCCGGCTACCGCGCCTACAGCGTGCACGCGCTGGCCTCGATCCCGTTCGAGCGCAACTCCGACGGCTTCAACTTCGACACCCAGATCATCATCCAGCTGCTCGACGCCGGCAAGCGGATCGTCGAGGTGCCGATCCCGACCTATTACGGCGACGAGATCTGCTACGTCGAACGGACTGAGATACGCCAAGGATGTGTCACTCGACGTCGCGCGGTACCGGCTCGGCCAAGATGGGCTTCATGTCCGGCGAGCTCGGGCGAGGTCGGTGAGGAGTACGGCATCAAGGACGGCGAGGACAGCTCGCATGCGCGTGATCCTGGGGTGGCTGGAGCGGATCCGCCCCGGCGCGCATGCTGGATCTCGGATGCTCGGGTGGCCTGCTGTCCGAGCAGGCGCGCAACCTGGGCCACCAAGTCACCGGCGTGGACATTATCGAGCTTCCCGGGGTCAGCGATCGCATGGACCGCTTCATCCAGGCCGACCTGGACAACGGGCTGCCGCCGACGTGATCGCGCGGGGCCCGTTCGAGTCGTGCTGGCCGCCGACGTCCTGGAGCACGTGCGGCACCCCGAGCAGCTGCTGGAGGAGATCCGGCGCGTGCTGGCGCCTCGGGGCGGTCCTGATCGCCTCGGTACCGAACTTCGGCCATTGGTACGCGCGCGGGCGTTCGGCGCTCGGGCTATTCGACTACGACCAGCGCGGCGTGCTGGACCAGGGCCACGTCCGCTTCTTCACCCGACGCGGAATTCTGCGGCGGTTGCGCAATGCGGGTTTCAGGATCGTGCAGCAGGAAGCGACGGGACTACCGCTCGAAGTGCTGACAACCTCGGAGCGCTGGCCGTATCGAGTGATCCAGTCAGTCGATCGCATGGCGGTGGCGGCTCGTCCGACGTTGTTCGGCTACCAGCTGGTGTTTCAGTGCGAGAGCCCGGCCCAGCCAGTGGTCGACGCGCCCGGTCACTGACCGGACCCGGGCCCCGTTTCGTCATCGACCGAGTTCCAGCGCGCTGAGGTACAGCTCGTCTGGTCGCCGGGAGGCCACCAGACGGATGGTGATCCGGTTCAGGCCCAGATGTAGGTCGATCGGGAGGCGGACCGATGAACCGATCAGCGGCACGGTGACGGCGGACCCCCCGGACGACGTGACGCGGAGCTCCATCGAGGTGAGCGGCGGGGCACCGGGACCGGGAGAGGCCGCCGCGGTCAGCCCCATACGCGCGGAATGCGGCGCGATCACCGTAACGGTGATCGGACCCGCCGAGCCAAGCGCGGTGCCGGCGCCACCCTCGCCGAACGTACCGTAGCCCTGAGGCGGAAGCGCAACGGGGGAAGGGCCGCTGACCCGGGTGAGCACTGCGTGTCCGGCCGCGATCGAGGCCAGCGTCGGCAGCGGCGAAGTGATGTCCTCGAGCAGCCGGAACGTCCCCGGATAGCTGAGCTGAAACTGGTCCGTATAGCCGGTGAAGCTGACCGCCGTCCCCACTGCGGCACCGAACGCCGCCAGCACGACGCCAATTCCGGCAATCGCGCGCCGGCGCCATGCGCGCCCGCTCGCCCGCCTGATCAGCAGCGCCCAGAGGAGGAACGCCGCGATCAGGGCGAAGGTGGCGAAGTCGACCTCGTAGCGCTGGGTGGTTCCCCACAGCGCGTAGGCGAGAAGCCCGGTCACCGCCAGCGACAGGGCAGCGAGGCTTGACGCCACGAGCAGCGCCGGCCGATCGGGTGGTCTTCGCCACAGCCACGGGAACGGCAGCAGAAGCAGCAGCAGGGTGATCGGCATCGTGGCAAACATCCCGCCCGCCGGTTCGACCGGCTGGTCTCCCCTCCCCGAGTAGCCGGGTGGCAGCGTTCCCGGATACTGCGACGCCGTCATCAGAAAGAAATACGGGAACGTCAGCGAGGCGCGGGGGGGAACGGCCAGGTAGCTGAACACCCCGGGCGCCACATAGGACAGCTGGTCAGTCGGTTTATGGCGCACGTCGATCGTCGCCAGCTGGTAACGCTGGCCGAATTCTCCGGGCGACCCGAAGCGCACGTCGTTGTAAGCGGCCAGCAGCAGCCCGCAGACGATCACCGGGACCAGCGCCGGAACGAGCACAAGCCAGGAGTGCCCGCGCCGGCGAACCAGGTACATGGCCGCCGCCAGCGCGACCAGACCCCCAACCGCGAGCGTCGGCCGGGCGGCGAGGGCGAGCCCCAGGAGGAGGCTCCCCCCGGCCAGGCGCCGGGGTCGAAAACGATCGCCTATCACCGCGGTGACGACCAGCAGCATTCCCGCCATCTCAAAGCAATAGCCGCCGGCGATCGCGACCTCATACTGAGCGGGGCGCCGCAGCAGGAACGGCACCGCATTGGTCAGAGCGAGCGCGGCGGTGGCGACCACGAGCAACCAGGACGGAGTGTCGGGTATCAGGCGCCGCAGAAGTGTGTGCAGCAGCCACACGGCGCAGGCCAGCCCCACGAAGGCGTACAGCCCCACGGCGAGACTCTGCGGAAGCTCTAACGGTGTCAGGCGAAAGAGCAAGAACAACAGCACCGGACTTGGTCCCCACGTCGAGTAGAGGCGGCCACCCCGTAGCGCGAGGTCATGGTAGGTGCCTTGATAGGGCGCGTTCTGAGCCGGGTCAAAGGGATCCTGCAGGTGCAGCAGACCGGCTGGCGCCTTCAGCGGCAGGTACGTGTGGCCGTGCAGAAACCCGGTCGCCATGAGGTTGTAGGCGCGATCGAAGTCAGGGCCCAGGGGGACCGAGGTGGCGACGATCCACAGGTAGAACGCCAGCGCCACCGTCAGCACGACGAAGATCGCGATGGAATGCCGGGTCAGATGCAGACGCCGGACCCGCGCGCCCACGCCCGCTCCCGCCGGCAGCTGACGGCCTGGTCCGGGCTCACTGAGGCTCGTCGAAGCCATGGCGAGACTCGATGATGAACTTCGGTCGCTGCCGGGTCTCATCGTAGATCCGTCCCACGTACTCGCCGATCACTCCGAGCGAGAGCAATTGGATGCCGCTGAAGAACGCCACCACGACCACGACGGTGGGGTTGCCGATCGGAAACGCCACGCCGCCGAGCTTCAGGCCGAGGTAGACGATCGCGACGACGAAGGCGATGCACCGAGAAAGCGACGCCCAGCAGCGAGATCAACTGCAGCGGATAGCGCGAGAAGCCGACCAGCCCGTTGATGCCGATCGCCAGCGAGCCGAAGAACGGGTTGTACTTGCTGGTGCCGGCGGCCCGCGGGTCGCGGTCGTAGAGGACGCTGGTCTGCGGGAAGCCGACGAGCCCGACCAGGCCCCGCAGGAACCCGTGGCCCTCCTTCAGCGCGACCACGTTGTCGACCACGCGCCGGCTCATCAGGCGAAAATCGCCGGTGTTCGGCGGGATCTCGACCTCGGCGATCCGGTTGATCACGCGGTATCCGAGCCGGGCGACGATCCGCTTGGGCAGAGTCTCGCCGGCGCGGGTCCGTCGCTGCGCGTAGACGACGTCGAAGCCCGTCGCGCCATCGCGCGACGAGCTCGGGGATCAGCTCGGGCGGATCCTGGAGGTCGCAGTCGATGACCACGGTGGCATCGCCGCTGGCGGCCTCCAACCCGGCGAGCGTCGCCATCGGCTGGCCGAACCGGCGCGAGAAGCGGAGCATCTTCACCCGGGGATCGCGCTCACGCAGGGCGAGGATCAGCTCCTCGGTGCGATCGGGCGAGGGATCCACGCTGAAGATCAGCTCCCACGACATTCCCAGCCCGTTCAGCACGCCGCTGAGGCGCTCATAGACCCGCTCGATATTCGCCTCCTCCTTATAGGCGGGGATGACGACGCTGAGCTCGGGACTCACGCCGGTCTCCGCGCCAGCACCAGGGATCGGATCCCGAACGGGAGCCGCAGCCCCGCCCGCACCATTCGCGCCTCGAGCCACCACGCGAGCGCTCCGGCGCCGAGACCCATGGGTGCGACCGATGTCGGCCGCGACCTGGCGCTCGAGCGCCTCCCCCTGCAGAGCGGCATGACGTCGGCGGTTGCGCTGCTTGACGAGCCAGAACGCGGGATACAGCAGCGAGGCGATGTGCAGGTCCTCGATCGGCTCCAGCCCCGCCTCGGCGCACTTCGCGGCCATTTCACCTCGGGCGTAGCGCCGCTCGTGGCCGAGGAAGCGGTCGTAGTAGTCGTAGGTCCCGGGACCGGCCGGGACCACGATCACCGCCCGGCCGCCGGGACGCAGCACCCGCGCGAACTCTCTCAGTGCGCGGCGATCATCGGGGACGTGCTCCAGCAGGTTGGCGCTGACGACGGCCTCGGCGACGCCGTCGGCGATCGGCAGCGCGCAGGCATCGGCGCGCAGCAGCCGTACCGAAGGGGAATGCTCGTGCGCCTTGCGCAGTCCGGCGCCGACCAGGTCGATGCCCACCAGATGCGCCTGGGGATACGTCGCGACCAGGTCCTCGAGCAGGTACCCGGTGGAGCAGCCGACGTCCACGATGAGCTTTCCGGGTGCCACGGTGCCGACACGCTGCAGGATCGCCGAGCGGGTCCAGCGATCGAGAAAGTGGGTGCGAGAGGACTCTTCGTGCAGCGCCTCCAGGCCGTCGGACCAGTTGACCGCCGGATCGGATTCGAGATACGAGAGGTAGGGCTCGGTCCGCCGCCGCGCAACCAGCCGCCCTGGTAGGGGGGCAGCGTGCCGCTGGCGGGAGGGGGAAGAAGAACCTCCGCGGCGGTCCAGCCCTGGTCTGGAGCGGAGATCCCGCGGTCGACGTCCATCGTCACGGGCCTGAGCGTAGATGAGCGGATACGATCGCGTCGTTGACCTCCTTGCCCGATTCGCCGGAGGGACATCGATGCAGAATCTGCGGCGCTTCCACGGGTCGCATCGGCGATGTTCACGGTGCCTACAGCAACCGCGACTACGAGCTGCGGCGGTGCGAGAGTTGCGGATACGCGTTCATCGCGGATCCGTGGACCGACTTCGCGCGGATCTACGACGAGCGCTACTACAACGGCGCACGGAGCGGATCCGATGGTCGACTACCGCTATGAGCTGGCCGAGCCGGTGAGGACGATCCGTCAGTACGAGTGGCAAGGCCTGACGAGCATCGTGGAGCGTCTGCTCGGCGGTCTCGGAGGGGTTCGGTGGCTCGACTTCGGCGCCGGAAACGGAGGGCTTGTCCGCCACGTGCTCCAGACCACGTCGGCGTCCGCGCAGGGCTTCGAGGAGGGGGCGATCGCGGCTGAGGCGCGCGCGGTGGGCATCCCCATGCTCACCGCAGCGGAACTCGAGCAGGCGCCGGCCAGGTTTGACGTGGTGACCGCTATCGAGGTTCTGGAGCACACGCTCGATCCGCTGGCCGAGCTGCGCCGGATCCGGAGCCTGCTGGCACCGGGCGGCCTGTTGCTGCTCACCACCGGCAACGCCGCGCCGTTCGCCGCCCGGTTGACGCAATGGTCCTACGTCATCCCGGAGATCCACATCTCGTTCTTCGAGCCCCGCACCCTCGTGCGCGCGCTGGGCAGCAGCGGTTTTCGGCCCGGGCCGATGCCCTCTGGGACCGGCTTCGACGACGTCCTGAAGTTCAAGGTCCTGAAGAACCTGAGGATACGGCGTCGCAACGCCATGACCGACCGGATCCCGGCCCGCCCCCTGGCGGCAGCGGCGGACCGCAAGACCCGGCTGAGCCGGCATCCCATCGGCTGGGCGGCCTGACCGCAGGCCGGCCGCGGCGGCCTGACCGCAGGCCGGCTCGCCCGACCGTATCTACAATCCCGGCCGGCACCACCGGCTCGGTGCCACAGGCGCCTGAGCCAAACCGCAACCCGCTGGGGCCGGACGCGTTGCTGCTCTCGTATGCAAATCTGGCTCGAGCTGATATCCCGTGAACTGCTGTTCGGCGTGCTCCTGTTCGCCCTCGGCTCAGGGCCCGCCTCGTTCCTGCCCCGCCGCTTCGGTGACACGGTCCGTTTCGCCCTCGCCCCCGCGCTGGGCCTGTGTCGTAGGTGCCTGCCTGACGGTCACGCTGGTCTACGAGTTTCCGACTCGACAGACGAGCTGGGTGGTGCTGGCGGCCGCAGCGCTCTCCGTGGCGGTGGCCGTGTGGCGGCTACCGGCGCTCAGGATCCCGAGACTGCGCAACGTCGCTCAGGTGGCGCTGGTGGCCGTGGTGGTGCTGGTGGCGTTCAACTATCCGCTCGCCGCGCACCACACGGTCGGCCCCGCGGGTGGCTACCAGATCGCCGACGCCGGTGGCTACGTCAACGAGATCGACGGCGAGCAACGCCTGTCGATCCGCCAGGTGGACCGGCGGCGGCCGCCGTTCGCGGACCTGTCGCTGGAGTACTGGGCCGGCTACGCCGCGGGTGATCAGCAGCTCGACGTGTCTGCGCTGGAGGCGAGCGTCAATTCGCTGCTGGGGCTCGGCGCGACCGATACCTACAGCCCGTTTCTGATCGCGGTCCTGCTGGTCGGGGCGTTGGGAGCATTTGCTGCGGTGCGGAGCGCTGATGGCAGCGTGACGTGGCCAGCGGTTCTGGCCGGCTGCCTGTTCGCCGGCTCGGTGTTCACCGAGCTGTTCATGGACGGAAGCGAGGCCGCGTTGAGCGGAAGTGCGGTACTGGCACCCCTCATGGTGGTCGGATGGGAAGCGGTACAGCGCCGCGAGACGGCCACGCTGGTACTGCTGGCGCTCCTCGCCGCCGGTCTCCAGACCCTGTATCCGCTGTTCGTGCCCTGTGTGGTGATCGGGGCGTTGGTCACGGTGGTCGTGGTTACAGTGAAACGGTTGCGCCGCGGCCGCCCCGACTCGGAACGAGGTCGTGCGCACGGTGGCTCGGATACTCGGCGTGGTGGTGCTCGCTGCGCTCTTCACACCCGAGGCGTTTGATCGCAATGTCCACTACTGGATCAACGTCCTGAGCGGCGCGCAGACGCTGGCCGGTCTTCCGGCCTACCACCTACCGGTCAACGCGGTTCCCGGCTGGGTCCTTCAGACTCGGGAGTTCTACGGCCTGGTCAACCTGGATAGCGCCAATCTGAGCGTGCTGCTGCAGGGAGCGGTTTTGCCCGCGCTGTTGATCGGGCTGATTGCTCTGACCGCCTGGCGCAACCGGCTGGTGCGCGTGATGGTGGCGGTGGCGGCCGGCGCGTCGGTGCTGGCCTATTACACGGCCGCCGGCCAGGCCTGCAGCTACTGCGTCCAACGCAACATGATCCCGGTCGTCGCGCTGGCCGTCCCGGCGGTGGCCCTGGGCCTCGTCACCGTTGCCGCATTGCGGTACCGAGGCGCCCCGGCACTGGCCGTGCTGGCGGCAGCGGTTTTCGTGGTGATCGTCGGGCGCGAATCGGTGGTCGAGCACCAGAGGCTCGCAAACGGGTCCTATCTGCTCGACCCCCAGGTGCGTCAGACGCTTGCCGCCCTACCGGCCCAGGCGGGTCCGGTGGATCTGGAGGGCTTCAGCGAATCAGTGCTTCTGGCACCAATGGAGGAGGTCCAGGTCTACGATCTGGTCAACGAGAAGACCCACCAGAACGTCTCGCTGCCGACCACCGCCAACGATGGCCAGGGCCTGTTCTATTTCGGCGGCGCCACGCCTCTGGGCCCTTCCTTCAGAGCCAACTACCAATACGTGCTGACGCGCCTCCCCGGGATCAAGACTCAGCGCCATACAGTCGCCCGCCACGGATCGATCGCGTTGCAACGCCGCACGCACGACCTGGACGTCACGATCACTGCCGGTGTATCGGTGCCGGCCGTGGCGCAGGACCCGACCGGCACCGCCTGGGTGCGGGGACCGATGCAGTTCCTCGTCGCCGGCGGACAGACCGGCGTCCCGGCATGGGTCTCGCTCGTATTCGAGCGGACCGTCCCCGTGACGGTTCTCGCCAATCCCACGCTGGCCGGGGTCCGCCGGCACGGATCCGAACTCGACGTGTGCCTGCGAGTCGTGGGGTCTCCACCGGTGCGCGGGCTCGGCCTGCAGCTCGGCTTCACGCCGCAAGCCCCCCCGGCGGTGACCCAGCCGTTCGCGGGGGGGTTGCCGGCCCGAGGAGTCCGACTGGTGAGCATGGGCGTCTCGTCGACCAACTGCGGCTCGCGGGCAGGTGGTAAGCATGGAGGCTGACCGCCACCTGTATCTGGCGCTGGCGGAGCTGGCCCGCCGACACGCCGCCGGGCCCTCGCAATCGCCGCCGGGAGAGCCGCTCACGCGGTTTGAGCTGCGCGGTTTCAGCCAGCATGGCGAGGACGGCGTGATCGCCGAGATCCTCAGCCGGGTGGGCATCGAGGGTAGGTACTTCGTCGAGTTCGGGGTCGAGTCCGGGCGCGAGGGCAACTGCGTGTTCCTGGCCGACGTGCTGGCGTGGAGCGGACTGTTCATCGAGGCCGACCGCGAGCTATATGCCTTGCTGGCGGAGAAGTACGAGGCGAACCCGCGGGTGACCACGGTCAGGGCCAGGGTCAGTCCGGCCAACATCGAGGCGCTTCTCGGCGCGGCCGGCGTTCCGTCCGAGCCTGACATCGCGTCCATCGACATCGACGGAGGCGACTACTGGGTGTGGGAGGCCATCCAGCGCTACCGGCCCCGGATCGTGGTGATCGAGTACAACGCCGCGCTGCGGCCCGGCCGGGCTCTGGTGCAGCCGGCCGATCACCGGGAGCCGTGGAGCGGGACCGACTACTTCGGCGCCTCCCTGGACGCGCTGTGCGACCTCGCCTCCAGCAAGGGCTATGAGCTCGTCCACACCGAGTTGGCCGGCAACAACGCGTTCTTCGTCCGCGACGATCTCGTCAGGGATGCGTTCCCGGAGCCCGCGGACGTTCCCCGCCGCAGCGCTCCGAATTACTTCATGCAGGGCCACCGCCACCCTGCGGACCGTTCCGGACGGCGCTATGTCGACGTCCGCTCGGGGCCCGGTGCGTCCCTAGACTCTCCGCCGGTGAGCCCGCCCCCGCCGACCACAGCCGACGCGCAAGCCTTGGCCCAGCGGACGGACTTCATCTGGCACCAGCGCTTCGAGCTGGCGCCGGGGGTGCTGGCGCCGGGAGCCAACGATGTCGGCTTCCTGCTCGACGCCGCCGAGATCCCAGCCCGCCTCAACGGCGAAACCGTGCTTGACATCGGCACCACCAACGGCGGGTTCGCGTTCGAGCTGGAACGGCGAGGGGCCGGGCATATCGTGGCGGTCGACGTCCTCGACGCCGACCATTTCGGCTTCAACGCGATCAAGACGGCGCTCGGCTCGCGAGTCGATCATCTCCAGGCCAGCGTCTACGAACTGCCGGGCATTCTTCACGAGCAGTTCGACATCGTCCTGTTCCTCGGGGTCCTGTACCACCTGCGCCACCCCCTGCTGGCCCTGGACAACGTTCGCGCGCTCACGCGCCAGGTCGCCTACATCGAGTCAGCCGTCTGCGACGCCGAGGTGCCACAGGTGGCCAGCAGCCCCGTCGCCCGCTTCTACCGCCACGACGAGCTGGGGAAAGATCCCTCCAATTGGTTCGCACCCAGCGTGGCGGCGCTCGCGGCGTGGTGCGGTTCGTGCGGGCTGGAGCCCGAGCGGACTCTCTCCTGGCCGGACGGGGCGCCCAGCCGCGGGATGGTGGTGGGCCGGCCCACCGAGGGAGAGCCCGAGTACCAGCGGATCTCCTACGAGCGGCCGCTCACCGTTTCCGTCGACTGACCGCGGGGAATCGGCTGACGCCGGTTCTCGGGATCAGCCTCCGGCCGCCACGCGAGCCACAACGGCGTACTCGCCGGCCGTGTACCGGTCGACGTCGACGTCCCCCCGGCCGTTGGGGTGAAACACGATCGCCTCGGCGAAGCCGGCGGAATGACACAGCGCGAGAGCCACCTCGGGGAAGATCGGGTGCTGATGGGTGAGGTCGACCCAGAAGGTCTTGAGCGCCGGCGGCGAGTGCGGGTTGACGGTCTCGGCGATCAGCAGTCCGTCGCCGGCCAGGGCGCGGACGCTGGCATTGAGAAAGCGCAACAGCTCCGCATAGGGGAGGTGCTCGATGACCTGGGCGCAGAAGATCGCGCCGAGACTGGCCGGCTCCAGCCCCTCCAGATAGGCGAGGCCGTCGCCGAGCACGACCGCATCGTGGCCCTTCTCCTGACAGCGCTTGATCATCCCGGGATCCGAATCGACGCCGACGTAATCGACCCCCTGCTCGCGCAGGAGGTCCAGGAACTCTCCGCGCCCGCAGCCGAAGTCGAGCACCGGCGCGCGATCGCCGATCAGGGCGACAAACTTGCGCTGCCGGTCGCGGATGAAGTCCTCGCCGCCGCGGAAGATGTCCTCAAACGAGCGGTAGGTGTCCGCGTCCGCCTGTCCGGTGTCGGCGCGATAGCCCTGCACGTTGCCGGCGATGGGGTGATGCCAGGTCTGAAACGGCTTCCCCTCCATGTGAGGGATGGCCCGCCGTTCTGACTCGATCACCGCCAGGTGAGAATCGACCTCATCCAGACGAGCCACGATCGGTCCCCGCAGGGCCTTGAGCGCATCGACGTCGTGGCGGACCAAGCGCTGAGCCACATCCGCCTCCCGGGCATGGGCCAGGCCGGCTGACTCCGAGCGCTGTTGCGCGTGTTCGATCCGGACCACGGATCGCTCCAGCGCCTCCAGCGAGCGAAGTGTCTCGTCGTTGACGGTTCGCTGGTAGGCGGTGAATGGCTTCATCATCCGCAACACGACGCGGCGGATCAAGGGGCCGGCCGGCCCGGCGGACGAGCGCGGGGGCGAGACCGGACCGACCTCGATGCGCTCGCGCAGATGCGGGACCACCGTCCGCTCCCGCGACACCGCGTGCACGTGCTGGAGCGCGTCGAGCCGCTGCGCCATGATCGCGCCGGCCGCCTGCGCCGAATGGGTTCGGCGGATCTCGGCCGCCGCGAGCTCGCCCCGCGCCGCGGACGCCTGGCGGTCGTCGAACACGACGCGCATCTGGCCCGCGGCGTGCTCGACGTCGGGCTCGGCCCACTCCCCGTTCGGCGGGATAGGGCGCCGCGTCGGGACCGATCGGCACGAGCTCGTAATCGACCAGGTAGCTGTTCTCGCGGGTCATGAAATCGAGGTTGCCGGAATACCCGGTGGCGATCACCGGCTTACCGAGATACATGGCCTCGGCCATGGTCAGGCCCAGCCCCTCGGACCGGTGCAGCGAGACGTAGCAGTCGCAGGCGGCGGTGAGGCCGTTCTTCTGCCACGGCGGCAGGTACTCATCGAGCACGTGAATGTCGGGATGGTCCGCGACGGCCTCCAGCAGGCGTGCGTGGTTGCCCGGGTCGCGGTCGTGGTTGATGCATTTGAGCACCAGCGCAGCGCCGGCGCCCGGATCGAAGGCTCGCCTGAAGGCCTCCACCAGCGCCAGCGGGTTCTTGCGCTCGAACACGCTGAGGTAGTCAAACGAGTACAGGAACAGAAACCCCTCCGGCAACCCCAGCATGGCGCGGGGAATCGGCGCCGTCGGCGGCATCTCGATCGGGATCCTGACCTTGACCACTGGGAGGGGAGAGACCGGCGTTATCGCCGCGGCCACGTGGTCGCTGGGCACCCACACCTCGTCCAAGCATCGAAACGAGCGGGTCCATCCGTCCGGCGCGGGGCTGGTCACCTCCCAGAACCACAGCCCGATCGAGTAGCGATCCGCAAAGAACGGCCGGCCCGCGTGATCGGCGAACTCTGGCAGTGCGTCAGCGTTCATGCAGATCAGGTTGACCGGATACCGCGCGTCGGTGTAATCGAGGTGTTGGAATGCGTGGCCCTGGCGATTGAGCGGAATCGTCCGGCCGTGCAGCGGCAGCAACGGCACGTCGGCGGCATCGAGCGCGCTGACGACCTGGCGTGCGGCTTCGCCGACGCCGAGCTCGGAGCGGAAGTAGCCGACGACGTTGACCCCCCACTGGGGCGCGGGAAGTGGGGCAGGCGCAGGCGCCGAAACCGGAGCCGGAGAGGCCTGCGGGGACGGGCCGGCGGATCCGTCGAGGCCCACCCCGCCCAGCAACCGCGGCGGGAGCCCCAACTCGTCGGGGTGCCCTCGGGCCCATTCCAGAAAGCGATCCAGGTCGGGACCGTGAAGGTCGGCGAAGGCGGCGCGCAGGTCCGGACGCGAGCCATAGGCCGCGGCCAGCGCCCGGTTGATACCGGCCGGCGCTCCGGGCTGCTGTTCCTCGGCCCAGGCCATGAACCGCCGGCAGCCGGCGGGATCGAACGGCGAGCCCGTGAGCACTCCATCGTCCTCGCCGCGCGCATACAGCGTGCGCAGCGAACGGGTGAGGCGCGTCCCGTCGGCGATCCGGTCGTGGGAGTACTCCCACCCAGACGTCTGCGCGAAACCCTCGGCGGCCACCGCTTCGGCGTACTCGGCGCAGATCTTGCGCAGCGCCGGGTGCTCGGCCAGGTCAAGCCGGGTCTGGTGGCGGCTCAACACCTCGGGGCGGGTCCGGATCGAAGCCGCTGAAATGAAAGAACGCCAGCGGGCGGTCGTCGACCGTGTAGCCGTGCTCTCCGTGAGCGAGCCGGCGGCTATGGAGCGTTCCAGTAGGCGACGTTGTACTGCGGTTCGCGCACGATCGCGAAGTCCGACACGAATCCGGGGGCGAGATCGAACCAGCGCTGGTCGACGAAGTAGCCGTAGACCGGGTCCACGCGGCAGTCGCGTCGCAGTCGAGCCGTCCACCAGTCGATCAGCGCATCGATCTCCGGCCCCCGGCCGATGGAGAGATAGCCGAGGTTGTAGACGCCGGCGATCATGATGTCGATCTGGGTGGGACGCTCGCCGTCGTCGGGGATCGGGTCCGTGTTGTGCGGGGTCAGCGCCAGCCCGTGCTCACGGCGCAGCTGATCGAGCGTTGCCAGCGATCCGAACACGCGGATGTCCGGGTCCAGATAGGTGATCGCGGGGGCGCCGGCGGCGAGCTGCTGGCGCAGGAGCCACGGCTTGACCGCTGTCGACAGCTCCAGCACGTCGTAGCGCGTCGCCATCCGCAGAAACGGCTCGCACGCGATGTCCTGCGGAGTCAACAGGGTGAACGGCTCGCCGGCGGGATCGATCAGACCGTCGAAATCATCGATGACCAGGACGGAGAAGTGGCCGTCCGGATGTTGCTCTGAGAACGAGCGCGCCAGGACACGGGCCTGGGCCAGGTAGTTCTTGGCGATGATCGTGCAGGCATACATGCGAGGCAACGTAGCAATGGTCTCCGGCCACGGCGCGGACGGCCGGCGGCCTCCGGATCCGGTATCCGCCCGCCGCAGGGGCGGTCAGCGGCCCGAGGATCTGGTCCGAATCGAGCCCAGCACGGCAAACGGCCACAGCACCCAGCGCGCCACCGCCGGGCGTGAGCCGACGCGCATCAGACCCTGCTGCTGGCGGGCGGTCAGGAACCCGTCGTCGCTGGCCAGCGCGATGCGATCGCCGAGCTGTTCCGGCAGGCGTGCGAGTCGCTGGCGTGCCTGGTCGAGCTCGACGATGTACCGCTCACGCTCGAGCTCCTGCCAGGCGCGGCCTGCCGCGGCCCGGTATGGCGTGCGCAGCGCCTTCTGATAGGAGCTCGATCAGTTGCCCCGTGAGCCGCTCCCAGGTCCAGCGGCGCGCCGAGGCGGCGAGGCGCTCGACGTGCTCGGCCCGCTCCGGCGTGTCCCCCAGCAGCGCGATCACCCGCTCTGCGCTTTGCGACGGATCCCACGCAACCAGCGTCGCCAGCGCCGGGTCGACCACCTCCACCAGCGAGGCGACGGGCGCGAACAGACACGGCAGAGCCGCTTGCGCGGCCTCCAGGGGCAGCAACCCGAAACCCTCGGCCACGCTCGGGACGAGCACCGCGCCAGCGCGTTCGAACAACCATGCGCGTTCGCCGTCATCGACGCTGCCCAGGTCAAGCACGGCTTCCGCCAAGGCGGGATCGGCCGCCAGCAGCCGCTCTTCATCGGCCCGCGAGGAACCGAACGGCACCCGGGCCCCCGCCAGCACCAGCTTTCCGCGCCAGCCCTGCTCCGCGCGCAGCGCGCCGGCCAGCGCGATCGCGAACCGGCGGTTCTTGTGCCGGTAGTCGGGCCCCAGGCAGAGCAGGAACGGCTCGTCCACTGGTGCTCCGCGTGGACGCGAAGCGCGCCCTGGGCTCGAAGTCTCCAGCGCGACGCCCACCACGTCGGCACGCTGGGCGTCGATCAGATCCTCGGCCCGGGCGTCGCGGAGGCTGTGCTCGGAGAAGAAGACCACACGATCGGCGACGGCCAGCGCAATCCGACTGATTCGCCGGTACTGCTGGAAGGTCTCGATGTCCGCGTGGTACGTCGGGTTGTGATACGCGATCAGGTCCTGGTGGGTGATGATCACGCGGCGCCCCAGCCGCCGCAGCAGTGCCAGATCGGCTTCGGAGAACGCCTGCTGCGGGCGGTGCACGATGTCGGTCAGCGCCACCCCGGCCGCCGCCTGTTCGTAGGTGATGACCTCGACGCCCTCCGCGCCGCGCAGGACGGCCTCGGTCTCGGCGCCGATGTGGGGGGCCACCACCACGCGGAGAGCTGCGCGGGGGTAGCGGGCCAGCGCCAGCACGAGCTCGAGCGTGTAGCGCTGGGTGCCGCCCGGCGTGGGGCCGAGCGAGCGGGCGTCGATCGTGACGCTGAGGCCGTTCAGGGTCGCGCCCACCAGTTGCAGCGAGCGCTGGAGCGCGCTGCGATCGTCGGCGCGATCGAGCTCACCGAGCGCCCCACCGAGCGACCCCCCGTCCCCGCCGGGATCGGGTGCGCACTCGATGTACACGTCGTCGGCCAGCACGTTGAGCAGTCCCGCCGCCACGCAGCGCCGGCACAGCGCGGCGATCAGCGCCGCCAGCGACGTGGGCTCGCCACCGACGCCCCCGATCACCTCCAGCGCGCTCCGGCGCAGGTACAGGCAGTGCGGACCGCCGATCAGCAGCCGGGGGCGCGCTCGCGGCGACGCAGCGGCGACCAGTCGGTCGGCCTCCCCGCCCCCGGGGCCCGGTACCCCTACGGTCGCGCCGTCGCTGCCCAGCGGCGTGGCTGTCGCCACCGAGGCATCGCCGCGGGCCGCATTTCGCAGCCGCGACAGCCAGCCGTCGGGTACCCGGCAAGACCCGTCGAGCAGCACCAGATCGGCGTCGGCGAATGCCTCCGCCGCCCTTCGCACCAGCTGCGCGGTGGTGGCGCCCGGTAACCCGATTCCGAGGACCTCCGGCTCTGGATCACCTCCCGGGGCGTCAAGCCGGTCGACCTCGGCTGACAGGACCACCACCGGGACCTCCGACGGCGTGTGCGCCCTGACGGTGCTCAGCACCGCCCGGATCGAGGCCGGCCCCGGGTCGGCGGTGCCGGAGTCGTGGACCAGGCATACGACGGAGCTGTCACGTTTGGCGGCCAGCCGCTCGGCAGCGCCCATCCAGCGAATGTTCACGATCGGCGGAGAATAGTTGCCCCCGTTCAGCCTCGACGCGACGCCGGCGATCTGGACCCGTCACCATTGCGGGCGTGCCAGAGCCCCATGAGATGGATACCCCGGCGCCCCTGTCCGAGCTCGACGCGGCACCCCGGTTCACCCTGCGCGAGCGCGTCGTCCTGACGCTCCGCTACCACGGCGTCCCGTCGCTGATCTATCGCGCCGTGACCTACCCGCTGCGCTTCACGCCGCTGAAGCGCTTCCTGCGGCTGGGCCCCAGATCGGAGGCCGACACCGTCGTGGCGGCGCGCTGGTACCGGCGCCACGGCCGGCCGGTCACGATCGTGATCCCAAGCTACCGCGACGCCGAGGACGTGGCACGGCTGGTGGCCAGCCTGCGCCGGACAACCGACAGCGCCATGGCCACGATCATCGTCGCCGACGACGACAGCGGACCCGCGCATCTCGCCGCCCTGGCGGCGATCGCGGGGATCGAGGTGATCGCCGGTGAGGCCAACCGGGGTTTTGCGGCCAACGTCAACCGCGGCATCCGCGCCGCGGATCCCAGCCACGATGTCGTGGTCCTCAACTCGGACACGATCGCGCGGCGCCACTGGCTGGCGGGTCTTCAGTACGCCAGCAGCCGCGCCGACGACATCGGCATCGTGGGAGCAAAGCTGCTGTACCAGGACAACCGGATCCAGTTCGCCGGCACGGTCAGAAACCTCGACGCGCCCGAGTGGTTCGATCACCGCTACCGGTTCCGAGCGGTCGATTTCGGCCCGGCGAGGATTCCGGGGCCGGTGCTGGCGGTGACCGGGGCCTGCATGTACCTCAGGCGCGAGCTGATCGATCGGATCGGACTACTCGACGAGGCGTACCCCATGGCCTACGAGGACGTGGACATCTGCCTACGGGCCTGGGAAGCGGGCTTCCGTGTCATGTACTGGCCCAGTGCCGAGCTCCAGCACCTGGAGTCGGTCACCCGCGGGACCGACGTCGGCGAGCGCGAGCGGGCTTCGCAGCGAGTGTTCTGGAGGCGCTGGGGCGATTTCCTGGATGCCCGCAACGTACGCACTGCCGACGGAGCGCTGCGGGTCATCTACGTGACCGAGGACACGGGGGTCGGGGGGGGTCACCGGGACATCTTCGAACACCTCAACGGGCTGCTGGAGCGCGGACATCAGGCCGAGCTGTGGACGCTCGGCGGCGAGCCAGATTGGTTCGATCTCCATGCTCCGGTGCGCAGCTTCGAGGACTACGACGCGCTGGTGGCGGCACTCGCTCCGGTGGAGGCGATCAAGGTCGCGACGTGGTGGAACACCGCGGGCCCGGTATGGCGGGCCAGCGTCCTGCACGGAATCCCGGTCTACTTCGTGCAGGACATCGAGACCAGCTATTACCCGGGCGATCGATGGCTCCAGGACTCGGTGCTGGCGTCATACCGCCACGAGTTTCGCTACATGACGATCTCCTCATGGAATCGCGACCAGCTCCGCGAGCTGGGACTCGACGCCGTACTGATCCCGCCCGGCATCGACCTGGAGAACTTCCGGCCGCTGCCGGCGCGTCGGCCGACGCCCGGACATGGTTCTGGCGCTGGGGCGGTCCAATCCGCTCAAGAACCTCCCGCTCACGATCGATGCGTGGCGCCGGCTGCCCGAGCCCAGGCCCGAGCTGTGCCTGTTCGGCATCGAGCCCGAGCTCGGGACGCGGTACGGCGTCCGCTACGTGACCGCGCCCTCCGACGAGCAGGTCAATGCTCTGTTCAACCAGGCCACGGTGTTCGTCCAGACCTCCACGCACGAGGGCTTCTGCCTGCCGCCCCTGGAAGCGATGGCCACCGGCGGCGCGGTGGTCTGCACCGATGCGCACGGTAATCGCGATTTCTGCGTCGACGGGCACAACTGCCTGATGCCGGCACCCGCGGCGCCGGCGGTGGCCGAAGCGATCGGGCGGCTGCTGGGAGATGCGAAGCTGCGCGAGGGGTTGGGTGCGGCCGGGATCGAGACCGCGGCGGAATACCACTGGAACCGGCGGATCGAGGCACTCGAGCAGTTCCTCACCGAGGTCGCACGGCCGCGGCGGATCGCCGCCAGCACGGTGGTGGTCCCGCAAGCTCGCCGGGTCCCGGCTCGCTGAGAGTCGCGAGCTCCGGTCACCTCCAGGCATGAGAGCCGAGTTCGCAGCAGCGCGACTGCGTTGTCCAGTCTGCCGGGAGGACCGCGCCCTGCGGTTGCACGCCGAGCGCTCCGATGAGCGCGAAGTGCGCGAGGGCAAGCTGGTCTGCACCCGCTGCCACGCCGAGCTGCCGGTACATCGTGGCGTGGCTCACCTGATGGTGGACCCGCCCGCCCACGTGGCCCGGGAGGCGGCCGGTCTGGAGCGCTTCGCCGAGTTCATGCGCAACACCGGTTGGGATCGGGACCGCATCCTGCAGCTTCCCAACATCGACGACGGATACTGGTACGTGCAAGCCCGGTCGATGATCCAGCTGCTCGACACGGTCGACTTCCGCCCCGGCCAATCGCTGCTGGACGTCGGCTCCAATACCTGCTGGGCGTCCAACCGCTTCGCCGAGCGGGGACTGGAGGTGGTGGCGCTCGACATCTCCACGACCGAGCTGCAGGGGCTCTACACGTCCGATTTCTTCATCGAGGGCGGGAGCTCCTACTTCGAGCGGGTGCTCGGGTCCATGAACGACATCCCGATCGCGTCCGGCAGCCTGGACTACGTCTACTGCTGCGAGGTTCTGCATCACAACGACCCCGCTGGACTGCGACTCACGCTGCGAGAGGCCCATCGCGTCCTGAAGCCGGGAGGGAAGCTGCTGGTGGTCAACGAAACGCTCAAGACGATGCGTGACCCGGTCGGCGTGCACGTCGAGCCGGTGGAGCAGTTCGAAGGCTACGAGCACGCCCACTGGGCCGCTCGGTATCGCTGGGAGGCGGTGCGCGCCGGCTTCTCCACGACCCTGCTCGAACCGAGCTACCACACCTTCTTCGGTGCCGGCCGGCCGCAGCGCAAGCCCGCCAAGCGGACGCCGGGCCCGCGCCTCATCTACGAGCTGCAGTCACGCCCGGCGATCCGACGCGTGTATCTCGAGTGGCTGATCAGCGTGGTGGGTGGAGTGGCCTTTGGGATGATCGCCACCAAGTCAGGCCGGCCCCGGCGCACGCATCGCTGACCGATCTCCCGAGGCCGGTCGGATCGATATGGTCGGGGCGTGGTGGTCACCCACGCTCTTGAGGTCTCGTCTTCGGCGCGATCCGCCATCGGTGTGCGCGCGCGAGCCTGGCTGCGATCCGGTCGCCGTCAGGTGGCTATCGCCGTCCTCCTCTACGCGGTAGCTGACGTAGCGTTCTTCGGAGCCACCGCGCTCGCTGAATTGAACCGCACCTGCGTATGCCGCTCGGGCGCGGATCCCACCGCTTACATGTGGTTTCTGGCCTGGTGGCCGCACGCCCTGCTGCACGGGATGGATCCCTTTGTCACAAACGCTCTGTTTGCTCCCGGCCACACCAATCTGGGCGCCGTCGATCTCGTGCCCGGGGCCGCAATCGCAGCGGCCCCCATCACCCTGCTGTTCGGACCACTCGTCTCCTACAACATCCTCGCGCTGTCCGCACCGCTCCTGGCCGCGGCGTTCGCCTTCCTGCTGTGTCGCTACGTCAGCGGCAGCTTCGTGGGAGCACTCATCGGCGGGTACATCTTCGGCTTCTCGCCGTACATGCTCGGCCACCTCCAAGGGCACCTGGACCTGCTGCTGACATTTCCGATCCCGGCCGCGGTCCATCTCACTCTGCGTGTGGTGGACGGGCGAGTGGGGCGACGAACATTCGTGGGCCTGATGGCGGCGCTGCTGACGATGCTGTTTCTGTCCCAGCCGGAGCTGACACTGACGTTTGTAACCCTGGGCGCGGTCGCCGTTGCCGCGGCATGGCAGTTGGCGCCCGCGAGTCGTCAGCGCATCGCCAAGGCGCTGCCCCTGCTACTGGCGGCGGGAGCAGCCGCCCTGCTGGTGTCCAGCGTGTTCATCTACTACGCGCTCACCGGCACCGTCACCAACGGGTTCTTCCACGGCTTCGGTGACACGTACGCCGCCGACGCGCTGGGCTTTGTCGTGCCCACTCC
>CAVUSY010000009.1:0-604824 GCA_963744195.1 uncultured Solirubrobacterales bacterium
ACAGAGCGTGCCGACCGGGCAGCCACGCTGGGCGACGACGTCGCGTTGCTCGCCGAATGCCCGCACCATCGCCTTCAGCCGAGCGCGCGGCGTGCGATGCCGCTCGGCGCTCCGAAGCATGTCGCGCATGGCGTCAGCGTGCGACTCGAGCGCCGCTTCGACCAGCTCATCCTTGGTCTTGAAGTAGTAGTAGACGTTCCCCAGTGGTACATCCGCCCGCGACGCGACATCGGCGAGCGTCGTGCGCTCGACCCCCTGCTCGTGGAACGCGCCCTGCGCGCCCTCGACGTAGTCGCTCCCGCTTCCCCGACCCGCGTCCGGCTGGATCAATTTGGTCCACGACTCGACAGTAAGCTGAAGTCTGTATCATCGTCAAGTCAGTTGGCTAACTTAATGGGTGGGGAGACATGACCGAGCAACGCGCGAAGAGCGCTCTCATCACAGGCGCCAATACGGGCCTCGGGAAGGAACTGGCCAGGCAACTGGCGCTGCGCGGGGACTTTGACCGGATCTACCTCGGCTGCCGAAACCCGGCCAAGGCTGAACGCGCCAAGAGCGAGCTGCAACAGGTCACTGGACGCTCAATCTTCGAGGTTGTGATCATCGACCTCTCAGACATCGCATCCGTAAGAGCCGCCTCGGTGGCCGATCACCCGTCCGCTGAACGCCGTCGTGATGAACGCCGGCGGGACCGGGGGCCCCACACCTGCCTCGCTGACCCAGGATGGGGTCACCGAGGTCGTCGCGCAGAACCTGCTTGGGCATGTCGTCCTCCTCGAGGAGCTGATCTCCGCCGGGTCACTCACGGAGGTTGCGGTCCTAGTCGGCAGCGAAGCCGCGCGCGGGGTGCCGAAGATGCGGATCCCGCGACCGACGTTTTCGAGCTCCAGTGCCGACGAGTTCGCTTCGGTGATCGACGGCTCGTTCTTCGACGGGGACAAATTCAACGTGATGCTCGCCTACGGTCAAGTCAAGTACCTCGGGGCGCTGTGGATGGCCAGCATGGCGCGAAGGCATCCCGAGCTCAGATTCGTCACGATGTCGCCCGGAAACACGGCTGGGACCGAGGCGCTGCGCGACCAGCCGGCGCTTCTCCGCATCATCGCCAACCGGATCTTCCTTCCTTACGTTGCGCCGGCATTGGGGATCGGGCACAAGCTCGACATCGGCGCGAAGCGCCTGGCGGACGCCGTAACGGACACATCACTGCAGAGCGGCGTCTTCTACGCAAGCGCAGCCAAAACGATCACCGGACCGGTCATCGACCAAGACGAGATCCTTCCTCAACTCCACGACGCCAGGATTCAGGACCACGCATACGAAGCAATCCAGCGCTTCGTGGCCACGCTGGTGGCCAATTAGCCGGGACCGATCGGACGCCCTGACAGGAAACCGGTTGATCTGCCCGTCACCGACTCGGTCGCGCGATAGAACAAGGCCCGAGCGCCAAAAGGAGACTGAAATGCCGACGTTCCCTGCCCCTGAAACGGGCATCCTGCTCACCCACTTCATCGTGACGGAGGACATCGCTCGCTCGCGAGACTTCTATGCAGACGTCCTCGGCGGCGAAGTCGTCTCCGACAGCGAGCCCGCGATCGTCGCGCTCGCGAACAGCTGGATCATCATCAACACCGGCGGTCGCCCGACCGATGACAAGCCAACCGTGACGCTCACTACTCCCGATCCCAACACGATCAGCAGCTTCCTGAACATACGTGTCGCCAACATCCAAGAGGTCTACGACGACTGGAGCGCGAAGGGAGCACAGTTCGTGACCCCGCCAATCGACCGGGGCGCAGAGCTCCGTTGCTACTTGCGTGATCCGGACGACCACTTGATCGAGGTCGGCCAAGCGAACCTGGCCTTCTTGGAAGAGCAGCGTTCACGACGCTCAGCCGGCGCTGGGGAGACAGTGGAGCCAACGAGACGACACCGTGAGCGAGCACGGACAAGTCTCGACGAGGGATCGGACGTGGTCTTCCGGCGCCATTTCTCGCGGGCCACTCGAAATGCTGGTAGGAGGGCTGATCTGATGCCGACTGCTTTGGTAATCGGCGCGCGGAATCTCGGATTCGCTGTGATTGAGCGCCTGCTGAGCGACGGCTGGACGGTCGCAGGGGCCGCACGCTCCCCCGAGACGCTCGAGAAGGTACGCAACGCAGGCGCTGAGGCGCTCGATGTCGACGTAACCGATCAGGCGTCTGTCCTTGCTGCCCTACAGGACCTCAGTGCGCGTCACGGCCGCGTCGACCTCGCGGTCAACGCCGCGTCTCCATACGGCGGCAGCCGCTCAGGCCCGTTCGGTGGAGGCCCGCTCGCAAAAGCGGCACCAACGACTTCGACGACTGGGCGACGTTGCCGGCGCGCGGCGCGTTCGGTTTTCTCAGCGCTTGCGCCCGCTTCATGAGCACGCAGCGTGGACCAGCCACGATTGTCCAGGTGACTGGCGGTTCCGCTCGCCGGGGAATGCCCGGGCGTGCGCTGGGGGTTGCGTTCTCTTTGCCGATCGCTCGAGAACGTTGTGGTGTGCCACGGGTAAGCCGGATTCAAGTTGTTTACGATCCGGTCTGCAAAGCCGCGGTGGCTGCCTCCAGGAATCCGACGACCTGGGGTCTGTCGTCTTGTTCGCGCCGGGCGACCCAGAAGTCGAGGGGTGAGAGCTCCGGGGCGGGGCGGAAGATGACACCTGCTGCCGTGCCGAGCATGTCGATGGCGGGTGCGACGGTCGTGGCGACGCCGAGGCCGGCGCCGATCGCCTCCATCAGGCCGTCCAGAGTTGTTACTGAGGCGCCGATCCGGGGCGGTACGCCGTTGCGATGGTGCGCGGCTGTCCAGAAGTCGCTCCAGATCGGGTCGCGGACGGGTACTTCGACCAGCGGCTCGGCGATGAGGTCATCGATCGTGATCTCACTGCGTGCGGCGAGGGGGTGGTCGGCGGCGAGCGCGATCCCGCGCGGCTCACTGAACAGGAGGCGCAGCTCGATGGCGTCGTGTTCGAACTCGCCGTAGAGGATCGCGACGTCAGCCGGTCCGTCGCGCAGTCCGCCTAGGGGGTCGAGGAAGCCGGCGAAGTGGATCGTCACCTCGGTCTCTGGGTGCCCGGCGTAGAAGGTGTCGAAGGCTGGGGCGACGAGGCGCCGGGTGAATGGGGCGACGTACCCGACGGTGAGTCGCGCGGGGTGGGCGCCGGCGGCACGGGTGGCGAGGATGGCGTGTTCGGCCCCAGCGAGCAGCGGCCGGGCGTGCTCGAGCAGCGTCTGCCCAGCTGGGGTGAGCTCCACGCGGTGGGAGTCGCGTTGCACGAGCTGGGTTGCGACGCGCTCCTCGAGTTGGCGAATCTGGCCGCTGAGCGCCTGCTGGGTGAGGTGCAGCCGCTCGGCGGCGCGGGTGAAGTTGAGCTCTTCGGCGAGCGCCAGGAGCGCACGGAGGTGGCGCATCTCGACGTCCATGGGGCTGGAGTATGCCGGTGCGACAGCGCGCGCTTGTTGTGGCGACAAGCGATCTCCGTTTCCCCTTTCGCGGGTCCCCCAGCACGATGTGCGGCGACACACGAAAACGCGATTGGAGGGAACGACATGCCGACGACCGACGACACCCACGCGCTGCCCGAGGCCGCGGATGGCGAGCTGATCGAGGTGGCGGGGAACCGCATCCGGATCATCACCGCGAGCGCCAGCCAACTGGTCTGCGACTACAGCGCCGCGCCGCTCTTCCCCGGGCCGCCGCTGCACGTCCATCCAGGATTCGACGAGACCTACCTCGTAGTGGAGGGGCGGCTGCAGGTGACCGAGCTTGATGAGCGCCGGGAGCTGGAGCCGGGAATGGCCGCGTATGTGAGTGGTTCGGTGCCGCACACGTTCGCCAATCCGACCGCTGAGCGGGTCCGCTTTCTCTCCATCTGCTCGCCGGGTGGTTTCGAGCACTTCTTCCGTGCAGTGGCGGCCGGCGACGGCGCGGCGATCGCCGAGATCTCCCAGCGGTTCGGCTACCAGGCCGTGGAGGTCGCTCGATGATCGTGAACTCCAAAGTACTGCCACGCAGGCGCGCCCTCCAATGCGCGGTGGACGTCGCGCAAAGGTTTTCGACCGACGGGGGGATCTTGACGGAACGCGGTCGGCGGCTCGGTCGCTTCGGCGGTTGGGGGCCGAATCGGCTCCCGTGCGTTGCCTCAGGTGGCTAATGCGGCTTCGTGGCGGTGGAGCTTGGTGAGGTTGTGGCTCATCAGGACCAGCCGCCACTCGGTTCTGACTGCCTGTCTGCCGCGGTGGTTGAACCGATAGATCTGCCGGTTGTGTTTGGTGTGTCCGAACACCGGCTCGATCGCTGTTTGTCGCTTGCGGTAGAGCTCTTTGCCGAGTTCGGTGGTGAGCACTCGTCGCATGAAGGAAAACCGCCCGCCGGTCCAACCGGGACGCTCGCCGTCGCGTTTGCCGCCGTCGGGCGGTATCAGCACCGGGATCCCGTGACCAGCGATCAGGGTGTCCATGTGCTGCTCGTTCCAGTACTGGGCGTCGGCGACCACGACCGACGGCTTGTCAGTCACGCCGGCGTGGTGGAGCTCGTCGAGGGCGGTCTCGATCATCGGGCCGAGCTGCGAGAAGTCGCCGGCGGCGGTCGTGATCTCGGCGGCGATCACGATCTGCTGCTCGTTCACGACGGCTTGGGCGTTGTAGCCCTGGATGTAGCGACGGTTGCCTTTCATCCGTCTGGAGTCCGGGTCGGTCACGTTCACCTCACCGGCCGGGATCGGCGGCGGTGTGAACGGCTTCGTCGGCCCGCCGAGCCGACGCTTGTCGTGCAGCCGCCGCTGCTCACGCATCGCCTCATATGCCCTATTCCCACGGCATTCCGCGTCGAGCTCGTCCTCCAAGCAGCCGGCCGCCAACCGCAACCGATCAGCTCGAGAGCGGGGGACCGGCTCGGCGGTCAACCACCGCTGCGCCTCGAGCTGGCGGTGCGCTTCGCGCAGCCAACCACGCCGACCCTTGGGACCGATCCGCTCGGCGTCGAACCCCTCGACCGGATCGCTCGCAGCGCTGTCGCCGAGCTCATCCTCTGCCTGGTCGCGCGCGAGTTCTCGTGCGAGCCACTTTCGCCGGCCGGCCTCAGTCTGCAGCTCTGGCGGGAGCTCGTCACCGCGCCCATCGCCATGCCGCTCGTCCTCGGCCTCATCCGTCGCGATCGTCTCCGCGATGATCTCCCGGGCGATCCGGTCATAGTCAACATTCGAGTCGCTGCTGGCGCTCGCGGTTACCTTCGTCCCGTCAACCGCCACCACCCCGGACTCGACCAGCCCGGCCTTCGCGCACAACCTCAGCACTGAGGTGAACAAGTCAGCGAGCGCCTGCTGGTGACGAACCTGGAACCTCGCGATCGTCGCGTGATCAGGCACCACGTTCGCAGTGATCACCCGATAGGCAATGTCCTGACGACAATGCCGCTCGATCGCCCGGGAGGACCGCACGTTCGTGCAATACGCGTGGAGCACCAAGCTCACCATCATCGACGGGTCATACGCCGCGCGCCCATGCCCGTCCGCCCGATAGGCGGCGAAGAACGCGTCGAGATCGAGCCCTGCGACCGTATCGAGCACGAACCACGCGAGATGATCCTCCGGCAACCAGTCCCGCAACGACGGCGGCAACAAAAACGCCTGCTCACGATCACATTCAATGAAGTTCTGAGGCATCCCGGTATTCAACAAACCCGAGCGGACAGCCTCGATTTGCGCGACATCCACCGCGGGAAGCACGTATTCGTCGCATCCAGGATGGGCTTCTGCGACGAGACCTCCGTTCCGTGCGAAGACGTGGAGACACGACCGGTCCGGTCGCCTAGCCGCGGGCCGGGGCGGGCGCACCTGACGGGCGGACTGCCAGAATCAAATCGATGACCATCTCTGACGCCCCCCGGCGTCCCCCAAGGACGGGCCAGGTCGTTCTACCGCCGGCGGCGGCCGAGCTGGCGCCGTCCGGTCGGCTGCGGGCACTGCAGCGGCTCAGCGATCCTGAGCTGTCCGAACTGGGACTCGAGGAGTTCCTCGACGAACTGCTGGTGCGCGTGCGTGACGCTCTCGAGGTCGACACGGTTGCCATCCTGCTGCTCGACGAGGCGGGGCGGACCTTGGAGGCGCGGGCCGCTAAGGGGATCGAGGAGGAGGTGGAGCAGGGCGTACGGATCCCGCTCGGGCAAGGGTTCGCCGGCCGGATCGCCGCCGAACGCGTCGCTATCTACATCGCAGAGGTTGCCGAGGCCGACGTCGTCAACCCGATCCTGAGGGCAAAGGGCGTGCGCTCGCTGCTGGGCCTGCCGCTCATCGTCCAAGGCGACCTGATCGGCGTGTTGCACGTAGGTTCGCTGAACCCCCGGGTGTTCGGCGAGCGCGACCTCGCCGTACTTCAACTGGCTGCCGCCCGCGCGGCGCCAGGCATCGAGCGGGCCCGGCTGTCATCGGCGCTGGAACAGGAGCGGCGGATCGCTCGTATCCTGCAGCGCAGCCTGCTGCCCCCGCGCCTGCCACAGATACCGGGCATCGCCACCGCCGCCCGGTATCTCCCGGCCAGTGATGAGGTTGGCGGCGACTGGTACGACGTGTTCGCGCTGTCGGGTGGCCGGGTGGGTATTGCCATCGGCGATGTCGTCGGCCACGGTGTCCGGGCGGCTGCGCTGATGGGGCAACTGCGCACGGTGCTGCACGCCTACGCCGTCGATGAGGGCGGCCCCGCCCGTACGTTGGAGAAGGTCGACCGCTACATGGCCTCGATGTCCGAAGCGGAGATGGCAACGGTCGCCTACGCCGAGCTGGATCAGGTCACCGGAGTGGTGCGCCTGGGTAGCGCCGGGCATCTCGCCCCGGTGGTAGTCAAGCTCAGCGGTGCGCAGATCGTTGAGATGACCCCTGAGACGCCTCTGGGGACATTCACCTACACCCGCCGCTCTAATCACGAGCTGACCCTTGCGCCGCAGGAGATCCTCGCCTTTTATACCGACGGGCTGATCGAGCGCCCGGGCACCCCGTTGACCGAGAGTCTGGTCGCGCTGACGCAGGCGCTGGCGGGGGCGCAGAGCGCCGAGGAGGTGTGCGCGCTAGCCATCGAGCGTCTCGTACCCATGGACGGGCTGCGCGACGACGTGGCAATCGTCGCGCTGCAACGCGCTGAGGTGCCTGAGGAGTTGAGTCTGCACATCCCGGCGGAGCCACGCCAGCTGGCAGGATCGCGCCAGGTCATGCGGCAGTGGCTGCACCACCACGGAGCCGACTGGGCCGCCATCCAGCAAGTCGTTCTGGCCGTCGGCGAGGCCTGCACCAACGCTGTGGAGCATGCGTACTCGCCGGCACCGGCCGCCTTCAACCTCTCCGCTGCCGTGCACGACGGACAGGTCAGGATCACGGTCACCGATACCGGACGGTGGCGGGCTCCTCGCGGCGCGGAGCGGGGCCGGGGGTTGAAGATCATGCGCGCCGCCATGGAGGACGTGAAGATCCGTACCGATGAGGACGGAACGACGGTCACGATGACGAGAAGGTTGGCCGGATGAAGCTTGCCCATCTGGACTTCGACGACCACGGTGACAGCGTGGTCGTCACCGTCTCCGGCGAGATCGACCTCTCCAACGCGAACGCGGTCGGCGTTGAGATCGGCCGCTCTACCCCAAACAGTGCGCTGAGGGTCATCCTCGACCTCAGTTCTCTTATCTATCTCGACAGCGCGGGGATTCAGTTCATCTACCGGCTGCGTGAGCAGCTCGGGGTGCGAGGCCAGGAGCTGGAGCTAATCGTGCCCGAGCGATCACCGGCGCGTGCTGCCCTCACCTTCGCCGGGATCACGGACTTGATCGCGGTCAGCGATGAACTCAGCTCTGATCTGAGGTAACCAGCACGTCGCCGGTCCGGCTCACGAGCGCCTCAGCTTCGATCCGGCGCCGAGGATCTCGTCGCTCACTGCGCCTACGGGCGCAGGCGGGCGGTCGAGGCCAGCCCCGAGCAGGCATCGACCTGGCGAGCACACGAACATCCCTGCAGAAGTGCTCGGCCGCCACCCTGGCGCGGCACTACGCCGCGAAACACCTGCAAAGACGGTATGGACGATGCTGGGCTCGAACCAGCGACCTCCGCCTTGTCGAGGCGGCGCTCTCCCAGCTGAGCTAATCGTCCGGGAGTCCGTAAATGTAGCGTGGCGTCAAGGCCTTGGGGGCGCGCCGCCGCGCCAGCCCGCACTCGCTCGGAGTGCGCCATTAGCATCACGCGGATGGAGTTCGAGCTTCCCGACGGCACCCGGCTGACGCTGCCCGACGATGCCACCGGCGCCGACGCGGCCGCCGCGATCGGCCCGGGCCTGGCCCGGGCCGCCCTGGCCGTCAAGGTGGACGGGGAGGTGCGCGACCTCACCCGCCCGCTCACCCCCGGCCACGCCGACGTTGACGGCGGCGGCACGGCAACGGCGACGGCGCCGCCCGGCTCGAGATCGTCACCGAGCGCAGCGGCGACGACGCGCTGGCGCTGATTCGCCACGATGCTGCCCACGTGCTCGCCTCAGCCGTGCTGGAGCTGTATCCGGGCGTGAAGATCTCGATCGGGCCGCCGATCGACGATGGCTTCTACTACGACTTCGAGTTTCCGGACGGCCAGACCATCAGCGACGCCGACTTCGAGCGGATAGAGGCGAGGATGCAGGCCCACATCGACGCCGACGAGCCGTTCGTACGCGACGAGGTCAGCGTGGGGGAGGCCCTGGAGCGCTTCCGGGCCGAAGATCAGCCCTACAAGGTGGAGCTGATCGAGGACCTGGTGCGCGATGCCGACCCGGCCCAGCCGCTCGAGACGGTTTCCCTCTACACCAACGGACCGTTCACCGATCTGTGCCGCGGCCCGCACGCCTCGAGCACCAAGCGGATAAAGGCGTTCAGGCTCCAGTCCGTGGCCGGCGCCTACTGGCGCGGCGACGCCAGCCGGCAGATGCTCACGCGCGTGTATGGGACCGCGTTCTTCTCGCGCAAGGATCTCGACGCCTTCCTGGAGCGCCTGGAGCAGGCGCGCGCCAACGATCATCGCCGGCTGGGGCCCCAGCTTCAGCTGTTTGCCTTCTCCGACGTGGCCACCGGCTCGGCCTTCTGGTTTCCCGCCGGTACCAGCGTGTTCAACTCGCTGGTCGGGCTGAACCGCGAGATGGGCCAGGCGCGCGGCTACACCGAGGTCAAGACGCCGATCCTGTTCGACAGCTCGCTGTGGAAGATCTCCGGCCACTGGGAGAAGTACCGCACGGAGATGTTCGTGACCGAGTCCGAGGACCGGGCGCTGGCGCTCAAGCCGATGAACTGCCCGGGGCACTGCCAGCTGTACTCGATGCGCCCCCATTCCTACCGGGACCTCCCGGTTCGCTATTCCGAGCCCGGCCCGCTGCATCGCAATGAGCCCAGCGGCACGCTGCACGGCCTGCTGCGCACCCGCCACTTCATCCAGGACGACGGCCACATCTTCTGTACCGAGGAGCAGATCCAGGACGAGGTCGCCGCCTGTCTGGAGTTCGGCTTCGCGGTCTACGCGATCTTCGGCTTCGATGTCCGGCTGGAGCTCTCGACGCGGCCCGACCAGCGCATCGGCAGCGACGATCTGTGGGATCACAGCGAGGCCGCGCTGAAGGCCGCGCTGGACAGCCAGGGACTCGAGTACGAGCTCAACGAGGGCGACGGTGCCTTCTACGGGCCCAAGATCGACATGCACATGACCGACTCGCTGGGGCGCTCGTGGCAGCTCGGCACCATCCAGCTCGACTACAACTTTCCCGAGCGGTTCAGGCTGACCTACACCGGCGCCGACAACGCCGAGCACCGCCCCGTGATGATCCACCGCGCGATGTTCGGCTCCTTCGAGCGCTTCATCGGGATCCTGCTCGAGCACGAGCGGGGCGAGCTGCCGGTCTGGCTGACGCCGGTCCAGGCGATCGTGCTGCCGATCTCAGATCGCCACCTCGAGTACGCCGGCGCCGTCCTGGAGGAGCTGCGCGACGCCGGCGTGCGCGCGGAGCTCGACGACCGCACCGAGTCGGTGTCACGCAAGATCCGCGACGCCGAGCTGCGCAAGATCCCGTTCATGCTGATCGTCGGTGATCGCGAGCGCGAGGCTGGCCAGGTCAGCGTGCGCGAGCACAGGTCCGGGGCCACGGGCTCGGTGGCGGTCGGCGAATTCGCCCAGCGCATCGTCATCCTCACCACGACGCGCTCCCGGGCCTAGTCGCCGACCAGGAGGTGCCCCCGAAATTTGCCCTCGCGAGCCTGCCCACGCCGCTATACTTTGATCCGTTGATCGCACTGCACCAAATACGGCCCGGCGCTTGATCTCACGCCGCCGCGCCAATAGCTAGTGCCGGTACCCCGCCGGTTTGACCGGCGTCCGCCGGAGCGGGACCAGACTCGAATAAACGACCGCATTCGCGTGCCCGAGGTCCGGCTCGTCGGTGAGGACGGAAAGCAGATCGGCGTCGTCAAGACCGCCGAAGCCTTGGCCTACGCCCAGGAGCGCGACCTTGACCTGGTGGAGGTGGCCCCCGAGGCGCGCCCGCCCGTCTGCCGCGTACTGGACTACTCCAAGTACAAGTACGAGCAGGCCCAGAAGCAGAAGGCCGCCCGCAAGCACCAGCAGCAGATCACGATCCGCGAGATCAAGTTCCGCCCCAAGATCGCCCAGAACGACTACGACACCAAGAAGGGCCACGTCAGGCGCTTCTTGCTGGGCAAGGACCGCGTCAAGGTGACGATCATGTTCCGCGGGCGCGAGGTAACCCATCCCGAGCGCGGCACCGCGCTGCTCGACCGGCTCGCCGAGGAGCTCTCGGATGTCGGCGTGGTGGAGCAGACCCCTCTGCAGGACGGGCGCAACATGACGATGATGCTGGCGCCGTCCAAGACCGTGCTGTCGGGCGAGGCGCCGGGGTCAAAGCCGCCCGAGCCGGAAGCGCCGGAGCCAAAGCCGCGCCAGCCCGAGGCGCCGGAGTCACAGGCCCCCGAGGCCAACGGCGATACTCCGCGCGACGTCGCGGGCGCGGAGGGTCAGGGGAATGGGCATCAGAACGGCGCCGCCGACAGCGTCGCGCCTACCCCGAGTGACGCTGCGGCTTAAACGGCCCTAGCGGCCGCGGATCGCGATCGCTTCGCTGAGACAGGCGTCTGCTTTACTCTGGCTTCGCCATGCCGAAGATGAAGACCCACTCGGGCGCCAAGAAGCGCTTCAAGATCACCGCGACCGGCAAGGTCCGCGGACGGCACTCCTTTACCAGCCACATCCTGGAGAAGAAGTCGCCCAAGCGTAAGCGCCGCCTCGGGCAACCGGCCGAGATCTCCAAGAGCGACGAGCTGCGGGTCAAGCGGATGCTGGGAGCCAAGCGCAAATGACCCGTGTCACGCGCTCAGTCCATGCCCGCAAGAAGCGTCGCGCCACGCTCAAGCTCGCCAAGGGCTACCGGGGTGACGCCAGCCGCCATTACCGCACCGCCAAGGAGGCGGTGCTCAAGGCCGATCAGTACGCCTACCGGGACCGGCGCAACCGCAAGCGTGATTTCCGCCGCCTGTGGATCACGCGGATCAACGCCGCCGCACGCCAGAACGGCATGTCCTACTCGCAGTTCATCCATGGCATGCAGGCCGCCGGGATCGAACTCGATCGCAAGATCCTCGCCGACATCGCGGTCCGCGACGCCGACACCTTCCGACGCTTTGCCGAGCGCGCCCGTGAGGCGCTGGCGACCGGCTGAGCCACAGCCCACGTCACCAGCACCGCCACCCGGGCGCCGCTTCAGACGAAGCCGGCGCCTTTTTTTCGTCCATGACCATCACCAGCCCCCACAACGAGAAGCTCAAAGAGGTCCGCAAGCTCCTGCAGCGACGCCGCCGGCGCGACGCCAGCGCGCGGTTCGTGGCCGAGGGCGAGGACCTGCTGGCCGCCGCCGACGCCGCCGGCTGGCCGGCGCTGGAGCGCTTCTGCGCCGCCGGCAGCGGGCTCGAGGGCACCGAGGTTGAGCCCGCGATCCTGGCCGCCGCATCGTCGCTGGGGTCGGGGACACGGGCGATGGCCGTCTACGAGGAGCGCTGGCGGCCCCCCACCGGACCGCTGTGCGTCTACCTGCACGGCGTCGGGGACCCCGGCAACGTGGGGGCGGTGCTGCGCAGCGCGCAGGCGTTCGGTGCCTCGTCGGTGGCGGTGGGCCGGGGCAGCGCAGACCCCTACGGCCCCAAGGCGGTCCGGGCCAGCATGGGGGCGGTGTTCGCGGTCCCACTTTCCCGCGCCCACCGGCTCGAGGAGCTGCCGGGACGCAAGATCGCGCTGGTCGCCGACGCCGGAGCGCCCCTGCGCGAGCTCCCCGACGCCGACGGGGGTGAGCTGACCCTGCTGATCGGAGCTGAGCGCGACGGGCTCCCGGATGAGCTCGTCGCAGCGGCCGATCAGATCGCGCACATTCCCATTCAGACGCACTCGCTGAACGCCGCGATGGCGGCCACGGTGGCGCTCTACGAGGTAACTAGGATGGCGCGCTGATGACGGAGCGGATCGCGCAGATCGAGACCGAGGCCACGGCCGCCATCGCCGCCGCCCGGGATTCGGCCGCGCTGGAGGACGTCCGGATCCGCTATCTCGGCCGCAAGGCGGAGCTCCCCAACCTGCTGCGTGGAGTCGCCGCCCTGCCACCCGCCGAGCGCGCGGCCACCGGCAAGGCCGCCAACCAGGCCCGCCGGGCGCTCGAGACGGCGATCGAGCGCAAGGCCGGTGAGCTCGCCGCCGCCGAGCTCGACGAGCGCTTGGCGCAGGACCGGATCGACGTGACGCTGCCGGCCGATCCGCTGCCCGCCATCGGCCGGCTGCACGTGATCACCCAGACCTGGCGCGAGATCGAGGACGTGTTCGTGGGGCTCGGCTTCAATGTCGTCGAGGGCCCCGACGTGGAGACCGTGTACTACAACTTCGACGCGCTCAACTTCGCGCCGACCCATCCTTCGCGACTGCTGAGTGACACGTTCTACGTCGAGCCGGCCGCCGACATCTTCGATCCCGAGGCGCTGCTGCTGCGCGTCCACACCTCGCCGGTCCAGGTCCGCGCCATGGAGGGCCAGCCGCCGCCGATCTACATCATCGCTCCCGGCCGCGTCTACCGTCCCGACTCCGACGCCACCCACACGCCCCAGTTTCATCAGATCGAGGGCCTCGCGGTCGACGACGACATCACCCTGGCCGACCTCAAGGGCACGCTGCTGACGTTCGCGCGCGCGATCTTCGGCGAGGATCGCGAGGTTCGTCTGCGGCCGCACTTCTTCCCCTTCACCGAGCCGAGTGTGGAGGTCGACGTGTCGTGCTTCAACTGTGTGGCGGGAATCACGTCCGACGGCCGGCGCTGCCCCCTGTGCAAGGGGACCGCCTGGATCGAGATCCTGGGGGCGGGGATGGTCGACCCCAATGTGTTCGAGCATGTGCGCGAGTCCGGCTATGACCCCGAGCAGGTGCAGGGGTTCGCGTTCGGGATGGGGATCGAGCGGATCGCCATGCTCAAGCACGGCGTCCCCGACCTGAGACTGTTCTACGACAACGACATCCGGCTGCTGGAGCAGTTCTAGGCCGTGCGCGTCCCGCTCGAATGGCTCCACCAGTACTCACGCCCGGATCTCGATGCGTCCGCGCTGGCCGAGCGGCTGGCGATGACCGGGACCGAGGTGGAGCGGGTGGAGCGCCACGGCGTGACGGCGCTCGATCGGTTTGTCGTGGGCCGGGTGCTCAGCGCCGTGCAGCACCCCGACGCCGACCGCCTGCGGGTGTGCGTCGTCGACACCGGCGACGGTGAGCCCAGCCAGATCGTGTGCGGAGCGCCCAATGTCGCCGCCGGTCAGACCGTCGCCGTGGCCAAGCCGGGCGCGGTGATGCCCGACGGGACCAAGCTCAAGGTGGCCAAGCTCCGGGGTCAATCCTCCAGCGGGATGATCCTGGCCGAGGACGAGGTCGCGATCGGGACCGACCACAATGGGATCATGGTGCTGGCCGACGGCCTCGCGCCCGGCACTCCGCTGGACCGTGTGCTGACGATCGCCACCGACGTGCTGGTGCTCGAGGTGACGCCCAACCGGCCCGACTGCCTGGGGATGTACGGAGTCGCGCGGGAAGTCCACGCCGCCACCGGCGCGGCGCTGCAGCCGCCTCCGTGGCGCGAGGACCCGGGCGTCCCGGGCGACCTCGACGTCGTGAAGGTCAGCGTCGAGTGCCCCGACCTTTGCCCCCGCTTCACCGCTCGCGCGTTTGAGGACGTCAAGCTGGGGTCCTCGCCGCTGTGGCTCAAGGCCCGGCTGATGGCGGCTGGGCAGCGCCCCATCTCCAACGTCGTCGACATCACCAACTACGTGATGCTCCTGACCGGCCAGCCACTGCACGCCTTCGATCTGGACCGGATCGCCGGCGGTCAGCTGACCGTGCGCCGGGCCCGCGACGGCGAGACGATCGAGACCCTCGACGGGCAGATCCGGACCCTCGACGAGGACATGGTGCTGATCGCCGACGGCGACGGACCGACGTCGATCGCCGGGGTGATGGGCGGCGCCCGCTCGGAGGTCGGATCAGACACCACCCGGGTCCTGGTGGAGGCGGCCAACTGGGACGGCGCCAACATCCATCGCACGTCGCTGCGGCTGGGGTTGCGCAGCGAGGCGTCGGCGCGGTTCGAGAAGCACCTGCAGCCCGAGCAGGCCATGGAGGCCCAGGCGGTCGCCACCCGGCTGATGATCGATCTCTGCGGTGCGCGCCCGCTGCCCGGAACGATCGACACCGGCGGCCCCGGACCCGCCCCGAAGACGATCCGGCTGCGCGACGCACGCGTCAGTGGGCTGCTCGGCGTCGATCTGCCGCGCGACCGCTGCGCCGAGATCCTGCGTGCGCTGGAGTTCACCGTCGTCGATGCGCCCGACGGCCTCGACGTGACGGTGCCGCCGTTTCGCCGCGCCGACGTGACCCGGGAGGCGGACCTGATCGAGGAGGTGGCCAGGCTCGGCGCGCTGGCCTCGCTGCCGGCCACGCTCCCGTCCCGCCACGGCGCCTGGGGGCGGCTCACCCCGCACCAGCGCCTGCGCCGCCAGGCGTGCGACGCGCTGACCGCGCAGGGGCTGCACGAGATCGTGGGCTGGAGCTTCGCCGGACCCGACCTGGGTGAGCGGCTGCGGCTGACCGGTCGCCCCGCAGTGGCCCTCCAGAACCCGATGTCCGGCGACCAGGCGCTGCTGCGCACCACCCTGCTCGGCTCGCTGCTCGACGTTCTGCAGCGCAACCGGGCGCACGGGGCGGCGGCGGTGCGGCTGTTCGAGGCGGGCGCCGTGTACCTCCCGGACCCGGATCCCGCCCAGCCCCGGCCGAGCGAGCCCGATCACATCGCGGCGGTGCTGACCGGCCCGGTGCGCCCGCCCACCTGGCGCCAGCCCTCACCGGCGCCGGCTGACTTCTTCGCCGCCAAGGGCGTAGTGGCCGGAATGCTCGACGCCCTGCGCGTTGCCTGGAGCGTGCAGGCGACCGGCGAACCGGAGGCGTTCCTGCACCCGGGTCGCTGCGCGCAGATCCTGGTCGCCGACCAGCCGGCGGGCTGGATCGGCGAGATCCATCCGCTCGTGGCCGCGAGCTGGGACGAGTCGGGGACGATCGCGGCATTCGAGCTCGACCTCGACCTCGTGACCGAGCACGCCACGCTGGTGAGCGCCTACCGCGACGTGACCAGCTTCCCCGAGGTCCGTGAGGATCTGGCGGTGATCGTGTCCGACGCGGTCTCTGCCGAGGACGTCATCGCCGTGGTCAGGCGGGCCGGCGCGCCGCTGCTGACCGGTGCCGAGATCTTCGACGTCTACCGCGACGAGGCCCGGCTCGGGGCCGGCCATGTCTCGCTGGCGCTGCGGCTGCACTTCCGCGCGCCCGACCGCACGCTCACTGACGCCGAGGTCGCCGCCAAGCGGGGCAAGATCGCCGGCGCGCTGTCCGAGCAGCTGCAGGGGAGGGTCCGTGACTCCTAGCGTCGCCGTGTTCGGCGCGGCCGGCTACACGGGAGCGCTGAGCGCTCGGCTGCTGCATCGCCACCCGTCGTTCGGGCTGGCTGCTGTGACTTCGCGCTCCGAGGTGGGGCGGCGCCTCGACGATCTGTACCCCCACCACCGCGTGGGGCTCGAGCTGGAGCAGCTCGATCTCGACCGCCATGCCGGCGTCGACGCGGCGGTGGTCGCCTACCCGCACGGGGCCGCCGCTGAGCTCGTGGCCGCGCTCGTCCAGCGGGGCGTGCGCGTGGTCGATCTGAGTGCCGACTTCCGCCTGCGCGACCCCGCCGTCTACGAGGAGTGGTACCGGCCCCACCCCGAGCTGGAGCTGCTTCCGCAGGCCGTATACGGCCTGCCGGAGCGCTACCGCGAGCAGATCCGCGGCGCCGCGATCGTCGCCAATCCGGGCTGCTACCCCACCGCGACGCTGCTGGCGCTGGCGCCGCTGGCCCAAGCCGGACTGCTGGCCGATGTGGTGATCGACGCCAAGTCGGGGGTCTCGGGCGCGGGGCGCGCTGCCACCGACAAGACCCACTTCGTAACCGTCGACGAGAACGTGAGCCCCTACGGCGTGCCGCGCCACCGCCACACGCCCGAGATCGAGCAGGAGCTGGCGGCGCTGGGGGCCGACCTCAAGGTCACCTTCACCCCGCACCTGCTGCCGCTCGATCAGGGCGAGCTCGTCTCCTGCTACGTCACCCTGGCCGGCGACGCGCCGGCGCACGGTATCGAGGGGCTGTACCGCGAGATGTACGACTCCGAGCCGTTCGTGGAGCTCGCGGGGGCTCCGCCCGGGGTCCGCGACGTGCGCGAGACCAACATCTGCCGGATCTCCGTGCACCGTGACGAGCGCACCGGGCGGGTGATCGTATTCGCGGCGATCGACAACCTGTGGAAGGGCGCGGCCTCCCAGGCGGTCCAGAACCTCAACCTGATGTTCGGCCGGCCGGAAGGGGAGGGGATCACGTGACCTGCGTCACGCGGTTGGCGAGGGAGGCCGGCACGTGAGTACCCAGAGCGGATTTTTCTCCAGCCGCTGGATCGAGCCGCTGCCACAGGTCACCGAGCTCACCGGCGCCGGGCTCCCGGCCGGGTTCCGCGCCGCGGGCGTGGCGGCGGGGATCAAGCCCACCGGCGCCCTCGACGTGGGCCTGCTGGTCTCCGACGCTCCAGCCACCACCAGTGCGGCCCGGTTCACCCGCTCCGGGGTGCTGGCGGCGCCGGTCCTGCTGTGCCAGGAGCGCTGCCGGCTCGGCGCGCTGAGGGCGGTGGTGGTCAACTCCGGCAACGCCAACGCCGCGACCGGCCGGCCCGGGCTCGACGACGCCGCCAAGATGCAGGGCGCCGGGGCGATGGTGGCCCGCGCCCCCGAGGACCAGGTGGCGGTGGCATCCACCGGCGTGATCGGCGTGCCGCTGCCGATGGATAAGGTCACCCGCGGGGTGGTGGCCGCTTCGCACGCGCTGGCCCCCGACGGCGACGCCGCGCTGGCCGAGGCGATCCGCACCACCGACGCGTTTGCGAAGCGGGCCCGCCTGAAGGTGACGCTGCCCGGCGGCGAGGTGACGCTCACCGCACAGGCCAAGGGCGCCGGGATGATCTCACCCGGCTTCGCCACACTGCTGTGCTTCGTGCAGACCGACGCCGCGCTGAGCGCCGAGACCTGCGACCTGCTGCTGTCGGTGTGCGTCAAGCGATCATTCGAGCGCGTCAGCGTGGACGGACAGCTGTCCACCAACGACACGGTGATCCTGCAGTGCAGCGGTGAGTCGGGAGTGGTGATCGCGCCCGAGACCGAGGACGAGCTGCGCTTCGGCGAGGCGCTCGACGCGGTCATGCGCCAGCTCGCGCTGATGGTGATCCACGACGGCGAGGGGGCAAGGCGTATCGGGCGGGTGGTGGTGCGCGGTGGCGAACAGGCCGGCGTCGACGCCGTGGCCCGGGGGGTCGCCAACTCCGCGCTGGTCAAGACCGCGCTGTACGGCGGGGACCCCAACTGGGGCCGGATCGTCCAGGCCGCCGGCGCGGCGCTGCCGGGCGCGGCGCCCCTGGCGGTCGACGTCGAGATCGAGGGGGTGAGGGTCTGCACCGCGGGGGCCTACGTGCCCCACGACAAGGCCGCGCTGGCGGCGGCCGTGGCGCGCGAGGAGGTCGAGTACGAGATCGGGCTGCCGGGCGCCGGCGCCGAGGCCGAGCTGTACTTCTCAGACCTCGGTCATGAATACGTGACGATCAACGCCGACTACACGACGTGAGGAGCGCGCATGCGTGACATCGCAACGCTGCTCGAAGCGCTGCCTTACATCCGCGAGTTCCACGGCAAGACGGTGGTGATCAAGTACGGAGGCGCCGCGATGACCGAGGCGGCGCTCAAGGAGGAGTTCGCGCGCGACGTGGTGTTGCTCAAGTACGTGGGCATGAACCCGGTGGTCGTACACGGCGGCGGCCCCGAGATCACCAGCTACATGAAGCGCCTCAATCTCGCCGTCGAGTTCGTCGACGGCCTGCGGGTGTCTGACGCCGCCACCGTCGAGGTCGCCAAGATGGTGCTGGTGGGCAAGGTCAACAAGGACATCGTCCTGCGGTTGGGCCGCCACGGGCAACCCGCCGTCGGCCTGTGTGGCGACGACGGGCTGCTGTTCCGGGCCTCGCGCCAGGCCGCCCCCAGCGGGCAGGACATCGGCTTCGTGGGCCGGATCGAGCGGGTCGACGTCGACGTCCTCAAGCACGTGGCGCAGGACTACATCCCGGTGGTGGCCAGCGTCGGCTCTGACCGGGAGGGAAACTCCTACAACATCAACGCCGACGAGGCCGCCGGCGCGGTGGCCCGGGCGCTGGGGGCCTACAAGATCATGTTCCTCACCGACGTGGCGGGATGGCTGCGGGACCCGGGCGACCCCGCCAGCGTGATCTCCGAGGCCAGCGCCGAGCATGTCCAGGAGGCCCTGGTGGGGGTGGCGGGGGGCATGCGGCCCAAGCTCGCGGCGTGCCTGGACGCGATCCACGGCGGGGTCTCCTTTGCCCATATCGTCGACGGTCGAGTTCCGCATTCGCTGCTGCTGGAGCTGTTCACCGACGCCGGGCAGGGGACCAAGATCGGGCCAGGGTCATGACTGGGGATCAGGGGTCTGCGAGTCACGGGTCCGCGACCGGGGCCACGCTGGCCGAGCTGCAGCAGCTCGAGCGTGACTACGCGATCCCCACCTACGTCCGCAACCCGGTGCAGTTCGTACGCGGATCCGGCTGCCGGCTGTGGGACGAGCATGGCCACGAGTACCTGGACTTCCTGGCCGGGATCTCGGTGCTCAACGTCGGCCACTGCCACCCCCGGATCGTGGACACGATTCGCGAGCAGGCGGGGCAGCTGACCCACGCCACCAACCTGTACTACACGGCGCCGGCCCTGCGGCTGTCGGCACGGCTGTCCGAGAGCTCGCTGGGGGGCAAGGTGTTCCTGTGCAACTCGGGCGCCGAGGCCAACGAGGCCGCGATCAAGCTGGCGCGTCGGGCCCGGCCGCGCGGGAACCTCGTGGTTTTGCAGGAGGCGTTTCACGGGCGGACCTACGGGGCGTTGTCGGGCACCCCGCAGGAGTCCAAGCAGGCTCCGTTCGCCCCGCTGGTGCCCGGGTTCGTGGTGGTGCCCAAGTCCGCCGCGGCGCTGGCGGCGGCGGTCGACTCCGACACCGCCGCGGTGCTGCTGGAGCCGATCCAGGGCGAGACGGGGATCAACGTGCTGCCCGACGAGTTGCTGCGGGCCGCCCGGGAGGCCTGCGATCGCACCGGCGCCGCGCTGATCTTCGACGAGATCCAGACCGGCATGGGGCGGACCGGGACGCTGTGGGCCTACGAGCAGACCCGCGTGGTGCCCGACGCCATCACCAGCGCCAAGGCGCTCGGCGGCGGGCTGCCGATCGGCGCCCTGATCACCGGACCCCGCCTGGCTGACGTGTTCGCCCCCGGCGACCACGGCTCTACCTTCGCCGGCGGCCCGCTGGTCGCCTCGGCCGCGCTCGTGGCGCTCGAGATCTGCTCCGATCGGGACCTGCTGGAGCGGGTCGGCACGCTCGGTGAGCGGCTTCGGGCCGGGCTGGAGGGACTGCCCCGTGTCGTCTCGGTTCGCGGGCGCGGCCTGATGGTCGGGTTTGACCTCGCTGACGGTGTGTCGGCGCCGGAGATCGCCCGCCGGGCGCTGCTGGAGCGCCGCCTGGTCGTCAACGCCACCGGCCCCGTCACGGTCCGGCTCGAGCCACCGCTGGTGGTCACCGAGGACGAGATCGACGACGCGCTGGGGCGTCTCAGCGAGCTGCTGGCGTGAGCGCGGCGACCAGCGCCAAGATCGACGTCCCCCTGGCCGCCGAGCAGCGCGCCGACGCCGGCGCGGCGATGGTGCTGCGCGCGCTGCTGGAGGTGATCCGCCGCAATCGTGAGGGCGCCTTTGTCGGCGAGGACGCCGAGCATCTGCACCGGTTGCGGATCTCGGTGCGCCGCTCGCGCACCGTGCAGCGCCAGCTCGCCGGGGTGTTCCCGGCGCTCGAGCTGGGCGGTTTTCGCAGCGAGTTTCGCTGGCTTCAGCGCGCCACCGGTGAGGCGCGGGACCTCGATGTCTATCTGAACGAGTTCGAGTCGATGCGCGATCTGCTTCCCGAGCCGATCCGCGCCGATCTGGATCCGCTGCGACAGGTGATCGGCCACTGGCGGCTGGCGGCCCACGGCGACATGACCAGGGCGTTGCGCTCCCGCCGGGCCGAGGATCTGCTGTCCGATTGGGACGCGCTGCTGGAGTCGCTGACCGAGTACGAGCTCGCGGACCGTCCCGCCGCCACCGAGCCGATCGGCCGCCTCGCCGGGCACCGGATCCGCGCCGCCTACAAGCGGGTGCTGCGGTTGGGCCGGCGGATCGACGAGGACAGTCCGGCCGAGGACTACCACGAGCTGCGCAAGAAGGGCAAGGAGCTTCGCTACCTGCTGGAGCTGTTCGGCGTCAAGCTGTTCCCGCCGGAGGTGGTGGCTCCACTGGTCAAGTCGCTCAAGGGCCTGCAGGAAGTGCTCGGTCGCCACCAGGACCGAGAGGTCCAGATCACCCTGCTGCGCTCGCTGGCCGACGAGGTGGCGACTCTCCCCGGGGGCCCCGCCGCGCTGATGGCGATGGGAGTCCTGGTCGACCGGCTCGGAGCCGACGAGCTGGCCGCCCGCGCGGAGTTCGCCGAGACCTTCGCTGCCCTGGCCGCTGACGAGCAGCATCGGCTGGTCAAGTCCACGTTCGGCTCGGCGTGACGCGGACTCGGCCCGGCCGGGCGCCGACCAATACTCTTGCGGGCTCGACATGACGGCCTTTCAGCGACCCGCAGAATCGACCGCGTCTTACCAGGCGCAGCCTGAGCACGTCCACCGCGTCCTCTTGCTCTACAGCGGTGGCCTGGACACCAGCGTGATGCTCAAGTGGATCCAGGACCAGTACGACGCCGAGGTGGTGGCGCTGACGGTCAACCTCGGACAGCCGGGGGAGGACTACGACGTCGTCCGGGGCAAGGCACTGCAGATCGGCGCGGTCGAGGCCCACGTGGTGGACGCTCGTGAGGAGTTCGCGCATGAGTACGTGGTGCCGGCGATCAAGGCGAACGGCGTCTATGGGCTCGGCTACCCGCTGTTCACCGCGTTGGGACGGCCCCTGATCGCCAAGCTGGCGGTCGAATATGCCCGCCGCACCGGCTGCGACACGGTCGCTCACGGCTGCACCGGCAAGGGCAACGACCAGGTGCGGATCGAGGCGACGGTCGCAACGCTGGCGCCCGAGCTCAAGGTGATCGCCCCCGTGCGCACCTGGCGGATGGGACGCGACGAGGAGGTCGCCTACGCGCGCGAGCACGGCATCCCGGTCAAGGGCGGGACCGAGCTGGCGCCCTATTCGATCGACGACAACCTGTGGGGCCGCTCCAGCGAGGGACGCTGGATCGAGGATCTCGATCACGCCCCCGACGACGACGTCTTCCAGCTCGTCACCCGCCCCGAGCTGGCGCCCGACGAACCCGAGGTCGTGACGGTCGAGTTCGAGCGCGGCGTGCCGGTCGCGCTCAATGGCGAGGCGATGGAGCTGGTGGCGCTGCTGGAGCGCGCGGCCGAGATCGGGGCCCGCCACGGTGTCGGGATCGTCGACCACATCGAAGACCGGATCGTCGGGCTGAAGGTCCGCGACATCTACGAGATTCCGGCCGCGGCGATCATCCTGCTCGCCCACCAGGAACTCGAGAAGCTGGTGGGCACCATCCATCAGAACCAGCTCAAGCCCACGCTGGACCAGAGGTGGGCCTACCTGGTCTACGCGGGCCTGTGGTGGGAGCCGCTGCGCTCCGACCTCGACGCCTACATGGATGCGGTCAATGCGCAGGTGAGCGGGACGGTCGGCCTCAAGCTGTTCAAGGGGTCGGTCCGGGCGGTCACCCGCTCCTCGCCCAACGCCGTCTACGACGCCCAGCTGGCGACGTTCGCCGAATCCGGCGGTCTGTTCTCGCAGGAGGCCTCGCCGGGCTTCATCGAGCTGTGGTCATTGCAGTCGCGCATGGCCTGGCAGTTGAGAAACCGGCCGGACGGGTAGCATCGACTCCATGGGATACAAGCTCCTCGGCTTTGCCGTCTGGCAGGGCAGCAAGTGGTACCTGCGGCGGCGCATGCAGGGAACCGGCCGCAAGGCGGCGATCGCCGGTATGTCGGTCGCGGTGCTGGCGGGCGTGGTCGTGGCCGGGCGCCGCTCCGCTGCGGAATAGACGACTCTTACACGGGCCCAACAGGATTAGCGGTGACTTCACCGAAAAGCCTGGAACCGGCCTGACGCCAGCCCCTGCGCCCGGTCGCCTGACGGTATGACCACCCGCGCCCCCGCCCCGACCCCGCTCGCCATCGATCTGATCGAGAGCGCCCCGCTGACCACCGACACCGTGCGCCTGAAGCTGACCGGCCGCTGGCTCGATCCGGCCGGCGCCGAGCAGGAGGAGCTGCTCGTTGTGCAGGTGCAGGGTCGTCGCCACCGGTTCACCGCCAGCCGCGAGCCGCCGTCCGAAGATCCCGAGCACTGGAGCGCGAGCTTCACGCTGCCGTCCTGGGCCGAGCCCCGCCACGATGGTCAGGCGGCGCTGTGGCTGGGCAGCTCGGTGATTCCGGTCCCGCCACCCGAGCCGCCGCGTCCTCCCCCGGAGCCGTCTGCGCCGCCGCCGTCGCCCCCGGAGGCATCTGCGCCGCCGCCGTCGCCCCGGGAGGCATCTGCGCCGCCGCCGCCGCCCCCGGAGCCGTCCGCGCCGCCGCCGCCCGCGGAGCCCGGCGGCCCGACTCGCCCGGAGTCAGACACGCCCCGCTCCGGTCCGCTCGAGGACCTGCTGCTCAGGGAGACCGTGGCGGCTCTGCACGCCGAGCTCGAGGAGCGCACCGCCGACGCCGCCCGGGTGCGCGGGGCGCTGGCCGACGCGCAATCCGAGCTCGAGGCCCGGTCCTCGATGCAGGCCGCACTCGAGGCCACCCACGGCCAGCTGCGAGTGGAGCTGGAGCGCCTGACCGGCGGGGTCGAACGCCAGCGGAGCGAGTTGCAGGGGCGGATCGCGGAACTGGAGCGCGAACGTGACGAGATGCGGCGCCAGCTCGCCTCGCTGACCGCCTCGCGCGACGAAAGCGTGGCGGAGATCGCGGCGCTGCGCGATCAGGCCGGCGGCGTCCGGGCTGACGCCGAGCGCCGAGCGGCCGAGGCGACGCGACTGCGCGAGGAGCTGGCGGCCGCCAACGTCGCCCGCGACGCCGCCAGGAGCGAGGTGGCGGGGCTGCGAACCGAGCTCGAACGTCTGGGCACCGAGCTGGCGGCGACCCGCGAGCGGGTGGGGGCCGAAGGGGGAGACCTCGGTCAGGCCCAGCGCCTGCTGGCCGACGCCAAGGCGCTGGCCGACCAGTTGCGCAGCGGAGGCTCGAGCGGGTAGCCAGGATCGATCCCGGCCTGGCCCGGGTTGAGTGACGGCGTCCGTCCGCCGGGGCAAATACCGTCGAGGCGCGCATGAGTGACCCGCCCGGAGCCCCATCAATGCTCGGCATCGAAGCCGTGGAGTGGTTCTCCGAGGGCGGCGAGACCCTGACCGTCCGCGTGACCGGCCGCTGGCGCCGCCGGCGGCCGGCCTGGAGCGGCCAGCCGACGCTGGTGATCGAGGCTCAGGGACGGCGTCATCGGTTTCCCGCCATGCCCGAGCCGCCGAGCCTGACCGGCGCCGGACCGGGAACCTGGCGGATCAGTTTCGCCGTTCCGATCGCGCTCGCGCCTGATCTCGGCGGTCGCGCGTGGCTTCAGTTCGGCTCCGTGGTGGTGGCGCTCCCGGGCGCCGTGGAGCCGCTCGGGACCGCGGAAGGCGGTGAGGAGTTCGGGACAGATCTCCCGTCGCCGCTCGAGCCGGCCGAGGAGGGGGGACTGCACCCGGCCAGCTCGGAGCTCGAGACCGAGAGCGCCCGGCGGCGGGCCAAGGAGGCCGAGGCGGCCGCCGCGGAGCTGTCGGATCGGGTGCACGCGCTCGAGCACGCACTGGCCGCCGCGCGCCGGGAGGCGGAGGAGCTGTCAGCGTCGCTGGCCGAGCGCGAGCGGGCGCGCCGCGCCGCCGAGCAGCGGGCTCACGCCGAACAGGCGCTGCGGCGCGACCTCGGCCGCCAGCTGTCGGCCCGCTCGGGGGAGGGCGCGCGAGCCCGGCAGGCGCTCGGAGACCTGGCCGCCGCCGAAGAGCGGATCCGGGAGCTGGAGGCCCGGCTTCGCGAGGCTCGCCGCCGCGGTGATGAGGCCGAACAGATCGCCGCCGCCGCCGCGGCGGCCCGCGAGCGCGCCGAGCGGCGCGCGACCGAGGCCGAGCACCGAGCCACCGAGGCCGAGGACAGAGCCACCGAGGCCGAGCACGGAGCCACCGAGGTCGAGCATGGGGCCACCGAGGTCCGAGACCGCGCCACCGCGGAGCTCAGCCGGCTGCAGTTCGAACGGAGCCTGATCGGCCGGCGGGCGAACGCGGAGCGCCGGGTGCCGACGGAGCCGGAGCGCGGTGCGGCATCGGATCTGCATCCTCCCGTTCATCGGCCGGCCCCCGTTCCGACCGCGGCGGCGCGCCCGACCCCGGCCGCGCCCGCGCCCGCGCCAGAGCTCGCCGCGGATACCTCCAGCGCCCTGATCGCCGCTCTCCGCGGCGAGCTTGACGCCCGCGCCGGCGCCGAGGCCTCGCTGCGAGCGCGCATGATCGATGCCGAGGCCAAACTGGCGGCCCGGGTGCTGATCGAGCGGCGGACCGCGACGATCCTGGCCGAGTTGCGCCGGGAGCTCGACGGCCTGCGCTCGGCATGGGCCGATGAGCGGGCGGCCCGAACGGCGGCGGAGCAGCGGGCGGAGGCGCTCGCGCGTGAGGCGGGCGATCGGCGCCGGCGCTCCCAGCAGGCCCATGAGGCGATCGAGGAGCTGCGCAACGCCCTCCGGGAGCTGCAGGCGGCAGCGGATCCGGGCCAGGAGCCCCCGCCCGCCCCTCCGGGCCAGGAGTCGACTCCGGTCCCGCCGGGCCAGGAGTCCCCGCCCGCCCCGCCGGGCCAGGGGACCCCGCCCACCGCTCCGGGCCAGGTGGTCGAAGCGGAGCGGCTCAACTTCGCCCGCGTCCGTCTCCGCGAGGCGATCGCGCCGCACGACCCCGAAGCCGAGCCGGCCCCGCCCGCCGCTCCGCTCCCGGACAGCCCGGTCAAGCCGTGGCTGGCGCCGATCTTCACAGCGCTGGCCCGGACCGACCCCGACGCGGCCGGGCGACTGCTGCTGGAGCTGCTGCCGGCCCAGCGTGCCGCGTTCGCGGAGCCCGTCGCCTACGACCTGGTGCTGGGCGGCCACCGCGGTTGCGCACGGGTCACGGTCAAGGACGGCGCGCCGGTGATCCGCTACGCCGACGGCCCGCGGCCGGGCGGTGAGGTCGATTTCCAGCTGCTCGGCGAGCCCGCCGCGATCGCCCGGCTGCTGACGCTTGGCCCGCTGCGCCGGCGCCTGAGCCGCGGCGTCGCCCGGGTCCGGGGCCGGCGTGACCGGCTCACCGCGCTGCGGTCTCTGGTCGGGGTCCGGCTTGACCTTCCCGGCCTGTACCAAGCCGGCGTGCGTCTCCCGCCCGAGATGGCGCTCACGCTCGTCGCGCGGATGATCCAGCCCGCGTGGACGGCGGGCGAGCGGTTCACGCTGGCCTACGCCGGCGAGGCCGGGACCTGGTATCTGCTGGTCCGCGACGGCCACCCCGTCCAGGTCACCGACGAGGCTCCCGGCGACCGGATCGCCACCACCATCACCGGCCCCGCCCAAGCGCTGACGCTGGTGCTATCGGGCCAGCGCCCGGAGTCGGTGGCGGTGACCGGCGAGGATTGGCCGCTGGCCCTGCTGCGCAAGTGGATCAAGCGCGCACAGAGCGACTAAATCGCGTTCGGGCGGCCGCCCCGGACGGCCACGGCGTCCGCCGCGATGCCTATCCTCGAACACGCCGCCGATGACTCCCACTTGCGCCCACCTCCACGTTCACTCCGAGTACTCGCTGCTCGACGGGGCGTGCAAGGTGGAGGCGCTGGCGGCCCGGGCCGCGGAGTTCGGTCAGCCGGCCCTGGGGCTCACCGACCACGGCGTGATGAACGGCACGGTGGAGCTGTTCACCGCCTGTCGCAAGCACGGGGTCAAGCCGATCATCGGGTGCGAGGTGTACATCGTCGAGGATCACGCCCGTCGCGGGCCGGGCCGGTTCGAGCGCTTTCACCTGACCCTGCTGGCGTCCAACCCAGCCGGTTACCGGAATCTGGTCAAGCTCTCCTCGGCGGGTTTCCTGGACGGCTACCAGCGGGGCAAGCCGGGGGTCGACATGGCCCAGCTGGCGGCCCACGGCGAGGGTCTGATTGCCCTCACCGGCTGCCTGCAGTCGCGCTTCTGCCAGCACCTGATGGGCGAGCGTCCCGATGATGCGCGCGCCCACGCCCACGAGCTGATCGATGCCGTCGGCGATGACAATGTCTACTTCGAGGTCCAGAAGAACGGGCTCGCGATCCAGGACAAGGTCAACGAGGGGATCGTCCGGATCGCCCGGGAGCTCGGCCGGCCGCTGGTCGGCACCGGCGACGTGCACTACCTGCGGCGCGAGGACTACCACCACCACGCCGCGCTGCTGTGCGTGCAGACCAAATCGACTCTCAGCCAGCCGAAGATCAGCTTCGACACCAACGAGTTCTACCTGCGCTCCAGCGACGAGATGGCGCAGTCGTTCGGCGAGTGGCCGGAAGCCATCGCCAGCACGCTGGAGATCGCGGAGCGCTGCGACGTGGAGCTGGAGCTCGACCGGCAGCTGATCCCGCGCTACCCCACGCCCGACGATCAGCCCGAAGGTGAGTATCTGCGGGCGCTCGTCGATGCCGGGCTGCGCCGGCGCTACGGCGATCCGGTTCCCGCGGCGGCGCGCGAGCGGGCCGACTACGAGCTCGGTGTCATCGATCGGATGGGCTTCAACGCGTACTTCCTGATCGTGTGGGACTTCGTCAAGTACGCCAAGGACTCGGGGATCGCGGTGGGACCGGGACGCGGATCGGCGGCAGGATCGATCGTCGCGTTCTCGCTGCAGATCACCGATGTCGATCCGCTGCGTTACGACCTGCTGTTCGAGCGCTTCCTGAACCCCGAGCGGGTGTCGATGCCGGACATCGACATCGACTTCTCGGTCCGCGGCCGCGAGCGTGTGATCCGCTACGTGACCGAGAAGTACGGCAAGGAGTCGGTGGCCCAGATCGTGACCTTCGGCAAGATGTTCCCGCGCGCCGCCACGCGAGACGCGGCGCGCGTGCTCGGCCATGACTACGGGGCGGGGGACCGGCTGGCCAAGCTGATCCCGGATCCGATCATGGGACGGGCGCCGAGCTTCGAGGAGTGCCTGCGAGCCGGCCAGCCCCTGCGCGCCGAAGTCGACCGTGACGGCACCGCCAAGCAGATCGTCGATGTCGCCAAGGGCCTGGAGGGAATCGTCCGCAACTCGTCGATCCATGCCGCCGCGGTGGTGATCGCCGACCGGCCGCTGACCGACATCGTCCCGCTGCAGATCGCCGACGCCGGCGCGGACGAGAACGGCGAGCGCGTGTTCCGGACCGTCACCCAGTTCTCGATGAAGCCGATCGAGCAGATCGGCCTGCTCAAGATGGACTTCCTCGGGTTGCGCAATCTCGACGTGATCGAGGACGCGCTGGACATCATCGAACGCTCGGTGGGCGAGCGGCCCGACATGACCACCCTCCCGCTCGACGACGCCAAGACCTACGAGATGATGACCCGCGGCGACTCCGTGGGCGTGTTTCAGTTCGAGTCCGAGGGCATGCGCGAGACGCTCAAGAAGGTCAAGCCGACCGAGCTGGAGGAGCTGATCGCCCTCAACGCGCTCTACCGCCCCGGCCCGATGGAGCAGATCCCGGCCTACACGCGGGGCAAGCACAATCCCGAGACGATCTCCTACCCCGACGATCGCCTGCGCCCGATCCTCCAGTCGACCAACGGCGTGATCGTCTATCAGGAGCAGGCGATGCAGATCTCCAAGGAGATCGCCGGCTTCAGCGGCGCCAAGGCCGACGATCTTCGCAAGGCGATCGGCAAGAAGAATCGTGAGGCGATGGCGAAGCTCAAGCCCGAGTTCGTCGCGGGCTGCCGTGCGTCGGGCACCAGCGATCCGGTGACCGAGTGGCTGTGGACGGCCAACGAACGTTCGGCCGACTACTCGTTCAACAAATCCCACTCGGCCTGCTACGCGCTGATTGCCTATCGCACCGCGTGGTTGAAGGCCAACTACCCGGCCGAGTTCATGGCGGCGCTGATCTCCTCGGTGATGGACACCAAGGACAAGGTCCCGTTCTTCGTCGCCCAGGCCGAGCAGATGGGGATCGCGATCCTGCCGCCCGACGTCAACCTCTCAGACCACGAGTTCGTGGTGGTGGATGGCAACATCCGCTTCGGGCTCGACGCGGTCAAGGGCGTCGGCTATCAGGCGGTGGAGGCGATCAAGCGCGCGCGGGAGGACGGTGGCCCGTTCCGCGATCTGTGGGACTTCTGCGAGCGGATCGACAACCGGGCCGTCAACAAGAAGTCGATCGAGGCGCTGATCAAGTGCGGCGCCTTCGGGTCGACGGGCGCCACCCGCAAGGGCATGCTGGCGGTGCTCGAGCAGGCCCAGAGCGCGGGTCAGAAGGCCCAGCAGGACGCGCTGATCGGACAGGGCTCGATCTTCGATCTCGATCCCGGACCTCCTGGCGGCGGGACCGGCCAGGGCCCCGTCTCGGTCGCGCCGGTCGGGCCCAGCCACGCCCCGATTCCCGGCGAGGAGTTCAGCCGCACCGAGCTGCTGGCCGCCGAGAAGGAGTCGATCGGGCTGTTCATCTCCGCCCATCCGCTCAAGGACTTGGGCGCCGCCCTCCGGGCGCGCGCCGACAGCTCGCTGGCGGAGCTCTCCGCCCGGCGCGACGGCGACTGGGTGACGATCGGCGGCATGGTCACCCAGACCAAGCGGATCAAGACCAAGAAGGGCGACTGGATGATGTTCGCGACGCTCTACGACCTCGAGGCCGCGGCGGAGATCATCGTCTTCGACAAGGCGCTCACGGCCAGTGAGGACGCGCTGGCGACCGATTCGATCGTCGTGGTCCGCGGCCGGGTGGACCACAAGGACCGCGACAAGACGTGCGTCGTCGTCCAGCAGGTGGAGCGCTTTGAGCCCACCCAGGACGAGGTGGCCAAGGCGAAGGTCCAGGCCGCCAAGCCGCCCCCGGCTCCGGCCTCGCTGCGCCTGCGCCTCGACGCGACGCGGCTGCCGGCCACGGCGCTGGGTGACCTCAAGGACGTGCTGGCCGGATTCCCGGGCGAGTCCGACGTGGTGATCGAGCTGAGGACGACCGTGGGTCACCGCCGGCTCAAGCTCGGCCCGAGCTTCAGGGTGCAGCGCAGCGCCAGTCTGCACGCCGAGCTCGACGCCCTGCTGGGCACCGCCCTGCTCGGTGACCTGGCCCGGACCGCCGCGAGTGAGCCTGCGGCGGCCAGCGTCGCCTGACGCCCGCGTCGCGCTACTTGATGTGCAGGTTGATCCCCAGCAGCAGTAGCGGCCAGAGGACGATCGCCAGCAGCGCTGAGACGATCAGCTTGATCGTGCCGACGTTGGCGAGATAGTGGTGGGCGGAGGCGACCAGCACTCCGACGGCCAGCCAGATGAGGCTGCTCAGGCTGATTCTCATTGGTCTCGAACTCCTCCCCTTGGGGTTGCCGGCGTTCTCGCTCGGACGCTACCCGCTGCGGACTCCCTCACACCACTCAGCTGGGCAGCCACGGCGACTGCCAGCCGCCGAAGCCACGCGTCAGCTGCTCGGCCTCCGGGGGCCCCCACGAACCCTGCGGGTAGATGTGCGGAGGCGGAGGCGAGGCCAACAGCGGCCCGAACACCCGCCAGGCCTGCTCGATCGCATCCTGGCGCGTGAAGTGACTCGAGTCGCCAACCAGGACCGCGTGCAGCAGCACCTCGTACGGCGTCGGCCCGGCGCCACCCTCCTTGGCGAACTCCATGTCCAGATCGATCTCGCTCGGCCCCGGCTGCGTCGGCGCGCTTCCCGTCGAGGGCGATCCGGACCCCCGTGTCAGGGTCGATCCGGAACACGATCTGGCTCGGTTCGGGACGCTTCCGCTGGGAGCTGGACAGGAAGTGAAGCCGGGGCGGGTGCTTGAACACCAGGCGCAGCTCGGTGATCTGGACCGGCATGCGCTTGCCGGTCCGGATGAAGAACGGCACGCCTGACCAGCGCCAGTTGTCGACCTCAAGGCGCAGAGCAGCGAAGGTCTCGGTCGTCGACTTGGGGGCGACGCCGTCGATCTTGCGGTAGCCGTCGTACTGGCCGGGAACGTAGTGAGCGGGATCGGCCTCGGGCATGGCCCGAAACAGCGTGTACTTGGCGTCCTTGATCGTGTCGACGTCGTTACCCGCCGGTGGCTCCATGGCGACGGCCGCCAGCAGTTCCATGATGTGGTTCACGACGACGTCGCGCAGCGCGCCGACGGGGTCGTAGAAGTGGCCGCGGTCCTGGACCCCCAGGCTCTCGGCCATGGTGATCTGGACGTTGGCCACGTTGTAGCGGTTCCACGATGGCTCGAGCAGCGAGTTGGCAAACCGCAGGTAGAGGATCTCCTCCAGGCCCATCTTGCCCAGGAAGTGATCGACGCGGTAGAGCTGGGACTCGTCGATGAAGCGATGCAGCTGGGCGGACAGCTTGCGCGCCGACGCGAGGTCGTGCCCGAACGGCTTCTCGACCATCACCCGCTCCCCGTGTGAGAGCAGATCCTGCTTGGCCAGCCCCTCGATCACGGTCTCGAACAGGAACGGCGGGATCTCCAGGTAGAACGCCGGGAACCGCGTGTCGGCGAGCACCTCGGCGAGCTTGGCGTAGGTGGCCTGGTTGCCGAAGTCACCGCTGATGTAGGAGAGGCGGTTGGCCAGGCGCTTGAACACCGCTTCGTCGATGGCCTCCCCGGCGTCCTGGATCGACTGGTGAGCGTGCTCGCGCAGCTGGTCCACCGACCAGTCGTCGGCGGCGACGCCGATCACCGGGCAGTCCAGCAGCCCGCGGGCCTCGAGCCGGTACAGCGACAGCAGCGTCATCCGCTTGGCCAGATCGCCGGTGATCCCGAATGTCACCAGCGCATCGGCCTTGGCGGGCTTGGAGCTCATCCGCCGAGCACGCTACCGCACCGGTGTGTCAGCCGGGTGGGTCCGGCGCGTGGTGCGGGCCCGCGCCGCCTTCCCCCGCTTGCGCAGCTTGAAGCACAGCGCCACCTCCTCCGCGGACGGACCCTGGCGCTCGGGTCCCTGGGTCTCGATTACGCACGGCAACGACTCGAACCGCGGTTCGGACAGGAACACGCCACAGCCCGAATCTCCGAGCTCGCCGGTGCCGATGTTGGCGTGGCGGTCGCGGTTGGAGCCCAGGGGAGTCTGGGAGTCGTTGAGGTGCAGCGCCCGGAGGCGGCGCAGGCCGACGGCGTGATCGAAGCGATCCAGCGTTTCGCTGAGGCCGCCGGCGGTTCGGATGTCGTAGCCCGATGCCAGCAGGTGGCAGGAATCGAGGCAGACGCCAAGCCGGTCGCCCCCGCCGGCCGCTGCGATCAAGTCGGCCAGCTCCTCAAAGGAGCGCCCCAGGGTGCCGCCGGTGCCGGCGGTGTCCTCCAGGTACAGGGGGCAGCGCTCGGATTCCGACAGCGCCTCCGCGATCACCTTGCCCGCCCGCTTGATCGCCTTGGCCACGTTCCCCTGCTTGGCCGAACCGGGATGCAGGACCACGCCCGCGGCGCCGATTCCGTCGCCCACGCGAAATGACTGGATCAGCGACTGGCGTGACTTCTCACGGAGCTCGCGATCCTCCGAGGCGCAGTTGAGCAGATACACGGCATGGATCAGCGTGGCCCTGATCGGGCTTGCGGCAACGGCGTCGCGAAACGCGGCGAAGTCGTCATCGCCATAGGCGGTGGGTCGCCACATCCGCGGCGATTGGTTGAAGATCTGGATCGCCTGGCAGCCGCGCTCGGTCCCGCGCGTGACCGCGTTGGCCAACCCGCCCGCCGGTGAGACGTGAGCGCCGATTAGCATCAGGTGACGATGTCCATGCGAGTTCGCTTTGCTCCATCTCCGACCGGGGCGCTTCACATCGGTGGCGCCCGGACGGCGCTCTACAACTGGCTGCTGGCCCGGGGCCAGGCCTACGGGCCGGAAGGCCGGCCGGGGACGCTCGTGCTGCGGATCGAAGATACCGACCGCGAGCGCTCGACGCCGGAGAACGTGGAGCAGATCCTCGACGCGCTGCGCTGGCTGGGACTGGACTGGGACGAGGGGCCGATCTTCCAGAGCCAGCGATCAGACCGTCACGCCGAGGCTCTGCAGCAGCTGCTGCGCAGCGGCCACGCCTATCACTCCAGCGCCACCGCGGAGGACGTGACGGCATTCAAGGCCCGGCACGGCGCCGAGCGCGGTTTCCGTGGCGAGCCCGAGGCGTCCGGTGCGGTTCGCCTCCGGGTGCCGGACGCCGGCGAGACAGACGTCCACGATGTCATCCGCGGGCAGACCCGGTTTCCCAACGTCAACATGGACGACCCGGTGATCGCCCGTGCCGACGGCTCCCCGCTGTACAACTTCGCCGTCGCGGTGGACGACCTCGACGCGGGGATCACCCACGTGGTCCGGGGCGAGGACCATCTCTCCAACACTCCCAAGCAGCTGCTGGTCCTGCAGGCGCTGGGCGCGGACCCACCGCTGTATGCGCATCTTCCCCTGCTGCACGGCCCGGACGGGCGCAAGCTGTCAAAGCGCCACGGGGCCGCCTCTGTGCAGGAGCTGCGCGCGGCCGGATACCTGCCCGAAGCAGTCGACAACTACATCGCCCTGCTCGGAGCCGGCTTCGCCGCCGACGAGGAGCACTTCAGCCTCTCGGAGCTGGCGCAGCGCTTTCGCCTGGAACGGGTGTCCAAGAATCCGGCGGTGTTCGACGAGCGCAAGCTGCGCCACATGAACGGCCGTCACCTGCGCGAGCTCGGCATCGACGAGCTGACCCGCCGGCTGGAGGAGTTCACCGGTCGCACCGGGCTTCGCGCCGCGGTGGAGATCTCGGCCGAGAAGATCCAGACCCTCGCCGATTTCTGGCCCCTGGTTTCGTTTTTGTTCGACGGTCCGGTGGAGGACCCGGCGGCGTTCGCCAAGACGATCGGCGCCGCCGGCGGCGCCGAGACGCTGGCCCTGGCGCGCGCGGCCCTCGCTGGTGCCGAGCCGTTCGACGCCGAGACGGTCGAGCTGGCGCTGCGCGAGGTCGTCGAGCGCACCGGTCAAAAGCCCGGCAAGGTGTTTCAGACCGTGCGGGTGGCGATCACCGGTCAGACCGTCTCCCCGGGCATCTTCGAGAGCGTGGCCCTGCTCGGCCGCGACGAGACGCTGAAACGAATCGACCGCGCCCTGCAGCAGGTCGGCGGCAGCGGCGAGTTCGCCGCACGCCGACGGCTAAACCGGGACGCCACATCTGCCGATAGGTGGCCCATGGCCGGGGAACATCAGTCGGCGGTATCGTGGCGTCCCCCGTCCGGGGCAGCGAGGGATGAGTAGGCCTAAAGTGGCGACACTGGCAGCTGTGAAAACCCGACCCACCGACCCCTACGCCGCTCGCGCGCGCCATCACAACGAGGGACACGGCCGCCGCCTGACCGCGGCCTTCGAAGCGCTCGAGGCTTATCCGATGCTGGTCGAGTCGCGCAACCGTGTCCTGCGGCTGTTTGAGGAGGGCGAGCCGTCGACGGCCGAGCTGGTGTCCGCGGTCGAGTCCGACGTGGCGCTGGCCGTCACGGTCGTGCGACTCTCCAACCAGCTCGACGGTCCCATGTTCGGGCGGGTGGAGAGTGCCGTCGCCGGTGTGGAGGTGCTCTCGCTCCCCACCGTGCACGCGATTGCCACCCGCGCGCGCACGTTTGACTTCTTTGAGCGCAGCGCCCTGTGGCAGGGCATCCCGGAGCGTTTCCGGCTGCATGCCGTGGCGACCCAGCGGGCGGCGGAGCGCCTCGCCCGCGAGGTCGGGTATGAGGCGCGCGACCGCCTGATGGTCACCTCGCTGCTGCACGACATCGGCAAGCTCGTCCTGATCCACGCCTACCCCGGCTATCCCGGTCAGGTGCACGGCGAGGCGCGCACCCCGGAGGAGCGGATCCAGCGTGAGCGCCGTGAGCTCGGCGTCGATCACGCCCTCGTCGGTGGCGTGCTCGCCCGGCGGTGGGGCATGCCGCGCTCCATCGCCAGCGCCATCGAGCGCCACCACGCCGTCGACGCCGACGGTGAGGCTGCCGTGGTGCGGCTCGCCGACATGCTGGCGCACTACGTGCTCGGCGGCTCGGTCACCCCGTCAGAGCTGCTGGCGGTGGCGCGGACGATCGGCGTGAGTCCCGCCAACCTGCGCACGGTCATGTACGAGCTGCCGCTCCCGGCACCCGGCGGCCGCCCCCGCCAGGTCGATCCGTGTCCGATGTCGGCGCGGGAGATCGACGTGCTCCGCCGCCTGGCCAAGGGGATGGTCTACAAGCAGATCGCCGGTGAGCTGGGGCTCTCCACCAGCACCGTTCGCACCCACCTGCACAACGTGTACGGCAAGCTCGGCGCCATGGACCGCGCCCAGGCGGTCCTGATCGCCACCGAGCGCGGCTGGATCTAGACCGCTCGACGGGGCCCGGCCAGACCCGCGCCAGGCGCGCTCGCCAAGGCCCCCTGACGCCCCCGATCCGGTTACGATCGGCACGATGATCTCGATCAGCAGCAAGTCGCCCTACGCCCTCAGCGCCCTGGTCGAGTTGCATCGCCACGGGGATTCCGGACCGGTTCCGATCGCCGAGCTGGCCCGGCGCCGGGGGATCCCGGTGCAGTTTTTGGAGCAGCTCTTCGCCACCCTGCGCCGCGCCGGCGTGCTGCGGTCTCAGCGCGGGGTCAAGGGCGGTTACAGCTTCGCCCGCCCGGCGGCCGAAGTCACGGTGCTAGAGCTGGTGGAGCTGCTCGACGGGCCCCTGGGCCGCGGCTCCGCCGGCGTCTTCTCCGAGGCCGCCCAGGCCGCCGCCGCGGTGCTGGCGGAGGCCACGGTGGCGTCGGTCGCCGAGCAGGAGATCAGAGCCGCCGGCGCCCCGATGTACCACATCTAAAAGCCACCCCCGCGATGCGCGGCCGCGCAACTCCGGCGATGCTGAGACATCGTCAACGGCCACGTTGGAAACGGTTCGGAAACGTATGGTCAACGACGCTCATGCATCCTGCCTTGCAGCGGTCACCGGGGGCCGCGACCTAGTAGGACAGCCGAATCATGGGGCGGTGATCGGACTGTCCAGGGGGCAACATGGGGCATGTGTGAGGCGAGCGGTAGACCGGACCGCTCGCTATCACGCAATCTAGCCACGCTGGCACCCGCCAACGAACGAAGCCCCCGGATGCCGATGGGCGGCCGAGGGCTTCGAGAGGGAGGAGTGGGTACACGCTCCTTTTCGGCAGAATTGGCGCAGGGCTTGAGTCTCGGCCCTGACGTCGCGCCGGCGCGGCTACCAGTGGTCACGGTTCTACAGCCTGGCGGCCGCCGTGGCCAGCGCCTCGCGTGCCTCCTGTGCGAACACGGCCACCAGCTCGGCGGCCGGCAGCGCCCGGGTGAGCTCGTGCGACTGACCCGCCCACAGGTTTATGAGCTCGGCGTCACCGGCCTTTCGTGCCGCGGCGCGCAGACCGGCGGTGACGTAGTGAAGCTCAGGGTAGGCGACCGGAGCGGTGTCGCTGTGCTCGGCCTGAAATCGGTTGACGATCCCGCGGGCGAGCCGCCCGGTGAAGGCCCGGGTCAGACCGGTCGGCCGAGCGCTGGCCAGCGCGGCCCGATGCGGGGCCGAGGTGCCGGCTTCCGGGCAAGCCATGAAGGCGGTGCCGATCTGGGCCGCTGCCGCCCCCGCCGCCAGCGCCGCCGCCACACCGCGCCCGCCGGCGATCCCGCCCGAGGCGACCAGCGGCAGCGCCACCTCGGACCCGACGAGCTGCAGCAGAGCGAGGAGGCCGAACGGCTCGGTCCCCGGTTGATCGACGAACGACCCGCGGTGCCCGCCGGCCTCGGCCCCCTGGACCACCAGCGCCCCAGCGCCGGCGGCGGCCGCTTGGCGGGCCTCCTGGGGTGAGGTGACCGTGACCCACACCGAGGCGCCGGCGTCGCGCAGCCGATCGATCACCGGCGACGGCGGGCAGCCAAAGGTGAACGACACCACGGCGGGCGGGGAGGACGCCAGCAGTCCCAGCTTGGCCTCGAAGCCGTCATCGTCGAACCGAGGGGTGCCGAGCGGCACACCGGCCCGCGTGAAGTCCGACTGCAGCGTGCTGGTGTAGCGGGAGAGGACCTCGGGGTCGGCCGGGGCGCCGCTGGGAGCGAACAGGTTGACGCCGAACGGCCGGGCGGTGAGTTCGCGGGTCATGGCCAGCTCGGTCTCCAGCGCGTCCGCGGACTTGTACCCCGCCGCCACGAACCCGAGGCCGCCCGCTCCCGACACGGCAGCGGCCAGCGCCGGGGTCGATGGGCCGCCGGCGAGCGGAGCCTGGACGATCGGAACCTCGAGCTGGTCGAGCATCAGTCTTGATTGCAGCACACCGATGCCGCCGTCTCGTAGATTCAAAGCCATGGCCGATGTGCCCACCAACATCGCGGCGTACGTCGGCCGCACTCCGATCCTGCAGCTGGCGCGCCTGAGCGGTGACCTCGAGGTCGAGCTGTTCGCCAAGCTCGAGGCCTTCAATCCGGGTGGCAGCGTCAAGGACCGGATCGGCGTGGCGATGATCGAGGCAGCCGAACGCGAGGGGCGGATCGAGCCCGGCCGCACCACGATCGTCGAGGCGACGAGCGGCAACACCGGGATCGCGCTGGCGTTCGTCTGTGCCGCCAAGGGGTATGACCTCATCCTCACCCTGCCGCAGGGCATGAGCCGCGAGCGCGAGGGGCTGCTGCGCCTGTACGGCGCCCGGGTGCAGGTGACCGAGTCGCTCGGCGGCATGACCGAGGCGGTGGACGCCGCTCGGGCTCTGGCCGCCGACGCCGATGTGTTCCTGCCCGACCAGTTCTCCAACCCGGCCAACCCCGAGATTCATCGTCGCACCACGGGGCCCGAGCTGTGGGAGGCGCTGGACGGGCGCATCGACGTGTTCGTGGCGGGCGTCGGGACCGGCGGCACCATCACCGGAGTCGGTGAGGTGCTGAAGGCGCGCAACCCGCGCTGCCGGCTGGTGGCGGTGGAGCCGCGCAGCTCCGCGGTGCTGTCGGGAGGCCTTCCGGGCCCGCACAAGATCCAGGGCATCGGCGCGGGGTTCGTGCCCAAGGTCCTGAACCGAGAGCTGCTCGACGAGGTGATCACCGTCGAGGACGAGGACGCGATCGAGACGGCGCGGGTCCTGGCCCGGCGCGAAGGCGTGCTGGCCGGCATCTCGTGTGGCGCGGCCGTGTGGGCGGCGCTGCAGATCGCCGCCCGGCCTGAGTCGCGCGGCGCGCGGATCGCCACCATCCTGCCCGACTCCGGCGAGCGCTACGTGTCGACGCCGTTCTTTGCCCCCGAGGGTTGAGCCCCACGCCTCGGTAGGCTTAATCGATGTCCCGATTCGGGCTGATCGCCCGCACGGCCGCTGAGATCCGTCGCGATGTCGCGGCCGCTCAGAGTCGAGACCCGGCCGCCCGGGGCGTCAGCTCGCTCGAGGTGCTGGCGACCTGGCCCGGTGTCCACGCGCTCCTGGCCCACCGCGTCGCCCACGCCCTCCACGCTGCGCAGGTTCCGCTGCTCCCGCGGCTGATCGCCGCGGTGGCGCGATCGCTGACCGGAATCGAGATCCATCCGGCGGCGGCGATCGGTGACGGCTTCTTCATCGATCACGGAATGGGGGTGGTGATCGGCGAGACGGCCGAGATCGGAAACGACGTGACCCTGTACCAGGGCGTCACCCTCGGCGGCACGGGGTTTGCCACCGGCAAGCGCCACCCCACCGTGCAGGACAACGTGACGGTCGGCTCAGGGGCCAAGATGCTCGGTCCCATCACCATCGGCCACGGCGCCAAGATCGGCGCCAACAGCGTGGTGATCCACGATGTGCCGCCGAACTCGACCGTGGTCGGCAACCCCGGCCACCCGGTGCGCATCGAGGGACGCCGCCCCGAGGGCCCCGACGCCGACTGGATCCATCTGCCCGACCCCGTGGCCGACGCGATCAAGGGTCTCTCCAGCCGGATCGCCGCGCTCGAGGCCACGGCGGCTGAGCGCGAAGGCCACCCGGGGGCCGAGGTCAGGCCGCTGCGTCGGGCCGCCGGGGCCGGTGGTGGCGGCGAGCCCGACGGCCGGGCCAACCCGTCGATCGGGCCCAATCCCGCCGGCGGTTAGTCGGTCACATGCCGCTGCCGACCGGCGCGGCCAGGCCGGCGGCCACGGCAGCGGTGACCTCGCGCGCCTGAACCTCGTCGAGCACCGGACTGATCGGGAGCGCCAGGTTGGTGCGCGCCGCCAGCTCGGTTCCAGGCAGTGGGTGCTCAGGAGCGAAGTCCCGCATCGACGGCTGCTCGTGAGTGGTGGTGCGGTAATAGGTCCGGGCGTCGATGCCCCGCGTCCTGAGCGCGGCGGCGAGCTCGACCGGGGCCTCGGTGCGCACCACGTAGAGATGCCAGGCCGGGTCGGACCCGGGCGCCGAATCGGGCAGCGTCACCAGCGCTCCGAGACCAGCGCGTTCATAGTGGGCGGCAGCGGCGCGGCGGCCCTGGGACCAGTCGTCGAGGTGGGGTAGCTGCACGCGCAGGACCGCGGCCTGGATCGCGTCCAGGCGGGAGTTGTAGCCGATCTGCTCGAAGCTGAGCTTGTCGCGCGAGCCATGGAAACGCAGCGAGCGCACGCGATCGGCCAGCTCCGGATCGGATGTGGTGATCGCCCCGCCGTCGCCGAACGCACCCAGGTTCTTGGACGGATAGAAGCTGAACGTGGCCGCTGTTCCGAGCGCGCCCGGACGCCCGTCGGCGCTCTGAGACCCGGCGGCCTGGGCGGCGTCCTCCAGCACCGGGACCCCGAGGGCCTCGATCTCCCGTACGGGGGCGACGTTGCCGAACAGGTGCACGGCCACCACCGCCTTCGTGCGGGGGGTGAGCGCCGCGCGGACGGTCTCGGCGGTGACGCAGAACGTGTCCGGGTCGACGTCGCAGAACACGGGCCGGGCCCCGGTGGGCGGGACCGCCTCGGCCGTGGCGTAGAAGGTGAACGACGGCACGACGATTTCGTCGCCCGGCCCGGCCCCCATCGCCCGCAGCCCGATCGTCAGCGCGTCCGTTCCGTTGGCGACGCCGATCGCATGCTCGGCGCCGATGTAACGGGCGAACTCCTGCTCGAACGCCTCAACTTCGGGACCGAGCACGAACACGCCGGAGTCGAGCACTCGCGCGATGGCCTGGCGCAGCTCCTCACGCAACGGCCCGCGCGGGGTGGCGGAATCAAACAGGGGTACGGCCATGGCCGGCGCTCAGCGCAGCCTGCGGCTCGAGTCCGCGCCGTGCCCGAGCGGCAGCTCGCTCTCGGGTGTCAGCGCGGCTTCGGCGTGGGCCGGGGACTCGGGGAGGTTCCGCCGGGCCCTGACCAGGTACAGCGGACGGCCCTTGACCTCGTCGTAGATCCGGCCGACGTATTCACCGATGATTCCGATCGCGATCAGCTCGATACCGCCGAGCAGCAGCACCACGATGGTCAGCGCGCTGAACCCGGGGAGATAGGAGCCGAGGATTCGCAGCACCACCACGATCGGGATCGCTATGAACGCCAGGGTGGAGATGATGAATCCGAACAGGGTGGCGAGCTGCAGGGGACGGTGCGAGAAGGACGAGATCGCGTCAAGCGAGAAGCGCAGCATCTTGGACACGGTGTACTTGGTCTCGCCGGCGTAGCGGGGGTCACGGTGATACGGCACCGCTGCCTGCGTGTAACCGACCCACACGGTCATGCCGCGCAGGAACCGGTTGCGCTCGCGCATCGATAGCAGCGCGTCCAGGGCCCGGCGGTCGAGGAGCCTGAAGTCGCCCGAGTTGTGCTGAAGCTCCACCTGCGCGAGCTTGTCGAACAGTGCGTAGAACCACCTGGCGGTGCTGAGCTTGAAGCGTGACTCACCGGCTCGCTGCTCCCGAACCGCGTAGACGACGTCGCACCCGGCCCGCCAGTGATCGAGCATGGTCTCGATCAGCTCGGGCGGATCCTGGAGGTCGGCGTCGAGCATGACCACGGCATTGCCCTGGGCGTGGTCCAGCCCGGCGGTCAGCGCGGTCTGATGGCCGAAGTTACGCGACAGGTAGACGACCCGCACGCGCGGATCGTTCTCGGCCAGACGCTCGAGGCAGAGCGGGGATCCATCGGTGGAGCCGTCGTCGACCAGCACCAGCTCGAACGGCAGGCCCTCCAGCGCCGCACAGACGCGCGTGTAGAACTCCTCCACCGTGGCCTCTTCGTTGTAAACGGGGGCGACCACGCTGACCAACTCGAGCACGCGAGTGCCGATTCCGGCGGCGATGGGAGTGACAGTCATGAGTCCATCCTAAGGCGGCGAAAGCCTCCGCGGCTTCTAAAACCCGAGCATCGAAGCGCCATTGGGAATGTATCCGAGCAGCTGGATGCCCAGGACCACGCCGGTGATCGCGACCGCGGTCTTCACCAGCCGCTGATCTCGACCCAGGGCGGCGAGCGGCAGCAGCCAGCACACGTACCACGGAAGCAACGAGCTGGCGGCGAGGAGCATCGCCGCCGTGGCCCAGCCGGCGCCCTCGATCCAATCCATCTCACCGCGCCACACCCGCCGCAGCAGCCAGGCGCTGACCGCCACGAACGCGCCCGCCAGCACGTAGCCCACCACGTGACCGATGGTGTTGAGCCCCAGACCGGTGGAGAGGAGGCCGGGGACGCTCTGCCAGTCGCCTTCGCTCTGGCTTCGCTGGACGGTGCCGAACAGGTGCAGGACCCCGGTTCCGTACAGGGCGAAGCTCAGCGAGAGCACCAGCGCCAGCACCGCACCGGCGCCGACCAGCAGGTCGCGGCGGCGTCCCCGTCCCCGTCGGCGGCCCTCGGCGACGATCGCGAACGGCAGCAGTAGGCCGGCGGTCAGCTTGATCCCGGTCGCCAGCACCACCAGCCCGCCGCCGAGCCGCTCCCGGGAGGCCAGGATCGCGTACACGGCTCCGACCAGGACGAGGAGCATCAGGAGGTCGTTGTGGCCCCCGCCGACGCCGAACAGGATCAGCAATGGGTTCAGACCCACCAGCGCGACCGACCGGACGGGATCCACGTCGCGCCGCCGCGCCGCGTTCCACACCAGCGCCACGATCCCGAGGCTGGCCAGCGCGGCGAGCAGCTTGTAGGCCACCACACTGGAGGCGATCGAGAGCGGCGCCAGCAGATAGCTGAACGTGGTGAACACCGGTCCGTAGACGCTGGGGATGTAGGACCACTTGGCACCGATATAGGGGAACACGGTGTCCAGCGCGATCGCGTGCGGTCCGTTGAGGTAGGGGTTGGCGCCGTAGGTCGCGCCCATCCGCGCGTACGCCTGATAGCTGAAGACGTCGGTTGAGAGCAGCGGCGGCGCCAGCAGCACCAGCGCCTGCAGAGCGGCGATGCACATCAGCACCGTCCGGGACGACAGTTGCTCGGAGGCCGTCACCACGACGGCGTAGGAAATGAACATCAGCGCGAGCACGACGATCGTGCCACCGGCGTGGAGATTCAGCCCGGCACCGGCGAAGGCACCCGCCATCGAGGCCGGAACCGGCTGGATCGACTGCGGCAGCAGCGCCTCGGTGTTGGCGGCGGAGATCGCGACGAGAAAGCCGCTCACGAGCAGGCCGCTGATGCCGAGCAGGCCGCGGCGGCTTACGCCGGCGGAGGAGTGAGGAGCGTCTAGTGCGCCGGTCGACAGCTTGAAGCTGCCGGTCTGCGGGGTGGCGCCCAGCGGGCCGCGAACGCTCATCCCGTTGAGGATGCCCGCGAGCCGTCCGGATGCGGTTTGGGCGACATAGAGATTGGGTTAGGGCGCACGTGCCTACTGCCGTTCAACCGGGATCCGACGTGCGGCGGCGCGCGCCACGGCGGCAACCGCACCACGTTTGATGGCCGGGACGACCCACATCGCCTCGAGCGCGATCCGGGTCGACATCTTGCTCTTACCCGCAGTTCGGTCGGCGAACACGATCGGCACTTCGCAGACGCGGAAGCCGGCGAGCAACGCGCGGTAGGTGACCTCGATCTGGAACACGTATCCCTCGGCGCGGACGCTCTCGAGGTCGATCGACTCCAGCACTCTGCGCCGGATGCACTTGAAGCCGCCGGTGAGGTCGCGGACGTCGACGCGCAGGATGGTGCGCGCGTACATGCCGCCGCCGCGGCTGACCAGCCGGCGCAGCAGACCCCAGTCCCGTACTCCGCCGCCGGGCACGTAACGCGACCCGAGCACGAGGTCGGCGTCGTCGGCTGCGGCCAGCAACCGGGGCAGGTAGCGGGGATCGTGGGAGAAGTCGGCGTCCATCTCGATGACAAGCTCGGCACCGCCGGCGAGGGCATGGGCAAAACCGGCGAGGTAGGCCTGCCCCAGGCCAGCCTTGCCGGCGCGGTGCAGAACCTCGATCGAATCGAACTCAGCCGTGAGCGAATCGGCGATCGCACCGGTGCCATCGGGCGAATTGTCGTCGACGATCAGGACGCGATAAGCACCCGGGGCGGCCCGTTCGAGCTCGGACACGGCCGCGCGCACGATCCCCTCGAGATTCTCGCGCTCGTTGTAGGTGGGGATGATCAACCAGATCGAAGCGCTCATCGGCTCAGGAGCGTAGTGGGCGCGACGGGTGCCGGGCCGGGAGCGCACATGACCGGATCAGGCGGCATCATGTTCAGCGGCGATCTCGATTGGACGACGGCCACACCGCAACCCACCCCGGAGCTCGCCCACGTCCGGCTGCGCGCCCGCGTGGGCCGATCCGTGGGCCGGTGTCCATACACCAGCGCCGCCGCCGGGTCGCCGGGCTGGGTCTGGTCGCCGCGCTGGCGCTGATCCTCGGCGTGATCGTGGGTGCCGGGGCGGGAGGGGGAGCCGCCGCCCACCACGCCGGCTCGGTTCCCAGCGGTTATCTGAGCCGGATCCGGACGCTGGCCGGCAACGGCCCCACTTCGTTCGCGGTGGCCGAGCGGGCCGACGAGAACGCGGCCATCAGCCGCACGCTCGGCTACACGCCGTTCGTCCGCGTCGCCGGCTCCCAGCACCGCGAGATCGCCCTGACCTTCGACGACGGCCCCGGCCCGTACACACCACAGATTCTCTCGGTGCTCGAGCGCGAGCATGTCCCAGCCACGTTCTTCGAGGTCGGAGTGCTCGAGCAGTACTTCCACGCCTCGACGGCGGAGATCATCGCCCACGGCTACCCGATCGGCGATCACACCCAGACCCACGCCCCGATGTCGAAGCTGTCATCCAAGCTGCAGCAGTCCCAGCTGCTACAGGAGACCGCCGCGATCGGTGATTTCGGCGCTCCGTTTCCGCGCATGTTCCGCCCTCCCTACGGGCTCTGGAACTCGACCACCCTGGCCCTGCTGAAGAAGTATCGGATGCTGATGGTCATGTGGACCGTGGATACCGGCGACTACCAGCAGCCGGGGACCAGCGTGATCGTGCAGCGGGCGCTGTCGGGCGCCAAGCCGGGCGCGATCATCCTCATGCACGATGCCGGCGGCACCCGCTCAGAGACCGTCGCAGCGCTGCCGCTCATCATCAAGGGATTGCGCGCGCGCGGGTACAAGCTCGTGACGGTCCCGAAGCTGCTGCTCGACAACCCGGCGCCCAAGGATCAGGACGATGTCTCGCTGGCCGGGAGCGGGGGGTAGGTAGGGCGGCGGGAGCTGGGGGGGCGGCGGGAGCGGGGGCGGCGGGAAGCCGCCTAGCGGCGGACGTACGCCACGCGGTTCCAGCTCGGCTCGGGCGCGAGCTCGATCCGCTCGCCGCCGCGATCAGGCTGAACGTAGACGAAGGCATTGGCGTCCTCGTCGAAGGCGACATCGAGCTCGCCCTCCTTGACGCGCTGGTCGAGCCAGGCCCCCCGGAAGATCAGCCTGCGCAGCCAGTGCACCAGCGAGCGCTCGGACGGTCCGACGAGCTCGGGCCAGCACTCGTTCACGTGCTCGCCGAGCGCCGAGGCGGGGTCGCTGACCTCACCGTTAACCACCAGGTTGATGAGATCCTCGGCCTCGTCCTCCTCCACCGCTCCGCCCAGGAAGCCGAGCTTTCGCGCCGCCTGCTCGCAGCGTTCGCGAAAGTCACGCTCGTTGAAGGTGAAGCGCAGCTCGCCGTACTCGAGGACGAAATCGTCGCCCGAGCTGTAGTTACCTCGTCGGTACATGGGCGTCGGCATCATATGTCGCAATCCTCCCCGTCCGCAGGGGCTGAACGCGATGTTGCAGGGGGGCGAATCTGCTATGGGCCGGGACTCTTGTCGGCATGGACGCCAAAGCAGCGACGATTCTGATCGTCGAGGACCACCCGGTGACCCGCCGGTTCCTCGCCGACAACCTATCGGCCGACGGTTACGAGCCGCTGGAGGCCGACACCGCGCGTGAGGGAAAGCGCCTGATGGACGGTCGCTCGCCGGATCTGGCGATCATCGATCTGGGCTTGCCCGACCGTGACGGACTCGAGCTGCTGCGCGAGGTCCGCCAGACCGATCCGCTGGTCAGCCGCATCGATCCCGACCTGCCGCTGCTGGTCCTCTCGGGCCGCGCCAGCGAGCTCGACCGCGTGCGCGGCTTCGAACGGGGCGCCGACGATTACCTGACGAAACCCTTCAGCTACCAGGAGCTACGCGGGCGGATCGGCGCGCTGCTGCGCCGCGCGCACCACGGCGGCAGCCGCGGGCGCCTGCAGGTCGGGCCGCTCGAGATCGACCCCCTGGGGCGTGAGGTGTGGCTGGCGGGGGAGCCGATCCATCTGTCCAAGAAGGAGTTCGCGCTCCTGCGCGCGCTGGCCGATGAGCCGACCCGGGTGTTCACGCGCGAGGAGCTGCTGCGCGACGTCTGGGGTTACCGCTCCCTCGGGACGACCCGCACACTTGACTCGCACGCCTCGCGGCTGCGTAAGAAGCTGACCGTGGCCGGCAGCGCGTTCGTGGTCAACGTGTGGGGAGTCGGCTACCGGCTGGTGGACGGGGTGGTGGGACGATGATCGCCGCTGCCGAGATCGGAGGGTGGCTGGCGGCCGCAGCCGTGGCGGCGTTGGCGATGATGGCCTGGCGCGCTCTCGGCGCCCGTATGGAGGATGTGGCGCGCGCGTGCCACGAGGCCCGCGGTCCGATCACGGCGGCTCGCCTGGGGCTGGAGCTCGGCTCGCGTGCCGGCGAGCTGTCGGCCGCTCGCCTGCGGGCGATCGATGTCGAGCTGGGCCGAGCCTCGCTCGCGCTCGCGGACCTCGACGCGGTGCGCGAGCGGCGCCGCGCGGCGTGCAGCTTCGGCCGGGTGGACCTCCAGGGGCTGCTCGCCGATTCGGTCGAGGCGTGGTGGCCCGCCGCCGCGGCCGCGGGCAAGCAGCTGCAGCTGCAGCTGCAGCGCAGCGAAGACCCGGTGGCGCTGCGCGGCGACCGGCTGCGCCTGGCCCAGGCGGTCGGGAACCTGATCGCCAACGCGATCGAGCACGGCGGCGCCGTGACGCAGGTGCGGGGATGGGCCGGCGCGACCGGTGTCCGCATCGAGGTCAGCGACGACGGCGGGGGCCTCCCGGCCCCGCTCGCGGCGTTGACCCGACGCCCGAGGCACGGCCGCGGCGCCCACGGCCGAGGGCTGGCGATCGTGGCGGGCATCGCCGGCGCCCACGGCGGCCGCCTGGCCTCGATGCCGACGGAGCGCGGTACCCGGCTCGTGCTCGAGCTCCCGCGCGCAGACCCACGTCCAGCGGCCGAGGTGCGGCTTCGATCCTCTCTGGGACACACCTGACGTACCTCGAGGTGTGTGTATAGTGTGTGTATGGCACGCGTGAATGTCTATCTTCCCGATGACCTCGCCAACCGTGCCAAGCGGGCCGGCCTCAGCATCTCCGCCGTCACGCAAGACGCGCTGCGAAGTGCTCTAGCCGCGATGGACACCGACGCGTGGCTGGACCGCCTCGATCGGCGCTCCGGCGCCGATGTCGAGCACGAGCGCGTACTCGCGGCGCTCGATGACGCTCGCGAGGACTTCGGTGCCCGATCCGCTGGCTGAGACGTTCGTACTCGATGCGTCAGCGGCCGTCGAAACGCTGCTGGGATCAATGACCGGTGCGGCCGTGCGTCACCGGATGCGAGGAGCTCAGCTGCACGCCCCCGCTCACCTCGACGCCGAAGTCCTGTCAGCGCTGGGTCGCCTGCACCGCGCCGGCGATGTCCCCGCCGGCGCCGTCACAACGGGGCTCACCGACCTTGCCACGGCACCTATCGCCCGCCATCCCTTGCCAGGGCTGCTGGCTGCCGCCTGGCAGCTGCGCGACCGGCTACGGCTCGTCGATGCTCTGTATGTCGCGCTGGCTGAGCGACTCGGCGCGCGGCTGCTGACCACCGACGCGCGGCTCGCCCACGGCGTTGAACTTGCCGAGCTGGTCACTTCTGGTTCTTGACAACTAGTTCGCGACCGGCTGGAGGCGCTCGCCGGCGGCCGGGCCGGCGCTGACGCACACCCGCCGGACGGAATCGCCACCTGACTGCAAAGTCTCTCTGGCAGCCGCTCCGGATGCACCCGATCGTGCACCGCGGACCGGTGTGCCGGCCGAGCCCCTCCCACCGCGTAAGGCCTGTCCAGCCGGGGATTGGGGCCTGTTTGGGCACGTGACGGCGCTTACGTGGGACAGAGAGTGGGTTTTGGGTTGCAATGTGGGAGATGGTGGGATACTGTGGGCCATGCATGTGAAACCCGGGTGGCAGGGCTCCTCCCACCCAGCCACCCGGGTTTTGAATTCGGTCGGTGGCATGAGATCCCTTGACCTTTCGTGGAACCTTCGAACACGCGCTCGACGCGAAGCACCGGCTGACGATTCCCGCCAAGTTCCGCGGGGCGTTGTCAAACGGGGTTGTGCTGGCCGCCTCGCACGAGGTGGAGATTGGAGCGCCGCGGACCGTCGCGGTGTGGACCCCGGAGGCCTACGACGCCTATACGTCAGCGGCGCTGGCCGGTCTGAATGCCGCCACCCCCAAGGCTCGCGAGCTGAAGCGCTTCTTCTTCAACGCCTCATTTGACACCGAACTCGACACTGCCAACCGCGTGATGATCCCACCCCACCTGATGACCTACGCCCGCCTCCAGAAGGAGGTCGTGGTGACCGGCTCGGGCGAGTGCCTGGAGGTATGGGACCGTCAGAGCTACAGGCAGAACTTCGAGGACGTGCTGACCCGGATCCCCGACATCGCGGCGAGCCTTGGCGACACTACTTGACATGACCAGGACCCATATCCCGGTTCTCGCCGGCGAGCTGATCGATCTGCTCAATCCGCGCCCGGGGGAGACCGCCGTCGACTGCACGGTCGGCGGCGGCGGTCACGCGCGTCTGATCGCCGAGCGGCTGGGTCCGGCGGGGACGCTCATCGGAGTGGACCGCGATCCGATGGCGGAGGAGCGCTTTGCCGCGCTCGCGGCCGAGGTGCCCTGCCAGACCCGCTTCATCCGCGCCGATTTCGTCACCGCGCTGGCCGAGCTGGCGGAGGAGCAGCTCCACGCGGACCTCATCTACCTGGACCTCGGCATGTCCTCCATGCAGGTCGATACATGGGAGCGCGGGTTCTCCTACGCCTACGACGCGCCGCTGGACATGCGCATGGATCCGGAGCAGGCGCTGACCGCCGAGGAGATCGTCAACACCTGGGACGAGCGGCGCCTGGCCCGGCTGCTGCGGGAATACGGTGAAGAGCGCTACGCCGGTCAGATCGGCCGCGCGATCGTGCGCGCCCGCCGCCGCCAAGAGCTCGGCTCGACCCAACAGCTGGTGGAGACCATCAAGAGCGCGGTCCCGGTCCCGGCGCAGTTCGCCGGTGGCCATCCGGCCCGCCGGACCTTCCAGGCGCTGCGGATCGCCGTCAACGACGAGCTGACTCAGCTCGAGGCGGCCCTCCCGGCGGCGTGGGATCGGCTCGCGCCGGGAGGACGGCTGGCGGCGATCTCGTTTCACTCGCTGGAGGACCGGCTCGTCAAGCGCTTTCTCGCGGCCCGCGCTCGCGGCTGCGTGTGCCCGCCTGAGTTTCCGATCTGCGTCTGCGGACGCGAACCCGAGGCAGAGCTCCTCACCCGCCGAGCGGTGGCTCCGACACCGGGCGAAGTCGCCGCCAACCCACGATCGAGGTCTGCGCACCTGCGCGCCGCCCGCAAGCTGGAGGTCACGACCTGATGACGCCATCCGCAACCACCCCGGCCGCCCGCGGTAAACCCAAGCGCGTGAAGCGCTCGCCCACGGGCGCGGGCTCATCCGCCGGGCCCGGAACGTCGAGCGCGCGCAGCGCCGGGCATCGGGCTGCGGTCAGAACCGCCGCGTCGCCGAGCGCGCCGCGTCGGGTCTCGGGGCCGCTGGGCGGCGTGACGCGCGGCCGGGTATCGGTACCCGCCCGCCCGGCCCGCCCGGCCCGCCCGGCCCGGCCGGCGGCCCGCCCGCAGCGGCGCCCCCGGACCGCGCCCCGCGTCCGGGAGCCCCTGGGCGCCCGCGCGCTGGCCTACGCGCGCGCGCTGCCCGATCACCAGCTCCTGGATCGCATCGTCCGCGGGCGCGCCTGGATCCCATTGCTCGGCGTCCTACTGGCCGGAATCGTCGCGATGCAGGTGGAGGTGCTCAAGCTCGGCGCCGGCACGGGCCGCGCGATCGAGCTCGGCACCGCGCTGCAAAGCCGCAACGAGCTGCTCCGGGCGAGCGTCGCCGCACTATCAGACGACCAGCGGATCGAGAGCCAGGCCGCGAGGATGGGGATGATCATGCCCGCTCCCACCGCGATCAACTTCCTTCCCCGGCGTCCGACCGGAGGCGTCCAGACCGCGGTGACGAACATCCACACCCCCAATGGGTCCGGCTTCATCGCCGCGCTGCCCCCGGTGGTGAGCAGCACGTCAGCGAGCGGGGGCGCCACCAGCACTGTGCCCACCGCGGGCACGACCGGCGCGACCGGGTCGACCGGCGTGGGCGCGACCGGGTCGACCGGCGTGGGCGCGACCGGGTCGACTGGCGCTGGCTCGACCGGGTCGACCGGCGCGGGTGCGACCGGGTCGACGGGCGCTGGCACCGTTCCGGTCACCCCGAGCAGCAGTCAGACTTACACGTCCAACGGCGGGTAGGCCGCAAATGGCGCTGATCGACCGCCGCATCGGTTGGATCTTCGTTGCCTTCCTCGCCCTGCTGGGGATCGCGCTGGCCCGAGCCACCTATCTCGGTGCGGTCAAGGCCGGCTCGCTGCAGCAGGCAGCCGTCAGCCAGCAGATCACCCAGGACATCGTCCCGGCCTCCCGCGGCACGATCACGGACCGCAACGGCGTCCAGCTGGCGCTGTCACAGTCGGCCGACGACATCATCGCCGATCCCTATCTGATCAAGAACCCCAACGCGGTGGCCCAGAAGCTCGCGCCGCTGCTGGGCAAGCCGGTGCTACCGGTGCTGGCTGCACTGACCAAGCCACGCACGGGGTTCGTGTATCTGGCTCACCTGCTGCCGGCCGACCGGGCCACACAGATCGTGAAGCTCCAGATCAACGGCATCTCGACCGTGCCCGAGACAACGCGCGTGTACCCGCGGAGCTGGGCCGCCTCGCAGCTGTTGGGGGGCGTCCATCTCAACGGCCAGGGCAACGGCGGGCTGGAATACCAGTACAACAGCGCCCTGCAGGGTGTGAGCGGCATCCGCCGGATCGTCAACGACGCCGTCGGTCAGCCGATCTCCATCGACGATGTGCGGCCCATGCGCCCGGGTAAGACGCTCAAGCTGACCCTCGACGGAGCACTACAGGACGAGGTGGAGCAGGTGCTGGCCGGAGTGGGTGCGCAGTACTCGCCCGTTGGGGCGACCGCGATCGTGATGGACCCCAACACCGGCGCGATCCTGGCGCTGGCCAACTGGCCGCGCGTTGACGCCAACAACCCGGGGGCCTCACCCGGGTGGGCCGACGCCGACCGCGCGGTGAACTACAACTACGAGCCCGGCTCCACGTTCAAGGCGATCACCGTGGCCGGAGCGCTTCAGGACGGCGTGGTGACCCCGACCACCCAGTTCAACGTCCCCTCGGTGCTGCAGGTCGCCGACCGTCAGATCCACGACGCCGAGTCTCACGGCGACGAGACCCTCAGCGTCGCGCAGATCCTCAAGGTCTCCAGCAACATCGGCGCCGACGAGATCGGCATGAAGCTCGGCTCGACCCGCTTCAGCTACTGGGTCAATCGCTTCGGCTTCGGGTCCAAGACCGGAGTCGACCTGCCCGGCGAGGATTCGCGGGATCATCCTGCCCCTCTCCAAGTACTCGGGCTCCTCGATGGGCAACCTGCCGTTCGGTCAGGGAGAGTCGGTGACGCCGATCCAGATCGCCACCGCCTACTCGGCGATCGCCAACGGCGGCATCCTGCGGCCGCCCCACATCGTCGGCGCCATCGGCGGCAAGCCGACCAAGCTGCCGGCCGGCCATCGGGTGATCTCCCAGACCACCGCCGCCGAGCTGCGGGACATGCTCCGGGGCGTGCTGGCGGACGGCGGCACGGCCTCAGGCGCCGCGATCAAGGGCTACGACCTGGCCGGCAAGACCGGCACGGCGAACGTGGTCGTCAACGGCCGGTACTCGAGCAGCCAGTTCATCGCCTCGTTCATCGGGATGGTTCCGGCCAGCGCTCCGAAGCTGGTGGTTGCCGTCATGGTCGACGAGCCGAACGGTTCAATCTACGGCGGCTCGGTGGCGGCACCGGCGTTCCAGAAGATCGTGGGGTGGGCCGTGCCCTACCTGGGTATCTCGCCGCGCTGAGCCGATCCGCCGGCAGCGGCCGCGCTGTGTTCAGTCGCGTCCGTTCCAGCTTCCGGATCGGCGCGGTCCGGCTCCAGCTCGACGCCGCAGAGCGTGCCGGTGGCCTGGGCGCGGAAGATCGCGTCGAGCTGGGCGCCGAACAGGAACACGGTGGTGGAGATGTAGAGGTAGGCCATCGCGACGATCACCGCGGCCAGGCTCCCGAACGCCGTCTGATACGAGGCGACCTGGCTCAGATAGAGGTAGAAGGCCAGCGACACGGCCACCCAGGACACGATCACGATCGTGGCGCCGAGACTGACCCACGGCAGCGTCTGCGGCGCACCGGGAGCGTGGCGGACCAGCAGGCCGACGGCGAGCGCCAGCAGGCCGATCACCAGCGCCCAGCGCACCAGGAAGGCAAGCACGTTCCAGGCGGCGCCTGGATGCGGGTGCGAGACAAACGGCGCGAACAGCAGGCACAGGGCCGCCAGGATGAAGCACGCCCCCACCTCGATCGAGAGCGCGAATGAGATCGAGTAGCGCTTGAGGAACGAGCGTTCGTTCGGCGCGCCGTAGATTCGAGCCAGCGCGCCCATCACCGCGCGTACCGCTCCTGACACCTGCCACAGCGCCACACCCCCGCCGACCGTGGCCCACAGCACCCGGCGGCCGGCGAACACGTAGTTGACGGCGTTGGTGACCACCGCGAACACGGCTGATGAGACGTTGGTCTTGATCTGAGGCTCCAGGTGGTCGTGCCAGATGTCGCTCTGATGCAGGAGTCCGGCCAGCGCGAGCACGAACAGCGCGAACGGGATCACCGCCGTCAGAATCTGGAACGAGATCGCGCTCGCGTAGGTCAGCAGGTCATGCTGCTTGAAGCCGTCCAGGACCGCGCGCACCAACTCGTGGGCTTGGGTCCTGAGCTGCCGGCCGTGGAGGGCCGATCGAGCCGCCCCGCCCGCCGGCGGCCGAGCCGTCGCGACCCTCCGCGAGTTCAGCATCGGGCGACGCTACCACCGTCCGGGCCGCGTCGCACCCGTTATTGGAGCGCGCGCCGGAGCCCGGCCGCCGGCAGAGCACCCGGGCACGCTGCGATCAGCCGCTGCGGTCCCCGGGACCGTCAAGGGTGCGGGTCAGCCGGGCGAGGCGCTCGTCCCATTGTCCGCCGACTTCGGCCATCCAGGACATCGCCTCTGACAGCGGGGCGGGGGTGAGGCGGTAGCGGATGTCGCGGCCCGAGCGCTCGCGCTCGAGCAGTCCCGCGTCCGACAGCGAGCTGAGGTGCTTGGTCACGGCCTGGCGGGAGATCGGTAGCTCGCTGGCGAGCTCGGTCGCGGTCGCGGGGTGCTGGGCGATCGTCTGCAGCAGCCGGCGGCGCATCGGCTCGGCCAGCGCGCCGAACACCGCGCCGGCGGGATCCTGCGTCATCGTCAGGCCGCGACCAGGGCGGGGCCGCGGCGGGCCCCGCCGGCTCCGGGAAGGGGCATGCCGACCAGATCGAGGATTTCCAGCGGCCGGGTCTCGACGATCCGCAGCAGCGTGGTCCCGCGGCCGGTGTCGACCAGCGCCAGCTCGACTCGCGATGCCGGCTCGCCGTCCTCGGCCCACCAGAAGGTCAACCGGGCGCTGCCACGGCCCGGTTGGTCGGGGGAGTGGGGAGGGGAGACCTCCTCGATCCAGCCGGTCCGGGTGCGATCGCCGATGCGGAAGCGAGCATCGCCACCGGGCCACAGCTCCAGTGTCACCTCGTCGGCCAGCCACTCGGCCAGCCGCTCGGAGTCGGTCAACGAGTCCCAGACCCTGGCCGGAACGGCCTCCAGCTCGAGCTCGCGTTCGATTGAGTCGGTCATCGCTTCGCCTCCTGGGGCCGGGATCCGATCGGTGATGTGCAACTTCTGAGTTGCAGGTCTGCTACGGTCTGCGCAACCATTCGGTTGCACCTTACCACCCTGTAGGAGGCTCGATGCCACTCATTCCCATGGTCGTGGAGCAGACCGCCCGCGGCGAGCGCTCATTCGACATCTACTCACGGCTGCTCAACGATCGCGTCGTGTTCCTGGGCGGCGAGGTCGACGAGGAGTCGGCCAACGTGATCGTCGCCCAGCTGGTCCACCTGGAGTCAGACGATCCCGATAAGGACATCCACCTCTACATCAACTCCCCCGGCGGCTCGGTCTACGCCGGACTGGCGATCTACGACACGATGCAATTCATCCGCCCCGACGTGCAGACCATCTGCTACGGCGTGGCGATGTCGATGGGCTCGCTCCTGCTGGCCGGCGGCGCCCACGGCAAGCGGATGGCGCTGCCGAACTCGCGAATCCTGATCCACCAGCCCTCAGGCGGCTTTCAGGGCCAGTCGGCCGACATCGAGATCCACGCGCGCGAGGTGCTGGCGCTCCGGGCCCGGATCGACGAGCTCTACGCCAAGCACACCGACCAGTCGATCGAGCGGGTCCACGCCGACATGGACCGCGACCGGTACTTCACCGGGGCCGAAGCGCTGGCCTACGGGCTCGTGGACCGCGTGCTCGATCGCCGCGAGCTGCCGGGACGCGCGCGCGGGTTCGGCCAGGGTTAGGGTCTAACCGTCGGCGGGTGGGGCTGGCCGCGGGCGCGGCTAGACTCGCCCGCCATGCGGTTGGAGCAGGTGATCCGGGGCGCCGCCTCGGCAGACGCCGCGGTGGACGTCGCCGGCCTCGCCTATGACAACCGCGAGGTCGAGCCGGGCACGCTGTTCTTCTGCGTTCCGGGCTTCAAGCGCGATGGCCACGAATTCGCGGCCGCGGCCGTAGCGCGGGGCGCGGCGGCTCTGGTGGTGGAGCACCCGCTGGACCTGGGGGTGCCGGAGGTCGTTGTGCCCAGCGTCCGAGCAGCGATGGCGCCGGCGGCGGCGGCGTTCTACGGTGACCCCACCGCCGCGCTTGCAGACCGTGGGGGTGACCGGGACCAACGGCAAGACCACGACCGCCTTCCTGGTTCGAGAGCTGCTGGAGGCCGACGGCCGGCCGACCGGACTGCTCGGCACGGTAAAAAGCGTCATCGGGGGTCAGGAGCGCGAGGTTGAGCGGACCACGCCGGAGGCGATCGACCTGCAGCGGACGTTTCGCGAGATGCTCGACCAGGGCGATCAGGCCTGCGTGATGGAGGTCTCCTCGCACGCGCTGGAGCTGCACCGGGCGGACTCGATCCATTTTGCCGCGGCGATCTTCACCAACCTGACCCAGGATCACCTCGACTTCCACCCGACGATGGAGGACTACTTCAACGCCAAGCGGCGACTCTTCATTGGCGGGGAGGCTCCAAAGGCGTCGATCGTCAATGTCGATGACCGCGTACGGTGCGCGGCTGGCGGCGGAGCTCCCGGATCCGATCACGTTCGCGCTGCGCAGCGATGCGACCTACCGCGCCACCGACGTCCGCACCGACCTCAGCGGCTCGAGCTTCACCGTCCAGACCCCGGACGGAGAGCTCGAGCTCAGATCACCGCTCCGCGGCGAGTTCAACGTCTACAACGTCCTCGGCGCTCTGGCGGCGGCCCGGGCCCTGGACGTCCCCGCGGAAACCTGCGCGCGGGCGATCGCCACGGCCGGCCAGGTTCCGGGGCGGTTTGAGACGGTCGACGACGGCCAGCCGTTCGCGGTCGTGGTCGACTACGCCCACACCCCGGACTCCCTCGAGAATGTGCTGAAAGCCGCGCGCGACCTGACGGACCGCCGTGTCCTAGTCGTGTTCGGCGCCGGCGGCGACCGCGATCGCGGGAAGCGGCCGCTGATGGGGGAGATCGCCCGCCGGCTGGCCGACCGGGTGATCGTGACCTCGGACAATCCCCGCTCGGAGGATCCCGAGGCGATCATCGCGGAGATCCTGGCCGGATCGGGCCCCGATGTCGCCCACAACGCCGACCGCCGGGAGGCGATCGCGCAGGCGATCGGGGAGGCGGAGCCGGGGGATGTGGTGGTGATCGCCGGCAAGGGCCATGAGCAGGGGCAGGAGTTCGAGGGTGGGCGAAAGATCCCGTTCGACGATGTGACGGTCGCGCATGAGATCCTGCGTGGCTCGGTCGTCGATGCCGGCACTCCCGCCCGATGAAGGGGCCTGAGCGGGGCGCCGTACCCGCCGCTCGCGACCCGATGCATCTCCGAGCAACGGCCCCACTTCCCGCTCGTTTGTCTGCGATCGCGGATAAAGACAGATAGAGACTGGACGAGATGTCGATGCTTCGGGGTTTGAGCGGCTCGTGGTCACGTTCGAACACGCGCGCGAGACGGCCCGACTGCCGGTGCTGCATGGAGATCCGTTCGGTCGCATGCTGGTCGCCCAGGCTCGTCTGGAGGGAATGACGCTGGCCACGGCTGATGCGAGGATCCATGAATATGACGTGCCCGTGCTCAGCGTCACCCGCAGCTGAGCTGGGGGAGCTCGGGCCATGACCGGCGCACGTGAGATCCTGCCGGGTACGCCGCCCACGCCGGCGTCCGCCACATGAAGCAATGGACAGCCCAGCAGGTCGCAGAGGCGGCCGGCGCAAGCCTGATCGCCTCGTCCCCCGCGGGCGAAGGTCCTGAGCGCGCGACGATCGACTCACGTGACGCCGGTCCCGGGGCGCTATTCGTGGGACTGCCGGGGGCCAGCGTCCACGGCGGCCGGTTTGCCGCCCAGGCGCTCGCTGGCGGCGCGTGGGGCGTCCTGACCTCGCCCGAGCACGTCGAGGTTGCCCGGCGATCGGCCGCTGACGGGGCACCAGTGGCGCTCATGGCCGCTGCCGATCCGCTACGGGCGCTCCAGCGTCTGGCCACCGCGTGGCGGCGCGAGCTCAACGCTCAGGTGATCGGGATCACCGGATCCACCGGAAAGACCTCGACCAAGGACCTGCTGCTGGCGTTGCTGGCGCCCCATCGTCGGACGGTCGCCTCGCGCGCGAACTTCAACACCGAGATCGGGCTGCCGCTCGAGATCCTGGCCGCGCCGGGCGGGACCGAGGTGCTGGTGCTGGAGATGGGGATGCGCGGCGCGGGCCAGATCGCGGAGCTGGCGGAGATCGCCGAGCCCGATGTGGCGGTGATCGTCAGCATCGGGCCCGTCCATCTCGAGCTGCTGGGAACCGTAGAGGCGATCGCCGCCGCCAAGGCGGAGCTGATCGCCGCTCTGGCCCCGGGCGCGGTGGCGATCGTGCCGGTGGGCGAGCGGCTGCTCGAGCCGCACCTGCGCGCGGACGTGCGGACCATAACGTTCGGAGCTGGGGGAGACGTGCAGCTCGAGTCCGACGACGCAGACCACGTGGTGATCGAGGCGGAGGGACAGCAGATCTCGCTCGAAGTCCCCTTCCGCCAAGCCCATCTGCGCGCCAACCTGCTCGCCGCGGTCGCGGCGGCCCGCGCCGTCGGAGTGACCCCCAGCGGCCGGGTTGCGCTGGTGCTGTCGCCCGGGCGGGGGCAGCGCGTGACGCTGCCCGGCGGGATAACGATCATCGACGACTGCTACAACGCCAACCCTGTGTCGATGCGAGCCGCCCTCAGCGACCTGGCCGCCACCGCGCAGCGCGAGGGGGGCACGCGGCGCGTGGCGGTGCTGGGAGACATGCTCGAGCTCGGGCCTGACGAGCTCCGCTACCACGCGGAGCTCGGCGAGCAGGCGAACGCGGCTGGGGTCGGCCTGCTGGTGACGGTGGGACCGCTGGCGGCGGCGATCTCCGAGCGCTACGACGGCGAGGCGCGCGTCACCGCCGATGCCGCCGAGGCGGCGGCGGTCTTGCCGGGCTTGCTCGAGCCGGGCGACGTGGTGCTGGTCAAGGCCTCGCGCGGCGTCGGGCTGGAGCTCGTGTGCCGCACGCTCGGCACGGTCGTGAACGCGTGATCACCGCGGCGGCGTCCAGTTCGATCGTGAACACCGGCTCGGCCTCAGGGCCGGTTCTGATCGCGGGCACCGCGTCGCTGCTGATGTGCCTGTTCCTGAGCCCGAAGTTCATCGAGTTCCTGCGCCGCCGGGAGTTCGGTCAGAACATCCGGGAAGAGGGTCCGCAGGGCCACCAGACCAAGGCCGGGACGCCGACGATGGGCGGGATCATCATCATCGCGGCGATCATCGTCCCCTTCCTGCTGCTCTCGCACCGCGACTGGCAGGCGGTCGGGGTGTTCGGAGCCGCCGTGGCGTGTGCGCTGCTGGGGTTCGCCGACGACTACACCAAGATCGTCAAGCGTCGCTCGCTGGGGCTGCGCGCGCGGACCAAGCTCGTGGTCACCGTGGCGATCTCACTGGGGCTGTGGTGGGTGGCGACTCAGAAGGCCAACATCGCGCCGACGATCTACCTGCGGCCGGTCGACGTGACGATCGACCTCGGGCCTCTGTATCCGGTGTTCATCTACGTGGTCGTGGCCGGCACCACCACCGCGGTGAACTTCACCGACGGACTCGACGGGCTGGCGGCCGGCTGCGCGGCGATCTCCCTGCTGGCGTACATCGGGATCACGTTCATCACTCCCGGCGAACACGACCTGACGCTGCTGGCGTCGTGCCTGGTGGGGGCGTGCGTCGGCTTTCTGTGGTTCAACAGCTTTCCGGCCAGCATCTTCATGGGGGATACCGGGTCACTGGGGCTGGGGGGAGCGATCGCCGGACTGGCGATCATGACCAAGACCGAAGTGCTGCTGATCCTGATCGGCGGGATCTTCGTGATCGAGGTCCTGTCGGTGGTGATCCAGGTGTTCTCGTTTCAGACGTTCCGCAAGCGGGTCTTCCTGATGGCGCCGATTCACCACCACTTCGAGCTGCAGGCCTGGTCTGAGACGAAGATCATCCTGCGCTTCTGGATCGTCGCCGCGGCCTGCGGAGCGATCGGGTTCGTGGTGTATCAGCTGAGCATCCGCGGGTGAGCGAGACCATCGGGACCGGAGCGCGATCAGAGATGAGCTGGCGCCTGCGATGAAGCCGCGGCCTGCGCTCCCGCCCGGTCCCTATCTGGTGGTCGGCCTGGCCCGCTCGGGGGTCGCCGCGGCCCTGGCCCTGCGTGCCCGCGGAGAGGAGGTGATCGGATGCGATGCGGGCGCGCGCACAGACCCGGCACTCGAGGCGGCGGCGGGAAGGCTTTGCCAGGCGGGCGTCGAAGTCCACCTCGATGCGTCAGGCGAGGCCCTTGCCGCCCGGGCCGGGACGCTTATCAAGAGCCCCGGCGTTCCCCAGAACGCGCCCCCAGTGGTGGCGGCGCGAGCCCGCGGGCTGCCCGTGCTCGGCGAGCTCGAGCTGGCGTGGCGACTGGTGCCGAACGAGTTCGTGGCAGTGACCGGGACGAACGGCAAGACCACCACCACCGAGTGGATCGGCCACATCCATCGCGAGGCGGCGCTGCCGGTCGCCGTGGTGGGGAATGTCGGCACCGCTGCCACCTCCCTGGTCGGCGCGGTTTCCCCTGAGGCCACCGTGGTCTGTGAAGCATCCTCATTCCAGCTCGAGGACACCAGTGCCTTCGCGCCCGAGGTGGCGGTGCTCCTGAACCTCGCGCCCGATCATCTCGATCGCCACGGCACCTATGAGAATTACATCGCGGCGAAGCTGCGGATCTTCGCCAACCAGGGCAACCACGACATCGCCGTGGCTCCTGACGATGTCGGCGTGGATGACCTGGGCGGTTGCGCGCGCCGGGTCCCGTTCGGCTCAAGCGCCGCCGCGGAGCTGTCCGCCCGCGCCGGGCACCTGTGGTGGGATGAGGAACCGCTGCTGGCGGAGACCGAGATCTCGCTGCCCGGCGCGCACAATCGCGCCAACGCGATGGCCGCCGCCGCCGCCTGCCTGGCCCGTGGGATCGACCGCGACGCCGTGGTGGCCGGCCTGCGAAGCTTCGCCGGCGTCGCGCACCGGCTGGAGCAGATCGCCGTGCGCGATGGCGTCGCGTTCGTCAACGACTCCAAGGCCACCAACGTCGCGAGCACCCTGGTGGCTCTGCGCAGCTACGACCACGGCGTTCACCTGATCGCCGGCGGCCGCGGCAAGCAGCAGGACTTCTCGCCGCTGGGCCCCGCCGTCGCGGAGCGCTGCGCGGCGGTCTACCTGATCGGCGAGGCCACCGCTGAGCTGGAGCGAGCTCTGGCTGGAACCGGGGTGCCGATCCGGCCGACCGGCGATCTCGCCCACGCACTGGACGCCGCCGTGTCCGCGGCCCGACCCGGGGACACGATCCTGCTCTCGCCCGCCTGCGCGAGCTATGACCAGTATCACGACTTCGAAGCCCGCGGAGACCACTTCCGGGCGCTGGTGGAGGCGATCTGATGGCAGGGGCCGCCACGCCGCGGGCGGGTGGCGCCGCCCACGCCCAGGCCGCCGCTGCCGGAGTCAGGCGGCGCGTCAGCACCCGGCGGGTCGCGCCGCCACTCGAGCACCGGATCCTGATGACGGCCACCCTGTGCCTGCTGGCGTTTGGGGCGGTGATGGTCTACAGCGCATCCTCGCCGCTTGGCGTGCTCAATGGCTCGGGCACCGGCACCGGCGATTTCGTCCGTTACCTGATCTTCGGCGGGCTGGGGCTCGCCGCCATGTATGGACTCGAACGTCACGGGATAGCGCTGCTTGACCGCCGGCTCGTGAATCTGCTCCTGCTGTGCGCGTTCGGGCTGCTGGTGCTGGTGCTGGTGCCCGGCTTCGGCCGCCAGGTCAACGGCGCCCGGCGCTGGTTCTCGGCCGGCCCGATCCAGTTCCAGCCCTCGGAGCTGATGAAGCTGGCGCTGATCCTGTATGTGGCCCGTTACCTCGCCGACAACCCCAAGCGGATGCGGGGCTTCCGCCAGGCGATTGCCCCGATCGCGGTGGTGGCTGGTCCAGCGTGTCTGCTGATCGTCGTCGAGCCAGACCTCGGGACGATGCTGGTGATCGCCTTCACGCTCACCATGCTGCTGCTCGCGGCCGGAATGCCGCTGCGCTACCTGGGGATCCTGGCCGCGGTAGCCGCCGTCGGGATCCTGCTGCTGACGGTCGCGCAGCCCTACCAGCAGGCTCGGCTGACCTCGTTCCTGAATCCATGGGCGTCGAAGTCGACCGCGGGTTTCCAGGCGGTCCAGGGCCAGATCGCGCTCGGATCGGGCGGCCTACTGGGCGTCGGGCTCGGCAAATCGGTACAGAAGGTCTATTACCTGCCCGAAGCCCAGACCGACTTCATCCTCGCCGTCATCGGCGAGGAGCTCGGCGTGCTGGGGATCTTCGGCGTGGTGTTCCTGTACGGGATGCTCGCCTACGCGGGGTTACGAACGGCGCGGCGCGCCGCGACCCGCTACGCGAAGCTGCTGGCCACCGGCCTCACCTCGCTGATCATGTGTCAGGGCGTGCTCAACATCTTCGTGGTGCTCGGCCTCGCGCCACTGACCGGCGTGCCGCTGCCGTTCATCTCATACGCGCCCACCAACCTCTGCATCATGCTCGCTTCGGTCGGACTGCTCTTGAACATCGGACGCCCGGCTGCCCGGCGCCTGCAGGCGGTGCGGCCACCCGCGCGCGAGAACGCGGCGGACCGGGAACGCCGCCGGCAGGAACGCCGGGCTCGCCGCGGCGGAGCCGGCGGCCGCCGGCGCTCAACGGGCTGACCGCGCCGCGCTAAGGCTCTGTTTTGATGGGCGTCGCGGGGCCGCTCGGGCTGCGGCATATGCGAAGCTCATGATCGCGGGGTATCTCTGCCCAGATCTTTGTGCCAGACCATCCATCACATCAGTGGTTCGCCTCGTCACGAGCGGAGCGCCGATGACATGTGCCGGCCGGAACTCCGCCCGGCTCAGCCTCGCGTCGCCCGCAGCCAAGGCTCGCAGGGTTGAAAGCACCGCTGATCGTGATCGCCGCCGGCGGCACCGCCGGGCACGTGGTGCCCGCGCTGGCGGTGGCCGACGCGCTGCGAGGCGCGGGGGCCGAGGTGGTGTTCGCGGGGGGCCAGCGGGCTGAGCAGGAGATGGTCCCGGCGGCGGGTTATGAGCTGCACACGCTGCGGGTGGCGCCGCTCCCGCGTCGCAACCCGGTCCGGGCGGCTCGGGCGGTGGCGGTGGACCTCGGCGCGGTGAGGGGCGCGCGGCGGATCGTGCGTACGCTCGCGCCGGCCGCGGTGCTGGGGGCGGGGGGCTACGTGGCCGGTCCGGTGGGGCTGGCCGCCGTGGTGTCGCGGGTGCCGCTGGTGCTGATGGAGGCTGACAGCCACATGGGATTGACCAACCGGCTGCTGGCGCCGTTTGCGCGCAAGGTGTGTCTGGCCTTTCCGATCGATGGCCGGAGCGGTGATCGCTACCGGGTCACGGGGCGTCCCACTCCGGAGCCGGCGACTGACCGGGCGGCGGCACGGGCTCGGTTCGGCATCGGCGCCGACGAGGCCTGCGTGCTCGTGTTCGGGGGATCGCAGGGCGCGCGGTCGATCAACCATGCGGCGATCGAGGCGTTTGCCGGCGCGCGTTTCCGCGTGCTGCACGCCGCCGGAGAGCGCGACCTGCCTGATCTGGCTTCCCCCGGCCCGCACTATGACCTGCGCGGCTTCATCTCTGACTTCGGTCCGGCGCTGCTGGCCAGCGACCTGGTGGTGGCGCGCTCGGGCGGGTCGGTGTTCGAGGTCGCCGCCCACGGCCGGCCGATGGTGCTGATCCCGTACCCGCACGCCACGGCCGACCACCAGAGCGAGAACGCGCGCTACTTCGAGGCGGCGGGGGCGGCGACGGTGATCCCGGACGCTGAGCTGACCGGCCCCCGGCTGGCTCAGGAGGTCGGGGGCCTGCTGGCCGATCCCAGCCGCTTGGCCGCGATGGGGAAGGCCTCGTCGCAGCTGGCGAGACCCGACGCGGCCCGGGCTGTCGCCCGCGAGGTGCTCGCTGCGGCGGGCCTGCCCCGGTCACCGGAGCCGGAGGGCGAGGCGGCCGAGGCCGCGACGGCTCCATAGCGGCGCGACGAGTCCATCGAGCGCGACGACTCAGTAGATGGCGCTGGGGAAGCCCGGTCCGAGCTGGCCGTTGGCGTTCTGCGCGAGCGTCATCGCCATCGCGGGCCAGAAGTCGCCCGCCGGCGGCCCGCCGCCGCAGCCGCTGCTGTTTCCGGGCGGGTGGGTCCAGAGGAAGCCGTCGGCGGCGGCGTAGCCGGTGTTGGTGGTGGGCAGCGGTCCGAGTCCGCGGCCGGGCGGGTTGCAGAGGTTCGCATTGCCCTGGGTGACGCGGTGGGCGTTGAGCAAGGGCCCGCGGCCGTTCTGGGAGGTGTTCACGACGTAGTGCGCGCCGTGGGTGAGGCTCGAGACGCGGTTTGCCCAGTGGACCTCGTTGATGGTCCAGTTCATGTGGGTGTCGTTGGTGAAGAAGCCGCGGATGTGGCTGACGCCGATCGCGTTGAGAATCTTGGCCGTGTAGCCGGGCGAGTTGCCATCGGAGTAGCCGGCCTCGATGTAGACGACGGTGTGGGGGAGAGCCTGCATCTTGTCCATCTCGTAGCGCAGATCGGCTTCCCAGGCCGGCATCGATCGCTTTTGCAGGATGCAGCGTGAGGAGCCGATCGCGTCGAGCTCGAGCAGGTACACGGCGGGCCGCAGATCGGTGGCGGCAGCCATCTCATCGACCCGGCGCCGGAACGTGGGGCCGTAGGCGCGTACCTGCTCGTGGGGTCGGGCAGCCATGGAGAGCGGGGTGCAGGAAGTAGGTGTTGATGATCGGGATCGAGCCGGGATCGGCGGTGAGGTTGTGACAGAAGATCTTCTCCGCCTGCTGAAAGATCGCGCCCGGGCCGCCGCCGTGCGAGAAGATGCTGAAACGCTGCGCCTCAGCTTGAGCGGCGATCTTCGAGAGCTCCGCGACCTGCTGGGCCAGCGCGGGGTCGGCTCGGAGCTGCGCGGCCAGCGGGTCGACGGCCAGCTGCTGCTGGAAGGCAGCCCAGGATTCGCTGTCCGGCAGCGTCTTGGGGTCGATGCCGAGCAGTTGGGCGATCGCGCCGGCGGCCACACCGTGGGCGGGCCCGTCGACGAAGAAGTTCGCCCCGGTCAGCGGGTTGGCGCCTGGTGCCTGAGCCAGGGCCAGCGGATTGGATGGATCACGCTGCGTCGAGTACGGCTCCGGGCACTGCTGCACGTCGGCGGCCTGCGCCTGCGGCGCTCGTGCCGCGTGGGCCGGCCCAGCGTGGGCCGTGGCCGGGCCGGCGGCGGCCAGGCAGAGAGCGGCGGTGACTGCGAGCGCGGCCGGCGCGACCAGAAGTCGGCGTGCGGCGCGGTGGCAGCGGGCATATACGGGGCGTGGGGGCACATGCGACCCATCGGCCTGCGCTTATGCTCGCATAGCTTTCCCGCGTGATGTCCAGATTCCCTGGACGGAAAACGTCCAGATCCGTCTGGACGGTGCCGCTCAGCGGCCGCGGGATCGCGCCGCCGCGATCGCGCTCGGGCGCCTAGTAGGGCGAGCTGGCGAAGGGAGGAGTGGGCCCGATCCGGTTGTTCGCATTCGCGGCGAGAGTTACCGCGCGCGATTCGAAGAAGACGCCGCCTTTCGGGCCTCCGCCGCAACCGCTGCTGTTGCCCGGAGGCGAGGTCCACAGCCAGGCGTCAGCGAGCGAGAAGCCCGTGTTGGTCGTCGGCTGGGGACCCAGTGCGCGGCCCGGGGGATTGCAGAGATCCTCGTTGCCCTGCGTCCTCGGGTGAGGGTTGCGCAGCGGCCCGTTGCCGTTGCTGGCGGTGTTGACGATGAAGTGTGCGCCATGGGTCATCCTCGACACCTTCGTGGCCCAATCTGACCTCGTTGATGGTCCAGTTGAGGTGGGTGTCGTTGGTGAAGAAGCCGCGGATGTTCTTGATTCCCACCGCGTTGAGGATGTTGGCCGTGTAGCGCGGGGAGTTCGCGTCGGAATAGCCCCCCTCCACGTAGACGACCGAGTGCGGGAGCGCGCGGACCTTGTCGATCTCGTAGCGCAGGTAGGACTCCCAGATCCCCAGCGAGTGGTGTCGCTTGGCGCAGCTCGACTCGCCGACGGCGTCGGTTTCGAGCAGGAACACCGCCGCCCGGCGGTCCACGGCGTCCACGAATTCGTTGACCCGGCGCTTGAACGTCCCGCCCGCGCGGCGGAGGGCTCCGGGCGAGGGGCAGTTGCCGGCGGCCGGGTGCAGGAAGTAGGTGCTGAGGATCGGGACCGATCCGGGGTCCGCGGTGAGGTTCTTGCACAGGATCTTCTCGGTCTGGAGGAAAACCGCGCCGGAGCCGCCCCCGCGCGAGTAGGCGCTGATCCGCTGCACCTCGGGCTGGGCAGCGATCTTCGAGAGCTCGGTGACCTGGCTCGCGACGTCAGGACTCGGGTTGAGGTTCGCCTGGAACGTGGCCCAGGACAGGCTGTCGGGTAGGGAGGCCGGAGTCATGCCGACCAGGCTGGCGATCGCGCCGGCGGCGGCGCCGTGCGCCGGTCCATCGACGAAGAAGTTTGCCCCGGTCAACGGATTGGAGCCTGGGGCCGCCGGAAGCGCCAGGGGGTTGGACGGATCCCGCGTGGCCGACAACGGCTCCGCGCACTGCTGGGCGCCGGCGGCGTGAGCGCGGATCGGCGCGCCCGCCGCAGCGGTGACGCCGAGTGCGATGCACCCGAGCAGCACCAACGATCCGAGTAACCAAAGCCGTCGCCCCATGCGCATGGACCGGAATAATGACATGTGCCCCACTCGGATGCGACCCCGCAGACCGTTGGATAGCCTCGACGCCTGCCACGGAGTCTCAGCTAGGAGGGCAATTGTCGTTCGGCGCGGAGCAAACCGAACCCCTCCGACTGGACGGGTCGCCGGCTGCATTTCGTCGGCATCGGCGGCGCCGGCATGAGCGGGCTGGCGCTGATAGCGCTGGCGCTCGGAGCGCGGGTGACCGGGTCTGACCGCGCGGAGTCAAGCTACGCGGAGCGGGTGCGCGCGCACGGCATCGAGCTGTCGATCGGGCACGCCGCGGCGAATGTCCCGGCCGGGGCCGAGGTGGTCTACTCGACCGCGATCCCGCCCGAGAACCCCGAGCGGCGTTGTGCCGAGCGTGAGCTTCACCGGGCCGACCTGCTCGCCCAGATCGCGCGGCTACGCCGCTGCCTGGCGGTCACGGGCACCCACGGCAAGACCACGACCGCGGGGATGGCCGTGCACGCGCTCCGCGGCGCCGGCCTCGATCCCTCCTACGTCGTCGGTGGCGAGCTGCGCAGTACCGGGTCAAACGCGGGATGGGGGACCGGGGAGTGGGTGGTGATCGAGGCCGACGAGTCCGATCGCTCTCTGCTCAAGCTCGATCCGGAGATCGCGATCCTCACCAACGCGGAGCTCGACCACCACGCCACCTACTCCTCCCGGCTCGAGCTCGAGGACACCTTCCGGGAGTTCATGGCTCGAGCGGGCGATCAGGCCGTGGTCTGGGATCGCCCCGCGCTGCGGGCGCTGTGCCCACCGGGTGCGGTCCCCTACGACGCTCCGGACGCCGTCCTGGACGCCGACGGATCGCGCTTTGGCTGGCGCGGAACCGAGGTGCGGCTGACCGTCCCCGGCGTCCACAACGCCGTCAACGCGGCCGGGGCGCTCACCGCCTGTGCGCTGGCCGGCGCCGACCCGGCGCTGGCCGCCGCCGCACTGGCCGACTTCCGCGGTGCCCGCCGCCGCCTGGAGCGGTTGGGGCAGACGGCCGGCGGCGCGGCCGTATACGACGACTACGCCCACCACCCGACCGAGGTGGCGGCGGTGATCGCCGCGGCTCGAACGCTGGCCCCGAAGCGGGTGGTGGCCGTGTTTCAGCCGCATCTGTTCTCGCGTACGCGCGCGCTGGCGGAGCGCTTCGGCGTCGCGCTGGCGGGCGCGGACGTGGTGGTGGTGCTCCCGGTCTACCCCGCCCGGGAGCGGGCCGCCGATCATCCCGGCGTCGACGGGCACCTGATCGCGGCCGCGGCGGCGGACGCGCCGGCCCGTCGTTCCGTCGCCTGGATGCCCGGCTTCGACCCGGCGCGCGAGTTCCTGCAGGCGACATTGAGGCCGGGCGACGTCTGCCTGATGATGGGCGCCGGCGACATCGACACCCTCGCCCGCTCGTTGGTCGCTGGGTAAAGGCCTGGCGGCCTTTACCTGGGGAGAAATCAGAGATTTCTCCGGCCTGGCTGGGTAAAGGCCTGGCTGGGTAAAGGCCTGGCGGCCTTTAGCACGCCGCCGTCCTCCTTCTACCCTCCGCCCAGTGTCCTCGCGACCCGCCGGCGTCGAGCTCAACTATCCCCTGGCGCGCCTGACCACGATCCGGACGGGCGGCCCGGCGGAGCTGTTCGCGCGCGCGGGCACGATCGCCGAGCTGGAGAGTCTGCTGGCCTGGGCTGACGCGGAGGGACTCGAGGTAGGGGTCGTCGGGTCGGGGTCGAACCTGCTGGTGGCGGATGCCGGCGTCCGCGGACTAGTCGTGAAACTTGACCAGGAGCTCAGCGAGATCGAACTTGACGGAACGCGCATCAGGTGCGGCGGTGGGGCGCGGCTGCCCGCCGTCTCGGCGCGCGCGGCCAGGGCCGGTCTGAGCGGCATCGAGTTCGGGGTCAACATCCCCGGCACGGTGGGCGGAGCGGTGCGGATGAACGCCAACGCCTACGGCGGGGAACTGGCCCGGGCTCTGGAGTGGGTCGACGTGGTCAGCGCCGCCGGCGCCGAGCGCCGCGTCCCCGAGCAGCTCGGGTTCAGCTACCGCCGGTCCGGACTGGGTCGCCGGGAGGTGGTCGCGCGGGCCTCGTTCGCGCTGCGGCCGGCCCCCCCGGAGGAGGTCAAGCGGACGCTGGCGGACATGCGCGACCGGCGCAAGGCGGCGCAGCCGTCGGGGATCAAGACGTTCGGTTCGACCTTCAAGAACCCCAGCGACGCGCGGGCCGACGGCCGCAGCGCCGGTCAGCTGCTGGAGGCGGCGGGCTGCCGCGGGCTGCGGGTCGGGGGCGCGAGCTTCTCCGAGAAGCACGCCAACTTCGTGGAGAACCACGGGGACGCGACGACCGCCGACGTGGTGGCACTGATGGACGCGGGGCGACGGCGGGTCCGGGCGCGGTTCGGGATCGAGCTGGAGCCGGAGGTGCAGGCACTCGGTCCGGTGGCATTTCCCCGCGAGTGGGGCCGGGAATGACGGTCGCCAGCGAGTGGGGCCGGGAATGACGGTCGCCAACCAGCGGGGTCAGGAATGACGACCGGCAGCGGCCGTTCGCAGCCGGCCCTGCGCCGGCGCAGGGGATCCGCGGCTGCGGGAGGGCGAGCGCGTCGGATGGGCCCCCGCCGCCGCGGGGTCCGCCTCCGCCGTCCGGGGCCGCGGGCGGTGATCACGCTCGCGGTGGTGGTCGCCGTCCTGGTCGGGGGGTGGCTGTGGATCCGCGATTCCTCGCTGGTGGCCGTCCAGCGGGTGCGGGTGATCGGAGCGAGCGGTCCCGACGCGAGGCAGATCCGAGCGGCGCTGGTTGCGGCCGCGCGCAACATGACCACCCTCGACGTGCGGATGGGCCAATTGCAGACGGCGGTGGCGCCGTTTCCCGTGGTCAAGCACCTCCAGGTCCAGACCCAGTTCCCGCACGGCATGCGGATCGACGTGGTGGAGCAGGTCCCTGTCGGGGTCGTCCTGGCGGGCGGTCGCCGGACCGCCGTCGCCGGCGACGGCACCCTGCTGCACGATGTCGGCCCCACGGCCGCGCTGCCCACGATCTCCCTGGGGGTCCCGCCCGGGGGTACCCACCTGACCGGGTACCCGCTCACCGAGGCGCGGCTGCTCGCGGCGGCGCCGTATCAGCTGCTGGCGAAGGTGAGCCAGGTATCAGACGGAGCGGCGCATGGTCTCGTCGCCCAGTTGCGCAACGGGCCGGATGTCTACTTCGGCGACTCGAGCCGGCTGGGGCTCAAGTGGACGGCCGTCACCGATGTCCTGGCCAATGCCGGCTCGGCCGGTGCGGTCTACATCGACGTGACCGTGCCGAGTCGGCCGGTCGCGGGGGCCGCCGCCGCGACCAGCGCGACGACTCCGACCGGGACGGTGGCGCCGGGAGGCTGACGGACGACCCCGCGGGCTCGCACCGGGAACGTGCCTAACCCTCAAGTAGAGCTTTAACCTCCGCCGGCGGGCAACACTACGACCGCAATCGAGAGTTCCCTCTTCTGCAACGTTCGTTGCGAACGCGGCCGCACGTTGACTTCTCGCATCGTCAAGCCATAACGTGCCAAACTGCTTGTTTCGCAGGAACAGGCCTGAAACTCTCAACCCTAACTAGAGGGTCGGACGAAGAACATGGAAAGCGGAAGTTATCTGGCAGTCATCAAGGTCGTCGGCGTCGGCGGCGGCGGAACCAACGCCGTCAACCGCATGGTCGACGCCGGGCTGCGAGGCGTCGAGTTCGTCGCCTGCAACACCGACGCGCAGGCGCTGGCCATGTGCGACGCCGACATCAAGCTGAACATCGGCCACGAGCTCACCAAGGGCCTCGGCGCCGGTTCCAACCCCGAGATGGGGCACGGCGCGGCGGCGGAGTCACGCGATGACATCAAGGAGGCGCTGAAGGGCGCCGACATGGTGTTCGTGACGGCCGGCGAGGGCGGCGGCACCGGAACCGGTGCGGCGCCGGTGATCGCCGAGATCGCCAAGAACGAGATCGGCGCCCTCACCGTCGGCGTGGTCACGCGCCCGTTCTCGTTCGAGGGAACTCAGCGGGCCCGCCAGGCCCAGGAGGGGATCCAGCGCCTGCGTGAGAACGTCGACACGCTGATCGTGATCCCCAACGAGAAGCTGCTGTCGATCGTCGAGCGGCGGACCACCATCCTCGACGCGTTTCGTGAGGCCGACAACGTCCTGCGCCAGGGCGTGCAGGGCATCACCGACCTGATCACGATCCCGGGCCTGATCAACCTCGACTTCGCCGACGTGCGCACGATCATGCACGACGCCGGCAGCGCCCTGATGGGGATCGGCACTGCCGCCGGCGAGAACCGGGCGGCGGAAGCGGCCAAGGTCGCGATCTCCTCGCCGCTGCTGGAGGAGTCGGTGGAGGGCGCCATGGGGATCCTGCTCAACATCACCGGCGGCCATGATCTGGGGCTGTTCGAGGTCAACGAGGCGGCTGAGATCGTCCAGAGCGCCGCGGACACGAACTCCAACATCATCTTCGGCGCCGTGATCGACGACAACATGGGCGACGACGTCCGGGTCACGGTGATCGCCACCGGCTTCGACCACGGCTCGCGGAGCCCGACCACGGCGCGGGAAACCACCCGCCGCGAGCGGCGCGACCGCGACGTCACCATGGATGACCGCCAGCGCTCCTCGCTGGAGATCAGCGACGACGAGATCGACATCCCGTCGTTCCTGAAGAACCGCTGAGAGCAACCGGAGCCAGCGGCGGCTTGTACTAGCCTCCAGGCAGTGACTTCGGTCGCCGAGACCCTCCACAGCCCCCTGCATCAAAACCATCTGGCCGCCGCGGCCAAGCTCGTCCCGTTCGCGGGCTGGGAAATGCCGATCCAGTACGCCGGTATCCAGGTGGAGCACCTGGCCGTGCGCTCGGACGTGGGGCTGTTCGACGTGTCGCACATGGGCCAGATCGAGACCAAGGGACCCGAGGCGTTCGGGCTCGCCCAGCGGCTGCTGTCCAACGACCTGCGCCGGCTCCCCGAGGGCGGGGCGCAGTACGGCCTCATCTGCAACGAGGCGGGCGGGGTGCTCGACGACGTGATCACCTATCGCCTGGCCGAATGCCATTTTCTCACCGTCACCAATGCGGCCAACCACGTCCGCGATCTGGCCTGGTTTCAGCGCCAGGCCCGCGAGTTCGACGCCGACGTGCTCGACCGGCGGTTCGACTACGCGATGCTGGCGGTCCAGGGACCCCGCGCGCGGGCGCTCGTGGCCGGCTTGTCCGACGGATCGCTGCCGCCGCGCATGCATTTCTGCCAGCGCTCGGTGGCCGACGTCCCGATGCTGGTCTGCGGGACTGGGTACACCGGTGAGGACGGTGTCGAGCTGATCCTGGAGCCCGACAAGGCCCCCCAGGTCTGGGACGCGCTCCTGGCCGCCGGGGCCACGCCGGCGGGTCTGGGCGCCCGTGACACGCTCCGGCTGGAGGCCTGCCTGCACCTCTACGGCAACGATCTGACGCGAGGATCGCGGCCCGATCGAGGCCGGCCTGGGGTGGTGCTGTCGTGAGCAGACCGGCTTCATCGGCTCCGAGGAGGTGGCCCGGCAGCGGGCCAACGGCCCGCGGCAGAAGCTGGTCGCGTTCACCGTGGAGAGCTCAGGCATCGCTCGCCAGGGCAACGCCATCGCCGGTGGCGGCGAGGTCACCAGCGGGACGTTCTCCCCGTGCCTGAAGCGCGGGATCGGGATGGCCTACGTGGACGCCGGCCGCGCTGAGCCCGGTGAGCGCCTGGAGATCGACGTCCGGGGCACGACGCGCACCGCGGTGGTCTGTCCCAAGCCCATCTACCGAAAGGAGGCCTGACTCGTGGCCGACGCCAGCTACCCCGAAGATCTGCTCTACCACCCCGAGCATGACTGGGCTCGAATCGATTCCGCCGACCCGACCCAGGCCACGTTCGGGATCACCTGGTTCGCGCAGGACGCGCTCGGCGAAGTGGTGTTCTTCGACCCCCCTGAGATCGGGACCCAGGTGACCAAGGACTCCCCCTACACCGAGGTCGAGTCGGTCAAGGCGGTCTCGGACGTGATCTCGCCCCTGTCCGGAGAGGTGGTGGCGGTCAACGAGGCCCTCACCGACAAGCCCGAGACGATCAACGAGGATCCCTACGGTGAAGGCTGGCTGGTCAAGGTGAAGCTCTCCGATCCCGCCGAGCAAGAGACGCTGCTGGACTCCAGCGCATACGAAGCGACCCTGGCGTGAGTCGCTACACGGCCGCTACCGACGCCGACCGCCATGACATGCTGGCGGCGATCGGGGTGGACTCGATCGAGGCGCTGTTCGCCGACGTCCCCGAGTCGCTGCGCCTGCGCGAGCCACTGGCGCTCGGTCGTGGTCTCTCGGAGCAGGAGGTCTACGACGAGCTGCGGGCGCTGGCGGCCCAGAACACGAGCACCGAGGACGAGGTGTCGTTTCTCGGGGCCGGGATGTACGACCACTACGTACCGTCGCTGGTGGACTCGATCACCAGCCGCTCCGAGTTCCTGACGCCGTATACGCCCTACCAGCCCGAGGTCTCACAGGGCGGCCTGCAGGCGATGTTCGAATATCAGACCGCGATCAGTGAGCTGACCGGGCTGCCCATCTCCAATGCCTCGGTCTACGAGGGACCGAGCGCCGTTGCCGCCGCCGGCTACGTCGCCAAGCTGGCGGTCCCCCGCCGGCGCTTTGTGATCTCCGCGGGCGTGCACCCGCACGCGCGGGAGGCGCTGCGCACGCTGGCCCGCGGCTGGGACATGGAGGTGGTGCAGGCGCCGCTGCGCGACGGCCGCACCGAGCTACCCGAGCTCGACGGGGACGTCAGTGCGGTGATCGTCCAGCAGCCCAATTTCCTCGGCGCGGTGGAGGATCTGGAGTCGCTCGTGGCCAGCGCCCACGAGGTCGGCGCGCTGGCCATCTGCTCCTGTGACCCGATTCCGCTGGCGCTGCTGCGCTCACCGGGCGAATGCGGCGTGGACCTCGCCGTGGGCGAGGGCCAGACGCTCGGCAACCGGCTCGATTTCGGCGGACCGTCGTTCGGCTTCTTCGCCGCCACCGAGGCGCTGATCCGGCGCATACCGGGGCGGATCGCCGGCGAGACCCGCGACCTCGACGGCAAGCGCGGCTTCGTGCTCACGCTCCAGACGCGTGAGCAGCACATCCGCCGTGAGAAAGCGACCTCCAACATCTGCACCGCGCAGGCGCTCAACGCCCTGGCCGGGGTCATCTACCTGAGCTGGCTGGGGCGCCGCGGCATCGTCGAGCTGGCCGAGCTGATGCTGCAGCGGACCGCCTACGCGCGCGAGCGGCTGAACGCCATCGACGGCGTCGAGGCCCTGCACGACCAGCCGGTGATGCGAGAGTTCGCGGTGACGCTCGACGCGCCGGTGGAGCGGGTCATCGACCGCTGCCGCAAGCGGGGCATCAACCCCGGCTACCCGCTGTCCCGCGATTACCCCGAGTACCGCAACGGGCTTTTGGTCGCCATCACCGAACGCCGGAGCAGGGCCGACATCGACCGGCTCACCGACGCCATCGGCGCAGCAGTCGACGCCGAGCGACGGCGCGTCTACGAGCAGGTGCAGGCGTGAGTGCCGTGGACGAGCAGGTGCGGCGGACGGGCATGATCGCCGCGGCCGACGACGAGCTGACGATCTTCGAGCGCTCCAAGCCGGGCCGGCGGGCCTTCGTGGCGCCCGAGCTCGACGTGCCCGAGCGCCCCCTGGACGAGCTGCTGGCGTCGCAGCTGCGCCGCGAGCAACCCCCGCGCCTGCCCGAGGTCTCCGAACCGGAGATCGTGCGCCATTACAACCGCCTGTCCAAGCGCAACTTCGATCTGGACACCGGCTTCTATCCGCTCGGCTCGTGCACGATGAAGCACAACCCCAAGCTGCACGAGCGCGTCGCGGCGCTGCCGGGTCACGCCAAGCTCCATCCCCTCCAGGACCCCAGCCGCGCCCAGGGCGCACTGGAGCTGATGTGGCGCCTGCAGGAGGCGCTGTCGGAGATCGCCGGGCTTCCCCATGTCTCCCTGCAGCCCTCCGCCGGCTCTCACGGCGAGCTGGCCGGGGTACTGCTGACGCGCGCCTTCCACGAGGACCGCGGCGAGCATCGCACCAAGGTGCTGACCCCCGACACGGCCCACGGCACCAACCCGGCGACGGTCACCATGGCCGGCTACGAGGTGGTCAAGATCGGCACCGACGAGCACGGAAACGTGGACGTGGACGACCTTCGCCGCCACGCCGACGAGGACGTGGCCTGCCTGATGCTGACCAATCCCTCGACGCTGGGGCTGTTCGAGCCGCGGATCGAGGAGATCGCCCAGATCGTGCACGGTGTGGGAGCGACCCTCTACTACGACGGCGCCAACCTGAACGCGATCATGGGCATCTGCCGTCCCGGCGATATGGGCTTCGACATCGTGCATTTCAACCTGCACAAGTCCTTCACCCAGCCCCACGGCGGGGGCGGACCCGGAGCCGGCCCGATAGCGGTGTCGGACCGGATCGAGCCGTTCTTGCCGCGCCCCCAGGTGGTTCGCCGGGAGCGGGATCCGAGCGCGTCGCCCGAGCCCCGCTACGACCTTGACTACGACCGTCCCAAGTCGATCGGCCGCCTGCGCGGCTTTCAGGGCAACTACGGCGTCTTCGTCCGCTCCTACGCCTACATCCGCTCGCTCGGCGCTGCGGGGCTGCGGGACGTCTCGGAGGTCGCCGTGCTGAACGCCAACTACCTGCTGGCCCGGCTCCGGCAGGAGGGGGTGCTGGAGTATCTGCCCGCCGCCTTCGAGCGCGTCTGCATGCACGAGTTCGTGCTCTCGGGTGCGCCGATGAAGCAGCGGCTCAAGATCCGGACGCTTGACCTGGCCAAGCGGCTGCTGGACCACGGCGTGCACCCGCCGACGGTCTACTTCCCCCTGCTGGTGGACGAGGCGCTGCTGATCGAGCCGACCGAGACCGAGACCAAGGAGACGCTTGACCGCTTCGCGGCGATCGTCGCCGAGATCCTGCGCGAAGCCCGGGAGGACCCTGAGATCGCTCGCACGGCCCCGCACACCACGCCGGTCAGACGGCTCGACGAGGCCGCCGCGGCCCGGCGACCGATCGTCCGCCAGCCGCTCTGAGCCGACGCGTCTACTCGGCGTCGGCGACGATCGAGCCCACCCGCTCTCCCAGCGTGCGGTCTCGCCCGTAGACGATCCCGCCGTACACGAGCGCCACCACCAGCACGCCGAGGGCGATCAGGGGGTACTTGTCAAACGGCGCCGGCTGTCCGGGCTTGACCAGCTCATAGAGCGGATACCCGATCGCCGCCGCGCCCAGCAGCGGCAGCAGCAGATGGGTGATGGGCGAGAACCGATCGGGGTGAAAGCGGCGGAAGTAGATCGGCAGGGCCAGGTTGGCGACCAGATAGGTGAGCGCGATGAGAATCGTTCCCAGGGTCGCGATCTCGCCGAAGAACGTGACCGGATCGGTGTTCCATCCGAACACATAGGTGAGCCCGAGCGCCAGGCCCAGGTAGACCAGGAACGCCACCCACGGCGTCCGCCGGCGCTCGGTGAGACGGCCGGTGACCGAGGGCAGGAGCCCCTCGCGGCCGGAGCTGAAGATGATCCGGGCCTGCGAGTTGGTGGCTGAGATCAGGCTCGAGCAGATCGAGGTGAATCCCGCCAGGTAGGCCAGGAAGGCCAGGAAGCTGGCCACCCCGCCGGCGGCGGTGATGAATGGCACGCTGGCGCCGGTCAGCGCCCCGCCGCGGTCGTTGAAGCCGACCACGGTGGCGTAGGACAGAAACACGTAGACCACCGCCACCAGCGCGATGCTCATGAAGATCGCCCTCGAGACGCTGGCGCGCGGATCGGCGGTCTCCTCGGCCATCGCCGCGGAGTTCTCCCAGCCCACGAACAGGAAAACCGCCAGCGGGAAACCGAGCGACAGCCCGGAGAAGCCGTTGTGCAGGTTGGAGGGATCAAACGGCTTGAGGTTGATGTGGCCGGAATGCTGGATCAGCAGCGCCACCGCGATCGCCAGTAGGAGCACCAGCTCGAAGCCGAAGAAGACCGCCGCCACCGTGGTCGAGGGCTTGGCGCCGCCCACGATCAGGACCAGCGCACCGAGCGTCAGCAGCGCGGTCAGGAGCTGCCACGGGATCTTGACGCTCAGGTAGTGGTTCAGCAGCGTCTCGGTGAACCCACCCGAGATCGCCACCACGGCGGCGACCGCGATGATGTACCCCACGCACAGCACGACGGCCGTGACCACCGCCGCGTAGCCGCCCAGCGCGCGGCCGATGAAGGTCACGAACGAGCCGGTGGAGGGCTGCGAGCGGGAGAACTGGCTGAGCGTGTTGCCCAGCAGGGCAATGGCCACCGCGGCGGCGATCACGGTCAGCGGCGCCGCTATCCCCGACGCGGTGACGATCGTGGCAAAGCCGAAGAAGAAGCTCATCGCGGGCGCGATGTTGGCCAGCGTCGCCGCGGCGATATCGAAGCTCGAGAGGACCCCGCGGGCCAGGCGGGCGGGCTCGGGACGTCCTGCCGTGCGTGGCGGTTCGGTGACCACGTCAGCGGTCGACATGTGGCTCCTCTTCTCCCGGTCTGGCTCGGTGGGGCGCAGCTTCCATCCCTGTCGAGATACCCGCTAAGGGTTTTCCATCCACACGCCGATAACCGTTAGCGATGGATAGCGCCCTGAGCGCATACCACGCGACGGCAACTGGACACCGGGGGACGCCCGGGGGGGCGATCGAGTCCGAGGAACGCGAACTGGCCGGGCGCATCAGCGGCCTGCTGTACGTGCTCGGGGCGGGCACCCTGGTGCTCCTGACCGTGCTGCCCGGGGTATCCCACCCGCGTCGGGAGGGTCTGCTCGCACTGGCCGCCGGCGCGCTGGGATGGGGACTGTGCCAGCTGCTGGCGATCGACTGGTGCCGGGTCCCGTGGTGGTTGATCCACATCTCGAACGTCGCCTCGCTGGCGCTGATCGGCGGGGTCGTAGCCGGGACCGGCGGTGCGGGCTCACCGGCGTGGGTGTACCTGTTCCTGATCACCGTCCCGGCCGGCTACTTCTACCGCCCGGCGGTCGCGGGCGCCTATCTGATCGGCTGCGTGCTCGTGAACGCTCTGCCCCTGCTCTATGACCCGGGGGCCTGGCACGGCTCGTTCCTGCCCCAGCTCACGGTCGCCGTGCCGGCCTACCTGGCGCTCGGCGGCGCCACGCTGTCGGTCAAGGCCCTGATGCGCAGCCTCCGCGGCCGGGCCGAGGATCTCGCCGCCGAGCAGGGAGCGCTGCGGCGAGTGGCCACGGCGGTCGCGGACGGGAGCCCGCCGGAGCGCTTCTACGAACTCGTGGCGCGCGAGGCGGGGTCGCTGCTCAGCGCCGGGGCCGCGGGCATCCTGCGCCTCGACGGCTCCGGGGAGGCCACCGTGATGGGTTCCTGGGCCGACCATCCCGGCGGCCGCTACGTTCCCGGGACCCTCGTCCCCGTGCGCCCCGGCGGCGACCTCGCGGCCGCGGTGCAGACCCGGCGCCCGGTGCGCATCGACGACCACGACTCCGGCAGCCCGGTCGACCGTCTCGGCTACCGCTCGAGCATCGTCGCCCCGATCCTGGTCAGGGAGCGCGTGTGGGGCGTGCTCGCCGCCACCTCCGAGCATCGCGGGGGCCTCAGCGACGACGACGAACGACGACTGACCCGGTTCGGGGCGCTGCTGGAGGTCGCCATCGCCGGCCTCGAGGACCGCGAGCATCTCGCCTTGCAGGCGTCGAGCGACGCGCTTACCGGCCTGGCCAACCTGCGCGCGCTACGGGCGTGCCTGGCCGGGGAGGCGGCGCGCGCGAGCCGCCACGGGATGGCGCTGTCGGTGGCCGTGCTCGACCTCGACCGCTTCAAGCAGATCAACGACTCCGGTGGCCACGAGGCCGGCGATGCGATGCTGGTGTGGGTGGCCGACTGCCTGGCCGGACTGGCCCGCACGGGGGACACTGTCGCCCGCGTCGGCGGCGACGAGTTCGTCTGGGTGCTGCCGCAGACCACCGGGGAGCAGGCCCAGGCCGCCGTGGAGCGCGCCCGGCGGGTGATATCCCAGGATGGTGCGGCCGCGCCGGCGCTGACCGTCTCGGCGGGAATCTGCGACACCACGGCGACGGGCGACCCGGCCGAGCTGCTGCGCTTCGCCGACAGCGCCCTGTACCGCAGCAAGCAGCTCGGCGGCGACCAGGTTCGGCTCTACGGCGAGCCGCAGCTCGCGCGCCAGCTCGGATAGGGGCAGACCAGATCTCACCGCGCTCACCCGGGCCGTTCTAGGCTCTGGCCATGCGATTCGTGATCTTCGGCGCCGGCGCGATCGGCGCAGTGGTGGGGGCCCGCCTGAACGTGGCGGTTGACCAGCTCGTGGCGGCGGCGGCTTGAGCACCGCCAGCGACACGGAGATCGGTCGCGAGGCGGCCGAGATCGCCGCTCGGGCACAGACCGAGCTCCAGCGCCTGGTCGCGATCTCGTCACCGTCGGGGGACGTCGCCGGCGCCGAGCAGGCGCTGGCGGTCTGCGCCGAACTGCTGCCCGAGACGGCCGTGATCGAGCGACCGCCCTGCTCCACCCCGGGTAGCGCCCCGGATCTCATCGCCACCGTGACCGGCACCGGCCCGCGCCGGGTGATGCTGCTGGGGCACGTCGACACGGTGATCGGCCACGCCGCCCATCAGCCGCTGCGCGCCGACGGCGAGCGCCTGTACGGAACCGGCACCGCCGACATGAAGGGCGGCGTGGTGCTGTCACTGGGGGTCGCGCGGGCGCTGGCGCGCCGGCCCGAGCGATTCGCCGAGCTGGCGGTGCTGCTGGTCACCGACGAGGAGTGGCGCACCGCGCCGTTCGTGCACGCAGGCCGGGCGGGTCGGTTTTCCGGCTATGACGCCTGCCTGTGCTTTGAGGCCGGCGAGCGGACCGCCGACGGCGCGGACGGGGTGGTGGTGCGCCGCAAGGCGGCCGGAACGCTGCGGGTGACCGCGGCGGGCCGCGCGGCGCACTCCGGCAGCGCACCGGACCACGGTCGCAATGCGCTGCTGGCGCTGGCCGACACCGCACGTGCGGTCGCCGGGCTGCACGACCCCGCCGGTCCCGAGCAGCTGAGCGCGGTGCCGACGGTGATCCGCTCCGGTGACGCCTTCAACGTGGTGCCCGCCGCGGGCGAGCTGATCTTCGACCTGCGCGCGAGGCGTCTGGACGCGTTTGAGGCCGTGCTGGGGTCCGTGGCCCCCGAGCTCGACGGCGTCTCGCTGCGGGCGCACATGGAGCGCCGCTGGCCCGGGATGGACTCAGAGGCGGCGACCGCTCCGCTGATCGCCGACGCGGCGAGGCGTCTGGGACGGCCGATCGTCGGCGTGCCCCGCGGCGGTGCCAGCGACGCCAGCCACTTCGCGGAGTCGATCGCGCTGACCGTAGACGGCCTGGGCCCGCGCGGTGGCGGAGCGCACACGCCGGAGGAGTTCGTGCTCCGGAGCCGCGCTGGGCGAGCGGGCCGAGGTGGCGCTGGCCCTGGCTCACGCGGTCCTCTGAGTAAGAGTTCTGCAAGCATCGGCTCGCGCCGGGCGAAAGCGCTCACCCACCTGCCATCCTATGAGCATGCGTACCAAAGCCATCACCCCGGCGGCGCGCCGCCAGTCGGTCCAGGGCCTGACGCTCCTCGCCGGCATCGTCGCGCTGATGTGGATCGTCGAGGTGGTCAACTCCCTCGATTCCAATGCGCTGAATACCGACGGGATCTATCCGCGCAACGTCGGCCATCTGTGGGGGATCTTCACCGCTCCGTTCCTGCACACCAGCTTCTACCCGCACCTGATCGACAACACGATCCCGTTCGTGTTCATGGGGGTGATCATCGCGTTGCGGGGCGCGGCCAAGCTGGCGCTGGTGACGCTGATCGTGATCGTGATCGGCGGCCTCGGGACCTGGCTGATCGCACCCGCGGGGACGGTCACGGTCGGGGCCAGCGGCGTCGTCTTCGGCTACGCCACCTATCTGCTCACGCGCGGGTTGTTCGACCGCAGCGCGCTGGAGATACTGGTCGGCGTGGTGGTCGGGGTGGTGTGGGGCGGGGCCCTGATATCCAGCCTGGTGCCCCAGACCGGCGTGTCCTGGCAGGGACATGCCATGCGGCGCGGTCGGCGGCGTGGTCGCGGCGTGGCTGCTCACGTCCGAGCGCACCAAGGTCGGGCGAGCGGTCGGCGGCGGTAGCCGGCCCGCCGGCGCGCTCGCCGAGTAGCCTCGCCGCCACACATGCGCATCTTCTCCGGGATCCAGCCCACGGGGCGCAAGCACCTGGGCAACTACATCGGCGCGATCACCCAGTACGTCGCGGGCCAGGACCGCGGTGAGGCGATCTACTGCGTGGTCGATCTGCACGCAACCACGGTCGCCTACGACCCCGCGGCGCTGCGCGAGTCGGTCTATGACACCGCCGCGACGCTGCTGGCAGCCGGCCTGGACCCGACCCGGTGCATCTTCTTTCGCCAGAGCGACGTGCAGGAGCACCCGGAGCTGGCCTGGCTGCTGTCGAGCGTCACCTCGTTCGGCGATCTCAACCGGATGCACCAGTTCAAGGAGAAATCCGGTTCCCAGCGCGAACTGGTCTCGGCGGGCCTGTTCACCTATCCCGTGCTGATGGCCGCCGACGTGCTCGCCTACCGCGCCACCGACGTCCCGGTCGGTGACGACCAGCGCCAGCACGTGGAGTTGATGCGCGACATCGCCGAGCGCTTCAATGCCCGCTTCGGCGAGACGCTGGTGATCCCCGAGGCCCGGATCCCCGCGGTCGGGGCGCGGATCATGGACCTCCAGGCTCCCGACCGCAAGATGTCGACCACCGGTGGGACCCCGCAGGGGACGGTGCTACGTGCTCGAGGAGCCCGCCGCGGTGATCAAGAAGTTCCGCAGCTCGGTCACCGACTCGGGCCGCGACGTGGTCCGCTCCCCCGACAAGCCGGGCATCTCCAACCTGATCGAGATCCTGGCCGCGGTGCGCGGGTCGAGCTTTGAGGAGGTCGAGGCCGAGTTCGCCGGCGCCGGCTACGGCGACTTCAAGTCGGCGGTGGGCGAGGCCGTGGTCACCTATCTGACCCCGGTGCGCGAGCGCTATTCCGAGCTGCGCAGCGACGAGGGGGAGCTCGAAAGGATCTTCGCCGAGGGGGCCGAAAAGGCCCGCGCGATCGCCTCTGAGACGCTGGACGACGTCCGCCAGGCGATGGGGGTGGGAGCGGTCCGGCCGCGCAGATAACGTCTGCATCGTGGCTCTCGTAGATCTCGAGCTCGACCTCGACGTGTTCGCGGGTCCGTTTGATCTCCTGCTGACGCTGATCCTCCGCGAGGAGGTCGATCTGCTCGAGGTCGACCTCGCCGACGTGGTCATCACCTACATCGACCACCTGGAGGTCCGCGGCGAGCTGGACCTCGAGGCGGCGACCGAGTTCCTGGTTCTGATCGCCGCGCTGCTGGAGCTGAAGTCTCGGCTGCTGCTGCCGGGCGAGGAGATCGAGGAGGTCGACCTCGATCCCGGAGAGGCGGCCGAGGAGCTGCTCGCGCGGCTGCTGGCCGCGCACCGGTACCGGGCCGCCGCCGCGCATCTGCGCGATCGCCTCGAGCGGCGAGCAGGGCTACCGCTTCCGCTCCGCGCCGCTGCCCCCGCAGCTGCGCAAGGCGACCTCGACGACGCCCACGCCGTGTACGACCCGGCCCTCCTGGCCGGCAGCGATCGGCGATCTGCTGACCCTGCCGCCGCCGGTGGACGTCCGCCACATCACCGCCGCCAAGGTGACGGTGGCCGAGCGGCTCACCCATCTGCGCTCGCTGCTGGCCCGCGGGCGGTTCACATTCTCCGAGGCCGTCGCCCGCTCGGATCGGGTGACGGTGGCGGTCACGCTCTACGCGCTGCTCGAGCTCTACAAGCAGGGCGAGGCGACGTGGACCCAGGACGAGCCGTTCGCGGAGATCATGGTCTCGGCCCTGCCGCCCAGCCGACAGGAGCGGGTGGCGTGACCGACGAGCTCGAGCGCACCATCGAGGCGCTGCTGTTCCTGAGCGCCGATCCGGTCGCCCCGGCCGCGCTGGCCGAGGCGGCGGACGCCGACCTGCACGAGGTCGTGACGGCGCTGGAGCGGCTGCGCGAGCACTACGAGTTCGAGCGCCGCGGGTTCGTGGTGCGCGAGCTCGCCGGCGGTTTCACCCTCACCAGCCATCCCGACGCCGAACCTGCCGCCCGTCGCCTGCTGGCCAAGCCGCGGACCCCGTCGCTCACCCCGGCCCAGGCGGAGACGCTGGCGATCGTGGCCTATCTGCAGCCTGTGTCACGGCCCGAGATCGCCCGCATCCGTGGGGTCAGCGCCGAGTCGGCGGCGGCGACGCTGCTGGAGCGCGGGATCATCGAAGAGGGCGGACGGTCGCCGTTCGGGGCGGTGCTGTACCGCACCACCGAGCTGTTCCTGAAGCTGTTCGGGCTGCGCTCGATCGAGGAGCTGCCGGAGATCGAGGGATTCGACCCGTCGCCCGAGCTGGAGGAAGAGCTGCGCGAGCGGCTGCTGCGGGCCGGCGAGGCACGCGCCGGCGCCTGACCGCGAGCGGCGTCTGCGGCCGCCCCTCGCGCTACCGTAAGGGACCACGCGGGTCCGGCCGGGGTCGCGTGCACGTCCTCCATGAAGCTGCTCCCTGAGAACATCCCCGGCCGCGGTCGGGCGCTGCTGACGCTTGGCGCCACGATCTGCCTGCTGGCGCTCGCCGGCGCGCCCGCGCGCGCCCTGGCGCAGCCGGTGCACCCCTACGACACCGAGGTGGTGCAGACCAACGCCGACCTCTCCCAGGCGCTGACGCGGTTGCCCGATCTGGCCTTCGGCCGGCCCGCGGTGGGGCAGGACCCGGTGATCGCCGTCAACGCCGGCGTACGCTTTCAACGCGTCCAGGGGTTCGGGGGGGCGATGACCGACACCGCGGCGTGGCTGATCGAGCGCAAGCTCTCGGCCGCCGCCCGCAACACGCTGATGAGCCAGCTGTTCGGCCCCGCGGGGATCCGCCTGAACTTCCTGCGCGTCCCCATGGGGGCGTCGGATTTCACCCACACCGGCCGCCCCTACACCTACGACGACCTCCCCGCCGGTCACTCGGATCCCGCGCTGGCGCATTTCTCGATCGCCCATGACCAGGCCTACATCCTCCCGGCGCTGCGCCAGGCGCGGGTATTGAACCCCGGGATCGAGTTGCTGGGCAACCCGTGGTCGCCCCCGGCCTGGATGAAGGGCAACGATTCGCTTCAGAACGGCGGCAACCTGGGGACGCTACGGGCGTCGGCCTACGGGCCGTGGGCCCAGTACTTCGTCAAGTTCATCCGCGCCTACGCCAAGGCCGGCGTGCCGATCGGCGCCGTCACGCCGCGGCAACGAACCCGGCATTCCCACCCTGTACCCGGGCCTGAACCTCTCGGCGGCCGCCGCCGCCAACTGGATCGTGCAGGACCTCGAGCCTGCGCTGAGCCGGGCCGGCCTGCACCCCAAGATCTACGGCGGCGACCTGGGCTGGGGGCCGAACACCGACTACGCCAGCGCGTCGGCGATCGGTCGCGCCGGGAGCGATCTGGCCGGACTGGCCTGGCACTGCTACTACGGCAGCCCCGGAGTGATGGGACGGTTTCACAACGCCGATCCGCGGCTGGACGAGATCGTCGACGAGTGCTCGCCGGGCCTCATCTCGCCCACCCCGATGTCGGAGATCGTGATCTCGTCGGTGCGCGAGTGGGCCAGCACCGTGTCGCTGTGGAACCTGGCGCTCGATCCCACCGGCGGGCCGGCCGAGCTGCCCAACCACGGCTGTGAGGGCTGCGTGGGCCTGGCCATGATCGACCCGGCCACCGGAGCGGTGTCGCTGAATCGGGCCTACTACCAGCTGGGGCAGGCGAGCGCGTTCGTGGTGCCCGGAGCGCAGCGGATCTCCGCGCCGCACTTCGTCTCCTACGTCTACCCGCACGCCGGGGTCAACGTAGTCACGCCCGGGCTGGATGACGTGGCGTTCCGCAATCCGGACGGGAGCCTCGCGCTGTTGGCCTACAACAACGCCGACGGCGCCGATCCGGTTCGCCGTTCGCTGGACGGGCGCGCGTCCCTGCGCTACGAGCTTCCGGCCGGGGCGACGGTCACCTTGGTCTGGAACCGGCCCTGACATCGGCCGCAGCGCCGGCCGCGGACTGGCTGCTAGCCGAGGAAGCGAACCACGTCTCGCGCGTCCTCGCGCAGGGCCTCCAGAGCGTCAGGGGAGATCTCGGTGAACGGCTCGATCGAGATCTTCCCGTTGACCGACTTCCACCTCGCAGCGGCCCGCCCGTCGACGAGCGCGAACGGCCGGAACAGGCCGCCGACCACTATCCGCGCCGTGATTGTCGCCGAGGATCGGCTCGCGCGTGCTCCAGCCGTGCAGGATCGGATCGAACGAGCCGAGCAGCCGCGGCGGCGCGCTCGTGGCCGGGCGGCGCGCCGGGCGCGAGCTCGGCCAGACCATCGGAGCGGGGCGCCAGCTGCGAGGAGATCGCGGTCAGTGCCGCCCGGGCGTCGCGCAGCGGCAGCCCGGCCCACTTGGCGAGGTCGCGATCGCCCGCCGGCCCGTGGCCCTTCAGATAGCGGCGCCCCAGCTCGGCCAGCGCGCGTTCGCGCTCCGGGGGCTTCTGCACGCCGATCCAGTCGCGGACCAGGACAAAGGCGTGCTGGCGTCCGATCATCGGGCCGCGCACGGCGACCCCGCGCAGGCTGGCCGAGCAGCAGCAGCTGCACCAGCGCCTGCCCCTCGGTGCGAACGCCGGCGTCTCCCAGCCGCCGCGCCAGCTGCGCCCGGGTCAGCGGCCCCTCCTCGCCCAGGGCTCGCTCGATGACCGCCACCGCGCGCTCGGCCTGGCTCGGGCGTGATCCCTCCTGGGCCAGTCGCCGCGCGCTGGCGGTGAACAGCGGCGGCGTGGTCAGGGCCTGCAGCCAGTGATAGTCCTCGCTGGCGATCAGATGCAGGGTGCCGCGATTGAGCCAGGTGATCAGCAGCGAGCGCTCCTCGGTCAACGCCCGGTCGACGTCGGCGGCCGTCAGTCCGCGGGTCCGCGCCCTGATCGCCAGGCGCGCGCCACGGGGATCCTGGCCCTGGATGGCGAGCAGCCGCCGGGCCACCGCCGGCCCGTCGGGCGCCGGCGGGCCGGCCAGCAGCTGCGCGGTGAGCCGCTGCGCCATCAACGGGGTCAGCGCCGGAGTCTCGGCGCCGTCGGGCTCGGGGTCCTCGGTCACGCCGTCGCGGCCAGCTGCCCGCAGGCGGCGGCGATGTCCCGGCCGCGGGTGAGGCGGACCGTCGCGCCGACGCCGTGGCGCTCGAGCTCGGCCCGGAACGCATCGATCGCCTTCGGGCTCGAGCCCTCGTAGGGCGAGTCGGTGGGGTTGTAGGGGATCAGGTTGACCTTGAACACGCGCCGGTCGAGCACTTCCGCCAGCTGGCGCGCCTGCAGGTAGGAGTCGTTGACGCCGGCCAGCATCACGTACTCCACGAACACCATCCGCCGCTTGCGCTCGTAGTGCGCGCGGCAGGCCGCGAGCACCTCGGCGAGCGGGTAGCGGTCGTTGACCGGCATCAGCTCCGAGCGCAGCGCCTCGTCGGCGGCGTGGAGCGAGAGGGCAAGGCGGATCGGCATCCGCTCGCCGGCCAGCCGCTCGATGCCCGGAACCCAGCCGACCGTGGAGATCGCCGTGCGCCGGTGGCCGATTCCGACCTCGGGCAGCCGCCGGCATGCCTCCAGCACCGCGTCGAGGTTCATCATCGGCTCGCCCATGCCCATGAACACGGCGTGGTCGACCGGACCGAGGCGGCGGAAGTGAAGCGCCTGGTCGAGGATCTCCGAGGCCGTCAGGTTGCGTCCGAACCGCATCTGCCCGGTCGCGCAGAACGAGCACGTCAGCGGGCAGCCGGACTGTGAGGACAGGCACAGCGAGCGGCGGCCGTCGCCGTAGCGCATCAGCACCGCCTCCACCGGGCGACCGTCGTGGGTGTGCAGCAGCGCCTTGACGGTCCCGTCGCGGGCGCGGGCCTCGCCTTGGAGCGTGAGGGTCGAGAACGGCACCGATTCCTCGAGCCGGCCCCGCAGCGCCAGCGGAAGGTCGGTCATGGCCGCGAACGAGTCCACGCCCTGGGCCGCCCACCGCCAAACCTGGCGGGCGCGGTAGCCGGGCTCGTCGAGCTCCGCCAGCGTGCGGGTCGAGTAACTGCAGATCCATGCTGTCTATGGTGACAGCGCATGCGGCTCGCGAAGTTCCTCGCCGGCGCCGGCATCGCGTCACGGCGCGCTGCCGAGACCATCGTCCGTTCCGGGCGAGTCAGCGTGGACGGCTCCACGGTGCTCGATCCCGCCCATGGCGTCGAGCCCGGCGATGACGTCAGGCTCGACGGCGCGCCGGTGCAGACGGCCGCCGAGCTCGTCGTGTACGCGGTCAACAAGCCGGCCGGAGTGGTCTCCACGGCCAGCGATCCTCAGGGTCGCCCGACCGTCGTGTCGCTGATCGAATCCGACCTGCGGCTGTATCCGGTCGGCCGCCTGGACCTCGACACCACCGGGCTGATCCTGCTCACCAACGACGGGGCGCTCGCCTACCGGCTCACGCACCCGAGCTTCGAGGTGACCAAGACCTACCGCGCGGCGCTCGACGGCGCGCCGGTGACCGACGCGGCGATCCGGGCGTTGCGTCGCGGTGTCGAGCTCGAGGACGGGATGACCGCGCCGGCGCGGGTGCGCCGGGTGGCGTGCGAGGACGCTCGAGCTGACGATCCACGAGGGCCGCAAGCGCCAGGTCAAGCGGATGTGCGAGCACGTCGGGCATCGCGTCCGGAGCCTGGAACGGGTGGCGTTCGGCCCGCTCGAACTCGGCACGCTCAGGCGCCGGCGAGTACCGGCGGCTGAGCCCGGAGGAGCTGGAGTCGATCACCGCCGCTGCAGCAGCAACTCGTCGCGGCGCAGACGGGTGGTCCGCAGCACCGAGGACACCGCGGCCCGGGTCAGCAGCACCGGCCGGTCGGAGACCAGCCGCAGGATCGTGAACTGCCGCACCCGCCGGCGCCACAGCACGTGCATGCCGCGCACGGCATAGCCTGCGCTGCATCCGCGACGGAATCAGATTGCAGGCGGCCCCCCACCAGCACAGGGGTTGACTGGGTGCGCTGATCGAGATCACGTCGAGCTCGCGGACGCGGGCGCCGGCGCTCGGCAGCTGCTTCAGCTGGGGGAGGTAGAGCGACAGCGGGAGCAACGTGAGGTAGTGCTGAATCAGGATCGCGCGCCCGGGCCCCGCGCCCGGGCGCGTCCCCAGCGCGTGGGCCACGGTGCGCCAGTCAGGGCGTTGCAGGTTGCGATCGGCGGCTACCCCGATCGCGGCGGTGAGGCCGATCGCACACAGCGCGGCGGTCACGATCACCCCCACCACCGGCGCCCTCCGGACGGCCAGGCCGGCGGCCACCAGCATCGTCGCCGGCAGCAGCAGCGGCGATGATGTTGCGGGTGATCAGGTCGTCGGGGCCGACCGCCACGAGCGCCAGGCTGAGCGCGAAGCCCGGCCAGCGCGAGACCGCCGGCCAGCAGGCCGGCGCGCCGCTCGTCCGGCCCGGCTCGCGTCAGCCAGCAGCCCCAGCCCGACCAGCGCCAGGGCCAGGGCCACGCAACTTGAGCACGGGCGCGCGCCGGCGCGCCGGTGCCGATCAGGAACTGGGGGATGATCTGGGCCAGCCGCAGGCCGAGGGAAGTGTGGGCGATCCAGCCGGCGTGGCCGGTCGAGTTCTGGGACAGCGCCAGCGGGATCACGGCCACGCCGCAGAGCGCCACGATCGCCACCGCGACCTGGACCGGACGGCTGCTGCGGTGCTCGAACAGCAGCCACGCCGCCTGCGGCGCGATCGCCACGGCCGCGTAGTAGTGGGTGGCCAACGCCAGCGCGGAGGCGAGGACCCACAGGCTCAACGTCCGGCCGGTGGGCGCCGCGCGGGCGTGGGCGAAGGCCAGCAGAGCCACCGCGGTCAGCAGCACCAGCAGTGCGTAGGAGCGCGCCTCCTGCGAGTACCAGATCAGAAACGGATTGCACGCCACCAGCGCGGCAGTGATCACGCCGGCCCGACGCGAGATGAGCCGGGCGGCCGCGGCGGAGGCGACCGGGACGGTCAGCACGCCGGCCAGCGCCGACAGCGCCCGCAGCCCGGCCTCCCCGTAGCCGAACCCACGGGCCCAGACCCACGCCACGCCGTAGTAGAGCGGCGGCGTGGTCTCGGTCTGCGGGATCAGCCCGATCATCTGGCCGGGGGAGAAATGGACCAGCAGGGCGGTGTTGGCCTCGTCGAACCAGAAGCCCTGATGTCCCAGCCCATAGAAACGCACCGCCGCCGCGACGATTGTCAGCGCCCCCACAGCGAAGTTCACCAGCAAATGATGGGACGGTCGGCGGCCCTCGGCGGCGCGCTTAACAGAATCGCAACTTCCCTCGGCGATAGGGAAAATGCGGCAGGCGGCACTATCTTCAGTGCATGCGTGCCGATCAGAGCCAAGCGGAGACTCCGATCGCGCTCGCATCCGGTTCGGCCGCGGGGGCCGCTACCAGCCCAGCCCGACGCCGGCGTAGCGCTGCCACGGCTCGGGCCGCTGCGCCTGGCCCGTTCCTGGCCGCGGCTGCGAGTCAGGTTCGGCCCCTCCTCCGGGCGTGCGGCGCTGGCGGCCCTGATCGTGGCCACCTTCGCGGTCGTGGCGACCGCCGCCGCGGGCCCCTCGGTCCTGGTCCCGCGCAGCGCCCAGACCTTCCCGGGCTGGGAGGCGGGACCGCTTCACCTGGTGATCCCGCGGCTGATCGAGAATCCGCGCACGCTGGGCCTGGTCTTCAGCGCGGTGGTGCTGGCGATGCTCGTCGCCTACGGGGTGGTGCTGGGGTCGGTCCGCACGCTGTCGATGCGCACGATCGCGATCTGCGTGCTGGCGCTGCACGTGATCCTGCTGCTGAGTCCGCCGCTGCAGCTCACCGACGTGTTCAACTACCTCGGCTACTCCCGTCTGGGCGGTCTGCACCATCTCAATCCGTACACGCACGTGATCAAGCAGGAGTTCTTCGATCCCGTGTTCCGGTTCTCCAGCTGGCACAGCCTGAAGAGCCCGTACGGGCCGCTGTTCACCGCGCTGAGCTATCCGCTGGCCTTCCTCCCGCTGCCGGTCGCCTACTGGGTGCTCAAGTTCGTAACCGTGCTGGTGAGCCTGGGCTTCGTCGCGCTGGTGTGGCAGTGCGCCCGCCAGCTCGGGCGTGACCCGCGCTTCGCCGTCGTGTTCGTGGCCTTCAACCCGATCTTCCTGATCTACGCCGTGGCCGGCTTCCACAACGACTTCTTCATGCTGGTCCCTTCGATGGGCGCCATCGCCCTGGTGCTGGCGCGCCGGGACCGGGCCGCCGGGGCCGCGGTGATGGTGGCCATCGCCGTGAAGTTCACCGCCGTGCTGCTGCTGCCGTTCCTCCTGGTCGCCGCCCGGGACAACCCGCGCCGGATCCGGATGATCATCGGGGCCGCCGTGGCGTCGGTGCCGCTGCTGGCGATGGACCTGGCCCTGTTCGGACTCTCGATCCCCAACCTCTCCCAGCAGAGCTCGCTGCTGACCGACTTCAGCATCCCCAACGTGTTCGGAGACCTGGTCGGGATCGGCGGTGGCACGCCCGGGCTCCTGCGCGTGGCCAGCGTGGCGGTGGTGCTGGTGGTCGCCCACCAGGTGTATCGACGGCGTGACTGGCTCTCCGGGGCCGGCTGGTCGACCCTGGCCCTGATCGCCAGCCTCGCCTGGCTGGTGCCCTGGTACGTGATCTGGCTGCTGCCGCTGGCCGCGCTGGGCACGAGCGTTCGCCTGCGCCGCGCGGCGCTGGCGATGACACTGTTCCTGGTGATCGCGTTCGTCCCGGCTACCGGGATCTACCTCTCGCAGCACGGAATCGATCTGCTCGCCAGCCCGGCCGGGCAAGCGTCGAAGTCACTTCAGAATAAGCTCGCCGAGTAGCAGACACCGGCATTTAAGCTCACTTGTTAGCGTCGCGTCAGTGCGAGTCGAATTCCCCCTGGTTACAACCGCCTCCGGCCCTGCCCCCGTTGCCGTGAGGCCGGCGCGCGACCGGCTCGATCGCTTCGAGATCGGGTTGCTGTCGCTGTTCGGCGCGCTGTCGCTGTGGGTGATCGCGCTCGACCTGTGGCAGGTGGTGATCAACAGCCGGGTGTGGACGGGCACCGACGGCTTCTTCATCGTGGATCAGATGCAGTACCTGGCCTGGATCCAGTCGGCGTCTCATCACCTGCTGGCGTCAAACCTGTTCGTGCTGCACCCAACGCCGTCGGACTACTTCCAGCCGGCGGTCGCGATCTCCGGCGTGATCGCCGGGCTCGGCGTCGCCCCGTGGCTGGCGCTGCTGCTGTGGAAGCCGGTCGCGGTGGTGGGGACCTTTCTTGGCGATCCGCGCCTACGCCAACCGCAGCCTGGAGGGTCTCTACGCGCGGCGCGCGGCGCTGACGCTGGGGCTGCTGTTCGGGTCCTTCAGCGTCGTCTACGGAGCGTTCGGAATCGTCGGCGACATGATGCCCGACTTCCTGTCCTGGGGCTATCCGTTCGGGCTGATGGCGTTGGCCCTGATCGTGTTCGGCCTGCTCGGCTATGACCAGGGACGCACGCAGGGTCGGCTGGTGTGGGCGCCGGGCCTGTTCGGCGCGGTCGCCAGCACTCTGCACCCGTGGCAGGGAGAGGTGATGATCGTGATCATCGTCATGGCCGAGCTGGTGCGGTGGCGTGAGAACCTGGACCTGCGCAGGCTGGCGCTGCCCGTGCTCACGGTCGCGCTGACCGGTCTGCCGCTGCTGTACTACCTGGTCCTGGGGCACGTCGACATCTCCTGGGGACTGGCTCGAAACGCCAGCAAGCACACCTTCTCGTTCGGCTCGATCGCGCTCGGCGCGGCGCCGCTGGCGCTGTTCGCGATCCTCGGCTACCGCGGGCGCCCGCGCAGCTTCCTGGAGCTGCTGTCGCGGATCTGGCCGCTGGCGGCGGTGGCGATCTACTTCGTATCGGCGACCGGGCTGAGCGCCACGCCACTCCATGCCTTCGATGGGATCACGCTGCCGCTGGCCGTGCTCGCGGTCGGCGGGATCCAGCGGCTGGAGTGGCACCGGCATGTTCGCCGGGCACGCCTGGTCGGGGCACTGGCGATTGGGCTCGCCACGATCCCGGCCAACGCGTACGCCCTGGGGGTGGCCCACCAGTTCACCGATCCGACCCCCGGCAACGCCAACTTCATCACCCGCGACGAACGCGACGCGCTGTCCTATCTCAACAAGGATCCCGTGGCGGGCGGGGTGCTGACCCAGTTCTACCTGGGCGAGGTGGTACCGGCCCGCACCGGCCGCCACACCTTCGTCGGCGACTGCCTGTGGTCAGAGCCCGACTGCATGCCACGGTCGATATCGGCTGACGCGCTGTTCGACGGAACGCTCTCGCCCGCCCAGGCGCAGAGCTTCGTGCGCCGGACCGGGGCGCGGTTTCTGCTGTTCAGCTGTCACCCGCACGCGAACCTGGAGTCAGACCTGGGGCCGTTGATCTCGTCGGTGAAGCACTTCGGCTGTGCGACCGTGTACGAGCTCGGGCCAGACGCGGCCTCCGGGCCGGACCCGGCCTCGTAGCGCCCTCTGGCAGAATTGCCCGCGATGCGGCTGTTCGCGCTCCGTGGCGCCAATAGCGTCGAGGCCAACGAAGCGAGCGCGATCCTCGATGCCACCGATCTGCTGATCCGTCAGCTGCTGGAGCGAAACGCGCTCGCGGTCGACGCGCTGGTGAGCTGCATCTTCACGCTCACCGACGACCTCGACGCCGAGTTCCCCGCCGTGGCGGCTCGCCGCCTCGGCCTTCATCGCGTCCCCCTGCTGTGCGCCCGCGAGGTGCCCGTGCCCGGCTCGCTGCCCCGCGTCATCCGGGCCATGGTCCATTACTACGCCGAGGACGACCACGAGCCCCAGCACGTGTATCTGGGCGACGCGCGTGCGCTGCGCCGAGATCTCGAGTCGGCGCAGTAGGGCGGCGGGCGCCCTCGAGTGTCGGCCCGAGGGCCCGAGCTGGAATCGGCACAATACGACGCCATGGCGATCGAATTCGGCGAACGGATCCGGCGGATTCCGGCCTACCCATTGGCGGCCGGCTACGACCTCGGCGAGGACGTCGCGATGCTGGCCTCCAACGAGTCCTGCTTCGCCCCCGCCGAGGGGGTGGTGCAGGCCGCCCAGCGGGTTCTGAGCGGGACCCACCGCTACCCCGACCCCTCCTACGCCCCGTTGCGAGCGGCGCTGTCGCAGCGCTACGGGGTACCCCCGGGCCGGATCGCGCTCGGGAACGGATCCTGCGACATCCTGCTCGCCGCGGGCGAGGCACTGCTCGAGCCCGGCGCGGAGATCGTCTACGCCTGGCCGGCCTTCAGCGTCTATCCGCACCTGGCCGCCGCCTCGGGGGCGCGCGCGATCGAGGTGCCACTCGACGACGAGGACCGCCACGATCTCGACGCGATGGCGGCTGAGGTCACGGTGGCAACACGTTTGATCCTGATCTGCAACCCCAACAATCCCACCTCCACCTCGCTGCCGCTGGACGCGGTCGAGGCGCTCCTGGAGCGGGTGCCCCGGCACGTATGCGTGATCCTCGACGAGGCCTACTGCGAGTTCGCGCTCGCGCTGGGCGACACCTACGCCTCACTCGATCTGCTGCGCCGGTGGCCAAACCTGGTCCTGCTGCGCACCTTCTCCAAGGTCTACGGGCTCGCCGGGCTGCGGGTCGGCTACGGGCTGTGCGGCGCGGAGGCGTTCCGGGCGGCCGTCGACCAGGTCCGTCAGCCCTTCTATCTGAACATGGCCGCCGCCGCGGCGGCAGTGGAGGCCCTGCGCCACCAGGACGATGTCGAACGCCGCGTCGTGCACACCGTCGCCGCCCGCGCCGAGCTGAGCTCGGGGCTGCGGGAGCTGGGCCTGTGGGTGGCCGACTCCGACGCGAACTTCGTCTGGATCCACCTGCCCGACGACATCGCCGAAGCCGACATCCTGCGCGGCCTCAGCGAGCGTGGCGTGCTGGTGCGGGCCGGAACGGCGCTGGGGCGGGAAGGGTCGCTGCGGGTCACCGTCGGGACCGACGCCGGAGAACGAGCGCTTCCTGCGCGCGATGGCGGAGCTCGTCTAAGCGCCTTGGCAGGACCGCCTGCCTCTGGTACAACCCGGGACGTAGAGCGCATGAACGACCACGCCCGCACGTCTCGCAGCACCGACGCCGCCTTCGGCTGGTCCTTCTACGCGCGCTTCTACGCCTGGCGATTTAGCTAGGCGCTCGGCCACAGCCCTCTGCTCCCGCCGCCGGCGGGCTCCGTGAGAGGTCGGGCGCCGCCAAAACCGCTGGCCCGCGGATTTCCGCTGGATCCGAGAACCGCCCACTCCACACCTTCCCTACAGTTTCCAGGTGTTAGAAAGGACCGCTAGATGATGATCGTGATGAAACCCACGGCCACCGAGCAGGAAGTGCAGGCCGTGATGAACCGAGTGCAGAGCGTGGGGGCCCGAGCCCACGTGATTCGCGGCGACGAGCTGACCGTGATCGGCGCGATCGGAGATCGCGAGCACGTGGCCCGGCTCGAGCTCGAGGGCACCCCCGGCGTCGACCGCGTGATGCCGATTCTCAAGCCCTACAAGCTGGCCTCGGCCCAGATCACGCACGGCAAGCACAGCGTGCTCGACATCGACGGGCGCCAGGTCGGCGGCCCCCATTTCGCCATGATCGCCGGTCCCTGCACCGTCGAGTCGCGCGAGCAGGTCCTCGACACGGCGCGGATCGTCCGCGACGGCGGCGCCACGATGCTGCGAGGCGGCGCCTACAAGCCCCGCACCTCGCCCTACGCCTTCCAGGGGCTCGGCCAGGAGGGTCTGCGACTGCTGGCCGAGGCCAAGGCCCAGACCGGACTGCCGATCGTGACCGAGGTGATGGACGCGCGTGACCTCGAGCCGGTGCTCGAAGTGGCCGACGTGATCCAGATCGGCGCCCGCAACATGCAGAACTACGCGCTGCTGTCGGAGATCGGTCGCTCGGGTCGCCCCGCGCTGCTCAAGCGGGGCCTGTCGAGCACGCTCGAGGAGCTGCTGATGGCGGCCGAGTACATCCTCAAGGAGGGCAACGAGTCGGTGATGCTGTGCGAGCGGGGAATCCGCACGTTCGAGACGGCCTACCGCTTCACCCTGGACCTGATGGCGGTCCCGGTGCTCAAGCAGATGACGCATCTGCCGGTGATCGTCGACCCCAGCCACGCCGCCGGCCGGCGTGACCTGGTGATGCCGATGTCGCTGGCGGCCGCCGCCGCCGGTGCCGACGGGATCATCGTCGAGGTGCACCCGCGTCCCGACGAGGCCATCTGCGACGCCGCGCAGCAACTGCCCGCCGATGAGTTCGCCGAGTACGTGGAGCGGGTGCAGGCGGCGGCTGCGGTCGCCGGCAAGGCACTGTGGCAGGAGCCGGTCGCGACCGGGCGCTTGCGCTGACGTGGGCCTGACCGGTACATCGCGGAGCGACTCGGTCCGCGACCAGCGAATCGCGCGCCTGGAACCGCTCGCGGCGCCGCGAGCGCTGATCGAGGAGCTGCCGCTCAGCGATGAGCACGCCGATGTCCTGCTGCGCGGCCGCGCCGAGGTGCAGGCGGTCCTCGACGGCCACGACGACCGCCTGCTCGTCGTGGTCGGTCCGTGCAGCGTCCACGACGTGGAGGCGACCTGGGAGTACGCCGAGCGTCTGAGCGGTCAGGCCCAGCGGCTGGCGCCGGATCTGTGCGTGGCGATGCGGGTCTACTTCGAGAAGCCGCGCACGACGATCGGGTGGAAGGGGCTGATCAACGATCCGCACCTGGACGGCTCCGGTGACGTCAACACTGGCCTGCGGATGGCGCGCCAGCTGTTGCTCGAGGTGCTCGCGCTGGGCCTGCCGGTGGGCTGTGAGTTCCTGGACCCGATCACCCCCCAGTACATCTCCGACGCCGTCTGCTGGGGTGCCATCGGCGCCCGCACGGTGGAGAGCCAGATCCACCGCCAGCTCGGATCCGGTCTGTCGATGCCGGTCGGGTTCAAGAACCGCACCGACGGCAACGTTCAGGTGGCCGTCGACGCGGTCCGTGCCGCCGGCGTCACGCACGCGTTCGCCGGGATCGACGTCAGCGGCACCCCGGCGATCCTGTACACCCGGGGCAACCCCGACTGCCACGTGATCCTGCGCGGAGGCAAGCCGGGGCCCAACTACGACGCCACATCGACGGCCGGGGCGATCGAGCTGCTGCGAGCGGCGGGTTTGCCCGAGCGGGTGATGATCGACCTCAGCCACGACAACAGCGGCAAGGATCCCGAGCGCCAACCCGCGGTGGCCGACGCCGTGGCCGGCCAGATCAGCGCCGGCGAGCGAGCGATCGTGGGGGTGATGCTGGAGTCATTCCTGGTCGCCGGGCGCCAGGACCTCGACGGCCCGGGAGAATTGGCCTACGGGCAGTCGATCACCGATGGCTGCATCGGCTGGGACACCACCGTCGAGGTGCTCGACGGCTTGGCGGCGGCGGTGCGCTCACGCCGCGGCCCGGGCTAGCCACCACTCGTCTGACATGCGGATCGCGGTGATCGGCATCGGCCTGATCGGCGGCTCGGTCGCCCTGGCGGCGCGGGAGCGGCTGGGTGCCACGGTCAGCGGCTATGACCACTCGGCGCAGGCCCGGCAGGCCGGGCTCGCCCGCGGCGCGCTCGATCGCGCGTCCGAGACGCTGGCCGGCGCCGTCGCCGACGCCGAGGCGGTGTTCGTGGCGGTACCGGTGCGACAGCTCGAGCGGCTGGTCGGTGCCGCGCTGGCCGCCGCGCCCCAGGATTGCGTGGTGACCGATGTGGGCTCCACCAAGCGCGCCGTGGTGGCGGCGCACGCCGATCGCCGCTTCGTCGGTGGCCATCCGCTCGCCGGCGCCGAGAACGCCGGTGTCGAACATGCGCGGGCGGATCTGTTCGAGGGGTCCACCTGGTATCTGACGCCGGGCGCCGACACCTCCGGCGTGCTCTACGAACGCCTGCACCGGCTGCTGCACGGCCTCGGCGCCCAGCCGGCGGCGATCGATCCCCACACCCATGACCGGATCCTCGCCACCGTGTCCCACCTCCCGCACGTGCTGGCCAACGTGCTCGTCGCGCAGGCGGCCGGGGCGCTGGCGGCGGGAGACGAGCGGCTCCCCGCCACGGGGCCGAGCTTCCGGGACGCCACCCGGGTGGCGGGGGCGCCGAGCGCGATCTGGACCGACATCTACCTGTCCAACCGTGACGCCCTGACCGCCGAGATCGACGAGACGCTGCGGCGGCTGACCGCGATCCGCGACTCGCTGGTGGCCGGCGACGCCGACGCGGTCGGGCGCCTGGAACGACTCCGCGGCCGCCGATCGCCGGCGGCTGCTGGAGGGCCAGCTGGCGGGCGGCCCGCTGTACGAGCTGCGAGCGTCGGTGCCCAACCGGCCCGGGGTGATCGCCCAGCTCGCCCTCGAGCTCGGCCGCGCCGGGGTCAACATCACCGACATGGCCCTGTATCCCGCCGCGACATGAGCGAGGGTGTGGTGGCGCTGTGGATCGCCGGCGAGCCGGCGGCCGCGCGGGCCCAGACGCTGCTGGCGGGGTTGGGCTTTCCGGTGGCGAGCGCATGAACGTCCGCTTTGACCCCGGGAGCCGCCTGCGCGGCGCGATTGCGCCGCCGGCCGACAAGTCGATCTCCCACCGGGCGGCGTTGATCGGCGCCATGGCCTCCGAGCCGGTGCGGATCGTCAACTACCTGGATGCCGCCGACACCCGTTCGACGCTGGCGGCGGTGGGCGCCCTCGGCGCGATCGTGGAGCACCACGACGGCGGGGAGGTGCTGGTGCGCGGGTGTGGGATGCGCAATGCGCAGCCGTCCGCGGGGATCGACGTCGGCAACGCCGGCACGCTGATGCGCCTGCTCCCGGGTTGGCTGGCCTTCCAGCAGGGCGCCAGCTTCACGCTCGACGGCGACGAGTCGATCCGGCGACGGCCGGTCGATCGCGTCGCCGAGCCGCTGGAGCTGATGGGCGCCCGGCTCGACACGCGCGACGGGCGCTACCCGCCGTTCACCGTGCACGGCACGGCGTTGCGAGGGGTCCGCTACGAGCTCCCGGTGGCCAGCGCGCAGGTCAAGTCGTGCGTGCTGCTGGCCGGGATGGCCACCGACGGCACCACCGTGGTCGAGCCGGTTGCCACGCGTGACCACACCGAGCGGATGCTGCTCAGCGCCGGTGCCCCGGTGCGACCGCGTTCCGGGCGACCGGGGCGGGTTTGAGACCACCGTCGGCAATGTCGACGAGCTCGAGCTGGAGCTGGTCGAGGTGCCGGCCGATCTGTCGAGCGCCGCGTTCCTGATCGCCGCCGGCGTGCTGGTGCGCGGCTCGCGGCTGGTGCTGGAGGGAGTGGGGGTCAACTGGACTCGCGCCGGGTTTCTGCGGATCCTGGAGCGGATGGGCGCGATCGTGGTCGGCGACATCGAGCCTCCCGGCTCGTTCCTCGCCGCCGAGCCGGTCTGCGACCTCGATGTGAGCAGCGGACCGCTCGAGGCGACAGTCGTGGAGGCCGCGGAGGTCCCGCTGGCGATTGACGAGCTGCCGCTGGTGGCGCTGCTCGGCTGCTTCGCCGAAGGCGAGACGATCGTGCGCGGGGCGGGCGAGCTGCGGGTCAAGGAGTCTGACCGGATCGCCACCGTGGTCGACGGCCTGCGCGGCCTCGGCGCGGACATCGAGGCGCTGCCGGACGGCTTCGCGGTGCGGGGCCGGGGTCGGCTGCGCGGAGGACGGATCGAGGCCCACGGCGACCACCGGCTGGCGTTGCTCGGCGCGGTGGCCGGACTCGCCTCCGAGGAGGGCGTCGAGGTGATGGGGATGGACGCGGCCGAGGTCTCCTACCCGGGGTTCGCGCAGCACATCGCTGCGCTGTCGGGCTGATGGTCGTCGCGATCGACGGGCCGGCCGGGGCCGGAAAGTCGTCCGTGGCGCGGGCGGTCGCCGCCGAGCTCGGCTTCACCTACCTGGACTCCGGCGCGATGTACCGCGCCGTGGCGCTGGCGGCCCTGGAGCGCGGGGTGGCGCCGGCGTCGGTGGCGCCCACGCTGCAGATCGAGCTGGGCGAGCGGGTGCGGGTCGACGGGCGCGACGTGACCGCGGAGATCCGTACCCCCGCCGTCTCGGAGGCGGCGTCGCGCGCGGCCTCCGAACCCGAGGTGCGGGCGGCCATGGTCGCCCAGCAGCGACGCCTGATGTCCGAGGGCGACTGGGTGGCCGAAGGACGTGACATCGGAACCGTGGTGGCTCCCGATGCGGCGGTCAAGGTGTTCCTGACCGCCAGCCCCGAGGAGCGCGCCCGCCGTCGCGCGGCCGAGCTCGGCGCCGATGCCGCCACCGTGCTGGCCGAGCAGGTGATCCGCGACCAGCGCGACATGATGCGTGAGCACTCGCCGCTGGCGGCGGCGCCGGGCGCGGTCGAGCTCGACACCACCGGGCTGTCCCGGGCGGAGGTGGTGCAGCGTGTGGTGGCGCTGGTCAGGGACGCGTCGGGCTAGCCGCAGGCGAATCTGGCGATGGGCCCGGGTCGGCTAGCCTCGAGCGACCATGAAGATCGCGATCGTCGGATATCCGAACGTCGGCAAGTCCTCGCTGGTCAACCGTCTCACCGAGTCCCGGGAGGCCGTGGTCCACGAGCGGCCGGGGGTGACGCGCGACCGCAAGGAGCTGCGGACCGAGTGGAACGGGCGTGCGCTGACCCTGATCGACACCGGCGGGATCGACCTCGACGATCACGACGAGCTGGCGCGCCAGATCCAGGACCAGGCGCGGGCGGCGCTCGCCGACGCCGACGCGGCGGTGCTGGTGGTCGACGCCCGGGCCGGCCTGCGGCCCGGCGACCAGGAGATGGCCGAGCTGCTGCGCCGCGGCAACCTGCCCGTGCTGGTGGCGGCCAACAAGATCGACACCGGCCAGGACCTGCACCTGACGGCGGAGTTCTACGGGCTTGGGCTGGGCGACCCGATCGCCGTTTCGGCGGCCCAGGGGCTCGGTACCGGCGACCTGCTCGACCGCATGGCGGCGCTGGCCCCCGACGCCGAGGACGTGGACGAGGCCGACGATGCGGTGCGTCTGGCGCTGATCGGCCGCCCCAACGTCGGCAAGTCCTCGCTGGTGAACCGGTTTGTCGGTTCCGAGCGGGTGATCGTCTCGCCTCACGCGGGGACCACACGCGACGCGATCGACCTGCCGCTGACCTACGCGGGGCGTGAGCTGATCCTGGTCGACACCGCCGGCATCCGCCGCGCCGCGAAGGTGGGGGAGTCCCTGGAGTACTACACCGCGCTGCGCTCCCGTCGCGCCGCCGAACGGGCCGACGTGGCGCTGGTGGTGTGCGACGCCACCGACGGCGTCACCACCCAGGACCTGCGCGTCGCCGAGCTCGCGATGAAGAGCGGCTGCGCCACCGCGCTGGTGCTGAACAAGTGGGACGTGGCCGAGCACGTGGACCTCGACTACGAGCGCGCCCACGCCCACCGCAAGCTGCGCCTGCGACCGCGCCTGCTGACCGCCAGCGCCAAGACCGGCCGCCATGTCGACCGGCTGCTGGTGGAGGCGATGGCGCTGGCTGACCGCAGTCGCACCCGGATTCCCACGCCGCAGCTGAACCGTTTCCTCTCCGAGGTGACGGCGGCCCGCCAGCCCCCGGTCGGCGCCGGCGGTCGCGGGGCGGGCTCGGGCCACCGCCTGCGGCTGCTGTTCATGACCCAGACGGCCGAGCGGCCGCCTCGCTTCTCGATCCAGGTCAACAATCGGGCCCGGGTCACGCGTGACTACGCCTACTACATCGAGAATCGCCTGCGTGAGCGCTACCGCCTCGAGGGGGTCCCCGCGATCATCGATTTCGTCGCTCGCAACGAGCGGCGCGAGACCGGCGCTCGCGGCGCGGCGGCGTGATGTAGTCCGGCCGTGATCGACGTTCCGGGGCGGTGATCGGGCGCTGAGCTTGCCGCCGTCAAGATGGTGTGAAAACGTCACCTGAACGCTACTAATCCGCTTTGCGGTGTGATAGCGTCGCGCTCGGGGCCGTTCGACGAAGGGGTATAGATGCTGACGCGTTCCTTGGCTGGTCGCGTGCGTGGGCTGACGCTCATCACGCTCGTGTTCATTGCCGTCCTCGCCGTCGGCGCCGGCACCGCCTCGGCCGCCGCGCGGTTCGGCGTCTCGAGCAACCCGAGGGCGACGTGCGGCTACGACGACTCCGGCTACTCGGCCGTCTATGCGTGCGGCAGCAACATCTACGCGACCCCGGGCACATCGTTCAGCGGGACGGTGGCGACCTTCCAGCTCACGAGCACGGGACAGAATGCAGGCGTCACCGTCAGCAGCGCGACGATCGACTGGGGGGACGGCTCTCCGACGAGCGACGGAACGCCCGACAACTCGGCTGACACGATCGGCGGCACGCACACCTACGCCTCGCCCGGCCTCTACAGCGTGACGATCGACGCCTATGGTTGTGCGTACGGCGGATCACCGTGCGGGCACACCATCGTCACCGGCACGGCCAGCGTCGATGCCGCCGGCTCCACCACTCCCAGCTCGATCTCCGTCGGCGTCGCCCCGGATTCCTCGGGGGATGGCAAATACACGATCACCGCGCAGACGCTGGATGGGTCGGGCAACGTGATGACCGGCTACAACGACGCGGCTCCGACCTGGAGCGACACTGATTCCGCTCTGGGGTCCCAGACCCCGTCCGCGTTAGTAGGCGGAGTGAGCACCACCACCGGCGTCGCTTTCAGCCGCGGGGTGCGCGGCGACCAGGTCTCGGTATCCAGCGGCGGCGTCACGGGCCAGAGCGCCGCGTTTGACGCCGGAGGTCCGGTGCGCCGGTTCGTGATCACCCCCACCGCCCCCGAGACTGCCGGGCAGCCCTTCACCGTCACCGTGCGGGCCGAGGACTCCCTGGGCAACACGGTCACCTCCTACGCCGGTTCGCCCGCCTGGAGTGACACCAGCGGGCAGCTCACCGGTTCTCCGGCCCCCTTCAGCGACGGCGTCAGCGTGAACCAGGTCACCTTGAGCACGCCCGTCAGCGGCGACCGGATCACCGTCGTCGATGTGGGTTCGAGTGTCGGCGACCAGAGCGCTCCCTTCAACGTGGTCGACGCGGTGAGCCGGTTCGTGGTCGGCGTGCCGGCCGCAGCGGGCGCCGGGCAGCCGTTCACCGTGACCGTGCGGGCCGTGGACTCCCGGGGCGACACGGTCACCTCCTACGCCGGCTCGCCCGCCTGGAGTGACACCAGCGGGCAGCTGACCGGCTCTCCGGCCGGCTTCAGCAACGGCGTCAGCGTCAACCAGGTCAGCTTGAGCACGCCCGCCAGCCGCGACCGGATCACCGTCGACGATGCGGGTTTGAGTGTCAGCGACCAGAGCGCTCCCTTCAACGTGGTCGGTGCGCTGAGCCGGTTCGTGGTCGGCGTGCCCGCCACAGCGACAGCGGGGCAGCCGTTCACGGTGACCGTGCGGGCAGAGGATGCCCTCGGCGACACGATCACCTCCTACGCCGGCTCGCCTTCCTGGAGCGATACCAGCGGGCAGCTGACCGGCTCGCCGGCCGCCTTCACCGGCGGCGTCAGCACCAACCAGGTCACGCTCACCAATCCGTCCGCCGCCGATCACATCACGGTCACCGACGGCGGCGTCAGCAGCCAGAGCCGCGGAGTTAACGTCGTTGTCTGTAACGGGGACAGCTCCGGCTTGGACGCGGTCGTTCAGTGCGGTACCGATTTCAAGGCGACGGCCGGGAGCACGTTCAGCGGCCAGGTGGCGAGCTTTGTGATCTCGAGCGCCGCGCAGGGGGCCGGCGTCTCTGTTGCCCGCGCGACCATCAACTGGGGAGACAGCACCGCGACGAGCGACGCGACGATCAACAACGCCGGCGCCAGCGGCGGAACGATCAGTGGCTCTCACGCCTACGCCGCGCCCGGTACCTACACCGTGACGGTCGACTCCACCGGATGCACATCTGATAACTCACAGTGCGGGACCGTGCAATCAACCGCCATCGCGACGGTCAATTCCCCCCGCCCCAGGATCTCCGTCGCGGTCAGCGCCGATACCGCGGGAGACGGCAACTACACCATCACCGCGCGGGCACTGGATGGGTCGGGAAACCTCATGACCTACTACAACGACCCCGCGCCAAGCTGGCGCGATACTCACTCCGAGCTGGGAACCCAGACCCCGGCCGCGTTCACGGACGGCGTGAGCACCACCACCGGCGTCGTCCTGAGCACGCCGGAGACCAGCGATCGCGTCTCGGTATCCAGCGGCGGCGCCACGGGTACGAGCGCCCCGTTTGCGGTGATCGGTCCACTGAGCCGGTTCGTGGTCGGGGTGCACGGCGCGCGGACGGCCGGGCAGCCGTTCACGGTGATCGTGCGGGCCGAGGATGCCCTGGGGGACACGATCACCTCCTACGCCGGCTCGCCGACGTGGGGCGACACCAGCGGGCAGCTGACCGGCTCTCCCGCCACCTTTACCAACGGCGTCAGCAGCACCCAGGTCACCCTCAACAACCCCGTTCATCAAGACATCATCACCGTCGATGACTCCGCCCAAGGGGTCAGCAGTGGGAGTCGCGGGTTCAACCTGGCCACGGCGACGCCGAGCCCCTAGAGGTCAGAACCGCCGCGCAACTCGTGTAGAGCCCGGTCGACGGTGCGCACGATCCCGCGCGGATCGCCGACGCCGCGGAACGAGAAGTCGAACTCGGCCTCGGCGGCGGTATCGAAGTCGACGGTGCCGATCCCGAGGACGCGTTCGAACAGCGACTGCCTGGAGTTGACGTTCTGGACCCGGGCCAGCCGGGTCTCATGAAGGTCGCGGGAGAACAGCCCGGTCTCGATCGTCAGTCGCTGGTTGGTGATCGAGTAGGTGGTCTGGATCCGCCGGATCTGGCCGGCGGCGATCAGCACGACGAACATCGCCAGCACGACCGCGATCACCCACCCGAGCTGCACGTGGCCGGCGGCCGCCCTCGTCACGATCCCGGCGATCGCGCCCGCCACCACGCTGGCGAGCAGGCCCTTGGTGTAGAGCGAGGGCATGGAGCGCCACGACGGATGACCGTGAAAGAAGATGACTTCGCCGGGCTCCGGATCCACCGCGGCGGAGACTAACGACGTGGCTGCCGCGCGGCATGCCACCGCGGCGGAGACTGACGACGTGGCAGCGGCATCCACGCCGGGCTCTACATTCGGCGGTCCATGCCGCCGCCCGACCCAGACCATCACGCCCCCCGATGATCGCGCGCGTCGAGCCGCTGACCCGCACCCGCGCGGTCCGGGGGCCGTTTGACTACCGGCTCGGCCCCGAGCACGATCAGATCGAGGTCGGCTCGGTGCTGCGAGTACCGTTCGGTCGCCAGCGCTCGCTCGCGGTGGTGGTGGAGCTCGCCGAGCACTCCGAGCTGGCCCCCGAGCGCCTGGCCACGCCGGAGGCGGTCCTGCCGGGCTCGATCCCCGCCGACCTCGTCGCCCTGGCGGCCTGGATGGCGGCCGAGTACTGCTCCACGCCGGCGCGGGCGCTGAACCTCACCCTCGCGCCCGGGGCAGCGGCCGGCATGCGGGCCAAGCGCGTACTGGTGGCCGAGCTGACGCCGGCCGGGGCGTCGGCGCTGAGTGACGGCGCCCGCCTGAACCCGCGCCAGCGCGAGCTGCTGGAGCGGCTTCGTGACGGCGGCCCGACGCCGGCGGCCGAGATGGGCACCGAGAGCCTGCGGCGGCTGGAGGCGCGCGGCCTGGTGGGGCTCGATCTGCGGGTACGCCGGCGCCGCCCCACCCGTCATGAGATCGGCTCCGCCTCGGCGATCGCGCCGCCGCTGACCGGGGCTCAGCAGGCCGCGCTCGATGCCATCCTCGCCGAGCTCGGCCGGAGGCCGAAACGGCCCCGGGCGCCCGGTCCCGGGATTCCTGCTGCACGGCGTGACGGGCTCCGGCAAGACCGAGGTGTACCTGCGGGCGGTCGCGGCCACCCTCGCGGCCGGCCGTTCGGCGATCGTCCTGGTTCCCGAGATCGCGCTCACGCCCCAGGTGCTGTGGCGCTTTGAAGCGCGGTTCGGCGACGTCGTGGCGGTCCTGCATTCGGCGCTCAGCGTGGGTGAGCGCCACGACGAGTGGACGCGGCTGCGCAGCGGCGAGGCCCGCGTCTGCGTCGGCCCGCGCTCGGCGGTGTTCGCGCCTCTGTCCGATCTGGGGCTGATCATCGTCGACGAGGAGCACGAGAGCTCCTACAAGCACGAAGGCGACCCGCGCTACGACGCCCGCAGCGTGGCGCAGGAGCGCGCGCGCCAGAACGGGGCCGTGCTGGTGGCCGGGAGCGCCACGCCGCGCCCGGAGAGCATGCGCGCGATGCGGCGTCTGCGCCTGGCCGAACGCGTCGATCAGCGCCCGCTGCCGCCGGTCGAGGTGCTGGACATGCGCGGTCAGCACGAGCCCCTGCACCCGCAGACCCGGTTGGCGCTGGCCGACGTCCGCCGCGCCGGCGGCAAGGCGATCGTGCTGCTCAATCGCCGCGGCTGGTCGAACTTCCTCTCCTGCCGGGCCTGCGGGCACGTGTGGCTGTGCCCCAACTGCGATGTGGCCCTCGTCCTGCACCGCCACGACGGCTTCGTGGCGTGCCACCACTGCGGGCACCGTGAGCTCGTTCCGAGCCGCTGCGGCGCCTGCGCGTCGGTGGCGGTCGCGCGCCACGGGGCGGGTACGGAGCGGATCGAGCACGAGCTGCGCGCGGCGCTCGGCGAGGCCGGGTTTCCGATCCTCCGGCTCGACGCCGACTCGTCCAGTCTTGACCACCGCGCTCTGGTCCTGCAGCGCTTCGAGGCCGCGTCCTCAGCGGTGCTGGTGGGGACCCAGATGGTCGCCAAGGGCCACGACTTCCCCGACGTCTCGCTGGGCATCGTGCTCGATGCCGACCAGACCCTGCGCTTCCCCGACTTTCGGGCCGAGGAGCGAACCTTCGCGCTGGTCACCCAGCTGGCCGGCCGGATCGGCCGCGGAGCGAACGGGGGGCGCGTCCTGGTGCAGACGCTGGCCCCCGACGCACGGTCGATCGGCTTTGCCAGCCACCACGATGCCGACGGCTTCATCGCCGACGAGCTGATCCGCCGCCGGGCCCTGGGCTATCCACCGTTTGCCTCGCTGGTTCGGGTGGTGTGCTCCGCCGAGGAGGAGGCACTGGCGCAATCGACGGCGGCCGCGATCGGTGGTGAGCTGGGCTCGCTCGACGCCTCTGTGCTCGGCCCGGCGCCGCTGTTCCGCCTGCGAGGTCGCGCGCGCAGCCAGCTGGTGATCAAGGCGGTCCGGCGGGGCGCCGCAATCGACGCGGTCGGCCGCGCGGTCGACAAGCTCGCCCCCGGCGCGGCGCGCCGGGGGGCCAGCGTGAGCGTCGACGTCGACCCGCAGTGACTCGCCGGAGACCATCTCTAAACTCAGAAAGAGTGCCCGAGCCAGCCACCGATATAGCCCCGCCGGAACCAGACCAGGTCCTCCGATCTGACGGCCGCCCACGCCGACTCCGAGCCGGAGTCGAGCTCCGCCGCGCCCGAGGCGGTGGAGGAGGAGGCTCACGAGCCCGAGCTCGATCCCGAGGTGGCCGCGCGCCGCGCCGCTGCGCTGGCGCATGTGCGCCAGTTCGGCGATCCGGTGCTCCGTACCCGGGCTCGGCCCGTCGACCGCATCGACGACGCGCTACGCGAGCAGATCCGCCGGATGGGCGAGCTGATGATCGACGCCCTGGGGGTCGGGCTCGCCGCGACCCAGATCGGGGTGCTCAACCGGGTCCTGGTCTATCGGGTCCATCAGCAGTCCCCGTTCGCCGTTCTCATCAACCCCGAGCTCGAGTGGGTCGGGGAGGAGGAGGAGATCATGGAGGAGGGGTGCCTGAGCCTTCCGGCTGTCCATGTCGACGTCGAGCGACCCGTGCACATCCGCGTCCACGCGCTCAACGAGCACGGTGAACCGCTGACGATCGAGGCCTCGGGGCTCGAGTCCCGGGTGATCCAGCACGAGATGGACCATCTCGACGGAGTGCTCGTGCTCGAGCGCATCTCCCGTCAGCAGCGCAAGGAGGCCATGCGCGCGCTGCGAGAAGCGCAGCAAGCCGCTTAGCCGGCGGCGCCGCCGTGCGGACCGTCTATCTCGGTACCTCCGAGTTCGCTGCCGGCGTGCTGCGCGCGCTGGCAGCATCGCCGCACCGGCCGCAGCTGGTCATAACCCGTCCCGACCGGCCGCGCGGACGCGGCCGGCGTCTGGCCTCGCCGCCGGTGGCGCTGGCGGCTCGCGAGCTGGGGATCGAGATCGACCAGCCGCAGTCGGTCGCCGACGAGGCGGTTCGCGCCCGGATCGCCGCCGCCCGGCCCGACGTGGTGTTGGTCTGCGCGTTCGGGGCGCTGATCAGGGAGCCGCTGCTGTCCGACCACGAGATGCTCAACGTGCATCCCTCGCTGCTTCCCCGCTGGCGCGGAGCCGCTCCGATCGAGCGCGCGATCATGAGCGGCGACCAACGCACCGGCGTGTCGATCATGCGCCTCACGGCCGGTCTGGACAGCGGCCCGGTGTGCGCCCAGGCCGGGGTGGAGATCGGACCGCGAGACACCTACGGGACGGTCGCGCAGCGCCTGGAGACGCTCGGGGGCGAGCTCCTGATCGCCGCGCTCCAGACCGGAATCGACGGGCTCGAGTTCCGGGAGCAGGACGAGGCCCTCGCCACCTACGCCGAGAAGCTGACTCCCGAGGATCGCGTCCTTGATCCGAGCCGGTCGGCCGCGGAGCTCGAGCGGGTGGTCCGGGCGCTGAATCCCCACATCGGGGCGACCGTCGAGCTCGGCGACGGACACCGGCTCGGAGTCTGGGAGGCACGGGCGCGGTCGGACTCGGTCGCGTCCCCCGGGACGGTCGGATTCGACGGGCCGGTACCGGTGCTGGGCTGCGCGGAGGGCTCGCTCGAGTTGCTCGTGGTGCAGCCCCCCGGCCGGCGGGCGATGGCCGCCGAGGACTTCCTCCGCGGCCGGCGGAGCTGATGGCTCCGGCCGCCCCGACCAAGGTGATCTCGCCGGCGCGCGCCTGCGCGTTCGCGGTGGTGCGGCGGGTGTTCGAGCACGGCGCTTACGCGGATCGGGCCCTGCAGTCCGAGGCGGCCGGCCTGGAGCGGCGCGATCGCGCCCTGGCGATGACGCTGGCATACGGCACCGTGCAGCGCCGCGCGACGCTTGATCACGTGATCGAGCGTCTGTCGGATCGCGGCCCCGCCGAGCTTGACCCGCCGGTGCTGGCGGCTCTGCGGCTCGGCCTGCAGCAGCTGCTGCTGCTCGACGGGATCGCCGAGCATGCCGCCGTCCACGAGAGCGTCGAGCTGGCCAAGTCCGGCGGTCGCGGCGGCGCCGGGCTGGTCAACGCCGTCCTGCGACGCGCCACGCGGGAGGGTCGGGGGATCCTCGCCGCCCTCTCCGACGACACGCCGGCGGGGGCCGCCACGCTGCACTCGGTGCCGCTGTGGCTGGCCGAGCTGTGGTGGCGCGAGCTCGGGCCCGACGAAGCCCGCGCGTTGCTGCGGCGGGTCAACTACCCGGCGGAATCAGCGCTGCGGGTCAACTCGCTGGTGGCCTCGGTGCCGGAGGTGGTGGCCGAGCTCGGCGTCGCCGCGCGGCCGGCGCCCGACCTCCCTGAGGGGCTTGTCCTGGAGGAGCCGTTTGACGTCCACGGGTCGGCGCTGTGGGCACGGGGCGCGGTGATGGCGCAATCGCGGGGATCGATGCTCGTCGGCCGGGCCGTCGACGTTGCGCCCGGGCAGCGGGTGCTGGATCTCTGCGCCGCGCCCGGTGCCAAGACCACCCAGCTGGCGGCGCTGATGGGCGACACCGGCGAGCTGACAGCGGTGGAGCAACACCCGGGACGGGCACAGGCGCTGGAGCGCACGCTCGCCCGCATGCACGTCGGCCGCGCCGGCGTGGTGGTGGGAGACGCCGCCGCCCCACCCTCCGCCCAGCGGGGCTATGACCGGGTCCTCGTCGATCCCCCCTGCAGCGGGCTGGGGACGCTGCAGTCAAGACCGGATCTGCGCTGGCGCACCAGCCCGGAGCGGATCGGCGAGCTGGCGGTCCTGCAGGCCCGCATCCTCCGGGCCGGTGCCGCGGTCACCCGCTCCGGCGGAGCCCTGGTCTACTCGGTCTGCACGATCTCGCGCTCCGAGGGCGCGGATGTGGTCGAGTCGTTTCTCGCCGAGCACCCGGAGTTCAGCGCGGACCCTCTTGGCGAGAGGGGTGACCACCCCGACGGCGAGCCGTGGCGCAGGCTGCTGCCCCACCGCGACGGCACCGACGGGTTCTTCATCGCGCGGCTGCGCCGGGCATGACCCCTGAATTCGGGCCAACCGGATCACCTCGGCGAATCCGGCGATCGGATGACTGCTCAAATCCGTCCGCTCGAATACGGTTAACCTTTCTCCTGTGAGCGAGTCAGCGCCGAAGCTCGGGCCGGAATGTCCCGGATGCGGCGAGCCGTGGCTGCGGCCGACCGCGGTACCCGGCCGCTACCGCTGCGTGTACTGCCTGCGGCGCTATGAGCTCGTGTCGGTGTGTCCCAATTGTGGCGAGCATTCGACCATCGTGCGGATGTCCAGCACGGCGATCGTCGCCTGCAACCACTGCCACGGCAGCATGCTCCAGGCTGTCTAGTGCCGGGCCTGTAGTGTCCGCCGGGCCGCCCAGCGCGCTGCGCGAGCTGCAGGTCGCGCCGTCGATCCTGTCGGCGGACTTCGGGCGGTTGGCCTCGCAGGTCAAGGCGGTGCTCGACGCCGGCGCCCGGGTGATCCACGTCGACGTGATGGACGGCCACTTCGTGCCGCCGATCACCTTCGGCGCGGTGGCGGTCAGCGCGATCGCGGACCTGGTGCACGACGCCGGCGGACTGATCGACGTGCACATGATGGTCGAGCGTCCCGAGCGCCACGTCGGTGACATCGCCGCCGCGGGCGCGGACAACATCACGGTCCACGTCGAGGCGACCGCCCACCTGCACTACGTGCTCGCCCAGATCCGCGACGCCGGCTGCACCGCCGGGGCGGCGGTCTGTCCCGCCACCCCGCTCGAGACGCTCGCCGATGTCGCCGCCGAGACGCTCGATCTGGCGCTGTGCATGAGCGTCGACCCCGGCTGGGGCGCGCAGAAGTTCATCCCGCAGTCGATCGACAAGCTGGAGCGGATGCGCCGAGCGCTACCGGACGGCATCGCGCTCGAGGTCGACGGCGGCGTACACGAGGGCACTGTCGGTTCCTGCGTGCAGGCCGGGGCGAACCTGCTGGTGACCGGCTCGGCCGTGTTCGGGTCAGACGATCCAGCGGCTGCCTACACCGCGATCGTCCAGGCAGCGCGAGCGGGCTAAGCGCCGGGACTGACGCGCGCCGGGGGCTCAGCTCGGGCGGCCGCGACCGCGGGGCTCGCGGCGACGGACACGCAGCCGCGCCGGTAGACCAGCGACAGCATCACGCACAACACCGCGGTGGCGCCGAAGTAGCCAACCTCGACGCGGGTCACCTGGGCCGGGATCACCGAGGCGGCCACGAAGGCGACGAACAGGGCCGCCGCGATCAGCCACGACAACGCCGCCCACATCGCCTGGCCGCGAGCCAGCGCGGCCTGATTGAGCGTCCCCGAGATCAGGTGCAGCCCCATCCCGAGCCCGACCAGGGCCAGCCCGAGCCGGGCGTAGTGGAAGCCCTTGTCGCCCAGGAACGCGGTCATCACGGGCGGTCCGACCGCCAGCAGGCCCAGGGCGACGGCCAGCCCGAAGCCGGAGATGACCAGGATCGTCACCCGGACCGCGCGGCGGAACTCGTCGGCGCTCTCACGGGCTTCCAGGCCGGCCAGGTGGGGAAGGATCGAGGTCTGGATGGCCTGGAACAGCTGCAGCGGCGCCCGGACGATCAGCATCACGTTGAACACGAACCCCGTCAGCCCGCTGGTCAGCCCCACGCCGCCGGCGTTGATGGCGACGATCAGCACGCCGGCGTTCATCAGCGTCTGCTCCGACAGCATGATCCCCACCACGGCGGCGGCGAACCCGGCTCCGTGGCGCAGCGAGAGGTCGGCCGAGGCCTCCTCCACGCCGGCGTGGGCAGGGCCCTCGCGAGCGGCGTCAGCGGCCGGCACGCCCTCGGGCGCCGACACCCGCAGGCGGGTGAAGGCGAACGGGATCACGCACAGCGAGGCGAACGGCGCCACCGCCATGCCGAGGCCGACCGCGCCCTGACCGGAGCCGATCCCGACGGCGACGGCGAGCGCGAACAGAAAGCGTGAGGTCGCCTCGAGAAACACCAGCCCGCCATAGAGCGCGAAGCGCTGGTGCCCCGCGAGCCAGCCACGGGCGAAGTAGCTCGCGGCGTAGGCCAGCACCCCGATGACCAGGATCCAGTACAGCGCGCCCGAGCCGTCGAACATGCCCTGCTGGATATCGTGTCGCAGCGCCAGGGCCGAGACCAGGAAGATCAGGGCGAACCCGAACTGGATCGTGGCCGGGACCCGTAGCGAGTGGTCGCTCAAACCCCGGGCGCGGCGATCGGCGATGGTGCGCGAGAGCAGCTGCTCGATCGGGCGGTAGATCACCGAGAGGATCACGAACATGATCGCCCAGCAGAGCGAGATCCGGCTGTACGCGGCGGGACTGAGCTCGTGACTGGCGGTGGCCAGGTAGGCGAAGGTGAAGATGCCCGTCGACGCGATGCCGATCGACAGGATCCGGGCGCCGGACGCGAACGACGTCCTGTCTGACGGCGGCGGATCGGTTTCCGGACCCGGCCGGCGCTCGACGCTTACCGCCACTTCAGTCCCGACCGGCGTCGACTGACACCAGCAGCATGGTCCACGGAAACGGCGCGCGCACCTGGGCAACCTTCCCGTAACGCCCGGCCAGCGAAACGAACGCGCGTCTGGTCCAGTGGTTCAGATGCCCGGGGGTGTTGCCCAGCTCGCGCAGATACGCCCCCCGGGCGACGTTGAGCGCCCGCCACAACGGCTCGTGCGGAACCGACACGATCAGGGCGCGGCGCGCGACCCGGGCCATCTCGGCCAGCACCCGCTCCGGGTCGGGCACGTGCTCCAGGACCTCGGTCGCGGCCACCAGGTCAAACTCGCCGTCGGCGAACTCGAGCTGCTCGGCCGCCATGGCGCGGAACTCGAGGTTCTCCCGGTCCCGCAGGGCCCATTCCGCCGCCAGCTTGGGATCGCTGAGATCGATCCCGACCACCCGGCCGGGGTCAAGTCGCCGGGCCCATTGAGCGGTGAGCACCCCCTCGCCACAGCCGACATCGAGGACCGAACCGGGGGCCGCGGCCGCGAACAGCTCATCCAGCGTGCGCTCGAAGCCGGACATGAGGCGTCGCACCACCGGGTTGGTGGAGCCGTACTTGTCAAAGGTGTTGCCGGTCGGCACCAGCTCGCCGGTGGCGGTCATACCTCCAGGGCCTCGCGGTCGGCCCCGGACGTAGCGGGCCCGCCCGCGGCGCGGGGGGCGCTGCGGGGCCGCCCGACGCGGGGGGCGCTGCCGGCGCGCCGGGCTCGTAGTGTGACGGCTCGACCCCGAGCTGCAGCTCGATCCGGCGAACGCGTTCAAAGGTCCGCTGCGACAGCGTGCGCTGGGCCGCCAGCAGGTCGCCGATCACCCCGAGGGCACCGAGCAGCATCGCGGCGTTGAACAGCACCGCCCCGGCGATCAGCGACTGGACGTGACCCTTGGCGGCGGTATGCGGACTCTCGATGAACAACACCAGGAAGCGGATGAAGACGGCGAAGGCGGCTGTGCCCATGACCAGCGCTCCGCCCCAGAACACCTTGAGCGGCTCGTACTGGGAGTAGATCCGGAAGATCGAGAGCGCGTTGCGACGGATGTAGGCCGGCATCGAGGGGAACAGACGAGACTCGCGCGTCTTCGGGTTGGTGCGGATCGGCACGTGGTCGACCGCCACCAGCAGCTTTCCGGCCTGGATGATCGTCTCCAGGGTGTAGGTGAACTTCGACACCGCCTGCATCTGCAGAGCGGCCTCGCGGTTGTAGGCGCGAAAGCCGGAGGTGGTGTCGGGGATCTCGGTGGAGGAGGCCTGGCGCACGACCCAGGAGCCCAGCCGCTGGAACCGCCGCTTGGTGCGCGAGAAGTTCTCGTTGAGATCGACCTGGCGATCGCCGACCACCATGTCGGCCTCGCCGCGCAGGATCGGCGCCACCAGCTTGGGCACGTCGCCGCCCTCGTACTGGTTGTCGGCGTCGGTGTTGACGATCACGTCGGCCCCGAGCTTCAGCCCGGCGTCGAGACCGGCTTGGAAGGCGGCGGCCAGACCCTTGTGATTGGTCAGGCGCACCACGTGGTCGACGCCGTGGGCGCGCGCGGTCTCAATCGTCGCGTCGGTCGAGCCGTCGTCGATGATCAGCCACTCGACCGCGTCGAAGCCCTCGATCACGCGCGGGAGGTGGCTGAGCGTCAGCGGAAGCTGATCTTGCTCGTTGAAACAGGGGATCTGGATGATGAGCTTCATGGCCGGCAAGCGAGCTTGTCCTGCGCTCGCGCTGCGTGGGTGGGAGGGTCTGAGTCTGGCGAAGGCTTCCCGGGCGCGCGCGTTCGATCACACGGTAGCGGGATACTCGGGGGAGAACATGGATGCGGCCACGGTAACCAGGCCCGAGCCGTCGCCGCGACTGGCCGCCTTACGGGCGTCATCGCACCGGCTCGGACGACTTCGCACCCGCGGGCCGGCCGGGCGGCGCGATCTGCACCGGCCTGCGCTCGGCGCGCTCCTGGTCATCACCCTGGTCTTGAGATTGTGGGGGGTCAGGCAGGGCCTGCCCTATAGCTACAACCTCGACGAGGCGACCCATTTCGTTCCGCGGGCGATCGCGTTCTTCTCGCATGATCTGAACCCGCAGTATTTCCTCAACCCCCCCGGGTATTCCTACCTGCTGCACATCGTGTTCGAGCTCTGGTTCGGCAGCGGTGACGCCGTCACGCGCGCGTTCGCGACCGATCCCACTCCCGTGTTCGTGGTCGCTCGCGTGGTCGCCGCCGTGCTCGGCACCGTCGCGGTGTGGCTGACCTATCTGGCCGGAGAGCGCCTGTTCAGCCGAACCGTGGCGCTGCTCGGGGCGGCGATCTTCGCGTTCGCGTTCCTGCCCAACTTCTACAGCCACCTGGCGCTCAACGACGTCCCGACACTGGCCCCGGTGGCGTTGTCGCTCTACGGCATCTCCGGCGTCCTGAGGCGCGGCTGGACCCGGGACTACGTGATCTCGGGGGTGGGGATCGGGCTCGCCGCGGCGACCAAGTACACCGGCGGGATCACCCTGGTGTGCCTGCTGGGTGCCGCCCTGTGCGATGGCTACGGGGGGTTCGCGGGTCGGGACGGATCGCCGGGTGCGGTCAAGGCCAGGACGAGGTCCTTCCCCGCGGCGTGGATCGCGCTGCGGCGGACGCTGCTCGCGCTGGTGGTCGCGCTGGCGGCGTTCGTTGCCGCCAACCCGTTCGCGGTCTTGGACTTCTCCTCCTTTCAGGCCGGCATCTCCACCCAGGCCGCGCTCGCCGGTGGCGCCGAACCGGTCAAGCTCGGCACCACCGCGGCCAGCGGCACGGCCTACTACCTGTGGACGCTGACCTGGGGTCTGGGCTGGGCGCCGAGCCTGGCGGCCCTCGGCGGCGCGGTGCTGTTGCTGGTGCGCCGGCGGCTGACGATGGCGCTGGTGCTGGTGCCCGCGCCGATCGCGTTCATCATCTTCATGGGCGATCAGCAACGGTTCTTCGGCCGCTGGCTGCTGCCGATCTTTCCGATCGTGGCTCTGCTCGGCGCCTACGGAGCGGTGGAGCTGGCGCGGTGGCTGATCTCGACCCGCCGGGTCCCGCGTCTGCTGGCGGGGCTGGGCGTGACGATCCTGCTGCTGTCTCAGAGCGTCGCCGGCGTGGTGCACAACGACGCCGTGCTCTCGCGGCCCGACACCCGCAACCTGACTCGAGCCTGGATGGTGTCGCACGTTCCGGCCGGGGCCAAGGTGGTGATCGAGCCGATCGTCGAGGATGCCTGGGCCACTGACGTGGGCCGCTCGCTGCCATGGACGTCGACCGGGGCGCGCTGGCGGCGCTACCAGACCTGGGAGACCAACCTCAACCTCAACACCGGGCAGCTGCTGCCGACCGGGCAGCGCCAGTACGTCGTGGTCGACCAGTACGAGCGAACGCTTCGTCCCGAGCTGCTGGACGAGTACGCCGCGCAGCGCTACTGCTGGGTGGTCATCGGCTCACTTCAGGCGGGACGGTCATTCGCGCAGCCAAAGATCGCGCCGTCGGCGATCGCCTACTACGCCCAGTTGGCCAATCAGGCCCGGCTGATGTACCACGTGAGTCCGTTCGGACGCGCCTCACGAGCGGTACCGTTCAGCTTCGACTGGTCGATCGACTACTACCCCAGCCAGTACTCCAAGCCCGGGTCCGGAGATCAGCGTCTACCGGTTGACCAGCGGCAAGTGCGCCGCTAACTATCCTGCAAAGCGACCATGACCGTCCGCTCCGACGCCGATCGCATCCATCTCGCTCGCGCGATCGAGCTGGCCGAACAGGGCCGCGGTCAGGTCAGCCCGAATCCGCTCGTGGGAGCGGTCATCGCCAGCCACGACGGCGTCGTCGGCGAGGGCTATCACCATGCTCTCGGCTCGCCGCACGCCGAGGTGGAGGCGATCCGCGCCGCCGGCGACTGCGATCTGTCGCAGACCACGCTCTACGTGTCGCTCGAGCCGTGCTGCCACCAGGGCCGTACGCCGGCCTGCACCGACGCGATCCGCGACGCCGGGATCAAGCGCGTGGTCGTCGCCTCCGACGACCCCAGCGAGCACGCCTCCGGGCGCGGTCTGGGGATCCTCCGGGACGAGGGCGTCGAGGTGGTGCTCGCCAATGACGAGCTGGCCGACCGTGCGCGGCTGCTCAACCAGCCGTTTCGCAAGCACGCGCGGACCGGACGGCCCTGGGTGCTGTTCAAGTCCGCTATGACGCTCGACGGCAAGGTGGCGACGCCGAGCGGCGACTCCAAGTGGATCTCCGGCGAGGCCAGCCGCGCCCGCGCCCACCACTGGCGCGCCGAGTGCGACGCGGTGGCGGTGGGGATCGGTACCGCGCTGGCCGATGATCCGCTGCTGACCGCCCGGATCCCCGAGCCCGTCCAGCCCGCGCGCCAACCCCGGCGGGTGGTGTTCGACTCCCTGGGCCGGCTGCCGCTGACCGCCCAGCTGGTCGCAGACGCGCGGACGGTGCCCGCTAACCGTGGTGGTATCTCGCGCCGCCCCTCGCTCGGCCACTGACGCGTTCGAGGTCCACGGGGTCGACGTGGTGGTGGCGCCGGGGGAGAACGAGCCGGCGCGGATCTGCTCGGCGCTGGACCAGCTCGGCGCCGCGGGCATCGCCTCGATCCTGCTCGAGGGCGGCCCTCATCTCGCCGGGGCGTTCCTCGACGCCGGCGAGATCGATGAGGTCAGGCTGTTCCTGGCTCCCGTGATCCTGGGAGGGCGGACCGCGCGTGACCCGATCGAGGGCGAGGGCGTCGAGCTGATCGCCGATGCGGTCAGGGCGCAGACGCTCGAGTGTGAGCGGATGGGCGACGACCTGCTCGTATCGGCCCGGATCCGGGAGTGGTGAGCTGACGTGTTCACCGGACTGGTGGCGGACCTCGGACGCATCGCCGAGACCGAGCATTCGGCCGACGGCGTCGTCCTGACCGTCGACTCCGCGCTCGCGCCGGAGCTGGCCGAGGGCGACTCGGTGGCCGTCAACGGCGTCTGCCTGACCGCTACCACCGTGGGCGAAGGATCGTTTCAGGCCGAGGTCATGAACGAGACGCTGCGGCGCAGCTCGCTGCGCGACGCCGGCACCGGGGCCGCGGTCAACCTCGAGCTGCCGCTGCGGGCCAGCGACCGGCTCGGCGGCCACGTCGTCCAGGGGCACGTCGACGGTGTCGGCACGGTACGGAGCGTGACCTCGGACGGGTTCGCGCAACGGCTCGCGATCGCGGCCCCCCCCGACGTCATGCGCTACGTGGTGCTCAAGGGGTCGGTCGCCGTCGACGGCGTCTCGCTGACCGTCGCCAGCCTGGACGACGCATCGTTTACCGTTTCCCTGATACCCGAGACGCTGGAGCGAACTAACCTCGGCGTGGTGCGGCAAGGAACACGAGTCAACCTGGAGGTGGACGTGTTGGCCAAGTACGTGGAGAAGCTCATGGGTGCCGTCAGATGAGCGTGACCAAGGCCAAATTCGCCACCATCGAGGAGGCGATCGAGGACATCCGGCAGGGCAAGATGGTCGTCGTCTGCGACGACGAGACCCGCGAGAACGAGGGCGACCTGACCATGGCCGCCCAGTTCATCACGCCGGAGGCGATCAACTTCATGCGCAAGGAGGGGGGAGGCCTGATCTGCCTGGCGCTGACCCCGGAGCGCTGCAACGAGCTGGGGTTGGACCTGATGGCGGCCAAGAACGAGTCGGCGTTCGAGACCGCCTTCACCGTCTCGATCGAGGCGCGCTCGGGCGTCAGCACCGGCATCTCGGCCGCCGACCGCGCCCGCACGATCCAGGTGGCGATCGATCCCCAGACCAGCCCCAGGGAGCTGGTTCAGCCCGGCCACGTGTTTCCGCTCAAGGCCAAGGCCGGCGGAGTCCTGGAGCGCGTCGGCCAGACCGAGGCCGGGGTCGACCTGGCCCGGCTGGCGGGACTGATCCCGGCGGCCGTGATCTGCGAGATCATGAATGAGGACGGGACCATGGCCCGGGTCCCCGACCTCGGCCCGTACTGCGAGCGCCACGGCCTGAAGATGGTCACGGTGGCCGATCTGGTCGCCTACCGCCGCCGCCACGAGAAACTGGTCGAGCGCGTGGTATCGACCCGGTTGCCGACGGGATTCGGCGAGTTCGTCGCCTTCGGCTACCGCTCACTGGTCGACAACAAGCATCACGTCGCGCTGGTCAAGGGCGAGGTCGACGGAGCCCAGGACGTGCTCGTGCGCGTCCACTCCGAGTGCCTCACCGGAGACGTCTTCCATTCCCTGCGCTGCGACTGTGGCGAGCAGCTGGAGTCGGCGCTGGCGATGATCGAGATCGAGGGCCAGGGCGTGCTGCTGTACCTCAGCCAGGAGGGCCGCGGCATCGGCCTGCTCAACAAGCTGCGGGCCTACAAGCTGCAGGAGGAGGGCCTGGACACCGTCGACGCCAACCTCCGTCTCGGGCTTCCGGCTGACCTGCGCGATTACGGTATCGGCGCTCAGATCCTGGTCGACCTGGGTCTGACCAGCATCCGTATCCTGACCAACAACCCCAAGAAGATCTCCGGTCTGGCCGGCTACGGACTCTCGGTCAGCGACCAGATTCCGATCCAGCACGCGCCCAATCCCCACAACGAGGCCTACCTGCTCGCCAAGCGCGACAGGCTCGGCCACACATTGCACCACCAGGGGCTGCCACTCGACGAGGAGATGCTTCGCGACGAGCAGCCGCCACAGCAGAGCCGTCGCCGCGAAGATGGCATCTGAGCGGCGGATCGCGCTCTGCGTCGCGCGGTTCTACGAGGAGCTCGCCGACAGGCTCGAGCAGGGCGCCCGAGCCGCCCTGGAGGAGGCCGGGGCCGCCGAGGTGGAGCGGTTCGACGTCCCCGGGGCGTTCGAGCTGCCCCTGATCGCGAAGTACGCGTCCGAGTCACGCCGCTTTGATGCGGTGGTGTGCCTCGGCGCGGTGATCCGTGGCGAAACCGATCACTACGACTACGTCTGCGCCGCCGCGGCCAACGGAATCTCCCAGGTTCAGCTCGAGACCGGGATCCCTTGTGGATTCGGGGTGCTCACGGTCGACACCATGGAGCAGGCCCTGGATCGGGTCCTGGGGGGCACCAAGCGCGACACCGGACGCCACGCCGTCGCGGCGGTGCTGGCATCACTGGCGGTCAGGGAGGCCGTCTCGGGTCGACGCGGTAGAGCCGGCTTCGCCGCGTGAGCGCCGGCGGCGCCGGCTCAGTCGCCGCCGCCCTGACCGTTGCCGTGACCGTGGCCCCGGCCGTGGGCGATCCCAGCGCCTCCCGATGTCGGGGCGGGCGCACCCGCTCCGGCGCTGGGGGTGGTCTGCGATTGACTCGACGCGGGCGATTGCCCGGACCCGGGCGATTGCCCGGCCGCCTGCAGCGCCTGGTTTAGCGCCTGCTGTACGACCGGGGTCTGATTGGGGATCCTCAACCGCTGCTGCAGGATCGGGATGGCGGCCTGGGGATTGCCGGAGAGCGTCAGCGAGCGACCGAGGTCATAGAGCGCGTAGGCGTAGGTGAGGCTCGACGGATCGGCGGCACTGACCGCCCGGCGCAGCGCCGTGATGGCGGCGGGATAGGAGCCGTTGAGCATCAACTGGTGGCCCAGCGTCTGGAGATCGGCGGCCGAGGCGCCCGTCGGCGGGGTGCTGGAGCTGGCGGCGGTGGTCGCGGTGGCGCTGGCGCTGGAGGTGGTCGTCGTGCTGGCCGACGAGCTCGCAGCGGTGCCGGCCGGCGTCGTGGCGGTCCGCTTGGGCCGATGCCGGGTCCGGGCGCCGCGCGCCGCGGCGTGCCCGGTCGAAGCCCGTAAGGAGGCGCGGGGCTTTGACCCCCCGTTACCGAGAACGCCCGCCAGCACGACGGCCAGGGCCGCGACGGTCAGTGCCAGGAGGGCCAGGAGGGCCAGGACCCGGCCGCGCGGTCGCTCCGATCCCGGTGAGACGGGCGCGACCGGCGCCGTGCCATCGCGCCCCGATGCGGCGGCGAGGCGCGGCCGGGGGGGACGGCGGGGGGGAATCGTCGGCCGCCGTGAAGTCGAGGCGGCGCGGGTGGCGGAGGCTCTGGCGGGCGCGGCACCCACCACCGGCACCGCGAGCGGCCGCCGGCGCTCGGCGAGCCGCTGGGTCACGGCAGTGGCTTCGGAGTCGAGGGCGCCTTGGAGCGCCTCCACGAATCCGCCCGCGGTGTCGTAGCGATCCTCGGGTCGCTTGGCCATCCCGCGAACCAACACCGGATCGACCGCACTCGGCAGGGCTCGATTGCGCTCGCTGGCGCTCGGCGGCTCGTCCTCGATGTGCTGGCGCGCCTGTGCCGCGAAATGGGTCGCCTTGAACGGCCGTTCGCCGGTCAACAGCTCAAACGCCGCCACCGCCAGCGCGTAGCGGTCGCTGGCGCCGGTCGCCTCGCGGCCCAGGGCCTGCTCGGGCGCCAGATAGGACGCCGTTCCGAACAGCTCGCCGCTGCTGGTGATGGTGTCCTCGCTGAGCAGCCGGGCGATCCCGAAGTCGGCCACATGCAGGTTGCGCCCGCCGTCGAGCAGGAAGTTGGCCGGCTTGATGTCGCGGTGCACGATGCCGCGGGCGTGCGCGTGGTCCAGGGCCGATGCCGCCTCGCCCAACCAGCGCAGGGCCTCGAGGCGCGTGACCTCGTCGACCCGCAGCGCATCGGCCACGGTCCCGCCGGTGAGGTGCTCCATGACGATGAAGGCCCGGACCGGCGCCGGCCCGTTACCGTCACCCTCGGTTGACGGCTCGATGTCCCCGACGTCGAAGATCGTCACCACGTGGGGGTGCGCGGACACCCGGGCCGCGGCGCGGGCCTCCCGCTGGAACCGCAGCACGGCGAATTCGTCGTGCGTGAAACGCTCCGCCAGGACCTTGATCGCCACCGTGCGTCCCAGTACGAGATCCTCGGCGCACCACACGGATGCCATGCCTCCGGTGGCGATGTGGCGCAGGACCTCGTAGCGCTCGGGAAGCCTCAAGCCGGACACCGGCTGAGGGGACGACTTGGCGCTAGCACCCATTGAGATGCAGTCTTACCCGGTTGGAGTGATCTGTATCCGAGTCCAGGCCTGCAGATGCTACGCAACCGAGCCTGTTTATACTCGCCTGCGATGCCCAAAACCTGTCACGTATGCGCCAAGGGACCGGCGTTTGGAAATAACCGCAGCCACTCCATGGTTGCGACCCGACGCCGGTTCGATCCGAACCTGCAGCGAGTTCGGATCGACGACGGTGGGACCCCCCGTCGCGTCTACGTCTGCACCCGCTGCCTGAAGGCCGGCAAGATCGTCAAAGCACGCTAGTGCTCCTCACCATAGGTTCGAGGAGCACTTAGGTGGGCGCGCCCGGGCGAGCCACCGACCGGTCCCGCGTCTCCGATCCGAGCATCGTTCGCTTCCGGGCTCTCCTCGAGGCCGGCCTCGCTGCGCTCGAGGCTCGGCGCGAGGAGGTCAACGACCTCAACGTGTTCCCCGTGGCGGACGGCGACACGGGCGACAACATGGTCCTGACCCTCCACGCGGTCCTGCAGGAGCTCGATCGGCTGGCCGGCGCGTCTGAGGGCCGCACGATCGATGACATCGGCCGCGACGAGATAGTCGCCTCGGTGGCCCGGGCGGCTCTGCTGGGGGCACGGGGGAACTCCGGCGTGATCCTGTCGCAGTTGATCCGGGGTGCCGCCGAGGAGCTGGCCAGCCGTCCCGGCGAGCTGGTCGACCCGGTGCTGATCGGGGCCGCCCTGGCGCGGGCGGCCGACCAGGCCTACGGGTCGGTGCGCGAGCCCGCCGAGGGCACCATCCTCACGGTGGTGCGTGAGATGGCGCACCGAGTGGCCTCCGAGCTCGCCCACATGTCCGACGCACGGCTGGGCGAGGACGCCACTGCCGGCGAGCAGGACCTGGTCATCGCCGAGGTGATCGAGAGCGCGCTCGACGCCGGCCAGGAGTCGGTCAGGCGAGGCCCGGACCTGCTTCCGGTGCTGCGCGAGGCGGGTGTGGTCGACGCCGGCGGCTACGGCCTCACGGTCCTGCTCGCGGGGATCGTCGGCGCCTTGCGGGGGACCGAGCCGCCCCCGCTGGACCACCACGAGGCGGCCCGGGTCACGCATCCCCATCATGCCTCCTCCACGTTTCGCTACTGCACCAATTTCGCGGTCAGCGGCGCGGGGCTCGAGCAGCGCCGGTTCATCCAGGCCCTGGAGCAGATCGGCGATTCGGTCCTCGTGGTCGGCGACGCCACGACCCTCAAGGTCCATGTGCACACCGACGATCCCGACGCGGCAACGGCGCTGTTCGCCGACTCCGGCGTGGTGTCGCACCTCGATGTCGCCGACATGCGCGAACAGGTCCGGCAGCGCGACCAGCGCCTGGAGGCCCCGGCGCCGAGGGCGGTGTGTGGCGCCCTGGCGGTGGCCAACGGGGACGGTATGCGGATGCTGTTCGAGAGTCTTGGCGTCCGCGTGCTCGATGGCGGCCCGACTCTCAACCCCTCCACCTACGACCTGCTGGCGGCCATCCACGCCGTGGCGGCCGAGCAGGTCGTGGTGATGCCCAACAGCCCCAATGTGTGGATGGCGGCCGAGCGCGCGGCCGAGCTGTCGGACAAGTCGGTCTCGGTGCTGCCCTCCCGCTCGCAGCAGGCGGGCCTGGCCGCCGCGGTCAGTCTCGACCCCGCCCGCTCAGCCGTGGGCAATGCCGAGGCGATGCTGGCGACGCTCGAGCACGTGCGCACGGGGGCGGTCGCGCCGGCCGCCCGCGACGACGCCCTGGGCCGCTTCCGCGCCGGGGACGCGGTGGGCTTCGTCGAGGAGGAGCTGATCGCCTGGGGACGGCCCCGCGAGACGCTGCGCGACGTGCTCGAGGCGCTGGCCCGCGACGCCGAGCTGATCACCTGCCTGCGCGGCGCCGAGGCACCGCTCGACGACGAGACGGTCCACAGCCTGGCCAAGGGCGACGTCGAGTTCGAGCTGTCCGAGGGCGGTCAGCCGAGCTACTGGTGGCTGCTCGCCGCTGAGTAGGGGCTGCCGACCGTCGTCGCGGTCATCATCAGCGCCACCGATGAGTGCCACCGGCTTCGCTGCTTCCCGCCCCCTGGATGACGCCGAGCTGCGCGCCGCTCCGGTGCACTACCCCCGTCCGTCCCGGCTCCAGGCGCCGTTGAAGGTCGAGGGCACCAAGGCGCAGCGGGCCGCCGAGACGCTCGGGCTGCACACCATCGGCGACCTGCTCGAGCACCTGCCGCGTGACCGCCGGGAGGCGCGGGCCGTCGCGCAGCTGACCCCTGGGGAGACCGCGACGGTGATCGTCCAGGTCCGGGCCATCGCCTCGCGCCCGGTCCGTCGCCGCGGGATGCGGCCGCTGGTGGAGGCCACGGTCGGCGACGACACGGGGCAGATGAAGGCCACCTTCTTCAACCAGCCCTGGCTGGCTCACCGCTATCCCGCCGGCACCAGGCTGGTCCTGCACGGGAAGTTCGAGGCCCGCAACCGCTTCCGGGTCCAGGGCCATGCCCAGACCGCCGAGGCGAGCTCGGGCAGCGAGGCGGTGGCGCACTACGCCAGCACCGAGGGCCTGTCTTCGACCCAGATCCTCGCGTTGGTACGGGCCCACGCCGACGCGATCGCGGAGGTGGCGGAGCCGCTGCCGGCGCTGATGCGGGTGCGTGAGCGGCTGCCGGGGCGGGGCAGCGCGCTGGCCGCCCTGCACCTCACCGGCGGCGAATCCGAGCAGTCGCTGGGACGGCGGCGGCTGGCCTTCGACGAGCTGCTGCTGGTCCAGCTCGCGCTGCTGCGCCGGCGCCGGATGCGCAACCAGGGCGCCGGCGCGCTGAGGCTCGATGCTGAGCCTGCGCTCAGTGCCCGCTGGCTTACGGACATGCTCCCGTTCACGCCGACCGGCGACCAGCGGAGCGCGATCGCGCAGATCGACCACGACCTGGCCGCTCCCCGCCCCATGGCCCGGTTGCTGATGGGAGAGGTCGGCTCGGGCAAGACGGTGGTCGCTCTCTACGCGCTGCTGCGGGCCATCGAGCAGGGCTACCAGGGAGCCCTGATGGCGCCGACCGAACCGCTGGCCGAGCAGCATTTCGCCACGATCCAGACGCTGATGCCCGGGGAGGCGGTGCCGATCGGCCTACTGACGGGATCCACCCCGGCGCGCCGGCGGGCCGATCTGCTGGGCAAGCTCTCCAGCGGCGAGCTGGCGCTGCTGGTCGGCACCCACGCCCTGATCGAGTCGCCGGTCCAATTCGCCCGCCTCGCCGTCGCGGTCGTCGACGAGCAGCACCGCTTCGGCGTGCGCCAGCGGGCCGCGCTCGACAGCAAGGCCGGCGGGCGGGGGTCTAATCGGGTCAGCCCGCACGTGCTGCACATGACGGCCACCCCGATCCCCCGCACCATGGCGCTGGCCCACTACGGGGACCTCGACGTGACGGTGCTGCGAGAGCTGCCGCACGGACGCCGGCCGATCCAGACCTTCGTCTGCTCCACCGAGCGCGAGCGCGCGCGGGCCTATGACCGCATCCGCGAGGAGCTGCGCGCCGGACGTCAGGCGTTCGTGGTGTGCCCGCTGGTGGAGGAATCCGAGGTGCTGGCGGCCCGGGCGGCGACGGCTGAATTCGAGCGTCTGCGGACCGGGGAGCTGCGTGACTTCCGCGTCGTGCTCATGCACGGTCAGCTGCGCCCCGGCGAGAAGCACGACGTGATGGCGTCGTTCGCCTCCGGCGCCGCCGACGTGCTGGTCGCGACAACGGTGATCGAGGTCGGCATCGACATACCCAACGCGACCGTGATGCTGGTCGAGGACGCCGACCGCTACGGGATCTCACAGCTTCACCAGCTGCGGGGTCGGATCGGTCGCGGGGAGCACGCCTCCCTGTGCCTGCTGTTCGGGCCCAAGGGGTCGGCACGCCTCCGCGCCCTGGCCGAGCACAGCGACGGCTTCCGGCTGGCTGAGATCGACCTGGAGCTGCGCGGCGAGGGGGAGCTGGTCGGCACGCGCCAGAGCGGGCTGGCCCAGTTCCGCGTGGCCGAGCTGCCGCGTGACGCCGAGCTGCAGGAGCGCGCCCGGGCGCGGGCCGAGTGGATCGAGGGCGAGGATCCCGGCCTGGCATGGCCCGAGCACGCCCTGCTTGCCGACGCTCTGGCTTCCGTGTACGGGGACGAGGTATTGGCGCCCATCCGGGCCTGAGCCCTGCTGCGGCTTTGGCTTGGGCGCGTCCGGGAAGATCCGGAGCGAGATGCGAGTGATTGCGGGCGTGTACGGGGGGCGGGAGCTGGTGGCTCCGCGGGGCCGCGCGACGCGGCCGACGTCGGATCGGGTGCGCGAGGCGCTGTTCTCGATCCTGGCCGACGTCGATGGCGCGCGGGTCCTGGACCTGTATGCGGGGTCGGGCGCGCTGGCGATCGAAGCCCTCTCGCGCGGGGCGTCCGAGGCGTCGCTGGTCGATACCTCGGCGGCGGCGATCGCCGCCATCAAACGCAACCTGGCGACCCTCGGCATCGAGGCCGAAGTCCAGCGCCGGACGGCCTCCGCCTACCTCCAGCGCGCACGTGACAGCGCGCGTCAATACGATCTGGTGTTCATTGATCCTCCATATCGCCAAGGCAGGCGCCTAGGACCACAGCTGACGGCGGCGCTTGCCCCGGTGCTGGAACCCGGCGCCCGCGTCATCGCCGAGAGCGACCGTCGTAGCCCGCTCGGGATCGAGCTGGAGCTGCTCGACGAGCGCCGCTACGGCGACACCCTGATCCAGATCCATGGCTCCCGATAACCGCATCGCAATCTGCCCCGGCACGTTTGACCCGGTCACCTATGGCCATCTCGACGTGATCTCAAGAGCGTCGGCGATGTACGACAAGGTCGTCGTGGGCGTGGTCAACCTGCCCTGGCGCAAGGGCAACACGCTGTTCTCGGCCGACGAGCGGATCGGCTTTCTGCGCAACGCCACCAGCGAGTTGCCGAACATCGAGATCGAGACCTTCAGCAACCTGCTGGTCGAGTTCGCGCGCGAGCAGGGGGCCATGGCGATCGTCAAGGGACTGCGTGCGATCTCCGACTTCGAATACGAGCTGGAGATGAACCAATTGAACCGCCGACAGGCGCCGGATATCGAGTCCGTTTACCTGATGGCGTCTCCCAAGTACAGTTTCCTTAGATCGAGCGGCGTCAAGGAGCTCGCGACATTCGGCGGTGAGATCGACGATCTCGTGCCTGACGAGGTGGCGCGGCACTTGAAGGAACGACTCGGCCGCTGACGAAACAGAGGTGCGCTAGCTATGGATGTCCTGGTACTGATCGACAAGCTGGACGACCTCGTCCACAACGCCAAGCCGGTCCCGCTGACCGACCAGGTCCGCGTGGACAAGGAGGAGATCTACGACATCCTCGACCAGATGCGGGCCACGATCCCCGAGGAGATCAAGCAGGCTCGCTGGATCGTCAAGGAGCGCCAGGAGATGCTGGCCGAAGCCAAGCGCGAGGCCGAGCGGATCGTCAAGGAGGCCCGTGAACGGCAGGAGCGGCTGGTCTCCGACGAGGAGATCACCAAGCAGGCCGAGCGCGCCGCCGAGGACATCATCGAGGATGCCCGGGCGCGCGAGCGCGAGATCCGGCTGGGCGCCGAGGACTACGCCGACGAGATCCTCAACACGCTCGAGGTCAACCTGAGCAAGTTCATCGCGGCAGTCCAGCGCGGACGCGACCGCCTGGCCGGCAAGGACGAGCCGGCCGAAGTCTCCTAGCGGTAGGACCCGCTAGCCACAGACCGGTCCGGCGGACATACATGCCATCCGTGACAGATCGCGCCGCCCGCCCGAGCTTTGTCACCAGGTGCAGCCCTGGCCCCAAGTTCGCGCCGAATCGCGGCGGCAAGCGGAGGTTTGTCGCGATTTGCATGGGCGGCGGGCACGGCGACCGGTAGCGCTAATTCTTGCGTCCGGTCAGCGCCAGACCGGCGCCCAGGGCGATCAACGTGAGGCCGCCGCCCCAGCTCAGCCGCTCCAGCCGGCGCGGCGACCGTCCCAGCCATTCCCGCGCGCTACCCGACGCGATCGCCCAGGCGCCGTCAGACAGCAGCGCCACCGCGACGCAGATCAACCCGAGCAGCGCGAGCTGCAGGCTGGCATGGCCACGTGAGCGCTCGATGAACTGCGGCAGCACCGCCGTGAAGATGATCACGCCCTTGGGGTTGGTGGCGCCGACCACGAACCCCTCGCGCACGATCCTGGCCACGCTACGTGGCCGCACCTCGGCCGGCGTCAGCGCCGCCGCCAGCTGCTTGCGGTCGCGAATGCTGCGCACCCCCAGGAGCACCAGGTAGGCGGCGCCGATCAGCTTGACCACGGTGAACACCGCGTCTGACCGGGCCAGGATGGACCCGACGCCGACCAGCACCAGGACCAGCTGGAGGACCAGCCCGGTCGCATTGCCGAGCACCGTCGCCAGTGCCGCCCGGCGCCCCAGCGCCACGCCGCGGCTGACCACGAACAGGACGCTCGGGCCCGGGATCAGGATCAGCACGTAGACGGTGAGCAGGAACGCCGGTAGGTGATCGGTCGGCAGCATCGGGGGAGAGCGCGCCTAGCCGACCTGGAACCCCGTCAGGCCCTGCGGTGACTCCTCGTGCACCTCGACCTCTTCCACCTGCGCCCGGCTGGGACCCTCCTGACAGAAGCGGATCACCCGCTCCACCGCCTCGCTGGGTCCCTCCAGCACCACCTCCACGGTCCCATCCTCGAGGTTGCGGGCGGCGCCGGCCACGCCGTTTGACTCGGCGCAGTCACGCACGGAGTCACGGAAGAACACGCCCTGCACGCGGCCGCGCACCACCGCTCGCCGGCGGATCTCAGAGTCGGACATGGTCGCTGCATTATCGGTTCCGTCCGGCCCGGGCGCAAAGCTGACTGGCTCCATGAACGCGCTTTGGCTGATCTTCGGGCTGCTCATCGGGGCCGGTTTGGTCGCTGCGGCGTTGCGACCGCGGCTCCGCGCGGGCGGGCTCGAGGCCGTTCGCGCCGCCGAGCTCGACCGGGAGCTGGTCCGGGCTCGGGCCGATCTGGAGCACGAACGCTCCCGCGCCGCCGAGCGGCTGGCCACCCTGAGCGACGCCCAGGAACGGTTGTCGGCGTCGTTCAAGGCCCTCAGCGCCGAGGCGCTGCAATCCAGCATGGCTCAGCTGTCCGAGCTCGCGCGCTCGCAGCTTCAGACCGCGCAGGCGCAGGCCAAGGGAGACCTCGAGCGCCGCCAGCACGCCGTGGAGCAGCTGGTGGCTCCGCTCAAGGAGCAGCTGGGGCGCGTGGACGGTCAGCTGATGCGGCTCGATCAGGAGCGGCGCGAGTCCCGCGGCCGGCTGGAGGAGCAGCTCAAGACGCTGACCGAGACGGGCGAGCGACTGCGCAGCGAGACCGGAGCGCTGGTCACGGCGCTGCGAAAGCCCAACGCGCGGGGCCAGTGGGGTCAGATGCAGCTTCGCAACGTGGTCGAGCTCGCCGGGATGGTCCGGCACTGTGACTTCGTGGAGCAGTCGGCGCTCGCCGGCGACGAGACCACGCTGCGTCCCGATCTGATCGTCAGCCTTCCCGGTGGCAAGCGGGTCGTGGTCGATGCCAAGGCGCCGCTACAGGGCGTGCTCGACGCGTACCAGGCACGCGACGAGGCCGAGCGCGAGCAGCACCTGCGAGACCACGCCCGCCTGCTGCGCAAGCACGTCAAGTCGCTGGCCGACAAGTCCTACTGGGCCGGGCTGGACTCGACGCCCGACTTCGTCGTGATGTTCCTCCCGGGCGAGCATCTCTACGGCGCGGCGCTGGAGGCCGACCCGACGCTGATCGAGGACGCCATGGCGCGACGGGTGCTGATCGCCACGCCGACGACCCTGCTCGCGATGCTCCGGGCGGTCGGTTACGGGTGGCAGCAGGAGCGCGTGGCGGAGTCGGCTCAGGCGATCTCCGAGCTCGGGCGGGAGCTCCACAGCCGGCTGGTCAAGCTCTCCAACCTGCTCGCCACGCTCGGCACGCGCCTGAACAGCACCATGCGCGCCTATAACGACACGGTTGGCTCCTACGAGGCCCGCGTGCTGCCGGCGGCGCGCCGGTTCGGCGATCACGGCGCGGTGGCGGAGGGCAGCGAGCTGCCGCCGCTCGAGCACATCACGACGAGCGCGCGCAACGTCAACGCCACCGAGCTGACGCTCGAGCTGGGGTTGGATCCCGAGCCACCGGCGGCAACCCCGCCCGCGCGGCGGTCGCCGGCCCGGCGTCTGCGCGCCGCCGAGTAGCGGCCTCCGCCGTCGCGACCAGCGTCAGCCGCTGCGCTCCTGCCACCAGGTGAGCAGGTCCTCGCGCTGGTGGGGAAGCGGGTTGGCCGACGGCTTGCGCGAGCGAATCTGATCCAGGGCCGCCTCGATGTCGATGCCATCGCGGAGCGCGACGACCCCGGCTGCCACGGCGGCCGAGCGCTGCCAGCCGGCGCGGCAGTGGACATAGGCGCGTAGGTCCGAATGCAGCCAGTCCACGACCTGGCGCACGGCAGCCTCCAGGGCCGGCGCCGGCAGGTGGCCATAGTCGATCAGCTGCAGCCTCACCTCGGTGATGCCCTCGGCCGCGAACGCGGACTCCAGCTCCTCGCGTTGACCGAGTTCGTACTCCTCCTCCTCCACCAGGTTCAGCACCCGCTGCACCCCCACGCGGGCGAGCATCTGGACATCCTGGGCGTCGAGCGGATAGGCGCCGATCAGGAGCTCGTCGTGGACATCGGCGAAGCCGTAGGAGCGAAACCAGTTGGACACAGCGCCTTATCATCGCTGGTGGCGACGCGCCGCGCGCGGGGCAGCCACGGGCGCTCCCGACAGGCGAGGGGCGTGATTGGATACGGCGCCATGCCGGCCGTGATCTCGGACAGCCTTCACATCGCCAACACGTTCGCGCGGGCCGGAGTTCTGCGGCCCACGCGGCCCGATCGCGCGGTGCGGGCGCTAGTCGGCCTGCACCGCTGGGGGCCGACTCTGGCGGCCGGCTACCACGGGGCGGCGGCTCGGTATCCGGACGCCCGGGCGGTGATCGACGAGCGCGGCTCGGTGACCTTCGGCGACCTCGAGCGCCGCACCAACGCGCTGGCGCGGGGCCTGGCCGGCTACGGGATCGGCGAGGGCGACGGCGTGGGGATCATGTGCCGCAACCATCGCGGCTTCGTCGAGGTCAGCGTCGCGTGCTCCAAGCTCGGCGCCAACGCCCTGTACCTGAACACCGGCTTCGGCGGCCCGCAGGTCACCGAGGTGGTCGGTCGCGAGAACCCGAGCGCGATCGTCTACGACCAGGAGTTCGCCCCGCTGGTGCGGCAGGCCGGCACCACCCGGGCCGCGTTCGTGGCCTGGTGCGACGACCGCTCTACGGCCGAGCATCCCGTGCTCGACGAGCTGATCGCGGCCCGCGCCGATCAGCCGCTGCCGCCGCCGTCGCAGCCGGGCCGCACGGTGATCCTGACCTCCGGAACGACCGGCACGCCGAAGGGCGCCAACCGGGCCAGTCCGAACTCGCTCGGTCCCGCGGCGGCGCTGCTGTCGGCGATCCCGCTCCGTGCGCGTGAGACCACGGTGATCGCCGCGCCGCTGTTTCACTCCTGGGGCTACCTGCACATGTTCCTCGGCACCGCGCTGGCCTCAACGCTCGTGCTCCAGCGCCGCTTCGACCCGGCGGACACGCTGCGGGCGGTCGCCGAGCATCGCGCCAGCGCGCTGATCGTGGTGCCGGTGATGCTGCAGCGGATCCTCGAGCTGAGCCCGGAGGCCCTCGGTGAGCACGACACGTCGTCGCTGCGGGTGATCGCCGCCAGCGGCTCGGCGCTCCCCGGCCCCCTGGCGCAGCGGGTCATGGATGCGTTCGGGGACAAGCTCTACAACCTCTACGGCTCCACCGAGGTCGCGTGGGCGACGATCGCTGCGCCGGAGGATCTTCGCGCCGCGCCGGGGACCGCCGGCCGTCCCCCGCGCGGCACCGTGGTGCAGATCCTCGATGACGACGCTCGCCCCCTCGGGGCGGGCCAGCCGGGCCGGATCTTCGTGGGCAGCGAGAACCTGTTCGACGGCTACACCGGCGGCGGCGACAAGGCCCGCGTCGGGGCGCTGATGGCCACCGGCGACGTGGGGCACTTCGATCCCGACGGTCGCCTATTCGTCGACGGACGCGACGACGACATGATCGTCTCGGGCGGCGAGAACGTGTTTCCCTCGGAGATCGAGAATCTCCTCGCGCGCGTGCCGGGCGTCAACGAGGTCGCGGTGATCGGAGTCCCGGACGATGAATTCGGCCAGCGGTTACAAGCATTCGTCGTGCTCGAGCCCGGCGCGTCGCTGACCGAGGCCGAGCTCCAGGACCACGTTCGGGCCAACCTCGCCCGCTACAAGGTCCCGCGCGAGATCGTGTTCGTGCCAGAGCTCCCGCGCACCACCACCGGGAAGGTCCTCAAGCGCGAGCTGGCCTGACCTCGGCGGTAAGCTGAGGGTGTATGTCCCTCCGGACAGACAGTTTTGACCTCGGGGGGTTGCGGCTCAGCTCCGGGGAGGCCCGGCGCCTCGAGCTGGTGGTCGCGATCGATCCGCTCGAGCTGGGCGGCGAGCGCTATGCCGTCGAGCCCGAGCTGGTGCCTGTCCGGCTCGATGTGTCGCGCACCACCGGCAACGGCTACGCGCTGCGTCTGCGCTTCGCAGCGCAGGTGGCGGGTCCGTGCATGCGCTGCCTGGCGCCGGCGGCACCGGAGTTCGCCGTGGACGCGCGGGAGGTGTCCCAGCCCGGGGAGGGGGAGGAGCTCGAGTCGCCCTATGTCGATCAGGGCGTGCTGGATGTGCGTGGGTGGGCGCACGACGCTCTCGCGCTGGCCCTGCCGGCCCAGCTGGTGTGTCGCGACGACTGTGCCGGCCTGTGTCCGGCCTGCGGCGCCGATCTGAACCTCGCGGGTCCAGGCCATGCCCACGAGCGCCAGCCCGACCCGCGGTGGGCCGTTCTGTCTGAGATCAGATTCGACGGCTGACGCGCGAAAACCCTCGCTATTTGCGGATGAAATTGCTCAGGTGTTGTGCGGTTTGGTCAAGGTTTGTTGTTGCGGTGCCGATGAGACGAACACATGAGTTCTGTGGGTGAACGCTCGCGCCGGGGCGAGCCATCGGCGGCGACCGCCCATGTCAGGGGCCTGCTCGACCTCGCGCGCTTGGTCCATCGCGAACCTGCCCTCGACGACGTGCTGGCGGCCGTGGCCCGGACCGTATCGGAGACGCTCGGCTTTGCCACCGTGGCCATCAACCTCTACCGGCCCGAGCGCGACGAGTACGAGGTAACCACCGTCCACGGCAGACCGGAGGCCAGGGCGGCGCTGCTCGGCGAGGTCTCGGCCTCCGCTAGTTGGTCGCCGCTGCTGGATCCTCGCTTCCTGTGCCGGGACGTGTTCTTCATTCCCGGGGGGGAGCTCGATTGGGACGGCGGCGTGGCGTCATATACCCCGGAGCCCGGCGCCGCGCGACGATGCCGCCGATGTCGCGAATGACGCGTGGCGACCCGCCGACGCGCTCCTGGTCACGCTCGAGGGCGCGGCCGGGCGCCACTACGGGATCATGTCGGTCGATGAGCCGGAGTCGGGGCTACGGCCCGGCGACGAGGAGCTCGAGGTGCTCAGCGCGTTCGCGGCTCACGCCGCGCTGGCGATCGAGAGCTCGCATCAGGTCACCCGGCTACACGAGGCGATGGTGCGTAACCGGGCGGTGATCGAGTCGTCGCTCGACGGGGTGATCTCGACCGACCGCGGGTGGGCGCGTGCTCGAATTCAACCCCGCTGCCGAGCGGATGTTCGGCTTCCGCAGCCAGGAGGTCGTCGGCCGTGAGCTGGTCGACCTGATCATCTCACCCGAGCAGCGCGACGAGCACCGCATCGGACTGGCCCGGGGGATCGAGCGCGGCGACGATTGGCGGCTGCCGGGCAAGCGCATCGAGATGACCGCGCAGCGGGCCGACGGTAGCCCGCTGCCCGTGGAGATGACGCTGACCCTGGTGCCTGGCTCCGACCGGGACGGACCGATCCTGTACGCCTTCTTCCGCGACCTCTCCGAGCAGCGCCGCGATCAGGAGCAGCTCGCGTATCTCGCCTACCACGATCCCCTCACGGGCCTGGCCAACCGGATCCTGGTCGAGCAAGAACTCGATCTCGCGCTCGCTCGCGCGCGTCGCACCCGGCGGGCCGTGGCGCTGATGTTCGTCGATCTCGACGACTTCAAGGAGGTCAACGACCGCTTCGGCCACGCCACCGGAGATCGGCTCCTGGCGGCAGTGGCGACTCGGCTCCGCACGGTACTGCGCGACTCCGACCTGCTGGCACGACAGGGCGGGGACGAGTTCATCGTGCTCCTCGCCGACCTCGACGAGGACCCCCGCCGGGCGGCCGAGTCGGTCGGGGCAAAGTTGCTCGACGCGCTCCACGAGCCGTTTGCGGTGGCCGGCGCTGAACTGCGGACCGGAGCCAGTATCGGGATCAGCGTGTATCCCCACGACGCCGCCGATACCGAGGCGCTGATGCGCCATGCCGACGCGGCGATGTATGAGACCAAAGCGTCCGGGGGTGGACGTCTGGCCGTCCACGGTGCGTCCGGCGCGCTCCATGTTGTGGCGAGCCAATCGGTCCGCCTAGCCTGAGCCCGGTCTGCGCTCGTAGCTCGAGTCACTCCGCTCCGGCAGCTCCAGCCGGGCGAGGGCACCCTGAACCAGGTCCCTGCTAGCCTCCGCGTCCGATGGCGGTCCCTAAGCGCAAGCAATCGCATGCCCGCACAACGCAGCGGCGTTCGCAGCACAAGATCACTGCCCCGGCTTACAACGAGTGCCCGCAGTGCCACAGCCCCCGCCGGCCGCACCGCGTCTGCCCGGTGTGCGGCAGCTACCGGGGGCGTGAGGTCATCGCCGGCACGGGCGAGCCGACAGGCTAAAGACCCCACGCAGATGGTCACCGTCGCCGTTGACGCGGGCGGGGCGGACCTGGGCCCCGCCGAGGTTGCGGCCGGTGCCGCCCGTGCGGCGCAAGGCGGCGTGCGCGTGATCTTGTTCGGTCCCGCCGAGGAGATCGGGCCGGTACCGCCGGGCGTCGAGATCGTCGACGCGCCGGTGTCGATCGCCAAGGCCGCCGACCCCGCGTTCGCGGTCCGCTCGACTCCCGAGGCCTCAATCGTCCAGGCGGCCAAGGCGGTCGCCGACGGCCGCGCCCAAGCGCTGGTCTCCGGCGGCTCGACCGGCTCGGCGCTGGCCGCGGGGCTGTTCAACCTCCGCCGTGACCGCGGCATCTACCGCCCGGCGCTGGCGCTCCCGGTTCCGATGCCGGGGGCACCGCCGGTGCTGCTGCTCGACGTGGGCGCCAACGTCACCTGCCGCCCCGAGCATCTGGTCCAGTTCGCCCACATGGGCTCGGCCTTCGCCCAGGCGGTGATGGGAGTCGACCGGCCGCGGGTGGCGCTGCTGTCCAACGGCGAGGAGCCCGCCAAGGGGACCCCGGAGCTGGTCACCGTGCACGAGCAGCTGGCGGGCAGCGGCGGCACCGGGCTCAACTTCGTGGGCAATATCGAGGGCACCCAGGTGACCGACGGCGCGGCCGACGTGGTGGTCATGGACGGCTTCACCGGCAACATCACGCTGAAGTTGATCGAGGGCGTCTCCGGTCGCACGCTGCGAGCGATCCGGGACGTGGCCATGAGCTCGACGCGGGCCAAGCTGGGCGGCTGGCTGCTGGGTCCCGCCGTGCGCAAGCTGCGCGAAGAGATCGATCCCGAAGGCCCGGGCGGCGCCTACATGCTCGGATTGCGCCAGCTCGGCGTCGTCGCCCACGGCCGGTTCACGCGTCGCGGGTTCGCTCGGGCGATCGAGGTGGCTGCACGCGGCGTCGAGGAGGACGTGATCAGCGCCACCCGCGAGGCGCTCAAGGCAGCGGGGGCGCTCCGCATTCCACAGACCGTGGGCGGTGGAGACGGCGATGACTAGCACCTCGTCCGGGGTTGCGGCTACGGTGTCCGGCCGATGACTCGCGAGCAAGTCTTCTCGCTGATACGCGCGCACCTGGTCGACGAGCTGGAGGTCGATCCCGGCTCGATCCGGGAGTCCACGCGGTTCAGAGAGGATCTCGAAGCCGATTCGCTGGATCTGTACACGCTCGTTCAGGAGCTCGAGGACTCCTACGGCGTGAAGATCTCCGACGAGGAGGCGGCCAAGATCCTGACCGTCGGCCAGGCGGTCGAGTTCGTGCTCGCGAGCGGGCTGGAGGCGGAGCACGCGCCCGTCAGCGAACACGAGCCGAGGCTCTGACCCTGCGTGAGCGCGGAGCGAGAGCGGACAGAGCCGGTGAGCACCCCCGCTCAAGCGCGCGAGACGACCTCCGTGGCGGCTCTGTACGAGCTGCTGCAGACGCTGCCGGCGGAGCTCTCGGAGGTGGTGTTCACGCACACCTCGTGGACCACGCGGCGTGCGGGCTCCTACGAGCGGCTTGCCTTCCTGGGCGACAGCGTGCTGGGGCTGGCCATCACCACGCACCTCTTCCCCCGGCTCGAGGCGGAGCGGTTCGGACCCGGTCGGCTGACCAAGATCCGGGCGCAGGCCGTCTCGGGGCGCTCCTGCCGAGTGGTGGCGGAACGCCTCGACGTGCCGGAGCGGCTGCGCGCCGCCGCGCCGCCGGGAACCACCAGCGGCGTGGAGGCGTTGATCTCGACCGAGCGGGTGCTGGCCTCGGTGATCGAGGCGGTGATCGGGGCGTGCTACCTGGAGTTCGGCTACGACGCCACGGCGGCAGCGGTGGTGGAGGCGTTCAAGCCCCAGATCGAGGAGGCGCTCCAGCACCCGGTGGACCACAAGTCGGCGCTGCAGGAACGGCTCGCGCGGCGGGGGGAGCTGGTCAAGTACGAGGTCGTGGAGGAGCTGGGTCCGCCGCACGACCGCACCTTCCGGGTGAGCGCGACGATCGACGGGGTCGAGATCGGCGCCGGGATCGGACGAAGCAAGAAGGACGCCGAGCAGGAAGCGGCGCAGCTCGGGCTGGAGTCCCTGCCGAAATGAACCGCCGCGGGGGCGAGGGCCCATGTACCTGAAATCGATCACGATCAAGGGCTTCAAGTCGTTCCCGGACCGCTGCAAGCTCGAGTTCGGGCCCGGGTGTCAGCGTGATCGTCGGCCCCAACGGCTCGGGTAAGTCCAACGTCACCGACGCGGTCCTGTGGGCGCTCGGCGAGCAGTCGCCCGTCGCTGTCCGCGGTCAATCGATGCAGGACGTGATCTTCGGTGGCGCCCCGGGACGGCAGGCGGCCGGCTTTGCCGAGGTCGAGCTGGTCCTCGACGACAGCGAGGGGATGCTGGGACTCGGAGCTCCGGAGATCTCCATCCACCGCCGTCTCGATCGCACCGGCGAGGGCGAGTACCGGCTCGCGGGCGCGCGCTGCCGGCTGGTCGACGTCGTCGAGCTGCTGTCCGATACGGGGCTGGGCAAGGAGATGCACTCGGTCATCTCACAGGGTCGGGTGGAATCGATCGTGACCTCCAAGCCGCGCGAGCGCCGGCTCCTGATCGAGGAGGCGGCCGGTCTCGGCAAGCACCGCAAACGGCGCCGCCGGGCCCAGCTGAAGCTGGCCCGCACCCAGGACAACCTCGACCGGGCGCTCGACGTCGAGCGCGAGGCCCGCTCCCGGCTGCGCCCGCTCAAACGCCAGGCCGAGGCCGCCGAGCTCCACGCCCGGCTGGAGCGCCAGTCCCTCGAGATCCGCTGGGAGCTGACCCGCGACGAGCTGCGCGGCCGCCGCCTGGCGCTGGCCCAAGCCCAGGCGGCGGCCGCGGAGGTCAGGGCCAGGCGCACGAAGCTCGAGCGCGAGCTGGAGGCGGTGGCCGGGCGTCGCGAGGCGGCCGAGGAGGCGCTGGCCGCCCGCAGCGCCCAGCGCGAGGAGCTCTCACGACGGTCCTACGGCGCCCGCGCGGCGGCCGAGCGGGTCGCCTACCGGGCCGAGGCCTGCAAGGCCACCGCGGCGACGGTACAGGCGCGCCTGACCCGCGCCACCGAGCTGGCCGAGGTCCTGCAGGCCCGCGCCGGCGAGGATCAGCCCGACACCGAGGCGGAGGGACGCATCGCGACGCTGGAGGGGTCGCTCGCGGCGCTGGACCGCGACCGCGAGGCCGAGCTGGCCCGCCAGCTGGCCGAACTGGAGTCCGAGCTCGCCGCTGCCGAGTCCGCGGCGGCCGAGCAGACCGAGGTCGTGGAGCGCCACCGGGTGGAGCGCGAGGCGGCCGAGGCCGGGGTGGAGCGCGCCCGGGCGGCCGTGCGCGAAGCTGAGCGCGAAGTAGAACGTGCGCGGCGTGAAGCGGCGCGGGTGGGGGCCGACCTGGCCGCCGTCAATCAATTCCTGCGCCACCAGGCCGGCGCTCCCAACGGCGCCCCGGCGCTCGCCGACGAGCTCGAGGTCGACCCCGGCTACGAGCTCGCGGTGGCAGCGGCGCTCGACGGCCGTCTGCGCGCCGCCGTGGTGGACGACCGCGAGGCGGCCGCGACGTTGCTCGATCGCGCCGGGGCAGACGGCGGCCGCGCGCTGATCGCCGCCGTCGACCCGGGCGCCGGATCAGCCGCCCCGCGGCCGCCCGCCCGGTCGCCGCCCGCGGGCGCCGATCGTCTGCTTGATCACGTGCGGGCGTCGGGGCCTGCGCGGCAACTGTCCGAGGTGCTGCTGCGCGACGTCTGGGTGGTCGACGAGCCGGCGGCACTGCCGCCAGTCGTTCCCCGGGGTGGCCGTCACCCAGGCCGGGCGGGTGTGGTCGCCCGACACGCACGAGCTGCGCCAGGCGCCGGCGCTCGGTGAGGAGCGCGTGCTCGCGGAGCGCAACCGCCGCGAGCAGCTGCTGGGTCTCAGTGAGTCCGCCGCGCAGGCGGAGCTCGATGCCCGAGCGGCGCTGGAGCGCGCCGGCGCCGACGCCACCGCGGCCGACGTCGATCCGCGAGCAGCGGACCGGAGCGCACCGGGCCGCGGTCAGAACCCTCGACGAAGGCCACGAGGAGCAGCGCAGGATCGCGGCGCTGATCGCCCGGCGCCGGGCGGCTCCGGACGACGGGCCCAACGCGGGCCGTCGCTCGCAGCTGTCGGCTGAACTCGCCGCCGAGCGCCAGATGCTCGCCCGCGAACAGCGCGAGCGAGCCGAACTCGCCGCGCGGATCCATCGGGTGCAGGCGGCGATCGAGCTCGACCGGGAGCTCGGCCCCGCGGTCGACGCGGTGATCGCGGCGCTGGCCGGGGCGGCCGAGGCGATCACGGCGCGGCTGTCTGAGTTCGAGGCGGCCCTGGCGGCCGATCGCGCGGCCGGCGAGCACGTCGCCGGCGAGCTGCGCACCTGTGCGCAGCAGGAAGCCGGCCTGCACGCTCGGCTGCAGGCTGAGAACGAGTCCCTGACCGAGGCCGAGGTTCGCCTGCAGCGCTCGCGCGACCAGGCCGAGGACGCCGGGGCGGAGCTGGCCCGGCTGGCTTCGCGCCTCGAGCTCGAAGCCGTGCCGGCGCAGCAGGAGCTCGACCCCGACGAGCGCGAGTCGCTGGCTCAGCGGCTCGATCGGCTCACGCGCCGGCGCGAGCAGCTCGGGCCGATCAATCCGCTGGCGCAGGAGGAGTACGCCGAGGCGCTCGCGCACGTCGAGGAGCTCGAGAGCCAGCGCACCGATCTGGAAACGGCCCTGCGCGAGCTGGAGAAGCTGATCGCCGACACCGATCGCCAGATCCGGTCCACCTTCGAGCAGACCTTCGAGGCGACCGCGCGCGGCTTTGAGGATCTCGCCGCCCAGCTGTTTCCGGGCGGCAGCGGCAGATTGCGACTGGTCAGTGAGCGTCCCGGCCCCGCCCGGGTGATCGGCGGGGAGGCGGCCCCGCCGCCGGCGCCCGACGGCGATGGCGAGGAGGCGCTGGACGCGTAACGACGGTGAGCCCGAGGAGGATGTGCTGGGCGTGGAGATCGAGATAACTCCCGCCGGCAAGGAATGCAAGCGCCTGTCGCTGCTGTCGGGCGGAGAGAAGTCGATGACCGCGCTGGCGTTCCTGTTCGCCGTGTTCCTGGCGCGGCCGTGCCCGTTCTACATCCTGGATGAGGTCGAGGCGGCGCTCGACGACCTCAACATCGATCGCTTTCTGGCGCTCCTGCGCCAGTACGCCGCGCGGGCGCAGTTCATCGTGGTGACCCACCAGAAGCGCACCATGGAGGCGGCCGACTCGCTCTACGGCGTGTCGATGAGCGCCGACGGAATCTCCAAGGTGATCTCACGGCGACTCGCCGTCGAGGAGGCCGCGTAGCCCGGTCCAGAGCGGTCGCCGGTTGCGACGGCCGGTTAGCGCGCTGGTAACGTCGCCGCCGTCATGGCGCGCGAATGGCGGGATCTGTTCATCATCGACGGCGAGGCTCCGGCCGTCTCGGCGGCCGGCGAGGCCACCGAGGAGCGGCGCGTGGGCCGGTTTCGCCGGCTGCGGGAGAGCCTGCGCAAGACCCGCCAGGCCCTGCAGTCCGAGATCCAGGCGACCCTGTTCGAGGATCTCAGCGATGAGACCTGGGAGCGGCTGGAGGAGGCCCTGATCTACGCCGACGTCGGCGCTCAGACGACCGCCCGGGTGGTCGCCCAGCTCGAGCAGGAGGCCGCTGAGCAAAAGCTTTCCGGAGGGCAGGCGCTGTCGGATCGGCTGGTGGAGCTTCTGACCGAGATCGCCAGCACCGGGGAGAACACGATCGAGCTCACGGCGCATCCCACCGTGATCCTGGTGGCGGGAGTCAACGGCACCGGTAAGACCACCACGATCGGCAAGCTGGCCTGGCACCTGAGCCGCGAGCTCGGCCAGTCGGTGGTCCTGGCGGCCGGCGACACGTTCCGAGCCGCCGGCGTCGAGCAGCTCGAGCTGTGGGCCGAGCGGGCCGGGGTGGGGTTCGTCAAGGGCGCCCCGGACGCGGACCCCGGATCAGTCGCCTACGACGCCGTGGCGGCGGCGATCCGCGACCAGGCCGACGTCCTGATCATCGACACCGCCGGCCGCCTGCACACCCAGGACAACCTGATGGCCGAGCTGGGCAAGGTCAGGCGCGTGATCGCCAAGCAGATCCCCGAGGCTCCGCACGAGACGCTGCTGACCGTGGATGCGACGACCGGACAGAACGGCCTGCGTCAGGCGCGCCTGTTCTCCGAGACGGTGGACGTGACCGGTCTTGCCCTGACCAAGCTCGACGGCACCGCCAAGGGCGGAATCGCGCTGGCGATCGCCCACGAACTGGGGATTCCGGTCAAGCTGATCGGCGTGGGCGAGCAGCTGGAGGATCTGCGGCCGTTTGACGCCGGCGAGTACGCCCGGGCGCTGGTCTCCTGACCGACTGGACCGGGGCCGGTACGCGCCGCGCCGGTCTCCTGACCGTTAGACCCCCGCGCTAAGCTCGCTGACGACATGACCGGATGGGTCTTGTGGGTTGTCCTGGCTGCTGCCTTTGGCATCGGCGAGATGCTCACTACCGGTTTCTTCCTGGCGCCGTTCGCGGTCGGGGCGGCGCTGGCCGCAGTGGTCGATGTCGCCGGAGCGGGCGGGGTGGTGTCCGTGGTCGTGTTCGTGCTGGCTTCGCTGCTGACGCTGACGCTGGTGCGACCGATCGCCCGCCGGCACCTGCGCGAGCCGCCGCAGATCCGGACCGGGTCAGCGGCGCTGGTGGGCAAGCGTGCCACCGTCCTGGAGCGGATCGCCAACGACGAAGGGGTGGGATGCGTGCGGATCGACGGCGAGGTGTGGACCGCTCGCGCGTATGACGACGATCATGTGATCGCCGAGGGAACCAAGGTCGACGTCGTCGGCATCAAGGGCGCCACGGCGCTCGTAATGGAATAGGAGAGTGGGGCAATGGCCGGAGCAATCGTCGCGATTGTCGTAGTCATCTTTGTCATCGTCATGGTCGCGCGCACGGTGCGAATCGTGCCCCAGGCCCGGGCCGGAGTGGTGGAGCGGCTGGGGCGTTACAACCGCACCCTGACCCCGGGCCTGGCCGTCCTGGTGCCGTTCATGGATCGGCTCAAGCCGCTGATCGACCTGCGCGAGCAGGTGGTGTCGTTCCCGCCCCAGCCGGTGATCACCGAGGACAACCTGGTGGTGCAGATCGACACCGTCCTGTACTTCACGGTCACCGACGCCAAGTCCTCGACCTACGAGATCGCCAACCCGTTGCAGGGCATCGAGCAGATCACGGTGACCACGCTGCGCAACGTCGTCGGCGGCATGTCGCTGGAGACCGCCCTGACGGGTCGCGATCACGTCAACGCCACGCTGCGGGGCGTGCTCGACGAGGCGACCGGCAAGTGGGGGATCAAGATCAACCGCGTCGAGATCAAGTCGATCGATCCGCCCAGCACGATTCAGGAGGCGATGGAGAAGCAGATGCGGGCCGAGCGCGACAAACGCGCGGCGATCCTCACCGCCGAGGGCTTCAAGCAGTCCCAGATCCTCACCGCCGAGGGCGAGAAGCAGTCGGCGGTGCTCAAGGCCGAAGGCGCCAAGACCGCGGCGATCCTGCGCGCCGAAGGGGAGGCCCAGGCCATCGGGACGGTGTTCGCGGCGATCCACGCCGGCCAGCCGGATCCGGCCCTGCTCAGCTACCAGTATCTGCAGATGCTGCCGCAGCTGGCCCAGGGCGACGCCAACAAGGTGTTCGTGATCCCCTCGGAGTTCGCGGAGGCGTTCGGCGGCATCAGCAAGGCGTTCGGCGGCGGCCGTCCGAGCGAGAGCACCCGCCCCGCCGGGAACTCCTCCGTGCCGGGCGTGAATTCCGGCGGTCCAACCGCGGTCTAGCTTCGCCGGGTCAGTAGCCTCTCTGGTCCTCTCCCCATGTTCGATTCCCTTGCCGAGAAACTCCAGGCGACGCTCGCCGATGTGCGCGCCCGTGGAACCCTGACCGAAGCCGACATCAATGCGGCGATGCGCGAGATCCGCCTCGCGCTGCTCGAGGCCGACGTCAACTTCAAGGTGGTCAAGAGCTTCACCAGCTCGGTCAAGGAACGGGCCCTGGGCGCGAATATCGTCGGCCAGCTCAACCCCGGCCAGCAGGTGGTCAAGATCGTCTCCGATGAGCTGACCGACCTGATGGGCGGCGCCGCGCGCGAGCTGTCGTTCTCACCGCGGCCACCGACCGTGGTGCTGATGGCCGGGCTCCAGGGCTCGGGCAAGACGACCGCGACCGGCAAGCTCGCGCGCTATCTGCGTGAGCAACACGGATCCTCGGTCGCCGTCGCGGCGTGTGACGTGTACCGGCCCGCTGCGGTGGAGCAGCTGATCAAGGTCGGCACCCAGGCCGGGGCGGCGGTGTACGAGCAGGGGACCGATCGCAAGCCGGTGCAGATCGCCAAATGGGCCTACGAGCGCGCCAAGTCCGAGGGCAAGGACGTGCTGATCGTCGACACCAGCGGGCGGCTGCACGTCGATACCGAGCTGATGGCCGAGCTGGCCGACATCAAGAAGGCGGTCTCACCGCACGACATCCTGCTCGTGGTCGACGCGATGACCGGCCAGGACGCGGTCAACGTCGCCGAGCAGTTCGCCGAAGTGGTCGACTTTGACGGGGTCGTGATGACCAAGCTCGACGGCGACGCCCGCGGCGGCGCCGCGCTGTCGGTCAAGGCGATCACCGGCAAGCCGATCATGTTCGCCTCCACCGGCGAGAAGCTGGATCAATTCGAGCGCTTCCATCCCGACCGGATGGCGCAGCGGATCCTCGGCATGGGTGACGTGATGACCCTGATCGAGAAAGCCGAAGCCGGCTACGACGAGGACCAAGCAGCCGAGCTCGAACGCAAGCTCCGCAAGCAGGAGTTCGGACTCGACGACTTCCTGGAGCAGATGCGCCAGGTGCGCCGCCTGGGGCCCCTGCAGTCGCTGCTGGGCATGATCCCGGGCCTCGGCAAGGAGCTGCGCGGCGTCAAGCTCGACGAGCGCGAGTTCGACCGCCTCCAGGCCATCATCCTCTCGATGACCCCGCAGGAGCGCCGACACCCCGAGTTGATCAAGGGATCGCAGCGCTTGCGGATCGCCCGCGGCTCGGGCACCAACGTGCAGGCCGTCAAGCAGCTGATAAAGCAATTCGACCAGATGCGCAAGGTCATGCGCCAGGTCTCGCAAGGCCGGATGCCCGACCTGGGCGCGATCATGCGCCAAGCCCGTTGAAGGTCGGCTCCTGCCGATTCCCGCTAAGCTCGGACGGAGTTATGGCAGTCAGACTTCGACTAACCCGCATCGGCGGACGCAAGAACCCGATCTGGCGCGTAGTGGTCGCCGACCAGCGCTCCAAGCGCGACGGTCGCGTGATCGAGACCGTCGGGCACTACAACGCGCAGACCGATCCCTCCACGATCGTCCTCGACGAAGAGCGCGTGCGTGACTGGCTGAGCCGCGGCGCCCAGCCCTCCGAGACGGTCCGCAAGTTGCTGCGCACGCAGGGCATCAGTTAGCGCGAGGTCATGCGGGAGCTGCTCGAGTACCTGGCCCGGGGACTCGTCGGGTCTCCGGACGAGGTCCAGATCACCGAGGTGCACGAGGATGACGGCACGCTGGTGCTGGAGCTGTCGGTCGCTCCGGATGACTACGGGAGCGTGATCGGTCGCGGCGGCCGGACGGCCGCCGCGCTTCGCACGGTGATCAAGGCCGCGGCCACCAAGGACAAGCGCCGGGTGTTCGTCGACATCGTCGACGCTTGAGCGATCCCGGGCCCGGTCTGCCCGAGTCACGGCCCTGGCTACGTGCCGGGGTGGTGGGCCGGCCCCACGGTCTCGATGGCAGCTTCCACGTCGTCGACTCGAATCCGGACCTGCTGGCGAGATCGAATTCGGTGCGCGTCGCCGGCCGCGACCGGGAGATCGTTCGCCGCGCGGGCTACAGCGCTCGTCCAATCCTGCGCCTGGAGGGAACCGAGGACCGGGAGTCCGCCAACGCCCTGCGGGGCGAGGAGATCCTCCTGGCGCCCGAGCATGCCCCTGAGCTCGGACCCGACGAGTGGTGGGCGAGAGACCTCGAGGGTTGCGCCGTCAAAGACGGCGACCGTGAGGTCGGAGTGGTCACCCGGCTGCTGGCGCTGCCGTCGTGTGAGGTGCTCGAGGTGGCCCGGCCGGAGGGGGGCCCCGAGCTGCTGGTGCCGCTGGTCAAGGACGCCGTCCGCGGCGTGGACCTGGAGCAGAGACTGATCGACGTCGATCTGCGCTTCCTCGGGGAGGACTGATGCAGAGCGATGACGCGCGCGCGGTGCCTGGGGCAGCGTGATGGAGATCGACGTGTTCACGCTGTTCCCAGACGCCTTTGACTGGTTTCGCTCCCAGCGCCACGTGGCCAACGCCGCCGCCCGCGGCCACCGGCTGGAGTGCGTGAACTACCGTGACCACTCCCCGCTCAGCGGCGGTCAGGTCGACGACACGCCGTTCGGCGGCGGTGCCGGGATGGTCCTCCGCGTCGACGTCGTCGAAGCTGCGCTGCGGGCGCGCTATCAGCAGGATCCGGTGCAGCTGCCGTCCGCGCGGCGGGTGATCGCGCTGGACCCAGCCGGCCGCCTGCTCGACGACGCTCTGGTCGACGAGCTCGCGTCCGAGCCGGCCCTGACCCTCCTGTGCGGTCGATACGAGGGATTCGACGAGCGCATCCTGCAGCACTTCGTCAGCGACCGCGTGTCGATCGGGCGCTATGTGCTGGCGGGCGGCGAACTCGCGGCCATGGTGCTGTCTGACGCGGTGCTGCGCAAGCTCCCCGGCGCGCTCGGACACGAGCAGTCCGCGCTGGAGGAGTCCTTCAGCGCCGCGCTGGAGGGAGGGCCCGAGTATCCGCATTACACCCGGCCGGCCGAGTACCGAGGCTGGCCCGTGCCCGAGGTGCTGCTCTCCGGCCATCACGCGCGGATCGCCCGGTGGCGGCTGGAGCAGAGCCGCGAGCGCGCCGCTACGGCCGGCGGCAAGTACCGTGAACCGGCTGGCGGCGAGCACTCTGAGCCCGGTGGCGGTGGCTACCGCGAACCGCCCGGCACGGAGGGTTCGCTAGCATAGTCCGCCGCATGGGCGGGAACGCGCGATCAGCGCGGCGCCCTCACCCGGATCTTGCCCGCGCAGACCGCTCGCCATGCTTATCGCGGGGGTTCGCACGCACATGAGCACAGTTATCGACAGCCTGGAGCGCACTCAGCTCCGACGCGTACCGGCGTTTGACGCCGGTGATCGTCTGCGCGTCCACTTTCAGGTGATCGAGGGAACCAGACGGCGCACCCAGGTGTTCGAGGGCGTCGTCATCAAGCGCCAGGGTCACGGTGCGCGTGAGACCTTCACGGTCCGCAAGCAGTCCTTCGGTGTCGGCGTGGAGCGGACCTTCCCACTGCACTCGCCGAAGATCGAGCGGATCGAGGTGGCGGGCCGCGGCGATGTTCGCCGGGCGAAGCTCTACTACCTGCGGGATCGGATCGGCAAGCGGGCTCGCGTCCGCGAGCGCCGTTCGGCCGGTCCCGAAGTGGCCGTCGAACGAGAGCTGCTGTACGGACCGGAAAGCGAGACGGCCACGGAGCCGCCCGCGACGCCGGCCACCGAGCCGGCCGGGCAGGACGCCGCGTCCACCCCAGCCGAGCCGGCGGCGGGCGAAGAGCAGGTGTGACGCGGACCAAGAAGCCGCTCTGGCGCGGAGCGGCGGAGCTGGTGGCGATCGTCGTGGTCGCGCTCGGCGTCGCGCTGGCCATCCAAGCGTTCGTCGTCAAGCCCTACGAGATTCCCAGCGCCTCGATGCTGCCGACGCTTCGCATCAATCAGCGGATCCTCGTGAACCGGATCGGGACCGACTTCTCATCGCCGCACCTGGGCGACATCGTGGTCTTTCACCCCCCGGCGAGCGAGTCATGCGCGGATCCCAGCCAAGGGGCCAACCAGTCGATCCAGCAGTCATCCAGCGCGTGCGACGTGGCGCAGCGGACGGATTCCAGCCAGACCTACGTCAAGCGCGTGGTGGGCATGCCCGGCGACCGGCTCTCGATCCGGGCGGGCCACGTGTTCCGCAACGGCGTGCGGGAGAAGGACTCCTACACGATCCCCTGCGCTGGGGGCGGCGAATGCAATTTCCCGGCGACGATCACCGTGCCGGCGGGGGACTACTACATGATGGGCGACAACCGTCCAGACTCACTCGACAGCCGCTTCTGGGGTCCGGTGCCGAAGGCCTGGATCATCGGCAAGGCGTTCTTCACCTACTGGCCACCCGACCGGATCGGCTTCTTGTGAGAGGCCAGGAGCACGACGCATGCGGGTCGCGGGCAGCCTGAAGAATCTGATCGAGCTCGTCGTCACGATCGCGGTGGCGGTCGGACTGGCGCTTCTGATCCAGGCGTTCGTGGTCAAGCCCTATCGGATCCCCAGCCCCTCGATGGTCCCGACCCTGACGATCGGCCAGCGCGTTCTCGTCAACCGGCTCACCACCCACCCCAGCGTCGGCGATGTGGTCGTGTTCCACCCGCCCCACGGAGCCGACGCGCCCAGCCCGGTGTGTGGCAACAGCAACCAGGGCGCCGGTCACGCCCAGCCCTGCGACGCGCCGACCCCGTCTGAGTCGGTCCAGACCTTCATCAAACGGGTCGTGGCCGGCCCGGGCGACCGGCTGTCGATCGTCAACGGCCATGTGTTCCGCGATGGCGTCCGGGAGAAGGACCCCTACATAGAGCCTTGCCTCCCCGGCAGTTCCTGCAATTTCCCGAAAACGATCACGGTTCCGCCCGGGGACTACTTCATGATGGGCGACAATCGTGGCGAATCCGACGACAGCCGTTTCTGGGGTCCCGTCCCCGCCAAGTGGATCATTGGAGTCGCGTTCTTCACGTACTGGCCGCCCGGCCGCATCGGCACCCTCTAAGGCCGCCCGTCGCCCGCGGCGGGTCAGCCGGCCGGGTCGCCGGTTGCTGAACTTCGATCGTGCGTTCGGAGTGCGCTTCGTGGCCGGAGCCGATGAGGCCGGCCGCGGATGCCTGGCCGGCCCCCTGGTGGCTGCTGCGGTGCTGTTGGACATGGATCGCCTCGGCCCGGCCGAGGTCCGGGCCCTGGGCGCGCTGAACGATTCCAAGCAGCAGACCCCGGAGGGTCGCGCGGCGCTGTATCCCCTGATCCTGGCCCACGCCACCCAGGTGTCGATCGTCTCCCGTTGCGCCCCGGGGATCGACGCCCGCGGCCTGCACAAGACCAATCTCGCGGCCCTTCGTGACGCCCTGCAGAACGTCGCCTGCTCCGGCTGCCTGTGCCTCAGCGACGGGTTCCCGGTGTCCGGTCTCGCCCACGAGCAGCGCGCCGTGATCGGCGGCGACGGCAAGAGCGCAGCGATCGCGGCCGCCTCCGTCCTGGCCAAGGAGACCCGGGATCGCTACATGCGGCGCGCCGACGCCGCCCACCCGGGGTGGGAGTTCGCCCAGCACGTCGGCTACTCGACTCCCGAGCACCGCGAGGCGATCGAGCGACTCGGGGTATCCCCGCTGCATCGGCTGTCGTTCCAGTCGGCCGCCTACCAGCAGCTCGCGCTCGGCGGGTAGCCGGTCAGGCCAGTACCGAGAACTCGCCTCCCGGTTCGCGGCGGACCCGCCCGGCGAGCTCGAGCGAAGCCAGGGCCGCCAGCCCCCGGTCGGCCTGCACCCCGGCCTGCGCCAGCGCGACCTCGACCTCGTGCCCCTCCGCCAGCGCGTCGAGGAGAGCCTGCAGATGCGGCGCCAGCGGCTCCCGCGGCAGCCCGCGGAGACAGGCCACCCCGGCGCCGAACAGGCCGTCGAGCACATCCTGAGGGCCGGCGACGAGGCTCGCACCCGAGCGCAGCAGCGCATGTGGCCCGGCCGTCAGGGGAGAGGTGACCCGGCCCGGAACGGCTCCCAGCGTACGCCCGAGTTCGGTGGCGGCGGCCGCCGTGAGCATCGCCCCGGATTCCCGCCGCGCCTCCACCACCACCGTCATCGCGCTGAGTCCCGCGATGATCCGGTTGCGCGCCCGGAACATCCAGCGCCGGCTGGGCACGCCCGGCGGGAGCTCGGAGATGACCGCGCCGCGGTCTCGGATACGACGATGCAAGGAGCGAGCCGACGTCGGATAGGCGCGCTCGGCCGCGCCGGCGAGGACGGCGAGCGTGATGCCGTCAACCGCGAGGGCGCCCTCGTGAGCAGCGGTGTCGATGCCCCGAGCCATCCCACTGATCACTGTCACTCCGGCGGCGGCGGTCCCGCGGGCCAGTGATCCGGCGACCGCGACCCCATACGGCGACGCACGCCGCGCCCCGACGATCGCCACCGACTGGTCACGCAGCCGCTTCAGGCAGCGCTCCAGACCGCCCCCCACGTGCAGCACCGCCGGCGCCGCGTCCAGCCGCGCCAGCGCCGGCGGGTAGGCCGAGTCGCACCGGCAGATCGGCTCGACCTCCGCGTCCGAGCAGCGTCGCCGCGCCGTTGCAGCGTTGAACTCATCGAGCTCGTGGCGCACGGCGGCGGCGTGCCGGCCCGCGACCGCGGCAATCAGCTGGTCGGCTTCGAGCGCCAGCAGCGGCCCGATCTGCGTCCGGACCAGATCCAGGTGCCCGGCGAGCCGGCCCAGCAACCAGGCTCGAGCCAGGCATTGCGCACACGCACGCGAGCGGCTCACGGCATCGCCGCGGCTTCCAGGCCGGTGCGCTGGCGAAGGCTGAGCGCGGTCAGCACGTCCTCACCGGTGACGCACTCGCGGGCAGCCAGATCCGCGATCGTCCTCGCCACCCGAACCACGCGATGGCGCCCGCGAGCGCTCAGCAGCCCCACCGCGTAGGCGCGCCCCAGCTCGCGCTCCGCGTCAGCGTCGAGGCGAGTGTGCGTGCGGGCCACCCGCGCGTCCATGTCGCCGTTGCAGCCGGCTTCGGTTCCGGCCAGCCGCGCGCGCTGGCGCTCGCGCGCCTGCGCCACCAGCGAACGCGCCCGCTCCGAGCTGGTGGCGGGGCCGGCCCGCAGCTCCGCCTCGGCGGGACGGCGCACGTCGACGACCAGGTCCATGCGGTCGAGCAGCGGCCCGCTCAGCCGGCGGCGGTGACGTCGCAGATCGCTCTCGCCGCAGGTACAGCGGTCGCCGACCCCCGCGTAGCCGCACGGACACGGGTTCGTGGCCGCCACGAGCATGAACCGGGACGGGAACCGCAGCGAGCGCTGCCCGCGGACGATCGTCACGGTGCCGTCCTCGAGCGGCTGGCGCAGGGCGTCGAGGCTGGCGCGTTGAAACTCCGACAGCTCGTCGAGGAACAGCACTCCCCGGTGGGCGAGCGTGCTCTCCCCGGGGCGTGGTGGGGAGCCGCCGCCGGCCAGCCCAGCGGGGGAGATGCTGTGGTGCGGAGCCCGGAACGGCCGGGCCGTGATCAGCCCGGCGGCGTGGACGCCGGCCACGCTGTGGATGCGCGTGACCTCGATCGCCTCGGCCCGGGTGAGGGCGGGGAGGATCGTCGGCAGCCGCCGCGCGAGCATCGTCTTGCCGGTGCCGGGCGCCCCTTCGAGCAGCAGGTTGTGGCCTCCCGCCGCCGCGATCTGGAGCGCCAGCAGAGGCGCGCCGTGGCCGCGCACGTCGCTCAGATCGGGCCCATCGATGGGCGGCCGGCGAGCCGTCGGCGGCGCCGGCAAGGGCGGTGGATCGGCGCCCATCACGACCTCGGCGGCGGCGCGCAGGTTGGTCACGGCCACGATCTGAAGCCCTTGAACGAGCGCCGCCTCGCGCGCCCGCGGGCGTGGAACGATCAGTCGCCGGCAGCCCGCCCGCCGCGCGCCCTCGGCGACCGCCAGCGCTCCCGGGGAGTCGCGCAGCTCTCCCCCCAGCGACAGCTCGCCGAACACCGCATAGCCGGCCAGGGCATCGCCCGGCACCTGGCCGGACGCCGCGAGCACTGCGAGCGCGAGGGCCACGTCGAAGCCAGGCCCGGCCTTGCGCAGCGACGCGGGCGCCAGATTGGCCGTGATCCGGTTGCCGGGAAAGGCGAAGCCGGAATTGAGGATGGCGGCCCGGATGCGGTCGCGCGACTCGCGCACCGCGGTGTCTCCCAGCCCCACGACCGTGAACGCCGGCAGCCCCGAGCGGATGTCGACCTCCACCCACACCTGGCGCGGGTTGACCCCATCGATGGCGAATGTCGTGACCCGCGCGAGCATTGCCCCCAAGGTAGGCGCGATTGCGTGCCGCATGGGTGTCCGGGAGTCACGATTGTGCGCCGATTGCAGCGGAAATCGTGACTCAATCGTGACGGTCCGCCAGCCACGCGTGACACCGGTTCGCGTAGCGTCGAAGAGCATGAGCGACGACCCGCGACACCGTCTCGGCAGCACCGGCGAACGGCTCGCGGCCGAGCACCTGACGCGGCGCGGGTTCCGCATCATCGAGCGCAACTACCGGACCCGCTGGGGCGAGCTCGACATCGTCGCGTTCGACGGCCGCACACTGGCGTTCTGCGAGGTCAAGACCCGCCGGCTGGGCGGCAACCGCGGCGGACCGTTCGACGCCGTGGGCCCCGGCAAGCAGGTCCGGGTCCGCAAGATGGCGGGCAGCTGGCTGATCGAGCGCCGCGACCGCCCCCGCGCGGACGTGGTCCGCTTCGACGCGATCGGCGTGACCTTCGACCGGGAGGGTCGCCTGGTCGCGCTGGAGCATCTGGAGGGCGCGTTCTGACCCGCGCCTCCGCGCCGCCGCGCGCGTAGGACCGCGTGATGCCACGAAGGCTAAGCTCGCGTCCTCAGATGGCGACTCAGAACCCCAGCCGGCGCCCGATCCCGTGCGTGCTGTCGATCGCGGGCTCTGACTCGGGCGGCGGAGCCGGCATCCAGGCCGACCTGAAGGCGTTTGCCGCCTGCGGCGTGCACGGGATGACGGCCCTCACCGCCATCACCGCACAGAACACGGTCGGCGTCAGCGCGGTGCATCCCGTCCCGCCCGAGGTCATCCTGGCCCAGGTGCGCGCGGTGGTGCAGGATATCGGGGTCGATGCGGTCAAGATCGGGATGCTCGGCGACGCCGCGACGATCGAGGCGGTCGCGCTGGCCCTCGACGAGCTGGCGCTCGGGACGCCGATCGTGCTCGACCCGGTGATGGTGTCCGAGTCCGGCGCCGAGCTGCTGGACCCGACCGCACGAGACACTCTGGTGCAGCGTCTGCTCCCCCGCGTGACGGTGCTGACCCCGAACCTGCCCGAAGCGATGGCGCTGCTGGGCAAGCAGACCCGTGCCACGCGGGCGCGCGAGATCGCGAGGCTGGCGGAGGCCCTGCACACCCTCGGTCCGGACATCGTGGTGGTCACCGGCGGCCACCGAAAGCTCGCCACCGACGTCTTCTACGACGGCTCGCGGCTGGTCGAGATTCCCGGTCAGCGGTACGCCGACGGGGCGACCCACGGCTCCGGATGCACCCATTCCTCGGTGCTCGCGGCGCGGCTGGCCTGGGGTGACTCCGCCCTTCAGGCGGCCCGGACGGCGAAGCGACGCGCCTCGGAGGCGGTGCGTGACGGTCTCGTCGAAGTCGGCTCCGGTGCCGGGCCGGTCGACGTCCTCGGCGTGACATAATCCCGCCCGTGCGTTTCCTGCGTATGAAGCCCGGGCACGGAGAGATCCTGATCGCAGAAGGCGACGTCGAGCTCGAGCAGGACGAGCTCCGTCTGGTCGAGGAGTTTCGCCGCCAGCTCGAGGCTGGCCTGTGGGCCGCGGTACCGGTGATGGATACCGAAGGCAGACGTGACGCGCAGATGGTTCGGTCCTTCGATGACATCCCCCGTGATGCTGACCGCGTGATCTTCTTTCCGCGGGCGGCGGGTGGACGGTAGGCGGGCGGGCGGGCGGTGCTGCTGGCGCTCGTCGCGACCGCGCTGGTAGCTCTCGCACTTCTCTCCGAGGAGTTGCTGCCCCGCATCGAGGAGCTGTGGGCGCGGCACCGGGCGCGACGGCAGCTGGCTCCGGTGCAGGCCTATGACCCGGGACGCGAACGCCGCGCCGAGCAGAGGGCTCGCACGCTGCTGAAGTCCTGCGTCAACGAAGAGGAGTGGGCGATGTACCGCGACCTCGGATTCATCCGGATCTGGGGTACGCAGGCCGACGGACCGGCCGAGACGGGGGGGACCGGTGGCGCCGCCTATGCCTACCTCGTCTACCCCCATCGTGCGATCGTGGCCTACCTGGCCCAGACGCACCGGCTGCTCAACGAGTACTGCGTGGCCTTCCCCGACGAGACCCGTCCGTACGGCAGCGCCCGGCTGCCGGACTCCGATGACGTGCTGGCCAAGTGGATGGCGCTGACCGGCGACGAGCGGCGGCTGATCGCGACCGCCAACATGCATCTCCCCGGCCGCCAGCTCGACCCCGCCCGCGTCAAGCGAGACCTGTGGCGCCTGTCGCAGTGGGAGCGGGCCCGGATGCGCGATGGCGCCCGCGCCCCTTCCGCGCCGCTGGACACCACCAGCTAGCGCCGTCGCAAGCGCTACAGTCCCCGCCGCGATGAGCGCCACCACGTTCGACGTCAAGCACCGTAGCCGTGCGCTGACCCAGGGGCCCCAGCGCGCCGCCGCCCGCGCCTACCTCAAAGGCATCGGCTACGACGACGAGGCGCTCTCCAAGCCACTGGTGGCCGTGGCCAACACCTGGATCGAGACGATGCCGTGCAACTTCCACCTGCGGGCGCTGGGGGCGAAGGTCAAGGACGGGATTCGCGCCGCCGGGGGGACGCCGATGGAGCTGAACACGATCGCGATCTCGGACGGGATCACGATGGGGACGCCGGGGATGCGCGCCTCGCTGGTCAGCCGCGAGCTGATCGCCGACTCGATCGAGCTCGTCTGCGACGCCCACGGGTTCGACGCGGTGATCGCGATCAGCGGCTGCGACAAGACGATTCCAGCCACCGTGATGGCGCTCTGCCGTCTGGACCTTCCCAGCGTGATGCTCTACGGAGGTTCGATCCTCCCCGGCCTGTACCGAGGCGAGCGAGTCACGATCCAAGAGGTGTTCGAGGCGATCGGCGCGCACGCGGCGGGGCGGATCAGCGACGACGAGCTGACCGAGATCGAGGACGTGGCCTCGCCGGGAGCGGGGGCGTGCGGCGGGCAGTTCACCGCCAACACCATGGCGATGGCGTTCGAGGTTCTCGGCATCTCCCCGTCGGGCCTGTCCATGATCCCGGCGGTGGACTCCCGCAAGCCGCAGTCCGCCGAGGAGGCGGGCGCGCTGGTCATGGATGTCCTGCGCCGGGGTCTGCGTCCGAGCCAGATCATCACTCGTGACAGCCTCGAGAACGCGATTGCCGCGATCGCCTGCAGTGGCGGCTCGACCAACGGCGTGCTGCACCTGCTGGCGATCGCCAAGGAGATGGGGATCGAGCTCTCGATCGACGAGTTCGACGAGATCAGCGAGCGGACCCCGCTGCTGTGCGATCTCAAGCCGGGTGGTCGCTACGTGGCACCCGACCTGTATGCGGCCGGTGGGGTGCCGCTGGTCTGCCAGCGCCTCCAGGAGGCCGGGCTGCTCCACGAGCAGGCCATGACCGTCACGGGCCGGACCATCGGCGAGCACGCCGCCGCCGCCCAGGAGACCGAGGGCCAGCGCGTGGTGCGGCCGCTGTCTGACCCGATCAAGGCCACCGGCGGGCTGGCGATCCTGCACGGCAACCTGGCGCCCGAGGGATGCGTGGTCAAGCTGGCCGGTTACGAGCGACGGCAGCAGTCCGGGCCCGCCCGCGTGTTCGAGTCCGAGGAGGACGCGATGTCCGCGGTCACGGCCGGGACGATCAACAAGGGCGATGTGATCGTGATCCGCAACGAAGGGCCCGCCGGCGGACCCGGCATGCGCGAGATGCTGGCGGTGACGGCGGCCCTGGTGGGAGAGGGACTCGGCGAGGACGTCGCGCTGATCACCGATGGACGCTTCTCAGGAGCCACCCGCGGCCTGATGGCCGGCCACGTCGCTCCTGAATCGGTCCGCGGCGGTCCCATCGGCCTGGTCCGGGACGGCGATCAGATCACCCTGGACGTGACGGCGCGGCGCCTGGACGTGGCGCTCTCTGACGACGAGCTGGCCGCCCGCGCTGAGCGCTACGAGCCTCCGGAGCGACCCTACGCGGGCGTGGCGCTGGGCAAGTACGCACGGCAGGTATCGAGCGCCGCGGTTGGCGCCGTGACCCACTGACTCGCCGCTCCCGCCGCCCCGTCGGCCACGGCGGACTTTCCGTGCCTCCGGCCCCCTCGGGCCCCGTCCACGCAGCAGCCGCCGCAACCCAGCCGAGCAGCCCGCCGGCCTGCAAGCTCGCTTGCAGAACGTTGTCAGCGGGTTGGACTGATCGTTCCGAGTCTCCGGGTCTGTAGCATTTCGCTCGTGGCGAACGTCTCGTACCTGCGAGTACCAGTAGGCGAGCGGGCGAACGGGAAGGTCCGGCGCGGGACCTCCCTCTCCCCGCGCGGTCACGGCCGGGGGCGCTACGTCGCCGGTGGTCTGATGCTGGCGGTGGTCGCGGTCGTGGCGGTCGGCGCATTCATCCTGGTCTCCGCGCGGGCCAGCCTGAGCGCCGACTCCAGCGCGATCGCCAAGGTCGGTCTGCCCCTCGGTGGCGGTTCGATCCAGAGCGCCACGCTGGTGAGCGGTCCGCACAGTGCCCCGATCCCGGTCACCGTCCGCGGTGACCAGATCTGGCCCGCGAAACTGATCCCCGCGGCCCAGCAGATCTCGCTTGACGTCGTGGTCAAGCGGCCCGGCTGGATCGCCTGGCTGGCCGGCAGCACCCAGACGCTGCATCTGTCACTGACCACGCCCGTGGCCAGCCTGCGCTCGCACTACCTGACCATCGCCGGCCACGCGCCGCTGCGGCTGCACTTCAAGGCACCGATTCTCACCTACTCCACCGGTTCGGCCGGGCACCTGCGCCGGCACGTGCTGACCACGCCCCAGAGCGTGGTCACGCTGCCGCGAAGCGGCCCGGCCGGCACCGTGTACGTCTCTGCCGCCCCCCGCACCTGGGAGAGCTCCCGGCAGGCGATGGTCAGCTGGTTCCCGGCCGGGAGTGCGGCCGTGGCGGTCGCGAGTCCCGCTCCCGGCAGTCAGCTCAAGGCCGACACGCCGATCACGCTGACCTTCTCCAAGCCGATCAGCCAGGCGGTCGGAAGGCATATGCCGCCGGTGTCGCCGATCACCCCCGGCGTGTGGCACCGCTTGAACAGCCACGCGATGGTGTTCCGCCCCCAGGGCTACGGCTACGGGCTGGGGGCGAAGGTCGCGGTGGCGCTGCCGAGCGGAGTGCGCCTGGTCGGAGGCCAGCGCAGCGGTGGCTCGGAGACCGGGACCTGGAACGTGCCGCCGGGCTCGACCATGCGCGTGCAGCAGATCCTGGCCCTGCTGAACTATCTCCCGCTCCGCTTCCACTACGCCGGATCCGGAGTCGGCCTCACGCCCCAGGCCCAGGAGGCTGCGGCGGTCAAGGCCCCGGCGGGCAGATTCACCTGGCGTTACGCCACCGTTCCGGCCGCGCTCAGAGGGTTCTGGCAGCCGGGGACCTCCGGCACCATGACACGGGGCGCGCTGATGGCATTTGAGAACGATCACGGCCTCACCCCCGACGGAATCGCCGGTGCGGCGGTCTGGAAGGCGCTGATCGCGGCGGTCCTAGCCGGCCACCGCTCTAGCTTCGGCTACACCTTCGTGTCAGTCAGCGTGGCTTCACAGTCGCTCAACCTGTGGCACAACGGCCACACGGTGATCGGCGGCACGCCGGTCAACACCGGGATATCCTCGGCACCCACGGCCACCGGGACCTACCCGGTCTATGAGCATCTTCCCGTGACGACGATGAGCGGGACCAATCCCGATGGCAGCCACTACAGCGATCCCGGCATCCCGGACGTCAGCTACTTCAACGGCGGCGATGCGCTGCATGGCTTCACCCGCGCCCAGTACGGCTCCCCGCAGAGCCTCGGCTGCGTGGAGATGCCCTACTCGGTCGCCGCGCAGGTGTATCCGTACACACCGATCGGTACGCTCGTTCACGTGACCTGATCCGACGGGGCCCGACGGGCAACCGGGCGGTAGGTTGGGGTGTGGGGCTAAAGAGGGGTGACCGGCGGGGCGACGAATAGCCGGGACGCATGGCGAACTTCAACTCAGCGACTCAGCGCATACCCGCCGATCCGGCGCCCTCCTCGGAGTGGCAAGGTGTCCTGAACGCGTTTCAGGACGACCTGCGGCGCCGCGCGGTCGCGGCCAAGACCCGGACCGCGTACACCAGCGACACGACCCAGTTCGCGCGCTGGGCGAGCGCGACCGGCGTGCCGCCGGGGTCGATTGACGTGCGGGCGTTGCGCCGGTACGTCGCGGGTCTGTCCGAGTCCGGCCAGGCGCCGTCGACGATCGCCCGTAAGCTGGCGGCCATCAGGGGTCTGTTCCGGGCCCAGATGGAGCTCGGGGCTCGGGCCGAGAACCCGGCCGAGCTGCTGCACTCGCCCAAACGCGCACAGCGGCTGCCGCGGGTGCTCAAAGCGGCCGAGGTCGCCTCGCTGCTGGATCGGATCCCCGCCACCACGCCGCTGCAGCTCCGTGATCGCGCCCTCTTCGAGCTTGCCTACGGTTCGGGCCTGCGGGCCGAGGAGCTCGTATCGCTGGATGTCGACTCGCTGGATTTCGACGGCGAGTCGGTCCGGGTCGAGGGCAAGGGCGGTCGCACCCGGCTGGTGCCGGCGGGCGAGCATTCTCTGCGAGCGCTGGAGCGCTACCTCTCCCACGGACGGCCGGTGCTGGTGGTGGATGCGGTCCGGGCGTTGTTCCTCTCAAAATCGGGGCGCCGGCTCGGGACCTCCGACGTCAGGCGTCGGCTGCGGACCTGGGCGCGCCTGGCCGCCGGCCGGGAGCCGGCGCTCGCCGAGGCCCACCCGCACGCCCTGCGGCACTCGTTCGCAACCCATCTGCTGGAGGGCGGCGCGGACCTGCGCGCGATCCAGGAACTACTTGGGCATGCCAGCATCTCGACGACTCAGGTCTACACTCGGGTGGAGTCGGCGCGGCTACGGCTGGCCTACGAGCGCTCTCACCCTCGCGCCTGACACTTACCTACTGGGGTCGAACTGGAAACCAACGTCAAAGCGATCGAGCTGCGGGACCTATGGAAGCGTTACAAGACCGCCTCCGATGAGCGTGCCCGAGAGCGTCTCGTCGTCGCATATTCACCGCTGGTCAAATACGTCGCCGGACGGATGGGCTCGGGCCTGCCCGCCCACGTGGAGGAATCAGATCTGATCTCCTACGGGCTCGGCGGGCTGATCTCCGCCATCGAGCGGTTCGACCTGTCGCGGGAGATCAAGTTCGAGACGTACGCGATCACTCGGATCCGCGGCGCGATCATCGACGAGCTCCGCACGCTGGACTGGGTGCCACGCTCGGTCCGGGCCCGCGCCCGTGAATTCGAACGGGTCAACATGAAGCTCGAGGCGCGCCTGCAGCGCCCGCCGTCCGACGACGAGATGGCGGTCGAGCTCGAGATCACCCTCGAGGACTTCCAGGACGCGCTGCTGCAGATCTCCAACTCCACGATCGTGGCTCTCGACGAGCTGTGGAGCGTTTCGGATTCCAGCGGTGACCAGGTGTCACTGCTGGACACCATCCCTGACCGTGGCGCCCCCGATCCGCAGGTACTGGTCGACGAGTCCGAACTGCGCGACCGGATCGCCGACGCGATCGCGGCACTGCCGGAACGCGAGAAGCTCGTCGTGGCGCTCTACTACTACGAGAACCTGACGCTGCGGGAGATCGGCGAGGTGCTCGGCGTTACCGAGTCCCGCGTTTCGCAGCTGCACACCAAGGCGGTGCTGCGGCTGCGCTCCAAGCTGGCCGTCGAATTCGAATAGCCGATCGGCGCCCCTCGCGGGCACCGGCGCGAAGTTGTAAGGTCGCCTCTTTGCCGCTCGAGTGAGAGGAGACCAGCCATGCACAAGGCCGCGGATCGGATCCGCAATGTGGCCCTCGTTGGCCACCGCGGCAGTGGTAAGACCTCGTTACACGAGGCGCTGCTGTTCCAGGCCGGCGTCATCAACCGGCTGGGTTTGGTGACCGAGGGAACCACGGTCTCCGATTCCGATCCGGACGAGAAGGCGCGCCAGATGTCCATCTCGGCGGCGCTGAGCTCGTTCGAGTGGCAGGATCGCAAGGTCAATCTGCTCGACACCCCTGGCGACTCCAGCTTCGTCGCCGACGCGCTCGGAGCGCTGCGCGTGTGCGAGTCGGCGGTATTCGTGGTCAACGCGGTGATGGGCGTGGAGGTCCATACCACCCGCCTGTGGCAGCGGGCGGCCGAGCTTGACCTGGCCCGCCTGGTATTCGTGAACATGCTCGACCGCGAGCGCGCCGACTTCTTCCGCACCCTCGAGTCACTGAAATCGGCCTTCGGCCAGCACGTCGTCGCCACCGAGATACCGATCGGCTCAGAGCATGAGATCTCCGGCCTGATCGACCTCATCGACATGAAGGCCTACCGCTACGAGGGCAGCGATCGCGACAACTGCCAGGAGATCCCGATCCCCGATGAGCTGCTCACGCAGGCCGAGGAGTATCGCGAGAAGCTGATGGACGAGGTCTCAGAGACCTCCGACGCGCTGATGGAGCGGTATCTGGAGGGCGATGAGATCTCCCACGCGGAGATCGTCGCCGCGCTCAAGGACGGGACCAATCACGGGGCGCTGTTCCCGGTCACCTGCGGGGTGGTGACCCGCAACCTCGGCACCAATCGGCTCTTGGACGCGATCGTCGAAGACCTTCCCTCACCGGTCAAGCACGGTGGGCTCGAGGTGGGCGGCATGACGCTCGAGGCGGTGGAGGATGGAGAGCTGTTCGCCTATGTGTTCAAGACCCGCGCCGACCCCTTCGCCGGCCGCATCAACCTGTTCCGTGTCTACCAGGGGGTGCTCAGCCAGGACTCCCAGGTGCTCAACACGCGCACCCACAACAAGGAGCGACTGGGGCAGCTGGTGACGTTCGAGGGAAACCAGACCGGGCACACCACCGAGTTCGGGCCCGGTGACATCGGCGCCGTGGCCAAGCTCAAGGAGACTCGGGCCGGCGACTGGCTGGCCGCGCGCGACGAGCCGATCGAGATGCCCAGCATCAAGCTGCCCGCACCGGTGATGGCGTTCGCGATCGAGCCGAAGAGCAAGGGGGACGAGGACAAGGTGTTCACGTCGCTGCGGCGGCTGCAGGAGGAGGACCCGACGATCGACCTGCATCGCGATCCGCAGACCTCCGAGCAGATCGTCGCGGGCCTCTCACAGGTTCACGTCGAGGTGATCGTCGAGCGGCTGAAGTCGCGCTTCGGCGCCGAGGTCAGCCTGAAGCCACCGCGGGTCCCCTACCAGGAGACGATTCGGGGGTCGGCCAAGGCGCACGGGCGCCACAAGAAGCAGACCGGCGGCCGCGGACAGTTCGGCGATTGTCACATCGAGATCGAGCCGCTAAACGATCCCACCCACCCCACCGGCTTCGAGTTCGTCAACGCCATCAAGGGTGGGGTGATCCCGACCAGTTTCATCCCCGCCGTCGAGAAGGGCGTGCAAGAGGCCATGCTGGAGGGGGTGGTCGCCGGATTTCCGGTCAAAAACGTGCGCGTGAGGCTCTATGACGGCTCCTACCACACCGTCGACTCCTCGGAGATGGCGTTCAAGGTGGCGGGCTCGCTGGCGATGCGCCAAGCGCTGGAACAGGCGGCTCCGGTCCTGCTGGAGCCGATCATGCTGGTGACAGTGAACGCGCCCGAGGACACCGTGGGTGACGTGATCGGCGATCTGAACTCTCGACGCGGCCGGCCGCTGGGAATGGAACCGGTGGGCTTGGGGATGACCGAGATCAAGGCCGAGGTGCCGATGTCCGAGATGCTCTCCTACGCTCCCGACCTGCGCTCGGTGACGGGCGGCCAGGGCGAGTTCTCGATGGAGTTCGAGCGCTACGAGGAGGTACCCGGACACCTCGCCAACAAGGTCGTCGACGAGGCACGCGCGGAGCGTGAGGCAGTCAAGGCGTAGTACGCTCGATGCGGTGAGCACTAAGTCGATCAGCACCTCGACGGCGATATCGACGTGCGATGTCTGCGGTCGCACGCTGCTGCGGGGTGAACGCGCGGAGATCTACGTCAGTGGGGGCGCCCGCCGCTCGGTGTGTGAGTTGTGCACATCGAGAGCGCTGCACGGGGGTTGGGTGCGCGAGGGCACGGTGCCCTCCTATCCCGCCAACGGCGACCGCGTGGACCGGCGACGCTCGCTGCTCAGTCGTCTGCGTACCCGGCGCGACGAGGCGCCGGCCGAGACCGGCTCCGACCACGGCTTCGGTGCGGAGGAGCCATCTCTGCCGCCTTCCCCGTCCGGTCGGTCTGACCCCGCGCCGCGCGCTGGCTCGCTCCCTGCCCACCGTGCGCGAACCGCGGCACGTGCGGGCCGTTCCCACCAGCACCGAGCACAAGATCTCCTCGGCCATCTCGTTGTTCAACCAATCCGAGCATCCCCGCACCGTCGCCGGTATCGGCCGCTCGCTGGGCCTGCCCGAGGCGGCGGTGGTGCCGGTGGCGACGCCTCCGTCGATGGTTCACGTGGTGATCTCCTGGGAGCTGTGCTGGTACCGCTACGAGGTCGATCTGTCCGACGAGGTCCCGGCGTTCCGGGTCGCCGGCCAGGGGTACGAGCTCGACGAGCTAGCTCCCGCCGAGCGTCAGTGCAACGCGCTCGCCGATGATCGCGGCGCGCTGACGCTGGCGCGCTGACCGGTCCTAGACGGACGTTCTATAGCCGCTCATCGGTGACGTCCCGTAGCATTGCGCCGGTGATCTACTGCGTGGTGCCCGAGGCGCTTGCCGATGACCTGCTGGAGAAGCTTTCGAGCTATTACGCCGACGACCCGGCCGTGACGGTGATCGTCGACCGCCGCAGGTCATCGCGCCGCAACGGCGGCTCATCGGGAGGGGGAAAGCGCGCGACCCGCGACCGTCGCCGCGCGCGCATCCCCGGCGAGCTGCCCGAGCTGGCCACCGATTGAGCCCGGCGCAGACGGGGCCGACCGACAAGCTCCTGCTCCATGTCGATGGGGGCGCTCGCGGCAATCCGGGCCCGGCGGCGATCGGCGTGGTGATCGCGACGCCCGAGGGGTCGGTGGTGGAGGAGCTGGCCGAGCGGATCGGCGTCGCCACCAACAACGTGGCCGAATACCGCGCGCTGCTGCGAGGCCTGGAGCGCGCGGCGGCGCTCGGAGCGCGTGAAGTCGAGCTGGTGGGCGACTCGGAGCTCGTCGCCCGGCAGCTGACCGGGGCCTACAAGGTCAAGCATCCGGCCATGCGACCGCTCTATCTGGACGCGATGGAGGCGCTGCGCGGCTTTGACCGGTGGCACATCCGCACCGTCCCCCGAGCCCAGAACGCCAGGGCCGACGGACTCGTCAACGCAGCCCTCGACGGCGGGGTAAACGAGCCCCCCGCGAACGCCTGCCCGCTAGTCTCTTGTGGGTGATTGACCCCCTGACCGAGCTGACAGCTCGGCTCAACGACACGGCGGAACGGCTGCGCAGCGGGGATCTCGAGCCGGAAGGCGCTCTGGTGCTGATCGAAGAGTGCGCCCGGCTGGCCTCCGAGGCGAGCTCGCAGGTCGACCAGAGGGCGCGCGCCGCGCTCGAACCGCTGCCGGATCTTCCGGGTCAGCTTCCGCTGCCGGCGGGCTAGAGCCCCCGATGGTGGCGACGTTCCGGCCGACCTACCCCGAGCGCCTGCGCGCGGAGGTGGAGACCTTCCTGGAGTCGCTGCGGTTCTCGACCGAGCACGCGACCTCCGGCCTGGAGGAGGCCATGCGCTACTCGCTGCTGGCGGGAGGCAAGCGGATCCGCCCCGTCCTGGCACTGGCGACCGCCGATGCGCTGGGACGTGACCACGTCACCGTGCTGCCGCTGGCGGCGGCGCTGGAACTGATCCACACCTACTCGCTGATCCACGACGATCTGCCCGCGATGGATGACGACGACCTGCGCCGCGGTCGGCTCACCTGTCACAAGGTGTTCGGGGAGGACGTGGCGATCCTGGCCGGGGACGGCCTCTACGCCGAGGCCTTCCGGATGTTGCTGTCCCGGCAGGGCGGCGAGCCGGCGGCGGTGCTGGCGGCGTCATGCGAGCTGGCGGCGGCGACGGCCGTCCAGGGGATGGTGGGAGGGCAGTTCCTCGACGTGGCCGGCACCTCGCCCGAGGGCGCGGCCGGGTTGCGGCGGCTTCACGAGCTCAAGACCGGTCGGCTGATCGCCGCCAGCATCGAGTGCGTGCTGCTCCTCGTCGGCGACACCGAACCTGGCACAATCGAGTCCTTCCGAGCCTTTGCCGGCGAGCTCGGCGTCCTGTTTCAGATCGTCGACGACATCCTCGACGTGACCGGGTCCGAAGCGACGCTGGGAAAGCAGCAGGGCTCAGATGTTCGGCTTGGCAAGCGCACCTACGTGACCGAATTCGGTCTCGACGGAGCGCGAAAGCTGGCCGTGCAATCGCACCAGCGAGCCCGCGGGGCGCTGCGTCGGGCCGCCCCCGACGGCGCCACCGAGCTCGAGCAGATCACGGACTTCATCGCGACCCGGAGCTACTGATGAGAGACCTCTTGCAACGCATCGATAAGCCCCAGGACCTCCACGGCTTGACCGATGACCAGCTTCAGCAGGTAGCCCAGGAGGTGCGAGAGCACATCATCGACACCGTGGGAGAAATCGGGGGGCACTTCGGGGCCAACCTCGGCACCTGCGAGATCGCGGTGGCGCTGCATTCACTGCTCGACTCCCCGCGCGACAAGGTCCTGTGGGACGTGGGCCATCAGGCATACCCCCACAAGGTGCTGACCGGGCGCCGGGATCAGCTCCCCACGATCCGCAAGTACCACGGGCTTGGCGCCGTTCTGCGCGATCCAGGAATCGGTGCACGACATCATGGGGGCCGGCCACGCCTCCACCTCGATCGGCTACGCCGTCGGGATCAAGGAGGCGATGCGCCGCGGCCATGGCCCCGACGGGCACGTGGTCGCGGTCGCCGGCGATGGCGCGCTGACCGGCGGGGTCGCGTTCGAGGCGGTGCACCAGGCGGGAGGAGAGGGCACTCCGATCGTCGTGGTGCTCAACGACAACGGAATGTCGATCGCGCCCAACGTGGGGGCGCTGTCGCGGTACTTCAACCGCGTGCGGATGAATCCGAAGCTGTGGCACGCCCGGGAGGGAGTGGAGGGTGGTCTGACCAAGCTCCCCGCCGTGGGGGCCGCGTTCGAGCGGCTGGGGCCGCACTTCAAGGAGTCGCTGAAGGCATTCTGGGCCCCGGGACTGTGGTGGGAGGAGCTCGATTTCGCCTACATGGGGGTGATCGACGGCCACGACATGCGCGCGCTGCGCGAGGCGCTGCGAGAGGCTCTGGCGGCCGAGCGCCCGGTCGTGGTGCACTGCGCCACGGTCAAGGGCAAGGGCTTCGCTCCCGCCGAGGAAGGTGGCCTGGAGGGCATGGAGAAGTGGCACGCCGCGAAGCCGAAATCGATCGCCAATGGGGCGGAGGCCAGGTTGCGCAGCAAGCCGGCGGCGGGTAAGCCGTCCCCGCCGGCCTACACGCAGGTGTTCGGCGAGGCGCTGGTGCGCGAGTGCCGGCGTGATAACCGCGTGATCGGCATCACCGCCGCGATGAACTCCGGCACGGGCCTGAACATTCTGCAGCGCGAGCTGCCCGACCGCTACTACGACGTCGGCATCGCCGAGCAGCAGGCGATCCTGTTTGCGTCCGGGCTGGCCCTGCAGGGGTGCAAGCCGGTGGCCGCGATCTACTCCACCTTCCTGCAGCGAGCCTATGACCAGATCGTCCACGACGTGTGCCTGCAGAAGCTCAACGTGGTGTTCGCGATGGATCGCGCCGGGCTGGTGGGCGACGACGGTCCGACTCACCACGGGGTGTTCGACATCGCCTACCTGCGCTGCCTGCCCAACATCGTGCTGATGGCCCCGCGCGACGAGGCGATGCTGGTCCACATGCTGCACACCGCCCTGAGCTACGACGACGGTCCGGTGGCGCTGCGCTATCCGCGCGGCGAAGGGGTGGGGGTGGACCTGCCCGCCCGTCCGGAGCGGCTGGAGATCGGAACCGGCGAGATCCTGCGCGAGGCCAGCGCCACGGCCGCGGAGTCCGGAGGGACGCGGGTGGCTCTGCTGGCCTACGGCTCGGGCGTGGCCCGGGCGCTGGAGGCCGCCGACATACTCGCGACGCGCGGGATCGCCGTGACCGTCGCCGACGCCCGCTTCGCCAAGCCGATCGACGCGGGGCTGGCGGCCCAGCTCGCCGCCGAGCACGAGCTGCTGGTGACGGTCGAAGAGGGCGTGCTCGCCGGGGGGTTCGGCTCGGCGGTGTGGGAGACGCTGTCGGATTCCGGCCTGGCTCCGCGCATTCTGCGAGTCGGTCTGCCCGACCGGTATGTCACGCACGGCGCGCCCGCGCTGCTCCACGAGGAAGTGGGCTTCACCGGAGCCCGCATCGCCGAGCGGATCGAGGCGGCCGTGGTCCGCCGCAGCGGGGTGGTCAGCTAGACGGTTGTCTGGACGTGACGTGGCGCCGCGTCTGCCCCTAGGAGTCGGCGGCGACGTAGCTCGTCGTGAAGCTGAGTCCCGCGAGCGCGACCACCACCGCGGCGAGGAAGATCACCGCGCGCATCTGTCCCGCGGCGGCCAGGGCCAGCGCGGCGATCGCAGTGGCAAGGCGAAACGCACCGTCGAACCCGATGTGCGATGCCACCGACCCGACGCGGCTGGCGGTAAGCCCCAGCGCGGTGCCGGTGAGGATCGCGCCGAGCAGGATCGACACGATCCAGCCGGCCACGTCGAATGACAGCAGCGGTGGGGCGAGCATCATCGCGAGCCCGCACATGAACTCAACGGCACCGTGCATGGGAAGGCTGAGCTGTCGGCTGATTCTCATGGCCAACCCATGGTGCCGGGGTCGGGTCAGGATGACTGTGAGGTCAATCACGTACCGTTTCGGCTTGCATGCGGCGCGTTCGACTCGACACTCTGCTCTCCGAGCGGGGCGTGTTCCCCTCCCGCACGCGCGCGGCCGCCTCCGTCCTGGCGGGCGAAGTGATGCTGCTACCGGGGCGCCGCCGGGCCGATAAGCCGGGGCAGATGGTGGCCGAGGACGTCGAGCTCGAGCTGGCCGCCGCGCCGGCGTTCGTCTCGCGCGGCGGGATCAAGCTCGCCAACGCCCTGGAGTCGCTGGGGCTCGACGTGGCCGGCCGCCACGGCCTCGACGTCGGCGCCTCGACCGGCGGGTTCACCGACTGCCTGCTCAAGCGCGGTGCGACGCATGTGGTGGCGGCCGACGTGGCCTACGGGCAGCTCGATTGGGGCCTGCGCTCCGACCCCCGGGTGACCGCGCTCGAGCGTGTCAACGCGCGCGCCCTGCGCCCGGACGACCTGCCGTACGCGCCGGACCTGATCGTGATCGATGTCTCGTTCATCGCGGTGGTCAAGGTGCTCGGCGCGGTGCTCGGCTGCGCCGCCGAGCGCTTCGATTGCCTGGCGCTGATCAAGCCCCAGTTCGAGGTCGGCCGCGCCGGCGTCGGCAAGGGCGGAGTGGTGCGTGACCCGGCGCTGCGCCGCGCCGCCCTGATCGCTGTCGCCGAGTCGGCGCGGCAGCTGGGAGCGTCGGTGCTCGGCTACGCCAGCTCGGGCCTGCCCGGACCGAAGGGCAACCTCGAGACGTTCGTGTGGCTCGCGGAGCCCGCGCGCGGCGGCATCACCGACATCGAGCGGGCGGCGCGCGAGGTCGAGCCGGACATCGAAAAGACCGCCCACCCCACCGAGCCGGACCCGCGCGGGATCGAGCCGTGATGGCGATCCACACCGCCACGGTATTCACGCACCGCCGCCCGGAGGTGACCCGGGACGCGCTCCGGATGCTGCTCAAGCTGGCGCGGGAGCGCGGGGTGGAGCTGCGCTTCGATCCCGAGGAGACGGCCAAGCACCAGCTGCAGTCCGGTTCGCTGCTGAGGGTCGACGCGCCGGTCGATCCCAGCGTCGACATCTGCTTTGCGCTCGGCGGCGACGGCACCATCCTCCACGGCCTGCGGACATACGCGCGCACCGGCGTCCCGGTGTTCGCGATCAACTTCGGGGAGATGGGCTTTCTGGCCACCGTTGACCGCGAGGACGCGGAGTCCGGCTGCCTGCGGGCCTTCGCGGGCGACTTCGACGTGATGTCCCTGCCCGGCATCGAGCTGTTCGGTGCCCGCGGTCGGTGGCTGGCCATCAACGACGTCTCCATGCATCGTCAGCAGGGCATGCGGGTCGCCGACCTGGAGTATGGGGTGGGGGGCGATGAGGTGGGGCGGGTGCGCTGCGACGGGCTGGTGATCGCCACCCCGGCCGGATCCACCGGCTACAACCTGGCCAACGGCGGCCCGGTGATGGCGTGGGGGGTGCACGGGTACGTGGTCTCGTTCATCGCGCCCCACTCGCTCACCGCCCGCACGCTGGTGGTGGCCCCCGACGACCGGCTGGCCGTCCACAACCGCTCCCAGGAGGAGCCGGTCGACGTGATCGTCGACGGACGGCCGATGTGCACGCTTGACTCGGGCGAGCGGCTGGAGGCGACGTTCGCGGTGGATCAGAGCGCGCTGGCGCAGATGCCCGGCACCACCTTCTACCAGCGTCTGCGCCAGAAGTTCGGCCGGCTGGCGACGCCGCTCTGAGCCCCCCGGGGCCGATCGGGTCTGTCGGACCCGGCTGGTAAACCGTGATCGCATGCTGCACGAGCTGCGCGTCGAGAACCTGCTGCTGATGGAGCGCGCCGAGCTGCGACTCGCGCCGGGCCTGAACATGCTGACCGGCGAGACCGGCGCCGGCAAGACGCTGCTGGCCCACGCGCTCGACCTGCTGCTCGGTGGCCGCGCTCGCAAGGGAATCGTCCGCCCTGGCGCCGAGGAGGCCTACGTGGAAGGCGTGTTCGCGCTGCCTCCGGCCCTGGCCGGGGCCGACCGGCTGCCGGCCGGCGCCGAGGAGATCGTGCTGGCCCGTCGCGTGTGGCCCGACGGGCGCACCCGGGCCTACGTGTGCGGGCGCGCCGCGACCCTGGCCGACCTGCAGGAGCTGGGCAGCGAATTGCTGTCCTTCTACGGGCAGCACGAGCACCGCAAGCTGATGCTCTCCGCCGCGCAGCTAGACCTGCTCGACGCGTTCGCGGGCGCGGCGCAGCTGGAGCTCCGCGGTCGGGTCCGCGCGGTGTACGAGCGCACGCGGCTGTTGGCGCAGCGCGCCACCGAGCTGCGCGAGCTCGCCGGCGCCCGCGAGCGCGAGCTCGATCTGGTGCGCTACGAGCTGCGACGAGATCGAGGCCGCCGCTCCCAGCCACGAGGAGCAGACGACGCTCCTGGCCCGGCGCGATCGCCTGCGCCACCTCGGGACGCTCCAGGGCGCCGCCGCCGCGGGAGCCGAGGCGATCGCGCCGGACGCCGGCGAGGGCGTATCGGCGCTGCTGGCAAACGCCGCCCGGCAGCTGGAGGCCGCGGGGAACATCGACCCGGAGCTGAGCTCGCTGGCGCAGCGGCTGGAGGCGCTGCGCTACGAGGCCGAGGACATCGGCGGTGAGCTGCGCGGCTACCTGCTGGGCCTCGACGAGAGCGCCGGCGGCCTGTCCGAACCGGGCGCCTCGGGCGGACTCGAGGAGGTGGAGGATCGCCTGGCCCTGCTGGCGCGCCTGGAGCGAAAGTACGGGGGCACCGTCGCCGGCGTACTGGACCACGCGGAGCGGTGCCGCGCCCGCCGTGACGAGCTCGAGCACGCTGACGAGGCCCTCGAGACCGCAGTGACGCACCTGGCGGCGGCGTCCGAGGAGCTCGATCGGCTCGCGGCCGAGCTCGGCGCCAACCGGCGTGAGGCGGCACCGGCGCTCGCGGCCGCGGTCCGCTCCCGGCTCGGCGAGCTGGCCATGCCCGACGCTGGATTCGAGATCGAGCTGGAACCCCGGGCGGATGGATGCGGGCCCCGGGGGGGCGACGCGATCGAGATGCTGATCGCGCCCAGCGGGGGCCACACCCTCGGCCCGCTGCGCGAGGTCGCCTCGGGCGGCGAGCTGTCCAGGGTGATGCTGGCCTTGCTCAGCGTCGCGCACGGCGAGCCGGCGCCCGACCAGCAGGCGCGGCCGCTGCTGGTTTTCGACGAGATCGACGCCGGGATCGGCGGCCACACCGCCCGCGCCGTCGGCGAGCACCTGCGGCGCCTCTCGCTGGGTCGCCAGATCCTCTGCATCACCCATCTCCCGCAGGTGGCGGCCCTCGCCGACCGCCACTTCACGATCGTCAAGGACACGGCCGTGGTACCGGCCAGCACGACCGTCACCACGCTGAGCGGTGACGAGGTCGTCGACGAGCTGGTGCGGATGCTGGGGGCCGGCGAGGGCGACAGCGCGGCCGGTGAGCACGCGCGCGAGCTGCTGCGAGCGGCCTGAGCGCCCAGCGCGAACCGGCGCTGGAGCTCCTGCGGGCCGCCTCCGCGCCGTTTGCCGGCAGGTTCCGTCGGACCCGCCGTTAGACTCGGTGAAGACCTCATGGCACACGGCGAAACGCGGTTCATCTTCATCACCGGCGGGGTGGTTTCCTCGCTCGGAAAGGGCATCGCGGCTGCTTCGATCGGCCGGCTGCTGGTGGCCCGCGGGCTGAGTGTCCAGCTGCAGAAATTCGATCCGTACATCAACGTCGACCCGGGCACGATGTCGCCCTATCAGCACGGCGAGGTGTTCGTCACCGAGGACGGTGCCGAGACGGATCTGGATCTGGGCCACTACGAGCGCTTCACCGACGCCAACACCAGCCGTGCCTCCAACGTCACCGCCGGCGGCATCTACAACACGGTCATCCGCCGCGAGCGTCGTGGTGACTATCTCGGCGCGACGGTCCAGGTTGTGCCCCACATCACCGACGAGATCAAGCAGCGCATCAAGCTGATGGCCGACTCCAGTGACGTCGACTTCGTGGTCACCGAGATCGGCGGCACCGTCGGCGACATCGAGTCGCTGCCGTTCCTGGAGGCGATCCGACAGTTTCCCGTCGACGTCGGCCGCCGGCGCTGCATGTTCATCCACCTCACCCTGGTGCCCTATATCGGGCACGCCGGCGAGCTGAAGACCAAGCCGACGCAGCATTCGGTCAACGAGTTGCGACGGATCGGAATCGCGCCCGACATGGTGTTCTGTCGCTCCGAGGGCGAGCTCTCCACCGATATCCGGAAGAAGATCGCTCTGTTCGCCAGCCTGCCCGTCGAAGCGATCGTCTCCGCCTACGACGTCGACGACATCTACCGGGTGCCGCTGGCGTTCAACGCCCAGGGGGTCGACGAGTACATCCTCGCGGAACACTTCGGCCTCGAGGCCGGGACCCCCGACCTCAGCGACTGGGAGGACATCATCCGCCGCGCCAGCGAGGTCGACCGCCACGTGCGGATCGCGCTGGTGGGCAAGTACGTCCAGCTCGAGGACGCCTACCTGTCCGTGATCGAGGCGCTGCGGCACTCTGGCGTGTACCACGGCTGCAAGGTCGACGTCGAATGGGTCGACTCGGAGTCGGTCGGCGAGCCGCGGGTCACCGAGCTGCTGCGGGGGGCCGACGGGATCCTGATCCCGGGTGGCTTCGGCGGTCGCGGCTGGGAGGGCAAGATCCGCGCGGCTCAGATCGCGCGCGAGGAGCGGATTCCGTACCTCGGGATCTGCCTCGGTATGCATGTCGTGGTGAGCGAGTTCGCCCGCCACGTCGCCGGGATGGAGGGCGCCAACTCGACCGAGATGGATCTCGAGACGCCATTCCCGGTGATCGATCTGCTCCCCGAGCAGAAGGAGATCGCCGACATGGGCGGGACGATGCGCCTCGGCGCCGACCCCGTCAAGCTCCACGACGGCACCCGCATCCGCGCCCTGTACGGCGAGGCGGTGGTGTACGAGCGACACCGCCATCGTTACGAGGTCAACAACCACCTGCGCAAGCGGCTGGAGGCGGCCGGGTTGGTCTGCTCGGGCACCTCGCCCGACGAGCGGTTGGTGGAAGCGGTGGAGCTGGCGCCCGACCAGCACCCGTTCTTCGTCGCCTCCCAGTACCACCCGGAGTTCAAGTCACGGCCGGAGCGTCCCGCTCCCCTGTTCCGTGAATTCGTCGCTGCAGCGCTGGACCACGCCGAGCCGTCCGAGCGGTCTTTCGCCCTGCGGGTTCGACCCACCCTAGGCGACGAGCGAGACGTCAGCGTCTCGCGCGGCGCCGAATCGTGAGGCGCGCCAGCGAAGCCGAACGCGAGCGGCTTCACCAGACGTTCGCGGCGCTGTGCCGGCTCGAGAGTCCATCGGGACGGGAGCGAGCCTGCGCTGACTGGGTCACCGCCCAGCTCGGCACGATGGGGCTCGACGTGCGCGAGGACGGCAGCGGCCCCGCCGTTGGATCCGACGCCGGGAACCTGCTGGCCCGCATCGGCGGGCGCAACGGCGCCAGCATCCTGCTGTGCGCGCACCTCGACACCGTGCCGCCGGTGGCGCCCGTTGAGCCGGTGCTCATCGACGGTTACTGGGAGAACGCCAACCAGGCCATCCTCGGCGCCGACAACAAGTCGGCCGTCGCGGTCATGCTGGAGCTCGCGCGGCGGTTGACCAGCGCGCCGGAGCCGCCCCCGGTCGGGATCGAGTTGCTGTTCACGGTCTGCGAGGAGGTGTCCCTGCGGGGGTCGCGCGAATTCGACGTCTCGCAACTGGTCAGCGCGTTCGGCTACGTGTTCGACCACGCCACGCCGATCGGCGAGGTGGTCGTGGCCTCGCCGAGCCACTACCGGATCATCGGCGAGTTTCGCGGGCGCGCGGCGCACGCCGGCGTCCGCCCCGAGGTCGGCCGCAGCGCGATCGTCGCAGCCGCTCGCGCCATATCGGCGATGCGGCTGGGCCGGCTCGATGCCGAGACCACGGCGAACGTGGGGATGATCGAGGGCGGCACGGCGATCAACGTCGTGCCGGAGCGATGCCGCGTCGTGGCCGAGGTGCGCAGCCTGGACGAGAACAAGGCCGCCGCGGTGACCACCGAGACGGTTGACCACCTCGAGGATGCCGCCAACGCGTCAGAATGCGACCTCGACCTGACCGTGGAGCAGATGTTCACCGGATACCGCACCAAAGCGCGCGCCGCGCCGCTGCTGGTGGCCGAGCGGGCGCTGCGCGCCTGTGGCTATGAGCCCAAGCCGATCCAATCGGGCGGCGCATCGGACGCGAACTCATTTGTGGCTGACGGCTTCGCCTGCACCTGTCTGGCCGACGGGACCGAGCGCAACCACGAGCCGGGCGAGCGGATCAGTGCCGACGCGCTCGAGAGCATGCTCGAGATCGCGATCGCGCTGGTCGAAGCAGCGGCGACCGAGCTCGTGCCGGCGTGAGCTCGTTCGAGCGGATCGACTCCGAGGTCGAGTGGCGTGGGCGGATCGTGTCGTGCGGGAGTGAGCGCTTCCGGCATGCCGACGGGACGGAGGTGACGCGTGAGAAGGTGTGGCATCCCGGGGCGGTGGGGATCGTCGCGATCGACGCCGGCCATGTCTGGCTGACCCGCCAGCCACGCGAGGCCGCGGGTCTCACCGCGTCGCTGGAGATCCCCGCGGGCAAGTGCGACGTCCCGGGCGAGCCGCCGCTGGAGACGGCCAAGCGCGAGCTCGCGGAGGAGATCGGCAAGCAGGCCGACGATTGGGAGGAGCTGAATGTGTTCTTCACGAGCCCCGGCTTCAGCGACGAGCGCGTCTGGTGCTTCCTGGCCCGCGGGCTCTCCGACGCACCGGAGGTGGACGCCGGGGAGGACGAGCGGATCGAGATCGTCCCGTGGCCGCTGGACGAACTCTCCGGCGCGATCGCGGAATCCGAGGACTCAAAGACGTTGATCGCGCTGCTCTGGCTGTCGCTGCAGCGAGAGCGCGGCCTGCTCTGACGCCGGTTTGAGGCGCTCCGCGATCGGATCGGGAGCGTCGCCACGGGTTTAGGCGGAGCTGCAGGCGTTTTCCCGTCTCGAGATCGCGCCAAGGAGTTGCCACCCCGATCGCGAATACGAACGGAGATGACCACCGTCGAGATCCCGCCGGCGCAACGCCGGCTGACCGATCTGACGCTCGACTTCCTGGGCACGCTCGAGCTGGAACGCGGCCTGTCTCGCAACACCCTGGAGGCGTACCGGTCCGACCTGCAGCAATACGGTGCGTTCCTGGGCCGCCGCGGCCAGGATCCGCTCGAGGTGGGGCCCCCCGACGTGGCGGCCTTCGTCTCAGAGCTCGCCGCCGGGCGCGAGGGCAAGCCACCGGTGGCCCCGGCCACTCTGCAGCGCAAGATCGCCTGCCTGCGCTCGTTCTACCGCCATCTTCGCCGCGAGCAGATCATGGAGAACGACCCGACCGCCGAGCTACGGCCGCCGCGCTCGCGGGCCCGGCTGCCCAAGGTGTTGAGCCGTGACGAGGTCAATCGCCTGCTGGACCAGCCGAGCGGCACATCGCCGGCCGCGCAGCGTGACCGGGCGCTGCTGGAGACCATGTACGCCTGTGGCCTGCGCGCTTCGGAGGCGATCACGCTCGAGCTGCACGAGCTCGACCTCAAGGGCGGGATCCTGCGCGCCCGCGGCAAGGGCTCAAAGGAGCGCCTGGTCCCGATCGGCAGCAAGGCGATCGCCACGCTTGAGACGCTACCTGGCGCAGGGCCGGCCGCGGCTGGTCGGTCTGCGCGAGGAGTCCCATGTATTCGTCAACCTGCGCGGCGGCGGACTCTCGCGCCAGGGGCTGTACAAGATCGTCCAGGGGCATGCACGGACCGCGGGCCTCGAGCACCGCATGAGCCCGCACACGCTCCGGCACACGTTCGCGACGCACCTGCTCGCGGGTGGCTGCGACCTGCGGTCGCTGCAGGAGATGCTCGGGCACGCGGACATCGGCACCACCCAGATCTACACCCACCTGTCCGCCGACCGCCTGCGCGATGTGTACTTCGACGCCCATCCCCGCGCTCAGATCGAGCCCCCGGACGGTGCCGGTGACCGCGAGGTGCACATCGAGCGCCGCGACCGAGCGGTCGCCGGTGCCGGCCAGAGGTCGTGAGCACGATCGGGATCGCCCACTTCGACAGCGCTCCGTCGCACGAATTCGCGCTGGGGCACCTCAAGGGCCGCTGGACGGATCTCGGCGAGGCCGCCGGGTGCGTCACGGTCGGCCTCAAGAGGATTCAGCTGCCGCCGGAAGGTTGGTCCACACCCGCCCATGAGCACGGCCGCGAGGAGGAGATCTTCTACGTGCTGGCCGGCGCGGGCCTGTCATGGCTGGCGGGAGAGGCGGCGGCGATCCGGGCCGGCGACTGCATCGTCCATCGACCGCGGAGCGGCGCCCACACGATCTACTCCGCCGAGGGCATCGACCTGCTGGCGTTCGGCACTCGCGAGTACGACGAGACCCCCGGCTTCCCGCAGACCGGAATCTCGCTGATCGGCTCCCGGACCGCCGAGACCGGCCCTGGAGCCGTGGACGGGGCGCCGACACAGTTCCTGCGTGAGGCCCAGCACGGGCCGCCGCAACTGCCCACGGAGCCAGATCCCCGGCCCAGCACGATCGTCAACCTCGACGAGGTCACGCCGGTCACGGTGACGCGTCCCCTGGTGCAGCGCACCCGGCGCCGTGTGAGCGCGGCCGCCGGTTCAACGATCTCCGGGCTGCAGCATGTGGAGGTTGCGCCTGAGAAGGAGGGGACCGCGCAGCACTGCCACTCGATCGAGGAGGAGATCTTCGTGATCCTCGGCGGGGCCGGGACGTTGCTGCTCGACTCTGAGGAGACGCCGGTGCGCCCCGGTCACGTGATCGCGCGGCCCGCGGCCACCGGGGTCGCCCATGTCCTGCGCGCCGGACCGCAAGGGCTGACCTATCTGGCCTACGGCACCCGTGACCCCGGCGATGTCTGCTACTACCCGCGATCGAACAAGATCGCCTTCCGCGGCGTCGGAGTCATGGCCAGGCTGGAGTCGCTGGACTACTGGGACGGGGAAGACGGGTAAACGCCTGGCGGCGTTTACCTTGAGGGAATCGCCTGGCGGCGATTCCCCTTGAGGAGAGTCTGGCGACTTTCCTAGGGGTAAGCCTGAGCGCGCTGCTGCCGGCGTTCGTGTAAGAAGCCACCATGCCGGAGCTGCCCGAGGTAGAGACCATTCGCCGCCAGCTGGCGCCGCATCTGGAGGGTCGCACGATCGCGGCGGTCGAGATCCTCGATCCCCGCTGGACGCGGCCCTTCGATCCCAAGTGTGGTGCAGGACGGCCTTCGCGGCCGCGTGGTGGAGCGCGTGGGCCGGTCGGGCAAGTACCTGGTGTGGGCGCTCACCGGTGAGCGCTACCTGTTGATCCACCTGCGGATGACGGGAGCGCTTCTGTTCGACGCACCTGACGAGCCGCCGCACACCCGGGTGCGGTTCGAGCTCGACGGCGGTCATCGGCTCGTCTATGTCGATCCGCGGCGGTTCGGGACCGGGCATCTCCTGCAGGGCACCGCCGCGCGCGAGCTGTACTTCGCCGAGCGGATCGGGATCGAGCCGATGACGCCCGGGTTCACCGCCGATCACCTGCGCGCCATGGCTCGAGGACGGCGGGCCCCGATCAAGTCGTTCGTGCTCGACCAGCGGCGGATCGCCGGGGTCGGCAACATCTACGCCGACGAGGCGCTGTTCCGCGCCCAGATCCACCCGCTGCGAGCCGCCGGCGCGCTCAGCCGTAAGCAGCTGGAGGCGCTGCGCCAGGGAATCGAGGCGGCGCTTCAGGCCGGGATCGAGGCCAAGGGGGCCACGATCGACGATTTTCGTCACGTCGACGGTGCCCGCGGCTCATTTCAGGATCAGTTCCTGGTCCATCGACGTGAGGGCGAGCCGTGTCAGCGCTGCGGCACGACGATCCGAAAGCTCGTGGTGGGCGGACGCGGAACCTACGTGTGCGAGCGCTGCCAAGCGCGGCCGCGCGTCCGGCGAGCTCCGACCTGCGAAGCTGAACCGGGGCGAACGCCGCCAGGCGTACTGGCTCGTAAGCGGCGAGCAGCGCCGGCAGGCGACCGGCGCGGTCGGCGGCCAGTAGCTCGTCAAAGCCGCCGAGCGTCTCGCCGTCGATCACGATCTGGGGGAAGGTGACCATCCCGGTCGGCGCGGAGAGCTTGGCGCGACCGTCCGGGTCCTTTGCCAGATTGATCTCCTGATAGGAGATCTCGCGACGGCTGAGCAGCATCTTGGCGCTCGTGCAGCGGGAGCAGTAGTCGGTGGTGTAGAGCGTGACGGGCTTCATGACTTCACAAAGTATACGTGAGGTCGAAAGCGGGGGCTGGGAGTGCGCCGGGCCCCTGAAGACCGAGGCAATCGTGCTGCGCTCCATCCGCTATGGCGAGGCCGACCGCATCCTTCACCTCTACACCCCGGGGCACGGACGACTGAGCGCGATCGCCAAGGGCGCGCGGCGCTCCCGCAGCCGGTTCGGCGCCCGGCTGGAGCCGTTCTTCCACGTCCGCGCGGTGCTGCACGAGGGCCGCAGCGAACTGCTGACCGTGACCAGCGTCGACACCGTCGCCGTACACGCGGCCCTGCGCGACCACGCCGAGACGCTCGACGCCGCCGCTCGCGCGTGCGATGCCGTGGCGCGACTATTCGAGACGCCCGATCCTCATCCGGAGGTCTTCCGACTGCTGGCCAACGAGCTGGCGCTGCTGCACACGGATGCGACCCAGGCGCGGACCGCCAACGGCCTGGCCTTCCGACTCAAGCTGCTGCTGGCCGCCGGTATCGTGCCGCAGCTGGCGGCCTGCGCGGTCTGCGGTGAGACCGAGCATCTGCGCGGGTTCTCGGGCGCCGCCGGGGGAGTGGTCTGCAGCTCATGCGAGGCGGCCTCCTTCCCCTGGAAGAGGCCGCCTACAGATTCCTGGTGGGAGCCCTCGGTGTGCCGCTGGCCGAGGCGCCCGACGGGTCCGAGCGCACGCTGCGCCAAGTGGAGCGAGCCATCGGCGAGACGGCCGAGCATCACGCCCACGTGCACCTGCGACCGCTGCTGGCGGCCTGAGCGAGTCCTCCGGCCACCGGTGGCAGCTCGACGAGGTCTGCTCCTCCGGCCCTGAGACGGAGTATCTGACCCTAAGTGCGGGCCCGGGTGTCAGGAATTGGTCACGATGCTGGGGCGCCGACCCGGCTCGGTGTCAGAATCGATGCTGTGAGCGATCCAACCCTGACAGCGGGCTACGAGCATCCGGGCGGTCCCGTGGCGGATGCGTTCGAGCGGCGCATGCGGGTCCGCGAGGAGTCCGAGCTCTCGCCCCTGGCGACGCGCTCCTACCCGGCCGTGCGGGCTCGCCCCGAGCCCGACTGTGGTCTGCGCACGCCCTTCCAGCGCGACCGCGACCGGATCGTGCACTGCAAGGCGTTCAGGCGCCTCAAGCACAAGACCCAGGTGTTCGTCTCGCCTAGCGGCGACCACTACCGCACGCGCCTGACCCATACGCTGGAGGTCACCCAGGTGTCGCGGACCGTCGCGCGCGCCTTGGCCCTCAACGAGGATCTGGTGGAGGCGATCGGGCTCGGTCACGACCTCGGTCATCCCCCGTTCGGGCACGTCGGCGAAGAGGCTCTGGACCGCTGCCTGCAGGCCCGTTTCGGCGCCTCGTTCCTGCACCACGAGCACTCGTTGCGCGTGGTCGACGCCTTGGAGCGTGACGGGCGCGGCCTCAACCTGACCACGCCGGTCCGCGACGGGATCGTGAGCCACTCCGGCCGGGCCGCCGAGCCCGCCACGCTCGAGGGCAAGATCGTCCGGCTGGTGGATCGGGTCGCCTACATAAACCACGACATCGACGACTCCGTGCGCGCCGGGGTGATCTCCTCCGCCGACCTTCCGGCGGGCGCGATCGAGGTCCTCGGTGAGACCGGCCAGCGCCGGATCGACATGCTGGTGCACGACCTGGTCGAGCACTCGGACGGGGCCGGGGACATCGTCCAGGGCGACGAGGTCGGCGGCGCCATGGCGGAGCTGCGGGCGTTCATGTTCGACCATGTCTACCTGGGTCCCGTGGCCACGCGCGAGCACGAGAAGATCCACCTCGTGATCTCCGCCCTGTTCAACCACTACTGCTCGCATCCGGAGGAGATCCCGGCCTCGATCCCCGCCGGCGATCTGGCCACCCGGGTCACCGACTACGTGGCCGGAATGACCGACCGCTACTGCATAAGCACGTTCGAGCGGCTCAGCGTGCCGGTCGCGTTCGCGCCGTGAGCTGGTACACGGCTGATTCCCGCGATCGCGTGCTGGACGCGGTCGACATGATCGCGCTCGTCTCGAGTCGCACCGAGCTGCGCCGCGCCGGCGTCAACAGCTATTTCGGTCAGTGCCCATTTCACGACGAGCGGACCGGCTCATTTCACGTCAGCCCCGACGAGAAGCTCTATCACTGCTTCGGTTGTCAGGCGTCGGGCAATCCCTTCGATTTCGTGATCGAGACCGAGGGGCTGGACTTCAAGGGGGCGCTGGAAACGTTGGCCAATCGGTTTGGGGTCAAGCTTGAGACCGTGGACGAAGATCCCGCGGCGGCGGCCCGGCGCGAGCGCCGAGAGCGCCTGCACTCCCTGCTGGGGCGGGCCGCGACGTACTACTCGCGCTACCTCTGGGAGGCGCGCGAGGCCGAACCGGCCCGGACCTACCTACTCGGCCGCGGCCTGCAGGAGGAGACCCTGCGCGAGTTCCGGGTCGGATATGCACCGAGCGCCTGGGATCGCATCCTGCGTGCCTCGCGAACCTCCGGCTACCGCGACGAGGAACTGCTGGCGGTCGGCCTGGCCCAGCGCTCCAAGTCCCGCCCCGGTCAGATCTTCGACCGCTTCCGCGAACGGATCATGTTCCCGGCCGTCGACGCGCGCGGGCGGGTGCACGGCTTCGGCGCGCGCGCCATGCGTGAGAACCAGCGGCCCAAGTATCTCAACACCTCCGACGGCGAGCTTTACCACAAGCGCGAGGTGCTGTTCGGCATCGACCTGGCTCGAGCACCGGCGGCGCGCGCGGGGCGGATGATCCTGGCGGAGGGCTATACCGACGTCCTGGCGCTGCATCAGGCCGGCCTGCGTAACGCGGTCGGGATCATGGGCACCGCGCTGACCGAGGAACAGGTCGGCGAGCTGGAGCGAATCGTCCGAGTGCTCGAGCTCTGCCTCGACGCCGACCGCGCCGGCCAGGAGGCGATGCTGCGCGCCTCGCGGCTCGCGTCGGGGCGCAAGCTCGAACTCCGCGTGGTCGCGCTGCCGGAGGGCACCGACCCAGCCGACCTGGTCGAGCGCGACGGCTCGGACGCGCTTCGCACCCGGGTCGAGGCGTCGGAGCCGTTCGTGGTGTTCAACGTCGAGCGGATCCTCCAGCGCGCCGACACGCAGAGCGCCGAGGGGCGAGACCTGGCCCTGGCCGAGCTCGCTCCGGTCCTCGATGAGCTTCCCGGCAGTGTCCTGCGCGACGACCTGATGCGCCGCGTGGCGGGTCGTCTGGAGCTCACCGAGGGACGGCTGCGAACCCTCGTGGCGTCAGGGTCGGCCGGCTCTCGCCCCGCCGTCGGGGCGACCGCGAGGTCCAGCCCCGGCAACGGCGCCGGCGACGCCGGCGACGGGGCAAGGGGGGAAGCCGGACGCGCCGGGATGGGCCACGGAGTGCGGGCCGAGCGGATCTTCCTGGCTTACTGCCTCGCCCTGCCCGATCTCGGCGCCGCGGCGCTGTCCGAGATCGACCCCGACGAGCTGCTGACCAGCCAGCCCCTGCGGCGGGCCGCCAAGCAGCTGAAGGGGCGCACCCGGGCTCCGCTGGCCGACCTGCCCCCCGACGACGAGGAGCTGGCGCGGGTGATCGCCGACCTGGTCGCACTGGCGGCACGCGCCACCGACCTGAGCCCGGAGCGACTGCAGCACGCCCGCCTGGTGCTGGAGCGCACCCGGCTTGACCGCGCGATCATCCGCGCCCGCGCGCAGGGCGCAACCGGGATCAACGATCTGGCCAGCGAGCGCGAGCAGATCCTGGGAGCGATTCACGAGGTCGTCTCGAGGCTCGAAAAGGCGGTCTGAGGAGCCTTATTTCGACCGGCTCGCATTCGAGAACGGCGACACCGCACTTCCCGTAGAGTTTCGCGCGGAGCTGCTCAGCGATCCTGAATAGCCAATACACCGTCCGGGGTAGCTCAATCGGCAGAGCGAACGGCTGTTAACCGTTAGGTTGTGGGTTCGAGTCCCACCCCCGGAGTTGTCTGTACCTCGGAAGGCTGGAGGCGGTTGGGTGAAGCTCTATGTCTGTTACGGAACCTGGACCGTCGGCAAGCCGCTGCACGCGCATCCGTGCGGTGAGGCTCACAAGGCCTTGATCGAGACCGGCTACCACCCCGAGGTGATCCGCTCCTACGGGCTCGGATTGCTGCCCGGCCTGGTCAACAATCTCACGCCGGGACGGCGCCAGGTCAAGGAGCTGACCGGCAACTACTGGGTCCCCGTTCTGGTCACCGACGACGGCACGGTGATTCAGGGCTCGACGAAGATCGTGGCGTGGGCCTGGGCCAATCCGGTCAGCTCGCCCGGTCGCGCCGCCACCGCCTCAGCTGGCTGACGCCCGCTGAGGCCGGTCCGGAGCCACCGCCTGGTCGCTTGCGCGCGAGGCCCTCGAGGAGGTCCGCGGCGCGCTCGACGCCGCGGTTGCGCTCCGCCCACCGCGCCAGCTCGCTCGCTCTGGAGCCGATCGTCGCGCTCTCCAGGGCGCGCTGGGTGGCCATCCGCAGCGTCCTGGGGCCGAGCAGTCGCCACGGAAGCCTCACCCCGACGCCGGCCCAATCGGCCCGTGCCGCGTTCTCGGCCATGTCACCGGCGTGGGGCACGGTCAGGACCGGGCAGCCGGACGCCAGCGCCCGGACCATGGTGCCGTGGCCGGCATGACAGATGACCAGGGCACAGCGGGCGATCGTCTCCCGGTAGGACAGCCACTCGACCAGGCGCGCGTTGGCCGGCACCTTCAGCGGCACGGTCAGTGGCCGCCGGTTCCACGTCGCGATGACCCGGACGGGCTCGCGAGCGAGTCCCGGAAGCGCCGCGCGCAGCAGCCGGTGCTCGGGATCCTGCGCGGTGGAGGGGGCGACGAGCACCAGCGGCTCGGGGCCGGGAGGCGGCTCGATGGACTCAAACGGCGGCTCCCACATGAGCGGGCCGACCACGTGCACGTGCTCGGGCCAGGGGCGGGGATATTCGAGCTGTGGGAACGTCCCGACCAGGCAGAGCTCGCGGCTGAGGCCGCCATGGAGGTACGGCACGGGGTCGAGACCGAGCTGTTGTCGCGTGTCGTTGAGCTCCTGGCGGCCGCGGCGCAGGCCGTGGGCGACGGGCCGGTCGAACCCGCGCCACAGGACCGCGCCGGTTCGGGTGCGGGGCAGCCGGGCGCCCAGCGCGTACGGCGGGAAACCGGGGTGGCCGACCGGGTAGACGTGAGGGATCAGCGTTGCCACCGGAATTGCCTCGAGCTCGGCGGCGAGCGCCGGGGCGAGCGTGAGGATGTCGTGCACCACCACGTCGGGAGCAGCGGCGGCCATCTCCGGACGAGTGTGGGCGGCGGCCAGGACGATCGCCTCGTGAGGCGCCAGCGGCCGCTCCCGGGTCGGCCACACCGGATACTCGGGCGAGGCGAGAAAGCGCATGCCCTCCGCCTCGACGAACGGGCGCCAGCGCGACCACGTCTCGTAGGTGACGTCGTGTCCGCGCGCGACCAGCTCGGCGCCGAGCGCCAGCATCGGAAACGCGTGTCCCGGCTGCCCGAACGCCCCGAGGAAGAAGCGCAGCGGTGCGCCGCCGTCGCCCGTGCCCCGGGCCTCCGGGGACATACCGTCCGTCCATGCCGGGACCGCCCGGGGCCGTACCGCCGGTCAAGCCGCGAGCTCGGCGACCGCCCGCAGCTGGTCGACTCGCTCATCCGCCTGGAACGCCATTGGCGACACCATCAGGGTGCCGACCCCGGCGTCCCGGAACGCCGCCAGACGGTCACGCACCACGTCGCGGGGACCGCACAGCGAGACGGCGTCGATCAGCTCATCGGGGATCGCTTCGCCCGCCTCGGCCTTCTTGCCGTCCAGATACAGGTCCTGTATCTCCTGCGGCCGCCGCCTCAAAGCCGTAGCGCCGGACCAGGTTGTTGTAGAAGTTCTGCCGTCGCGAGCCCATCCCGCCGATGTAGAGCGCCAGCACCGGGCGCATCAGGTTCCGGGCCAGGGCGCGATCGTCGGAGACGTAGGACTGGACGGTCGGGGCTATGTCGAAACCGTCGAGCGAGCGCCCCGACCGCTCGGCGCCCTCCTGCAGCAGGGCGCGAAAGTCAGCCACGTGCTCGGGGGAGAAGAAGGTGGGGATCCAACCGTCGGCGATCTCCCCCGCGAGCGCCGTGTTCTTGGGCCCGATCGCCGCCAGGTAGATGGGGATGCGCTCCTGGACCGGCGTGATCATCAGCTTGAGCGCCTTGCCGGGTCCGTCGGGCGAGGGGCAGCTCGAGTGTCTCGCCCTTGAACTCGAGCCGCTCCCGGGCTAGAGCCTTGCGCACCACGGCGACGTATTCGCGGGTTCGCTGGAGCTGATGAGCGAAACGCTGCCCGTGCCAGCCCTCCGCCACCTGGGGCCCGGAGGAGCCGATCCCCAGCAGCATCCGTCCTCCCGAGAGCTCGTCGATCGTGGCGGCGGTCATCGCGGTCAGGGCCGGCGTACGACCGGGCATCTGGAATATGGCCGAGCCCAGCTTGATCGAGCTCGTGCCCGCGGCCAGCCAGGCCAGCACGGTCGCGGCGTCCGATCCGTACGCCTCCGCCGCCCAGACGGAGTCATAGCCGAGTCGCTCGGCCTCCTGGACCACCTGGAGCTGATCCTGCGGTCCCATCCCGAGGCCCCAGTAGCCGACGTTGACTCCGAGTTTCATGCAAGGTTCCTTTCGCCCCCAGGGGTTCGCTTGTGGCCGCCGACGGTCGGGGATACAGTGGCGCGGCCGCCCTCCGATATGCGGCGAACCCTATGCGAACACCGCGCCGAGCGACCATCGAGGATCTACGACGGGCGATCGACTGCCTTCCCCGGCGGACGCGGATAGCGATGCTCGAAGGCATGCAAGCCAACGAGATCATCGTCGGCGCCTACACCACCCGCGGATGGGATCTGCCCGATGCTGGCGGCGCATCGCGCGGGCGGCCGCACGAACCTGATCTCGTTCGCCAAGGCCTGGGATCGGTTCGCGTTTCGTGACTCGCGCTCCCGCCGCGCGCGCCGCGCCACCGAGCGGGAGCTGCTGATCCTCCGCTCTCATCTGGAGGCCAGCCTGCTCGCCGAGGTCACCCCGGTCGGCGAGCTCGCCGCTGTGCGCGACGAGCACCTGGCGCTGGTGGCTCGCCGCGAGCGCGAGCAGGAGCGCCGGCGCGAACACGAAGACGAGCGCCGGCGCCGGTCGCGTCCCGGTGACTCCGACCGCAGCCGCGAGCTCCGGGGCCGCCCCGGCTGGGCCTGGACCCGGATCGTGCGCCGCTACGACGAGTACGAGCGGGTGCTCACGCATCTCGAGGCCGAGCGTGCGGCCGCCGAGGCCGACCGCTCGGAGCTCGCGCCCACCCACTGAGATATCGGCCGGCGGTGCTCGCCGTGACCGGGATACTTGCGGAGTGGGCCGCCGTCCCGACCCCAGCGAGCTAGCACGTACCCACGCGGGACCTCGCGCCGGGCCCGCCGCGGATGCACGGGACGGGGCCGAGCCCGCCGCGGATGCACGGGACGACGCTGAGCCCGCCGCGATGCACGGGACGACGCCGGCCCCGCCCCGGAGGGCCCGGCCGCCGAGGAAAGGCGCACCACCCCGGTGGAGCTCCTGTGGGATCTGGTGTTCGTGTTCGCCATCACCCAGGTCACCACCCTGCTGGCCGCCCGGCCCGGCTGGGGCCGATTCGGCGAATCGATGCTGGCCCTGGCCCTGGTGTGGTGGGCATGGTCGGCGTTCGTGTGGGCCGCCAACGCGCAGCCCAGCGATTCCCGGATCCTGCGCTCGATCCTGCTGGCCGGCACGGTGCTGATCTTCATGGTCGGTCTCGCTCTTCCGCACGCGTTCGGACGCGAGGGCCTGCTGTTCGCGGTCGCCTACGCGCTGGTGCGGGGGCTGCATCTGGGGTTGTACGCCGACGCCTCGCGTCGTGGCAACGCCGCGTGGTCGGCGATCGCCGGATTTGCCGTCACCGTGCTGGTGGGCATGGCGCTGCTGGTGGTGGGCGGAGCGTTCCTGCACGGCTGGCACCGCTCGCTGGTGTGGAGCGCGGCGGTGGCGATCGACTACGCGGGTCCGGCATGGCTGACCCGAGCACGCCTGCGCGGGCTGCAGCAGGTGGCCGTGGAGCACTTCGCCGACCGCTATGGGTCGTTCGTGATCATCTGCCTCGGCGAGTCGGTGGTGGCCATCGGAGTGAGCGTGACCACCGGGCGGTCTCTCAGCGCGGAGCTGTTGCTGGGGGCGACGCTGGCGCTGCTCGTAACGGTGGAGATGTGGTGGACGTACTTCGACCGTGCGGCCGCGGTGGCGCAGGAGCGCCTGCGCCGCCACCAGGATCCGGTGCTTGCCGCCGCCGACGGCTACAGCTACATCCACCTGGTGATCGTCGCCGGGATCATCATCTTCGCCGGGGGCGTGAAGCTGGTGGTCAACCACCCCGCGCAGGCACCGATACCGACACCCGGTCGGCTGGCCATGTGCGGCGGCGTTGCCGTCTACCTGCTCGGCCTGAGCGGCTTTCACCTGCGCATGACGGGGCAGCTGGAGTACCGGCGCGTCGCGGTCGCAGCCGCCGTGCTGGCGCTGTTCGCGCTCGGCGGTGGGATCCCGGGGTGGACCGTCGCCGCCGGGCTCGTCGTGCTCGTCGGCGCGCTGTGCGTCGCGGAGTCAGCGAGCGCCGCCACCCCCCCGAGGTAAGGGCGGCGCCGGCGCTCGCAGTGTCAGATCATCGCCCGCTGTGCCGATCGGCGCGACTGCGATCAGCGCGCGACCCCGAACTGGAACACGGTCGTGGAGTCAAACGGCTGCCCGGGCAGCAACGTGGTCGAAGGGAAGTTCGGCTGGTTGGGCGAGTTGGGGAAGTGCTGGGTCTCCAACGTGAAGCCGGCCGACTGCCGGTAGGTCCGCCCGGTCGTCCCGACCAGGTCTCCGACCAGGAAGTTGCCGGTGTAGACCTGCACACCGGGCTCGGTGGTGTAGGCGGTCAGCGTACGGCGGCTGACTGGGTCCAGGGCCTTGGCCGCGAGTCTCAGGCCAGCTTCCATTGAGCACGAAGTTGTGGTCATAGCCGTGCGCCAGGACCAGCTGGTGAAAGCTGCTGGTGATATCGCGGCCGATCGCCTTCATGCGGCGGAAGTCAAGTGGGGTTCCCGCCACCGGCACGATCTTCCCGGTCGGGATCAGGGTGGCGTCGGTTGGGGTGTACCGGTTGGCGTTGATCCGCAGCCGCTGGTTGAGCATCGAGCCGGACGCCTGGCCGGCGAGGTTGAAGTACGAGTGGTTGGTCATGTTGATGACCGTGGGCTTGTCGGTGGTCGCGTGGTACCGGAGCCGGAGGGCGTTGCCACGGGTCAGCGTGAAGGTCACGTTGGCCACCACGGTTCCCGGGAAGCCGTCCTGCATGTCCGGGCTGGTGTAGCTGAGCGCGAGCGAGGCGCCGTTGGACCCCACGGATGGGGTGGCCCGCCACACCTGCTTGTTCCAGGCGTCGGTCCCCCGTGCAGCGTGTTCGGCCCGTTGTTGACCGGCAGTTTGTAGGTGACGCCGTTGAGCGTGAACTTGCCGCCGGCGATCCGATTGGCGTAGCGGCCGATGGTGGCACCGAAGTAAGTGGTCCCCGAACCGCCGCTCGGCTGGTTGGTCTTGTCGTTGTTCACATATCCGGCGAGGTTGCGAAAGCCGAGGGCGACGTCGGCCATCCGGCCCGACCGGCCGGGCACGTAGATCGACTGGATGATCCCGCCGAAATTGGTGATCCTCACGCGCATGTGGCCGTTGGACAGGGTGTAGAGCCGGACCGGCTGTCCGTTGTAACTCCCGAACGGCCGGCTGGTGATGCGCAGGGCGTTCGCCGCGGCGCTCCGACCCTTCGGAACCTGGGCGGCCCCAACCGCGCCGGCGCCGAGCGCGAGCGCGCCGGCGGTCACGATGGTGAGTCGGGCGACGGCCCGCCCGTGTGCCATTCGGGCGACGGTCCGCAGTCGGGCGGCAGTCCCCCCGCGAGCGAGCCTGCCTGGGCGAGATGGCGCATGCTGCATGAGTGCTTCCTTTCTCCTGTGCCATAGCCACCTCCGGCCCAGAGCGGCTACCTCCGAAACCCGGCATACCCTTCAAGGGCGCGGTCCATGCGCGCGATGACAGGAGTACCAGCGCACCGGTGCGGTGAACCGCCCCGGTAAGGCGCGTGGCGCCGCCCCGATCCACGACCCAGATGCCACCGCCATCCCAGCCCAGCCAAGCCGGCGCGAGGCAGCGCGATCCGGCCGTCGCCCGCCGGGAGGCGGCGAAGTCGATCCGCCACCCGCTGGCTCGGACCCTATTGCTGCTGACGTTCAGCACGGGGTTCGTGGACGCCGCCAGCTACATCGGTCTCGGTCATGTGTTCGTCGCCAACATGACCGGCAACGTCGTCCTGCTCGGGTTCGGGATCGCCGGCGCGGCTGACCTGCCGGTGGTGGCACCACTGATCTCGCTCATGGCTTTCCTGATCGGCTCCGGCAGCGGGGGCCGGCTCGGCGTCAGGCTCGCCCGTGATCAGGACCGCAACCTGTGCGCTGCGCTGACGATCGAGACGCTGCTGATCGTCGTGGCGTCGGCCACCGCCGCGGTGGTCGACGTACGGCCCGGCGGCGCATCCGCCTATGCCGTGATCGCGCTGCTGGCGTTCGCGCTGGGATTTCGCAACGCGACCGTGAGAAGGGTCGCGGTTCCCGACCTGACCACGACGGTCCTGACCATGACCCTGACCGGCCTGGCGGCCGGCTCGCGACTGTTCGGAGGCTCGGGGTCAGGATCAGTACGCCGCGGCGCCGCGGTGATCTCGATGCTGGCCGGCGCCATTTGCGGAGCCCTGCTCCTGCGCGTGGCCCTATGGGCGGTGCTGCTGGCCGCCGCGGCGCTGGCGCTGGCGACGCTGATCCTCTACCGCGCGGCGCTGGGGTCGAACATCCGCTCGGTCCATGCCGCCGCCGCGGGCGACTAGCCCGGATGGCCGGCGAAGCCCAGCGGGCTCAGCTCGGTGCTCCCTGGCGGCGTCTCGCGCGCGGGTTCACGATCGGGGTGAGCACCCGCTCGAGCTGGGGCCGCAGATGCTCGTGCATCCGGGGCAGCTTCAGCCCCTCGCCCAGATGCTCGGGATCCTCGTCGACGGCGAACCCGGGGGAGACGGTGGCGATCTCGAACAGGATGCCGTGCGGCTCATGGAAGTAGATCGACCTGAAGTAGTCGCGGTCGCGTACGCCGGTGACCGACGCTCCCGCCTGCCCCACCCGCGCGCGCCAGTCGAGATGGTCCTCATCGCGTGAAGCCCAGGCGATGTGATGCACCGTTCCGGCGCCGGGCCGTCCGCGCTCCGGCGGCGCCCCGTCGTAGGCGAGCTCGAACCGGCGCTGCGTTCCCTCGAGGCGGTACTCGCCGGCGCCTGGCGCGCCCACCGCGGTGAAGCCGAGCGTGTCGGTCAGGAACGCCTCGGACGCCCCGTGGTCGGAGCCGTAGGCGCGCACGCCGACCAGATCGATGATCGCGTGCTCGGGGGCGATCTCCGGGTGCACCGCAGCGAGCGGCGGGTCGCCGTCGCCGGCGACGACCAGCTCGAAGTCCAGGCCGTCGTAGTCGGCAAACCGCAGCGCCGCGTCGCGGCGCTGCGCCTCGTATCCGGCCGCCCGCAGCCGATCGGACCAGAAATCAAGCGCGTCCGGAGAGCCGACTCCGAGGCGGATGGTGTGGATCATGCCGTTGCCGGGCCGTCCGGCCGCCGCGCCCGGGAACTCAAACCAGGTCAGAATCGAGCCCGGGGATCCGTGCTCGTCGCCGAAGTACAGGTGATAGGCCTCCGGAGCGTCGAAGTTGACCGTCGTCTTGACCAACCGCAGCCCGAGCAGCTCACCGTAGAACTCGACGTTCTTCTGCGCGTCGCCGGTGATCATCGTTATGTGATGCAGCCCGCCGAGCTTCATCGCGTCTCCCTGAGTCGGATGTCCTGACAGCATGGCGCACGCCCGCCGTTTGCGGTGTGGGAAATCCGGAAACGGTACAACTTGTCGCGATTAGTCCAACACTACGTTAGGTGGTTCCCCATGATCACAGGCCCAGCAGAGAACCACCCGAGGGGCGTCTAGATGCGCGTCCTCCTGACCGGGGCGACCGGCACGATCGGGCTGGCGGTGGCCGATGCCCTGCGGGGACGGGGCGACCAGGTCGTGGCGCTGTCACGCGATCCCGAACGAGGCCAGCGGGTCCTCGGAGACGGCGCCGAGGTCCACGCCTGGGCGCGGCCGACCGAAGAGCCGCCGCCCGCCGAGGCCCTCCGTGACGTTCAGGCTGTGGTGCACCTGCTCGGTGAGCCCGTGGCCCAGCGCTGGACCGAAGACGCCAAGCGGCGCATCCACGACTCCCGGGTGCTCAGCACGCGCGGCTTGGTGACCGCGCTCCGGGCGCTTCCCGACGCGGAGCGGCCCTCGGTCCTGGTGTCGCAGTCGGCGACGGGCTTCTACGGTCCGCGCGGGGATGCGCCGATTGACGAGCAGGCTTCAGCGGGAACGTGACTTCCTGGCCGAGGTGGTGGTGGCGTGGGAGCGCGAAGCCACCGCCGCCGGTGCGGCGATGCGCGTTGCGTGCGCGCGGACCGGAGTGGTGCTCTCAGCCAGTGGGGGCGCACTGACAAAAATGCTGCCCTTCTTCAAGCTCGGGATCGGCGGACCAGTGGCCGGGGGACGCCAGTACGTCCCGTGGATTCATCTCGACGACGTCGTCGGAGGGCTGCTGCGGTGCGTCGACGACGAGCGCGCCACCGGCCCCATCAACGTGACGGCCCCCAACCCGGTTACCAACGCCGAGTTCTCGCGCGCCCTCGGTCACGCCCTGGGACGACCGGCCGTGCTACCCGTCCCGGGATTCGCGATCAAACTGCTCTACGGAGAGATGGCCGAGATGGTCACCGAGGGCCAGCGTGTGGTTCCGGCCCGGCTGCGCGAGCTCGGGTACGAGTTTCGCCACCCCGAGGTGCAGGAGGCCCTGCGCGACGTGCTCGGCGATTCGTGAGGGTCCACCGGCTCGAGCGCGAACAGCGCCTGGAGCATCCGATCGACCGCGTGTTCGCGTTCTTTGCCCAGCCGCGCAATCTCGAGGCCCTCACGCCGCCGTGGCTGAGCTTTGCGGTCCTCACCCCGGAGCCGATCCAGATGCAGGTCGGGCGCGAGATCGAGTACCGCCTGCGCGTGCACGGGATCCCCTTGCGCTGGGTCTCGCGAATTGAGGACTGGACGCCGGGTGAGAGGTTCATCGACCGTCAGCTCCATGGCCCCTATCGCCTGTGGCATCACCGTCACGAGTTCCGGGCCGGCGGCGACGGGACGATCGTGCGCGACGTCGTCGACTACGCGCTGCCACTCGGCGCGTTGGGTGAGGTCGCGCATGCGCTGGTGGTCAGGCGTGACCTGCGACGAATCTTCGATTTTCGCCACGAGGCCGTGCAGAGGCTGTTGGCGTGAGTGTGGCGGTGCTGTGGCTGCGCCGGGACCTGCGCCTCCACGACCATCCTGCGCTGCGGGCCGCCATCGACGCGGCCGACCGGGTGGTGCCGGTGTTCTGCTTCGACGATGGGCTGCTCAAGGGCCGCCATGCATCCGGCTCTCGGACGCATTTCATGCTGCAGTGCCTCAAGGATCTCGACCAGTCGCTGCGGGAGCGCGAGGGCCGGTTGCTCGTCCGCTCCGGGGCGCCGCAGACGGAGCTGCCGGCGCTGGCCCGGGAGCTCGGCGCCGGCAGCGTTCACTTCAGCGCCGACGTGAGTCCGTTCGCGCGCCGGCGCCAGGCTGAGGTCAAGCGCGCGCTGCAGGCGGCTGGGGTGGAGGCAGTGGCTCATCCGGGCCTGTTCGCGGTGGACCAGCTGGACCCGATCAGAACCGTCGCCGGCGAGCCGTACACGGTGTTCACTGCGTTTCACCGTAACTGGCTGGGTCAACCGCGGCGTGATGTGCTCGGTGTGCCGCGTTCGGTGCCGGTGCCCGGCAACGTCTGCGCCGGCGACGTTCCGCTGCTGTCCGAGCTCGGGCTGGAGCAGGAGTGCAGCGACCCGATGCCGGGAGGCGAGCAGGCCGGTCGTGAGGCGCTGCGCCGCTTCCTGTCGGAGACCGTGGAGTGCTACGGAGAGCGGTCGCGACCAGCTCCCGGGCCAGTGCGTGTCCCGGCTGTCGCCCTATCTGCACTTCGGATGCGTCTCGCCCCGCGAGGTGGAGCATCGCCTCCCGGGCGGGGAGAGCGCCGCCGCGTTCAGGCGCCAGCTCTGCTGGCGGGACTTCTACGCCCACGTGCTGGGCCACTTTCCGGCCAATGCGCGCTCTGAGTACCAGGAGCGCTACCGGGGGACGATTCGCTGGAGCCACGACGAGAAGCACTTCCGTGCCTGGTGCGACGGGCAGACCGGCTATCCGGCAGTGGACGCCGGGATGCGCCAGCTCCGGCGAGAAGGCTGGATGCACAATCGCGCCCGGTTGCTGGTGGGCTCGTTTCTGACCAAGGATCTGGGCATCGACTGGCGGTGGGGCGAGCGCTGGTTCATGCGGCTGCTGCTCGACGGCGATGAGGCCAGCAACAACGGCAACTGGCAGTGGATCGCCTCGGTCGGCGTCGATCCTCAGCCGGCCTTCCGCCGCATCTTCAGCCCCAGCCGCCAGCAGCAGCGCTTCGACCCTGACGGCGCCTACGTGCGGCGGTACGTGCCGGAGCTCGCCCAGGTTCCCGACCGCTACCTCGCCGAGCCGTGGACGATGCCGTTCGAGGTCCAGGAGCGAGCAGGCTGCCGCATCGGCCGTGAGTACCCGGAGCCGATCGTCGATCACGCCGAGGCTCGCCGCGCCGCGCTGGAGCGCTACCGCCTGAACTGACTCCCGGTCTGGTATAACTCTGAAAGACTCTTTCAGAATCCTGGGGGAATGCATGACGCAGAAGGCGCGGAAGCCGGAGACGGCGCAGACGGCGGACCCGACGGACCCGGCGCTGAGGGCGCCGAGGGCGCCGAGGGCACAGGGGGCGGAGAACCGACCGGTTCTGACCGACCCCGCGGTGCTGGCCGCGCTGGCCCACCCGGTCCGTCTGGACGTGCTCACCTACCTGATGGCCGCCGGCCCGGCGACGGGATCGGCGTGTGCCCGTGCCGTGGGCGACACGCCGTCCAACTGCAGTTATCACCTGCGGACCCTGGCCCGCCACGGCCTGGTGGAGGCGGTCGCCTCCAGCGACGGCCGCGAACGACCATGGCGAGCCAGGATCACCGGCTTTCAGACCGACCACGCAGGCGCCGATTCCGATACCCCGGAGGCTCGGGGGGCCGCTGACGTGCTGGCGGCCACAGTGGCCCTGGACCAGCGGCGCCTGCGCGACTACCTGAGCCACCGCGACGAGGTCCCCGCGGTCTGGCGCGGGGTCGACGAGTACTCCAGCTACACGCTGAGGGTTTCTCCCGACGAGCTCCGGGTGCTCGTAGAGCAGCTCGACGCGCTCATCCGCCCGATGATCGCCGCCAACCGCGACGCCCCGCCGGCCGACTCCGAGCTCGTCCACGTCGGCCTACAGGCCTTCCCCCGCATCGAAACGCCATGAAGCCCCCGGCGGCGCTCAGAGAGGCTGATTTTCGCTCGCTGTGGTTGGCGGGCCTGGTCTCCGACGCCGGCGACTGGATGCTGTTCATCGCGCTGCCGATCGTCGTCTACGGGCTCACGGGCTCGGCGCTCGGAACCTCCGTTGCCTTCCTCGCCGAGCTGGCACCGGGCATCGTGCTGGCGCCCGTGGCGGGGCGTCTGGCCGATCGGGTCGACCGCCGGCGCCTGATGTTGGCCGTCACGGTCCTGCAGGCGGCGTCGCTGCTGCCGCTGTGGTTCGTGCACGGCCGCTCCGGGCTGGCGCTCGTGTACCTGGTGATCGTCGTGCAGGCCGCCCTGTCGGCGCTGTTCGACCCGGCCAAGAACGCCCTGCTGCCCTCGCTGGTGCCGCGCGGTGAGCTCGTCTCGGCAAACTCGCTGGTGGGGCTCAACCAGAACATTGGCCGACTCGTCGGGGGTCCGCTGGGAGGAGCGCTGCTGGCGGCCGGCGACCTGCGCACGGTGGTGTTGGCCGATGGGGCCAGCTTCCTGCTCGCCGCCGTCCTGCTCGCGCGGCTCGGGCGTCCGCGGGCCGATCGCGCGCCGGAGCCGAGGATCTTGCCCGCAGCCGGCCCCAGGCGGCAGGCGGAGGGCTTCCTGGCTGCCCTGCGCGGGCGGGAGATCAGGGCCGGGCTGGCGGTCGCGTTCGTCGCGCAGATGGCCCAGGGCATCTTCGTGGTGCTGTTCGTGGTGTTCGTGGCGCGGAGGCTTCACGGGGGCCCGGCGGAGATCGGCTTGCTGCGCGGAGTCCAGGCGGTCGGCGCCATCGGCGGCGCGCTGGCGCTGACCGTGGTCGCCCGCGGGCGCTCACCGGCGGCCCTCACCGCCGGCGCCGCGATCGCGTTCGGTCTGATCGACCTGGTGCTCTGGAACGCTCCGGCCCTCACCACCACGGCCGCCTTCTATGTGGTGCTGTTCATCGTCGTCGGGGCGCCCGGCGTGATGATGGTGACCGGGCTGGTGAGCTCGCTCCAACTCGCCGGCGCCGACGCGGAGCGGGGCCGGATCTTCAGCGCGCTCGGGCTCGCCGGCAACGCGGGGCAGGCGGTCGGCATGATCGCCGCCGGCACGCTGACGGGGCCGCTGGGGCTGATGACCATCCTCAACACCCAGGCCTGCCTGTATCTCGGCGCCGGCGGCGTGGCCGCGCGGCTTCTGGTCAGGCGCTCCGAGACCGCGGTGATTCGTGCCGGCGATGCGCCGGCTCGAGCTGGTCTGCCGACTTGAGGCTGGTCAGCGCTTTGACTTTGACCGCGCCTGCCGCGGGCCCCGCACCAGCCGTTTCGGGAGCGGAACCGGCGAGAGCTTTTCGGCGGCGGCGCCCGCCAGCATCCGCGGCTCGAGCTTGGCCACCAGGTCAGCCAACTCCTCGCGCTGGGAGCGCGACAGGTTGGCGCGGCGGCCGTGGCCGATCCGAATCAGCTCGAGGAGGCGCCGGCGCTCCTGGGGTGTGAGGCGCCGGAGGTGATCGCGGGCCAGGACGGCGACCTCGGCCAGGGACAGCAGCATGACCACGGGGACGCGCCGCAGTCCGGGGACTCGGCCGGCGGCAGCGCCCAACGACTTCGCTATGACTCTGGAGGGCATGCGCGCAGTTTAGGAGGCTCGGCGCCGGCGGCGAAGAACTCCGCCAGCAGTTGGGTCACGAGCTCGGGTTCGTCGTGGTGGACCCAGTGGGAGGCTTGAGCCAGGCGAACCACGCCTTGCAGGTTGGGAACGTCGGCGGGGTAGGGCTCCGCCAGCTCGGCGCTCAGATAGCGGTCGCGCTCGCCGAAGATCACGAGTGTGGGGGCGACTACGGGTCCCATCCGAGCCTCGGCGCGCCAGGGGAGCTGACGAAATGCGGCGCGGTAGTAGTTGATCATCGCCGTAGCCGCGCCTGGCCGGGACCAGGCTTCGATGTAACGCTCGATGTCCTGGTCGGAGAAGGCGCCCGGACGGGCGTCGTGCTCGAATCCGTACCGGAATCCCCTCCAGCGCTGAGTCCGCGCCAAGCGCTCCGGGAGCCACGGGAGCTGGAAGAAGATCATGTACCACGACTTCCGCAGCTGCGCAGGGCGACGCAGGCCGTGCATCAGCCGGCGCGGGTGCGGCAGGTTGAGGATCGCCAGGCGCCTCACCGCATCCGGATGGTTCATGGCCGTGACCCATGCGACCGCCGCGCCCCAATCATGGCCCGCCAGCAGCGCCGAACGTTCGCCCCGCTCGGTGATCAGATCCCGGACGTCGGTGGCCAGCCGGTCGATGTCATAGGCGCTGACGGGCCCGGGGCGCGATGACAGGTTGTAGCCACGCAGGTCAGGCGCGACGACGCGAAACCCGCGTTGGGCCAGGGCGGAGAGCTGAAAGCGCCAGCTGAACCAGAACTCGGGAAACCCGTGCAGGAGGACCACCAGCGGTCCCTCACCGACCTCCACGTAGTGCAGCCGCACCTCTCCGAGCTCGGCGTAGCTTTCCTTGAGCGGGTGGGGATCGGGCGGCATCGGCGCGGACGCGGCGTGGCGGGTGGCCATGGGCGCGGCGGGAGATCAGGTCGGCCACCGGCGCAAACTTAGCGCGCGGCTAGGCTGAGTCCATGGTTACACCGGATGCCTCGTCGCTCGCGCCACTGGCGCTGGATTGGATCCACAGCGCTCAGCGCGCGACGTGCGACGTGAGACGGCGCTGGGAGCACGGGCTGGTGTTTCGCGCACCGCAGTACCCGACGTACTACGACTTCAACGCGGTGGTGGTGCAGGCCGACCCCGGGATGGGCGTCGCGGAGCTCATCGCGATCGCCGACCGAGAGCTCGACGGGCTGGCTCACCGCCGGATCGACTTCGACGACGCCGGCGCGGCCGAACCGCTGCGCGCCGGGTTCGAGGCCGAGGGCTGGAAGACGGTCCGCCTGGTCTGGATGCATCATCAGGGCGCTCGTCCGAGTGGGTTGCCGGTGGGAGTCACCGAAGTCGCGTATGAGGCCGCCGATCCGCTGCGGGCAGCGTGGCAACGTGAGGACTCTCCCGGTGCCGAGGACACCGACCACCTCCGCCAGCGGCGCGAGGTCGCGATGCGCCGCGGCGTCAGGGTCCTGGCCGTACACCAGGACGGCGTCCCGGTCGCGTTCTCCCAGCTCGAGCGGGCCGGCGACGAGGTCGAGGTGACCAACGTCTATGCGCTCCCCGGCCACCGGGGCGCAGGCCACGGGGGCGCGGTCACCGCGGGGGCCATCGCCGCCGCCGGCGACGTATCCCACCTGTGGATCTGCGCCGATGACGAGGATTGGCCCAAGCAGCTCTACGCAGGGCTGGGGTTCGTACCGGTGCTCAAGACGCTGGAGTTCACGCGGCTGCCGGAACAGCCTTGAACCGGGGCGCCCCGACCTAGCGCTGAACCGGGGTTCGGCCCAGGGCCGCCGCGATGGCCGCGATGTGCCCAGGCGTCGACCCGCAGCAGCCGCCCACGACACGTGCGCCCTGCTCGGCATAGGCGGCGACGTGACGGGCCAAAGTGTCGGGATCGGCGTCATAGATGACGGCGTCGCCGACGATCCGGGGCACGCCCGCGTTCGGCTTGACCCACAGCGGGATCGACATCGTGGCGAGGAACTCCGCGACGATCGCGTCTGAATCCTTGAGCGATCGGCCGCAGTTGGCGCCCAGCGCCGCGACTCCCAGTGGCTCGATCGCCGTCACCACATCGGTCGCAGACAGGCCCATCATGGTCCTGGTGCCCTGGTCGAAGCTGAACGACACCACCAGGGGAATGTCGGTCACGCCCTGAATGCCCTCGATCGCCCACAGCGCCTCCTCGAGCGTGAAGAACGTCTCCAGCACGAGCAGATCGACGCCGCCTTGCGCCAGCGCGCGCGACTGCTCAGCGTAGGCCTCGATGCAGACCTCCCGCGTGAGCAGCCCGAAGGGCTCCACGAGCTGGCCGGTCGGACCCATGGAGCCCGCCACCAGCCGCTCGTCGCCCACCGCCTCGCGGGCCAGCTCGGCGGCCCGGGCGTTCACCTCGGCGCCGCGTCCGGCCAAGGGCCCGTCGGCGAGCCGGGCGCTGGTCGCCCCGAAGCTGTCGGTGAGCACCAGCTCTGAACCGGCCTCCGCGAACCGGCGGTGCAAGTCGCGCACCCGGTCGGGCTCGTCGATCACCCACTCCTCCGGCGCCACTCCAGGCTCGATCCCCATGTTCTGAAAGTTGGTGCCCATGGCACCGTCGGCGATGACCACGGAGCGGTCGGAGAGGAAGTCGTTGAACGATGGCATCCCGATGAGACTAGTGGCGCGCGCAACTGCGCCGAATCGGGCTAATTCTCTTCGCCGCCGTCGCGGCTGCGCGCTCGGACCAACGAGGCGATCTCGCCCCTGAGACCGATCGACGGTCCGCCGATCAGCTCCCAGGAGCGCGCGATGCCGATCAAGAAGCACACGATCACCAGGATCGCGAGGGCGTTGGCTGCGCCGGCGTCGGCGGGGTTTCGCAGCAGCGCCACCGCGAAGCAGAGCTGCACGATCAGGGCGACCACCAGTCCGACCAGGAACAGCGCGTCGCGCGCCTCGCCGGGCTGTGAGCGATTGACTCGCAGCAGCGACAGCAGCGAGGCGGTGACGAACAGCAATCCCACCACGGACACCGCCAGCGCGCTTCCGCCGAGGTCATCACCGGGCAGGAGGGCGAACAGCGACACGGTCAACGCGTTGATGAACGCGCTCAGGGCAGCCGAGGCCCGCACGCGGTGAGATTGCGCAGCGTCCGGAGCGGTGAGCCGTTCCTGGGCCACCGAGATCACGACGAACAGCAGCCCGATCAACGCACCGGCGACGCTGGCCGACGCCGCGAAGAAGCTGTGCAACGCCACCGGGGTCACGCTGGTGATCCTCGCTCACGGGGCGGACGGCCCGGGGCCGAACCGACCCCCCGCCACCCGCGTGGGATAGGCTCGTCGGCGTGGCGCCGTGGCTGGACGAGCTCTCCGGGTTCTTGAGGATCCCCTCGGTGAGCGCCGACCCGGCGCGTCGATCCGACGTGCTGCGGGCGGGAGAATGGGTGTGCGATTTCATTCGCGAGGCCGGCGGTGAGTCCGAGCTCGCCGACTGGCACGGCCAACCGTTGGCGATCGCCGAGCTACGGGCGTCGCGGGCGCCCGAGAGCGCGCCCACGGTGCTCTGCTACGGACACTTCGACGTCCAGCCACCGGATCCGCTCGAGCTGTGGGAGTCGCCGCCGTTCGAGCCCGAGGTCCGCGGCGAATACCTCTACGGCCGCGGGGTCGCCGACGACAAAGGGCAGCTGTATCTGCTGCTGAGCGCGGCGCGCGAGCTCGCGCAGGCCGGCGAGCTGCCGGTGAATGTTCGCTTCGTCTGCGACGGCGAGGAGGAGACCGGCGGCCACAGCGTCGTCGAATTCCTGGAGCAGGATCAGCGGCGGGCCGATGTGGCGGTGATCTTCGACAGCGGAATGATCCGGCGGGGCCTGCCGGCGTTCAATGTCGCGATGCGGGGGCTGGCCTACTTCCACCTGACGCTGCGCACGGGCGCGCGCGATCTTCACTCCGGCCTGTACGGGGGTGCGGCGCTGAACGCGGCCCACGCTCTGATCGAGACACTCGCGTCAGTGATCTCGCGCGACGGGCGTCTGGCGGAGCCTCTGCGCAGCGGGATCCTGGCGCCGACCGACGAGGAGCTGGTGGGTTGGCGCGAGCTGCCCGCCGGCGCCGCGGAGCTGGCCGATCAGGGCGCCCGGCCGATGGACGCCCGCGCGGCCGAGGAGTTCTATCTGCGCACATTCGCGGAGCCCGCGCTGGACGTGAACGGCATCGACAGCGGATCGCCGTATCTGCAGAAGACCGTGCTGCCGGTGGTGGCGCAGGCCAACGTGTCGATCCGCCTCGCCCCGGGCCAGCAGGTGCCGGAGATCGCCGCCGCCTTCGAACGGCTCCTGCGCGCGGCGGTGCCCGAGGGGGCGGAGCTCGAGGTGGAGCTGATCTCCTCCTCGCCGCCCGGGGTCGTCGCTCCGGACGCCAAGGCGGTCCAGCTCGGGCTGGCGGCGTTTGAACGGGTGCTGGGGGTGCGACCCGCTCTGATCCGCTCGGGCGGTTCGCTGCCGGTAGTGGCCTCGCTGGCCGACCGGGGCATCCCCACGATAATCAGCGGCTTCTCGCTGCCGGACGCCAACATCCACTCGCCCAACGAGCGTCTGCTGGCTGAGTACGTCCCGCTCGGGATCGTCGCCGCCCGGGCCCTGTTTGAGGAGTTCGCCTCGCTCTGAGCGGGCGTCGTGCGATCATGGCTGCCCTCCTCGGGCTAGGCGCGCGCAGTCTGCGCTCGTGTCCTCTCGGGATTAGCGAGACCATTTCGAACGAACGGAGACAGCACCATGCAGCTGGGAATGGTCGGGCTGGGTCGGATGGGCGCCAACATCGTCCGGCGACTGATGGCGCACGGGCACGAATGCGTCGTCTACGACGTCGACCCCGAGGCGGTCAAGACGCTGGCCGGCGAAGGCGCCACCGGGACCAACTCGATGGACGATTTCGCCGCCAAGCTCACGCCGCCACGCACCGCCTGGGTGATGGTCCCGGCCGGGAGCATTACCCATCAGACGGTCGACGACCTGGCGCAACGCCTGCAACCCGACGACGTGATCATCGACGGCGGGAACACCTTCTATCGCGACGACATCGAGCGGGCCAAGGGGCTGATCGCTCAGGGGATCCACTACGTCGATGTGGGCACCAGCGGCGGCGTGTGGGGCCTGGAGCGCGGCTACTGCCTGATGATCGGCGGCGAAAACGAGGTGGTCCAGCGTCTCAGCCCCCTGTTCGCGGCGATCGCCCCGGGCGTCGACGCCGCCGCTCGCACCCCGGGCCGCGAAGGTGATCCGGTAGCGGCCGAACAGGGCTACCTGCACTGCGGACCCGCCGGGGCGGGCCACTTCGTCAAGATGGTCCACAACGGCATCGAGTACGGCCTGATGGCGAGCTACGCCGAGGGGCTGAACATCCTGCGCAACGCCAACGCCGGCAACGTCAAGCGTGAGTCCGACGCCGAGACGGCGCCCCTGGAGCACCCCGAGTACTACCAGTACGACATCGACATCGCCGCCGTGGCCGAGGTGTGGCGCCGCGGGAGCGTGATCGCATCCTGGCTGCTGGACCTGATCGCCGATTCGCTGAACAAGTCTCCCGACCTGCACGAGTACTCCGGACGCGTGTCGGACTCAGGCGAAGGTCGATGGACGGCGATCGCCGCGATCGAGGAGGGGGTTCCGGCGCCGGTGCTGTCCAGCGCGCTGTTCTCACGCTTTGAGTCGCGCGATCTGGACCAATTCGCCAACCAGGTGCTGTCGGCGATGCGTAAGCAGTTCGGAGGCCACGCGGAGAAGCCGTCGGCGCCGCGCATCAGGACGTTGGTCTGCAGTTCGTGGCGCTCGCAGATCTCGAGCAATGCTTCGCCGACCAAGCGCCCGCCGGTGCGGTCTCGATCAGCGATATATGCCGTCAGCTTCAGACAATCCTCGTTCACAGCGCTGCCGCGACCCAGAGCCCGAGCGCCACCGCGGCAAGCCCGATCAACAGCGACGCCAGCAGGTTGGCGCCAGCGCCCAGAACCTGGTCGTCCTGGGCGAGACGGTGGGTCTCGAGCATCACGTCGACAGCGTGGTGTAGGAGCTCAGCGCGGCGGTGCCGGCGAGCACCAGCACGTTGGACCCCACCGATGCGCCCACCAGCAGGCCGAGCAGGGCCGCCCGCTGAGGTTGACCACCAAGGTCCCCCACGGGAACTCGGCGCTGGAGCGCTGCCCCCGATGCCATCGACGACGAACGAGCGACGCGCCGCTCCGCCGGGGAGGCCGACCAGGCACCCGTCAGGCTCATAGGACCGATAGGCGCCACCCTACCCGTCGGTGGACTCCCAGGAGATTTGGGCAAAGCGCCGTTGCAGGCGCTCGCCCCGCTCGGGATTGAGCGACTGCACCCAGGCGATGCGGCCGAGCAGGTGCGCGCGGAAGTCAGGCACGTTGGCCCGGTTCTGGCCGGCGGGGCCGTGGCGAATCGCGTTGTGGAGGATGGCCTTGAGCGTGTCGTATTCGGCCCGCGCCACGTTCAGACGCTCATTGACGACGATGCCGCACACCCGCTGGCGTCCGGCGCGGGTGATCAGCGCCGACTTGCGGTCGTTCAGCGCGAACCCCTCCTCGCGCGCGATCAACGCCACGGTGGCACGAAGCCGGTTGGCGTTGTCCAGCAGTCGCGCGGCTCCCGAGAAGGTGAGATCGTCGGCGTACCGGGTGTAGCTGAGTTCGAGCGCCGCCGCCAGCCCGGTCAGGCGGCGGTCGAGCCGGAAGACGGCGAGATTGGCCAGCGCCGGCGAGGTGGGCGCGCCCTGAGGCAGGTGCGGAGTGGCGAGGCGGCGGCCGAGGCGAAAGGCAGCCCCCGGGGGTCCGGGATCGGCTGAGCGCGCGAGCTCTCGCCATACGGTCTGGGGGATCACGTTGGTCGTCAGGCCGGTCAGCAGGTAGGCAACCGACTCGGGGTATCCGGCGGTGCGGAAGATGCCGAACACGCGGCCTGCCGCGATCGCCGCGAAGAAGTCCTCCAGATCAAACCGAACGACGACGTGCCGGCCGATGTGCTCTGCGGCGTGACTGACCGCCGACCTTCCCCGGGTGAACCCGTGGGCGGAGTGATGGGCAGGGATCCAGTCGAGGACCTCATGCAGGAGTCGCCGCTGGACGGCCATCAGCCGCGCTTTCGGGCGCTCGATCAGGCGCACCGGCCCGTGGCTGCGGGGCAGCGACAGGTAGCGGTAGTTACGCAGCTGCCGAGCCTCGACCGTACGTTCCAGGCCACGCGTGTCGGCCAGCCACTGCAGCTCGCCGTAGCCCAGCCCGAGCCGGTCGGCCAGGTCCCCGACGGACGCGATCTCCGGTACCGGCCAGGGCCGCCGGCCCATGGCGCTGGCGGGCACCAGCCACCGGCGTACCCGCGGGGCGGCCGTGCCCGCCTCGGCCTGGGGCCGGTCGGCCAGGTGGGTCTCGATGAACCGCGCGAGCTCGCGCGGTCGGTCCAACGGTGGCCGGTGGTAGCCCGCCAGGACGTCATGCGCGAGCGCCCGGACCCAGGGGGGACGGGGCGCAAGCGCCTGGCCGGCGCGGTCGACCAGCGCTGGCGCGGTCCAGATACCGGCCAGGAAGGCATCGGCCAGGCAGCGCGCCAGGTGACCGCGGATGCGGGCGTCGTACATCCCGGACATGATCGCGACGTTGCGCGCCGACTGCTCTTGTCGTGCGGGCCCTGCTCTGCCTCGTTAGACGCAGTCACGGGCCTGCGATGCACTGGCCAGGTCAATCGGGTGTCCCCGGGGTGACCCCGGAGAGGAGGACACGCGCAGTGTCCGTCCACCTCGGTCACGCAACGCCGCGGACGCGCAGGCTACCGCACGACGGGTGGGTGGCCGGCAGGACGCGCGCCACAGAAGAAACCGAGCAGCATCGGCTCTGGGCTTTACCGTAGGACCCGTCGCCCAGTCTGTATTGCGGAAAAAACGAGAGGCAGCGCGGGGCGATCCACCGCCATGAGCCCACTCCGAGTCGATCACAAGCTGAGCCTGGCCCGCGCGCGGCGGATTGCGCTGGCGGCTCAGGGGTTCGGTCGATCGCGACCAGCCAGGCCCCCGAGTGTCAACCAGATCGCGGCGCTGGTGAGCCGGCTCGGAGTGCTCCAGCTCGACTCGGTCAACGTCTTGAGCCGGTCGCATTACCTGCCGGTGTTCTCGCGGCTCGGTCCCTATGACCGCTCGCGCCTGGACCGCATCGCCGGTCACGGCACCGGAAGGATCGACCGCCGGCTGGTTGAGTACTGGGCGCACGAGGCCTCGCTGATCCCGATCGAGCTGCATCCCCTGTTCCGCTGGCGGATGGCGGACGTGGACCGGGAGGCGTGGGGATCGATCGCGAGGATCGCCCGCGACCAGCCCGAGCTGGTGGCCGAGACACTCGAGCTGGTCGCCGAGCGGGGCCCGATCCGCGCGCGCGAGACGGGCGCGGTCCGTCCTGCGCCCACCCCCGGGCACATGTGGAACTGGCACGAGGGTAAGGTCGCGCTCGAGCATCTGTTCTTCACCGGACAGGTGGCGGCGACGAGACGGATCAACTTCGAGCGGCTGTACGACACCGTCGACCGGGTCGTTCCGGCCGAGATCCGCGATCGGCCCACGCCGGCTGAGTCAGACGCGCAACGCCAGCTGGTGCGGATCGCCGCGCAGGCGCTCGGGGTGGCCACCGAGCCCGACCTCGGTGACTACTTCCGGCTGCCGCGAGCCGCCTCCAAGGCGCGCGTCGCGGAACTGGCGGCGGCCGGCGAGTTGATCGAGGTCGAGGTCGAGGGCTGGGGCGTACCGGCCTACCTCTGGCCGTCCGCCCGCCAGCCGCGCCGGCTTCACGCCCGGGCGCTGCTGTCCCCCTTCGACTCCCTGATCTGGTTTCGGCCCCGTACCGAGCGCCTGTTCGGGTTTCGCTACCGGATCGAGATCTACACCCCGGCCGCCAAGCGGGTGCACGGCTACTACGTGCTGCCGTTCCTGCTGGGTGAGACGCTGGTCGCCCGGGTCGATCTCAAAGCCGATCGCCAGCGCGGCGCCCTGCTGGTTCAGTCGGCCTGGGCCGAGCCCGGCGTCGACCCCGTCCATGTGGCCGCCGAGCTGGCCGTAGAGCTGCGCCTGGTCGCGGCCTGGCTCGGCCTCGGCGAGGTGGTGATCGTCGGGCGTGGCGACCTGGCGGGCGACCTCTCCACGGCGCTCAACGGTTGAGTCGCCGGCGACCCGGCCGTCGCTCGAGGCCTCAGGCGCGATAGCGCAGCCCGTCCAGCGCGATGTCGAGGATGTGGTCGATCTGCCCCGGCTCGGTGGCGGGAATCTTCGCGATCCCGCCGACCATCTGGATGATCTCAGCGAGATTGGTGTCGGCGCGCGCCACGCGGGCCTGCTGAGCGCGCTCGAGTAGCGGCTCGCCCGCGGCGTAGAGCGCCTGACGACTGCTCTGAAACACCGGAGCGTCGCGCTCGACGTAGTCCAGCAGCTCTCCCGCCAGCGCCTGTTTGGTGGCGAGATACCCCACGAACCGGTGCAGCCAGCCGACCAACGCGTCCCAGGGCTCCAGCTTGTCAAGGTCAGCGGCCGATCGGCACAGCTCCTGCACCTCGCCGACGTAGACGGCCTCCAGCAGCGCCTGGCGGGTGGGGAAATGACGGTAGAGCGTCCCGATCCCGACCTGGGCGCGACGGGCGATCTCCTCCAGCGACGTGGACGCCCCACCCTCGGCGAACGCCTCCCGAGCCGCTACGACCACCTTGTCGTAGTTGCGTTGGGCGTCAGCTCGCTTCGGTCGCGAGGCAGGACGGAGAGCGGAGGTGTCGGTCGTGGTCATGAAGAAATCGGTGAACTTGTCTTGACAAACCGGAGGATGCCTCCGTATAGTTCTGGAGGGATCCTCCGCTTAGTTCTGGAGGATGCCTCCAGTTTATCACCGCCGCTCGCCGGCATCAACAGTCTGGACCAAAGATGAACCTTGCTTCTGAGCCCACTGCCACCAGCAACCGCCGCCGCTGGATGGCTCTCGTGGTCGTCTGCCTCGCGCAGCTCATGATCGTCCTGGACACCACGATCGTGAATGTGGCCCTGCCCGCGGTTCAGCGCGACCTCCACTTCTCCCAGGGCAACCTCACCTGGGTCGTCAACGCCTTCCTGATCACCTTCGGCAGCTTCCTACTCCTCGCCGGGCGGCTGGGGGACCTCCTCGGGCGCAGGCGCGTCTTCCTGGCCGGGGTGGTCGTGTTCACGGCGGCCTCGGCGCTGTGCGGTTTGGCCCCCAGCCAGGGCTTTCTGATCGCCGCTCGCTTCGCGCAGGGCATCGGCGCCGCGATGCAGGCGTCGGTGATCCTCGCCATCATCGTCACCGAGTTTCCGCTCCCGAGCGACCGGGCCCGCGCGATGAGCGCCTACGTGTTCGTCGCGGTCGCCGGAGGGTCGCTGGGCCTGCTCGCCGGCGGCGCCCTGACCCAGGCCCTCAGCTGGCACTGGATCTTCTTCGTCAACCTCCCCATCGGGGCCGCCACGATCGCGTTGGGCCGGGCTCTGATTCCCCGGGATAACGGCATCGGCCTGGAACACGGCGTCGACTGGGTCGGCTCCGTCCTCGTCACCGCCTCACTGATGACCGCCGTCTACGCGATCGTGCAAGCCACCAGCCACGGCTGGGGCTCATCCCAGGTGCTCGGGTTCGGGGCGCTGGCGATCGCGCTCATGGGCACCTTCCTGACCGTCGAATCTCGGATCGAGAATCCGATCATGCCCCTGCGCATCCTACGTCTCCGCGGCCTGATCGGCTCGAGCGCGGTGCGAGGCTTTCTCGTCACCGGGATGTACTCGACCTTCTTCCTCGGCACGCTCTACCTCGAGCACGTGCTCCACTACAGCGCGTTCCAGACCGGCCTGGCGTTCCTGCCCTGGACAGTGACGGTCGGGATCCTGTCGCTGGGGGTCACCGCTCGTCTGGTGGCTCGCCTCGGCCCGATGCGCGTACTCACGATGGGGATGGTCACGGTGATGATCGGGCTGGGGCTGATCAGCACCGCTGGGATTCACACCAGCTTCTTTCCCACCATCTTCTTCGCCTACTTCGCCATCGGCCTCGGGATCGGCACTGCGTTCATGCCGCTGTTGACGATCGCGATGGCCGACGTTCCCGCCGCCGACGCCGGCCTGGGGTCGGGGATCATCAACGTCTCCCAACAGGTGGCCGGAGCGCTGGGCCTGGCGGTGCTCGGGACGATCGCCACCAACCGCTCAAAGGCGCTCGAGGGCGATGGTCACACCGTCGCGAACTCACTGGTCAGCGGCTATCACCTGGCCTTCATCATCGGTGCGGCGAGCATCGCGGCCGGAATCGTCACCGCGCGTATCGCGTTGCGAACCCGCGAGGCGCCGGCGGTCGCCCAACTCGCGACCCAAGCGGAGTCGGACCGATACCTCGCCGAGCCGCCCGAACCACACATCGAACGCCAGGCCGCCTAACGCCCAGCGCGCCTCTACCGAGCCTGAGCGAACTCGAGCGCGAGCTTGTATCCGGCGGGGAGGAACTTCGCCAACGGCGACTTGACCTGCCCGCCGGCGGCGCCGGGGCGATTGACGGTCGGAACACGGAGCTGCAAGCGCGAGATCCTCACGTCCCGCTGACCGTTGGAGGCCCGGCCGTAGGGCGCGTCGTTGGGCAGCAGCTCGAGCTTGACGGTATGGCCCGAGGCGAACCGCCAGCCGCCGGGGTGCAGCTGAAACACCTGCCGCACCGGCTGGGCCGAGACCCGCGGCCGCCAGAGTCCCCGGCTGACCAGGGTCTCCCGGCCGTTCGGTCCCACGTCGAGCAGTCGCGCGGCGACCTGGGAGTTGGCGCCGGGCAGCGCGAAGTCGGCGATCACGGTCGCGCCGCCGATCATGGTGAAGGCACGGCGGACCCGCAGGCGGTAGGTCGCCGTGCCCTTCTGGGTGGTGCCGGGTGCGGTGGCGCAGGGGTGGCCGGCGAGTGGATCGAAGATCCTGCCGATGGCCGGGTCGCCGGCGTTGGGCCGGATCGTCTGAGTCCCTCGGCTCGTCATGCGGACCTCGCCCGGTGCCAGCCGGGCCCAGTCAGGGGCGCGGTAGGGCCCGCGGGAGCTCGCCGACGACGGACAGGTCTCGGTCAGCGCCTGGACGCCCTGGAAGGGCCTGCGGCCGTGCCGGTCCACGTAATAGCCCAGCCAGCGGTGCACGGCGGCGACGTAGCGGGCCGTGTCGGCGGCCTTGTTCTGCGCTCGGGGATGGCCCCAGTCGCCGAAGAACAGGGATATCGGCGTGTTCGGATACTGGGTGGTGGTGCGGTTGTAGAAGCGAAGCGCCTCGTCGGCCGGGAACAGGTCGTCGGTCCAACCGTTGGCGATCAGGAGCGGGGCCGGGGCCTCTGAATGATCGATGTGATACGAGGAGTGGTAGGTCGTCGTCTGATGCAGGATCTGCCCCACGAGTGCGCCGGTGTACGGCTCGCCCTGATTGAGCCGCTGACGCCACCGACCGAGGTTCCAGTTGGGGTTCGTGGTGGTGCAGAACGTCGTCGGGGTGTTGCACCCGGTGGCGTAGAGGGCGTTGACGTAGGAGTCCTTCATCACGCCATAGCGCCCGCGGTACGGCGCGTCGGCGACGTAGTCGAGTGTGCTCCCATTGGGGACCAGTGAGTAGGCCAGATCGGTCCAGGGGATGAACGGAGACGCGGCGGCGAGGCTCATCCGCTTGCCACCCGGGCTACGCCACGGCACCAGCCGTCCGTTGGGCAGCATGACCCGGTTCCTCAGCGCGGCCAGGGCCATCGACATCCCCCCACCGTAGGAGCCACCGATCGCCGCGATCCGGGTCGGCGATACGAGGCCCTGGTCGGCCAGCTCCCCGGCGAAATACTGGGCATCGCGGACCTCGTACCGGGTGTCAAGCAGGTGGTTGTAGCCGCGCGCGCAGGCTCGGGCCGGGACCGAGGCGCGGCTCGCCGCCGTTCCGCACGACTCACCGAAGCCGCGGTCAGACATGCTGAAGGTGGCATAGCCGGCCTTCAGCCAAGGCGTCATCGAGGAGATCGCCGAGCCGATCCCGCCGCCGCCGTTGCCCAGACCGAGCTTGGAGCCTCCGTAGCCGTGAAACAGCATCACCAGCGGATAGGGACCGCGGTGGTGGGCTGAGGCTGCGGGCAGCGCGAAGTTGACGTCGACCGCCGTGCCGTCCCAGCTCGTGGCGAGGGTTCGGACCGGCGTGGGGACCTTGTGGATCACCAGCGAGCCGCAGAGGCGGACTCCGCCCGGTTGCGTCGCGCATCTCACGGCGCCCTTGAACACGCTGCGCGGGCTCGCCTGCGCGGCACCGGCGACGACCAGCATCGAACCTACGACGATCAGCGATATGAGCTTGCGCACGAGTCCTCCCGGGATTTGAGCCGCGACCCTACCGGGATTTGAGCCGCGACCCCACCGGCCGGAGACGCCCGACGACGTATGGGCCTGATCACGGTGCAGCCAGGTTGCTGTGGCGAGAGCGTGTGGCGCAGTCCGCCGGGGCACCCGCCCGCGGGTCAGAGCTCGACCAGCGCCGGGGCGAGTCGCTCGAGCTGGGTCAGGGCCTGATCGGGAGTCTCTGCGAAGGCCTGAACCGCGACGTGGTCTGCGCCGGCGTCAAGATGCTCGCGAACCCGCCCGGCGATCGCCGCCTCGTCGCCCCACGCCACGATCGCATCCACCAGCCGCTCGCTGCCTCCTTCGGCGAAGTCCGCGTCGTCATAGCCCAGCGCCCGGAGGTTGTTGACGTAGTTGGGCAGCCGCAGATATCCCGTCATGTGCTGGCGTCCCAGCTCGCGCGCCCTGGTGGCATCCGACTCCAGCACGACGACCTGCTCAGGCGCCAGTATCGGTCCCGGGCCGAGAATCTCTCGGGCCAGGGCGGTGTGGGACGGTGGCACGAAATACGGGTGGGCTCCGACGGTGCGCTCGCGCGCCAGCTCCAGCATCTTCGGCCGCAGGGCGGCGAGCAGGACGGGGGAGGGGTGCGGAGCGGCGGGGGCGGTGTAGCTGTGCTGTTCGATCGCGTCCAGATACCGGCGCATCGCGGACAGCGGCTTGGCGTAGTCGTGACCCCGTGAGTTCACGATCGGGGCGTGACTGACCCCGAGACCGAGGAGGAAGCGCTCCTGGTAGGCCTCGTTGAGTGTGTTGGCGCCGTTGATGGCGGCTGTCGCGTCGCGCACCCAGATGTTGGCGATGCCGGTCGCGACGAGCAGCCGGTCACTCGCGGCCAGTAGCAGTCCTGCGTGGGTGAGTGCCTCGCGATTGGTGGGACCCTCGCCAAACCACGCCGCTCGGTAGCCGAGCTGTTCGATGCGGGCGATGGCCGAGCGCTCCGGCTCGGCGGGTACGAGCCCGATCGAGCCGAGCCAGACGCCGACCCGGCCGAGGCGGCGCCGCAATTGAGCTACTCCCTCGTCGGCGATAACGCTCATTTCAGGCCTCTGTCCTTTCCTGGCTTGCTGGCGCGACCGAGCCTACATACCCATTGGCTGGCGCTCCCAGGCCCTGAAGCGGGGGACCGTCGTGATCAGCAGTCCGGAGCCCTGACCAGGCCGGCGGCCCATGCGATCCCGCCGGAGACGAGGGCGAGCTGGCGAGCGTCGCTCCAGGTCTGAGGGAAGTGGCCGAGGGCGTCGTAGAACACGCGGCCGCCGCCGCGGCGCCGGCACCAGACCAGCGGGCGGTCCGGGCCGCCGCGCCCGGTGGCGAGCCGCACCAGGACGTGGACATGAGGACGCGGGTCGTGCTTGAAGACGTAGAACTCCTCGTGGATGGCGAAGCTGGCGGGGAGCGCTTGCGTGGCGGGGCTGCGGCGGTCCTCGACCACGACGCGTTCGGTGCTCGGGAGGGGGTGGTGGCTGAACTCCGCACCGATCAGCCGGATGTATGCCGGCCAGTGGTGAAACGTGTCGGTGGCGGAGTGAAAGCCGACCAGTCCGCCCCCGCGGTGCACGAAGGACAGCAGCCCCTGCTTCTCGGATGGGCTGAGCGGGAGCTCTCCCGTGGTCAGCAGGAACACGACCGCCGCGCTGCGCTTCAGTGCGGACGGGGTGAGCTTCGACGCCCCGGCGAGAAACACGACGCGGTAGCGGCCGTCGCGGGCGGCCACGCGACGGAGGGCGTCAACCGCCCACGGGATCGACGCGTGGTGGTAACCCAGCGTCTGCGTGAGCACGAGCACCGTGCGGCCTGCGGGTCCCGCCCTGATTGCCGAGGTATGGCCGATGGGGGCCACGCCGTCGGCCGTGCCGCACGCCGCGACCGACAGCACCATCGCGGATATCGCCACCATCCTGCGCATCGCTTCAGCTCACCGTAGCCCGACTGGCCCCCCGCAGCGGCGGTCACGGGACCAGATCGACTTGGGGTTCAGGGGCCAAGCGCGCGTACTGCTCGGGGCGACGGGCTCGTAGTCGCGCGATAGCCATCAACCCGGCCACGGCGGCGACGACGTAAAGCCACGGCAACGCGGCGACGACAGCCGAGCTCGAGCCCACCAGCTGCCCGAAGTTGACGACGGCCAGCACCGCGGCGGCGATCAGGCCGGCGCTGGCCAACGATGGCGCGATCAGGGTCACCCACAGACGCCGGTCCCCCCGTCGGCGGAAGAACGCCGCGATCGAGACACTGGCAGCCGCTTGCAGCACGACGATTCCCAGGGTGCCCAGCGCCAGGATCGGCGCCGCGATCTGGAGGTACGGGTCGCTGCCGAACAGCGCCAGGACGCCCACGACCACCGTCACGATCGCGAGTTGCAAGGCCTGGGCGATGTGCGGCGTTCCGCGACCACGGTGGGTCAGCCCGAGCCAACGGAACGTCAGACCATCGCGGGAAACGGCGAAGAAGTACCGGGCGGCGCCCTGATGAAAGGCCAGAAAGCCAGCGAACAGGCTGCTGACGACGAGGATCTCCATGGCCTTGGTGGCAACCGTGCCGACCTCCACCTGGTTGGCGGCGAAGACGAACGCACTCGGGCCGGCGCGGGCAGCTGCCTGCGCGTGATCGGCGCCGTAGGCAGTGATCGCAGCCCAGGTCGTCAGCGTGTAGAAGACGCCGACGATCGCGAGCGAGATGTACGTGGCGCGGGCGATCGTCCGTTCCGGGTGTCTGGCCTCCTCGCCGTAGATGGCCGCCGCCTCGAATCCCACGAACGAAGTGAACGCGTACAGGATGCCGATGCCCGCGGCGCCGGAGAACACGGCACCGGGCGTGAAGACCGACAACGAGAACCCGGCCGGCCCCTTGTCGGCCAATACGGCCACGTCGAAGACCAGGAGGATCAGGATCTCGCCGATCAGCGCCACGCCGAGGACGCGCGCGGTCAGAGCCACCTGTCGGTAGGTCAGCAAGGCCGCGGTCCCCACCCCGATCCCCCACCATGCCTGCCATGGCAGGTCGAGGTGCATGACGTCCTTGAAGGAGGAGTGGGCGAAGAAACCAAACGCCACGCTGAGGGCGATCGCCATGGCGTTGTAGGCGACCAGCGCGATATAGGCCGTCGCGCTTCCGGCCGAACGACCCAGTCCCCGCGCGGCGTAGCTGTAGAAGGCGCCGGCGTCGGTGACGTGCCGGCTCATCGCGGAATATCCGACCGAGAACAGCAGCAGCACGAGGCCGGCGAGCACATACGCGCCGGTGAACCCCTTGCCGTCGCCGATGGCCACCGCGACGGGCATCGCGCCGACGATCGCCGCCATCGGCGCGGCCGCCCCCAGCACCAGAAAAACGATATGGGCAACGCCAACCGTGCCGGGCGCCAGAGAGCCGGACGTGGCGCCCCTCGGCTCGTGAATGCTCATGCTGTCTCTTCGTGCGGGCGCGGTCCTGCCTCGTCCACCGTCGCCCGCTCCTCCCGCTGGCAGTATGCCATCCGGTGTTCGTCACGGCACCCGTGGCGGGCGAGGAGCGAATGCCCGCTGGTTCTGCGACGATCCAGACCAAGCGTCAAGGGCAACCCCAGCATCCACAATCCGTGATCCCACACAGCGCAGCCTTCGCCGAATCCTGGGCGCGGGCGGCGCTGGTCGAGCGCGAGCGCGAGGTGGCGGCACTTCACACCGTGATCGGCGACGCGGCAGCCGGGCGGTCACGCGTCGTGGTCATAGAGGGAGCTGCCGGCATCGGCAAGACGCGTCTACTCGACGAGGCGCGTCGGCTGGCAGCTGAATCAGACCTACGCGTTCTCAGCGCGCGGGGCGGAGAGCTGGAGCGTGAGTTCGCGTTCGGGATCGTGCGCCAGCTGTTCGAGCAGAGCCTGGCCGGAGCCGACGGGTCAGCGCTGGACGGGGCTGCCGGCGCCGCGCGGGAGGTCTTCGAGCTCGCCGCCGCGCGCGGGCCGGTTGAGCCGACGGCGGACCCGTCGTTTGCGTCGTTGCACGGGCTGTACTGGATGACGATCAACGTCACCGGGGACGCGCCCCTGGTCATGGCGATCGACGACGTTCACTGGTGCGACGACGCGTCCTTGCGCTTCCTCGCGTACCTGGTGCGTCGGCTGGAGGGATGCCGGTGCTGCTGATCCTCACGCTACGGCCTTCGGAGCAGGCCGACTTCTCACCGCTCAGCGAGATCATGCGGGATCCGCTGACGGTGTCGATGCATCCCGGCGCGCTGAGCGGGGCGGCGGCGGGCGAACTCGTTCGCGCTCGCCTCGGTGAGAACGCCGACGAGGCATTCTCGGCGGCTTGCCACAACGCCACGGGCGGCAATCCCCTGCTGCTGCAAGAGTTGCTCAAGACCCTGGAGGGCGAGGGGGTTCGACCTGACGCCGCCCATGTCGCCACCGTCGCTGATCTCGGCCCTCGCGTTACATCGCGTGCGGTTCTCCTCCGCCTGGCTCGGCTATCGGAGGGTGCGGTGAGAACCGCGCGCGCGGCGGCGGTGCTCGGCGACGACTCGGATCTTTCCGCGGTGGCGGCGCTGGCGGACGTGGATGTCGAGGCGGCCGGGGCCGCCGTGGCGGTGCTGGTCCGGGTCGAGGTCCTCCGGCCGGGACCTTCGCTGGGGTTCGTTCATCCGCTCCTCGGCGCCGCGGTGTACAACGACATGTCCACGGTGGAGCGGGCGCTCGCACATGAGCGTGCCGCCCGGCTGCTGGAAGACGCCGGGGCCGCGGCAGAACGGGTGGCCGCCCATCTGCTCCTCAGTCCGCCGCGCGGCCGGCGGTGGGTCGTCGAAACGTTGATGCGCGCCGGCCAGTCCTCGCGGCACAAGGGCGCGGCGGAAGGCGCGGTCTCCTACCTCGCCCGGGCGCTGCGCGAGCCACCACCGCCGGAGTGGCGGGCGCAGCTGCTATTCGAGCTGGGCCGCGCCGAGGCACTCACCAGCGGGACGGCCGCCGTCGAGCACCTCACTCAGGCCTACGGACTGCTCGAGGACATGCGGGCTCGGGCGGCCGCCGCCCAACTCCTCGGGCGAGTCCTGCTGTTCACCGGCCAGCCGGCCGAGGGCGCGACGCTGGCACGCCGAGCTGCGGCGGAGCTCGGACCGGAGCTGGACGATCTTCGGCACGCGCTGGAGGCGCTCGAGCTGATGGCGGTCCTGCTCGAGGGCGGCGACGCCGAGGCCCTCGGTCGGCTCGAGGCCTACCGGACGCGCCCGGTGGGGGCGGGCCTGGGCGCAAAGATGATCGCCGCGGTCGCCGTCCAGGACTGGATGCTGGCCGGCGGTCCGAGCGACGGCTGCGCCGAGTTGGCGCTCGAGGCGCTGGCCGGAGGCGAGCTGATCGCGGCTGACAATGGGCTGCTCGGAGTCATCGCCATCTGCGTGCTGGCCCTGGCCGATCGGGAGGAGGCGATCGAGGCGTGGGAGCACTCGCTGGCCGACGCCTACAGCCGCGGCTCGTTGTTCGCCAAGAAGTCGGTCACGCTGTGGCGCGGCTTCACGCTGTACTGGAGGGGAGAGCTCGCCGATGCCGAGGAGTCGATAAGGAGCTCGGCGGAGGGCAAGCTCTGGGGCATGGGTTCAAAGGGCCGCCTCTACCACGACGCGATTCTCTCGGCTGTTCTACGCGAGCGCGGGGACCTCGCCGGCGCCCGGTGCGCCCTGGAGCAATCGACGGATCCCGGCGACGGCGGTGAAGCTACGCGCTACTGGCTGCACAGCAAGCTCGAGCTGCTGGTCGCCGAGGCTCGGTTCGACGAGGCGCTGGTCGTAGCCAAGATCTTCGGGCCGCGCTTCGCCCAAGTCGCCAACCCGGTCGATACGCCGTGGCGCCTCTCCGTTGCGGTGGCGCTTCACCACCTCGGGCGCAGCGAGGAGGCTGTGACGTTCGCTACGCAAGGGCTTGAGCTGGCGCGGCGCTGGGGCGCGCCGGGAACGGTGGCGCGAGCGTTGCGGACGCTGGGATCGATCGAGCGCGGGGAGGGGCTGGATCACCTCCGCCAAGCCGTGGATGTGGTCGCGGGATCGCCGGCCCGGCTGGAGCAGGCCAAGGCGCTGGCGGCGTGGGGCGCCGGGCTCCGGCGAACGGGCCTTCCCACCGATGCCCGCAGGCCGCTCCGGCAGGCGCTCGAGCTGGCCGACGCGCTCGGCGCGCTGCCGCTGGCCGCCCACGTCCGCTCAGAGCTGCACGCGGCCGGTGGACGGCCACGCCGGACGGCGCTGGGCGGCGTCGCCGCGCTGACCGCGAGCGAGCGACGCGTCGCGGCACTCGCCGCCGGGGGAAAGACCAATCGGGAGATCGCGCAGGGACTGTTCGTCACCCCCAAGACGGTGGAGCTGCATCTGAGCAACGTCTATCGCAAGCTCGGGATACGTTCTCGGCGTGAGCTGCCGGTCGAGGTTCACATTCCACCGACGCCGTAGGAGACAAAAGTCTGGGGGGTCGGTATGGGGTGCCCCCTATTGTGCGACGCGGTGCTCTCGCGGATGCTGTCGGAGTGCAACGAGAGCCTGCTGGGACTGCGTCCGAACCGTCGCGGATCGAGATCCGCTTGGAACTGCTTGTCACTGAGGTATCGCTCAGGGGATGCGCCAGCGCAGCGGGGAAGCCCGCCCGTGAATTCGCCGGCTGGCTGGGGTTGCTGGCGGCGATCGACGGTCTGCTGGCGAGCCACGGACCGGGGGCAGCACCGATGACTCATTCGCCCGGGCCACTGGCCGGCCCGGCCAGCGACCACCACGAGGAGGACTCCATGTTCAAAACCGCCAGACCCCGCCGCCCGACGGGCCGGGGCCTTCTAGCCGTCGTGGCGCGCCGGATGCTCGCCGTGGTCGTCCTGATCGTCGCGTTGGGGTCGTTTGCGGCGACGGCTTCGGCGGCGCCGTTCGTATTCGTCGCCAACCTGAGCAACGCGACCGTGTCGCAGTTCGGGACCGGGGCGGGCGGGGCTTTGTTCCCGCTGAGCCCGGCCACGGCGGCGGCCGGCAGCGGCCCGTACGCGGTCGCGGTATCCCCGGACGGCAACAGCGCGTATGTCACCAATGAGTTCGACAACAGCGTGTCGCAGTTCGATATCGGCGCCGGAGGGACGCTGTCGCCCAAGAACCCCGCTGCAGTCCCGGCGGGCAACGACCCTCAAGGTGTGGCGGTCTCCCCGAATGGCAAGAACGTGTACGTCACCAGCGTCGGCGGCGGCGCGGTGTCGCAGTATGACGTGGGCGCCGGTGGGTTGCTGACGCCCAAGACCCCCACATCGGTAGCCGCCGGCACCGCCCCGCACGGGGTGACAGTGTCGCCGGACGGTCGCAGCGTATACGTGGCCAACTTCAGCGACGACTCGGTCTCGCAGTACAACGTCGGCGCGGCCGGGAAGCTGACGCCGAAAACCCCGGCCGCGGTCGCTACCGGCGTGGGTCCGGTCGACGTGGCGGTCTCGCCCGACGGTCACAGCGCTTACGTGACCAACGACTTTGGCAACTCGGTGTCCCAGTACGACATCGGGGCGGGCGGGAAGCTTTCGCCCATGACCCCGGCCGCGGCGCCGACGGGAGACGGCCCGCAGGGAGTGGTGCTCTCCCCGGCCGGCACCGGCGCGTACGTGACCAATTACCGTGCCGGCACGGTGTCGCAGTTCAGTGTCGGCGCCGACGGGGCGCTGGCGGCCAAGACCCCGGCCACGGTCACGGCCGGCGGCAGTTCCGGGCACCTGGCGATCTCCCCGGATGGCGGCAGCTTGTACGTAAGCGACTACTCAACCAGCACGGTGTCGCAGTACGACATCGACGCGGGCGGGGCGCTGGCGCCCAAGAGCCCCGCGACGGTCGCGACCGGCCCCGGCCCGTCGGGGATCGCGACCCGTCCGCCCGCCGTCACCGTCCCGACGGTCACGGCGGTCAGCCCGGCGTTCGGGACCATGAACGGCGGAACCGCGGTGACGATCACCGGCACGGGGTTCGTGCACGGCGCCACCGTCGAGATCGGCCAGGGCTCCGGAGCCGGCCCCTCGGCGATCCGCGCCAGCAACGTCACCGTGGTCTCCTCGACCCAGATCACCGCCACCACCGGTGGGCCAGCCAAGCCCGGTCGCTGGAACCTGTTCGTGACCGACATCGGCGGTACCAGCCCGGCCAACAACGGTGATCTCTACACCTATCTGGCCCCCACCGTGTCTCAGGTCAGCCCGAACTCGGGCCCGGTCACGGGCGGCACACCGATCGCGATCGTCGGCAACGGGTTCGTGCCCGGCGCCACAGTGGTGATCGGCCAGGGCTCCGGCCCGGGTCCGTCCGCGATCCCCGCCACCAACGTCGTGGTCCAGTCCCCGACGGTGATCACCGCCACCACCGGCGCGGCCACCAAGCCCGGTCTCAGGAACGTCTACGTGATCGACTCGGTCGGAACCAGCCCCACCAGCCCGGGCGGTCGCTACACCTACACCACAGCCGCCTCAGCCCCGGAGCATCGACGTGGCCAGACGCAGGGCACGCGGAGTCGGACGCAGCGCTGAGGCCGGCGAAGTCCAGGATGCGGCGAAGCGGGGCCCCCGGCGGGGCCCCGCCAGAAATCAGCTGTCAGGCGTGCTTGAACGTCGTGGTGAACGCGTTCAGCGTGGCTCCGGTCAACGGCCCGGTCTGGATTTGCAGGACCGGCGTGGTGGCCTTGGTCTTCATGTCGTACGCCGCGCGGGGAGTGACCGTGCCGAGGGCCTTGCCGCCGACCGTACCCAGCGTGTACGGAATCTTGGTGAAGTTGGTCACCGGGAGCTGCTTGCCTCCGGTGGAGCTCCCGACGACCACCGAGTCGTCCATGATCATCTCCTGCAGCGCAGGACTGCCAGGTCCCGAATTCGTGAACGTGAACTTGTGCGTGAGGTCGGAGACGGTGGCGGTCGTCTTCGTCGCTGACGCGCTCACGGTGGACTTGATCTGGTCTCCGATGAACAGGAGATGCGTGGTGTCGAACTTCTGATTGAAGTCGACGATCGCTGTGGCGGCGGCGCCCGGCTGGCCGCTGGAGCATTCGATCAACACGCCGGCACCGTTGAACTGCAGCTTGGCGGTCGTGCCCGAGAGCATGAACGAGCCGGGGCTGACCCCGCTCTGCGCTTTGGTGCACTTCATCGCCGGCATCGTGAACACCGAGCTGACGCTCGTGCTGCCCTTCTTCACAAACACCCAGCCGGCGAAGGTGTTGCTGACCATGTTGGCCAGGGGAGCGGCGGCGCTGGCCACGCCGAGCGGGCCCGAAGCCAGGCCGGCGTAGCGTCCCGAGTCGGCCAGGGCCGGCGACACGCCGATTACGCCCAGGCTGAGTGATCCGACCACGGCCGCGCCGACCGCGATCCTGCGATTCCGATGCATCTGTACACCCCTCTGTAGATGGCTGGCGGTTCCACCGCCTCCCGATCCTCGGTCCGACCGCCTTAAAAGCTGTTTATACCACTCAAAACATGCTGCTGTCGCCAGTCTTGGGACCCCCGGCGGGCCCGGATGGTTCTCCCGCTCCTACGGGTATCGCTCCGCAAAAGGCCGATCGAAGTTCCTACGGCCGGAAGATCGTCACGTCTTCGGTTGACGGCGCGAGCTTGCGGACGCGTAGCAAGCGCAGCCGGGTGTCATAGATGGCGAGGGTGCCTCGCAGCAGGGATGAGGTGACGACGTACCCGCCGCCGGCGTCGAGGTCGAACGATCCGTACGGCGCGGCGACGCGCTTGAGAACGCGCCCGCTGGCCCGGGACACCTGTTCGATCTGGCTGCCGTAGCCGCTTGTCACGTACGCGTAGCGGCCGGCGAAAACGACGTGCTGGGGCGGGGGACCAGCGGGGACGCGGAACCGGAGACTGTGGTTGCGAGCATTGAAGACGCCGATGTCGGGACCGCTCGCCGAGGTGATCCAGACCCGGCGGCCGTCGGGCGTGAACAGCAGGTCGTGGGCCCGGTAACCGGGGTGAAACTGTCCGATCAGGTGAGGGTGCCCGGGATCACCGATGACGCTTGACGGCGGCGGGGGCCGGCTCGCCACGGTGCTGAGGATGGCGATCGTCGGCGCGGATTGGCCGAGCGCGACCCATACCTGCCGTTGATCGGGGCTGAAGGCGAGGTGGTGCGCTCCGGCCCCCACGAAGGTGCGCGAGATGACCCTGTCGGTAGTGAGCAGGATCGCGTCGAGCTGTCCGCGGGCATCGTCGGTGACATAGGCGTAGCCGCCGCCCGGTGCGATCGCCGGGATGTGCGGAGCGCCAAAGCCCGACACCACCTTGATCATGCGTAACGATGGGCCGCCCAGCACGGTGACCGTGCCGGAGGCCGAGCTGGGAACGATGATGGGGCCGCCGACCCCGGTCGTGGCGACGTATTCAGGGTCGCCGGGCACGCGCACCCGGCGTACCACGCGCCCGCTTCGCAGGTCCACCTCCAGGAGCCGATCTTCGGTCTGGGCGGTCACCAGGGCCCACAGCGGCGGTTGGTGCGCCGGGTGGCGGACATGGGTGGCGGCGACCGTGAGCGTTCCCGCCGGCGTGGCCGCGCGGACCGATGTCAACCGTGGCGTCAAACGGTGGGCTCGAGGTCGATCTGAACCGCCGCAGCCAGACAGCAGGCACACCAGGACAAACAACCACAGGCTGTAGCGCATAGCCCAGATACGCAATCCGCGCTCACAGAAGTCCGTGACCGGCGCAACGTCGCCGGGAATCGCGCCCCGGCCCGGACAGGCTTTGGGATGATCGTCCCGAGATGGGCGTGCAGATTTCCGGGCTTAAGGACTTCGCACCGGCCTCGGCACGTATACGGGGTGATGGGTTCGCCCGTGAACCGCCGGTGAGTGATCATGACCGCTCTGACGCCGCCCTCATTCGCGCCGCCCGCGACGGGTCAGAAGCCGCCCTGGAGACGCTATTTCATCGCCACTGGCCCCGCGCCCACCGCGCCGCCTATCTGGTCTGCCAGGATCGCGCCGGCGCCGAGGACGTCGCGCAGGAAGCGTTCCTGGCCGCGGTGCGGTCGCTGGGACGCTTTGACCGCCGGCGCCCGTTCGCGCCGTGGCTTCATCGGATCGTCATCAACCGTGCGATCGACTGGACGCGGATGCGAGCCGCCCGGCGCGAAACGCCCACCGCGACCATCCCGGAGGCCGGCACCGAGCCACAGCCTGAGACCGATGACGACGTGCTCGCTGCCCTCGCCGAACTCGACCCCGATCATCGTGCGGTGATCGTGATGCGCTACCTCCAGGATCTCTCTCCGGGCGAGATCGCGAGCGCACTGGACGTGCCACGCGGCACGGTCAACTCACGCCTGCGCCGCGGGCTGGACAGGCTCGCTGCGCAGATAGAACGAGAGCGCGTCACGTGACCGAAGCCGAGCTTGCAGAGCGTCTGGCGGCGATACCGATACAGAGCAGCCCGGAGGTGCAGGCGCGCGCGTGGCGAGTCGTGCGCAGCGCCTACCAGCCGAGGACCGCATCGCGGGGCCGTCCTCGATGGCGGGTGACGGTGCCCGTGGTGGCCTGCCTGATTGCCGTCGCCGCGATTGTTCTGGCGACCGCCAGCGCGCCGCGTGAGGCGCTCGCACGCTGGTTTCGCCAGGCCATCGGCGTCAGCGCCCCGCTGCATCCGCGTCCGGTGCTGGCCGGACTTCCGGGTGGGGGTCAGTTGCTGGTGAACTCTCCCAGCGGGCCGTGGATCGTCCACGCCGACGGCAGCCGTCGCTACCTCGGCCGCTACACCGCCGCCGCCTGGTCTCCGCACAGCCTCTACGTCGCCGCGTGGCGCGGCTCCGAGCTCGTGGCGCTCGACCCCCACGGCCGCCGGCAGTGGACACTCTCCAGCCCGGCCCGCGTCACGCTCGCGCGCTGGTCCCCGGACGGATACCGGGTCGCCTATCTCGCGGGCGGATCGCTGCGGATCGTCGCCGGGGACGGGAGCCAGGACCATCCGCTGGACGGCGGCGTCGCGCCGGTGACGCCGGCGTGGCAGCCAACGCGGGCCAGGAGCATCGGATCGCGTTCTCCGACCAGAGCGGCCACATCGAGTTGCGCGACGCCGATACAGGCGCGCTGCTGTGGCGTGTGAGGCCGCCCGCCGCGCCTCAACAGTTGCTCTGGGCGGCTGGCGGCGGCCGCCTGCTCGCGGTGGCAAGGCACCGTCTCAGCCTCTACAGCGTCCGGGGGCGACTCATCGCCGAGCAGACTGCTCCCGCCGGCGAGACTCTCGGACCGGCCGCATTCCTGACCGGTGACCGCCTCGCCGTCACCCTCCATCAGCGCAACCAGCCAGCCGACAGCGTGGCCTTGGTCGACGCCAATCGCCAAGGATTGCGCCACCGCCCCCAGACCCTGTTCAGCGCCCCGGAGCAGCTGACGGGGATCGACGGGTCGCCCAACCATCGGTGGCTGCTCACCTCCAGCCCCTCAGCCGACCAATGGATCTTCATCCGCCTCATCGTCCCCACACGGTTCACCGCGGTCAGCGAAATCGCCCGTCGGTTCCGAGCCGGCGGCGACGCGGCGGCGGGGTCGCCCGTCCTGGCGGGCTGGCAACCCTGAAGGGCGCGTGGTAGGTTCGCCGCGATCACGTATGGGAAAGGCTGCGCCGCGGTGACGTCGGACGCCAGCCAGGGAAATATGGGAGGTGTCCAGTTGTCCCGTCGAGCGAGCCGGTGGGTGCGGAGCGCAGCCGCGGGCGTCTGCGGTCTGCTCGCGTTGCTGTTCGGGTCGGCAACCGCCCTGGCCAACGTTGCGTTGACGCAGGTGAGCAGCGATCCCTACACCAACGCTTCCAGCTACCACGCGACCGAGGTTGAGCCGGACACGTTCGCGTTCGGGTCGACGATCGTGTCGACGTTTCAGGTAGGGCGCTTCTTCGACGGCGGCGCGTCGAACATCGGCTGGGCGACATCGACCAATGCCGGCACCAGCTGGAGCCACGGATTTCTGCCCGGGACGACCGTGTTCGGCACCCCAGCCGGCAGATATCCACGCGCCTCCGATCCGGCGGTCGCCTACGACCCCAAGCACAAGGTATGGCTGATCAACGACCTGGGGCTCAGCGCGAGCGGTGGCGGCGTGGGGGGTGCGGCGGTGCTGGTCAGTCGCTCGCCCGGCGCGGGCCTGACCTGGGCCAATCCGGTCACCGTCGCCACGGCGAGCAGCAGTCAGAACCTCGACAAGAACTGGATCGTGTGCGACAGCACCGCGACCAGCCCCCACTACGGCAGCTGCTACGTGGAATGGGACGACGCCGCCGGCGGGAATCAGCTCCACATGGCGTTCTCCCGAAACGGCGGCTTGACCTGGACCCAGGCCCGGGTGCCGACGGCGGGCGTCATCGCCGGGCAGCCACTGGTCCAGCCCAACGGAAACGTGGTGATGCCAATCGACAACGCTCCCTCGTCGGCGATTGAGTCGTTCCTGTCCACCGATGGAGGGGTGAGCTACACCGGCCCGTTCGCGATCTCGTCGGTTGTCTCCCACGCCGTCGCCGGCGGGCTCCGCAGTCCAGCGCTGCCGACCGCGGAAATCGATAGCGCGGGAAGGGTGTATGCCGCCTGGGCTGACTGCCGCTTCATCGCCGGCTGCACCGCCAACGACATCGTCTTCAGCAGTTCCAGCAACGGCAAGACCTGGTCTGCCGTGAAGCGAATACCGATCGACTCGAGCACCAGCGGGCAGGACAACTTCCTGCCGGGTCTGGCCGTCGACCGCCACACCTCAGGCTCGACCGCCGCCCTTGCCCTTACCTACTACTTCTATCCGAAGGCCAACTGCACCACAGCGACATGCCAGCTGGACGTGGGATTCGTGCGCTCGCTCAACGGCGGAACCAGCTGGACGGCGCAGACCCAACTGGCTGGGCCGTCGAAGCTCAACCAGCTGGCTGACACGACGCAGGGCTTCATGGTGGGCGACTACCTCTCCACGTCCTTCGTCACCAGCGGGGCGAGTGATCTGGCCAGGACGGTGTTCGCGGTCGGCAAGCCGGTGGTGGGGGACACCTGCACACTCGGCGACATCACGTCCTGCAACGAGTCAATGAATGCGCCCACCGGCGGGCTGAGCACCACCGCGGCTGCCGCGGCGCTCCCAGCCGTAGCCGGCCCGATCCTCAGCACCCGTTCGGACCATCCCGTCGCGACGCTTCCGCGAACCCAGTTCTGAGCGGCCGCCTCGGGAAGCCTGGCGTCTCCCAATGGCCCGCGGAAGGAGCTCGAACCTGCAAGGGGAGGGGTAGACCTCACCGCTCGGTCGGCAACGTCAAGCGGGCTACTAGGATCGGCCTATGGCTAACAGGACATGGTTCATCACGGGTACGTCGCGCGGCTTTGGTCGCGAATGGACGAAGGCCGCGCTGGATCGCGGCGACCGCGTCGCCGCGACGGCGCGTGACACGAGCGCGCTGGACGATCTCCAGGCCGAGCACGGCGACGCGCTGCTCGCGCTGACCCTGGATGTCACCGACCGCGAGGCGGCGTTTGGCGCGGTGACCCACGCCTACGAGCATTTCGGCGGCTTGGACATCGTCGTCAACAACGCGGGCTTCGGCCATTTCGGGATGATCGAGGAGATCTCAGAGCAGGAGGCGAGGGCCCAGATCGAGACCAATCTGTTCGGCGCGCTGTGGGTCACGCAGGCCGCGCTGCCGTTCCTGCGCGAGCAGGGCAGCGGCCACATCATCCAGGTGTCGTCGATCGGGGGCATCTCGGCGTTCCCGAGCGTTGGTATCTATCACGCCTCCAAGTGGGGGTTGGAGGGGATGAGTCAGGCACTTGCTCAGGAGGTAAAGGATTTCGGGATCAACGTCACGCTCGTGGAGCCGGGTGGCTTCTCGACCGATTGGAGCGGTCCGTCAGCCAAGCGCTCAGAGCCGAACCCGGCCTATGACGGATTGCGCGAGCGCCAGCAACAGTGGCGGGCGAGCAACGTGCCGGGTGACCCGGCCGCCTCGGCCCTCGCGATCATGCGTGTCGTCGACGCCGACCCCCCGCCACTGCGGGTGTTCTTCGGCACTTCACCACTTGGGATCGCCGAGAACGATTACGAAGGCCGTCTGGCCACCTGGCGCGCGTGGCAGCCGATAGCTGAGCTCGCTCAAGGAGGCGGCGAGTAGCCGTCTCGAACGAGATGGATCGACCAACGGACTCCCGAGCGCTTGATTCAGCAGCCCTCGTAGGACAGCTCACCGGCCCGTGCCGTCGCCGCGGCCGCGCGCGTCTCGGACTGCACGACCACCGCGGCGACCACGATCGCGGCGGCGACTAGGCCGGCGGCGATCAGGAACGCCAGGTGGTACCCGCTGGTCAGCGCCTGTGCGTGCGCCGTTCCGGCGACCAAGCAGGTCACCAAGGCGCCCGGCGAGGAGCAGCAGCCCGCCGAACGAGATCAGGTACCCGTTCACGACCCACGCGAGGCTGGAGGTCGAGAACCTCGCCGGTCATGTCGGTCCTTTCCTTCGGCATTTGAACTTTCAGACCGGGGTCGAAGCCAGACCTCATCGCTCGACATGTCGAGAAAGAGAAATCGGCTCCGATCTCATCGCGAACCCCCGAAAGGAGCGACATCGTGAAGTACATGCTGCTGATCCACCACAACCCCAACTTCATGGACGACCCACCGGAGCCGATCGACCAGATCGGGGCGGAGGTCGGGCGCCTGATCGACGAGCTGACGGCCTCGGGCGAATGGGTCGGAGGCGAAGGTCTCGCCGACGTCTCGCAGGCGAAGGTCGTGCGCGTGCGCGACGGAGTCCCGGCCGTGACCGACGGGCCCTACCTCGAGGCCAAGGAGCATCTGGTCGGCTACTGCATGATCGACTGCGACTCGCTTGACCGCGCGCTCGAGGTCGCGGCGGCGTGGCCCGACGCGCGCTGGATGGGAATCGAGGTGCGGCCGGTGATGACTCCCGGCGGAGAGGAGATGTGAGCATCGAGGAGCAGCTGCGCGGGCTGGCGCCGCGCGTCCTCGGGACGCTCGTCCGCCGCTACGGAAGGTTCGACGCGTGCGAGGACGCCGTGCAGGAGGCGCTCCTCGACGCGGCACTGCAATGGCCGCGCGACGGCGTGCCGGCCAATCCGCGCGGCTGGCTCCTCACCGCCGCGCACCGGCGGCTGATCGACGAGCTGCGCAGCGAGAGTGCACGGCGCCGCCGCGAGGAGGGCCTGGCGCGCGTCCCGCCGCCGGGCGAGGCGGGCGACGAGGACGACACGCTGGAGCTCCTCTTCATGTGCTGCCACGAATCGCTGACGCCCGCCTCGCAGGTCGCGGTGACGCTGCGCGCCGTCGGCGGCCTGACCACCGCAGAGATCGCGAGTGCGTTCCTGGTTCCGGAGAGCACGATGGCGCAGCGCATCAGCCGGGCGAAGGCGGCGATCCGAGCCGCGGGCGCTCGGTTCGCGGCTCCCGCGCCCGAGGCGCTGCCCGTCGTCCTCCACGTGCTCTACCTCATCTTCAACGAGGGCTACATGGCGAGCTCCGGCGCGTACATGGCTCGCGTCGAGTTGAGCGCCGAGGCGATCCGCCTGACGCGGGAGGTCCACCGCCGGCTGCCGGACGACGGCGAGGTGGCGGGGCTGCTTGCGCTGATGCTCCTGACCGACGCCCGCCGTCCGGCGCGCGCCCGCGCGGACGGAAGCCTCGTCGCGCTCGCCGAGCAGGACCGCTCGCTCTGGGACCGCGCCAAGATCGCCGAGGGCGTCGCGCTGGTCGAGGAGTCGCTGGCGAGCAAGCCTGGAGGCCCCTACCAGCTCCAGGCCGCAATCGCCGCGATCCACGACGAGGCGCCAAGCGCGCGGGAGACCGACTGGCGGCAGATCCTTGCCGTCTACGAGGTCCTCGAGCGCGTCTCGCCGGGGCCGGTGGTCACCCTCAACAGAGCCGTCGCGGTCGCGATGGTCCACGGTCCGCGCGCGGGACTGGAGTTGCTGGAGACGCTCGACGAACCGCTGCGCGACCACCACCGTCTGGCGGCCGTGCGCGCCCACCTCCTGGAGATGGCCGGCGACGAGGTCGGCGCCCGCGCGGCGTACGAGCGCGCCGCTCGCCTCACCACGAGCATTCCCGAGCGACGCTATCTCGAGGCGCGAATGGCTGCTCTGTAGCGGCTCGGATCCGAGTGGCCCGGGCAGGACTCGAACCTGCGCGCGACGGATTATGAGTCCGCTGCTCTGACCAACTGAGCTACCGGGCCATCGGGTGCAAGCTACCGATTTCCACGGTGATCGAGAGCGGACCGCGCGTCGCCGTCGAGGCCGGCTCGCGCCCGCCCGGCCGGAAGATATGCTTACGGGACGATGTTGATCGCTTCGAGCATCCTCGGTCTCGGCGAGTCGCCAAGCGCGTTCGGCCAGACCCTGGCGCTCCTGCTCACCTTCGGCGGTATCGGGATCATCGCGAACGTGCTGATCGTGTATGCCATCGCGCAGGTCATCGCCGAGCGCAAGCAGAATCAGGAGCGCCAGCAGAAACTGCGCCAGTAAGTCGGTCCGAGCGGAAGGAACGTCGGCGGGGGGGTCGAATCAGTCGGCTGCCGATGAAGCCGTCCTCCGCTCCGATCGCCACCCCCGAGGCCCCGCACGGTCACCAGGCCCTGTCGGGCTACATCCGCGCCCGCTTCGATGAGTTCTCGCGGTCACAGAAGGACGTCGCGCAGTACATCGTCGACCACCTGGACGAGGCGGCATTTCAGACCGCCGAGGAGCTCGCCCGCCGGGCTAACACCTCCTCCAGCACGGTGGTCCGATTCTCACAGGCGCTTGGCTTCGAAGGGTTCCCCGAGCTCCAGCAGGCAGCCCGGGACGAGTATCGCCGCCGGGTGGGCGGGCACGGCATCACCACCGAGACGCTCGCCGCCGCCGGCGCCGCTGTTCTCGCTTGATCACACCGAGTTTGAGGCGGCGCTCGCCGCCGACCACGTGAACGTCGAGGACACCGCGCACAAGCTCTCGCGCTCCGACGTGGAGGCGGCGGTCGACGCGATCGTCTCGGCCGAGAAGGTGCTGATCGCCGGAACCGACCAGATGGCGTTCTTCGCCAGCTACCTGCGCCATCTCCTGATGCTGCTCGACCTGCGCGCCGAGATCGTCGCCAGTCCTTCGCAGGAGGCGCTGGGGCGCCTGAGCCGAATCGACAGCGAGACGCTGGTGGTGGGACTCTCGGCCGGCCGGCCGCATCCCCTGATCACCCGGACGATGAAGCTGGCTCGTCATCGCAAGGCCCCGACGCTGGCGATCACCGACGCCACCCTGTCCGAGGTGGCGCGCCTGGCCCGGATCCGCCTCTACTACTCCTCCAACACCCCCGCCTTCGTGCGCTCGCACACGGCGCTGCTGTCGCTGATCCAGGCGCTGGCCTACGGGGTGTACGCACGCGACGCGCAGCAGTACGACGTGCGCATCAAAGCGTTCCGCTTGAAGTAGCCGCGGGCGCTCGGCGCCCCGGTCTGAGCGTTCGTGGCGCCGTCGATCAGCGCCGCGACACCAGCAGCGTCTGCGTCGCTGCACCCAGCCGCCCCCGCTCGTCCCACAACACGCTCTCGGCCACCGCCACGGCGCCCGGAGAGACGCGCATCCGCGACTGCAGCGCCACCCATTCCCCCCGTGGCTCGCGCTCGATCACCAGGGTCAGATCGGGGTTGATGAACACGTGCGCCTCCCACGACAGCACCGAGGCGATGCCGTTGCCAAAGTCGCCGGCCGCGGCCAGCAGCTGAAGCGGGGTGGCCGACTCGCCACCGATCAGCGGCCGGCGCAGCCGAAACCACGCGGTCGCGCTCCCCATCTCCAGGAAGTTCCCCTCCACAAAGCGGATCTCCATCGCGTCGGTGGCGAACATCGGGGATCGGGCCCGGGGGAAGTCGCTCACCCGCCCCTCGCTCGGACCCGGGAATGGAACCGCCCCGCCCTGGACCCGCTCGCCCGCTTCCACCGGCGGCTCTCCGAGCTCGCTCGGTCGCACGCGCAGCGCACGGGCGCGCACCACCTCGGTCCCGGCCGGATCGCGGATCGATGCCTCCAGGAGCATCACCCGCCGCCCCGGCCGGACCACCTCGGCGTGAACCGTGAGCGGTTCGAGGGGCACCGGGCGCAGAAACTCGTAGGTGACCCGCGCCAGGCGCAGAGCCGCCGCGGGCTCGCAGCTCTCCAGCGCGTGGACGATCAGCGCCGCCGGCGCCCCGCCGTGCAGCGCCCTGGGATCCCAGGGTCCACGCGCGAGCTCGGTGGGCCGGAAGCGATCTCCATCTCGTACAAATACCGAGCTCAGACTCATCGGTCGACAACCTAGCGTCCGGCTACACTCGGGGTCGATGAGCGAGAACGGCGACAGTCCCCGCGACGAAGCGACGTTCACCGTCAAGGCCGGCTTGGCCGAGATGCTCAAGGGCGGCGTGATCATGGACGTGGTCACCGCCGAGCAGGCCAAGGTCGCCGAGGACGCCGGCGCGGCCGCGGTGATGGCGCTCGAGCGCGTTCCCGCCGATATCCGCCGTGACGGCGGGGTGGCGCGGATGTCGGATCCGGAGATGATCAAGGGCATCCAGGAGGCCGTGACGATCCCGGTGATGGCCAAGGCCCGGATTGGCCATTTCGCCGAGGCGCAGGTGCTGGAGGCGCTCGAGGTCGACTACATCGACGAGTCCGAAGTTCTCACGCCCGCCGACGAGGCCAACCACATCGACAAGTGGCAGTACAAGGTGCCGTTCGTGTGCGGCGCCACCAACCTCGGCGAGGCGCTCAGGCGCATCGGCGAGGGCGCCGCGATGATCCGCTCCAAGGGCGAGGCCGGGACTGGGGACATCGTCGAGGCGGTGCGCCATCTGCGGGTGATCCGCGGACAGATCAAGCGCCTGGGCACACTGGACCCCGGCGAGCTGGCCACTGCCGCCAAGGAGCTGGCCGCGCCGATTCACCTGGTCCGGCAGGTCGCCGCCGACGGCCGCCTCCCCGTGGTCCTGTTCTGCGCCGGCGGGATCGCCACGCCGGCCGATGCCTCACTGGTGATGCAGCTCGGCGCCGAAGGTGTGTTCGTGGGATCGGGCATCTTCAAGTCCGAGGATCCCGAGCGCCGCGCCCGCGCGATCGTCGAGGCCACCACGCACTACCGGGACCCGGCTCGGGTGGCGGCCGCCTCCACCGGGCTCGGTCAGCCGATGGTCAGTCTCGAGACCTCCAAGCTCCAGTCCGAGCAGCTGCTGTCGCCACGCGGCTGGTAGTGCCGGCTGCCCCGGCAGTGCGAGTTTGGCCTGGCGGCCAAACGTCGCGAGGCTCCTCGCTCGCTGGTCGGCGTGCTGGCCCTGCAGGGCGACTTCGAGGCGCACGTCAAGCTTCTCCATGGCCTGGGGGCTCGCGCGCGGGAGGTCCGCGTGCCGGCCGACCTGGAGGCGCTGGACGCGCTGATCATCCCGGGTGGGGAATCGACGGTGATGAGCCTGGGGATCGAGCGCGAAGGGCTCGGCGAGCCGTTGCGCGCGCTGGCCGGCTCGGGCACGCCCGTGCTCGGGACCTGCGCCGGAATGATCCTCCTGGACCGCGAGCACCTCGGCGTGCTCGACATCCGCGCCGAGCGCAACGCGTTCGGTCGCCAGCTGCGCTCCTTCGAAGCCGATCTCGACTTCTCCGGCCTGCCCGGAGGCCCGGTCCATGCTGTTTTCATCCGCGCGCCGTGGGTCGCGGAGCGCGGAACCCAGGTCATGGTCCTGGCGGAGGTGGACCAGCACCCGGTGGCGGTTCGGCAGGGAAACGTGCTGGCGGTGGCGTTTCATCCCGAGCTGACCGGCGAGACGCGGCTGCACGAGCTGCTCCTGGACCTGAGCCTGAGCGCCTAGCCCTCTAGCGCGGCGCCGAGGATCCCGGCACGCGGTCGGAGTATTCGCGGAAGTCGCGCTCGAACGTCTCCCAGTCCAGCCGCGGCATGCCGTCGGGCTCAGGCGGAGGAGGCGGCTGCACGGGTTCGTCGGCATCGGGCGGATCCTCCTGGTCGCGGCCCCGCGACAGCCACGCCGCCAGCGCGGCGATGACGATTCCCACGCTGTAGACCGCGGCGGCCAGGACGCCATGGTGGGTCAGCGACGCCAGGACCCCGACCGCGTACAGGCCCAGGGCGCACAGAACCAGCTGGCGCAGCTCCGAGCTGGGGATCGATCGACGCGGCGCTCGGGCGCAGGCACTGGCGAAGATCGCCGCCCCGAGCGCGATCGCAAAAACCAGCCTCCAGAGCACTGACAGCGACAGAACCACCGGGATCCATGATCGACCCGGGGAGCCAAGAAATCAAGCGGCTCAGACGACGAGTCCGTGCCGCATCGTGTTCTCGCTCACCGCCCGCTCCTCGACGAACTGCAGCAGATAGCCCGGACCGCCCGCCTTGGTCCCGGTGCCCGACAGCCGGTTGCCTCCGAACGGCTGGCGGGCGACCATCGCCCCGGTGATCCCGCGGTTGACGTACAGGTTGCCGACCGGCGTGCGCTGGCGGACCCGGCGTACGGCGCCGGGATCACGCGTGAACAATCCGCCGGTGAGCGCGAAGGGCAGGCTGTCGACGACGTCACAGGCATGCTCGATGTCACGCACCGACTCCACCGCCAGCAGCGGACCGAACACCTCCTCGGAGAGCACGGGCGAGTCTCCCGGAAGGTCGGTAACCACCGTCGCCGGGCAGAACCAGCCTTCACCGCCTGGGGCGGACGCGACGGCCACGACCCGCCCCTGGCGCGCGGCGATGTCGGCGTAGCGGTCGATCCGCTCCTGGGCGGCGCGCTCGATCACCGGCGGGACCTCGACCCCGAGCGTTTCGGCCTGACCGACGACGAGCACCTTGACCGCGCCGGCGAGGCGCTCCAGCAGTGGCGGCGCGAGGGCCTCGTGGACGAGCACGCGGGAGGCGGCGGAGCACTTCTGGCCGGCGTAGGCGAACGCTGAAGCCACGATCGCCGGCACCGCCTCGTCGAGATCGGCGTCGCCGTCGACGATCACGCAGTTCTTACCGCCCAGCTCGGCGATCACGCGCTTGAAGTGGCGCTGGCCGTCGGTGGTGTCCGCCGCGCAACGAACGATCTCGCGTCCGACCGGGAGCGACCCGGTGAAGGCGATCGCCGCCACCTCGGGATGGCGCACCAGGGCCGCGCCGACCTCCCCCTCACCGGGCAGCAATCCCAGCGCGGCGGGCGGAACGCCGCCGGCCCGCAACGCCTGCACCAGGCGGGAGGCGAGCCCCGGCGACTGCTCGGCCGGCTTGAGCACGACGGCGTTACCGGTCACCAGGGCCGCCGCCGTCATCCCACACGGAATCGCGAGCGGGAAGTTCCACGGCGATATGACCGCCACGATCCCGCGGGGGGCATAGCTGAGGTCGTTGCGCTCACCCGGGACCTGCAGCAGCTCCGGTCCGCGCTCGAGCTCCATGGCGGCTCGCGCGTAGTACTCCAGGAAGTCGATCGCCTCGCAGACGTCGGCGTCGGCCTCGATCCACGGCTTGGCGCACTCGCGCACCTCCAGTGCAGCGAGCTCGAGCCGCCGCTCCCGCATCCACGCGGCCGCGGCGATCAACGCCTCGGCGCGCCGCGAGACCGAGACGGCACTCCAGGCTCGAAACCCGCGTCCTGCCGTCTCGATCGCGGCCTGGATCTCCGCCTCGCTGGCGGCCGCGGCCCGGGCCACCACCCGGCTCGGCTGTCCGGGGTCCGTGGAGGTCAGCTCCGCGCCCGGACGCGAGTCTTCGCCGACCTGGACGCGGACGTCGATCGGGAGCTCGCGGTCCACTCGCCCCAGCGCCTCGGCGAGCTGGGAGCGAACAGCGGAGCGACGGAGCTCGAGGACGGGCTCGTTGGCAAACGGTGCGGGCATGTGGTGTCGCAGACGTTAACGCGCCGCGCCGCAAGCTTCCCGGTCTGACCGAAGCCTCACGGCGCCGCCAGCAGTTGCTCCACCGGGGTGCCGCGCGCCTGCTCTGAGAGAAACGACTCGTTGCTGGTGTTCTCGAGCAGCCGGCGGACCAGGTAGGCCATCCCGGCGACCAGATCGCCGACCGGGCAGTAGGCGCGCACACGGTAGCCGCGCGTGGCCAGCGCGTGCTGGAGCTCATCCCCGAGTCCGCGCAGGACCTGGATCTCGAGGTCGCGGTCCTCGCCGCCCGCAACTCGGTTGACGGCGATGGCGTGGGCCACGGAGCGGAGGTTGTGCGAGGCGATCGCCACGCGGACCGCCGGACGCGCGGCCAGGAGCCCGCGGGTCAGCGCCTCGAAGTTGCGATCGCAGTCGCGCTTGTCCTCGAACACCGGCACCGGCCACCCATGCTGGCGGGCCTGCACGAGCTCGTGGTCCCAGTAGGCGCCCTTGACCAGACGTACGGTCAGCGGCGGGCGGCGCCGGGTGGCGCGGGCCCACGACACGATCCGCGTCAGCTGCTCGGGCGAATCACGCAGGTAGGCCTGCAGCACCAGTCCCGCCGATGGACCCTGACGAAACTCCTCCTCGTCGAGCAGCTCGAGCACCAGGTCGAGCACCGCCTCGCGCGAGTCCAGTGACTCCATGTCGATGTGCAGGTGGGCGCCGTACTCCTGGGCGCGGCGCAGCAGCGGGCGCAGACGATCCGGCCGCGTCTCGCCGGCCCAGCTCCGGAGCGTCCGGACGCAGCATCGGCGTCAGCGCCGACACCTTGACGCAGACGTTGGCACGGGGGAGGGGACCGACCCCGTCGACCTCGAGCCGCTGGCGCGGAGGCCACCCGCGCGTGGCCGGCGCCAGCTGCTCGATCGCCTCCGCGCAGCGGGCGGCGTAGCGATCGGCCTCACGCGCGGTCACCGTCGCCTCTCCGAGCAGGTCGATCGAGCTGGCAACGTCGTGGTCCCACAGCTGGCGCAGCGTCCCCAGGGCCGCGTCGGGGGTCTCGCCGACGATGAAGCGGTGGGCGAGATGCCTCACCCCACCCGCCGCCGCGGCGCCCAGCGCCGCCCTCCCGGCTCGGGTGTGCGAGATGCGCATGGCCGCGGAGATGGGCGGCGGGGTGTCGGGCAGCTCGGCCAGGAAGCCGGTCAGATGACGCGCCAGATCGTCCAGCGAGCGGCATGCCGGGACCACATCGACGAAGCGAAACAGGGCGGCACGGAGCTCACGATCGCCCGAGGCCATGTCCATCGCCCGAGCGTCCAGAGCGCGGATGGGATGGCGACTGCTGGAGGGAAACGAAGCCGCCAACTCGCTGCCGACCCGCTGCAGCTCCTGCTCGATCAGCGCATCGGAGCCGTCCATCAGCCGAGAATGTTGACCGCTCGGGCGACCACCAGGCCGATCGTGACCAGCGCGGTCAGCGCCTGGAGGCTCATCAGCCATTTGGCGGTCGGGCTCAGCGGCATGGTGTCGGTGGGGCTGAAGGCGGTGGCATTGGTGAATGACGTGTACAGGTAATCGACCAGCCCCGGCGTCCAGTTCGGGGGAGCGTATTGGGGCACCGTCATCTGTACGAACAGGAAGTCGGGCAGGACGTCAGGTCGCTCCGCGCGGGAGACCGGACCGCCGCGATCCAGCTCCCAGTACCACAGCGCGAACAGCAGCACGTTGGTGACCCACAGCACGATCCCGGAACCGATCAGCTCGCGCCCGCTGGCCTTGCCGCCGCGCAGCAGGAAATGGCAGAGCAGGACCAGGGAGATGCTGTTGACCAGGCTGACCAGGCCGATCAGGCCGATGGCGATTCGCCGGCGCGCCGGGGAATGGCGCATCCGGGGGTGCGGTGAGGCAGCCAGCAACGCGACCAGAGCCAGAGCCTCGAGGCTGGGCAGCAGCCAGGTCGGTCCGATCGTCAGCTTCTTGGGCAAGGCGAAGTCCAGCACGATCGCCCCGGCCGCCAGCAGCTGTGGGCCCCAGAATGGATCGTGTTTGGCCAGACGCTCGCGTTCCCGTTCGCTGCCGGGGGGAATCGGAGCATCGCTCATGGTCTGGATGGTCGCAGGCCGTTTGAGCTGAGACCCGGCACGGTGGGCCTTTGGGCTCAGACCGACGGCCGCGGCGGGCCGTATCTCCCGCGGGGAGGATCTTGCCCGGCGCGGGCCGAAGATCACCGCTGTGCCCATCCACGTCGCCTCCCCGCCGATCCGCGTCACCGCCCTGATCGCTCTCGCTTCGCTCGCGCTCGCCTCCTGCGGAGGGTCGGGCGCGGCCACCGGCACGCGGGCCTCGGACACCGCCGTGACCAGCGGCTCACGCAGCGTGACGACCGTCACCCGGACCGCCACCGTCTCGAGCGCCACCGGCGCGGTCCCCTCGAACCCCACCAGCGCCACCACCGGCGCTCCGCCGTCCAACGGCGGTGTTCCGGTCAGCGGCGGCACCGGAACCTCGGCCGGAGGCGGCCCGCCGCCCTGCCGCGCGGCCGGGCTGTCGCTGTCGTCCCTCGGCCAGCAGGGGGCCACCGGCCATGGCGAGCTCGGCTTCGCGCTGCGAAACACCGGCAGCTCCAGCTGCAGCACGATCGGCTATCCCGGCATCCAGTTCCTCGATCGCTCGGGGGCCGCCCTTCCCACGGTACCCACCCACACCACGCACGACTTCTTCGGCTCCGCGCCGCTGCGCGGACTGGTGGTCGGCGCGGGCCAGACCGTGTCCTTCCGCCTCGGCGTGACCCACGGCATCGGCTCGGGCGCCGGCTGCACGACCGCCTACGGGCTGCAGGTCATACCTCCCAACGACACCGCCAGCCTGCGCGTGACGATCCCCGACGGGGGCGCCGCCGAATGCGGCACGGCCACGGTTTCGCCGCTTCGCCCGGGGGCCGGCGCCTACCCCTGAGCGCGTCGCCTCGGGTCTGGTGACGAGCTACCCTCGGCGCCGCTGGGGTCAGGGCCGGGCAGAGAGCCAGGCCGGTCCCTGCTCGAGCAAATGCGTGGCCTCGGCCGCGGGCATCGGAGGGGCGAAATGGAAGCCCTGCGCGAGATCGCACCCCATCCGGGACAGCTCGGCGACCTGGCGCGCGGTCTGCACCCCCTCGCCGACGACCTCCAGTGACAGGGCGTGCGACATCGCCACGATGGCCTCGGTGATCGCGGTGTCGCGCGGCTCGGTGCCGAGCCCGTCGATGAATGAGCGATCGACCTTGAGCGCGTTCAACGGCAGCCGGGTCAGGTAGGCCAGCGAGGAGTAGCCGGTTCCGAAGTCGTCGAGCACGAGGCGGACCCCGAGCGACTTCAGGGCCGCGAGCGCCTCGGTCAGACCGTCGGCGTCCCGGAGCATCACGCTCTCGGTGATCTCGAGGCACAGACAGCCGGGATCGAGTCCGCTCACCCGTAGCGCCGAGGCCACGCCATCGGCGAGACCGCGGTTGGCGATCTGCACGGCAGACAGGTTCACCGACATCTGGATCGGCGCCACGTCGGGCCGCTCGTAGTACCAGCGAGCCGCCTGCCGGCAGGCGTGCTCGAGCACCCACCGTCCGATCGGCTCGATCAGCCCGTTCTCCTCGGCGACGGGGATGAACTCGCTCGGGGCGATCTGGCCCTGGGTTGGATGCTCCCAGCGCAGCAGGGCCTCGACACCGACGATGGAGAGGTCGCGGAGCGACACCACCGGTTGGTAGACAAGCGTCAGCTCATCGCGCTCCAGCGCGCGGCGCAGGTCATTTTCAACCCGCAGGCGGGAGATCGCCCGGCCCCGCATGGCCTCGTCAAACAGCTCGTAGCGAGCCCGTCCGCGCTCCTTGGCGCGGTACATGGCGGCGTCGGCGTCGCGAATCAGGTCCTCGGCGAACTCTCCGCCTTCGGCGAACGCGATGCCGATGCTGGTGGTGACGAAGTGCTCGTTGCCATCGAGCACGAACGGGCGTGTGAACACACTCGCGATCCGTTGCGCCATCTCGACCGCGTCGCGCTCGCCGGCGATCTCCTCGAGCAGGATGCCGAATTCGTCGCCGCCGAAACGGGCGACGGTGTCGGTGGAACGCACCGCCTGCTTGAGCCGCGGCGCCGCGGCCGCCAGCAGCTCGTCTCCGATCTGGTGGCCGAGACTGTCGTTGACGAGCTTGAAGCGGTCGATGTCGAGGCACAGGATCGCGCCGAGCGATCGGCGGCGGCGCAACCGCGCGATCGCCTGCTGAAGGCGGTCGATGAACAGGATCCGGTTGGGCAGCCCCGTCAGCGGGTCGTGCAGCGCGCGGTGCCGGATGTCGTCGTCGGTCATCTGCCGCTCGAAGGCGTCACCCAGCACGTTGGCCAGGGCCTGGACGAAGTCGACGTCGCCCGGCGTGAATTCTCGGACCGAGGTGCAGAACACGCCGAGCACGCCGAACGGCGCGCGGCGACCCTCGATCGCCACCGTCAGCCCGCTCCTCGCTCTGGCCACGGTCATCGCCGCAGAGCGGCTGAAGCGCCGGTCGCGCTGCCCATCGTTGACGATCACGGCAGCGCCCGTGAGGATCGTGTAGCCCGCCTGGGACTGCTCGCCGGCCGGCATGACGGTGTCGGCCGCGGTGTCGGGCAGACCGCAGGACTCGCGGACCACGAACGATCCGTTGCCGGGCATCAGCTCCAGCACGGCCCCCATCTCCAGCTCCAACAGCGCAGTGGCGGCGGCGGTGGCCTCCTGCATCAGCTCCGAGGTGCTCATCCCCTCCAGCGCGTGCTCGCCGAGCCTGGCTACGGCGGCCTGCTGAGCCGCGCGTCGCTCGAGCTCGGTCTCGGCCTGCTTCTGCTGGCTGATGTCGGACATGACGCCGTGCCAGAGCCGGGTACCGTCTGAGCCGGTCAGCAGCAGAGCATCGTCGCGGACCCAGACGACGTGGCCGTCGCGATGAAACAGGCGGTACTCCGCTGCTCCCCAGGGCGCCTGGCCGGCCACGTCGGCCGCCTCGCTGGCCACGACCCGATCACGGTCTTCGGGATGCAGCCGGCTGAGCCACCGGGCGGGGTCAGAGCACCATTCCTCCGGAGTGAACCCCAGGACCGCCTCGATCTGCGGACTCACGTACTGCCACTGAGCGACGGCGCCGGGCTCGGCCGTGTACAGGATCGCCGGAACCCGCTGGAGCAGTCCCAGGTAGTCCGTCGTAGGGGTGGGGCGCAGCTGGGCGAAGTCCGGGCGGCGAGACATATCCGTCCCACCTATCGGCATCCGCCCCGTCGAGCCGGTCAGGGGATAGTCCCCGATCGGTGCGGCTTTCTACTGAATTTGCCGGGCCGCTCAGCCGGCGATCGCGGCAAACAGCGTGACCCGATCGTCCTGCTCCTCTCGCACCAGTCCGTCGGCGATCAGGAGATCGATGTGCCCCAGCACCTCCGAGATCGTCAAGAACGCCTGCGTAACCGCCACGTTGCCCCACATCCCGGTGGCGAGCTCGTAGGCCGACAGCGGCGCGGGCTCGAGCATCCTCAGCAGCTTCCGGGCGCGCCGCTCGTGCAGCCGGAGGCGCTCGTCGATCACGGCGCGATGATCAAGCACCGGGTCACCGTGGCCCGGTAGCACGAGCTCGGCCTCGAGCTCCCGGGTGGCCTGCATGGAGGCGATGTATCCCACCAGCGCGTGGGGGCGCTCCTGGACGCCGGACGGCCATCCAGCGGCCGGGAGATCAGCGGATTGGACGAGATGTGACCGAGGAGATGGTCTCCGGCGATCAGCGTCCGTCGCTCCCGATCCCAGAACACCATGTCCGAGGGGCTGTGCCCGGGCCGGTGCATCGCCTTCAGGGTGCGGTCTCGAAACCGCAGCTCCTCGCCGTCGCGCAACGGGCGCGTGACCTCTCCGCTGGAACCGAAGGCGCGAAACGAGGCGCCGACCGCACCCAGCGCGGTCACCACCTCCGGCGGCACGCCGTGACGCAGCATGATCTGCATCGAGAATTCGTCATCGGCGGCGGCGCTGGCGCTGAAGTTCTGCAGGTACGGGCGGAGCTGATGAAAGGCGGCCACCTCGGCGCCGGAACGGCGCGCCAGGATCTCCAGCAGGCCGGTGTGATCGATGTGCTGATGGGTGAGGACGATCAGCTCCAGATCCTCGATCGAGTGCCCCAGCGACCCCAGGGCCCGCTCGAGCTCGTCCAGCGACTTGCCCGAGTTTGGGCCGGTGTCGATCAGTGTCAGCGGCTCGTCCTCGATCAGATAGCAGTTGACACGGCCGACCAGAAACGGCGTCGGCACGGAGATGCGGTGGATTGCGGCCTGGGCGGCGCCGTCGCTGGCGGGTCGGGGGCTGGGAACCGGCGGCTCGGGCCCGCTCACGAGCGGATCACGCTCAGAACCTCGTCGCGCCGGCGCTCCATGTCCTCCCGGGAGCGCAGCGACTCGAGGCACAGGCGCAGCAGCGGCTCGGTGTTGGAGGCGCGGACGTTGAAATGCCAGTCGTCGTAGTCGACCGAGATGCCGTCGAGCCGGCTCTGACGGCCGTCGCTGTAGCGCTCGGCGAGCGCCTCCATCTTGGCCTCCGGATCATCGACCTCGGAGTTGATCTCTCCCGAGATGAAGTAGCGCGAGCGGTAGGGCTCCAGCAGCTCGGACATCCGCGCGTCCTGCTTGGACAGCAGCTCCAGGATCAGCAGCGCCGGCAGCGTTCCGGAATCCGCGCAATAGAAGTCGCGGAAGTAGTAGTGACCCGACACCTCGCCGCCGAAGACCGCCCCCTCGGAGCGCATGCGAGTCTTGAAGAAGGCGTGGCCGACCCGGTTCACCAGCGCCGACCCGCCGGCTTCCCGCGCCGTGTCGGCCACGGCGCGGCTGGCCCGCACGTCGTAGAGCACGGTCGGGGTGGGTGGGCCTGGATATTTGGCGATCATCGACTTGGTCAGCAGCGCGGTGAGGAAATCTCCGTCGACGAACGCACCCTGCTCATCGATGAAGAAGCAGCGGTCGGCGTCACCGTCCCAGGCGATGCCGAGGTCGGCGCCCCGCTTGACCACCTCGGACATGATGAACTCGCGGTTCTCGGGCAGCATCGGGTTGGGCTCGTGATCGGGGAAGTTGCCGTCCGGCGTCCAGTAGGCGGTCTCCAGGTCCAGACCCAGGCGCTCCAGCAGCGGGCCGACCATGGGACCGGCCATCCCGTTGCCGCCGTCGACGACGACCCGCATCGGCTTGACCGTCGCGGCGTCGATGAATCCCAGTGCCGCGGACTGAAATTCGTCGTAGATCGACACCTCCTCCACCGATCCGCCGCCCGGGGCGTCGCCCAACCCCGCCTCAATCCGGTCCCGGACATCGCCGATCCCGGTGTCGCCGGAGAGGGCCAGGGCCCCACGTCCCACCAGCTTGGCGCCGGTGTAGGGCTTGGGATTGTGCGAGGCGGTGCACATCAGGCCGCCGTCCAGATCCCGTGAGCCAACCAGGAAGTAGAGCATCTCGGTCCCCACCTGGCCGGCGTCGAGCACCGTGGCGCCCTCGCTCGTCATGCCCTCGCGGTAGGCCTGCGCCAACTCGGGCGCGGTCAGGCGCATGTCGCGGCCGAGCCCCAGTCTGAGCTCGGAGGTCGGTTTGTCCTCCAGCCCGGCGATGACCCGGGTGAACGCGCGCCCGATCGCCAGCGCGGTTCCGGCGTCGATGTCGTCGCCGTACAGGCCGCGGATGTCGTAGGCCTTGAAGATGCCGGGATTCACACGGTCGCTCATGCTCAGCTGATGATGCCTGATAATCCCCCGCCGTGAGACCGAGCGTGTTGATCCTCTGCGGCGGCCGTGGCACCAGGCTGCAGGAGCGGACACAATCGATCCCCAAGCCCTTGGTGGAGATCGGCGGCCGTCCGATCCTCTGGCACGTGATCCAGATCTATCTGGCTCAGGGCTTTGACCGCTTCCTGCTGCTGACGGGCTATCTCGGTGACCAGGTGCAGCGGTTCGTCTCGCAGGAGGACTGGCCGAGCGGGGTCAAGGTCCGGTGCCTGCCCACCGGCGAGGACACGCCGACGGGCGGCCGGCTGCATCTCGCTGCCGGCGAGCTCGACGGCGGCGACTTCTGCCTGACCTATGCCGACGGGGTGGCCGACGTGGACCTCACGGCTCTGCTCGCCTATCACGCCGAGCACGGCGCCGCGGCCACGATGACTGTGGTCCGTCCCGAGCTGCAGTTCGGGGTCGCTGAGCTCGAGGATGACGGCGTCGTGCGCGGCTTCGTGGAGAAGCCGCGCAGCGAGCACTGGATCAACGGCGGCTTCTTCGTCTTCGGTCCGCAGGTCCTGGACGTGCTCGGAGCCGATAGCGTGCTCGAGCGCGAGCCGCTCCAGCGACTGGCCGCTAACGGGGACCTCCGCGCGTTTCGCCATGCCGGCTTCTGGCACTGCATGGACACCTACAAGGATGCGGTCGTGCTCAACGATCTGTGGAAATCGGACCCCACCCACCCGGCGCCATGGAAGCTGTGGAACTGAACCGTCGCTCGGTGCTGGTCACCGGCGGCTACGGGCTGCTGGGAGCGTGGCTGATCAAGGCGCTGCTGGAACAGGGGGTCCGCGTGGTGGCGGTGCGCCGAGACGCGCCGACCCACTCGGCGCTGACCATGCTCGGGCTCGCCGATCGCGTCGACGTGGTCAACGGCGACATCTGCGACAACGGGCTGGTGGCCCGGGCCCTGAACGAGTACGACGTCGACAGCGTCTTTCATCTCGCCGCCCAGACCCTGGTGGGGACCGCCAACCGCGCGCCGGTGTCGACCTTTGAGACCAACATCCGCGGTACCTGGCAGGTACTGGAGGCTTGCCGCACACATGGCGTCGATGCGGTGATCGTGGCGTCCTCGGACAAGGCCTACGGGCGCCAGGCCGAGCTGCCCTACCGCGAGCACCAGCCGCTGGCGCCGCAGTACCCCTACGACGTTTCCAAGGCCGCCGCGGACCTGCTGGCGCGCTCCTACTGGCACACCTTCGAGCTCCCGGTGGCCGTCACCCGGTTCGCCAACCTCTACGGGGGCGGCGACATCAACCGCTCGCGTCTGGTCCCCGAGGCGATCGGCGCCGCTCTGGCGGGGCGCGCTCCGGTGGTCCGCTCTGACGGCTCGCCCGAGCGGGACTTCCTCTACGTCGAGGACGCCGCCCGCGCCTACCTGTCGATCTGGGGTGCTCTGCTGGCGAGTCGGGGGCGCGGCGAGGCGTTCAACGCCGGTGGCGGCGAGCCCCACCGCGTGGGGGATGTGGTCGATCTGATCTGCCGGCTCACCGGCGGTGCGGTCGAGCCCGAGATCAGGGGACAGGGAGTCCCGCACGGGGAGATCGACCGCCAATGGGTCGATGCGAGCAAGCTGCGGGAGCTGACCGGCTGGGAGCCGACCGTCGCGCTGGAGGGCGGGTTGCGCCAAACCATCGACTGGTACCGCCGGCACCCCGAGGCGCTCGGCGGCTGAGCTGTCCACCACCCGGGCGAGTCTGGCGCCGTGCCGGCAGCGCCTTCTAAACTGAAGGTCATGTCCGGTCACTCCAAGTGGGCTTCGATCAAGCACAAGAAGGCGATCGTCGACCAGCGCCGCGGCCAGCACTTCACCAAGCTCGCCCGCGCGGTCACCGTCGCGGCACGTGAGGGCGGGGGCGATCCAGACGGCAATCCGTCGCTGGCGCTGGCGATCCAGAAGGCCCGCGACGCCTCGATGCCGAAGGACAACATCGAGCGCGCGATCGCCAAGGGGACCGGCGACGGGGTGGACGCCGATCAGGTCGAGACGGTGCTCTACGAGGGTTACGGGCCCGGCGGCGTCGCACTGCTGATCGAGGCCGTGACCGACAACCGCAACCGGACCGGCGCCGATGTCCGCCACGCACTCTCAAAGCACGGCGGCAATCTCGGCGAGCCGGGCTCGGTCTCCTACCTGTTCGACAAGCGCGGCGAGATCGTGGTCGATGCCTCCCGTTACAACGAGGACGACCTGATCGTCGCGATCGACGCCGGCGCGGAGGACATCTCGCGCGACGACGACGTCTACGAGATCGTCACCGAGCCGGGGGACCTCAGCGCGGTCCGGCAGGCGCTCGAGCAGGCCGGCGTCGAGATCGAGGCCTCCGATCTCACGCAGCGGCCCAAGTCCCGTGTCCCGATGAAGGAATCGGACGCCGCGAGGCTGATGAAGCTGATCGACATGCTCGAGGAGTCCGACGATGTCAGCGCCGTGCACGCCAACTTCGATGTCGACGCCGACGTCCTCGAGCGGATCGCCGGCTGACCGCTTCGCCGGCTGACCGCATCGCCGGCTGAGCGCTCTCGCTACCCTCGGGCACCTCTATGCGTAAACCAATCACACTCCCGTGCGCCCTGATCGCACTCTCCCTCGCCGTGGCCGGTTGCGGCAGCTCCGCCGCCCCCGGCGTGCAGTTGGCCCCGTCAGCCGGGGCTACCGCCGCCGCCGTCGACCACGGCCAGCTCCACGTCGAGCTCGGCCTCGACCTCAACCTCGGCCACCAGCACCAGCACCACCCCGCTGCCCGCCGCGCTGAAGACCAAGCCCAAGGTGGTCCCGCCCTCGGGTCCGCCGCCGAAGACACTCGTGATCAAGGATCTGATCAAGGGCACCGGCCCAGCGGCGACGCCCAGCCTCCACCGTGACCGTCCAGTACGTGGGCGTGCTCTACAAGGGCGGCAAGCAGTTTGACGCCTCCTGGAACGACGGCAGCGGTCAGCCCACGGCGCTGCCGCTCTCCGGCGTCATCAAGGGCTGGCAGCAGGGGATTCCCGGTATGAAGGTCGGGGGCCGCCGCGAGCTGATCATTCCGTCCAGCCTGGGCTACGGCGCGGCCGGCAGCCCGCCCAAGATCCCCGGTAATGCCGCGCTGGTGTTCATAATCGATCTGCACGGAGTTCAGTAGCCAGTCCGCTCGGCTCGGCCCGTGTGACCGGGCCGGGTCCGGCCCGGCGGCGGTCAGCCGGGCGCCCGGGCCCGGAACAGCGGGATCGGCCCCGACACCCCTTTTAGCTTGTATCGCCCCGCCGCCGACCAGGTGAAGGCGTCCTTGGCGGCGTCACGCACCTCCCGGGTGCAGAGGACCGTCCCCGGCCGGGCCACGCCGGTGACCCGGCTGGCCAGGTTGACCGAGTGGCCGAAGTAATCGCCCGCTCGAGCCACGGCGGGGCCGAGGGCGATGCCGGCGCGCACACTCGGCAGCTCGGCGGCCTGGGCCTCGTCCACGAGCCTCAGGGCGACCGCCACCAGCGGCTGCGCGTCGGTGCTGACGAACATCGCGGCGTCTCCGATGGTCTTGATCAGCCGGACCGGCGGCTCGGTGACGCTCGCGGCGAGGTCGGCCAGCCGGCCGGCCACGGTCCCGAGCTCGGACAGCTCGACCTGCCCGCCCAGGCGCGTGAAGCCAACCAGGTCCGCGAAGCACACCACCAGCTCGCGGGCACCGGCGGTGTCCCCCGCCTCCAGCTCATCGCGTCCCAACATACCTCGGCTGACGCTGTCGCGCAGGTGTTGCTTGAACGCTGCCACCAGTACCGGAGTGAGCGACGGGGTCAGCTCCTTGGCCAGCAGTTCGAAGCGCTCGGCGACGTCCAGCTCGGTATCGCCGGCGTGCAGGAAGGTATGCACGAAGGCATCGTTGATGGTGGCGGCGACCCGCGCCATCCCCTCGCCGAGCACGCGCGCGATCTCCAGGATCGGCTGCTCGTCAAAGCCGGCGTCCAGGAACTGCTTCATGGCGCGGGCCGCCTCCACGTCCTCCTCGTCGAAGGCCGGCTCCTCGCGACCCACCTCCGGTAGGCCGTGCAGACGGCGAACCCGCATCACGAGGTCGGCGGGGAAACCGGTCTTGGCCTCCACATCGGCGGCCGTGTACTCACCGCGCAGGAGTCGATCGACCGGCAGCAGCGCCAGACGGTGCTCCTTGACGGCCGCCTTGAGCTCGGGGAGTTCGAAGCCGTCGTCAGCGAGACGGCCCAGCAGCGCCTCGCGTGCCGCGCGCTCCTTGCCCTCGAGGCCATCGAGCAGTCCCTCGGCAGCGAAGTCCATCCGGAGATCCTCTCTGAAAGTCGCTCGGTTCGCTAGCATCTTGCACTTCTCGCGGGCGCTTTCAGTCGTGCGCGTCCGCCCAGCTGATCTCGAGTAACGCTGACATGCTCTCCATCCTGATGCCCGTCTACAACGAGCGCGAGCGCGTGGAGCGCGCGATCGAGGAAGTGCTCGAGACGGTGCTCCCGGCCGAGTTTGAGCTGATCATCGTCGACGACGGCTCCACCGATGGAACGCGCGAGATCCTGCGTGGCGCCAAGTGGGACGAGCGGGTGCGCCTGTTCGAGCACGAGCACAACCAGGGCAAGGGCGCCGCGATCCAGACCGCGCTGGCCCAGGCCCGCGGGGAGTACGCGGCGATCTTCGACGCCGACCTCGAGTACGACCCCTCAGATCTCGGCCTCCTGATGCCGCCGCTGCTCGATGGGCGCGCCAACGCCTGCTTCGGCGTGCGGGCGTTCGACGGTTACACCAGCCACTCGTTCCTGTTCGTCCTGGGCAACAAGGGCGTCACGCTGGCGTGCAACGTGCTCTACAACGTCTATCTGCACGACATCATGACCTGCCACAAGATGATCCGCACCGATCTGTTCCGAGCTCTGCCGCTGAGCGCACCGGGATTCGCGATCGAGCCCGAGATCACGGCCCGCCTGGTTCAGCGCGGCGAGCGGATCTTCGAGGTCCCGGTCCACTATCGGGCCCGGGCCACCGAAGAGGGCAAGAAGCTCACGGCGCTGGACGGCGTGCGCGTGATCATGACGCTGTTGCGCTGCCGCTTCTCCCGCGGCTAGGGGTCAGCGCTTTGCCGGCGCTTAGGTGAGCGAACGGGCCGGCGCGAGCCGGCGGCGCTGTCGTACCAGGCGGTGGCTCTTGGCCTGCCCGGTGAGCGAGGGCGCGATCTGCACCGTCGACTGGTAGATCGACTGGATCACGCCGAACAGCGGCGTGTGGTTGCCGAACTGATCGATTTGGCCCTTCTGCACCCACGGCGGATTGCCGAACGGATTGCCGCCGGCCCATCCCGGGTGTGCCGCGAAAGTCTGCAACGCGAACCAGATCGCGCCTGAGATGTAGGGCTTGCTGGCGAACGCGTTGAGGTGGAACTGCGCTGCGTCGGCCTGGAATTGATAGGTCCCGCGCTCCTCCACCGGGCCGTTGCGATTGCCCTCAAAGCCGAACTCGCTGACCATCAGCGCTTTGTTCGGATAGCAGCCGTGAAGGCTGTCCAGGAACGGGCTGAGCGAGTCACGATCGTCGGTGCCGCCGCCGCCGGCGTCGAACCACCCGAAGTAGTCGTTGAAACCGATCACGTCCAGGGGCGCGTAGGCGGCCTGGCACGCCACCCCGGGCCAGTCGGAGATCGCCATCGCCACCGGCCGGGTCGGATCGAGCTGATGGGCGATCGCGGCGGCGCTGGCGATGTAGCTCGCCTGCGAGTCACCGGGCGGCGTCGGAAGCTCGTTGGCCACGCTCCACAGGAGCACCGAAGGATGGTTCTCGTTCTCGAGGATATTGTCGCGCAGCATCGTGTGGGCCCGCGCCAGCCACGCCGGCTGACCCAGGAACTTGGCTTGGACCTGATACACGGGAATCTCGGACCACAGCAGGATTCCGTCCCGGTCGGCCAGCTGCGCGATCTGCGGACTCAGCGGATAGTGGGCGCGGATGATCGTGGCTCCCAGCTCGCGGGTCCAGCCGACCAGCGCAGCCAGCTGCGAGGGGTCCAGCGCCGACCCGGTCAGGATGTTCTGCTCATGCACGTTGACGCCCCGGAGGTTGAGCCGGCGCCCGTTGAGCTGCAGCTCGCCGGTCGAGGTCACGGTGATGCTGCGGATGCCGCTGTTGGTGAAGTAGCCCTGCAGCCTGCGTCCGTTCCCGTCTGAGAGCTTCAGCGTCGCCTTGTAAAGGTGGGGGTCGTCGATGGCCCACAGGTGGGGTGATCTGATCCGGACGCTGGCCTGGGCGAGCCAGCTCTGGCCGGGTGCGATCGTCCGGCCGCCGAAGTTGAGCCGGCGTCCCCCGTAGCTGCCCTGGAGCACCACGCTCTGCGCCGCCGAGGTGGGGTTGGTGACCGAAACCTCCTCGTTGACAGTCGCGGTGCAGGTGGGGCAGGGCAGGCTCGGCCGGACGACGACCTGACTCAGGTCCGCGCGCTGCACCGGACGCAGGTACACCTCACGCTGGATGCCGCCGAAATTCCACCACCCTCCGCTGGGACCGGGCGGGAGATCACCGGGCCCGCGTCGATCGTCGACCCGCACGATCAGCCGGTTGACCCCGCTGCGCACGCCCGTGAGGTGGAACTCGAACGGCAGGTAGGCGCCGGAGTGCGTGCCGATCCGGCGACCGTTCAGCCACACCGTGGCGTTGTAGTTGACCGATTCAAAGCGAATCATCCAGCTGCGGAAGCGGGCCGGCACGGAGCGGGCGAACGCTCCGCCCGGGACGGTGAAGTCGCGCCGGTACCAGCCGACCGAGCCTGACATGCTGGCATTGCTGAGGTCGCCGGCGTTGAACGAGTTGGGAACGGTGACGGTCGACCAGCCTGACGGGCTGGCGATGTTCCGCCACCAGCCGGCCTGGACGCCGATGTCAGCGGGGTCGGCCTGGTAGAGCCAGGTTCCGCCGAGCAGATAGCGGTTGTCCTGACCGTCGGGGTAGAGCGCTCCCTTGGTGGGCGCCGAGGCGTACGGGTCGCTGCCCTGGGCCGCCGCCGGCGCGCTCGCCCACAGCGCCACGGCCAGGCAGGCGGCGAGGGTCAGGAGCGAAACCCGGATCGATCGGCGCATTGCCGGGCCGTCGGCCGCGAGCACGAGCCGCGTCGCGTCGCGCGGGGCCGACGCTACAATCGCCCGCCGATGCCTGCCGTCGATCGCCAGCAGGCGCGGCCACCAGCGACCGGCTCAGACGGCGCTGGGTCTGATTCGCCAAGCGCATCATTGGCTCGCTCCTTTCGTAATGCGCCGCGCTCGCCCGCCGTGATCGCGGTCGTCGCCTGCGTGCTGCTCGCGCTGCTCTCGGCCGCGGTGCTGCCGACCGTCCCCAGCTACGACCCGTGGTCCTGGATCGTGTGGGGCCGTGAGGTGAGTGATCCGCATCTCAGCTTCGTGATCAGCGGGGGGCCGTCCTGGAAGCCGCTTCCGTTCGTGTTCACGACGATCTGGGGTCTGTTCGGCGGCGCCGCGCCGACGCTGTGGGTGGTCACCGCCCGGGCCGGGGGACTGCTCGGCCTCGTCGCCGCCTGGCGTCTGGCCAACCGGCTGGTGGGAGGTGGGCGCCCCGGGGCGTTTGCCGGCCTGCTGGCGCTGATCGGCGTGGCGCTGACCCAGGACTGGCTCTACTACTGGCTGCGCGGGACCTCGGAGGTGGTCCTGATCGGCGCATCGCTGTGGGCCGTGGACCGGCTGCTCGATGGCCACAAGGCCCAGGCCTTCCTGCTCGCCGTGGCAGCCGGGCTGATCCGGCCCGAGTGGTGGCCGTTCATCGGGCTCTACGCGTTGTGGCTGTGGTTCCGCGAGCCCGAATTTCGGAGCTGGAGGATGCGTGGGCTGATCCTGGCGGGGCTGGTGTCGCTGCCGTTCCTGTGGTTCGTTCCTCCATGGGTGGGATCCGGGGACCCCTTCCTCGCCGCCAACCACGCCGCCCTGTACAACGGCCATCTGGGTTCCGATCCGTTCCGGGCGGTGGTCGGCCGCGGAATCGACCTGCAGGTGCTGCCGGCGCTGATCGCCGCGGTGATCGCGGTGGCGATCGGCTGGTGGCGCGAGCGCGACCGGCTGCTGCTGGCGATGGGGGCCGGGATCGCCGGCTGGTGGGTGGTGGTCGTGGCGATGACGCTGGACGGCTATCCCGGCCTGGAGCGCTTCTTCCTTCCCGCCGCGGCCCTGACCTGCGTGCTGGGAGGTGTCGGCATCACTCGCCTGGCATTGCTGGCCGGCGAGGCGCTGGGGCGCCGGGGCTCGGGAGTCGCCGCCACCGTGGGGGTCGCGGCGATTCTGGTCGCGGTCTCGATTCCGTTCACCACCAAGCGAGTCACCGAAGCCCGGGCGGCCGGGCCGGCCGCGTCGAGGGCGGTGTCGCTGCTGGACGAGCTCAGCGGCGCGGTCGCCGCCGTGGGTGGTCACGCCGGCGTGTTCCCGTGTCACTCGAGCTTCGCCGCGGTCAACCACTCCGTCCAGACGGCGCTGGCCTGGAAGCTGCACGTGACGCTCGGACGCGTGGGGACCGTGATGTCCAAGCCGGGAGTTGACTTCATCGGCCCCCACAACGCCACCGACGGTGCCCGCGCCCGGGTGGATCCACGACTGACCAAGGTGCAGACGCTGGCGCGCGTTGGCCGCTGGCGGGTGGTGCGGCTGACCGATCCGCGGCTGCCCGGCACCGGTTGCGTGGGACGCTGAGCGACGCATCGCTTCACCGTGGGGGCGACGGGTCGGTCTGCGGTAGGGCATGCCGGCGGTCATGATCCGATCCGCAGCTTGCGCTTGACGATGGTCCGGTTGCCGGCGCGGTCCTTGACGAACACCATCACCGTGTACTGGCGGCTGCGCTTGTAGACGTGGGTGGTCCTGAAGTGGCCGACGTGGAGGAAGGGCTTGGACCCGTCGCCCCACTTGACCTGGACCGACTTCACGCCCGAGGCCTGCGCGCGCCGCAGGGGCGGCGGCGAGTCGGTGTACTTGAGGCGCAACCGCACGGTCGTCCCGACCCGGCGAGAGCCGGTCACCGTGAACGAGACCTTGGGGTGCGTCGTATCCACGAACACTGTCGCGCTGGGTGCTCCGGTGCGCAGACCGGCCTGATTGACCGCGCTCACCTGGTAGCTGTGGCGGCCGTTGCTCAGCGGCGTGGGAACGCGGATCGAGGTGGTGCTGGTGCCCGCGATCTGGACCCCGTCCAACGTCACCAGGTAGTTCGCCCCGCCCCACAGCTCGGACGACGGGGACCAGGCCAGCACCGGGTTGGCGCTGGTGGCGTAGGTGAACGAGCGGGAGGGCGCGAAGCCGCCCGGCGGCTGGAACAGCTGGGCCACCACGATCTGCGTGCCGGCGCCGCTCCCCTGCACCCACGCCACCGCGGCATCGCCGGCGAGGTCGCCACCGGCCGCCAGCCCGCTGTCGGCGTTGGTGGGGCCCAGGAGCGGCGAGGAGATCACCTGCTCGGGGTCGAGATCGGATCCGTCGGGCGCGTAGCGCAGGCGGATCTCGGGCAGACCGGCGCTGCCTGGGCTCTGCTGCCACGCGATCATGGTCGAGGTCAGCCCCGCGGTGGCCGGCACGGCGTCCGGCGCGGCCGACATCACCTGGCTATTGACACGCTCGGTGATGGTCGGGGTCTCGTTGGTGGCCAGCGGCAGGGCGTAGATGTCGTGCGACGACGCCAGCGCGGAGGTGGCGAACCCCCGCCCGTACTCGGTCACCGCCACCCGCGGCTGGTCGGCTCCCTCGGGCCCGGGCGTGAAGGCGCCATCCGCCTGGGCGGCCCCGTCGTACTGCGAGGAGTGCAGGCGGTTGACGAGCACGCGTGACTGGGGCGCCGCGGCGCTGCCGAAGGTTTCACGGAAGGCCACCGCCGCGTAGGACGAGTCGCCACCGGCCGAAACCGCGGGCAGATCGGCCGAGACCTCACCCAACGAACCGATCGAGGGCACATCGGCCTGTTCGGAGACGATGCTCGGCGCGATGCCCCAGACCCGGCGGGAGTAGATGTGCCCGGACTCGCCCCAGACCACGATCCCGACGCCGTCTCCGGCGGCCGCCACGGCCGGGCGACCGGTGCCGGTCCCGGCCCTGTCGCCGGGCGCGACGTCCAACGGCGTGGGCTCGAGTCCCCATTGGCCCTGGTAGTAGTAGGCGGCACGAACGTCGCCTCCGGCCGCGACGGAGGTGAAGGCCAGGTAGGCCTTGCCGAGCGTGCTGATCGACAGCGCCGGGTTGATGGCACCGTCGAACAGGTCGGTTGGGGGGCCCAGCGGCGTCAGGGCGTTGGGCGCCTGGACCGTGTAGAGCTGCCCGGCGTTGATGAAGGCGACCAGCAGCAGCCCGCCGTTGGTGCCTGCTATCACCGGCTGCGAGGAGGGACCGGGCAAGCCGGCGTCGACCTGCTGCGGTACGCCGAACTGACCCAGGGAGAGCCGGGAGACGAACACGTGGGCGACTCCGGCCACGCTCTTGAGGTACACCAGCCCACCGCTGCCGTCGCGGGCCACGGCGAGTCCGGACAAGCCGATGATGGCCGGGTCGGGGCCATCGATGACGGTGTTGGAAGGGCCCAGGGTGGGGCTGTGGGCGGCGGCCGCCATCGCGGCGGCGGGCAGCATCGCCAGGGTCGCCAGCGCGGCCACCAGCATTCCCGCCATGGCACGCCGCGGCCGCAGGGGCGTTCGCTCCCTGCCACCGGTCCCCGCCCCCAGAGATGAAGAGATCGTCGGTCTGACAGGAGCTAGAACAGCAGAAGCCGCTCTAGGTTGCGCTGATTGGGGGCAATGAAATGAATCTGGCAGCGGTGACGAGAGCCGGCAGGCGTCCGGACGGCGGCGCAGAATGTCAGCTGGATGCTCGTACTCGGAATCGATCCGGGGACCGCGAGCACGGGCTACGGACTCGTCCGCGGCACCGGCACGCGCCTGCACGCCCTCGGAGAGGGTGTCATCGCCACGCGCCCCGGCGTCCCGCTGGAGCGGCGCCTGGCCGAGATCCACGGCCGCGTCGGCGAGCTGCTCGACGAGCATGCCCCCGACGCGATCGCGATCGAGGAGCTGTACTTCGGCGCCAATGTCCGCACAGCGTTCGCGGTCGGGCAGGCCCGCGGGGTGGTGCTCCTGGCCGCCGGCCAGCGCGGAGTTCCGTCGTTGTCCTACACGCCGCAGCAGGTCAAGGCTGCGGTGTGCGGCAACGGCCGGGCCGAGAAGGAACAGGTGGCGCGGATGGTGGCCCGGCTGCTCGGGCTGGCCGCCCCGCCGACCCCTGACCACGCCGCCGACGCGCTCGCGGTGGCGATCTGCCATCTCAACCGGGCGCCGCTCGCCGAGGCGGTCGCCGCCTCGGCCTCCCGGGGTGCGAGGCGATGATCGCGCTGATCTCCGGGGTTGTCGCGGTCCGGCGTGCCGACCACGTGGTGGTGGACTGCGGTGGCGTCGGCTACCGCCTGGCGGTCTCAGGCCAGACGCTGGCGCAGGTCCCGGCGATCGGACAGCCGGTGATGCTCCACACCCACCTGGTCGTCCGCGACGACGCCCTGGCGCTGTACGGCTTCGCCACCGAGCAGGAGCGTGAGCTGTTTCTGCTCCTGCTCGGGGTCCAGTCGGTCGGGCCCAAGGTCGCGCTGGCGGTGCTGTCGGGAGCGCCTCCGCGGGACCTCCTGGCCGCCGTGGCCAACGGAGACGTCGCGCGCCTGCAGGCCGCCCCCGGGGTGGGCAAGCGGACCGCCGAGCGGATCGTGGTCGAGCTGCGCGAGAAGGTCGGCGTCGCGCTTCCCGCCGACGTGATCTCGGTCAAGCGATCCGATGATCCGGCCTCCCTGGCCCGCGAGGCGCTGATCGGGCTCGGATTCACCCCGGTCGAGGTCGAGGAACTGCTCGCGGACGCCGCCGGGGCCAGCCCCGAGGACCTGATCGCCCAAGCGCTTCGGAGCGCCCGCCGATGAGCTCGCTCAACGGGGGCCGCATCCAAACGCCCGACGAGCTGCCCGGCGACGAGATCGAGCTCGACCGCTCCCTGCGGCCGCGGCGGCTGGAGGACTTCATCGGCCAGGAGGGGGTCAAGGATCAGCTGGCGGTGTCGATCGCGGCCGCGGCCAGCCGCGGCGACGCGCTTGACCACGTGCTGCTCGCCGGCCCTCCCGGATTGGGCAAGACATCGCTGGCGCAGATTCTCGCCGCCGAGCTCGACGTGCCGTTCGTGCAGACGGCCGGACCAGCGCTCGAGCGCAAGGGGGATGTGGCGGCGTTCCTGACGGCACTGGAGCCCAGAGCAGTGTTCTTCGTCGACGAGATCCACCGGCTGCCGAGGGCGCTGGAGGAGACGTTCTACCCCGCGATGGAGGACGGCGAGCTGCCGATCACGGTCGGCCAGGGCGCGGGGGCGCGGGTCGTGACCCTGCCGCTGCCGCCGTTCACCCTGATTGGCGCCACCACCCGCGCGGGGCTGTTGACGACGCCGCTGCGGGATCGCTTCGGCATCCAGCACCGGCTCGAGCACTACGGGGCTGAGGACCTTGGTCGCATCGTCGTTCGCTCCGCCCACCTGCTGGGGGTGACGATCGAGGCGGATGGGGCGGTGGCGATCGCCCGCCGCAGCCGCGGCACGCCGCGGGTGGCCAACCGGCTGCTCAAGCGGGTACGTGACTTCGCCGAGGTTCGCCACAACGGCGTGGTCACCGGCGAGGTGGCCAGCGCGGCGCTCGACCTGCTGGAGGTGGACGAGGCGGGACTGGACCGGCTGGACCGCGAGATCCTGTCGGCGATCTGCGAGAAGTTCGGCGGCGGTCCGGTGGGGCTGTCGACGCTGGCCGTCGCGGTGGGGGAGGAGCGAGACACCATCGAGGACGTCTATGAGCCGTATCTGCTCCAGCGCGGTCTGATCGAGCGGACCCCCCGTGGCCGTGCCGCCACCAAGCGGGCATACCGGCACCTTGGACTCGAGCCTCCCGGCCCGCTGGCACTCCTATAGGGCGTGTCATCGGCGGAGCGGTGCGACGAGTTCGGGCTCCGGGCCTGTCTATCCTGACCTGTTGATGAGCCGAGAGCGTTACTTCATCTGTCCGCATTGCGGCAACCGATCCATGGGCGCCGACCGCAACGCCGGCTTCCGTCGCGAAGCGCGCGGCTGCGAGAAATGCGGCTTCGCCTACCTGTTCGAATTGCTCGACGATTACTATCCGGCGCCGAACGCCGCCTTCTTCGCCTGCGACAGCGACGGGCGTATCGTGGATTGCGGCCGCGGGTCGTTCGAGCTCACGGGTTTGAAGACCGAGCAGGCGATCGGGCGTCCGGTCCGAGACGTGCTCGGGTTGCGCTTCGACGATGGCACCGATCACGTGGGGACCGCGCTGGAGTGGGAGGTCCGGGTGCAGGGCAAGCCGGTCGAAGTCCACGCCGAGCATGACCTCCCCGCCCATGCGGTGGCCGACATCTTCCCCGCCTACGACGACGATGAGGGCGGTCTGCTCGTGGTGCTGACGCCGACCAACCACCACTAGTTCACCAGTTGTCGCGTAGCACCCACGACTCTCTAGCTGCTCTAGCATCAATCGACTGATGTCAGACCGACAGCGCCACGGATTTGTCCTGCTCCTCGTAGCTGGGCTGATCGCAGCCTCGGTGTTCGTGATCTTCACGCAGAAGACCCGCTTGGGACTCGATCTCAAGGGCGGCGTGCAGCTCGTCTACCAGGGCGAGCCGACGGCCCAGACGCCGACGGTGACCCAGGATGCGCTCAGCCGGGCGGTCGACATCATGCGCCAGCGCGTCGACCAGCTCGGTGTCGCCGAGCCCTCGATCCAGACCTCCGGTGGCAACCAGATCTCAGTCGGCCTGCCCAGCGTGAGCAACACCACGCGGGCTGTGCAGCAGGTGGGGACGACGGCGCGGCTGGAGTTCTATGACTGGGAGGCGAACGCGCTGACGCCGAACGGCAAGACCGTCGCCAGCCAGCTCCAGGCCCAGGATCCGACCGCAACCCAGCTGAGCCAGGGCACCGGCGGGGGCGCCCCCGGCCAGCCCGGAGCCGGAAGCCTCCCGCTCTACCAGGCGGTCAAGCTGGCGTCGGCCCAGCCTCCCTCGGTGAGCAGCGACAACGCCCGCGACGGCCAGGAGTACTACCTGTTCGGCGCGCCCGGGAGCACCGCCTGCGCGACGGCCGCCCGGGATCAGCACACCGTCCCGGTGGTGGGCCAGCGCTGCTTGCTATCGGGTCCGGTCGACGAGACCACGACCAATCCGCAGACCATCGCGCAGGACCTCGCATCGGGTCTGCCGGCTGGGGTCAGAGCCTCCCAGGGACAGCGGCTCGTGATCCCGCAGGGCACCGTGGTCGTCCTGGCCGCGCCCCCGACCGCCTCCGCCCTAAAGCAGTTCAACAGCCCGACGGCGCAGTTCTACGTGCTCAAGGATCACGTAGCGCTGTTCGGCAACGACATCACCAACCCCCAGCAGTCGACCGACCAGTCGGGCAATCCCGACGTGACCTTCGGCTTCAACTCCGCGGGCGGTAACAAGTTCCAGCACGTCACCGCGGCGATCGCGCGCCGTGGCGAGCTCGTCAGCACCTTCGGCCAGGCGCTCAACCAGCACTTCGCGGTCGCGCTGGACAACAAGCTGATCACGGTTCCGTCGATCGACTTCAAGCTCTACCCGGACGGCATCACCGGCGGCAACGGCGCCGACATCACCGGCGGCTTCACGAACCAGTCCGCCCAGGATCTCGCCACCCAGCTACGGCTCGGCGCGCTCCCGATCAAGCTGAAGCTGATCTCGGAGTCCGATGTCTCGGCGACGCTGGGCCAGCAGGCGCTGCATCAGGGCCTCATCGCCGGCGCGGCGGGACTGCTCGTGGTGGCCCTGTTCCTGATCCTCTACTACCGCGTGCTGGGCGTCATCGCCACCACCGCGCTGGTGGTCTACGCGCTGTACTTCTACGCGCTGATCAAGCTGATCCCGATCACGCTGACGCTGGCCGGGATCGCCGGTCTGATCCTGACCATCGGCGTCGCGGCGGACGCGAACATCGTCATCTTCGAACGGGTCAAGGAGGAGATCCGCGCCGGTCGGTCGATCCGGGCGGGGATCGTCACCGGCTACCGAAAGGGTCTGACGGCGATCATCGACGCCAACGTGGTCACGATCATGACCGCGTTCATCCTGTTCGTGCTCGCCACCGCGGACGTGAAGGGATTCGCGTTCACGCTGGGGATCGGCGTGATCGTCTCGCTGTTCACCGCCGTCCTGGCGACCCAGGCGATCCTGATGACGATGGGCGACTCGCGGACCATCGCCCGGCCCTCGGCGCTCGGCGCGGGCGGCAAGAAACGGGAGTGGCGATACGACTTCATGGGCGCCTCGAAGTACTTCTTCTCGATGTCCGGCGTGATCCTGATGATCGGAGCGCTGGCGATCGGCGGCCGGGGGCTGAACCTCGGCATCGACTTCACGTCCGGCACCCGCATCACCACGGGCCTGGTGCACCAGACCACCGCCGCGCAGGTCAGCTCGGTGGTCAGCAGTGGCGGCGCGACCGCTCCCGTGGTGCAGAAGATCACCAACAAGGCGCTCGGCAACAGCGTGTACCAGATCGCCTCAAAGCAGCTGCAACCGGCCAAGCTGGGAGCGGTTCGCGCCGCCCTGAACGCTCGTTTCGGGGTCCGGTCGTTTGACAGCAGCTCGGTGGGACCGACCTTTGGTGCCACCGTCGCCAACAGCGCCGTGGTGGCGATCATCGCCTCGCTGCTCGTCATCTCCGCCTACGTGGCGTTGCGCTTCGAGTGGAAGTTCGCCGTCCCGGTGCTGATCGCGCTGATGCACGACCTGCTCATCACCAGCGGCGTCTATGCGCTCACGGGAAGGCCGGTGACGACGGACACCGTGGCCGCCCTGTTGACCATCTTGGGCTACTCGATGTACGACACGATCATCGTGTTCGACCGCGTGCGCGAGAACATCCCGCGCATGCCTCGAGCCGCGTTCTCGCAGATCGTCAACCGGTCGATGGCCGAGGTGATGACCCGGTCGATCGCCACGACCTCCTGCACACTGATGCCCATCCTGGCGCTGCTGCTGTTCGGAGGCTCGACGCTGAGGGACTTCGCGTTCGCGCTGCTGATCGGTGTCGCCTCGGGCGCATACTCATCGATCTTCATCGCGTCCCCGGTGCTCACCCACTGGAAGGAGCGCGAGCCGGTCTATCGCTCCCGCCGCCACCGGATCGAGACCGAGCTCGGCAGTGTCCCCGCCTACGCCGCAGCCGGCGGCGACATCGAGCCGGCCCGCGAGCGCGTGAGCCGGCGGGTCGGCCGGATCACCACGCCTGAGCCCGAGACTGTTTCCGCCGCCGAGTTCGAGCAGATGAAGCGCGACCTGGCGATCGAGGAGCTGGAGCCCAGCAGCCACACCTCGACGCTGACCAAGCGCCTCGCTCACACTCCCGATGAACCCGACACCAAGGCCAGCGCGGCCGGCACCGCCCGCGGCTCGAGGCCTTCCGGCGGGCGCGGTTCACGGCCGGGTCCGGGCGGGGCCTCGCCGCCCCCCGGCGGGCGCGGCTCGCGGCCGGGTCCGGGCGGGGACCCACTGCGGCCCGGCGCCCCGGTGGCGCCCAAGGACGCCGATCCCGCCACCACCGCCGGTCAGCCGTCCGCGCCCACCGGTGGGGATGGCGTCGTGGAGCCCGCTCCCGACGAGGCCGAGAACGACGGCATGGCGCCGAGCCAGAAGCCCAGCCGGCCGGCCAAGCCCCGCAACCGCCGGCACGGAAGGCGCCGCTGACATGGGAATGCTGGCCTGGGTCATGATGGGACTGGCGCTGTGGCACTTCACGATCTGGCTGCCGGATCGCTATTGGGGTGGGATCGTCGGGGCGCTCATCGGGGCGTTGATCGGCGCGGTCCTGTTCGGTTTGATCGTCAACGGCTTCGTCATCCCGGGCCGCCACAGCACCCATATCTACACGGCGCTGGAGGCCATTCCCGGCGCGCTGATCGGTATGGCGCTGGTGTACTACGAAGGGCTGCGCCGTGAGCGCAGCGGCCAGCCCGGCGCGATCCGGCTCTGATCCCCCGCCGCGCGCTAGGACGCCTCCTCAGCGCCGTCGCAGCGCACCGATCCGTCTGGGACGGGTCATACGCTGGCGCCATGTCCGAGGCTCTGCTCGTGCCCGCGATCGCCCCGCCGCGGCGCCTGGACATTCCCGCGTATTCCCTGACCGCGGCGCTCCGGCTCGAACGCGAGCTGGGGCTGGGGCATCCCATCGCGCAGGTGCTGGTGCGCCGCGGGCTGGCCGACCCTGAGCTGGCCCGCGCCTTTCTGGCCGCCGGGGAGGCCCATGACCCGATGGCGTTCGCCGGGATCGAGGTCGCTCTGGCCACGATCCGGCGCCACATCGAAGCCGGATCCCGGATCACCGTGCACGGCGACTACGACGTCGATGGGATCTGCGCCACCGCGATCATGGTCAGGGCGCTGCGAGCGCTCGGCGCCAACACCGGATGGTTTCTCCCCAGCCGCATCGACGACGGGTACGGGCTCGCGGCGGCGACGGTGCAGCGGCTGGCCGATCGCGGCACGGCCCTGATCCTGACGGTCGACTGCGGCATCACCGCCGTGGAGGAGGTCGCCCAGGCGCGGGCCGCCGGCGTGGAGATCGTCATCACCGACCATCACGCCCCCCGCGCCGACGGTCAGCTTCCCGCATGCCCGATCGTGCACCCCGCCGTCTGCGGATACCCCTGTCCGCAGCTGTGCGGCACCGCTGTGGCCTACAAGCTCGCCCAGGCCCTCGGGGCCGACACCGCCGACGACGATCTGGAACTGGTGGCGATGGCGACCGTGGCGGACCTGGTCGGGCTGCTGGGCGAGAACCGCCGCCTCGTGCGCGAAGGCCTGCACGCGCTCGCCAGCACCGCCAAGCCCGGGCTGCGAGCGCTGATGAGCGTCACCAAGGCCGATCCGAGTGCGCTTGACACCGGCACGGTGGGCTTCCGGCTGGCGCCGCGGATCAACGCCGCCGGACGGATGCGCCGGGCCGACTCCGGTCTCGAGCTGCTGCTCACCGACGACCCGGCGCGGGCGATGGAGATCGCGGTCGAGCTCGACGCCGTCAACGCCGAGCGTCGTGCCGTCGAGCAGCGGATTCTGTGGGAGGCGGAGTCGCAGGTGACCCAGCTCGGCCCGCGGACCGCCTATGTGCTGGCCTGCGAGGACTGGCACCCGGGGGTCATCGGGATCGTCGCGTCACGGATCGTCGAGCACCACCACCGTCCGGCCATCCTGGTCGCGCTGGACGGCGAGCTCGGTACCGGCTCCGGGCGCAGCATTGCGGGCTTCGACCTGCTCGGCGGGCTGCATGCCGCCGCCGGCCACCTCGAACGCTACGGCGGCCACCGTGCCGCCGCCGGCCTGAGCCTGCGCCGGGAACATCTGGACGACTTTCGGGCCGCCTTCGAGGCGCACGCCGCCGAGGTGCTCACGCCCGAGATGCTCGAGCCGGTGGAGCGCGTCGACGCGATCGTGTCGGGATCCGAGCTGGGGCTCGGCCTGGCCGAGGAGCTCGAGGCTCTGCAACCGTGCGGAATGGGTAATCCGGCGCCCCGGCTGCTGGTCCCGGGCGCACGCTTCACCGACGTTCGACCGATGGGGGAGGGACGGCACGCGCGGTTCTCGGTCAGCTCGGGCGGCGCGCGGGCCAAGGCGGTGGCGTTCGGCTGTGACGGACGGGTCGAGGGTGACGGGGGGCCGGTGGACGCGACCTTCAAGCTCGAGCGCAACGCGTGGAACGGAGCAGTGGAGCCGAGGCTGGTGCTGCGCCACGCGCAGGTCTGCCGTCCGGCCGGCATCGAGGTGATCGGGGAGCCCGGCGACTATCTCGGGACCGTGTGGGGAGAGCTCGAGGCGTCGCTGGAGCCGCCCCCGGTACCGGAGCTGTCGCAGGCAGCCGTCAGGACGATCCTCGATCGTCGCGGTGAGAGCCCGCTGGCCGTCCTCAGCGATGCGCTCGCCGGGGAGGGACCGGTGCTGGCGGTGTGCGCCGACGTTCCGCGCCGGCTCGACGGCCTGCGCGACCCGGGTGGGCGGCTTCTCCCTGGCGTGCTATCAGGCGCTTGAGCAGGATCCGTCCCTGGCGCCGCGATTTGCGCATCTGGTTGCGCTCGATCCGCCCACCGGCCCGGGCCAGCGGGAGCGTTTGCGGGCCGGGGCGGGGTTCACCCACCTGACGTGGGGCGAACCTGAGCTACGCTTTGCGGAGCAGATGCATGAGCTTGAGTACGGACTCCGTGCTTCGCTCGTCGCCATGTACCGGGCCCTCAGGGACCTGGGCCGGGCGGCCGGCGAGGAGCTCGAGCGACTGCTCCGCGGCGACGGTCCGCACGGTCGGTCACCACGACTGGCCGCGAGACTGGTCCGGGTGCTCGCGGAGTTGGAGCTCGTCAGCCTCGACCGGGATCTGCCGGCCCTCGCGATCGCAGGCCGGGCGCCCACTGCGCTCGAGCACTCGCCGTCCTACAGGGTCTATGCCCAGCGATATGAGGACGGACGACGATTCCTGAGCCGCGCAAACCACCCACCAAGCGTCTGACGCGGGCCCTCGCCCGCGGCGACCAGATGGGGACTGACCGCGCCGACCGGGCAAAGTCGGGCAACGGCGCCGGACCGGGCGGCATCACGACGCTGGCGGTCTCACGTGCCCCGGTGGACGGCCTCAGCGGCGGCGACAGCCGCACCCCGGTCGAGCGGGCCGGTCTCTCGCCGCTGGAGCAGGGGCTGCTGGGTGACCTGTTCGCGATCGTCGAGGAGCATGCCGACCAGGCGGCCATCGCGATCGACCGCGACCGGGTGGAGGAGGCCTTCGTCTACGCCTGCGTGCACCACGCCGACCAGCGCCGGCGCTCCGGCGAGGACTTCATCACCCATCCGGTGGGCGTGGCCAAGATCTGCGCCGGCATGCGGCTCGACACCGAGACGCTGTGCGCGGCCCTGCTGCACGACACCGTCGAGGACACCAGCGCGTCGCTGACCGAGGTCGCCGCTGCGTTCGGCGATGAGATCGCGGGTCTGGTCGACGGCGTCACCAAGCTGACCGGACTGACCTTCCAGTCGCGCGACGAGGCGCAGGCCGAGAACTACCGCAAGATGGTCGTGGCGATGGCCACCGACATCCGGGTGATCCTGATCAAGCTCGCCGACCGCCTGCACAACATGCGCACGATCGGCGCGATGCCCAAGCAGAAGCAGATCGAGAAGTCGCGCGAGACGCTCGACATCTACGCCCCGATCGCACACCGCCTCGGTATCCATGCCATCAAGTGGGAGCTCGAGGACCTGGCCTTCCAGACGCTGCACCCGCGCAAGTACAACGAGATCAAGGGCCTGGTGGCCCAGCAGCGCGGTGAGCGCGAGCGCTATGTCAACGAGGCCGGCGAGTACGTGGCGGCGGAGCTGGCCGAGCTCGGCATCCACGCCGAGATCTCGGGCCGCGCCAAGCACTTCTACTCGATCTACTCCAAGATGACCAAGAAGGGCCGCGAGTTCAACGAGATCTACGACCTGACCGCGATGCGGGTGATCGTCGACTCGGTCAAGGACACCTACGGCGCCGTGGGCGTGATCCACTCGCTGTGGAAGCCGCTGCCGGGCCGCTTCAAGGACTTCATCGCGATGCCCAAGTTCAACATGTACCAGTCGCTGCACACGACGGTGATCGGTCCCGAGGGCAGGCCGCTGGAGATTCAGATCCGGACCCGGGAGATGCACGATCTGGCCGAGTTCGGGATCGCCGCGCACTGGATCTACAAGGAGGGCGTGGCCCGCCGGGCGCCGGGGACGGCAAATGACACCTCGCTCGGGCCTCAGGATCAGGACGGCAAGCTCAAGTGGCTGCGCTCGCTGCTGGACTGGCAGCAGGATCTCAACGACCCGCGCGAATTCATGGAGACCCTCAGGGTCGACCTGTTCGAGGACGAGGTGTTCGTGTTCACGCCCAAGGGCGAGGTCAAGTCGCTCGCCGCGGGCGCCACGCCGCTGGACTTCGCCTACGAGATCCACACCGACGTCGGCCACCGTTGCGTCGGAGCCAAGGTCAACGGCAAGATCGTCCCGCTGTCCTACCAGCTTCGTTCGGGGGACATCGTCGAGGTTCTGACCTCCAAGCGCGAGCGCGGCCCCTCACGAGACTGGCTGGCGCTGGTCAAGACCACTCGGGCCCGGAACAAGATCAAGGCCTGGTTCAAGGCCGAGTCGCGGCGTGACACCGAGCACACCGGTCGCGAGCTGCTCCAGGAGCACCTCAAGAAGCAGGGCCTCCCGGCCCAGAAGCTGGTCGGCTCGCCGCTGCTCGCCGACGTCATCCGGGAGATGGGCTTCCGCAAGGGGGACGACTTCTACATCGCGCTCGGCGGGGCCAAGATCTCCGCCAAGGTCGTCGTCAACAAGGTCATGCAGCGCCTCAAGCAGGGCGAGGCGGCCGAGTCGGAGCCGACCGCGGCCGACGACCTGCTGCAGACCAACCGCCGCCGCACCCGGCCCACGACCTCCTCGTCGCGCTACGGGATCGCCGTCGAGGGGATCGACGAGGTGATGCTGCGCCTGGCGAAGTGCTGCCGGCCGGTGCCGGGCGACCCGATCGTCGGCTACATCTCGCTGGGCCGGGGGATCACCATCCACCGCGAGGACTGCCCCAATGTGGCCGTGCTCAGGAAGGACCCCGACCGCTTCACCCAGGTGTCCTGGGACGGCGACGCCGAGACCTCGTTCCGGGTCGAGATCGAGGTCGACGGCTGGGACCGCCACCGGCTGCTGGAGGACATGTCGCGGACCTTCGCCGAGGCCGGCATCAACATCCTCGACGCGCACTGCGCCGTCAACCACCCGATGGTCAAGAACCGGTTCGTGGTCGAGGTGGGGGACACGCGGACGCTGGATCAGGCGATCAACCGTCTACGCAACATCGACGCGGTGTTCGACGCCTATCGCGTCACGCCGGGCTCCGGCTGACCCGCACTCGAGCGACGCTGTGAGCGGCGGCTCCGTCCTGGTCGTCGGGTCCATCAACGAGGACGTCGTTCTGCGCGTCGCCAAAGCGCCCGCGCCGGGCGAGACGCTGATGGCCACCGGTATGAGCCGTCAGCCCGGCGGCAAGGGGGCCAACCAGGCGGTCGCCGCGGCGTGCGCCGGCGCCGCTGTGTACATGCTCGGCCGCGTCGGCGACGATCCGGCCGGTGCCCGCATGCTCGAGGCGCTGCGCGCGGCCGGAGTGCAGACCGACCACATCGAGGTGATGCCGGATGTGGCCACCGGCACGGCGTACATCACGGTGACACCCGACGGCGAGAACACGATCGTGCTCGACCCCGGAGCGAACTCGCGCCTGTCCCCGGCCGACGTGGACGCCGCCCGCGACGCGCTGGCGTCGGCCCGGGTGATGCTCGCTCAGCTGGAGGTGCCGGTCGACACGGTTGCGGCCGCGGTGCAGCTCGCCGTCGCCAGCGGGGTGAGACCCGTGGTGACGCTGTCGCCGGCGCAGGCCGTACCAGGAGAGCTCCTGAGCGGGCTTGACCCCCTGCTGGTCAACCAGCCCGAGGCGGAGTTCCTGCTCGACGACGATCAGGCGCTTGATGATCCCGAGCAGGCGGCCGGTCGATTGCTCGAGCTCGGACCTCGCTCGGTGGTGATCACCCTGGGGGCCGAAGGGGCGGTGTTCGCCGATCACTCCGGCCTGGGCCGGTTACCGGCCCAGCCGGTGGAGCACGTGGTCGACACCACCGGGGCCGGCGACGCCTTCGCCGGTGCTCTGGCGGCAGAGCTGGCCGGCGGCGGCGGGCTCGCTGACGGGGTCAAGGCAGGCCTGGCCGCCGCCGCCCTCGCGGTCGGGCGGGCCGGGGCCCGGTGAGACGGTACCGGTGCGGACTCTGTCAGCGGCCTGCCTCGGGCTCCCGCGGCCGTCCGGGCGGCCGCCGTCCGGGCGGCGGGTGGGTCCGAGGCGGTCCACCCGCCCGGTCGATCGCCGCTGACCCGCGTGGCAGCGGCAGGACCCGCAGCCTCGTCGCCTGCGCCACCGGCGTCTTGGTGATCATCACCGCCTGCCCGGTCGGCAGGGATTTGATCTCGTTCGGATGCACGACGAATCGCTCGACCTGCCGGCGACTCCCGCGGTAGGAGCCGCGGCCGAGCGGGCCCTGGATGTTGCGGGTCTCCTCCCACACCTGTTCGGTGCCGATCATCTGCGCGATCGTCTGGGCCGAGGCGGGGACGTCCTGGCGATGGGCCAGCTTGAGCGACGTGATCCCGAGGACCTGATCACGGAATCCGGGCGCGGCGCGGTCCAGGTCGGCGAGCTCCTGGGTCGCCAGCAGCACCGCCGCACCCGCCTCCCGGCCGCGGGCCAGGAGCGCGAGCAGATTGTCGGCGCCCAGGGCGGAGAACTCGTCGATCGCGATCATCGCCTGTGCCGGCGCCTGGCCCGCCTCGTCGGTGAGCGACAGGCGGTGGCCCACTTGGCTGACCAGATCCTGGATCACGAGCGTGCCCAGCTGCGCTCCGAGCTTGCCGTATACGCTCGAGTTGAGGCTGAACAGGACCACGTCGCTGCCGTCCAGAGTGGCCCGCAGGTCGATCGTCACCTCTCCGGGCCGCGCCGGCGCGAGGTAGGGGCCGGCGTGGGATTCGCTTACGATCGCCAGGCGCGTGCCGAGCCCGCGGATCGCGCTCAGCTGGTCGGGAGTGAGGCTGGCCAGGTAATCCTGGACCCGCTCACAGAGCGGGCCGCTCAGGTGCCTGAGCATGGCCGACAGCCGGCGCGGCTCCATCAGCTCCACCACCTCCTGGAGCTGGGTGCCCCGCCCTGGCCGCGCCGCATGCACGACCTGGATGACCGTCTGCACGTAGCGCTCCGCCGCGCGCTGATAGTGGGGCTCGGTGAATCGCTCGGTGGCGATCAGCTTGTCCTTGAGCGAGGTCGCGTTGCCGTGTTCGAGCGGGTTCCAATGACCGGGGCCGTCCGGGGTCCAGAGCCGGAAGGGACGACCGGCGAGCGCTGCGGCCTGGCGGAGCTCATGGGCGAAGGCAGGCGAGCCCTTGAGGTCGATGGCGACCACCGGGCGTCCGCGGCGGATCTGCTGACACAGAATGCCCAGCAATGTCGTCGACTTGCCGGCTCCGCTCGCGCCCAGGATCAGGCCGTGGGCGGCGAGCTGGCGCTCGCTGAGATGCACCGGTCGACCGTGATCATCGACCCCGAGCACGACCCCGTCCCCGGGCGCGGTCGCCTCGCCGCGTCGACGCCGCGCGGCGCGGCGTATCGCCACCACGGCGGTCACCGCCACCGACGTGGCCGCCATGGCCGCGACCGCCCAGGCGAACGGGAGCACGATCAACACGGCGAAGGCCGGAAGCGTCCAGTAGGGGCGGCGGGGTGGGGGAAGGGCGTACCTCATCGGGTGCGGTCGACAGGTCGTGCCGGCCGTCGCTGCGCGATGGCCGTCGCGGGTTCGCTGGCGGGTCAGCGTCTGGTCCGGCCGCCGATCGCCCTCACCGAAGCGCACCCGCTGGACGTGCACCAGTGAGGAGAGGCCGAGCCTGGAGGCGGAGCGACTCACCGCGCGCCCGACCGACGGCGATTGGACCAGGTAGACGACGGCGTCGATGCGAGCGTCCGCCCCGTAGCCGGCCAGGATCCCCTCCCGCCGGGGGCGCGACTTGGACGAGAGCTCCAGCTCGAGCGCGACCCGGTGTCCGGACTCCATCTCGAGGATCAGATCGGGGTAGTGCAGTCGATCCCGGCCGCCCGGACCAACGCCTCCGAGCCGAACCCCGTATCGGTCCGCACGGGACTGGGCGCGACCATCGTGGGACCGCAGGTGGCGCTCGGAGACCACCTCTCGCACCGGACCGAAGGCACCGTCGCGCGCTGCGAGCCACAGCCAGGCCAGGCCGATGTCGTGACGATGGCAGCGGAGATCGACCGCGCGCGGCTTCGGAAGGTCGCTGGCGATCGCGCCCAGACCGGTGCGCGAGACCTGATACCAGCCCGGCGCAGCGTGAAGCTGCCGGTCCCGAACCACATATCCGGCCTGGCACAACAGGCGCAGCCGGGCGTAGGCCGCTCCGGCTGTGACCCCGAGCAGCACCTGTATGTGGCTGCTCAGCAAGAACCGGTGCGCGGCCATGAACGAGAGCAGGTCATGGTCGCGGTCGGTGAGATGAACCCCGCGTCTTCTCCGGATGGTCCGCCTGACGGCTCGAGCAGGGGCGTCGTGTTCCACACTGCATTGAGGCCGGCGCGAGCCGATTGTCGCCCCCCGGGCTCAGCCCGGCGGCGCCCGGGAATCAGGCCACGATGAGCATGGTATGTGGCTTGGCCGAGAAGGCGGCCTCTTTCACCTCGCCGATGTAGTCGCCGTCGACCTGCAGCGGGAGGGCGCGGTCGTCGAGCGAGCGGACCCCGAGTCCCGCGAGCGCGCTGAACGGATGCACCCGGCGGTGGCGCGCCACCCGCGCCCGGCGCGACAGCGCCCGCCACGTGATCGTGGGGATGTCGATCGGGCTGGCGCGCTTGAGCACCACCCCGGCCAGATCGCCGCTGTCGAGCGTTGCGCCTTCGCCCATGTGGACCGCGCGCTGGCCGAAGAACGTGTACGGCGCGGCGTTCTGGACGATCACCGTCACCCCGGCGATCCGCTCGCCGTTGAGGTCGGCCTCCAGCCGCGGCGGCCGCAGCAGGTAGCGCCGGTTGAACGTTCTGATCCCCGTCCACGCGTAGTACCACTCGCCCATGCGGACCTTCAGGCGTGGGTGGGCGTCGACCTGCTGCACCACGCTCGCATCGAGTCCGACTCCGGCCGAGAACAGAAAGTAACGGTCGTTGACGAGGCCGACGTCAACCCGCCGCGGGTGCCAGTCGTGGGCCAGCCCCAGCAGGTGCTCGGTCGCGTCGACCACGTCGGTTGGAATCCCCAACATCCGGCAGTACACGTTGGTGCGCCCGCCCGGCAGGCAGCAGAGCGGCGTCTCGGAGCCAACCAGCCCGTTGGCGGCCTCGTTGACGGTCCCGTCGCCGCCGAAGGCCACCACCACGTCGTAACCCTGGCGGGCCGCCTCGCGACAGAGCTCGGTGGCGTGATCGCGGGCTTCGGTATCGACGGCGTCGACCTGATAGCGGCCGCGCAGCGCGTACACCACCAGGTTCTTGAGCCGGTCGGAGACCGTGGTGGCATACGGGTTGACGATCACCAGCATGCGCCGGCTGGGCACGCCGGACTGCTCGAGCCCGACCATGGCCTCGAGGCGGTCCAGCGGATCGGTCGAGGCGGTCGCCATCGCCCATTGCCAACACCGATAGAGGCGGGTCGTTACGCCACTACAGTCGCATCGGCCCGGCGGTCCCGTGTTTCATCGTGTCGGGGGACCGGGCCGCTGGCGGACGGCCGGGCGCCTGGCTATACTCCCGCCCACATAGCAGTACGCATCACGAGGGGTGGAGGGACTGGCCCTATGAAACCCCGGCAACCTCCCGCAAGGGAAAGGTGCCAATTCCATCAGGCTCCAACAACAGGCCTGGGAGATGTGGAAAGGGCGGTTTCATGGACCTCCGACCACAGACCCCGGCGGAGGTTTTTTCACATATGCCGCCAGAGTCGCTTCGCTGTAAGGAATGCAAGACCACCTACCCGCTTGACGCGAGGTACGTCTGCGAGCAGTGCTTCGGCCCGCTCGAGGTCGCCTACGCCTCGCGTGACGGGATCGATCCGGCCGCGCTGAAGCGCCGCATCCAGGCCGGGCCGCACTCGCTGTGGCGCTACGGGGACTTCCTGCCCGTCCAGACCCCTCCGCAGGGGACCCTGGCCGCCGGGTGGACGCCGCTGCTGCGGGCCGATCGCCTGGGCGAGCGCCTCGGCCTCAAAGAGGTATGGATCAAGAACGACGCCGCCAACCCCACGCATTCGTTCAAGGACCGGGTGGTATCGGTGGCGCTGGCGCGGGCGCGCGAGCTCGGGTTCGAGACGGTGGCCTGCGCCTCGACGGGCAACCTCGCCAACGCGGTCGCGGCCCACGCAGCGGCGGCGGGGCTGGAGTCCTACGTGTTCATCCCTTCCGACCTGGAGGAGCAGAAGGTGCTCGCGACCGGCATCTACGGGACCAATCTCGTGGCCGTACGCGGCAACTACGACGACGTGAACCGTCTCTGCACCGAGCTCTCGGGCGAGCACGACTGGGCGTTCGTGAACATCAATATGCGTCCCTATTACGCCGAGGGCTCCAAGACACTGGCCTACGAGACCGCCGAGCAGCTCGGGTTCGAGCTGCCCGACCGGGTGGTCTGCCCGATCGCCTCGGGCTCGCTGTTCACAAAGGTGGCGCGCGGCTTTGAGGAGTGGATCGAGCTCGGTCTGCTCGAGGGCCAGCGGCCGATCTTCAACGGCGCGCAGGCAGCCGGGTGCTCGCCGGTGGCCAGTGCCTTCGCCGCCGGGCAGGACTTCTGCCGCCCGGTCAAGCCGGACACGATCGCCAAGTCGCTGGCAATCGGCAATCCCGCCGACGGGCCGTATGCGCTCGACCTGGCCCGCAGCAGCGGCGGATCGGTGGACTCGGTCACCGACGACGAGATCCGCGAGGGCATAAAGCTGCTGGCCCAGACCACCGGCGTGTTCACCGAGACGGCCGGCGGGGTCACCACCGCGGTGCTGGCCAAGCTGGCCGAGCGCGGCGACATCGACCCCGACGAGCGCGTCGTGGTCTACATCACCGGCGAAGGCCTCAAGACCCTGGACTGCGCGCGAGGGACCTTTGAGACCTGGGAAATCGACCCGACCGTGGCGTCGTTTGACCGTGCCACTGAGCACGTCGTCGCCCTGACATAGACTTCCGGCTGCCGATGTCCGTAAGCGTCAAGATTCCCACCCAGCTGCGGGCCGCCACCGAGGGCGAGGCGCAGGCCAGCGTCGACGGCTCCACGGTCGGCGAGGTGCTCGACGCGCTGTACGAGCGCTACGGCGAGCTCCGCAGCCGGATCGCCGAGGACGGCGGGCTGCGGCGGTTCGTCAACGTCTACGTCGACGGTGAGGACATCCGCTTCCTGGATGGTCTCGACACCGAGGTGCAGGACGGCAACGAGGTGACGATCCTGCCCGCCGTGGCCGGCGGTTAGATCGACAAAGCGGGCCCGGCCTGTCGAAGATGACGGCGCTAGCGCGTCGGCGGCGCTGCGCTCGAAGCCGCCACGCCGGTTCCGACCGCTGACGCGCCGAGTCCCACCGGGCAGCTGACGCCGGTGCCGCCGAGGCCGCAGTAGCCCCAGGGGTTCTTGTGCAGGTACTGCTGGTGGTAATCCTCGGCGTAGTAGAACGTGCCGGCCGGGGCGATCTCGGTCGTGATCTCCGGAAAGCCGGCCGCCCGCAGCCGCTCGCCGTACGCGGCGCGCGACGCCTCGGCAGTCTGGCGCTCCTCGTCGGTGGTCCACAGGATCGCCGAGCGGTACTGAGTGCCGACGTCGTTGCCCTGGCGCATCCCCTGGGTGGGGTCGTGGTTCTCCCAGAACAGACGCAGGATCTCCTCGTAGGAGGTCTTGGCCGGGTCGAATACGACCAGGACGGCCTCGGTGTGACCGGTGCGGCCGGTGCAGGTCTCCTCGTAGGTGGGGTTGGGCGTGAAGCCGCCGGCGTAGCCGACCGCCGTCGTGTACACCCCGGGTACCTGCCAGAAGACCTTTTCGGCCCCCCAGAAGCAGCCCATACCCACGATCGCCTGCTGAAGGCCCTCGGGGAAGGGCGGCCTCATCGGCGTCCCCAGCACGGCGTGGCGGTCCGCCACGGGAATCTCCTGCTCACGGCCGGGGAGCGCGGAGGAGGAATCGACCATCGAGGTCTTATTGAATAGTCCGAACATGTCCTCAAGACTACGCCGTCGCGATTAACGGCCGGAAAACCCGCGGCCTCGGGGCATGAGCCGGGCCGGTGGCGCTGGCGGATGCGCAAGACTAGGGGCGTGAGCGATCCGGACACCCAGAGGGCCCGTTTCAGGCTCCGCTCCCTGGCGGCCGCCGTGGCGGCGCTGATCCCGGCCATCCCGATCGTGATCGCGCTGCTGCTGAGCTCCGGGGGCGCCCGGGCCGGCACCACTACCACGACGACGGCGAGGGCGTTGTTCGTCCCGGTCCCCGCCACCAAGGCGCCACCCCAGAACCTGTTGCTGCCGCCCGGCAACGGGGCGCTCGTCGCGCTCCTGGCGCACGGCACGGTGATGCGCTCGGCTCCCGGCGGCCGCGTGTTCGCCAAGCTCGCCACCCGCACCGGGTTCGGTTCCCCGCAGGCGTTCTGGGTGGTGCGCCTGTCCGGCGACTGGCTGGGAGTGGTCAGCCCGCAGGCCGGCAACGGCAAGGTCGGCTGGATCCCCGCCTCGGCCGCGTCGCTGACGCGCGTCGACTGGGAGCTGAAGGTGTCGCTGTCTCATCGCGAGCTGACCGTGCTGGAGAACGGCACGGTGCGAGAGCGCTACCCGGTGGCGATCGGGAAGCCGAGTGCGCCGACACCCACCGGCCGCTTCGCGGTCACCGACCGGCTCAACACGGGCAACCCCGGCGGACCCTACGGGTGCTGCATCCTGGCCCTGTCAGCGGTGGCGCCGCATGCGATTCAGGGCTGGAGCGGCGGCAACCGGATCGCCATCCACTCGACTCCAGACACATCGACCATCGGCCAGGCCATCAGCCACGGCTGCGTGCACGTGAACCTGGCCCAGGGCCGGTGGTTGCTGAACCACATCCCGATCGGCACGCCGACCCTGGTCACCGGCTGAGGACTCCCCACCGCGCGCGGCGAGCACCCCCTCACGCATCGCCCTCGCCGCTGGCGCGGCGGATCTTCTCGATCGCCGACCGCAGGAGCCGGGACACCTGCATCTGCGAGGTGCCCACCCGTCGGGCGATCTCCGACTGCGTGAGATCCCGGCCGAAGCGCAGGTACAGGATCATCCGATCGGCGTCGGAGAGCGACTCGACACCCTTTGCGATCACGCTCAGGTATTCCGCCTGCTCCAGGCGCTCGTCCTCGGCGCCGAGCACCTGCGCCGGCCTCAGCGCCGTGGACTCGTCGTCGTCGGGGCCGGCGTCCAGCGGGGCGGCATGGCGGCCGTGATAGGCCTCGATCGCCTCGAGCGTCTGCTCCTCGCTCGCCCCCAGCGCCTCGGCGAGCTCGGGTAGGGACGGGGAGCGGCCGAGGCGTGAGGACAGCTGGTCGGTGACGGCGGCCAGCTCGACCGCGCGCTCCTTGACGCCACGGGGAACGTGCACCGCCCAACCGCTATCGCGGAAGTAGCGCTTGAGCTCGCCCAGCATGGTCGGTGTCGCGTAGCTGGTGAAGGCGAAGCCGCGGGCGGGATCGAAGCGGGCGATCGCCTTCAGGAGCCCCAGCCGGGCCACCTGGGTCAGATCGTCCAGCGGCTCACCGCGGGAGTGATAGCGGCGCGCCACGCTCCGGGCGAGCGGCTCGAAGCGGCGTACGAGCTCCTCCACGATCGCCGGATCGGGTTCCTCGCGATGGAGCCGGAACAACTCCTCGGTGGACAGCACCCGCAGCTGATCACGGCCGGAGGTCACGCGTACCCCCTCCGCTGATCACGCCGCAAGGTCACGTCCGGCGCCGAACGCGTCTGGGCGTCCGGCGGTCCAAGTCTGCCGCCACATGCATCCTTCGTACGTTGTGTCCGTACGACGGTCTGCCCCGGCAGCGCTCCGCCGAAAGCCTCCCCTCGCGGTCAGCTGGACGTCCTGAACGCGCGCACAGCGGGTTCCAGGCCAGTCGCCATCATACCGTCGCCACCGCCGCCGAGTGTGATCAAGCGCTGTGGGCGGAGGTTCCGGATTCAACCGCCGGGGTCAGGACGAAGACCTCGACCTGAAGGTTCTGGTGCAGGTCGTTGGCACTCATGAAGGAGCGCACGGTGCGGCCCAGGGCGCGTGTCACGGCGGCGTTCATCGCCTCGCGCATGGCCTCCTGAAGCCCGATCCGGCCAGCCGCGACCAGTTCGGTCTTGTTGTTCTTCTCCAGGGTCTGCTCAGCCTTGGTGTAGCCGCCCTCGAGCAGGCAGACCACCAGATCGCCGTCGATCGTGGTGCGAACGTTGGTGGGTCCACGACCGACGTACTCCTTGTGCAACCGCGAGATCGCATTGGACACCTCCAGCGACGGCCGCGAGTACTGCCCGGGAGCATGCCCGTCGCCAAGAATCTCGGGATCAACGTTTTGCTCGAGCACGACTGACGGGCGTCGGGCCTGCCCGGAGGGCAGGGTTGGTCTACCCGCCTGTTCCGGCGCAGGTGATTGGTCCACAGGGCCTGGGTAGCCTGGCATCAGCGATGACCAAGCCAGCGCGCCACGCGCTCAAGATCGGCCACGAACTCGTCCATCGCGCTGTGGCGAGCCGGCTCATCCCGCATCCGCAGGATCGCCGACGGGTGGGTGGTGACGGTCACCAGGCCGGCCAGGTCGCTGTCGACCGGCTGGCCGCGATCGCGCTGCACGCGGACATCCGGACCGAGCAGCGCCTGGGCCGCAGTCGCACCGAGGCACACCAGCGCTTCGGGGCTGACCATCGACAGCTCGGCGTCCAGCCACGGCCTGCAGGCGGAGATGTGAACCGCCCCGGGCCGCTGGTGGATCCGGCGCTTGCCGCGCATCTTGTAGCGAAAGTGCTTGACCACGTTGGTCACGAACACGTCCCGGCGTTCGATGCCCGCGCGCTCCAGACCGCTATCGAGCACGCGGCCGGCGGGTCCCACGAACGGGTGACCGTCAATGTCCTCGCGGTCGCCCGGCTGCTCTCCCACCAGCATCAAGCGCGAGTTCGCGCGGCCCTCGCCCATCACCGCCTGGGTCGCTCGGGCTCCAAGCTCGCAGGCTCGGCACTCCTGCGCCGCCCGCCGCAGCCTGGGCAGCGTGGGACGGGCCGGGATCGGTGGGGGCGACGTCTGGGCGGCAGCTGGACACATCGGGGCAAGCAGGGGCTACCCGAACGGTGAAGCCGGTACGCATCGGGTGCTCGGGCTGGAACTATGACGACTGGCGTGAGCGCTTCTACCCGCCGGGGGTGCCGCGGCGCCGCTGGCTGGAGTTCTACGCCGAGCACTTCGACACGGTCGAGGTCAACACGACGTTCTATCGGCTCCCCAACCGCGACTCGGTCGCCGCGTGGGTGACCCAGACGCCCGATTCGTTCACGTTTGCGGTCAAGGCCAGCCGGTATCTGACCCACATCAAACGACTGACCGACCTCGGTCAGGGCATCGCCCGCTTCTACGAGCGGATCGAGCCGTTGCAGCAGGCCGGGCGCCTGGGACCGGTGCTGTGGCAGCTGCCCGCGAACTTCCATCGCGATGATGAGCGGCTGCAGCGATGGCTCCAAGCGCTGCCCGAGGGTATGCACACGATCGAGTTCAGGCACCCGAGCTGGTTCGCGCCGCCGGTAATGGAGGCCCTGCGCCGGCGACAGGTGGCGCTGACGATCGGCGATCACCCCGACCGACCGTTTCAGACCCATGAAGCGACCGCGCCGTGGCGATTCGTGCGCTTTCACTACGGCGCCCGGGGGCGGGCCGGCAACTACTCGGCGACCGAGCTGTCAACCTGGGCGCGCCGGATCGCTCAGTGGCGGACGCAGACCGAGGTGTTCGCCTACTTCAACAACGATTGGCAAGGCTTCGCTCCGGCCAACGCGATGACTCTGCGCCGGGCCTTGTCCTAGCGTGCTCCGCGAACCGCGCTAGGCGCCGGAGTTGCGCGAAACCTCGGCGCGATCAACCGGGATGCCGAAGCGCTCGCGCAGCTGCGAGTCGTCGACGTCCTCGCGGTACAGCTGCTCGTCCCGGGGGTGGGAGAAGATCACGATCCGGTCGGCCTCGAAGGTCCGCAGGGCATCTTCCACGGCTTCGAGCGGGTCGCTCTCGCCGGTGTCGGCGCTGGCCGAGATGCCGGCGTCCCCGAGCTGATCGATGGTCTCAGACTCGACCGCCCGTGCCTTGCCGATCGCCTCGTCGGCGTCAGAGACCCAGAAGCGCAGCGCGTTCTCGTGCAGAGCCGGGGCGATGACCATGACCTCGGCGTCGGATGGGTCGGCTTCGGCGGGCAGCGCCGCCCGCAACTGGTCGGCGGAGATCGGTTCGGTGGTCAGGACGAGCAACTTCATGGCTGCCGAGCTACCCGGCCCGTGCCGGCAGGTAAACCGTACGCTTGGCCTGGCCCGACGCTCGCCCAGCCGTGAGCGCGTCGATTGTTCCCCCGATAAGGGGGGTAGCACCCTGGCACCATGCGCGCTGCGATCCAGTCCGGTCTTCGCGGCCCGGGGGTTCCCGGTCCGACTCCCCCCGGGCCGGACCCTCAGCCGCCCTCGCCCGGGCCGGGGCCCGGACCCGATCCGGCCCCGCCCAGCCCGGGACCGAGTCCCGGGCCGCTGCCACCCAATCCCAATCCCCGTCCGATCTAGCTAACGCCGCCCTCGCGGGCGATCCGCGTGGGCGGGTGGGGCCGGTTACCGGTAGAGCGAGTCGAAGCGCTCCAGATAGCGTTCGTTGATGACGTTGCGCTTTACCTTGAGGGTGGGGGTGAGTTCGCCGTCCTCGATCGAGAGGTCGCGTTCGAGGATCGTGAACCGCTTGATCTGCTCGACCTGGGCGTAGTTGGCGTTGGCCCGGTCCAGCTCTTTCTGGACCAGCTCGACGACCTCCTCGTTGACCGCTAGGTCGGCGACGTCCTCGGGTAGTCCGTGCTCCTGAGCCCAGGGCACGATCTCCTCGGCGTCGAGCGTGATCAGCGCGACCGGATAGGGGCGACGATCGCCGTGCATGACGGCCTGGGATATGAAGCGCGACTGCTTGAGGTCGTTCTCCAGGTTGGCCGGCGTGAGGTTCTTGCCGCCCGCGGTGATGATGATGTCCTTCTTGCGGCCGGTGATGCTGAGATACCCCTCTGCGTCGACCTCGCCGACGTCGCCGGTGTGAAGCCAGCCGTCGATCAGCGTCTCGGCGGTCGCCTCCGGATTGCGCCAGTACTCCCGAAACACGTTGGGGCCGCGCATCAGGATCTCGCCGTCCTCCGGCGCGATCCGGACTTCGACCCCCGGCATCGGCCGGCCCACGGTGCCGAACTTGAAGTGCTCGAGGGTGGCGACCGTCCCGACCGCGGTGGTCTCGGTCATGCCCCAGCCCTCCAGGACGGGAACCCCGCAGGCGTAGAAGAACTCCAGGATCTCCGACGCGATCGGTGCGGCGCCGGTCACCGCCTGGCGGATCTGATCCCCGAACAGGGCCCGCACCCGCGCGAACAGGCGCTCATCGGCCTGCTCGAACGCGTGCGCCATATCCTCGGGCACCTCGTCGCCGTGGTCACGGCGACGACGGACCTCGACGCCGAGCTTGATGGCCTGCCGGAAACGCTGCTGGTCCTCCTCGCTGGACTGCTCCTGAAGCTTCATCGCGGCGGTGTAGAGCTTCTCGAAGATCCGCGGCACCGAGGGCAGATAGGTCGGGTGGGTCTCGACCAGCTCGGCGATCACCTGCTTGGTGTCACCCCCGTAGTAGATGATCGTGGTGCCCTGATCAAACGAGGCCAGCTGAGCGGTCAGAGCGAAGGCATGGGCGAGCGGAAGGAACAGGTACGTCGCCTCGCCCGGCTGAACGAACGAGATCTCCTCGACCATCTCGCACACCGACATCGCGTTGCGATGAGTGAGCACCACCCCCTTGGGGGGACCGGTAGTGCCCGACGTGTAGATGATCGTGTAGGGGTCCTCGGGGTCCACCGCAGCCTGGCGGTCGCTGAGCACCGCCGGATCGATCGACTTGCCGCGCCGGCGCAGCTCATCGAGGGGGATCTCGCCGCCGTCAGGCTCGATCGCGATCGTGGCGATCAGATCCGGAAGCTCACCGCGCACCTGCTCGATCTTGGCGAGCTGGCCCGCGTTCTCGCAGAACACCGCGCGGGTCCCCGAGTTGCCGAGCACCCATTCGCATTCGCGGGGCGAGTTGGTCGGATACACGGGCACCACCACGGCCCCCGCAGCCGAGATGGCATAGCTGGCCAGGGTCCACTCGAGCCGCGTATCGGCGAGGATGGCCACGCGGTCGCCCGCCTCGATCCCGAGCTCGATCAGGCCCAGCGCGATGGCGTCAATCGCGCGAGTGACCTCGGCGTAGCTCAGCTCGCGCCATTCGCCCTCGAGCTTGTACCGCGCGGCAACCCGGTCGCCGAAGCGCTCGGCCGCCGATGCCGGAAGCGTCGCGACGGTGACGGCGCTCGCCTTGGCTTCGGGGGTCGTCTTGCTCATCTCACTCCTCCTCAAACGGTGTGCGTGGAGCGAACTCTCGCACGTCTGGCCTCTGGGCTAATGGATCGCCCCGCCGCGGCGATCGCGAAGCCGGCCGCCGGCCCGTCCGTGGCGGACCGCCACGACCTCGGCCATGATCGACAACGCCACCTCCTCGGAGCTCAGTGCCCCGAGGTCCAGCCCGACCGGGGCGCTGATCCGGGTCAGGTCAGCTTCCTGGACCCCGGCGGCGAGGAGCCGCTCGCGGCGTGAGTCCTGCGCGCGCTTGGATCCCATCGCGCCGATGTAGGCGGGCTCGGCGGCCAGCGCCAGGGTGAGCACCTCGTCGTCGATCTTGGGGTCGTGCGTGAGGACCGCGACGTAGGTCGCGGGGTCGAGGCCTCCGAGCTGCTCGAGCGCGCTGTGCGGCCACGCGACCACGACCCGGAGCGCATCGGGGAACCGCTCCGGGGTGGCAAACGCCGCGCGCGGATCGATCACGTACGGTCGCCAACCGGTCACCCGAGCCAGGTGGCTGAGGTGGTTGGCGTGCTCGACGGCGCCGAAGATCAGCAGGCGGGGAGCCGGGGCGGTGACGTCGATGAACAGATCCCCGCGCATCTGCGACTGCTCGATCCAGATCAGTTCGCGGGCGTGAGCGAGCGCCTCCGCCTCGAGCTCGGCACCGTCCAACCCGCCCTCGGTCGTCCCGTCCGCGCGGACCAGGAGCCGGCTCCCGGCGTGGGGTCCGCGGACAGCGGTGACCAGCGCGGCGCGACCGTCCGCGCGAGCGATGTCGGCGAACGATCCCTGCGCGCTCACGGCTCGTAGCGCTCGACCCAGACGTCGATCTCGCCGCCGCACGGCAGCCCCACGTCCCAGGCATCGCTGTCGGGGATGCCGTAATGCACCAGGCGCGGCTCGCCGCCGGCCAGAACCTGCTCGGCCACCTCCACGACGGCGCCCTCGACGCAGCCGCCGGACACCGCGCCGTAGACCTCGCGGCGGTCGTTGATGGCCATCTTGGAGCCGGGGGGGCGTGGCGCGGAGCGCTTGACCGCGACCACCGTCGCCAGCGCCACGCGGTCGCCGCGGGCCACCCAGTGGTCAACCTGCTCGATTACGTCCTTCATAGCGCCGCGAGCTTACTCGTGATCGACCGGCTGGGTGATGCGAACGGATGATCGAGCGCTAGGCTGCCATGCGGCTCCGCCTTGTCGGCACAATAGACTGCCGCGATGGCTCTGGCGGCGGGGACTTACCGGCTGGGACCGGACGATGGGACGCTCAGCGATTCGCACCGGACGCGGCGGCGCCGTCGCCAAGGCGGGCCATGATCTCGTCATCCACGTCACCACCTGGGAGGGGACGCTGGACGATCGGCGAGGACTCCGCTCCGACCGCGATCGCGCTTGACGCCGACGCGGGCTCGCTGGTGGTGCGCGAGGGCACGGGGGGGATGAAGGCGCTCGGCGAAGACGACAAGGCGGGGATCAAGCAGACGATCGACGAGGACGTGCTGCGAGGCGGCCCGATACGGTTTCGCTCCAGCGAGGTGCAAGTCAGGGGCCGACGGCGAGCACCACACGGTGCGGGGAGAGCTGACTCTGGTCGGCAACGTCCGTCCGACCGAGTTCGAGCTTGTCGTGCACGGCGACGAAGTGAGCGGCTCGGCACGGATCAAACAGAGCGACTGGGGGATCAAGCCTTACTCGGCGCTGTTTGGCGCCCTCAAGGTCGCCGACGAGGTCGAGGTTTCGGTCGAGGCCACGCTGCCGGCGCCCCTTCGTCGTTGAACGCCAAACGCCTGGGTCGAATCCGCGCCGGGGAAGTTCGGCGGCGCCGACCTACTTGGTGTGGGTGATGAGAGCGCGTAGCTGCGCCACCTCGGCCTTTAGCTGGTTGACCTGATCCTGCAGCCGGCGGGTGGTGGCCGTGGACCCGTTCGCAGGGGGCGCGCTCCCGGGCGCGGGAGCGGTTCCCAGCTGTCCGCTTGCGTTGATCACGACCTCTTTGGCGGTACCGGGGACGGTGACGCCATTGACCCCGGCCAAGAACGTGGCAGTCTGGGTTCCCGGCGTGCCGATCCGGATCTTGCCCGCCTCGCCCGCGATCCCTTTGTTGGAGATGTCGATGTTGCTCGAGCCGGTGGTCAGGTTCAGGCCCGCGCCATCGCCCAGCGCGACGTTGTTGCGGCCGGTCGTGTTAAAGAACAGGGCGTCGGTGCCGCTCGCGACGTTACCGAGGCCGGTGGTGTCAGACAGCAGCGCCTCGACGCCGCTGGCCACATTGTTGTTGCCGGTGGTGTTGTTCAAAAGCGCGTGGTAGCCGCCCGCGACGTTGCCGCTACCGCTGGTGTTTGAGAACAGCGCGTCGGTGCCGCTGGCCAGGTTCTCGCTGCCGGTTTTGTTGAGAAGCATGGCGTTCAGTCCGCTCGCTAGGTTGTCGTGGCCGGTGGTGTTGTTGGTCAAGGCCTGAGAGCCGGTGGCCAGGTCACCCACCCCAGTGCTGTTAGAGGCCAGCGCCTCAAACCCCACGGCGACGTTGTTATCGGTCGTGTTGCTGCCCAGCGCCCGATAGCCGATCGCCACGTTATTGCTGCCATGCACGTTGCTGCCCAGCGCCCCCAACCCAGTCGCGACATTGCCCGAACCATCAACGTTCCCCAACAGCGCCTGGTAGCCGCTGGCGGTGTTACAGCAGCCCGAGACGTTCGTAAAGAGAGCCTCAAAACCGCTCGCCACGTTGGCATGGCCGTCGTTATTTCTGTTCAGCGCGAGACCGCCGATGGCAACGTTCTCGTCGCCGGTGGTGCCAGATTGCATCGCGCCGCTGCCGATGCCAACGTTGTCGCTGGCCGTGTTGGCCTCCAGGGCGGCCACGCCGATCGCGACGTTGCCCCCGCCGGAAGTGTCTGATTGGAGGGCGAAGTTGCCGATGGCAATGTTGGAAGTGCCGCTCGTCAGAGCCGGCATCATGCGGGGCCCCAGCGCAGCGTTATCCGACCCGGTGACGTGCGAGCCCCACGTCGAGCAGCTCGGCGAGACAAGATTTCCCTCGCACACGTTCCCATTGGCGTCCTGGTAGTCCGCCGCGCGGCTGACCGCTGCGCCCCAAACCAACCCGGCGGTCGCCGCGAGCAGCGCGGCGATCACGGTCAGCGCCATGCGCCGAACCCGCCGGAGCTCTGCCACCTGTCCGAACATGATTCCCCCGTTCCTGGTCCTGTCGACCGTTGTGGCGACGCGAGCGCGCCGGGGGAAGAGTCTGCCCGTCCGCAACAACGAGCGCAACCGCTCCGTCAGGGCTCAATGGCTTTGACGCGCCCGGCAGGATTTGAACCTGCGACCTTCCGCTCCGGAGGCGGACGCTCTATCCCCTGAGCTACGGGCGCTGGGATCGGGGAAGATCCCGGCCAGCTTACCGTGGAGATCGCGATCGTCTCGGATACGCACATGCCGCGCGGCGCCCGGCGGCTGCCGAGGTCGTGCGAAGCCGTGCTGCGGCGGGCCGATCTCATCGTCCACGCGGGCGACTTCTGCAGCCTCTCGGTGCTGAACGAGCTCCGCTCGCTCGGCCCGGTCGTGGCCGTGTACGGCAACGTCGACGAGCCCGCCGTCCGTGCCGTCCTGCCCGACACCGCCACGGTCGAGGCGGGGGCGTGGCGCATCGGGGTCATCCACGACGCCGGACCGGCCCGGGGGCGGCTCGAGCGTCTGCGCCGGCGGTTCCCGGGCGCGGACGCCGTGATCTTCGGTCACTCGCACCTCCCTCTGCACGAGCGCGGCCCCGATGGCTTTCAGATCTTCAATCCCGGCAGCCCCACCGAGCGGCGCCGTGCCCCTCAGCACACCATGGGAATCGCGTATGCGAGCGAGGCGGAGCTGCGCTTTGAACCGGTGGGGCTCGGCTGACTGGCGGGCGCGGCTCGCGGACTGACGGGGGCGGCTCGGCTGGCAGACTGCAGCGGCGATGGACCTCTCGATCTTCTTCGCCGGCACCGGCGGCTCGGCTCCGACCGCTCGGCGCGGACTGCCCGCACTGCTCGTGCGCCGCGGCGGCGACCGGATCCTGTTCGACTGCGGCGAGGGGACGCAGCGCCAGCTGGTCAGCTCGGTTGGCCTGACCGACCTGACCGAGATCTTTCTGACGCCACTTTCACGCCGATCACTGGCTGGGGCTGCCGGGCATGCTCAAGACCTTCGATCTGCGCGGCCGGGAGCGGCCGCTGGCGATCCACGGCCCTCCCGGGCTGGGCGCATTGCTGAGCCTGGTCTTGCGCATGGCGGGTCGGGTGGGGTTCGAGCTGACCGTGGTGGAGGTCGAGCCGGGCGACGTGCTGGCGCGGGACGGCTACCGGATTGCGCCGGTGGCGGTCGCGCACCGGGGGCCGGCGCTGGGGTACGCGTTGTTTGAGGACGTGCGCCCGGGCGTGTTCGATCCCGAGCGCGCCGTCGCGTTGGGGCTCCAGCCGGGGCCGGAGTTCGGTCGGGTTCAGCGGGGCGAGACGATCCGCGACGTGCGTCCCGATCAGGTCATGGGGGAGCCCCGGCCGGGTCGCAAGATCGTCCTCTCGGGCGATACGACGCCGTGCCGATCGCTCCAGATCGCCGCCCACCGAGCCGACGTGCTGGTCCACGAGGCCACCTTCGCCGAAGAGGAGCGCGAGCGCGCGGACGAGACCGGGCACTCGACGGCGGCCCAGGCCGCCACCATCGCTCGTGACGCCGAGGTGACGATGCTGGCGCTCAATCACGTCTCCATGCGTCATCCGGTCGGGGTACTTCGCGCCGAGGCGCGGGAGGTCTTTGCCCGGACGGTGATTCCGCGTGACTTCGACACGATCGAGATCCCGTTCGCTGAGCGCGGGCGAGCCTGCGCTGGTGCGCTGGGACGCCCGGGCGACGACGCTCGAGGCGCCCCCGGCGGCCCCGCCGGCGCCGTGACCGCGGTCTTCGCGAGCGGCGGCAGCCGCGCGCGCCTCGGCTGCGAATCGGCCGCGGCGCTTAACGCAGAAGGGGCCGGCGTGAACCGGCCCCTTCCTGGCTGCTTGGGTTGTAGTGTGGGCTGCTGGTGCTTACCGGCCCGGAGCTAGCTCGGGGGGTGGGGGATAGGCGGCCGCAGACGCGCTGGCCACCTGGATGTCAGATCCGATCGGCAGGCCTGCGGTTGGGCCCTTGACGGTGATCTCGATCATCCGGACCGTGATGCTGTTGCCGGCGTCTGGATCACCCGGTTCAGCCAGACGGTGATGCCGCCGAGGCTGATCTTGGTGTTCGGTGGGACGTCAGCGGGAATCGCGTTCCCGTTGACGTTCGAGATTCGTGAACGTAGTCCCGGCCTCGTCGAGGCTGACCGTGGAGCCCGTGATCGAGGCGTGGGCGTCGGCCTTGATGGCATCGACGGTGACCAGGCCCGACAGCAGATTCACGTTCTGAACCGTCGCGGTGCTCTCCGACGTGGACGTCGGCGTACCGAGTGTCCCGTTCGCGGTGTTGGCCGCCGTGCCGGTGGACAGGATCCCCGGGACGTTGGTGCTCGCGGCCCCGTTGGTCACGGTCTTGCCGCTTGGTGCTCCCGCAGAAGCCCACCGCGAATTCCTGCCCCGCGGTGATCAGGGTGCCAACATGCGCCGAGGCGCTGAACGCCGAACCCCGAAGGGTCGGAGAGTCGGCGCTGGGGACCTCGGTGAGGCCGCTCGCGGCGTGTCCGACGATGATCCGCGTCCCGGCCGGGATGCCGGGCAGCGCCGTGGTCACGGTGATGTCGATCATGTTCACCGTCAGCGTAAGCGCCGGTGGACGTGGTGTGCATGGTCTGCTCGTTGAGCACGACCTTGCCGATTCCCGGCAGAGGCAGGGTGGTGTTGGGGGCCGGCATGAGCAGGATCGGCACGCCGGCGACTTCAGCCCGGCGAAGCCGGAGCCGGCGCCGCTGGGGTGATAGCCCGGTGGCATCAAAGCTCGTCTGACTGACGGCGTGGATCCCGCCGGCGGTCACCGCGCCCGCGAGGGCGCTGGACGTTGGCGATGTTCGACGTGGACTTCGACAGCGTCGGGCCACTGGCTGGTCCGGTGTTCACCGAGGTGTTGATGGCGCCGGCCTGAGCGACGCCGGTGATGTTCACGCCGGCCGTGGTGTTGGTGCCTCGTGAAGCCCGGGCGGTGCCTGCGGAGCGCAGGGCAGTCCGACTGGGACTGCTCTGGCCGGACTGGACCGTGTTGGCCACGTTGGCGCAGGTTCCGAACGCGCTGCCCTGATAGGACTGCCCCGGAAGCGGGGCGGCGGCAGCGGTGCCGACCAGACCGATCGACATCGCGAGAACTGACAGCGCGATCAACCCGCGCATAGCCCTCTTCTTCATGCTGGTGCTCCTTCCGCCCCGAAGGGCTGTTTGGTAAAGCTTCTTTCTGCGTTCCCCTCCTGTGTCGTACGAGTCAGCAAAAAAGGGGTCTAACGGGCGCGATCGTGGACACATGTACGAGACTGTTCGGCGGAGAGCGGCGCCGCCGCGCGCGAGCGGCGGGCCGCGCGGCGGCGGACCGGGAGGTCGCGGGCGTACGCCGGAGGCGCTGCTAGGCTGACCTGAAGTCAGCCCCTTTAACCCGGTCCGGAGAGGCCAGGAAGGAGCGCAGTGAACGCCGCCCCCACGGTCGTGCTTGACCGTGACGACATGCGCCGCACGCTGGTGCGGATCGCCCATGAGATCGTCGAGAAGAATCCTGGCGGCTCGATCGCAATCGTCGGGATCCAGCGGCGTGGTGCTCACCTCGGTCGCCGTCTCCACGCGCTGACGAGCGACCTGCTGGAACCGGCGGTGCCCCTCGGCACGGTGGACATCTCCTTCTACCGCGACGATCTCGCGATCCGTCCGAGCGCGCCGATCGTGCACGCCACCGAGCTCGACTTTCCGGTCGAGGGGCGGACGATCGTGATCGTCGACGACGTCCTCTACACCGGCCGCACGGTGCGGGCCGCGATCGACGAGATCTTCGACTACGGCCGTCCGGCCCGGGTTCAGCTCGCCGCGCTGGTCGACCGGGGCCACCGGGAGCTTCCGATCCGGCCCGACTACGTCGGCAAGAACCTGCCGACCTCACAGGATCAGCGGGTCAACGTCCGCGTGGAGGAGGTCGACGGCCACGACGAGGTCACGATCGAGGGTGGACACGGCCCGAAGCCCGAGCGCCGAAGGGAAGCGGCATGACCACGACTCCATCCCGACCCTCGCCCCGCGGATTGGCCCAGCCGGTCAGTTCCCGCCGAATGCCCCGCCATCTGATCTCGATCGACGATCTGGATCGGGCCGGCATCGAGCGGATCCTGGACCGCGCCGAGTCGTTCGCGGAGGTCTCTGGTCGTGAGATCAAGAAGGTCCCGGCGCTGCGCGGGCGGACCGTGGTCAACCTGTTCTACGAGGCGAGCACCCGGACCAGCTCCTCGTTCGAGCTCGCCGCCAAGCGGCTGTCCGCCGACGTGGTGAGCGTCCGCTCGGCCGGCTCGAGCGTCGACAAGGGCGAATCGCTCAAGGACACCGTTCAGACCCTGTCCGCCTACGAGCCGGCGGCGATCGTGATCCGCTCGCCGCACGCCGGGGCGGCGCAGTTGGTGGCGGGATGGACCGAAGCGGCGGTGGTGAACGCCGGCGACGGCAAGCACGAGCACCCTACGCAGGCGCTGCTCGACGTGTTCACGCTCCGGCGCCGGCTCGGCCCGCTCGACGGGACGCGGATCTGGATCGTCGGAGACGTCCTCCACTCCCGGGTCGCGCGCTCGGGGATCCTGGCGTTCACGCGCATGGGAGCCCAGGTGACGGTGTGCGGGCCGCCCACGCTGCTTCCGCGCGAGATCGAGGCGCTGGGATGCGAGGCCACACCGAGCCTGGATCGGATTGGCGAGGCGGATGTGGTGTACGTGTTGCGCATGCAGCACGAACGCATGCGCGAGTCCTTCGTGCCGTCGCTGCGCGAGTATGCGGCTCGCTACCAGGTCAACGCGAGCCGGCTGCGGCCGGGGCAGCTGGTCATGCACCCGGGTCCGGTCAACCGAGGCGTGGAGCTCTCCGGGGACACCATCGATTCGCCTCAGGCGCTGATCGGCGAGCAGGTCAAAGCGGGCGTCGCGGTGCGGATGGCGGTCCTCTACGAGCTGCTCGTGAGCTCTCCGGTTCTGGCGGCGGCAGGATGACGCGCGGCGGGATGAGCACGAACGGCGATGCAGCGCACCCGTCCGCGGCGATAACGGCCCAGCGGTTGTTCTGCCGCGAGCGCCCGGGGGCCGAGCTGCTGATCCGCGGTGCCCACGTCCTCGATCCGCGGACGGGGCTCGACGAGGCCCATGACATCCTGGTCCGCGAGGGCCGCATCGCCGAGCTGGGCGCTCCCGGCTCACTGCCGTCCGCCGACCACCTCGACGTCGATCGACGCCACCGGCAAGCACCTGTTTCCCGGGTTCGTGGACCCGCACGTACACCTGCGCAGTCCCGGCCAGGAGTACAAGGAGGATCTCGACACGGGCACGGCCGCAGCCGCGGCCGGTGGGTTCTGCGCGATCGTGGCGATGCCCAACACGTCACCTACGGTCGACGGCGCGGCGATCCTCGGGTCGCTGGTGGAGCAGGCCGGACGCCAAGCGCGCGTGCCGGTCGGCTTCCTGGCGTCGATCACCCGCGGATTGGCGGGCGACGAGCTGACCGAGATGGCCGAGCTGCGCGACGCCGGTGCGCTTGGCTTCACCGATGACGGCAAGCCCGTCGTCTCCGCCGGCCTGCTGCGCAAGGCGCTGCAGTATCAGCGGCTGTGCGGCGGCGTCGTCGCCCTCCACGAAGAGGACCCGGAGCTCTCCGGCGATGGAGTCATGCACGAGGGAGCCGTGTCGACCCGCCTCGGGCTGGCCGGGATCCCGTCGGTGGCGGAGTCGACGATGGTCGCCCGCGACGGCGCGCTGGCGCTCTACGAGGGCGCTCGCGTGCACTTCCAGCACCTCTCCTGCGTCGGAGTCGGTGGCGGCGCTGGCCGCGGCCAAGGCGGCCGGTGAGGCCGGGGCCGGTGGGGGGCGCGTCAGCGGCGAAGTCTGCCCGCATCATCTGACCCTGACCGACGACATGGTCAGGACGCTCGACAGTCGCTTCAAGATGAATCCGCCGCTGCGCGGCGAGGCCGATCGCCGAGCGCTCGTGGACGCGCTCAGATCGGGCGTGATCGACTGCGTCGCCACCGACCACGCCCCGCACGCCAAGCACGAGAAGGAGGTCCCGTTCGAGCAGGCTCCGATGGGCACCACCGGTTTGGAGACCGCGTTCGCGGCGCTGTTCACCGAGCTGGTGATGCCAGGCGAGCTGCGGCTGGCGACGCTGGTGGAGCGGATGACGGCGGGGGCGGCGCTGTATGGCCTCGCCACTCCGCGGATCGCAGTCGGCGAGGCCGCCAACCTGTGCCTGGTCGACCTCGACGCCCGCTTCGTGGTCGGCGAGGACGGCTATGCGAGCCGCTCCTCCAACTGCTGCTTTGAAGGCCGCAGGCTCCACGGCCGGGTGCTGCTGACGGTCGCGGCCGGCTCGGTCGCCTACCTGCGTCCGATGCTGGTCTCGCGGCCCCCGGTCACCACCGCCGGCAACGGCTCGCCGGTCGAGGCCGGTTAGCGTGGCCTCGGTACCGGCCAGCGCCTACGTCCTGCTCGAGGACGGGACGCGCTTCGACGGGATCGCCTGCGGCGCCGACGCGCCCGCGGTGGGGGAGATCGTCTTCACCACCTCGATGTCGGGCTACCAGGAAGCCGTCACCGACCCCAGCTACAGCGGTCAGCTGATCGTGTTCACCTACCCCCAGATCGGTAACTACGGCGTCAGCACGGAGGCGATGGAGTCAGATCGCGTGCACGCGCGGGCGGCGATCATGCGGGTCGGCGTCGACCGCGAGGACGCCCCCGGCGCCGAAGCCGGGTGGCTGAGCTGGCTCACCGACCGGGGCATCCCGGCCATCACCGACCTCGACACCCGAGCGCTGGTGCGCCACATCCGGGAAGCCGGTGCGATGCGGGGCGGGGTGTTCCCGGCCCGGGTCGACCCGGCGACCGCCCGCGAGCTGATCGCCGCCGAGCCCCCGATGACCGGCCGCGACCTGGCCCGCGAGGTGGGTACAGCAGAGCTCGTCGTGCTTCCGCCCACCGAGCGTTCGGACACCCGAATCACCAGGAGTTGGCCGCCAGGCCAACTCTCAAGCGATTCGCGAACGCGAATCGCCATGATCGACACCGGGGTCAAGCGCTCGATCCTGGCCAACCTCCGTCAGCGCGGAGCCACCGTGGAGCTTCACCCCTGCGACGTCAGCGCCGAGGAGCTGCTCGCCGGCGACCCCGACGCCGTGTTCCTGGCCAACGGGCCCGGCGATCCGGGCGCGCTTGACTACGTGGTCGCCACGGTGCGCGAGCTGGTCGGGCGCAAGCCGGTGTACGGCATCTGCCTCGGCCACCAGCTGCTGTGCCGCGCCGTCGGCCTGGAGACCTACAAGCTCCCCTTCGGCCACCATGGCGCCAACCACCCGGTCAAGGACCTAACGACCGGCCGGACCGAGATCACGAGCCAGAACCACGGCTTCGCGGTCCTCGGCCCGAGTGGGGCGCGCACCATCGACCGCGACGAGGCGATCCGGTGGGAGACCGACTTCGGGGCCGCCGAGCTGACCCACATCAACCTCTACGACCGTACCGTCGAGGGTCTGACGCTGCGCGACGTGCAGGGCGCCACGGTGCAGTATCACCCCGAGGCGGGACCCGGCCCGCACGACGCCCTGTACCTGTTCGACCGCTTCGTGGCGGAGATTGCGGAATCGGCGGAATCTGCTGGCGCAGATTCCGTTGGAGAATCGCCCAGAGGGCGATTCTCCGGAGGGGCACGGTAACGGCCATGCCCCGCCGCGACGACCTGCACAAGATCATGCTGCTGGGGTCGGGCCCGATCGTGATCGGCCAGGCGGCCGAGTTCGACTACTCGGGAACGCAGGCCTGCCGAGTCCTGGTTCAGGAGGGCTACGAGGTCGTACTGGTCAATTCCAATCCGGCCACGATCATGACCGACCCCGAGGTAGCGACCGCGACCTACATCGAACCGTTGCTGCCGGGGCCGGTGGCGCAGGTGATCGAGCGCGAGCGGCCCGACGCGCTGCTGCCGACCCTGGGCGGCCAGACCGCGCTCAACCTGTCCAAGGCGCTGCACGAGGACGGGACCCTGGAGCGCTTCGGCGTGGAGCTGATCGGCGCCGACTACGAGGCGATCGACCGCGCGGAGGACCGGGAGCGCTTCCGCGACACCATGACCGCTGCGGGGCTGCGCGTCCCGCGCTCGGCCATCGCCCACAATCTTGACGACGCCTACGCCGCGGTCACTGACCTCGGGCTGCCGTTGATCGTCCGCCCGGCGTTCACGCTCGGCGGCAGCGGCGGCGGGGTGGTGGCCACGGAGTCGGACATCCCCCGTGTGGTCGGAGGCGGCCTGGCCGCGTCGCCGATCGGCCAGGTGCTGCTGGAGGAGTCGGTGCTGGGATGGGGCGAGTTTGAGCTCGAGGTGATGCGCGACAGCTCCGACAACGTGGTGATCGTCTGCTCGATCGAGAACCTCGACCCGATGGGTGTTCACACCGGCGACAGCGTCTGCGTCGCACCCCAGCAGACGCTCACCGACAAGCAGTACCAGGCCCTGCGCGATCAGGCCATCGCCGTCATCCGGGCGGTGGGGGTCGAGACCGGCGGCTCCAACGTCCAGTTCGCGGTCAACCGCGCCACCGACGAGATCGTGGTGATCGAGATGAATCCGCGGGTGTCGCGCTCCAGTGCCCTGGCCAGCAAGGCGACGGGATTCCCGATCGCCAAGATCGCGGCCCGGCTAGCGGTCGGCTACACGCTGCAGGAGATCCCCAACGACATAACGCTCGCCACGCCGGCGAGCTTTGAGCCTGCGCTCGACTACTGCGTGGTGAAGTGGCCGCGGTTCGCGTTTGAGAAGTTCCCCGGGGCCGAGCCGGGGCTCACCACCCACATGAAGTCCGTGGGGGAGGCGATGGCGATGGGCCGGACCTTCCAGCAGGCGTTCGCCAAGGCGCTGCGCTCGCGCGAGCTCGACTCGCAACCGCGCCCTCCCGACGACGATCACGAGCTGCTGGCGCGCCTCGAGGTGCCCGGCGCCGAGCGCTACGACCACCTGCTGGAGGCGCTGCGGCGTGGCATCTCGATCCAGGAGCTCGAGCGGCGGACCAGCATCGATCCGTGGTTCCTGCACGAGCTGAGCGCGCTGGCCCTCGATCCCGACGCGCCGTTCACCGGTGTGCGGACCTACAAGGCGGTCGACACGTGCGCGGCGGAGTTCGCGGCCCAGACCCCGTACTACTACTCGGCCTGGGAGCGCCCGGGATCGGACCCCGCCAGCCCTCGCCACGAGGTCACTCGCGGCGAGCGGCCCAGCGTGGTCATCCTGGGCTCGGGCCCCAACCGGATCGGGCAGGGCATCGAGTTCGACTACTGCTGCGTCCACGCCGCCGAGACGGTCCGCGCGCTCGGCCGCGATGCGGTCATGATCAACTGCAACCCCGAGACGGTCTCCACCGACTACGACATCTCCGATCGGCTGTACTTCGAGCCGTTGACGCTGGAGGACGTGACTGCGGTCTGCGAGCTCGAGCGACCAGAAGGCGTGGTGGTCCAGTTCGGGGGCCAGACCCCGTTGAAGCTCGCCGCGGGACTGCACGAGGCGGGCTTCTCGATCCTCGGCACCAGCATCGATGCGATCGATCTGGCCGAGGACCGCTCGCGCTTCGGCGCGCTGCTGGACCGGCTCGGCTACAAGGCCCCACCGTACGCCACCGCTCGCTGCGCCGAGGACGCGCTGGAGCGTGCACCGCACGTCGGCTTCCCGCTGCTGGTGCGCCCCAGCTACGTGCTCGGAGGACGGGCGATGGAGATCGTCTACAGCGTCGAAGGTCTGAGCGATTATCTGCGGCGAGCTGGGCACTACGATGCGCCGGGGATTCGCGCCAGCGAATCCCCCCAGCCGCCGAAGGCGGCCATCTACCTCGACCGCTTCCTGGAGGACTCGATCGAAGTCGACGTCGACGCCCTGTGCGACGGCGAGGACGTGTGGATCGCCGGAATCATGCAGCACGTGGAGGAGGCGGGGATCCACTCCGGGGACTCCGCCTGCGTGCTGCCGCCGCACGCCCTCGGCGAGGAGATGCTGGCCCAGATCCGCGACCAGACGGCCGGGATCGCCCGCGCGCTGGGGGTGGTCGGCCTGCTCAACGTCCAGTTCGCGATTCACGGTGACGACGGACTGCACGTGATCGAGGCCAACCCGCGCGCCTCCCGGACCGTCCCGTTCGTCTCCAAGGCCATCGGCCTGCCGTTGGCCAAGCTGGCCTGCCGGATCATGCTGGGCGAGCGCATCTCCGACCTGGAGCTGCCCGCCGATCCGGCCAACGGTCACGTCTGCGTCAAGGAAGCCGTGCTCCCCTTCAACCGCTTTGCCGGGGCTGACTCGTTGCTGGGACCGGAGATGCGTTCGACCGGTGAGGTGATGGGAATCGCCCCGGACTTCCCGACCGCGTTCGCCAAGGCCCAAGCCGCCGCCGGCGCGGGCCTGCCCAGCCGGGGCACGGTGTTCATCACCGTCGCCGACGGCGATAAGCCCGCTGCCACCGGGATCGCCACCTCGCTGCACGACCTCGGCTTCAAGATCGTCGCGACGCGGGGCACGGCGCAGGCGGTCCGGCGGATGGGCATACCGGCCCAGGACATCAACAAGGTCGCCGAAGGCTCCCCGCACGTGGTCGACTGGATCGAGCGCGGCGACGTCGACCTCGTGATCAACACGCCGATCGGCACCGGCGCTCGGTCAGACGGCTATGAGATCCGTTCAGCCGCGATCACGCGGGGGATCCCGTGCGTCACCACGATGGCGGGGGGGATGGCGGCGGCGCGGGCGATCGCGGCGGCCCAGCGAGGCGCACCCGATGTGGTCTCGCTGCAGGAGATCCACCGCCACCGCCACGAGCGGCCACCGAGCGACGAGCCGCTACCGAGCGACGAGCCGTCGCCGAGCGGCGTGCAGCGTCCGAGCGAGGTGCATTGAGCCCGGAACGGGTGACCGCGCCATTCGGCCGTCGGCCAGCCCGGATCACCGCGCGTGAGCAGTACGGCGCCTACGTGGTGCTGCGCTGCAGCGATCCCGGCGGCCCACGCCCGCAGGCCGGCCAGTTCTACATGCTCACCGCCGCACAGCGGTGGGGCGGAGGGGAATCCGAGCGGCCGTTCCTGCCCCGGGCGTTCAGCGTCATGCGCGCGTCGGCGTCCGGCGGCGAGCTGCAGTTCCTGCTCGAGGACGTCGGCCCCGGCACCGAGCGACTGTGCGAGCTCAAACGCGGCGACGAGCTGCTGCTGGTCGGTCCGCTCGGGGCCGGCTTCCAGCCGCCCGTCCCGGGACGGCGGCCGGTGCTGGCGGGGGGCGGCGTGGGGATCGCTCCGCTGGCGATCTGGCAGGATCAGCTGGGGCTGTCCACGCCAGTGCTGCTGGGCTTCCGGGACGCTCTGCACGCGCAGGGGGCGACCCTGTTCAGCGGGGCCCGGGTCGCCACCGACGACGGTAGCGCCGGGCACTACGGACTCGTCACCGACCTGCTCGCGGCCGAGCTCGCCCGCGATCCGCGAGCCGAGGTGTACGCCTGCGGCCCTCCGGCGATGCTCGAGGCGGTGCGCATCCTCTGTGCTCGGCGTGACATTCCGGCCCAGCTGGCGCTGGAGTCCGGCATGGCGTGCGGCTTCGGAGCGTGCTTCGGATGTGTGGTGCCGACCCGCCACGGCTACGTCCGGGTCTGCGTCGACGGGCCGGTGTTGCGGGCCTCGGAGCTCGACACCGCGCTGGTGGCCGGAGCCGGGCATTGAGCGTTGACTTCTGCGGCATCCCGCTCGCGCACCCGATCATCAATGCGTCAGGGACGTTTGACGCGATCGCCGCCCGCAGGGCATTTGGCGACGAGCTACTGCACCGCTTCCCGTTTAGCGCCTTCGTGTCCAAGACGGTGACCATCAGCCCGCGACAGGGCAATCCGCCCCCGCGCCTGTGGGAGCTGCCGGCCGGTCTGATGAACTCGATCGGCCTGCCCAACCGGGGCCTGGAGGGGTATCTGGCGCACGACCTGCCCGAACTGGCGCAGCTGCCGGTGCCGCTGATCGTCAACGTGATGGGATTCAGCCGCGCCGAGGTCAGCGAGCTCGTGACCGCCTTCGCGCGGCGCCAGGAGGTCGCGGCGCTCGAACTCAATGTGTCCTGTCCCAACGTTGAGACGGGGCTGGTGATGGGGGCCGACCCGCGCGAGGTGGCGCTCCTGCTGCAAGCCGTGCGACCGCTGACCGACAAGCCGCTGATCGTCAAGCTGACCCCCAACGCCAGCGACGTGCCGGCGGTGGCGGTGGCCGCCCAGGAAGCCGGAGCGGACGCCGTCTCGCTGATCAACACCGTGCGCGGGATGGCACTGGACCCCCGTTCGGGCGAGCCCTGGCTGGGAGGCGGGACCGGTGGCGTTTCGGGCCCGGCGGTGCGCGCGATCGCGCTGGCACAGGTTCACTCCGTGTGCGAGGCGGTGCAGATCCCGGTGGTGGGGATGGGTGGCGTTCAGACCGGCGCGGATGCCCTCGATCTGATGCGTGTCGGAGCCACCCTGGTGGCGGTCGGGACCGAGAGCTTTCGTGACCCCGCCGCCGCGGGGCGCATCGCCGCGGAGCAGTCGCCGACGACCGCCGGGATCCCGGATTCGGTACCTCGCTGACAGCCCAGCGGGGTGCCTATCCCCGCGGACGGTCGAGACTTCACCGGTCTCGACAAAGACCCTGCAAAAGCTGGCTATTCCCGAAACTAGGCTCGACATTGCTGGACCTCAGGTTGAGGTTCAGCTGAATTACCCGGTTTTGGCTTGATCGCCCGGCCCCAAGATGTATAGTCGCCGCCCATGCCGCCGGTGAGTGAGTCGTTCTCAAAACCAGTCGCCGCACCCGAACGTTCGCTCGTACAGCGGATGGAGGCGCTTCAGCGCGCCAACGATATCCGCAGCCGCCGCGCCCAGCTCAAGCGCGATCTCAAAGCGGGTCGCCAGCCGATCCATGAGCTGCTGCTCGACCCGCCGGATTACCTGCAGACGGCCAAGGTGTTCGACCTCCTGCTCGCGGTCCCCAAGTACGGCCGCGTGAAGGTCAACAAGATCCTCTCCTCGTGCCGGATCTCGCCGAGCAAGACACTCGGCGGTCTGTCCGAGCGTCAGCGGGGCGAGTTGGTCACGCTGATGCGCCGCCGCTGAGCCCTCGGCGGCCCGGCACGGTGGCCAGAGTGTTCGTGATCACCGGCCCCTCCGGGGTCGGCAAGGGGACGCTGATCCGGGGTCTGCTGCAGCGAGTGCCCGGGCTGGAGCTGTCGGTCTCCGCCACCACGCGAGCGCCGCGGCCGGGGGAACGTGACGGCGCCGAATATCACTTCATGACCGCCGAGGAGTTCGACCGCCGCGCGGGCGACGGGGAGTTCGTCGAGCACGCCACCTACTCCGGTCGCCGCTACGGCACCCTGCGCTCCGAGCTCGAGGGACGCCTGCGTCGCGGCGCTCCGGTCGTGCTGGAGATCGAGCTGCAGGGCGCACGGCAGGTCCGCGAGGCGATGCCCGACGCCCTGGCGGTGTTCATCGCGCCGCCCTCACGCGAGGCGCTGAGGGCGCGGCTGGTGGGTCGCGGCACCGACGCTCCCGAGGAGATCGAGCAGCGAATGCGGACCGCCGACCGCGAGCTCGAGGCCCAGCCCGAGTTCGCCCACGTCGTCGTAAACGATCGGCTGGAGCAGGCCACCGATCAGCTCGAGGCGATCGTGCAGGAAGCGCTGGCGGGAAAGCCTCAAGCCGACCGCTAACCTTGCAGGCCCCGACCAAAGGTAGCCATCCGTGATCTCACCCCGCATCGACAAGCTGCTCGAGCACGTTGACTCCGACTATGCGAGCGTGGTCGTGGCGGCCAAGCGCGCGCGTCAGATCAACTCCTACTACCACAACCTCGGCGAAGGAACCTTCGATGAGTTCCCGCCGCCGATGGTCGACACCCGCTCCAAGAACTATCTGACGATCGCCCTCGAGGAAGTCGCTCAAGGCAAGATCAAGTACCACTACCGGTAGTCGCGGCCCGGTGAACTCGGACTACCGGCTGGGCGTGTAGGCGATCGGGGTCCAGTGCCGCGAGTGCTCCTCGGCGTGAGCGGCGGGATCGCTGCCTACAAGGCGCTCGAGACCGCGCGGCTGGCGATCAAGGCCGGCCACGCCGTGCGGGCCGTGCAGACCGCAGCGAGCCAGCGATTCGTCGGTGCCGCCTCGTTTGAGGCGATCACCGGCGCGCCGGTGCTCACATCCGAATTCGATCCCGACCCGTTGCGCGGCGCCTACCCGGGTGACCCGGCGCCGGAGCGGACGGCGATCAGCCACCTGGCGCTGGTGCACCGAGCCGACGTCTACCTGATCGCTCCGGCCGGTGCCAACACGATCGCCAAGCTCGCGCACGGTCACGCCGACAACCTGCTGACGGCCGCGGCGCTGGCGGCGACCTGTCCGGTGCTGCTGGCGCCGGCGATGAACCACGACATGTTTCGCCACCCGGCCACGCAGGCGAACCTGGAGCAGCTGGCGGCGCGCGGGGTCATCGTGATCCCCCCCGGGGAGGGCGAGCTGGCCTCCCATGGCGAGCATGGAATCGGTCGCATGGCTGAGCCCGAGCAGCTGCTGGCGTCCGTGGAGTCAGTGCTGGCGTCGCGGGCGGCCGGGGCGCGGTCGTGGTCGGGCGGCGCCGATTATTGGACCGGCGTTCGCGTGCTGGTGAGCGCCGGCGGGACACGCGAGCCGATTGACAGCGTTCGCTACATCGGCAATCGCTCGTCGGGGCGGATGGGCTACGCGCTCGCCGCCCAGGCGGCGCGGCGGGGGGCCGACGTCACGCTCGTGGCGGCCAACGTGAGCCTGCCGGTCCCGGCCGGTGTGGAGGTGATCGAGGTCGCCACCGCCGCGGAGCTGGCGGCCGCCTGCCGGGCCGAATTCGATCGCTGCGAGGTCCTGCTGATGGCTGCCGCGGTGGCCGACTTTCGACCCCGCGACCCGGCGGCGACCAAGCTCAAGAAAAGCCGGGGTGCGCCCTCCATCGAGCTCGAGCCGACCGAGGACATTCTCAGCGCGCTGGCCGCCCGCCGCCGCCCCGGTCAGGTGCTGGTCGGGTTCGCCGCCGAGCACGGCGCCGGCGCGATCGCCTACGGTCGGGACAAGCTCGAGCGCAAGGGTCTTGACGCGATCGTGATCAACGACGTCTCCCAGCCGGGCATCGGCTTTGACTCCCGGGAGAATGAGATCACGGTCCTCACCCGCCATGGCGGTGAGCGTCATGTCGCCCGCGCGGGGAAGGATCGTGTCGCCTCGGTCGTCCTCGATGAGGTGACCCAGCTGCGAGCCGCCGGGAAGGAGAGCAATCATCGAGCCGTCCGAGCAGACCCCGTTAGCGCCCCAGGAGTTTGAGGCGTTCGCCGCCGTCGGGCGGGCGCTGGCGGCCAATGTCAACAAGGCGGTCCAGGTCAGGCAGGAGACGCTCCGGCACCTGATCGTGGCCCTCCTGGCTGAGGGCCACGTGCTGGTGGAGGACTATCCCGGTGTTGGCAAGACCGCGCTGGCCCGCGCGGTGGCGCGATCGATCGACTGCCAGTTCGCGCGCGTGCAGTGCACCTCTGACCTGCTGCCGGCCGACGTGGTGGGCACCAATGTGTACGACCAGCGTGAGCAGCGGTTCGAGTTCCGCCCTGGCCCGGTGTTCGCCAATGTGGTCCTGGTCGACGAGATCAACCGCGCCTCGCCGAAGACCCAATCCGGGCTGCTGGAGTGCATGCAGGAGCGGCGCGTGACGGTGGACGTGCAGACGCACGAGCTGGCCCGCCCGTTCCTGGTCCTGGCGACGCAGAACCCGATCGAGTACGAGGGCACCTATCCGCTGCCCGAGGCGCAGGTCGATCGATTCATGATCCGGATCTCGCTCGGCTATCCCGATCGCTCGGCCGAAGCGGGCATGCTGGCCGCGCACGAGACCGGAGACCAGGTGCTGGCCCTGCGGCCGGTGGCCACCGCCGCCGAGGTGCTGGCCGCCCAGGACGCCGCGGCACGGGTCCGGGCGTCGGCGCCGCTGCGTGAGTACGTCGTGCGCTTGTTGTGGCGCACGCGTGAGGATCCCCGCGTCGACCTCGGCGCGAGCCCCCGCGCCGGCCTCATGCTGCTGCGCGCGGCGAAGGCCCACGCGATGCTCACGGGCCGTGACCATGCGCTCCCCGACGACGTGCAGGCGCTGGCCGAACCGGTGCTCGCCCATCGCCTGGTGCTTGCCCCCGAGACCCCCCGAGCGGCGGCCCGGGACGTGATCGCCGACGCCGTATCGGCCACCCGGGCGCTCTGATGCGCCCACCGCAGCTGTTCGCGGGAAGAGCCGCGGCGGTGGCGGCAGCGGGCGTGGTGCTGACGCTGGTGGCGTTCCTGTTCGACGCGGCCCCGCTGTTCGTGCCCGCCATCGCCTTCATGGTGCTCGGAGTCCTGGCGCCGGCATGGGTGTGGATCACCGCCCGCGGGGCCCGGGCCGGGCGCATCCTGCACGCCGACCGGATCGTCGAGGATGAGCCGCTGGCCGCGACGATCGAGGTCCGCCGCGGCCGGCTGGGCCTTCCCGGGGCGGAGGTTTTCGACCCCTTCACGCGCTCGCGGCTGGAGGTCAGCGGCCCGCTGTCGCCGCTCCAGGGAGGCCGCAGCGCCAGCGTCAGGGTCACCACCCGCTTCTCCCGCCGCGGGCTGCACACGCTGGCGCCTCCGTCGCTGCTGGTCCGGGACCCGCTCGAGCTCGCCCACGTCGAGGCCATCAGCGCCGAGCCACCCCAGGAGCTGATGGTGCTGCCGCGGACCGAGCCGGTGCGCTGGTTGGTCTCCGAGCGCACGCGCCGCTTTGAGCTTCCCGACGGCCAGGCCACCGCTGAGGCGCTCGCTGCGGTCGACGTCGACGGTCTGCGCCCCTACCGCCCCGGTACCTCGGCCAGTCGGATCTACTGGCCGGCGGTGGCTCGCGGTGCCGGTCTGATCGAACGCCGGCTCCGGGCCGACGGGGACACGCGGCCGCTGGTGGTGCTCGACGCGCGCGGGAACGTGTCGGCGCTGCTCGACGCCGCCGTCCGCGCCGCGGCGTCGCTCGCGCTCGAGTTCGCCCGTGACGGCGGCTGTGGGCTGCTGCTGCCCGGCGAGCAGCGCGCCACCGCCATCGACCGGGAGCTGGTGAGCTGGCCGGCTGCCTACGCCAGGCTCGCGCTGGTGCAGGGCACGCCCTCCTCGCGGCCGCCGGCCCTCGGACTGGCGGCGGGCCGGGTCGGCCCGATGATCTACGTGGCGGCGAGGTCGCCGGACCGGCTGCCGGCGCTGGCCGGGAGCCGTTCGCAGGGCCTGACCATCCTGGTGGTGCCGAGCGAGGGACTCCTCGACGGCCGTCCCCGCGGCATCCGCGTGCCGATGCGGGCGACGCTCGAGGTCTCCGGCTGCCGGGGCTTTTTGCTCGGCGGCCGGCGGGAGCGGGAGCGCCGGCGTCCCGAAGCCAGCGCCGCATGAGCGCCGGGGCGCGGACGCTGACGGTGGCGCCGCGGTTTGAGCGCTCCACGACGGCGCCGCCGCGGGACCTGAGCCGGGAGGGACGCGAATGGGTGCGCCTGTCGGCGTTTGCAGCGCTGGCGTCGTATGGCGTCGTGCGCTGGGCCACGTTGCTGCATCCGGCCCCCACCGCGCGGCTGATCGGCCTGCTGGCGGTGGCGGTGGCGATGGCCGGCGGGGTTCCGCTGCTGCGCCGCCGCGACCCGGTGTGGCCGTTCGTGCTGGCGCTGGTGCTGGTGCTGATCGCGCTGCCGGTGGCGGGGCTGCCGTGGCAGTGGTTCATCCACGACCGGATCGCCCTCAGCGCCCGTCTCATCGGCGGCGGCCTGTCGACCCTGCCGGACGTCGTGGTGCCCTACTCGGGCGCCGGCCACGCCGTACGGCTGGTGGTCACGCTCGGCGCCGGGGTCCTGCTGCTCGATGCGGCGGCGGTGGTGGCGTTCGCCCCCTCCTCGTTCGGCGACCTGCGGCGGGCCGGGGCCGCGCTGCCCCTGGTCGCACTCGCGATCGTGCCGTCCACGCTGGTGCGCCCGCAGCTGCCCTACCTACAGGGCCTGGTGCTGTTCGGACTCCTGGCGGCGTTTCAGTGGGGCGATCGGGTCCGGCGTGACGGCGTCGGGGCCGCGCTGGTGCTGGCGGCGCTGATCGGCGTGGGCGCGGCAGCCGCGGCGCCGCGGCTCGATCTGCACAAGCCCTGGCTCAACTACCGCGCCTGGGCGGGGACCCTCGGCGTGCGTCACGTCGACTCGTTTGAGTGGAATCAGACCTACGGGCCGCTGCACTGGCCGCGGTCCGGGCATTCCGTGCTGACGGTCCAGGCGAAGCAGGGCGACTACTGGAAGGCGCAGGCCCTCGACCGATTCGACGGCTACGCCTGGGTGCAGGGCGTGTTCTCGAACCCGTTGCCGCCGGCCGCTCCCAGCCGGAGCGAGCTGGCCCGGTGGACCCAGCGCATCGACGTGACGATCACGGGCATGCGGAGCCATGACGTGATCGCCGCCGGCGTCGCCGGCCCTCCGGCGATCCCGGGCGGAGCGCTGCAGGGAACCGACCCCGGCGCCTGGGTGGCGGTGAACCAGCTCGGCCCGGGCGCGACCTATTCCGTCGATACGTACTCGCCGCGTCCCTCGTCCACGGAGATGACGGCAGCGAAGCTCCGCCAGTACCCGACCCGGGCCCTGCAGGACTACCTCACGCTCGGCGTTCCTTCGGCGGGTGCGTCTTCGCCGGACGCCTCGCAGATCACCTTCCCGCTGTTTCACGCCGCGGGCCGGCCGACGGTCACGACGGGCGCCTACGTCACCGACGGCGCCCGGCTGGTCATGTCGTCGCCCTACCGCGGCCGCCTACGTCCTGGCCCGCCAGCTGGCGGCGCGTGCCGCCACCCCGTATGCGTTCGTGACCAGCGTCGAGCGGTTCCTGTCGCAGGGCTACCGCTACAACGAGAGACCACCGCGACGCGCCTACCCGCTGGCGAGCTTCCTGTTCCAGGACAGGATCGGCTACTGCCAGCAGTTCTCGGGCGCGATGGCGCTGCTGTTGCGCATGGGCGGCGTGCCGGTGCGGGTCGCGGCCGGCTTCACCTCCGGCACGCTGGACCCCGTCGCGCACACCTGGGCGGTCTCGGACATCGACGCGCACGCGTGGGACGAGGTGTGGTTCCCGCGCTACGGCTGGGTCCGGTTTGACCCCACGCCCGCGACCGCGCCGGCCCGGGCGGGCGCCGCGGCGCCGGCGATCGAGAAGCGCCTGCCCGGCGGGACGGGGGCGCTGCCGAGCGCCACCGGGCGCCAGCTCAACGCGACCCCGAGCGCGCTCACCTCGAGCCGCCACGCCGCGCCCGGCTCGGCCGGACTCCTACCCGAGCTCGCGCCGATCGTGCTCGCGGGGCTGGCGGCGCTGGGACTGGGTCTGCTCCTGTTTCGCCGCCCCTTGGACGACGAGCAGCTGCTGGCCGAGCTCGAGCGGGCCCTGGCGCGATCGGGGCGCCCGCTCGGCGCCGGCGTCACGCTGGCCTCCCTGGAGCGCCGCTTTCACGACTCCCCGGCCGCGGAGCAGTACGTCCGCTCGCTGCGGCTGGCTCGCTACGGCGGGGTCAGCGTCCGGCCCACCGCGCCGCAGCGGCGGGCGCTGCGGTTGGAGCTGCGCCACGGGCTGGGCCTGCGGGGCCGGTTGCGGGCGTGGTGGGCGCTGCCGCCGCGGCGCGGGATGGGCTCAGGACGACGGGCGGGCCGCTTAAAATCCTGAACATGAACGACGTCTATGACCTCTTCCGGCGTGGGACCGAGCTGCTGGAGTCAGGAAACCACCACCAGGCAGCGATCCCCCTGGCCCGCGCCCGGGATCTGGCCCCGGAGCAGACCTCGATCCGCGAGGCGCTGGGACGCGCGCTGTTCCACGCCCAGCGCTACGAGCAGGCGGCACAGGAGTTCCAAGCCGTCATCGACCGCGCGCCCACGAACGACTTTGCCCTGTTCTGCCTCGGCCGCTCGCTGCAGATGCTCGGACGCCACGCCGAGGCCCGCCATCCGCTCGTGTTGGCGGCCTGTCTACAGCCGAGCCGACGCGATTATCGCGTCTATCGCGACCGCGCTCGCGCGCGTGCCACGGACGGCTAGCGGTGCTACCCTGAGATCACAGCTTTCGTGCCGGGCGCTTCCCGGCAGCAGTTCGGAAAGTGGGCGCTCGCCCGCTTTTTTTTGTGACATTTATGACGGAGGAGATCGTGAGCGCACTACAGACCGAGATCGAAGCCAGACTCGCCGGCGTCGAGCCTGAGGTCGAGGTGCTGCTGGCCGAGGTCGTGTCGGGCTCGGTCCTGCGGTTGTTCATCGATCACCCCGGCGGGGTGACGCTGGCGCTGTGCGAGCGGGTCACCGGTCACCTCAACGACTACCGCGAGCGCTTCTCGCTGGAGGTGTCGTCGCCGGGGCAGGATCGTCCGCTCACCAAGCCCCAGCACTACACCCGGTTCCTGGGCCGCCGCGCGCGCGTGCGGCTACGGCAGGCCACCGAGGGACACAAGCAACCGGCACTGCCCGCCAAGCAGGTGGTGGGAGAGCTGGTTGGCGCCTCGGACCGGGACGTCACGATCGCGGCGAGCGAGGGAATCGTGACGATTCCCTACGAGCAGATCGCCCGCTCCAACCTCGTACCTGGAGACTGAGTCCATGTCCAAGGAAATCGTCGAGGCCGTTCGAGGCCTCGCGGCCGAAAAGAACATTTCACATGAGAAGCTGATGGAGGCGCTGGAAGACGCGCTGCTGTCGGCCTACAAGAAGACGCCCGGATCCGCCCCGTACGCGAAGGTCGAGATGGATCGCGACAGCGGCGACTTCATCGTCTGGGAGCTGAAGATCCCGCCGGAGCTCGAGGAGCAGCTGCTCGTCGAGGCGACGACCGATCAGCAGCCCACCGTCGACCCCGAGACGGGGGAGATGCGCGAGGCCCCCGAGCCGGAGATCGACCTCGAGAAGCTCAAGGAGTACGAGGATCAGATCGAGACCGAGGACGTCACCCCGCACGACTTCGGGCGGATCGCCGCGCAGACCGCCAAGCAGGTGATTCTGCAGCGCATCCGCGAAGCCGAGCGCGACATGATGTTCGAGGAGTATCGGGATCGCGTCGGCGAGCTGATCACGGGCATCGTCCAGCAATCCGATTCGCGTTACACGCTGGTGCAGCTGCGCGAGCGCGTCGAGGCGCTGCTGCCGAAGTCCGAGCAGGTCGACGGCGAGCGCTATGACCACAGCCAGCGGATCAAGGCCGTGATCAAGGATGTCTCGAACTCGACCAAGGGCCCGAGCATCATCGTCTCGCGCCGTGATCCCGAGCTGATCAAGTCGCTGTTCGAGCTCGAGGTGCCGGAGATCGCCGACGGCCTGGTGGAGATCACCGGCGTCGCGCGTGAGCCCGGCTACCGCTCCAAGATCGCCGTGGTCTCCCACGTCGACGGCGTCGACCCGGTCGGGGCCTGCGTGGGGCCGCGTGGATCTCGGGTGCGGATGGTCGTCTCCGAGCTGCGCGGCGAGAAGATCGACATCATTCCCTACAACGAGGAGCCGGCCCGGTTCGTGGCCAAGGCGCTCTCACCCGCCCGCGTGCGCGAGGTACTGGTCGACGATGCCGGCAAGCAGGCCACGGTGATCGTTCCCGACGACCAGCTGTCGCTGGCGATCGGCCGCGAAGGACAGAACGCCCGGCTGGCCGCCCGCCTCACCGGGTGGCGGATCGACATCCGCTCGGAGACCGAATTCGCCGCCGAGGAGGCCGAGCACGGCTACGAGCAGGACGACGCCGCCCAGGGGCGCTGCGCCGCGATCCTCTCCAACGGCCGCCGTTGCCCGAACGCCGCCCTGCCCGGCTCGCGTTACTGCGGGATCGAGTCCCATCAGGCGCTCGCCCACAAGGACACCGATCAGATCGACGCCGCCCAGGAGGAGGGAGGCGCTCGACTCGCGAACCGCCGCCGACACCGAGGTCGCCGCCGCCGGCGAGGGTGCGAGCACATAGGCGCCTAGACTGGTCTTTGAATGAATAAACGAGTGCATGAGATCGCCAAGGAGCGAGGACTGGCCACCAAGGACGTGCTGGCCCGGCTGAAAGCGGCCGGAGTCGACGTCAAGGCTTCCTCCTCGGTCGACGAGGAAGTGGCCGGCAAGATCCTCTCCAACGGAGGGGGTGCCCCGGCGCCGGCGGCTCCGACCTCGCGGCAGGCTGCCCCGGCGCGCCGCGCACAGTCGGCTCCGGCGCCGCGCCGCGCCGGCCGCTCCGGCTCCAGCCGCCGCGACAGCGGCTCCGGCTCAGCGCCAGCCACAGCGCGGGTCCGGCTGCCACGCCTTCGGCCCAGCCACGCCTCGGCCCAGCCCGGCCTGGCCAGCCCGTGCCCTCGGCCCAGCCCACGCCTTCGGCTCGGTCCGCGGCGGGCACGGCCAGGCCGGTGCGCGAGGAGGCTCCCGGTGCCGACCCCGCCTCCGGCGCGGGCGCAGCCGGGGCCGGAGCCGCGGATTCTTCGCCCAAGCGACCCACCCGCGACTCGCTGCAGGGCGAGCGCGCCCCCGGAACGGCAGGCGGGCGCCGGCGCGTGGTGATCGACTCACAGGCGTCACGCCGAGCGGCGGGGGGCTCACCGCAGTCCAACCAGCCACCGCGCCGTCAGCGGCGCGGGCGGCGCCGGCGCGGAATCTACGACGAGGAGGCCGAGTCGCGGCCCTCGCGCTCGCCGCTGGCCGAGCAGGGCGCGATCCAGATCAACTCGGGTTCGACCGTCAAGGACGTGGCGGAGTACCTCAACGTGGCAGTGCCCGAGGTGATGAAGAAGCTGATGGCGCTGGGCGAGATGAAGACGCTGACCCAGACGCTGTCGGATGACTCGATCCAGGTGCTCGCCACCGAGCTGGGCAAGGACGTGGAGATCGTCCACTCCGAAGACGAGGAGATCGCCGAGCCGGTGTTCAACGACGCCGAGGAGGACCTGGTTGAGCGTGCCCCGGTGGTCACGATCATGGGCCACGTCGACCACGGCAAGACCTCGCTGCTGGACGCCATCCGCGAGACCCAGGTTGCCGCCGGCGAGGCCGGCGGGATCACCCAGCACATCGGCGCCTACCAGGTCAAGCACGACGGCCATACCGTGACCTTCCTCGACACGCCCGGCCACGAGGCGTTCACCGCGATGCGCGCTCGCGGCGCCAAGGTCACCGACATCGCCGTGATCGTGGTCGCCGCCGACGATGGCGTGAAGCCCCAGACCGAGGAAGCGGTCGACCACGCCAAGGACGCCGGCGTGCCGATGCTGGTGGCGGTCAACAAGGTCGACAAGGAGGGCGCGCAGCCCGACCGGGTGCGCACCGAGATGACGGCGCTTGGCCTGCAGCCGGTCGAGTGGGGCGGTGACACCGAGTTCGTCAACGTCTCGGCCAAGACCCGTGAGGGCCTCGACGACCTGCTCGAGACGATCATCGTGATGGCCGAGGTGGAGGAGCTGCGCGCCAACCGCGACGCCGCCGCCTCGGGCACGGTGATCGAGTCAAAGCTCGATCCCGGGCGTGGCCCGGTGGTGACGATTCTGGTCAGCCGCGGCACCCTGGAGGTCGGCGACGCGCTGGTCGCCGGTGCCGCTTGGGGCCGGGTGCGCGCGATGCACGACTACCTCGGGCAGCGCATCGGACAGGCCCTTCCCGGCGAGCCGGTGGAGGTGCTCGGCTTCGACGGCGTCCCCGAGGCCGGCGAGCACGTCCGCGTGGTCGAGCACGACCGCCGCGCCCGGCAGCTTGCCGGCGAGCGGGCGACCCGGCTGAAGGCAGAGTCGCTGGCGCGCCGCAGCGGCAAGCGGGTCTCGCTGGAGGACATCTTCGGCAGCGGCCTGCAGGAGCTCAACCTCGTGATCAAGGCCGACGTCGCGGGCTCGCTGGAGGCGATCGAGGACGAGATCGCCAAGCTGCCCCAGGAAGAGGTGTCGGTCAATGTCATCCGCCGCGCCGTGGGCGCCGTGACCGAATCCGACGTGATGCTCGCCGCGGCCTCCGACGCGGTCATCCTGGCCTTCAACGTCCGGCCGGTCGGCGACGCCCGCGCCGCGGCCGAGCGGGAGGGCGTGGAGATCCGCCACTACTCGGTCATCTACCGCGCCATCGACGAGCTGCGCAGCGCCATGCAGGGCATGCTCAAGCCCGATGAAGTCGAGGAGGTCCTGGGCTCCGCCGAGGTCCGTCAGACCTTCCGCGCCTCGCGGGTCGGCACGATCGCCGGTTCTCACGTGACCGAGGGCAAGATCACCCGCGGCGCCAAGGTTCGCCTGGTGCGCGACGGAACCGTGATCTATACGGGGGAGATCGCCAGCCTGCGGCGCTTCAACGAGGACGTCCGCGAGGTCGCCAGCGGCTTTGACTGCGGGATCGTGCTGCGCGACTACGCCGACGTCAAGGACGGCGACGTGCTCGAGACGTACGCCACCCGCCAGGTCGAGCGAGAGCTCGCCTAGCGCGAGCCGCGGTGTCGGTCGGCGGCTTCGTCGCAGTACTGGTGATCGAACTGCACTTTCCCGACGCCGGAAGCCTGAAGGGCAAGCGCAAGGAGTTGTCGTCGATCAAGTCACAGCTGCATGGCCGCCTCGGCGCCGCAGTGGCGGAGACCGACCAGCAGGATCTGTGGCAGCGCGCGACCCTGACCGCGTCGCTGACCGGCGGGTCGCTGCGCCGACTCAGCGCCGCCGTCGACGAGGTCGAACGGTGGCTTCTGGCCCGCTGCCCCGACGGCGTTCGGATCGAGCGATTGGTGGCCTCGGTGGAGGATCTGAGGCCGTGAGCACGCCGCGCGAACGAGAGTGCGCAGGGTAGGATGCGCGGTGGCCGAATGCGCCGCGTGGACGGGGCGATGCGAACCGTCCTGGGCGAGGCAATAGCGAAAGATCTGAAGGATCCGCGCGTGGGTTTCGTGACCGTAACCGGAGTCAAGACGAGTGCTGACCTGCGACACGCCCGCGTGTTCGTGAGCGTGCTCGGTGACGCGCCCACGCGCGCGGCGACGATCGAGGGGCTGCGCTCGGCCCACGGGTACCTGCAGCGCCGGGTCGCCGCCGAGCTCAAGCTCAAGAACACTCCGGCGCTGGAGTTCGAGTACGACGAGTCGGTCGATCGCGGGATGCGGATCTCGGGCCTGATCGACGCCGAGATGAGACGTGAGGAGGGCGGCGATGAGCGCTAACGGGGACCGTTCCGACCGCGACAAGGTGCTCGACGAGCTGCGCACGGCCAAGAAGCTGATGGTGGTCACCCACGAGCACCCCGACGGCGACGCCATCGGATCGCTGGTGGGAATGCAGGGCGCGCTCGCCGCGCTCGGTGCCGACTGCCTGATGTTCATCGACGCGCGCGACCTGCCGCTGCCCCAGGAGTACAGCTTCCTGGCGCTGGAGCACCTGGTCAGCGAGCCGCCCCAGGACATCGAGGAGCGCACGATCGTGTTCCTTGACTGCGGCAACCTCGAGCGCAATCCGGCCGAGGCGTTCCGGCGCCCCGGGGTCCACATCCTCAACATCGACCACCACCATGACAACACTCGCTTCGGGACCGTCAACCTGGTCGTGCCGGAGGCTTCGTGCACGGCCGAGATCGTGTGGGATCTGATGCACGGGCTGGAGGTCGCGCCGACCGGGACGGTGGCCAACGCGCTGTACGTGGGGTTGATCACCGACACCGGGCGCTTCATGTACGAGAACACCGGTCGCCGCGCCCACCTGATGGCCGCCGAGATGATCGACGCCGGCGTCGACGTCCACGATGTCTACCGCCGCGTCTACGAGGGCGTGCCGTACGGCAAGCTCGCACTGCTGGCGCGCGGCCTGGCCAACATCGAGCGCTACGACGACGGCCGGCTCACGATCGCCGCTCTGACCGCGGGCGATTTCAACGACTCCGGCGCCGAGGAGAGCTACTCCGAGGGTGTCGTCGACCATCTCCGCGCCCTCCAGGGAACCGCGATGGCGGCGCTGGTGCGCGACCGGATCGGTGATCAGGAGGCTGGTCTGCGCAAGGTTTCTCTGCGGGCCGGCGATGACCGCATCGACGTCTCGGCGATCGCTCGCGCCCAGGGCGGAGGCGGACACCGCCAGGCGGCGGGGTTCAACACCGAGCTGTCGCACGGAGAGCTCGTCAGCTTCCTGCGGGATCAGCTCGCCGCCCAACTGTGAACGCTGCGATTGTCCGTCAGGAGAGACCGCTGCGCCGTTTCGCCCCGTCAGCACGAGGACTACGTCCTCTTGGTGGACAAGCCGGCGGGTATCACCTCCCACGACGTGGTCGCATCGGTGCGCCGGTCGCTGCCGCGCAAGACCAAGGTCGGGCACGCCGGGACGCTTGACCCATTCGCCACCGGACTGCTGCTGGTCCTGGTCGGTCGCGCCACCCGGGTGCAGCGCTTCCTGATGGCGCTGCCCAAGCGTTATGAGGTCACGGCGCGGTTCGGCGCGGTATCGAGCACGGGTGACCCTGACGGGGAGATCGTCGACACCGGACGGGTTCCGACCGGCTCGCTGCAGCTTCCGGTCGGGAGGTTGCGCCAGCGGCCCGCCCGCGTATTCCGCGGTCAAGGTCGGCGGCCGGCGGGCATATCAACTGGCGCGGGCCGGAGTAGAGGTGGAGCTGGCCGAGCGGGAGATCGAGGTGCACCGGTTCGAGCAGCTCTGGCACCAGGGGGAGCGGCGAGGGTTCGTGGTCGAGTGCTCCTCGGGCACCTATGTGCGGAGCCTGGTCGCCGATCTCGGCGACGCCTACTGCGAGGCGCTTCGCCGGACTGCGATCGGCGGCTTCGATGTCGCCGAGGCGGACCCGGAGCGCCCGGTCGCCCTGCCGGCGGCGCTTGACTTCATCCCGGAGGTGGCGCTCGACGCCGGCGGGGCGAAGCGAGCCGGTCACGGCGCCGTGGTGCACGGCCAGGCCGCCGGGCAGCCGGTCGTGCGGCTGACCGGGGCCGACGGCCTGATCGCACTCGCCGAGCCGGGGCCGGCCCCGGGGACGCTGAAGCCGATCGTCGGTTTCCGCTGAGGCCGGCGGCGCCGGGCTGATTAGGCTGCTGGCATGCAGGTGACGACGCTAGGTGACGCGGAGCCGCGCCCCCGCCGGGTGGCGGTGGGCGAGTTCGACGGGGTCCACCTGGGCCACCGCGAGGTGATCGCGGGCAGCGACACGGTGCTGACGTTCGAGCCGCACCCGCTGGCGGTGATCCGGCCCCAGGCCACGCCGAAGCTGCTCACCAGCCTGGAGCAGAAGGCCGAGCTGATCGAGTCCCTGGGCGTCCAGGAGCTCGTCGTGATCCCGTTCGACGACACCTTCGCCGCCCAGACCCCGGCGCACTTCATCGACCATGTTCTGCTCGGCCGGCTCGGGGCGACCCACGTATCGGTCGGCGCGAACTTCCGCTTCGGGCACGGCGCCCAGGGCGACACCGAGCTGCTGGCGGCCGACGGCCGGTTCGAAACCCGGGTGGTCACGCTGGTGGAGGTCGACGGTGAGATCGTGTCCTCCAGCCACATCCGTGCGCTCGTCCAGGCCGGCGACGTGCGACACGCGGCGCGATTCCTCGGCTCTCCGTTTCAACTGCGGGGCGAGGTGGTGCGCGGCGCGCAGCGCGGCCGCGAGCTCGGCTTCCCGACCGCGAACATCATCCCCGACGACACGCTCATCTGCCCCGGCCACGGCGTCTACGCCGCGCGGGCGGACGGAGCCTGCGCCGCGGTCAGCATCGGTGTCCGGCCGACTTTCGGCAGCGGCCTCGAGCTGCTCGTCGAGGCCTATCTGCTCGACCGCGATGTCGACCTCTACGGCCGCACGCTGCGGCTGGACTTCCTGTCCCGCCTGCGTGGCGAGCGGCGGTTTGACTCGGTCCAGGCCCTGATCGACCAGATGAACATCGACGTGGAGCAGACCCGCGGCCTGTGCGGCTGAGGCACTCCCTGTCCCTCTGCTAGCCTCACCGCCGCATGCCCTTGACACAGGAACGCAAGCAGGAGCTGGTCTCCAGGTTCGGAGCCGGCGACGCGGACACCGGCAGGACCGAGGTCCAGGTCGCGCTGCTCACCGAGCGGATCAACTCGCTAACCGAGCATCTGCGCGAGCACAGCAAGGATCACCATTCCCGGCGTGGGCTGCTGATGCTGGTGGGCCGCCGGCGGCGGTTTCTGAATTACCTCCAGCGCCAGGATCTCGAACGCTACCGAGCCGTGATCCGCGAGCTCGGCCTGCGCCGGTGATCGAGGCCGGTAGCCCGGTCCCTGAGTTCAGGCTGAAGCGCGGGGACGGGAGCGATTTCGGCCCGGGCGATCTGCAGGGCCACACCACTGTCCTGGTCTTCTATCCGTTCGCGTTCAGCCCGGTGTGCACCGACCAGCTCAACCTCTACGAGGAGGTCCTCGGCGACCTTCACGAGCGCGGCGCGACGATGTACGGCGTCTCCTGTGACGCCACCTACTCGCAGACCGCCTTCCAGGAGCAGCTCGGCGTGACGATCGAGCAGCTGTCGGACTTCGAGCCCAAGGGCAGCACCTGCCGCGCCTTCGGGGTCTACCACGACGGCGGGTTCCCCCAGCGGGCGCTGGTGATCATCGGCCCCGATGGTGTCGTGAGCTGGAGCTATCAGGCGGCTTCGCCGGGCGATCTGCCCGGGGCCAACCTGATCTTCGACGCACTCGGGGATTGACTCCGGGCACCGGCGTGAGCCAGCTCGGCTCGGCCCCGGCTCCTCCGCCTGATTACCGACGATGAGCCAGCTCGGTTCCGCCCCGGCTCCGCCGCCTGGACCGGACGATCACATCCGGGGTCCGGATCGCGGCGTGCTGCTGATCATTTACTCCGACTTCGAGTGCCCCTATTGCGCCGCCCTGCACGAGCGGTTGGCGGACCGGCCCGTGCGGCTGGTCTTCCGCCACTTTCCGGTCCGCTCCAGCCACCCGCGGGCGTGGGCCGCCGCCGCCGCCGCCGAAGCGGCCGGGGCGCAGGGACGCTTCTGGGAGATGCACGACTCGCTGCTGGAGGACCCGGCCCGGCTCGAGGATCCCCACCTGTGGAATCGGGCGCAGGCGCTCGGACTCGACCTCACGCGGTTTGACGCCGACCGGCGCAGCGAGGTACTGCTCGACCGCGTTCAGCGCGACTTTCGCTCGGGGATCCGAGCCGGAGTCGTCAACACGCCGGCGCTGTTCACGCTGGCCGGCGGGACGGTCATCCGCGTGGAGCCCCCGGCGCTCGAGCGGCTGCTGGCCGCGCAATAGCGCCCCCCGCCCGAGCTCAGACGCCGTGTGCGGGAGTGGTCAGACGGTCTGCGCGGTGGGAGCTGCCGCGGGGACGTGCTCGAGGTCCTCGATGGTCGGTCGTCGGCCCCGCAATGGCCGGCTGGCCCCCGGGACCGAGATCGCGGCGCGAACCAGATCGAGCTGGCGCATGGCGATGTGTGGATCCACGTGCTGAAACGCGCGACTGGCCTCGCACACGCCCTTGACCATCATCAGCACGTCGACGGCGCTGACATCCGTGCGGACCGCGCCGGCCTCCTGCGCTCGCTGCACGAGCGCTTCGAGCACGCCCACCAGCTCGCTGTGGGCGGCGCGGATCTCGTCGTTGGCCAGCCAGACGTCATCGAGGCCGTCGAACAGGGCCCGGTCTGACTCGGCACGTCCGACCGACTGATCGATCACCGCGAACAGCGCCTCGCCGGCGTCGTCGGCCCGCAGCTGCTCGCGGCCCTGGACCGCCCACTCCCGCATCCGCTCGACCACGATCGCGGCGATCAGCGCCTCCTTGGAGGCGAAGTTGCGAAACAGGGTTCCCCGCCCGACCCCCGCGCGCTCGGCGATCTCGCCGACGCCCACCTCGAGGCCGCGCTCGCAGAAGATCTCTGTGGCGGCATCCAGCAGGCGCCGGCGGTTGCGCTCGGCATCAGCCCGCAGGCGTCGGGGCTCTTCCTCCATCAGCAGCGGATTCTCCCGCTTTTCATGACACGACGCGCCATCCCGGCGATCACACCGCAACCGGGGCAGGGGCACCGGCCGTTTCGGCGAGCTCGAGCTCGATGTCGCGCAGGTGCGAGCGCCGCAGCCAGACGGTCAGCAGCACGGCACCGATGGAGAGCATGACGGCGGCAGCCAGGAAGGCGACGTGATAGCCAGACACGCGAGCGGCCAGCGCGCCCGCGCCGCCTGACGCGTGCAGCAGGCTGCTGGTATGGCTGGCGGCCAGCGAGGACAGGATCGCCAGACCGAGCGAGCCGCCGACCTGCTGGGCGGTATTGAACAGTCCCGAGGCCAGCCCGGCGTCCTCGCCCTTGACGCCGCTCGTGCCGAGCAGCGTGATCGGTACGAACGTCAGGCCCATGCCGATGCTCATCGGTACCAGGCCGACGAGCAGGTCCCCGACATAGCTGCCGTGGACCGGGAGCTGGGTCAGCACGAGCATGCCGGCGGTGGCCAGGCTGATCCCGGCGATCGAGACGACCCGGACTCCAAGCCGCTTGATGAGCTGCTGGGCAACGCCGGCGCCAACCATGATCCCGGCGCTCACCGGCAGGAACGCCAGGCCGGCTCGGAGGGGGCTGTACCCGAGAACGTTCTGCACGTAGAGCGACGCAAAGAAGAACATCCCGAACATCGCCGAGGCCACCAGCAGGAGCGCCGTATCGGCTGCCGCCAGGGTCCGGATGCGGAAGATGCTCAAGCGCATCAAGGGCGCCTTACTGCGCTGCTCGATCGCGATGAACATCCCCAGCAGGACGAGCGCAATCGCTCCGAGTCCGAGCGTCCGGGGCGAACCCCATCCATAGGCCTGGGCCTTGACGATTGCGTAGACCAGGATGACGAGCCCACCAGTCACGGTCGCCGCGCCGGCGATGTCGTATGAACGGTGCGCCACATCCATGCGTGACTCGGAGACGTAGCGCAGCGCCAGCAGCACCGTGGCGATGCCGACCGGCACGTTGACGAAGAACACCCAACGCCAGGAGGCGATATCGGTGAGCACGCCTCCGACGAGAAGGCCGACCGCGGCGCCGCCGGCGGCGATCGCGCTCCAAACGCCGAGCGCCTTGGTGCGCTGGGCACCGTCACTGAAGGTCGTGGTGACGATCGACAGCGCGGCGGGGGAGACCAGCGCTCCGCCCAGCCCCTGCAGGCCCCGGCCAACTATCAGCATGCCCGAGGATTGGGCGACTCCGTTGAGCAGCGAGGCGGCGGAGAACAGGATGACACCGGCGATGAACAGCCGCTTACGGCCGAGGAGGTCGGCGGCGCGGCCCCCCAGCAGCAGAAAGCCGCCGAAGATGAGCGTGTAGCCGTTGACCACCCATTGGAGGTCAGCGGGCGAGAAGTGCAGACCGCGCTGGACCGAGGGCAGCGCGATGTTGACCACGGTCGCGTCGAGCACGACCATGAACTGCGCCAGGCAGGCGATCACCAGGACCAGCCAGGGGTTGACGTTCCGGGCCGAGCTGCCGCGGGTGGGGGTTTCCATCGTCATGGTTGCGCTCATCAAGACTCCTGTGGTGGGCACGTACGAGGGTGGTAAACTGGACCAGACAGTCCGGTTACCCTAGCACAACCGGACCGTGCGGTCCGGTTAATTTTCCTCCGCACTCACACGGTGCGCCGCCCGGCGTGCCGAGGGCGAGTCATGGCCGGGCCGTCGGACGACCCGCTAGCATCAGCGACGTTCGGAACGACTAGAGAGAAACGAAGCACTCCGCCGACCGAAGGGTGGAGAGAGAAGAAGGGAACTGAATATGTCTGACGCCGTTACGCGCGTCTCGACCGAGATCGAGGGCACAGAGATCTCGTTCGAGACCGGCAAGCTGGCCAAGCAGGCCTCCGGCGCCGTCGTCGTCCGCTCGGGCGACACGATGGTCCTCTGTACTGCGACTCGCGGCAACCTCCGCGATGTCGACTTTTTGCCCCTCACGGTTGACGTGGAGGAGCGCATGTACGCGGCCGGGAAGATTCCCGGCTCATTTTTAAGCGCGAAGGACGTGCTGGGGAGAAGGCGACGCTGACCGCGCGCCTCATCGACCGCCCGATCCGCCCGCTGTTCCCCAAGGGCTGGCGGTATGAGACCCAGCTCGTGGCCCTGCCGATGTCCGTCGACCACGTGAGTCCGTACGACATGCTCGCGATGAATGGCGCCTCCGCGGCGCTGATGATCTCCGACATCCCGTTTCCGTCGCCGGTCGGCGCGGTCCGGATCGGCAAGATCGACGGCAACTTCGTCGTCAACCCCGACGAAGAGGCGCTGGCGGCCGGAACCGAGCTCGACCTGATCGTGGCCGGGACCGAGGAGGCCATCCTGATGGTCGAGGCGGGCGCCAACGAGATCCCCGAAGCGGAGATCCTCGACGCGCTTGACATCGCCCACGGCGAGATCAAGAAGCTCTGCGCGATTCAGTGGGAGCTCGCCGAGAAGGCCGGCAAGCCCAAGGTCGAGGTGCAGGCCCCGCAGGTGCACCCGGAGCTCTACGAGCAGATCAAGGGCTCCCACGGCGCCGCACTTGACGCGGCCACTCAGATCGAGGACAAGCTCGAGCGCCAGGAGGCCACCAAGGCCGTCGAGGAGGAGGTCCTCACCCATTACTCGGGCGAGCCCGAGTCCGACACCTACGCCGAGTACCGCGCCAACGCACAGCGCGCTTTCGACCAGCTCGAGAAGACGCTGATCCGCCAGCGGATCGCCGTCCAGAAGAAGCGGCCGGACGGCCGCAGCGCGGAGCAGATCCGTCCGATCTCGATCGAGGTCGACGTTGCTCCACGAACCCACGGTTCGGCGCTGTTCACCCGCGGTCAGACGCAGGCGTTCAGCGTTGTGGCGCTGGGCACCACTCGCGAGGAGATGCGGCTGGACACGCTGGGTCTGGAGACCACCAAGCGCTACTTCCACCACTACAACTTCCCGCCGTTCTCGGTCGGGGAGGCCGGCTTCATGCGTGGCCCCAAGCGCCGCGACATCGGGCACGGTGCACTGGCAGAGCGTGCTCTGGTCCCTGTGATCCCGAGCCAGGAGGACTTCCCCTACACGATCCGTGTGGTCTCGGACATCCTCGAGTCCAACGGTTCCTCGTCGATGGCGTCGGTTTGCGGCTCCACCCTGTCGCTGATGGATGCCGGCGTGCCGATCAAGGCGCCGGTGGCCGGAATCGCCATGGGGCTGATCAAGGAGGGTGACGAATACATCATCCTCACCGACATCGCCGGCGTCGAGGACCACCTCGGCGACATGGACTTCAAGGTGGCGGGAACCCAGGACGGGATCACCGCGCTGCAGATGGACATCAAGATCACCGGCGTGACGTTCGAGATCATGCGCGACGCCCTGGCTCAGGCCAAGGTCGCCCGGGAGTTCATCCTCGGTGAGATGACCAAGGTGATCGACACGCCGCGGTCCGAGCTGTCCCGGTACGCACCCGGGATCTCCTCGGTCAAGATCGACCCCGAGAAGATCGGACTGCTGATCGGCAAGGGCGGCGAGACGATCCGCGCCCTGCAGGAGGAGTTCGAGTCCCAGATCGACGTCAACGACGAGGGTCAGGTTCTCGTTTACGCCTCCAACCGCGAGCTGGGCGACGCCCTGGTGGAGCGGATCCGCTCGATGACCAAGGAGGTCGAGGTCGGCGACGCGTTCACCGGCAAGGTCGTGAAGACGACCACCTTCGGCGCCTTCGTCGAGCTGGCCAAGGGCACCGACGGGCTGCTGCACATCTCCAACGTGGCGCCCGGACGACGGATCGACACGGTCGAGGAGGTCCTCAACAAGGGCGACGAGATCAAGGTCAGGGTGGTGGAAGTGGATCGCGAGCGTGGCCGGATCGGACTGCGCCTGGCCGAGGATCCCGAGATCGCCGGCAAGACCGCCGAGGAGCTCGCTGCGGTCGCCGCGGCCGAGAACGGCGGACAGCGCCGGGATCGGCCCCCGCGTGAGGGTGGCCGTGACCGGCCGCCGCGGGATCGCGACCGTGACCGTCCCCGTGACCGCGATCGCGGCCGGGTCCGCGACCGCGACCCGGATCGTCCCCGCTCCTAAGCCGCACCCCGTGGCGGCGGACGGTCCAGAGAAGCCTCCAGGAGATCGCCCCCAGGGCGATCTCCAAGGGCAATCGCCCCCTGGGCGATTGTCCCGAACTCCCGGCGGTTGGCGGATCACCACGCTTGAGTCAGGCGTGCGGATCGTGACGGAGGCCATGCCCTCCGTCCGGTCCGTCTCGCTCGGCTTCTGGATCGGCACGGGGTCTCGCTACGAGTCCGATCGACCAGGCGGGACTGTCGCATCTGCTCGAGCACCTGCTGTTCAAGGGCACCGCCAAGTACCCGTCGCTGGAGATCGACCAGATCTTCGACGGCATGGGCGCCGAGCTGAACGCGGGCACCGGCAAGGAGACCACATCGGTCTACGCCCGCGTGATCGACGAGCACCTGGACGACGCCTTTGACGTGATGGCCGACATGGTGTTCCGTCCCACGCTGGCGGACATCGATTCCGAGCGCGAGGTGATCCTCGAGGAGATCGCCATGTACGACGACGACCCTCAGGAGAAGGTGTTTGACCTGCTCGGCGAGGCGGTGTTCGGCGATGACCCCCTGGGCCGGGCCATCATCGGCCGCGCCGAGGTGATCTCCGATACGCCGCCGGCCGAGATCGCGGCCTTTCACGCCTCCCGCTACCTGCCGTCCAACGTGGTGATCGCGGCGTCAGGGGCGGTCGACCACGACGCGCTGGTGGCGCTCGCGGCCGACCGGGTCCCCACGGCCGGCAACCAGCCTCCGCTCAGACCGGCTCGGGCCCGTGTTCCCGACGGCGCCCGCCGGCGCTTCGAGCGCAAGGACACCGAGCAGTTCCACGTCTGCATCGGGGCCCCCGGAATCTCACGGCACGACGAGCGGCGGTTCGCGCTCAGGGTCCTGGACACCATCTTCGGCGGCACGTCCTCCTCGCGGTTGTTCCAGGAGGTGCGTGAGCGTCGCGGTCTCGCCTACGCCGTCTACTCCTACACCAGCGCCTACCAGGACACCGGACAGGTCGGGCTGTACGTGGGGACCCGCGCCGACAATCTCAGCGAGGCGCTGTCGATCGTGGGCTCAGAGCTCACGCACCTACGTGGCGAGCCCGCCACCCCGGAGGAGCTCGCCCGGGCCAAGGAGAACCTCAAGGGCCGCGTCGTCCTGGCGCTGGAGTCGACCAGTGCCCGCATGACCCGTCTCGGCTCAGAGATCCTCGCTGGCGCGCCGGTGATGCCGATCGACGAGGTGGTGGCACGAATCGATGCCGTGTCGATGCCGGACCTGGCCGAGCTGACCGACGAGCTGTGGGCGCCCGAGCGGCTCTCCGCGGCCGGGATCGGGCCCGACGACGAGCGCTTCGAGCAGGCGCTCGCCAAGGTCGAGCCCGCGCTGGTGAAAAGCTAAGTGATCCCCGCCCCGCACCGCTGGGGGCGCTGACGTGGCCCCGGCGATCCGGGTCGCGGTGGCAGGGGCGGCCGGTCGGATGGGGGCGACGGTCTGCGGCGCGGTGGCCGATGCCGACGATCTGGAGTTGGTGGCGCGGGCCGACCCGGCGCTGGGGACCTCGCTCGCCGACGCTCTGGGGCTGCGCCCCGACGTGCTGGTCGACTTCACCGTTCCCGACACCGCGCTCGCCAACGCCCGCGAGGCGGTCGCCGCGGGCGTGCACGTGGTGATCGGGACGACCGGATTTGACCCCGCCGCGCTGGAGGACCTGCGCGGCGCGGGCGCGAACGTCTTCGTGGCGCCCAACTTCGCCATCGGCGCGGTCCTGATGATGCGCTTCGCGGCCGAGGCCGCTCGGCACATGCGCGCGGCGGAGATCATCGAGTTGCACCACGACGGCAAGCTCGACCGCCCCAGCGGGACCGCCGCACGCACCGCGGCGCTGATGACGCAGGCGGCCGGAACCGGAGCCGAGATCCCGATCCACTCGGTCCGCCTGCCCGGCCTGGTGGCCCACCAGGAGGTGATCCTCGGCGACGTGGGGCAGACACTCACGATCCGCCACGACTCGATCGACCGTCAGTCGTTCATGCCCGGCGTGCTGCTGGCCATCCGCCGCGTCGGCGGGCTGGACGATTCACCGGTGGTCGGGCTCGAGCGCCTGCTCTGATCGGCGCGCGGCCCCGGCGGCGGTGATCGCGGCCTGAGCCAGGCCCACGTACCAGCCGGCGACGTCCTCACGCAGCACATCGGGGTGCTTGAGCCACCAGTTGGCCAGCGACTCGCCGGCCCCGACGATCGCCTCGGCCACTCCCTCGGATGCCGGCGGCGCGATCCCGGCCCACGATGAGGCGCCGCCCTCCAGCATCCAGCGCACCTCGGCCACGACGCGGGTTCGCAGCTGGGAGACCTGCTCGGCCAGCGGACGGCGCGAGCTGAGCTCGCGGAACAGGACCGTCCATCCGTCCCGGTGCTCCTCGACGAAGGCGAGGAACTCCGAGATCAGCGCGCGGAGCCGCTCGCTGTGTCGCGCCTCGGGGCGGTCGGCGGCGAGGAGCCGCTGGACCAGCTCGCCGCCCGTGCGTTCGATGTAAGCGCCGTAGAGGCCCTCTTTGGAGCCGAAGTAGGCGTACAGCATGGGCTTGGAGACCCCGGAGTGCGTGGCGATCTGATCCATCGAGACGCGGTCATAACCGCCGGCGGCGAACGCCTGTCCGGCCTCGCGAAGAATCAGCTCCTCGCGCAGCAGACGCGGCATCCCCCGCGTCCCGGCCCGCTGGGGGGGGCGCGTGGCCTTGCTGGTCGAAACGCCTCGCGAGGACATCCCGTGTAAGAATGTACCGGAACGGATATTACCCTTCAGTAACCAGATGCCCGAGAGAGGAGCCAGGCCCAACGTTCACCCGATCCAGCGTCGGGTGCTCGACGCGCTCGCCGCGTTCAGCTCGCCCCTGCTCGTAGACGACTATCTGGAGCTCATCAATCCCCTGTGGTCGACCCGGGAGCTGCGGGGCCGGGTCGAGTCGATTGACCGTGAGACCCCCGATGCGGCCACGGTGCTGATCAAGCCCGGCTACCGCTGGGGCGGCCACGAGCCGGGCCAGTACCTGCGGATCGGTCTCGACATCGAGGGCGTACGGCACTGGCGGGCCTACTCACTGACCTCCGATCCGGCCCGTCCGGACGGGCTGATCAGCATCACGGTGAAGGGCGTCGACGAGGGCAAGGTCTCGCCCTACCTGGTCCGACGCGGCCGCCCGGGCACGATCGTCTCCCTCGGCGGAGTCGAGGGCGAGTTCTTGCTCCCCGATCCACTGCCGCCGAAAATGCTGTTCATCAGCGCCGGCAGCGGCATCACCCCGATCATGAGCATGCTGCGCCACCTCGATCAGTCGGGCGAGCTCAAGGACGCGGTGCTGTTGCACTCGGCCCGCAAGGCCGATGAGGTCATCTTCGGCGACGAGCTCCGGTCGTTGGCGCAGCGAAACTCCGGGTTTGGGCTCCATGAGCAGCACACCGGGGAGAAGGGCCGGATGGGCCCAGCCGACCTGGATCGACTATGTCCGGATTGGCCGGAGCGCCAGATGTTCATCTCGGGTCCCAACGAGATGCTCGATGCCTTCGGCCAGCACTACAAAGAGCACGACCATGAGGACCTCGTCCACATGGAGCGCTTTCAGCCCAAGCTGGGGCTCGGGGAGGGCGAAGAGGGTGAAGGGGGGACGATCAAGTTCCTGGAATCAGACTGCGAAGCCAAGTCCGACGGCAGCCAGCCGATTCTGGTCGCCGGCGAGGAGGCGGGACTCAAGCTGCCCTATGGCTGCCGGGAGGGCATCTGCCACACCTGCGTCGGCGAGCTGCGCTCGGGCCGGGTCCGGGACCTGCGTACCGGCAAGGTCCACGGCGAGGAGGGCGAGGTCATCCGTACCTGCATCCACGCTCCCGAGGGGCCGATCGAGATCGAACTTTGAGACCCGACAACGAGGAGACCACATGAGCAGTGCCACCCAGAACGGCCACGGCCCGAGCGGGCCGGCCGCGGTCGACGTCGAGGAGAACCCGCTCCACCGTCTGACTCCCGAGCAGATCGAGGAGCTGGGCCGCGAGTTCGACGAGCTCCACGAGCAGGTCAAGGCCGATCTCGGCGACCGTGACGCCAAGTACATCCGCTCGATGATCGCCTTCCAGCGCCGGCTCGCGCTGATCGGTCGCGCCGAGCTGATCGCCTCTCGGTGGCGGGTGCCGTGGGTGCTGGGGGCCTCGACGCTGGGGATGGCGAAGATCCTGGAGAACATGGAGATCGGCCACAACGTCATGCATGGCCAGTGGGACTGGATGAACGACCCGGTGATCAATTCCCGGGTGTGGGACTGGGACACCGCGTCCACCGCCGAGGCGTGGCGCCATTCTCACAACTTCATCCACCACACCTACACCAACATCATCGGTAAGGACAAAGACCTCGGCTACGAGATCATGCGGATCGATCCCAACCAGAAGTGGCATCCGGTGTACCTGCTGCAGCCGTTCTACAACGTCCTGCTGTCGCTGCTGTTCGAGTGGGGTGTGGCCGTGCACGACATCGACCTGGAAGCGATCCGCGCCGGCGAGAAGAAGAAGGATGAGATTCTCAAGGACCTCAAGGGGATCGCGGGTAAGGCCCGCACCCAGATCGTCAAGGACTACATCGCCTGGCCCCTGATCAGCGGCTTGGTGATGACCGGGATCGAGGCCGGGGTGATCGCCGTCAAGGCCAAGTCCGAGCGCGGCGGTCGCAAGCCGGTCAAGCACGCCAAGCGCACCCTGCGCCGGCTCGGCCGCAAAGCGACCCCCGACGAGGGCAACCTGCTGGCCCAGTTGATCGCCCGCCGCTCGTTCCGGGATCCGTTTGTACGCACCCTGAGGGCCAACGTGGTGGCCAACCTGATGCGCAACGTGTGGTCCTACGCGATCATCTTCTGCGGTCACTTCCCCGATCAGACCTACACGTTCACCCAGGAGGAGACCAAGGACGAGACCAAGGGCGGCTGGTACGTGCGCCAGCTCAGCGGTGCGGCCAACATCGACGGCGGTCCGCTGTTTCACGTGATCAGCGGCAACCTCGGCTACCAGGTCGAGCACCACCTCTACCCCGACATGCCCAGCACGCGCTACGGCGAGATCGCCCCGAAGGTGCGGGAGATCTGCGAGCGCTACGGGCTGCCCTACAACAGCGGTCCCTTCCACCAGCAGCTCGGGATGGTGCAACGCACGATCCTGCGGCTGGCCCTCCCCGGCGGCAAGCCGCGGCCCAAGCCCGGTCCCTATGAGGGTCCTCGCATCCGCGGCAAGGGCGAGCACAATACCCTGGAGCTCGATAAGGCCGCCTAGGGGTGATGCGTGACACACGGTGGGATATCTGGTGCGAGGTTGGCATCAGATATCCCACCGAGAGCAGAGCCGCCCTCGATGTGCTCGTTCAGGCCGTAGGGCCGCCGGCCAGCAGCTCCACCCGGTTGCCCCACGGGTCGTCGGTGAAGAACCGCCGCACCGTCTGAAGGCGATGGTCCCATTGCACCCGGGCCCCGGCGGCGGCCAGGCGCGAGGCCAGCGCGTCGATCTCGGCGGCTGGCACGCGCAGGCCCGGATGGGCCTTGCGCGCCGGTGAGAAGTCGTGCTCGATGCCGATGTGCAGCTCGGCGGCCCCGACTTCGAACCAGACCCCGCCGCTGGCTTTGAGGGATTCGGGCTTCTCGATCTCGGGCAATCCCAGCAGGCCGCCGTAGAATTCCCGAGCCTGCGGCTCGCAGCCCGGCGGGGCGGCGATCTGAACGTGGTCGAGGGCAACGGGGCGGGTATCCGCCGCGACCTGCCTGGGTGAGCTCATCGAGACACCTTTAGATACGGTTCGCTGCCGATGCCGATAGAAGTTAGCGTCGCCGACGGTTTTGACGACATCAAGCAGTTCGTCGCATTGCCGTTCGCCCTCCACGCCGGAACCCCCTGGATCCCGCCGCTCAAGCTCGAACGCTACGCGTTCCTGAGCCGGAAGCTGAACGCGTACTTCAAGCACGCCGAGGCGCAGTACTTCCTCGCCCGGCGCGACGGCGTCGTGGTCGGTCGGGTGACCGCTCAGATCGACCGTGGGTTCAACCAGTTTCACCAGAATCGCTGGGGGATGTTCGGGTTCCTCGAGTTCGAGGACGATCAGGAGGTGCTCGAGGCGCTGCTTGGAGCGGCCGAGGGATGGCTGCGCGAGCACGGGTGCGAGCGGATGGTGGGACCGATGGACTTCCAGCTCAATGATGAGTCCGGAGTCCTGATCGAGGGCTTTGAGCTCGAGCCGCTGATCCGCCAGCCCTGGCACCCGCCCTATTACCAGCGCCGCTGCGAGGCGGCGGGTCTGACCAAGGCGATGGACCTGCTCAGCTGGGACCTGAGCATCACCGATCGCGAGCGGATGAACCCGATCCTGCCGCGCATCGCCGAGCGTGCCCGGACCCGGCACGGGATCACCATCCGCAAGATGTCGCGGCGCCACCTGCGGCGCGAGATGGACGAGTTCGCCAATGTCTACAACGCCGCCTGGTCGTCCAACTGGGGCTTCGTCCCGTACTCCAAGGCCGACCTGGACGCCTACGCGGTCGACATGCAGCTGGTCTACGCCCGAGAGTGGTTCATGATCGCCGAGCAGGACGGAAAGACGATCGCCGTGGCGATCACCATCCCCGACATCCATCAGGTCTACAAGAAGATGCAGGGCCGGCTGCTGCCCTTGGGGTGGTGGTACTACCTCAACCGCGCCCGGATCATCGACCGAGTTCGCGTCGGCTTCCTGGGGGTGCTGCCCGAGTATCAGCACACCGGCGTCGCGGCCGCGCTGTATCTGGAGCACTTCGATGCTGCCACGCGGACGCGCCAGAAGACGGGCGAGGCCAGCTTCATCCTCGAGATCAACACGTCCATGAACCGCGGCCTGGAGGCGATGGGGGGCAGGATCGTCAAGCGCTGGCGCGTCTATGAGCGCATTCTCGACGGACCCGGTAGTGACCGCTGACCCTGCGATAATGGCCATCATGTCCGTGAATCTCGGCGCCATCATCACCGCGATGGTCACGCCGTTCGACGCTCAGGGTCGCGTCGACGAAGGCGCGGCGGTGACGCTGATGCACCACCTCGTCGACCACGGGTCCGACGGCCTGGTCATGTGCGGAACCACCGGCGAGGCGCCGATGCTCGAGGACGAGGAGCAACTGAGGATGATCGAGCTGGCGGTCGGCGAGATGCGCGGCCGCTGCACGATCATCGCGGGCGTCGGCTCCAACGACACGCACCACGCCGTCAAATTGACCGAACGGGCGACCGCGCTCGGGCCCGACGCGCTGCTGTCGGTCAACCCGTACTACAACCGTCCCAGCCGCCGCGGGGTGCTCGCCCATTATCGAGAGGTGGTCAGGGCCACCGAGCTACCGGTCCTGCTCTACAACATCCCGCAGCGGACCGGCTCGGACCTCTCCAACGACCTGATCGCCGAGCTCGGCCAGCTGGAGCACATCGTCGGCGTCAAGCAGGCCAATCCCGACAACCTGGCCAAGATCGACGGCATGGTCATCTACGCCGGCAACGACGACATGCTGGCCGATGTGCTCGACCTCGGGGAGCCCGGCGGGATCCTGACCGGGAGCCACGTGTTCGGCGACGAGATGCGCCGGATGGTCGACGAGCCCGAGCACCGGCGCGAGATCGACGACAGCCTGCACGACGTCTACCGCGACTTCGGCATCGCGCCGGCGGCCTGCAGCGTCAAGGCCGCACTCAATCTGCTCGGAATCAGCGTCGGCGGGACCCGGCTTCCCTACGTGGAGCTTGACGAGACCGAGCTCGACACCATCCGCGGCGTGCTCGACCGCCACGGCATGCTCGCCACCGCGACTGGATGACGTGACGAGCGGCTCATTGCGGGTCCTGCCGCTGGGGGGGCTGGGCGAGATCGGCAAGAACATGATGGTGGTGGAGTACGAGGACCGGATCGTCGTGGTTGACACCGGACTGCGGTTTCCCACCACCGACATGCTGGGGATCGACCTGGTCCTGCCGGACTTCAGCTATCTGCGCGAGCGCGTGGAGGACATCGAGGCGATCGTCATCACCCATGGTCACGAGGACCATCTCGGCGCGCTGCCGTGGGTGCTGCGCGAACTCGGCGCGCACGCCCTCCCGGTCTACGGCGGTCCTCTGACCATGGCCATGGCGCGCTCCAAGCTCGACGAGCACAACCTGCGCGACGTGCGGCTGGAGAACATCGCCGCCGGCGAGCAGCTGACGCTCGGCCCGTTCGGGCTCGAGCTGGTGCACATGACCCACTCGATCCCGGATTCCTGCGCCGTGGCCCTGCGAACCGAGCTCGGGACGGTGCTGCTGACCGGCGATTACAAGTTCGACCAGACTCCCGTCGATGGGCCGCCCGCCGACGTGGCGAGGCTGGCCGAGCTCGGCAGCGAGGGCGTCCTGCTGCTGTGCGGAGACTCCACCAACGCCGATCGGCCGGGGTTCTCGCCGTCCGAGCGCGAGGTCGGGCCACACCTGGAGGAGGTGTTCGCGCGCGCCGAGGGGCGCATCATCGTCACCAGCTTCGCCTCCAATATCCACCGTGTCCAGCAGGTCGTCGACGCCGCGGCAGCGCTCGGGCGCAAGGTTGCGCTGGTCGGTCGCTCGATGCGCAAGAACGTCAACATCGGTCGCTCTCTGGGCCACATCGAGGTGCCCGAGGGGATGATGATCCAACCCCAGGAGGTCGAGAACTGGCCCGACCACAAGGTGGTCGTGATCTCCACCGGTTCGCAGGGCGAGCCGCTGTCCGCGCTGCGCCGCATGGCCTATAACGACCATCGTCAGATCACCCTGCGCAGGGGCGACACGGTCGTCTTCTCGGCCACCCCGATCCCGGGCAACGAGCGCGCCGTCAACGACACCGTCGACCGGCTGTATCACATCGGCTGCAGCGTCATCACCCCGCGTGATGCGCCCATCCACGCGTCTGGTCACGGTTTCGGCGAAGAGCTCAAGCTGATGCTGAACCTGGTCCGGCCGCGCTACGTGATGCCGGTCCACGGCGACCACAAGCGGATTCACCTTCACGCCCAGTTGGCTGACGCCGTGGGGATCGACCCCGGTGCTGTGTTCTCCGGCGAGAACGGCCTCCCGCTCGAGCTCGACGGCCGCGGCGCCCGCTTCGGCGAACCCGAGCGGGCCGGGATGATCTTCGTCGACGGCGTGGACATCGGGGACCCGGCGGATGTGGCGCTGCGCGACCGGCGGATGCTGTCGGCCGACGGGATCTTCATCGTCGTCGCGTCGGTCTCCGAGCAGACCGGCGAGTCAGTGGTCCCGCCCGAGGTGATCTTCCGGGGCGTGCCGTTCATCGAGCAGGCCGACGAGCTGGTCACCGACATCCGCGAGGCGGTCGAGCGCTCGCTGACCCGGGCCGCGAAGGCGGGGATCCGTGAGATCGAGATGCTCCAGCAGGAGCTCCACGACGATCTGGCCGAGTTCGTCTACGAGCGGTTGCGTCGACGGCCGATGGTCCTGCCGGTGGTCGTCGAGGTCTGATCGGCTGCGGGCGGCGCCGGCGCCTGGGCTCCGGCGGCCGGGATCCGGATCTCGAACACGGTGCCGGTGCCGGTGGCGGGACCATCGAGCGTCACCGTCCCGCCGTGCGACTGGGCCACAGCACGCACGATGGCCAGGCCCAGGCCGGAGCCGCGTCCCCCGTCTCGGCCGCCGCGCACGAAGCGCTCGAACACGCGGTGCGCGAGCGCGGGGGGGATGCCGGGCCCGTCATCGCGCACGGTGAGCATCGCCTGACCATCGGCGGACAGGGTGGAGGCGACCACGTGGGTGCCCGGCGGCGTATGACGCACCGCGTTCTCCAGCAGGTTCAGGACGAGCCGATGTAGCTCGTCGCGGACGCCCTCCACCACGGCCGGCTCGGCCTCGATCGACAGCTCGTGGTGCTCACCCATCGGCCCGAGCTCGGACGCCGCCTCGATCAGGACCTCCGCGAGATCGGTGGGACGGTGCGGCTGCACCCGCCGGGCGTCGGCGCGGGCCAGCAGCAGAAGGTCGCCGACCAGCCGCCGCATCCGCCGGGTGGAGCGCAACGCCGCCTCGGCGGTCTCGGCCTGCTCGCCCTCCAGTTCCTCGGTGAGGAGCTCCAGATTGGCGAGCACGCTGGTCAGCGGGGTCCGGAGCTCATGCGATGCATCCGCGACGAATTCCCTCTGGCGATCGAGCATCGCTTGGGTGTCGCTGCGCGCCGAGTCCAGCGCGCCGAGCATTCCGTCCAGCGTGCGGGCGAGCTCGGCGATCTCGTCCTCGGCCTCGGGGCGGGGCAGGGGGCCACTGGCGTCGCGGGTCCGCTCGATCTCACGCGCGGCATCGGTCAGCGCAACGATCGGCCGCATGGCCCGCTGGGCCGTGGCCAGTCCGGCCAGCAGGGCCAGGATCGTGCCGCCGAGCACTCCGAGCAGCAGGAACACCTGCACCCGCGCGAGCGTGTGGTCGACGTCGGACAGGGGGCGCGCATAGAGCAGCGTGGCGGTCCCGATCGGCTGCACGTCGAGCTGGCGCACCGCGACCCGGTACCCGGACTGCGCGAAGTTGCCGGTGGTCTGCGCCGGTGCGGACTTGAACAGCGACGAGGCCGGGGGCGCCTTGGCCCCGCGCAGCTTGCTCTGCGTGCACAGCAGGGAGCCGTCGCTGGAGTCGAAGATGCGGATCTGGGCGTGCTCGGCGCTGGCGTAGTCTGAGAGGTGGACCTTGGTTCCGTCGCAGTTCAGCGCCGCTCCGACGAAGCGAAGGTTGTGGTTGAGCTCCTGATAGAGCTGATCCACGGCGGAGCGGACCTCGTCGTTGAACTGGCCGCGCACCTGCCGGTTGGTGAGCGTCCCGACGATCGTCGCGAAGCCGGCCAGGATCACGAACGTGAGCGCCGCAGAGCCGCCGGCCAGGCGCCAGCGGATCGGGACCCGCCTATACGCGGAGAACGTAACCCGCGCCGCGGATCGTATGGAGGAGCCGAGGCTCGCCACCGGCTTCCAGCTTTCTCCGGAGGTTGGAAACGAACACCTCGATCGTGTTCGTCATCGAGAATGGATCGTAACCCCACACTTCATCGAGCAGCCGCTGTCGCGAGATCACGATCCGCTCGTTGCGCATCAGGTACTCGAGCAGCTCGAATTCCCGCTGCGTGAGGTCGATGGAGCGCTCGCCGCGCAGCACCTCGTGGGTGTCGGGATTCAGCTTCAGGTCGCCCACGCTGAGGTTGGCCTGGCCCCGGGGAGGCCGGCGGCGCAGCAGGGCCCGCAGCCGCGCCAGCAGCTCCTGGCGCTCGAACGGCTTGACCAGGTAGTCGTCGGCACCGGCGTCCAGTCCGGCTACGCGCGATTCCACCGCGTCGCGGGCGGTCAGCACCAGGATCGGCACGTCGTCGTCCTCGCTGCGCAGGCGCCGGGCCACCTCCAGCCCGTCGATGCCCGGCAACCCCAGATCAAGGATCACCAGGTCCGGCAGGAAGCCGTGCGCCTGCTCCAGCGCCACCAGGCCGTCCTCGGCGACCCTCACCTCGTAGCCCTCCATCCGCAGCGAGCGCTTGAGCACCTGCGCGATGGCGTCGTCATCCTCCACGACCAAGACTCGGGGTGAGCGCTCGAATTCCGCCATCGGCCTGGGGAGATGGTAGGGCCAGCGACGGCGCTTCGCTTGAGCTTTAACCGCGCTTGATCGTGGCGGTGCCTCGGCAGGAGCCGGGCCACCGCCGTCGAAGCCACCAGTTCGGACATGGCCACCAGCCAGAAGCGCAAGTCCAAGACGCCTCCCAAGCGCGCCAAGCGCTCGCGGCTCGCGAGTCGTCCTGCGCTGCGCCGGCCCGTCCTCGAGCCTCATCACGTCGACATCCTCAGCCTCGCGCTGATCGCGGTCGGAGTCTTCCTGGGCGGAGTCGCCTACCTGCACTGGTCCGGCGGGGCGCTGGGCGACGGCGCCGTGCGGGCGATGAAGTTCGTCTTCGGTGAAATCGGCTATGCCGTGCCCGCGGCCCTGGTCGCGACCGGAGCGCTGGTCCTGATCCGCGAGCTGCGACCACCGTCGCGGGCCGCGGGCCGCGTCGCGGGCGGAGCCGGCGCGGGCGTGGGCTGCCTGGTCATCGCGCTCACGCTGGGCCTGGCCGGGGGGACGCTCGGCCTGGGGCCGGGAGCGGCGTCGGCGCGCGAGTTCTGGCGCGCCGCCGGCTTCGAGCGACGCGGCGGCGTGATCGGTCAGGCCGAGCTGTGGGTCGCCTCGCACCTGTTCTCCACCGCCGGGGCCGACATCCTGGCCGTGTTCCTGCTCGCCGCCGGGCTGATCCTGGTCAGCGGGGCGACGCTGGCGGGATTCCTGCGCGCGACCGGCACCGGCGTGCGGGGGACCGGCCGGGCGCTGCGGCGCTCGACCGAGGACCTGAGAGCGACCGTCGCGCGCCGCCCCGCAACGGCAGCCGCGCGGGCGAAGCTTGCCGCCGCCTCGCCGCTCGCCGGCGACGCGATGGAGGTGCCCGAGCCCGACACCGCCGAGTTGATCGTGCGTGCCACGCACGTCGAGGCACCCCCGATCGATGCCGACGCGGACGTCCCGAGCGCCGACGTGGACGACCGCTCGATCGCGGCCGCGGAGGACCCCGAGCCGCCCACGGACGAGGAGGGCGATGAAGCCCTCGACGCCACGGTGGCGTCAGCGCGGCGCCCGGCGGTATCCGCCGAGGACCTGACCCCGCAGGGCCGCTACCGGGCGTCGGTGACCGACGATCCGGACTTCGAGTGGCGCGTCCCGGGGCCGCGATTCTTGACCCGCTCCACCGGCGAGGCGGCGAAGCCCGACACCGCCGGGCAGGAGGTGGTGGCGCGAACGCTGCTCGAGACGCTCGGTCACTTCGGGATCGAGGCCAAGGTGATCGGACGGGTGACCGGTCCGCATATCACCCGCTACGAGATCCGCCTGGCCCCCGGCATCAAGGTGGCCAAGGTGGCCCAGCTCAAGGACGACCTCGCCTACGCGCTGGCGGCGACCGACATCCGGATCCTCGCTCCGATCCCCGGCAAGCAGGCGGTCGGTGTGGAGGTTCCCAACGCCCGGCGCCGGATCGTCCACCTCGGCGACGTGTTCCAGGATCCTCCGCCCGACTGGTCGCCGCTGACGGTGTGGCTGGGCAAGGACATCGCCGGGCGCGCCATCGGCGCCGACCTGGCGAAGATGCCCCACCTGCTGGTGGCGGGCACCACCGGCGCGGGCAAATCCGCCTGCGTCAACGCGATGCTGTCGAGCATCCTGCTGCGCGCCACCCCGCACGACGTCCGGCTGGTCCTGGTGGACCCCAAGCAGGTGGAGCTAAACCACTACGACTCGATTCCGCACCTGCTGACGCCGGTGATCACCAGCCCGCGGATGGCCGCCAATGCCCTGCAGAACCTGGTCAAGGAGATGGAGGACCGCTACCGGATCATGTCGCTGGCGCGGACCCGGAGCCTGCCGGAGCTCAACCGGGCGCGGCAGAAGCGCGGCGATCCCGACCTGCCCTACATCCTCTGCGTGATCGACGAGCTCGCCGACCTGATGATGGTCGCGCCCGCCGACGTGGAGGACTCGATCATCCGTCTGGCCCAGAAGGCGCGCGCCGTCGGCATCCACCTGGTCCTGGCCACGCAGTCCCCGCGGGTCGACGTGATCACCGGCATGATCAAGGCCAATGTCCCGTCGCGGATCGCCTTCGCCGTCTCCAGCCAGACCGACTCGCGGGTGATCCTGGACCAGAACGGCGCCGAGTCGCTGCTCGGCCAGGGCGACATGCTGTTCTCGCCGGTCGGCTCCCAGAAGCTGCAGCGCATCCAGGGCGCGTACATCGACGAGGACCAGATCCTCGAGCTGACCGAGTCGTGGCGGCGTCAGGGCGAACCCGAGTTCCAGGAGGAGCTGCTGCAGGAGGTACCGAGCGAGGACGACGGAGCGTCGGAGGACGACGACGTGCTGCACCCCAACGAGGATCCGCTCCTGGAGGAGGCAATCTCGCTGGTGGCCCAGATGGGGACCGCGTCGACGTCGATGCTGCAGCGGCGCCTGCGGCTCGGCTATACCCGCGCGGGGCGTTTGATCGACATGCTCGAGCGCCGGGGGATCATCTCCGGCTACGAAGGCTCCAAGCCGCGGCAGGTGCTGATCGCCGAAGGCGACGTTCCGCGCATCCTCTCGCATCTGGCTGAGGCCGACGCACCGCCGCGAGCCACCCCGGTGCCGGTGCCGGACACCGGCGGCGACGACGCCGCCGAGGCGTAGCCCCAACTGGTGAGATTTGCGGGTGCTTTGGTGAGCCGTAGCGGCGCTAGCCTTAGCCGCGATGCCTGAAATCGGCGCCACATTGCGGGAGGCGCGGATGCGCGCCAAGATCGACATCAACGAAGTCGAGCTGCGGACGAAGATCCGGGCCAAGTACCTCCGGGCGATCGAGAACGAGGAATGGGACCTCCTGCCCGGGGAGGTCTACGTCAAGAGCTTCCTGCGCACCTACGGGGATTTCCTCGGGCTCGACACCCGCCAGCTGCTCGATGACTTCCGCCGTCGCTACGAGCGTCCCGCCGACCATGAGCTGCGGCCGATCGCGCCGCTCGGACGCGAACGCGAGCGGCCTCGTCGCGGTCCTCTGCTGCCGCCCTGGGTCCTGATCGGGTTCGTGCTGGTGGCTGTCGTGGTCGCCCTCTACTTCGTCGGCAGCTTCGGGAACAAGAACAAGCCGACACCGCCGATCAACACCAGCGCGGGGGTCACGCACCATCGCGTCCACCGTAAGCACCGCGGGTCGGCGGCCCCGACCACGGCCAAGGCCACCGTCGTCCGGCTCCAGCTGATCCCGACGGGTCAGGTCTACATCTGCCTCGTCAACGGCGCCGGTAAGCGGCTGATCGGCGGCCAGATCTTCAACACCGGCCAGACCATCCCCGTCGAGCGGGGCGGCAAGCTGCTGCTGACCCTCGGCAACAACTCGGTCAGGATGAAGGTCAACGGCGTCACGGTCAGGGTGCCGGCGTCCTCGAACTCGATCGGCTACATGCTGTTGCCGGGATCCCACCGCTCGCTGTCGGCGGCTCAGCAGCCGCGTTGCGCATGAGCGACGCGCCGCGCGCCGGGATCCTCGTCACCGGCACCGAGGTGCTGACCGGGATCATCTCGGACCGCAACGGACCATGGCTGTCGGAGCGCCTGCGTGAGATCGGCGTCGATGCGGCCATGATCCAGATCGTCGGGGATCGGCCCAGCGACCTGTTGGCGGCGCTGCGGTTCATGGCCGAGGAGGAGATGGCGGTGGTCATCACCAGCGGTGGCCTGGGGCCCACCGCCGACGACCTCACCGCTGAGATCGTGGGGCGGTTCAGCGGGCGCGAGATGGTGCTGGACCCGGCTCTGGAAGAGCGGATCGCCGAGATCCTGGCCCCGATGATGAAGCGCTGGCCGGGACTCGACGCCGAGGCGATCCGCCGCTCCAACCGCAAGCAGGCCGTGATTCCGGAAGGGTCGACGGTGCTCGACCCGGTCGGCACCGCACCGGGGCTGGTGGTGGCGCCACGGGAGGGCAGTACATCGCCCACGATCGTCGTGCTCCCGGGCCCGCCACGCGAGCTGCAGCCGATGTGGGAGACGGCCCGCCAGACCGACGCGTTCCGCGCCGCGATCACCCACGCCACGACCTACCGGCGGGAGATCGTGCGATTGTTCGGCATTCCCGAGTCTGAGATCGCCAACACCCTGCGCGACGCCGAGGCGGCCGGACTCGAGCTCGCGCCCCTGGAGATCACCACCTGCCTGCGCCGCGGCGAGATCGAGGTGGCGACCCGCTACGAGCCCCCCGCTCAGCCCGAGTACGACGCGCTGCTGCAGTTCATCCGCGACCGCCACGGCGACACCCTGTTCTCCGAGGACGGCTCGACCATCGATGAGCAGGTGGCGGGACTGCTGGCAGGTCACACCATCGCCACCGCCGAATCATGCACCGGCGGGGGTCTGGCCACCCGCCTGACTGACCGGGCGGGATCCTCCGCATACTTCCTCGGCGGCTTCGTGGCCTATTCCAACCAGGCCAAGATCTCGGTGGTCGGGGTTCCGGCCTCGCTCATCGAGCGCTTCGGCGCCGTCTCGAACGAGGTCGCGGAGGCTCTGGCCGACGGGGCGGCGCAGCGATTCGGGACCGACGTCGGAGTCGGTATCACCGGAGTCGCGGGACCCGGAGGTGGGACCGAGGAAAAGCCGGTGGGGCTGGTCTGCATCTCCGTGTGCGGACCGGACGGGGCAAGGATCACGCGGAGCCCGCGGCTGCCCGGCAGCCGCAGCGACATCCGCGACCGCTCGGTGACGGTGGCCATGCATCTGGTGCGACGGCTGCTTCTGGGCGAGGCGGACAGGGTGGGTGGGGACCAAGGCGAGCTCGCCTCGCCCAGCCAGCGTTCGTGAGCCCGGAGACCACGGTCGCCTCTGAGGCGGTGTCTCGGCCCGAACGGGTGGAGGCGGTGTCTCGGCCCGAGAGGGTGGAGGCGGTGTCTCGGCCCGAGAGGGTGGAGCGGGCTCGGCTGTTCGTCGCGCTCGAGCTGCCGCCCCCGGTCCGGGCCGAGCTGGTCTGCTGGCGCGACGAGTCTGGCCCGGAGCTGGCTGCGTTACGGCCGGTCAATCCCGATGCCCTGCACGCGACCTTGTGCTTCCTGGGCTCACGTCCGGTGGGGGAGATCGACGCGATCGCCGCCGTCTGCCAGACCATCGCCTTCGAGCGGCCGGTGGAGCTGGCGCTCGGCGAGGTGCTGTGGCTGCCGCGGCGGCGTCCCCGCGTGCTGGCGGTCGCGCTGGCGGACCACGATCGGGGCCGGCCGCTGATGCGGTTGCAATCCAGGCTCGCTCAGCGCGCTGGCCGCGGGCGGGTTCTACCAGCCGGCGGACCGCCCGTTCCTCGCCCATGTCACCGTGGCCCGGGTGCCGGGCGCGGTCCGCGTGCGCGCGACGGCCCTGTCGCCGCCGGCGCCGCTGCCCTTCACCGCCACGCGCGTGACGCTCTACCGTTCGCACCTGGGCCGCCCACAGGCTCGCTACGAGCCGCTGGCGACCGTTCGCCTAGGGTGAGCGAGGACCGATCTCCCCCTCGTAGACGGCCAGTCGCCCACCCCGTTTGGGCTATTTTGTCCGCCGGGCGGACAAAATATCCCACGCCTATCGCCGCGTTAGCAGCTCGCGCCGGGGCGCGGACGTGGTCCTCCTCTACGGCAGCCGTGCGTGGTCCTCGTCTACGGCAGCTGTGTCTCGATCCACTTCTCGAACGCGGGGCCACTCTCGACGCTGGTGATCAGCGCGTAGCGGATGCCGGGACCGTGGTGGTAGCCGCCGTGGTACAGGAACTCCGAGTCGACCACCGCCTGCTGATAACGCGGCAGGGGGATGCTCACCTCGGTGCTCTTGTCGAACTGGTCACGCCGGACGACCAGCGCGCTTGAGTCGTCGTCGGTCAGCTCGAGCCACAGGCGCACGACCCAACCGTTCTGCTCGGGGTTGTTGGCGGCGTTGTTGTTGTCCAGATGCAGGCCCCATCGGCACTCGCGCATCGTGTTGGGCCGCATCTTGAGCAGCTGTACGCGTCCGAAGCGCGCGCCGATCGACTCCACCCAGCCGACGATCGTGGGGCACTTCTTGGCGTTCTCGGTCCACACGCCATCGAGGTCAGGCTTGCCGTAGGCCTCGAAGCCCTTGAGCTCCAGCGCGCCGGTGCAGGAGGTGATCGGCGCGAACGTCGTGGCGTCGTCGGTCGAATAAGTCGTATAGGTGAGGTTCTCGTACTCTTCCCGGGGAATCTCCGGGCCGTTGTACTTGTTCAGCGGCAGGTAGCCGCCGTGGGCCTGAAGCTTGGGCATGCGGTAGTGCGGCGTCTGGCGCTGGGTCAGCGACGGGCGGCGAACCCCGGTGGCGTGGAGGATCCGCTTCGTTTGCTCGTTCTTCAGGGCTGAGGTGAGACGCTTCGTGTGCTCGTTCTTCAGAGCTGAGGTGAGAGTGGACACAGGCTCCAGTGGGTCGTTTGCTCGCTAGTTTCAGCCATTCTCGCACCCTGGGCGGCGGGATCGCGTCTCGAGACCTGACCGTCCGGCCGCCCGTTCAGACTCGACACACATTTGTTCGCCTTCGGCGAGCAATCGGTCTTGTTCCGTTTCAGGACCCAGATCTAGCTTGTCGGTTCTGTCCGCCCACAGCCCTACCGTGGTGGACCAACGCGCATAGACACAAGGAGCCGAAGCGAGCATGAGCGAGAACCAAAGAGGCGTCAACGGCGGCGCGTCCGATCCGAAGGCCGCCGCCAAGCGGCAGGCCGCGCTCCAGGGCGCGCTGACCCAGATCGAACGGCAGTTCGGCAAGGGCACCGTGATGCGCATGGGCGACCCGGGCGCGCGCGTGAACTGCGACGCGATCCCGACGGGGGCCCTGTCGCTGGATATCGCGCTCGGGATCGGCGGGGTACCCCGCGGACGGATCATCGAGATCTTCGGCCCGGAGTCATCGGGAAAGACGACGCTGGTCTACCACTTGATCGCCGAGGCGCAGAAGCTCGGCGGGGTCTGCGCATTCGTCGACGCGGAGCACGCGATGGATCCCCTCTACGCGCAGAGGATCGGCGTCGACATCGACGAGCTGCTCGTCTCCCAGCCCGACTACGGCGAGCAGGCGCTGGAGATCGTCGACATGCTGATCCGCTCCGGCGCGGTCGACCTGGTCGCGGTCGACTCGGTCGCGGCGCTCACTCCACGCGCGGAGCTGGAGGGCCAGATGGGAGACCAGACCGTCGGCGCGCAGGCGCGCATGATGTCCCAGGCGATGCGCAAGCTCGCCGGCAACCTCAATCGCGCTCAGACCCTGTGCGTGTTCACCAACCAGATCCGCGAGAAGGTCGGCGTCATGTTCGGCTCACCGGAAACGCAGCCGGGCGGCCGCGCGCTGAAGTTCTACGCCTCGCAACGACTGGATATCCGCCGGATCGAGACTCTGAAGGACGGGACCGAGGCGGTCGGTAACCGGGTACGGGTCAAGGTAGTCAAGAACAAGGTGGCGGCTCCCTTCAAGCAGGCCGAGTTCGACATCGAGTTCGGCAAGGGGATCTCCACCTCCGGCTGCCTGCTCGATTACGGCATCGAGCACAACATCGTCACCAAGTCCGGTTCGTTCTTCTCCTACGGCGATGAGCGTCTCGGCCAGGGTCGTGGCAACGCCAAGGCGTTCCTCGACGAGCACCCCGAGATGGCGAGCGAGATCGAAGCACGGATATATACCGCGCTCGACTTCAGCCGTGATCTGGTCAAGGAGATCGAGCACGACGACCCGCCGCTCGCACCGGTGGCGGAACCGGCTCACGCCGCCTAGCGTCGGTCTGGGTCCACCCGAGGCGACGAGCTTCCGGACGTGTCCGGACAGCGACAGGTTTGTGGACGGTCCGGCCCGCGACGAGTTGTGGGGCACCGGCCGGCAATGGCGTCCGAGACCCACCGGCCGGCAACGGAGTCCGAGACCCCGGCCGGCAATGAGTCAAGAAGCACCGGCCGGAGAGGAGCGACTGGTGCGCGCGCTCGCACTCTCCTATTCGTTTCTCAACCGGCGCGATCGCACCGGTCGTCGAGGTCCGGCGTCATCTCGAGCAGAAGGGGATCGCGAGCGACCTGATCGACGCCTCGATCCAGACCCTCGGTGATCAGGGCTATCTGAACGACGTCCGGTTCGCGCAGCTGTTCGTGGCCGACAAGCGAGAGCTGGAGCGGTGGGGGAGCGAGCGGATCCGAACCCGCCTGCTGGCCCGCGGTATCGACCGTGACCTGGTGGAGACAACACTGAGCGAGGATCAGGCGGATGACGGAACGGGCAGCGAGCTCGATCGAGCGCTGGAGGTGCTGCGCCGGCGCTTTCCGTCCGCCCCGAAGGATCGGCGAGAGCGCGATCGGGCGCTGGGCGTCCTGATCCGCAAGGGCTACGACGGCGAGCTGGCGCTCGACGCGCTGAGCGCCTACGCCCGCGGCGAGTGACGGTGAGGCTCAGTCGGGCGGGCCGGGATCGACCAGCTCGATCGCGCCGAAGCCCGGCATCGGCCCGTCGAGCAGGAACATCTCCACCGTCAGGTCCGGCTCCACGTGGGCCTGGCTGAGGAATGCCAGCACCTTGCGGCCTGTGAGCTCCTCGATCATGTCGCTGTAGCGAACCTTCATCATGCGCTGAAAGTCCCGCCGCATCTCGAGCACGCGATCCGGTTCACCGCCGGCCATCATGGTCTTCTCGATGGCGGTGAATCCATCGCTGAGGACGCATGTGATCAGGTTGTCGAGCACGTAGGTCTTGGCCTTGATCGGGCCGCGCCCGTAGTGCTCTCGCATCATCGTGACGATCCGGTTGGTTATCTCCGACAGGAGCTTGCCGCCGGCCAACGGACCGATGCCCTGCCCGCTCTGCCTGGTGTCGGCCGGCTCCGCCCGGTGACCTGCGTTCGCTCCCAGTTTCTCCGGATCATTCACCGCAGCTCTCCCTGCACGTACTTCGCTCGCTTTGGAGGATTTTAGGTAGATCGTGCCGGCGATGCCAGCCGATCTCCGCCGACGGCGATATAGTTCACCAGGTCGGATGGTGACCGATGCCGCTGAAAGCGGGATTGGTGACGCTCCGGACGACAGCGCAGATGGCGCGCTCGCGGCAGCCGATGGAGGCATGCGAGGGCGTTGCGAAAGCAACTCCATCCGGAGCACGTCATGCAGCGCGCGGCACGAGGCAGATCGACACAGATGCACCCGGGATCGCCAGATGTGCGAGGTCTCACGACGTCTCAACAGCGTGACTTTGCACCGCTCCTCGTCCAGGCAAGGAACCAGATGAGCGTACTGAGCACCCTGACCCTTCCCGAGACGCAACCGGTGGGCGACAGGCCTGAGATCGAACTGTCGCAGTTGATGGAGAACGTTGCGCGGCTGATCGGCTCTGACCGCGCGCTGTACTGCCGCCTGGGGGGCCGAGGGCAGCCGCCGGAGGTCATCTGCTCATGGGCGAAGGGTGGTGTCCCGGACAGCCTCGACCGGCCGCGCATCGGCGGGTTCGTCGGCCGGGCGTTGCTGTCAACCGCGCACCAGGCGGTACTCGAGCCGCTCAACCCCGGGCTCGATGCGGCGCTGGCGGCGGCTATCGGCGGCATACCGCAAACCCACGCTGTGACGGCGCCGGTGCGGTTGGCGACCGGGGCTGCCGGCGCGTTGATCGGGACGTTTTCCATCGCGCCGGAAGATCCTGGCCTGGCCACCTGGGCGGCCGAGTCCTCCGCCGCGATGCTGGGCATGTGCGTCTACCAACCCGACGCGGTGGCCCGACTGCTGGGAGCGCCCACCGACACGCTCACCGGCTGCCTGAACTGGGATAGCACCTTCCGTGAGCTGGCGCAGGAGATCAATCGCGCGGATCGCGGTCGGCTCGGACTGTCGTGTTGCTTCATTGACCTCGATGGCTTCAAGCGAGTCAACGATCGCCATGGCCATCTCCGTGGCAACGAGGTGCTGGTCGAGGTCGCTCGAACCCTGCGCCGAGCCGTACGCAGCTGCGACACGATCGGACGGTTCGGAGGCGACGAGTTTCTCGCGATCCTGCCGCAGACCGACGAGTCGGAGGCGTTGATGCTCGCCAATCGGCTGAGGTCATTGATCGCGGCAACGCGAATCCCGGGACTGGACTCGCCGCTGAGCGTGTCGATCGGACTCTCCCAGTGGCGGGCGGGGACCACTGCGGCGAAGCTCGTCGAGCAGGCCGACGACGCCCTGATGCAGGCCAAGGCCCGGGGCGGCGGCATCACCAAGGCGGTTTCCTCCGCCACCGGAGCGGATCCGTCCCGGTTGCACGGCAAGGCCGACCGGGCCCACGCGTAGCCGCGGTCGACCAGTTTGCGCGGCGCATCGCCCGGTACTACCATGGCGAAAGCGAACGAACGGCTCTTGCGGCCGCAAAACACCAGCAAATTCCCGATTCTCGAGTTTCCCCGACAATGTCGATCACAAGCTCCGAAGGGCCACCAGACGGCCCTAGTACAGCTTTAGACAGCCTCAACTGACCGCTGTCGCAGCGGCGACTGCGGTCGCCGAAGGCTGGCGTCGTTCGTGCACCGCGCACGAGCCGCTCGGTCGCTCCCCCAAAAGCCAAACAGTGGATTAGGTCCCGGCCGACCCCGTCGCCCGGACCGCGAGAGGAACGACCATGCAAATCATCGGTGCCGCAGCGCTCATCGCGGTCGGAATCGTGGTCGCCGCGATTCTCTACGGGCGTGCTCACGGCGCCGTTCCGGCCCCGGCCGAGCGCGACGGCGCCACGGCCACAGCGCTGCAGGCGGCGCTGTCGGAGCGGAATACGACGCTGGAGCGCCACGAGGACGCGCTCGCGCGCCGCGAGGCTGAGCTCGAGCGCGAGCGGGGAGTGCTCGCCGAGGGCCGCCTGGAGGTCCAGCGGGCGCTCGAGCGACTGGCGGGTATGTCGGCGGCCAAGGCCAAGCAGCTGCTGCTCAAGGAGCTCGAAGACCAGGTCAGGCACGACTCGGCCCGCAAGATCCGCCAGATCGAAGAGGAGACCAAACGCGACGCCGAGCGGCGCGTGCGCAACATCCTGTCGGTCTGCATGCAACGGCTGGCCGCCGGCCATGCGGCGGAGACGACGGTGTCCGTGGTTCAGCTCTCGGCCGACGACATGAAAGGACGCATCATCGGCCGGGAAGGGCGCAACATCAGGGCGCTGGAGAACCTCACCGGGGTCGATTTCATCATCGACGACACACCCGGTGCCGTGGTTCTCTCCGGATTCGACGGTGTCCGCCGGGAGATCGCCCGGCTCACCCTGGAGAAGCTGCTCCAGGACGGCCGGATCCACCCGGCCCGGATCGAGGAGATGTACTACCAGACCAAATCGGAGCTCGATAGCCGGATCGTCGAGCTCGGCGAGCAGGGGGTGTTCGACGCGGGCGTGCAGGGGGTCCATCCCGAGCTCGTGAAGCTGCTGGGGCGACTGCGGTTCCGCACCAGCTACGGCCAGAACGTGCTGGCCCACTCGATCGAGGTCGCGCAGCTCGCTGCGATGATGGCCCACGAGCTCGGCGCCAGCCCCAAGACCGCGCGCCGCGCCGCGCTCCTGCACGACATCGGGAAGTCGGTCACGCATGAGATCGAGGGCCCGCATGCCCTGGTGGGAGGCGATCTGGCGCGCAAGTACGGGGAGTCCCCGGCTGTTGCCCACGCCATGGAGGCCCATCACAACGAGGTGGAGCCGCAGACCATCGAGGCGGTGATCGTGCAGGCGGCCGACGCCCTGTCCGGTGCCCGGCCCGGCGCCCGGGGGGAGTCGCTCGAGCAGTACGTCAAACGGCTGCGGGATCTCGAGCAGATCGCCACCCGCCACGAGGGCGTCGACAAGGTGTACGCGATGCAAGCCGGTCGTGAGATCCGGATCATGGTCGCGCCCGGCGCGATCGACGACGACGCCGCGACCCTGCTGTCGCACGAGATCGCCCGGGAGATCGAGAAGGAACTCGAGTATCCGGGCCAGATCAAGGTCACGGTGATCCGGGAGTCACGCGCGGTCGAGTACGCGCGCTGACGGTCTCCACCTGCGACACGGCTGCACCCGAACCACGCCCGCGTGACCGCACCTCGGCGCCCAGCGGCTAATGATGGACGCCCCGGGGACAACTATGATGGGCTGCCGCGGAGCCCGCCGTGTGGCGAGCGGCGAAATCATGCCTGGACAGATTCTGGTTATCGAGGACGAGCCCGGAATCGTCGACTTTCTCGAGCGGGGATTGACCGCCTACGGCTACAAGGTGGAGTCGGCGATGGACGGGATCACCGGCACCAACCGGGCGCTCAGCGAGCCGTTCGACCTGGTGGTGCTCGACATGATGCTGCCCGCTCGAGGGGGGCTCGAGGTGCTCGAGCTGCTGCGCGACGGCAAGCCCGGCCTGCCGGTGATCGTGCTGACCGCCCGCGGTGAGGTGGAGGATCGTGTCAGCGGCCTCGATGCCGGAGCCATCGACTACCTGACCAAGCCGTTCTCGCTCAGCGAGCTGGCCGCACGGGTCCGGGCGCAGCTGCGCGTGCTGGCCCAGACGCCGACCACCACCCTCGCCGGTGGCGACGTCGAGGTGAACCTGATCACGCGTGAGGTCCGCCGTGGCGGGGACGTCGTGCGCCTGTCGACGACGGAGTTCGAGCTCTTGATCTACCTGCTCGGTAACCGCGGACGCGTCCTGTCGCGCGAGCAGATCCTGCGGGCCGTATGGGGTTATGACTATGACCCCGGCACCAACGTGGTGGACGTGTACGTCGGCTACCTGCGGCGCAAGCTTCGCAAGGAGGGGGAGAGGGATCCGATCGTGACCGTGAGGTCCGTCGGGTACCGGTTCGATGCGCCATAGGCGATGGCTTCCCCAAGGGTTGCAGTGGCGGCTCACGGCTTGGGTAGCGGCGGTGATGCTCGTCTCGGTGGCGGTGATCTTCTTGGTGGTCTACAACGACACTGGCACCGTCCTGCACCGGGAGATCGACCGCGACGTCAAGGGAGACAGCAATCAGCTCGCGCAGGCGCTGCGTCCACTGGCCGGCAGTGACTCCAACGCGATCCTGTCCGGCGCGCGGCGCTATGTGAGCGGCCAGCCGTACGGCTCCACCTCGACGCTGTTGATGGTGCTGGTCCCGGGTGCCGGAGCAGCCTTCAACCACCCTGAGATCGTCAACACGACGCTCCCGGAGACCGACGAGACGGCCCCGGACGAGGCGCAGGAGGGCGTTCTGGCCCAACGGCTGCTGGTGCCGCACCTGGGGTACTCGGTGGCGCGGGTGCCCGATGTGGGAAAGATGCAGATCCTCGAGCGGTCGGTCATGGTCGGGAGGTTGCGCGCGATCGTGGGGGGAGGCGAGCCACTGGCCATCGTGGATCGGGCGCAGGCCGGGGTGGCGCGGACCTTCGGGCTCGCCGGGGCCGTGACCCTGGCGCTGGCCCTGTTTGCCTCCTACCTGGCGGGGGCCCGGGTGTCGGCTCCCCTGCGCCGGATGGCCGCGGTGGCGACCCGGGTCGACGCCGGAGAGCTTGAACCGCGCATGGATTCCCTCGTCGGCGGGGGCGAGGTCAAGGTGCTCTCGGACGCCTTCAACCGAATGCTCGACCGTCTGGCGGGCGAGCTGAAGGGCCAACGCGAGTTCATCGCGGACGCCTCGCACGAGCTTCGCACGCCGATCACCGTGATCCGAGGACAGCTCGAGGTGCTCGCCGCCGAGCCGGATCCGACCGCAGCCGACGTGCGCCGCACCGAGCAGCACGTACAGCGCGAGATCATCCGGATCAGCCGTCTCGTCGATGACCTGCTGCTGCTGGCCCAGGCCGAACACACCGACTTCCTGCGCTACGAGCGCTTCGATCTGCCGGTGTTCGTCGAGCAGCTTTGGGACGGCATCAGCCTGACCGCCGCTCGCCGCTTCGAGCTCGGCCCCGTTCCCGACGGCACGCTCAAGGCCGATCCCGACCGGCTGGCCCAGGCCCTGCGGAACTTGGCTCGCAACGCGGTGGGGCACACCCGAGAACCCGATGGCCTGGTGCGACTGGAGGTCGAGGCCGTCGGCTACGGCCAAATCCGCTTCACCGTGCTCGATGACGGTCCCGGCATTCCGGCCGCCGAGCGGGAGCGGATCTTCGAGCGCTTCCACCGCACCGATCCGGCGCGCAGCCGGTCCGAGGGGGGAGCAGGTCTCGGCCTGGCCATCGTTCGCGCGATCGCGGAGGCGCACCACGGCGAGGTATCAGCCGCCGAGCCGAAGACCGGTGCCGTCGGCGCTCGGGTGGAGCTGATGCTGCCAGGCTTTGACTCCACGCCGGCCGGGTTACGCGCGGGCGCCGGTACCCTAGGCCCGACATGAAGCGCTACCACCTGACCACCTTCGGATGTCAGATGAACGCACACGATTCGGAGCGGATCAAGGGCATGCTCGACTCGCTCGGTTACGCGGAATCTGAGCATCGGTCCGACGCCGACCTGATCCTGTTCAACACCTGCTCGATCCGGGAGGCCGCCGACAGCCGCTTCACCGCCCACCTGGGGGAGGCCAAGCGCCTCAAGCGCGAGGATCCCCAGCGCGTAATCGGCGTGGGTGGCTGCTGGGCTCAGTCGGTCAAGGAGGAGGTGTTCGCCCGCTTTCCGTTCGTCGACGTGGCGTTCGGCCCGGGACAGGTTCACAAGCTGGCCGAGTTTCTCACCAGCGACTCACTGACGGCTCAGGGCTTCTTCGAGTTCGAGGGGTTCACCGGTCACCTACCGGCCAAGCGGGCTCGGGAGTTCCAGGGCTGGGTCCAGATCAGCGTCGGCTGCAACTCGGTGTGCTCCTACTGCATCGTCCCCTCGACGCGAGGGCGGGAGGTGAGCCGTCCACCGGACGAGCTGGTCGCGGAGGTGCGGCGGCTCGCCGAGGATGGTGTGCGCGAGGTCACGCTGCTGGGTCAGAACGTCAATTCGTATGGACGTGACCTTCCGCGGGATCAGCGCGTCACGTTCGCTGAGCTGCTGGCGGCGGTCGATGCGGTGGCCGGCATCGAGCGGATCCGCTACACCAGCCCGCATCCCAAGGACATGCGAGAGGACGTTATTCGCGCCCACGCGGGGCTCGGAGCGCTGTGTGAGCACATTCACCTGCCGCTGCAGTCGGGCTCCAGCGCGATCCTCAAGCGCATGCGGCGCACCTATACGCGGGAGCGGTATCTGGACCGGGTGGCGATGATCCGCGAGCACGTTCCGGACTGCGCGTTGACCACGGACATCATCGTGGGGTTTCCCGGCGAGACCGAGGCGGACTTCGAGCAGACCCTTGAAGTGGCCGAAACGGTGGGATACGACGGCGCGTTCACGTTCCTGTACTCCCCGCGGCGGGAAACCGAGGCCGCGACGCTGCCGGGCCAGCTGCCCCACGACGTGAAGGTGGCCCGGCTGGAGCGTCTGCTCGAGATCGTCCAACGGCGGGCGCAGGAGCGTTCGCAACGGTTCGTGGGGCGCACGCTCGAGGTCCTGGTCGAGGGTCCTTCCCGGACCGATCCCGGTCGGGTGCGCGGTCGCTCGCGCCACAACAAGGTCGTGAACTTCAGCGGCCTGGGTTCTCCCGGCGAGCTCGTACCGGTGCACATCACGGCCGCCACCAGCCAGACGCTGAGTGGCGAGGCATCGCTGCTGGCTCGCGCCGAGCGCTGAGGGCCGCGATCGGGTGACGGCGCTTGCCGTCCGCTCCATTTGCGAACATACGTTCGATGCGCTGGAGCAACCTGGACACCGAGGTCGACGAGCGAGCCCGACTTCCCGGCTATCGCGACGACGCAGTGGTGCGCCATTTCGAGGCGCCCGACGCGGTCTTGACCCGCTTCTACGAGGTGCGGGCGAAATCGATCCTGAACCGCGTGCCGGAGGCGTCGCGGATGCCGTTTCGATGGACCATCAACCCGTACCGAGGCTGCACTCACGCCTGCGTCTACTGCTTCGCTCGTCCGACCCACAAGTACCTGGACTTCGACGCGGGCCGGGATTTCGAGCGTGAGATCGTGGTCAAGGTCAATGCGCCGGAGCGGCTCCGTGCCGAGCTGGCGCGGCCGTCCTGGCGCGGTGAGCACATCGCGCTGGGGACCAACACCGACCCGTACCAATGGGTGGAAGGGCGCTACAAGCTGATGCCGGGGATCTGGCAGGCGATGATCGACGCCCGCAATCCCGGCTCGGTGCTGACCAAATCGCCGCTGCTGCTGCGCGACCTGGGTCTGATGCGCGAGCTCGCCGGGCGGACCGATTTCAGCGCGGCGCTGTCGATTCCGACGATGGACGAGAAGGCGTGGCGCCAGACCGAGCCCCACACTCCCAATCCGAAGGCCAGGATGGAGGCGGTCGCCGCGCTGACCAGAGGCCGGAATTCGAACCGGGATCCTGGTCGCGCCGCTGATGCCGGGGATCAACGACTCCCCCGAGCAGGTGCAGCGGATCCTTGAATCGGCCAGCGAGGCGGGCGCGGCCTATGTCAGCGGGATCGCGCTTCACCTCCGGGGCGACGTTCGCAAGGTTTTCTTCGACTGGCTGGAGGAGGAGCGTCCCGACCTGCTCGCGCGCTACCGTGAGCTTTACCGCCGGGGTGCATACGCACCTGTGCAGGAGCGCCGCCGGCTGGCAACGCTGGTCCGGGGGCCCGATATGGGCCCCGCGGATCGCGGCCGAGGCGCTTATCTGGCGCCGGCTGCGGACGAAGCACCGGCCCCGGCGCCCAGCCAGGGGCAGCTGTTCCAAACCACATCCGGGTGAAACCGGCGCCGCCGAGCGGTGGTAGGTAAAGCCAGTGGATCTGACCACCACGATCTAGAGCAATTAAATGCCGAGGCAATTCAAATCACGTAAGGACCTGTACCTGGAGCGGATGTTCGAGACGCGCAGCGAGGCGTGGGAGCGCGTCGGGCTGACGGTCGAGGTCAACGAGCGCGAAGTGCGTCGGGCCCGGCGCGAGGCGGCCCTGCTGGTGCCGCTGCTGGTCGGCATCCTCGTCGTCTACGACAACGGGCCGGACATCCTGGGTAAGAAGACGTTCGCCACGCTGCAAACTCCGTTGCAGGTGGTCGTCGTGCTGGCACTGGTGGCGTTCGGCTGGGCGCTGGCGCGAGATGTCGGTCGGTTCGCCGGGCCGACCTTCATGCGGCGAATGGATCCCGCCACCGCCGGCACGGTCGGCTTCCTGATTCGACTGGTGACGATCGCCATCGCGCTGCTGCTGGCGCTCGGAGTCGCCGGCCTCAACCCGCAGACGCTCGCCGTCGGCGGGGCTTTCACCGCGGTGGTCCTCGGTCTCGCCGCCCAGCAGACGCTCGGCAACGTGATCGCCGGCATGGTCCTGCTCAGTGCGCGTCCGTTCCGGGTGGGGGAGCGGGTGCGCTTCCAGGCCGGGGCCGTCGGTGGTTCGGTCGAGGGGATCGTGAGCTCGCTGGGGCTGCTTTACACCACGCTGACCCGCGGCGCCGACCAGATCATGATTCCCAACAACGTGGTGCTGGCCGCGGCGGTGGTGCCGCTGAAGGAGCCCGAGTCGGTCGACGTGAAGGTGCGTCTCAGCTCCGGCGTGCGGCCCAGCCAGGTGCAGGCGATCCTCGACGAGGAGATCTCGACCCCGACCCGGTCACCGGCCGTGGTGCTGCTCGAAGAGGTCGACGGGGACGACCTGGTGGTCCGCATTCAGGCCACGCCGGAGCGCCCCGACGACGGCGCTCGGCTCGCCGACGAGATCATCGCGGCCCTGTCGTCGGTCACCGGCGAGCACGCCGCGCAGCACAACTGACGCGCCGCGGGCGGGGGCAAATCAAGACCCGGCACGTACAGACGAGCAACCCCGCCCCGCAGCGATCCCGGCGCTCACCGACCCGGCGCTCAGCGATGCCGCCGCTGCTGGTCAGAGACCGCCGTGGCGATCTGGTGCGAGCCCAGACGACGGCTCACGGTGGCGGCCAGCGCGGGCGCCAGACCCGCGATCGCGGTGCCGATACGCAGCGGCAGCGGGGCCACCTCGACCTCGGCGCGGTTGCGTTCGATCGCTTCGATCACGGCCGCGGCGACATCCTCGGGTGAGCGGGTCCCGATCCCGGGCGGGAGTTTGACCCCGGTATCGGCGAACATTCCGGCGTCGCGGATGAATCCGGGGTACACGGTCGACACCCCCACCCCGTGGACCCGGAGATCCTCGCGGACGCCGAGGGCGAAGCCCCGCAGACCGAACTTGGTCGCGCAGTAGAGCGACGAGGCCGGAGTCGCCGCCTTGCCCTGCAGCGAGGAGATGAACACGAGGTGGCCCCGGCGGCGCTGGATCATCGACGGCGCCAGGGCGCGGGCCAGCGCGATCGGCGCGCGGAGATTGACCTCGAGCATCCGGTCGATCTGCTCCTGGGACAACTCAGGAAAGACGCCGCTGGCGGGGACCGCGGCGTTGGCCACCAGCACGTCGACACCCGCGGCGACGCGCATCCTCGCCGAGCCGCTGCACCGCATCGCGCGAGCCGAGATCGGCACTCAGCGTGCGGGACCCCAGCTCCGAGGCCAGCTGATCGAGCACGCCGTCGCGCCGGCCGGTCAGGATCAGCCTCGCTCCACGGGCGGCCAGCGCGCGGGCGATGGCGTGCCCGATGCCGCCGGTGGCGCCGGTCAGCAGCACGGTGCTACCGGCGATGTCGATCTGATGTGATGCGGGCACGGGCGCTCCTAACGGGCTCTCGGGCGGTCAGAACCGTGGACAGTGGCGCTCACTCCGGGAACACCGCGACGGTAGCGGTGAATGCGTGCAGGAAGCTTCGCCCGCCCACCGGCCCGATCTCGCCGGCGGCGAAGAAGCCGGCTGCGGGAGCACCCCCGAACACGTCCTCGATCATCGTCGCGTCGTGATCGCACGCCCCGAACATCGACTGCCCCCGGCCGTTACAGGAGAACACCAGAGCGCCGGCGGGCGGGCCACCCCCGATCGCCTCACTGCGCAGCAGCAGCTCCCGCCGCAGGTCGGTGTCGGCGGAGCGCGCATCCCGGGCGTGCAGCCGCACGACCTGACCGGGCGACACGCTCGCGCCGATCCCCACCGCCCCGGTAGCGGGGTCGGCACCGAGGACGCCGCGCACCAGGAAGTCACCCTGCACGTAGTCCGGCTTGCCACCGTCGATCACGATGCCGATCAGGAGGCCGCCGGCAACCAGCGCCCGCTCCTGGATTCCCAGCTCACCGATGATCTGCTCGATCGTCTCGACCGCGGGGCGCCCGGCCAGCTCGTGGATCACGTTGCCTTCGGCGGCGGTGATCGTGACCTCGCGTCCGAGCGGCGCGGCACCCTGCGAGACGCAGGGCAGCACCTCGACGCCGGAGAGGGCCACTCCCACCGCTCCCGTCTCACAGACGGTCTGATCCAGGAACAGGGCGCCGGTGCCCTGGAAGGTGCGTCCGCTCGACAGGCCGCCCAGCACGGGCACCCCCGGCGCTTCCCGCGCCAGGCCGGCGAGCACCGCGTCGGTCGGGAACGAATACGGATCGGACAGCATGATCAGCGCTTCGTCACCGGCTAGCTCCGGCAACCCCTCCAGCACCGCCTCACCGTCATCGCCGGACACGCCGGCGTGAAAGCTGCGGGCCTCACCGCCGCCGAGCGTCGCCGCCCACACCGCCACCGCGGTCCCGGACTCGAGCTCGCGCCCGGAACCCAGCACGCCACCGGCACCGCACCCGGCCAGCGAGGCGGGGTCAAGTACGCCGTAGACGCCCTCGAGGGTCGCCTCGGGAGCGGCCAGATGAGCGCCGCTGGCGAAGACCAGCGCGAGATCGACCGGGGCGCCATCCAGGCTCTCCGCCGCCGCGCGCGCGGCCTCCGTCGCTCCCGCCAGGGGGTCGAGCTCGACCGACAGCCCGGCTCCCACCTTCACGGTCACGATCCGGCCTCCGGGAATCATCGCTGCACGATACTGCGCCCGATGGCCCGCCCAGAGGTGATCGCGCTGTTCGGACCGACCGGCGTCGGCAAGACGGCAGTGGCGATTGCGCTGGCGCGGCGCCTGGCCGAGATCGGCGAGCAGCCGGTGGCGGTCTCGGCCGACGCGCTCCAGGTCTACGCCGGGCTGGAGACGCTCACCGGCGCCGCCACGGCGGGGGAGCGCGCCCGTCTGGAGCATCGGCTGATCTCGTTTCTGCCCGTCGACGCGACCTTCAGCGCCGGCCAGTACGCCGAGCTGGCCCACGCCGAGATCGATGAGCTGCTCGCGACCGGCCGGCGTCCGATCGTGGTGGGCGGGACCGGCCTCTACCTGCGGGCCGCGCTGAGCGACCTGAGCCTCCGACCGCCGCCCCCCGAGGGCGCTCGCGAGCGCTGGACCAGGGAACTCGAGCGGCGCGGTCCCGAGGCCCTGCACGCGATTCTGAACCGGACGGCGCCGTGGGCGGCAGCGGCGATCGAGCCGGGCGACCGCCAGCGGATCGTCCGCTCGCTGGAGCTGCTCGACGCCGGCGAGCTGGAGCCTCCCACCGGCGAGTCGCAGCTGTGGGCCGCGTCGACGCGGCGCTCCACGTTGTTGATCGGGCTCACGATGGAGCGCGAGCAACTCTACGCGCGGGTCGAGGCGCGGGTGGAGGAGATGCTCGCCGCCGGAGCGCAGGACGAGGTGCGGCGAGCCGCCGCCGCCGGCGCCTCGGCCACAGCGCGTAAGGCGCTGGGCTTCGAGGAGCTGCTCAGCGGGGACGTGGCGGGGATGAAGCGCCGCACCCGCAACTACGCACGCCGCCAGCTGACGTGGATGCGCAAGCTCGCCGCGGTGACCGAGGTCGACACCACCGGCCGCAGCGCCGATGAGATCGCACCCGAGGTCCTGGCGGCGTGGCTCAGAACAGAGGCGTGAACGGATACATGACCGCCGCCGCGGCCAGCACCGTGAGCCACCACAGGCCGATCGCCGCAGTTGCCACGGTCCGTCGCCGCTGCCAGCCTCGCGAGGCCAGCCAGGCCCGCCACAGCATGTAGACGACCGCGACGTAGACGCCCGGCATCACGATCACCATGTAGTAGATGTAGCTGGTGCGCTCATCGACCACGCTGAGCAGCGCAAACGGCAACCAGGTCCCCAGAAACCAGGCCAGGCCGACGATCGGGACCTGACTGGGTTCGTCGGCGCCCCCGGGCCGGATGATCCGGTAAGCGCAGAACAGCAGCGCCGGGATGGCCAGGACCATGATCGGCGGGCTCATCATCCCGAGGAAGCGCGACACGGGATGGATCGCATAGAGCCCATTCCCGGGCAGCGAGGGGTTGATCTGCAGGTAGATGATCGGCTTGAGGTCGAGCATCCACTGCCACGGATACGACGCGATCCCCTGCGGGCCGTGGGGGCTCACCAGCCCTGCCGCGTAGCTGATCATGTGCGCCATGTGGGCGAAGGGGCCGCCGGTGATCAGCTTGGCGTCGGCGTCGGCGTACGGGGTCGCGATCTGGCCCATGATCCCCAGGAGGCCGAAGAACACTCCCACCCCGGTGAAGGTGCATAGGAGCAACCGCTTCAGGGCCGGCTTCAGGCGCCACTGCGGGGGTTGCCCGCGGGCTCGCCAGGCGGTGATCACGCGGCCCAGCTCGATCAGCGCCAGCACCAGCACCGCGTAGGGAGCGACCAGCTTGAACGCGGCGGCGACGGCGAGCACCAGGCCGGCGCGTAACGGCCATCCCCGCAGGTAGAAGGCAACTCCCCAGATCATGCCCGCGACCGCGTAGATGTCCAACGTGCCGATCCGGCCGTGGACGAGCAGCAGGTTGTCGGCGGCCATCAGGGTGGCGGCGCCCAGCGCCAGCCAGCGACCGCCGCCGGCAGCTCGCACCAGCGCGTACATGCCGAGGATCGCCAGCGAGCCGAAGATCAGGCTGCCGATCCGCCACGCGAATGGCCCGTCACCGAACAGATCGATCGCCCCTGCCATGATCAGCTTCGCGAGCTGCGGGTGCTCGGCGTTGGGGTCCGTGCCCAGCGGCGCGTCGGCGTAGTGCGATCCGGAGGGCGGCCGGATGCCCGCGATCACCCGGGCCGCGTTGACGTAATAGGCCTCGTCGAAGATCAGCGTGTGCTGGGAGGCCTTGGTGCACGGCGACTGGCACGGCTGTTCCAGCAGTGCGCCGCGCGCGGCCAGGGAGAGCACCGAGACGACGGCCAGCAGAACCAGCGGGGCCGACGGCGATTGCAACCAGTGCTTAGGCATGGCGGGCGCGACGGTACACATAGACTGCCGCCGAGTGGAATTCGAGAAGTGGCACGCGCTCGGCAACGACTACCTGATTGTTGAGCAGGCGGCGCTCCCCTTCGCGCTGACCGAAGCCCGCATCCGCAAGCTCTGCGCGCCGCATACCGGCGTGTTCGCGGACGGAATCCTGGTGCTCGATCAACCCGACGCACCCGGCTTCGTGGCTCGGTTGCAGATCTTCAACCCCGACGGGTCCGAGGCCGAGCTGTCGGGCAACGGCGCGCGCCAGGCGGTGCTGTATCTCCGCCGACACGGCTGGACCGGCAGTGATCGCTTCTCGATCCAGACTGCGGCCGGCGAGATCCGTGCCACCGTCATCTCCGCCACCACCTGCAGCCTCGACCTCGGCCGGGTCCGGCTGCGCAGCGAGGATTTCCCGGCCGGTCCCCCGGACGGGCGAGGCGAGCTGACCGCGGACGGGCACCGGTGGAGCTTCCAGCATGTGCAGGTCGGCAACCCCCAATGTGCGATCCGGGTCCACGGCGAGGCCGCGCTGAGCCAGCTCGATCTGACCGCCGTGGGTCCCTCCATCGAGGGCCACGAACTGTTCCCCAACCGCACCAACGTATCGTGGTACACGCCCGTGGGTCCGGGTCAGATCCGCGCGCGGATCTTCGAGCGCGGGGTGGGGGAGACAGCGGCGAGCGGCACCGGCGCGACCGGCGCCGCCGTGGCCTCGGTGCTCGACGGCGGCGACTCACCGGTGACCGTGGTGCTCGACGGCGGAGAGCTTGAAGTGCAGGTGGGAGAGGATCTGCACGCTACGTTGACCGGCTGGGCGGTGCCGGTGTTCCGCGGCACGCTCGCCGACGAGTTCGTGAAGGAGTTGCATGAGACCGAGTAAGCGCCTGGACCAGATTCCCCCGTACCTGTTCGCCGAGCTCGAACGCAAGATCGCGGCCAAGCGCGCCGCCGGCGTGGACGTGATCAGCCTGGGCATCGGCGATCCCGACACGCCCACGTATCCGCCGATCGTGGCGGCCGCCCAGCGCGCGGTCGCGGATCCGAGCACCCACACGTATCCCTCCAACCGCGGCCTGATGGTCTTCCGCCAGGCGGTCGCCGCGTTCTATGAGCGGCGCTTCGGGGTCACGCTCGATCCCGAGACCGAGGTGATGGCGGCGATCGGGGCCAAGGAGTGCATCTTCAATCTCAACCTCGCGTTCCTGGATCCCGGTGACGTGGCGCTGGCGTCGGATCCCGGCTACCCGGTGTACACGGGCGGTCCGCTGCTGGCGGGGGCCGAACCCGTCCTGATGCCCCTGGAGCCGGACCTGGGCTTCGCGCCGGATTTCGACGCCATCTCGTCCGACGCGCTTGACCGCGCCCGGCTGATGTTCATCAACTACCCCAACAATCCCACTGGCGCGGTCCTGCCCGCCGGGGTGTTCGAGCGCGCGATCGAGGTCGGGAGCAGCGCCGAGTTGCTGGTGGTGCACGACAACGCCTACAGCGAGACCACCTTCGACGGCTACGTGGCGCCGTCGTTTCTCGCCACGCCCGGGGCCCGGGAGGTGGGCGTCGAGGTCTTCTCGCTGTCCAAGGGCTACAACATGACCGGCTGGCGCTGCGCCGCGATCGTCGGCAATGCCGCGGCGATCGAGCAGTTCTGGCGCCTGAAGTCCAACATCGACTCCGGCCTGTTCGAGGCGGTGCAGATGGCGGGGGTAGCCGCGCTGTCGCCGGAGTGCGACGGCTACGTCAAGGCCATGAACGCGGTCTATGAGCGCCGGCGTGACCTGGTGTGCGACGCGCTGGCCGCGGCCGGAGTCGCGGTCACGCCGCCCCGGGGCACCATCTACGTGTGGGCGCCGATCCCCGAGGGCTTCGCCACCTCGGCGCAGTACTGCGAGCACGTGCTCGAGCAGGCCGCCGTGGTGATCTCGCCCGGGGGCGCCTATGGACGCAGCGGCGAGGGCTTCTTTCGCATCTCGTTGACTACCCCCGATGATCGCCTGGTTGAGGCGGTGGAGCGACTGCGCGCGCTTTGACATCGCGGTCGTGCCGGCTCGACGGGGCCGGGGTGGCAGGCCGCGGCGACCGGTGCGGAGCTACCATCCGAAGCGTGGCTGAATTTCAGATAGGAACGAACGGCAGCGCTCCGGCGGATGGCCGTCCGCGCGGCCGCGCGCGCCAGCGCGCCTACATGGTGGCCGCCGTTGCGGCTGGTGACGAGGAGCAGCTGTCCGAGCTGGCCGAGCTGCTGCGCACGGCCGGGGTGGCGGCGGTGGGGGCGGTGGTGCAGCGGCGAGAGCGCCCGCACCCGAATTCGTATCTGGGCCCGGGCAAGCTGGAGGAGCTGAAGGGCCAGCTGGCCGCGGCGGACGCGAACCTGGTCGCCTGTGACGACGAGCTCTCGCCCCGTCAGGAGCGTAACCTGGAGTCGGCGCTCGGCGTCCCGGTGATCGACCGCACCGCGATCATCCTCGACATCTTCGCCGCCCACGCGCACACCGCGGAGGGCAAGCTCCAGGTCGAGCTGGCCCAGCTGGAGTACAACCTGGCTCGGATGCGGGGGCTGTGGTCGCACCTGGAGCGCCTCGGCGGCGGCATCGGCACCAGAGGCCCCGGCGAGACCCAGATCGAGACCGACCGCCGGCTGGCGCGCGACCGGATTGCGGCGCTCAAGCGCCGTCTGGCCCAGGTACGCTCGACGCGGTCGGTGATGCGGGCCGAGCGCGAGCGCGCGCACCTGCCGCAGATCGCGCTGGCCGGCTACACCAACGCCGGCAAGTCGACGTTGCTGAACGCGCTCACCGGCGCCACCGTGCCGGTCCGCGATCGCCTCTTCCACACCCTTGACCCGACCACCCGCGTGCTGCGCGCGGGAGGCCGCGACTACCTGCTCACCGACACCGTCGGGTTCATCCGCAAGCTTCCCCACCAGCTGGTCGACGCGTTCGGAGCCACGCTCGAGGAGACACGCCAGGCCGACCTGGTCCTGCACGTGGTCGATGCGTCGGTGTCCGAGGAGGAGCTAACCGCGATGACCTCGGCGGTGGAGGATGTGCTGGCCGAGATCGCCGCCGACGAGGCGCCCCGGCTGCTGGTGCTGGCCAAGGCCGATCAGGTCGATGAGCTTCGCCGGGCCGAACTGGCGCGCCGTCATCCCGACGCCGTGCTGCTGTCGGCTGAGACCGGCGAGGGCATCGCGGTCCTGATCGAGCGGATCGAGGCGGAATTCGCCCGGCGGCTGTCCTCCGTCGATCTGCTGGTTCCCTACGAGCAGGGCGGCCGCCTGGCCGAGTTGCACGAGCTGGCCGGTGACCTGATCCGCGAGGACACCCCCGATGGGGTCCTCGTGCACGCGCGGCTACCGGCGAACGTCGCCGCCCGCTACGCCTCGTTCGTGCTGGATCACAAGCCGGCATGAACCTGCGGGTGGTGCGGCTGGATCCGGCCGCGATCCTCCCGACCCGGGCCCATCCCGGTGACGCCGGTCTCGATCTGTACGCGCTGGAGGCCGCGAGTCTGAAGCCGGGGGAGCGGACATCGGTCGGGACCGGCATCGCACTCGAGATCGCGCCCGGACAGGCCGGGCTGGTGCTGCCGCGGTCGGGCCTGGCTGCGCGGCACGGGATCGCGCTGGTCAACGCCCCAGGGCTGATCGACGCCGGCTACCGGGGAGAGGTCCGCGTACTGCTGCTCAACACCGACCCCCGGGCCACCTTCGAGCTCGCCGCGGGCGACCGCGTCGCCCAACTGGTGCTGGTGCGAATCGAACTACCGTCGCCGCTCGAGGTGTCGACTCTGGAGGTCTCCGAACGCGGGATCGGCGGCTTCGGCTCGAGCGGCAACTAGCCCGCTAGGAGGGCGCGGGCGGAATCAGGCCGTGGGTCTCGAGGAACTGCTGGGCGACGGCGGTGGGGTCCTGACCGGCCACGTCCACCGCCGCGTTGAGCTCGCGCATCACCGGGGTTGTCAGCAGGGCGCTGATCCGGTTGATCGTCTCGGCGAAGGCGGGGCCTTCGGCCGCCAAAACGGCCGCCGGCACGACCGGCACGACGTTGCCCCAGCCGAACAGGTTGCTCGAGTCGCTCAGCAGCTTGTAATCGCCACTGGCGAGCTGGCCGTCGGTGGTGCTGACATCGGCCGCCTGGACCGATCCGTCGTTCAACGCGGTGTACTGATCGCCGACCGCGAGCGACTTGAAGCCGGCCGGGGTGACGCCGTAGGCCTGCTCGATCGTCGGCAACCCGGGTGAGCTCTGCTGGAACTGCGGCGGGCCTCCGATGGTCAGTGAAGGCGCCACCCTGGCCAGGTCTCGGAGTGAGGAGAGGTGGTTGGCTTCGGCGTAGCCGACGGTGACGCCGATCGCGTCGGTGTCGCTGAACGGGGTTGGCTGCAGCAGTTCAAGGCCGTGGGCCAACGCGTAGCGCTGGGCCGCGGCGTACGCCTGGACGCGGCCGCGGAAGCCATGCGTGTAGTGCGCGATCGCAGTGTTGAAGGTGTTGAGATATTCCGGGTACATCGCCAGCGAGCCGTTCTTCAGCGCCTGAAGCGTGACCTCGGTCGGCCCGATGTTGCGATTGAGCTGGACGGTGAAGCCCTGGGCCACGAGGGCCTGGCGGTACAGCTCGCCGAGCACGAACTGCTCGGTGAAGTTCTTGTCGCCGATCGTGATCTGAGGCTTGCCCGTACCGGGCAGGGCCGTCGTGCTGGTGGAGCTCGTGGTCGTCGCTCCGGTCGCCGTCGACGTGCTCGGCGTCGACGTCGACGTCGAGCTCGACGGAGGAGCGGCTGAGGCCGCGCCGCCATTGCTGCCCTGACCGCAGGCGCCAGCGCCGAGCGCGGTCAGGATCGCCAGGCCGGCCAACAGCGGGCGAGCGAGAGATGGGCGAGCGGGTATACGCATGCTCGGGGTACGACCGCAGCCCATCGTAGCTACACCCCCGCCGCGCGGAGCGCCTCGGCGTGGGCGGCGCCCTCGAGCTCGTCGTCGAGCGCGGACAGCGGAGTGTCCAGCCCGAGCGCGGTGGCGATCAGCCAGTCGGCGAACCAGGCGTTCTTGGGCAGCAACGGCCCGTGCATGTAGGTCCCGATCACGTTGCCGCGCCGGGCCCCCTCGTAGCCGCTGTGGCCGTCGTTTCCGCGGCCGCGGAGGACGCGTCCGAGCGGCTCGGCCCCGGCTCCCAGGTGGGTCCGCCCGGCATGATTCTCGAACCCGGCCAGGGTCCGCGGCGAGCCGGGCGCCAGCGCCACCTCGATCGCCACGTTGCCGATCAGCCGCGGCCCGGAGGCGCGGACGGTGCTGACGTCGAGCAGGCCGACCCCCGGGAGCGTCTCATCGCCGAGCTGGTAGGAGTGGCCCAGCAGCTGGTAGCCGCCGCACACCGCGAGAATGACCGCACCCCGGTCGGCGGCGGCGTGGAGCCCAGCGCGCTTGTGCTCGGCCAGGTCGAACGCGCACAGACGCTGGTCGCGATCCTGTCCACCGCCCATGTAATACAGATCAGCGGCGTCGGGATCGAGTGGCTCGCCCAGTCCGCTGGCGGCCAACCTGAAGTCGATCTCCCGCCAGCCGCAGCGTTGCGCCAGGAGCAGCAGGTTGCCGCGGTCGGCGTAGATGTTCATCAGGTCCGGATACAGCGCGCACACGCGCAGCTCAGGCACTGAGCGTCACCACCACGCTGCCGGCATAGTCCTTGGTCTCGGCGATCAGGCTACGTCCGGCCGGGCGCAGGCCGGCCCGCTTCGCCTCACGTTCGAGCTGGGAGGCATCGAGCGCCTCGAGCCGGATCAGATTCTCCTCCGCCGACAGGGTGCCGTCGGCCGACACCACCTCGCGGCGGCGCTCGAGCACGAAGCCACGGTCGCCGTCGGCCCGGATCGCGGTCGGGCGGCTGGCGTAGACCACCCCTTCGCGCTCGCAAACGTCGGGGACGGGGTGGGGGCCGCCCGGCGAGACCTCGAACTCCTCGAGCTCCTCGGCAATCGCGATCGCCAGCACGCCTCCGGCCCCGAGGTGCTCGCGCGCGCAGGCCAGAAATCGCCGGCGGCCCGCTGGCCCGCCCAGGAGCTGGATCGTCTGCATCGGCACGATGCAGAGCGCAAAGACCTGGCCGAGGTGAAAGTCGCGGGCGTCGGCGAGAACGACTGCGCACCGGCAGCCCTGCCGCGCGCCGGCGGCATTCGGCCAGCAGCTCCGGGTCGTTGTCGAGGGCCGTGACGCCATGGCCGGCGCGGGCCAGCTCGATCGCGGTGCGGCCGGTGCCCGCACCCACGTCCAGCACCGGATCGCCGTGGCGAGCCGCCAGCTCGCGCCACAGCGGCAGATCCTCTGTGTAGGCGCCGCATTCCAGGTCATGCCAGATGACGCTCATGGGAGACCCGCCGGGGGGGCCGTCCAGAAGCTGGCGACGTGACCGCGCCGGGTGAGCTGCTCGCGGAGCTCCAGCAGGGCCGTGTAAGTGGGTAGCGCGAACAGCCGGCCGTCCACGCTCGCGGCCAGGGCCTGGTCAAGGGCGTCCGACAGCGACGGCGTCACCTGCAGGCGATCGGCGGGAACGCCGGCGTACTTGCACCGCAGCGCCAGTTCGGCCGCCCGCGTACCCGCGCAGGTGATGCGCCGGGCGCGGGTGCGCAGAAGCTCGAAGTCCGCGTCCCAGATCCACGACACGTCGCGGCCGTCCGCGGTGTGGTCGTTGAGGATCCCGAGCACGTCGAGCTCTCCGGCCTCGAGCGCCAGGGTGCGAAGGATCTCGTTGGCGCCGGCGGGATTCTTGATCAGCAGGATCGACAGCTCGCGGTCGCCGATGGTCACCCGCTCGGCCCGGCCGAACGCCGGGCTGACGGTGGACAGGCCGGCGGCGACCTGAGCGAGCGTGACCCCGAGCGCGAGGCACAGCGTGGCCGCCCCGAGCGCGTTGTAGACGTTGTAGAGGCCCGGCAGCGGCAGCGACACACTCACGGTGCCCTCGGGGGCGTGTAGCTCGAACCTGGCCCCCCGGGTGCCGTCGAGCGCGATTTGCCGCGCCGCGACCGAGGGGTCGGGCCGGCGCTGCCCGCAGCAGGGGCAGCTGTAGCGTCCGAGATGGCCGAGGTAGATCGCGTCGTAGACGTAGGCCGTGCCGCAGCGGCGACAGTGCTTGGAGTCGGAGGCGTGCTGCATCTCAGGGATCGCCATCGCGGGGTCCTCAACTCCGAAGTAGGTCACGTCCGGACGCTCGCGGCCGAGATCGGCGATCAGCGGGTCGTCGGCGTTCAGCGCCAGTCGCGTCGCCGGCAGCGAGCGCACCAGGGCGGCCCAGCGGTCAGCGATCGTCTCGAGCTCGCCGTAGCGGTCGAGCTGGTCGCGGAACAGGTTCGAGAGCAGTACGGCGCGCGGGTGCAACTGTGGCGCCACTCGGTCCAGCCAGAACTCGTCGAGCTCGAACAGTCCGAGCTCGCCGCCGATGCTCCCGCCGGGCCGGGCCGCGCTGAGCAGCGTCGACGCGACGCCGCCGGCCATGTTCGCGCCGGCCCGGTTGTGGACCAGCTTCACGCCGGCCCGCTCCAGCACCGAGGCCGCCATCGCTGCGGTGGTGGTCTTGCCGTTGGTGGCGGAGATGATCGCCGAGCCGAGCCGCAGCCGTCCTGCGAGCTGCTCGATCGCGTGCGGTTCAAGCCGGGTCAGAACCTTGCCCGGCAGGCTGGTGCCGCCACCCCGGCCGGCCCGGCGGGCCAGCTCGCCGACCGCGCGGGCGGCCAGGATCTTGGCGTCCAGCCCAGTCATCGCGCGGGCATGATCGCTCTGATGGCTCCCGGCAGGGCGCTGACGGTGACCGGCAGCTCGCCGATCGGATCGCCGTCGGCGTACATGGTGAACGGCCGCGAGGCCGAGATCCGCACCGAGGCGCACTTCCGGACCTCCACGTTGGGCAGACGCACATGGGCACCGGTGAAGCCCATCGGCAGCCGGCGCGCGTACTGCAGGCGCGCGACGTGGCTGATCGTCACCACATCGAGCCGGCCGTCCTGCAACGAGGCGTCAGGCGCCAGGAATATGCCTCCCCCGAAAGCCTTGGCGTTGGCGGCGGCGACGCTGTAGCCGGTCACCTCGCGGCTCCCGCCACCGTCGAGATCGACGGTGAAGGTCGCCGGCTTCCAGCTCGTCAACGCCCGCAGGGCAGCGTAGGCGTAGACCAGGTTCCCGCGCACGATCCGAGTCTCGTTGGCGATCCGGTTGGCGACCGAATCAAAGCCGCAGCTGGCGATCCCGATGAATGTTCGCCCGTCGACCGCGCCGAGATCGAGCGCCTCCACGACACCGTTCGCCAGCACCTGGCACGCCGCCGCGGGCTCGAGCGGGATGCCCACGGTACGCGCCAGGTCGTTACCGCGACCGCCCGGCAGCACGCCCAGGATCCCGTGCTCGTCGCGCAGCGCTCCGGCCACGGCACCGACCAGCCCGTCACCGCCGAAGGCGACCGCCACCTCGCCCGTTCGGGCCGCCGTAGCGGCCAGGGCGCGGGCGTGCTCGAGGTCGCGGGTCAGCTCGAGGTGATAGTCGAGTCCCAGCCCGGCCAGTGTGTGCTCCACCTCGGCCAGCGCCCGCCCGGCCCGGCCACCGCCGGCGGCCGGGTTGACGATCAAGGCCAGCTTCACGCCAGCACCAGGGCCGGAAGGTCGTCGGCGATCGCCACCGGAGCCGGGTCGGCCGCCGCCTGCGCCTGCGCTCGTGTGGTCACTCCGGTCAGCACGATCGCTCCGTCCAGCCCCGCTGCCGCGGCACCGGCCAGGTCGGAGTCGAGCCCGTCGCCGACCATCAGCGCGCGGCCAGGACCGAGGCGGTCCAAGGCGGTCTGGAAGATCAGCGGATCAGGCTTGCCGGCGCTGCGGGCGACGCGGTCGGTGGCGTATTCGAGCGCCGCCAGAATCGCGCCGGTGGCCGGCCATTGACCCCCCGCGGCGGGAAAGGTCCGGTCGCGGCCGGCGGCGATCATCTCGGCGCCGGCCAGCACCGCCTGGGTGGCGGTGCGCAGTTCGCCGTAGTGGAAGTCGTCGTGAGCGGCCACCACCACGATCTCGGCGGCAGCGGCCCGATCGGTGCCATTGACGATGCGCGCGCCGGCTTCGGAAACGTGACGGAAGATCGCCGGCGCGCCGATCACGTAGACCGGCGCGGACGGGCGCCCGGCGAGCAGGTACTGAATCGCCGCGCCCACCGTGACGACCTCTTCCAGTGACGCCTGGACACCGAGGCGCCACAGCTTTCGCACGTAGTCCTCGGGCGACCGCCGGGCGTCGTTGGTGACGAAGGCCAGCGCCTTGCCCGCGCCGCGCAGTTGCGCGAGCGCCTCGGGGGTACCGGGAATGCAGCTGTCGTCGATCCAGACGCACCCGTCGAGATCCAGCAGGATGTGGTCATAACGCGCGATGAGGGGGGAGAGGGCCATGTGGCGGTGATAGTGCTGATTGACACGATCTTTTTTGCGAAATCAGTAGGTCCTACGGATCGAGCACCGCAGTCCTTGCGGTCCAACGATCGGTGGACGAGCCGATACGTGTTGCACTTCGCTCGCGATCACCAGCGGGGAACCGACATTGCAGCAAATCAAGCAAAGCGGACGTCTTTCCCAGCCCGAACTGCTCGAGCTCTGGCGCGAATACAAGCAGGCCGGGGACGCCCGCGTTCGCGACCGGCTGGTGTTCTCGCTGGCGCCGATCGTCAAGAGCATCGTGTACCGCAAGATCCGCGAGGTCCCGGCGCACCGCGAGGTCGACGACCTGATCTCCTGCGGGCTGGAAGCGGTGCTGCGCTCGATCGATCGCTACGACCCTGACAAGGGGGCGACGCTCGAGCAGTTCGTGTGGACCCGCGTCCACGGCGCCGTGCTCGATGAGCTGCGGCGATTCGACTGGGCGCCACGCTCGCTGCGACGCCTGGAGCGAGAGATGAACCGAGCCCGCGAGCGATTCACGGTCCTGCACGGGCGAGCACCGTCCCCGACCGAGCTGGCCGACATGCTGGCGATTGCCCCGAAGGAGCTCGCCACGCTGGTCAACGACATCGCCCGCAGCGAGGTCGGATCACTGAACATGCTGGTCATGAGCGAGGATGACAACCCCAGCGAACGCCTGGACACGCTGGCCAGCACCGACCGCGCCTGCGACCCCGAGCACGCCGCGATCCGGCGCCGCGCCATCGCGCAGTTCAGAGCGGCGTTCGACGAGCTCCCCGCGCGCGAGCGACGCGTGGCCATCCTGCTGCATGTGAACAACCTCACCCTCCGCGAGGCCGGCGAGATCCTGGGGGTCTCGGAGAGCCGTGTCTGCCAGATCCACGGAAAGTTGAAGCGCGGCCTGCGCGAGCGGCTCGAGTCCCACGCGCCGCTGTTCCTCGAAGTCGCGTAGCCGCTCGGCGCTGACGGCCGGCGCCGGCCTTCACGCCGACGCCTGAACGCCGTCCCCGAGACGCCGCTGCACGAATTTCGTGCAGCTTTGCACTAAAAACTCTCGCGAACGCGGTATTTCGGGGTACAGTCCTCATACCGCGTCGCGAGAGCTTGCGGTAGCACACAGCACTCCCGTAGTACTCCGGAAGGGAGGTCTTATGGGAATGCGTAACGGCTAGTCACCCTGAAGGGGTCCGTGTCCTAGGCGGGCCCCTTCTTTTATCTTGAGTCTCTCGCATGATCGGCACCTGGAGGCGGATCTTTAGAGCGTCTAGCCAGATTGGCCATTGTGTTGAGGTTGGCGCTGGACAAGCCGATTACCCGGGGGATGGCCGAATCCGCCAGCGCCCCATTGGCAGAGGTCGCAAAGCGTCCCAGCCGGACCGTTCTGATCAGTCTGGGCGTGGCTCTGACGGCGGCCTTGCTCACCGCGGTGCTGACCGCCGGGCTCGACCATTGGCGCATGTGGGAGCTGGCGGTGATCACCCTGTTTGCGATCGCCAGCGATCTCACCGCGGTGGAGACCTCGAGCAAGCTCAAGATGTCCGGGAGCTTTTTGGGAATTGTGCTCGCCGCCGTGCTGCTGGGCGGAGGTCCTGCCGTCGTGGTCGGACTGATGACCATCGGCGTGGGTTGGCTGCGCTGGCGCGAGGCGCCTCACTACCTGCTCATCAACCTCACCAACTACGCCTGGTTCCCCCTCCTGTCGGGGCTCTTCTTTCGCGGCGTCATCGCCTGGACGCATCTGGACTGGCACGCCGTCGCCTACTACCTGGTGGTGTTCGCGACCTTCCTGCTCGCCCTGACGCTCAACTTCGCACTCGCGATGGGGTATCAGTGCTACCTCGAGCGGTCGTCGCTGGTCCAGAAGGCGCGGGAGATCGTCATTCCGCTCCTGGCCGCCGAGTTGTTCTCCGCGCTGCTGACGTTGGCCGCCGTGTACGTGGCGTTCCGCCTCGGTATCACCGGGATCGCGCTGATCGGCTTGGTGCTGGTGATCTTCCACTATCTGCTCGGGGAGCTGCTGACCTCCAAGCGCCGCAGCGAAGACCTGCAGCGGATCGCCACCACCGACGAGCTCACCGGGCTCGCCAACCGGCAGCGTTTCCGTGAGGTGGTGGAGGAGCGCATCGCCACTGCGCAGATCACCCAGGAGGGCTTCGCGGTGATGCTGATGGACCTCGATCGCTTCAAGGAGATCAACGACACGCTCGGGCACCACTACGGAGATGTCCTCCTCCGTGACCTGGGACCGCGGCTGGAGTCGGCGGTGTCCTCGGGAGGGCTGGTGGCGCGGCTGGGAGGCGACGAGTTCGGCGTGCTGCCGGTCGACGGAGCCCATGACCTGAGCCTGCTCGACCAGATCGTCACCCGCCTGACCAGATGCGTCAACGAGCCGTTCGCGGTCGACGAGCTGTCGCTCGAGGTCGGCGTCAGCATCGGAATCGCGCGATACCCCGAGGACGGCGAGGACTCCCACGCCCTGCTGCGGTGCGCCGACATCGCCATGTACGCGGCCAAGGAGGCCCAGACCGACTACAAGGTCTACGCCGCCGAGCAGAACCAGCATTCGCTGCGGCGTCTGAGCGTTCTCAGCGACGTCCGCCACGCCCTGGCCTCAGACCAGATCGTGGTGCACTTTCAGCCGATCGTCGATCTGGAGAACCGCAGCGTGCGCGGGGCGGAGGGGCTGGTGCGCTGGCAGCACCCCAAGCTCGGGCTGATCCTGCCCGCCTCGTTCGTGCAGACGGTGGAGCAGACCGGGCTGATCGGACCGCTGACCCGCCACGTGCTGGAGCACTCGATCGCCGAATGCGCCGCCTGGCGGCGCTCCGGCCACGAGCTCTCGGTGGCGGTCAACCTGTCGGTGCGCAACCTGCTGGACCGCGACCTGCCCCGGGAGATCGAGCGGCTGCTGGATAGCTACTCGGTGCCCGCGAACGCGCTCCAGCTCGAGATCACCGAGAGCATGATCATGTCGGACCCGGATCGGGCCCTGGCGACGGTCACGCGTCTCAGCGCGCTGGGGGTTCGGATGTCGGTCGATGATTTCGGCACCGGCTACTCCTCGCTGGCGAACCTGCGCCGGCTGCCGATCGACGGTCTGAAGATCGATCGATCGTTCGTATCGCCGATGCTGCGGGACGAGAGCGATCTGATCATCGTCCGTTCCACGATCAACCTCGGCCACGACCTGGGATTGCGGATCGTCGCCGAGGGAGTCGAGGACGGCGCCACGCTCGATCGGCTCGCGCTGCTGGGCTGTGATCTCGCCCAGGGCTTTCACCTCAGCCGGCCGATGCCGGCCGAGGCCTTCAGCGTGTGGCTGCAGAAGACCGAGCCCGTGCTCCCACCCCCCGCGGACGGTAACGGGAACGGCCACGCCCGGCTGATCGTCCCGAGGTCGGCGGAGGCACTCGCCACATCCCCGCCGGCGGCGGGCGCCAAGGCGTCGCCGGCGCTGATCCCGCCGTTCTCGCGCCCGCGCTAGAACAGGGCTTCCTGCGCCAGCGCCGGCGGCGCCAGGCAGTCCGGTCCGTCGTAGCGGGCGTCATTGACGGCCAGGCTGACCGGCGTCAGGGCGGTGCCGCCGGCCGGCAGTCCACTCAGGATCTCATCGAGCAGCGGCGACGGGGTGGAGGTGTCCAGCCACGCCGCCTCGGCGTCCGGGGCGAGAATCACCGGCATGCGGTCGTGTAACGAGGCGAGCGCCGAATTGGCCGGGCGGGTGAGGATCGTGCAGGTCCGCAGCCTGCTGCCATCGGGGCGGTGCCAGATCGACCACAGCCCGGCGAACGCGAACATCGCCTGATCGGAGCGCGTGATCCGGAACGGCTGCTTGGGGCCCGACGGTTGCGCCTGCCATTCGTAGAAGCCGTCGGCGACGATCAGGCAGCGAAAGCGCTCAAACGCCGTCCGGAAGGCGGGCCGCTCGGTGACCGTCTCGAGCCGCGCGTTGATCATCTTCAACCCGGTGTCGGGGCTCTTGGCCCACGATGGCACGAGCCCCCAGCGCAGCAGCTCGCCGCGGGGCGCTCCCTCACGGTCGGTCGTCACCGCCAGCACGTCGTCTCCGGGGGCGACGTTGTAGCGGCGCCTCACCTCGACCGACTCGCCGACCGGGAACCGGTCCCGGACCGCGGCAGGATCCGGCGCTGCGAGCGTGTAACGACCACACATGACGGTGCGCTCGCCGGGTCAGCGGGCGCGCGTGGCGACTTGCTCGGCCCGGCTGGCCAGCGCCCGTTTCTGGCGCCGACGTCCGTAGTAGGCGAGCACGCCGACCGCGACCACCACCAACACCAATCCGTAGAAGATGCCGAGGTCCAGTGAGATCCCGCCGAACGGGAGCGCGACCAGATTCACGATCCCGAACCCGAGCAGCAGAATCGCGACGATCAGGAAGATCACCAGCAGGACGCCCCGGATCCGGGCCAGCCTGCCCGCGCTCGCCGGCGGCGCCACCAGGCCCATGAACCTCAGCCCGCGCAACTGCCGGGTGGTGGGTGACTCGACACCGAGCCGTTCGGTTGCCTTCTTGAGATCGTCGGCGCGACGCTCGGCCAGGGCCAGCGAGGCATCGGCCATCCGCCGCAGCTGCAGCCGCTCCTGCGGCCGGGCGGCGGCGATCGCGCGCTGGAAATGTCCGCGCGCCGCCTTGGCGTCGTAACGCTCGGCGGCGCGAGCACCGAGGATGGCCTGCGCGGCGGCCTTGAACTTGGTCTCGGCCTCGAGCTCCTCGTCGGAGCGACTCTCGAGCTGTTGCATCGCCGCCAGCTGACTGCGCTGCTCGACTCGCATCATCCGCTGCTGCTTGGCCATGGTGCCTGAGAGTCTAGTGTCTCATCGGCACACCGGTGGCCCATCTTGGGACCGCGGCCGACCGGGAGGCGCGCGGTGGGAGGGCATGGGAGGGCGGTGGACATAACGCCGCTGGGGGAGGCGGGTCAGCCCCGCGCGACGAGCATCAGCGTGTGCCCGAAACGCGCCGCGCGCGGCCGCGTTCCGAGCCGGTCCAGCGGTGCCAGCGCTCGCCGCGCCACCGGCGGCAGCCGCCGCCAGCCGTAGGTCACGGCGAGGATCTCGGGGGCCAGCCCGACGGCTCGCGCCTCGGCCACCAGCTGCCGCGGCGACAGCGGGATGTCGTCCGGAGTGCCGTGCACCGCGGTGGCCACTCCCGCGCGGTTGGCCAGCGCCAGGCCCAGTCCGACCGGATGCCACAGTCCGGGTTCGATCGCCACCAGCACGCCGCCGGGGCGCAGCAGCCGCGCGGCCTCCGAGAACGACGGCGCCAGCGGCCCCTGGAAGGCGATGTGGTGCAACACCAGCCGGTAGAGCACGACATCGAACGCGCGATCCGGGAACTCGAGCCGGCCCGCGTGGCCGACCACAGCCTCGTCGGCGCGCCCGGACTCACGCACTCCGGCGACGCGCTCGGGATCGGCATCGACGGACACCAGCCGGAACGCCGGCGCTGGAAACAGATGCCGTCCCGGGTGCCATCCACCGCCGACCGAGAGCACATCGCCGCCGGTCAGGCCGAGCCGGCGGTCCAGCAGCTCCCGCTCGCGAGCCATGGTCTGGCGGTAGTGGTCCTCGAGCGTCGCCGTCCGGCTGAGCCGGTCCAGCAGATTGCGCGGCTCGTACGCCTCTGACCCGGTGAGCGGCGGTTCGGTGAGCTCGGACGCGATGCCACGGCAGTCTATGGCGGAGGGCTTCAGACCTCCCTCCAGAGCTTCAGACCTCCCTCCAGGGCCATATTTACCCCTATCGGTTTACATAAGCCCGATTATCGAGCGTTGGAGGAGGACGATGGAGCCCTCCCGGGGTAGCGTTGGGGCTGTGAGTTACGTCGAGCGCCTCGTCGACTCGCCGTTGGTGGCCTGCACGTGGGAGCAGGTCAGCACCACTCAGCTCGAGCAGCCGATCGTGCCCGACGCCTGCGTCGATCTGATCTGGTCCGGCGGGCGGCTGAGCATCGCCGGGCCTGATACCCGGCCTCGCGTCGTGACGCTGGAGTCCGCCTCACGGTTCGTCGGGGCGCGCCTGCGGCCGGGCACGGCCGGCGCCGTGCTGGGGTTGCCGGCATCGGAGCTGTGCGACGTCTCGCCGGATGCCGCCGAGGTTCTGGGACGCGATGTGGCCGAGGCGCTGCTCGAGCGGCTGGCGTCGGGCTCGGACCCCCAGGCAGTGCTGCTAGGAGCCATTCAGCGCCGCGGCGCGGAGCTCGATCCGCTGGTGTGCGCCGCGGTCGTGGCCCTCGGGCAGCCGCGCGCCCGCGTGGCCCCGATCGCGGCCGAGCTCGGCGTCAGCGCGCGCCAGCTGCACCGTCGCGTCCGCGATGGCGCCGGGTACGGGCCGAAGATGCTGGCACGCGTGCTGCGCTTCCGGCGCCTGCAGGCGCTGCCGTCCGCGCCGCTGGTTGAGCTGGCGCTCGATGCCGGCTACGCCGATCAGGCGCACATGACCGCCGAGGTCACACAGCTGGCCGGCGTCTCGCCTGTCCGATTTCTCAAAGACCGCGCCCCGACCGCCGCGTAGCGTGCGCAGGCATGCCGATAGATCACCGCGCCGCCGAGACCTTCATCTGGTCGGCCGCCCGCCTGGTGGACCGCCATCGCTACAGCCTGCGGTTCCACGACGGGCCCGCTGCGCCGGTGATCGACGCGCTGCGCGGCTATCGCAATCCCGACGGCGGCTTCGGCCACGGGCTGGAGCCCGACCTCCGCGGTCCGGGCAGCCAGCCGGCCGCCACGCTGTACGCCCTCGAGATACTCAACGAGGCCGGGGCAGCGGACCACGAGTTGGCGCGTGATGCGCGGGCCTGGGTCGCGCAGGTGGCCGAGCCAGACGGCGGAATCCCGTCCGCGCTGCCCGGCTTTGGCGACTATCCGCACGCCCCCTGGTTCTAGCCCGCGCCCGGATCCATGCTCACGCTCGCGCTGGCCGCGGCGCTGCACGCCGGCGGCGCGACCGACGGCGCGTGGCTTGACCGCGCCACCAACTGGTGCTGGCGGTCGATCGAGACCGCCGAGCAGCCGGGCGGGTACTGGCTGAAGTTCGCCTGCGCATTCCTCGATGCGGTTCCCGAGGAGCAGCGGGCCCGTGCGGCGCTGGCGTCGCTCAGCGCGCGGGTGGACATCTCAGCCGTTGCGCCCGTCGGCGGCGCCGAGGGAGAGACGCTGCGCCCACTGGACCTATCCCCCCGCCCGGACTGCCGGTCACGTGGCCTGTTCAGCCAGGAGCAGATCGCGGCTCACCTCGACGCCGTCGAGTCAGACCAGCAGCAAGACGGCGGCTGGAACTTCGACTGGCTGGCCTGGTCGCCGGCGCAGACGACGGACTGGCGGGGCAACGTCACGCCTGCGCGCGTTGATCTGGCTGCGTGACAACGGACGGCTCTGACGCCCCGGCGTCACGTCCGGCTCCGGAGCGAGTGGCTAGTCGCGCCGGAACTTCTCCGCCTGCTCGCGGGCCTCCCGGGCCGCCCGCTCGGCCTGTTCGGCGTCGCGGCGCGCCTGGTCGGCGTCAGCGGCCGCACCCTGCGCTCGCTGAGCGGCGGCGTCATGCCGTTCAGACTTCGCCCGTGCGTCGGCGTCGAGCTCGGCGGCGCGGCGCCGAGCCGCCTCAGCGGCGGCGCGGTGGGCGGCGATCTCATCGGCACTCTGCAGCTTGAGCTGGTCGGAGAAGCGCAGCCCGTATGTCGCACCCAGCGCTGACAGCTCGTCCGGGTCGGGGGCTCGGTCAGCGGTGGCGTCAGGGGCGCCGCCGACCGATTCCTTGCTGTGGGCGACGCGCACGTAGTCGACCCCGACCGTGGCGCCGTCGAGCGCAACCAGCTTGGAGCTGCGGCCGAGCAGGCCGCTCTTGACCGAAATCAGCACCGGGTCACCGCTGGCGGAGTCGAAGTAGACCTGGTCGAGCTTTCCGAGCTGGTCGCCGCCCGGGTCGACAACCTGGTGTCCGCGCCACTGCTCGAAGTGCTCTGCCTCGATCACGTAGTGGCGCCTACCCGCTGCGCCGTCACGGCAATCCAGGCGCGGGCGTTGCGCGACGTCCGCCGCAAGGATCAGGACTGGGGCCGCGTCATCTGAAACAGCCTCTGCACCACGGTGTAGTCGGCCGGACCACCACACCGCGCCACCGGTTGCAGCGCCGTGGTGTCGACCGCCCCATCGACGATCGCGGACTCATCGAGGTGGACGCCCACCACCTGGCCCACCACCAGGTGCTGGTCGGTCTCGCGCCCCTCGACGTCGCGCAGCACGACGCGATGCACCACGCGGCATTCCATCGCGCACCGGCTGGCGGCCACCCGGGGGGTCGAGATCATCCTCGACGGCGCCATCTCCAGCCCGGCGCGCTCGAACTCGCTGCGCCCCCGCGGCAGCGGGGCGGAGGTCTCGTTCATCGCCTCCCTCAGCTCGAATGTGACCAGGTTCCAGACGAACTCGTCGGCTTGCGCCGCGAAGGTCGCCGAGTCCTTCGCTCCGAGGCTGGAGAACGCCAGCATCGGAGGAGCTTCCCCGACGGCGTTGAAGAAGCTGTACGGCGCCAGGTTGACCGACCCGTCAGCGCCCACGGTCGAAACCCATCCGATCGGCCGGGGCGCCACCAGCGCCTTGAACGGGTCGTGTGCCAGGAGCGTCCGATCGTGTTTCCCAGGCTCATAGAAGATCATCGCCGGCCAAAGCTAGCGCCCGTGAGGCGCCGGGCGCCCGCCGCAACTTGCCGCGGCAGGCCGGTTTAGAACCGAGATCTAAACAGGAGGAGTCAAAGTTGAAGCGAATTGCGAGTTTGCCGGTGGCGATATTGGCCATCGCAGCACTGGGCACTTCGGTGGCGCTGGCGGCGTCGTCGCCGACCGTGGCCACCCGCGCCGCGACCGCCGTGGCTGACACCACCGCGGTGCTGCGGGGGATCGTCAACCCGAATGGCAATCAGACCGGCTACCTGTTCACCTACGGACCCACCACCGCCCTGGGGCTGACCACCGCCAGCCGTTCGGCCGGCAACGGCACCAAGGACGTCAGGGTCGCCATCGAGGCACGCGGGCTGACGGCCGGAACCACCTACTACTACCGGGTGGTGGCCCTCAGTCGCGCCGGCGGCGCCAGCGGGGCGATCCTCTCGTTCAAGACCACCGGCAAGCCCCCCGCCTCCGTGGTGACGGGTCCGAGCGTCGGCGTCGGCAAGTACGAGGCCACGCCGACCGGGAGCGTCGACCCCCAGGGAGCGCTCACCACCTGGGAGGTCCAGTACGGCCTCACCCCCAGCTACGGCCTCGAGACCTCACCGCTGCCACTGGCCGCGGTGAATGTCCCGCTGCCCGTGTCGATCACGATTCCCGGTCTGGCGCCGGGCAAGCTGTTCCACTACCGGCTCGTCGCCAACAACGGCACGGTGTCTGCGGGCGGCGACCAGACGTTCTTCACCTTCCCGTCGTTCCGACGCACGCCGAAGATGAGGACCAGCACGTCGCCGTCACGTCTCACCCGCAGTCCCTTCACGTTCACCACCCGCGGCAGCCTGTACGACGCCGCGAACTTCGTGCCGGCGTCGCTGCGGTGCTCGGGCCAGGTCGGGGTCCGCGCTTTCAACGGTAGTCGCCAGGTGGCCTACGTGGTCACGCAGGTGGGGCCGGACTGCTCGTTCTCCACGCCGGTTCCGATTGGACATCGGATCGGGAATGGCGCCACCGGGCTGCAGGTGCGGATCGACTTCCGTGGCAACGGCTACCTCAAGCCGGTGCAGCGGACCGACAACGTCACGCTCGGATAACCCTGGCGCGGCGGGCTCTCAGGCCAGGCGCCCGGGAGCCCGCCGCAGGTAGTCTGCGCGCCATGCTGCGGGAAACCGGGCCGCGGGTTTCGCGCGCGGAGATCGTCCTGCTGGTCGCGCTCGGTGCCTGGGCGTTCTTCCCGCTCGTGCTGTTGCTCCTCCACGCGAGCACGCTCCATGCCCGGTTCACCGGCGCCGACGGGCTGATCGGAGCCGATGGCGTGCTCGGCGCCGACCAGCTGCAGTACCTGGCCTGGGCCCGGGATGCCGGCAGCCACGGTCTCGCCTCTGACCTGTTCAGCTTCGCGCCGAGCGGCCACGTGTACCTGGAGCCGCTGTTCACGATCACCGGCCTGCTGTGGCGCCTCGGACTCTCGCTCCCCCTCGCCTACCTGCTGTGGAAGCCGATCGCCGTGGTGTTGCTGCTACTGGCGGCGGTCGCGTGGGCGCGCCGGATGTTCCCCGATCAGCTCGCGGCGCGGGCCGGCGTCGTGGCCCTGGCGCTGTTCCTGTACACGCCGCTGACGGCGCTGTTCAGCTGGACCGGTCTCGGCGCCGGACCGTTTCGCTTTCAGATGTATCTGCTCGGCTACGAGCTGCTGGCGGCCAACAAGTTATGGGGTTACGTGCCGAGCGCGGTGGGACTCGCGTTGGTGCCGCTGGCGCTGCTCTGGATCGAGCGCGCGCTCGATCCATCCCCTCGGCACTCGCCCCGCCGGGCGGTGGCGCTGGCCGCGGCGGCTGCGCTCATCGCCTCCTGGCTGCACCCGTGGCAGGGCGTGACCCTGATCCTGATCTTCGCCGGTCTGGCGGTGTGGCGGCGGATGCGCGACTGGCACGTGCTGCTGGTGCCGGCGGTCGCGGCCGCCCTCCCGCTCGCCTACTACTACCTGCTGGCCCATACCGACCCGGCCTGGAAGCTCGCGTCGCAGTACGAGGTGATCCCGCGCCTGCCGGCGCTGGTGCTGCTGGCCGGCCTCGGGCCCCTGGCGCTGATCGCCGCGGCGGGCGTGAGACGGCCCGGAGAGGTGGTGATCGAGCAGGCGCTGCTGCTGTGGATCGTGGCCTGCTTGGTGACCTACTTCGTCAATGACTCCTTCGCCCCCCACGCGCTCCAGGGCCTGAGCTTCCCGTTCGCCGTGCTGGCGGTCAGGGGCTGGCGCCGTCTGCGCCTCCCCGCGGCGATCGGCGCTGTGGCGATCGCGCTGGTGACGATCCCGGGCCTCGCCTACGACGCCCGCAAGTTCATCAATGTGGCCCGCAGCTCAAATGTCCAGTACTACCTCCCGCCCTCCGACACCCAGGCGCTGGATTGGATCTCGTCCTCCGCCCCACCCGGCGGGGTGCTCGCCCCCACCCCGTTCGCGATCGACGTCCCGTCTCAGACCGGGCGTCGCGTGTGGGTAGGGCACGGTTACTGGAGCCGCGACTACTTCGCCCGGGCGCGCCGGGTCGACGCACTGTTCAGAGGGCGGATGCGGCCGGCGGCGGCCCGAGCCTTCGTGCTCTCCACCGGAGCCTCCCTGCTGGTGGCCGACTGCGCCCACCAGCGCGTCAACCTGGCCCGCCCGCTGCGCGCCATCGTCGCCTCGGAGCTGCACTTCGGCTGTGCCCGGGTCTACGTGCTGCGCGGCGCCGGGGCCGGTCAGCCGGCCGGCGGACGAACCGCAGCCCGGTCAGCCAGCCGGTAGACGAACCGCAGGCCCGACCAGGTCTCGTCGATCGCGCAGACCTTGTTGTCGACCAGGCCGATCTGGAGCCCGAGCGCCCGGATCGCGCCCTCGCCGATGTCGGTCGGCACCCCCGAGGCGCGCTTGGGCCAGGCGATCCACAGGCCTCCGGCGGGGCTCAGGGCGGCGCGGAGCGCCGGCAGGCGTCGCTCCAGCGCCCCGCGCTCGGTGAAGAACGCCACGATCACGTCGCAGGGACCTCGCAACCTACCGACCACGGTGACCGCATCGGGAAGCACGCCGAGGACGGCGTCAAAGCCGTCCGGAGCGCCGATCAGAGCCACGCGGGCACCCGGCTTGATGCCCAGCTTGCGCACCAGCGGCGTGCCCGAATATCCGGCCCCCGTCGCGCTCATTCCGAGCTGCGCCGCATCGACGACCTCTGCGATCAGCTGCGACAGCTGACTCCCCTGCCAGGCGATCGGAGATCGGCCGGGTTCATCGGTGACCAGGCGCGCGTTGGGGATCGCCGCCGCGTAGGCCTCCCCCACCGCCCGCGGGTGGCCTGGATCGGCCGCGTCGTCGCTGGCCACCACGATCGTGGGCACCGCGATCGAGCCCAGCTGCTCCAGCGCCTCGAACGGGCGCGAGCGCGGGACCACGTGCAGCGCGTCGGCGACCGCCTCCGGATGCTCGTGGGCTGACAGCCGCTGGCGCATCACCTTCAAGACCGTCTCTCGCCAGCGCTCGGGTACCTCGGGCTCGCCGTAGGCGGCGAGAAAGCCCTCGACGCCGCCGGTGCGCAGGCCCTCCGACAGCGCGTCCCAGCGGGCCAGCCGCTCGGCTTCGTCAGCGCCCTCCTGCGGCTCGTAGGCGGGGGTTATGACCACCAGACCCCCCACGCGCTCAGGGCGCCGCAGGGCCAGCCACAGGAGCGTATGGGCTCCCATCGAGGCGCCGGCCAGCACGGCCCGCTCGATCCCCGCATCATCGAGCACCGCCTCCAGATCGCGTCCCAGGTCCTCATAGCCGTAGTCACCGGACGCCGCGGCCGGCGAGGAGCGGCCGTGACCGCGGGCGTCGTAGGCGATGACCCGGTGACCCGATCGCGCCAGCGCGCTCGAGCCCATCACCACGTAGCGCCGGGTGGCGGTCAAGCCGTGGAGCAGGATCACGCCGGGACCCTCCCCCGCCTCCTCCGCCGCGAGCCTGACGCCGCCTCGTTCGATCACCCGCTCGGCCATCTCAGGCTGTCTACACGATCACGCCGAAGGGCGCACATCCGTGGCTACCATCATCGTCATGGACGTTTCCGAAAGCAAGTTCCAGATCGACGTTTCCGAGACCAATTTCCAGACCGAGGTCATCGAGCGCTCGCGCACGGTGCCGGTGGTGGTCGACTTCTGGGCCGAGTGGTGCGGGCCCTGCCGTCAGCTCGGCCCCGTGCTGGAGCGATTGGTGGCGGCACGTGACGGCAAGGTCGTGCTGGCCAAGCTCGACGTGGATGCCAACCAGAGCATCGCCCGGACCTACGGGATCCAGAGCATCCCCGCCGTCAAGGCCTTCTCCGGCGGTGAGGTGGTGTCCGAGTTCGTCGGCGCCCAGCCGCCCGTCGCGGTGGAGCGCTTCCTCGACGCGCTGGTGCCCTCCGAGGCCGACGAGCTGGTGAGCCAGGGCGACGAGGAGTCGCTGCGGCGCGCGGTCGAGCTCCAGCCCTCACGATCCGACGCGGCGGTCCCGCTGGCGCGGATCCTGCACGGCCGCGGTGACCGCGCAGGAGCGCTGGAGCTGCTGCGCCGAGTGCCTGGGAGCTTCGCCGCCGACGGGCTGGCGGCGCGGATCGGGCTCGAGGAGGCCGGTCCCACCCCCGACGTGAGCGCGGCCCTCCAGGCCCTCGACGCCGGTGACCGCGAGCAGGCTCTCGATCTTCTGCTCGGCGCGCTGCCCAGTGCCGACGGTTCCCGCGACGACATCCGCCGCCTGGTGGTCGGGATCCTCGACGAGCTCGGAGTCGAGAACCCGCTGGCGCGGGATGCACGGCGCCGGCTGGCTGCCGCTCTCTACTAACTGACTCTGCCGCCGCGCACACCGGCGAAGCTCAGACCGCCAGGGTGAGCTGGGCTTCGGACTCGGGAGAGGTGTGCTCCAGCCCGGCTACGCGCACCCCCAGCAAGCGCACCGGACGGGGCGGATCGAAGCGGCGCAGGAGCTCGAGGGCCACCGGCCCCACCTGTTGGCTGCCGCTGACCGGCTCGGCCAGGGTGCGGGCCCGGGTGTGGGTGGAGAAGTCGTCGAGCCGCACCTTGATCCCGATCGTGCGGCCGCGGCGGCCCTGGCGCACCAGCGTCTCACAGAGCGCAACGACCAGCCCGTCGAGGATCGGCTCCAGCGGCCCGAGCCCTGAGATGTCGCGATCGAACGTCGTCTCCCGGGACTCCGAGATGACCTTGCGCTCCTCGGTGACGGGGGTGTCGTCCTCAAAGCGCGCCCGGCTCCGCAGCGCGGCGCCGGACCGCGGACCGAACACCGCCGCCAGCTCGTGGGCCGGTGCGGCCGCGAGCTTGCCCAGCGTGTCGAGGCCGACGCGGCTGAGTCGTTGCGCGGTCTTGGGGCCGATCCCCGGGATCAAGCCGCAGGGGGCCCCGGCAAACCGCGCGCAGGCCTGCTCCCGCGTGAGCACGACGAAGCCGCGGGGCTTCTCCGCGTCGGAGGCGACCTTGGCCACCAGCTTGTTGGGCCCGATCCCGATCGAGCCGCCGAGACCGGTCGCCCGCTCGATCGTCAGCGCCAGCCGGCGCATCTCCGCCCGTGGAGCCGGGAGACCGCTCAGGTCGAGATACGCCTCATCCAGCCCCACCACCTCGACCGCCTCGGCACCGCATCCACGCACGAGCTCCATGACCTGGCGCGAGATCTCCCGGTAATGGGGGAAGTCCGGCGGCAGGTAGATCCCGTCCGGGCAGAGCCGCCGGGCGCGTGCCGCGGGGATCGCCGACCCGACGCCGAAGCGCCGCGCCTCGTACGAGGCGGTGGTGACGACCGCCCGCGGCCCGCTGCCGGCCACGATCACCGGTAGCCCCCGCAGCTCAGGCCGCCGTCGCAGCTCGACCGAGACGTAGAAGGCATCCATGTCGAGATGAGCGATGCAGCGGCCTGTCATGCCGCGGAGGCTAGGTGACTGATCAGACGGCCATGCCGGCGCCGTCGGCGGGAGCTACTGCGTGGCCCAGACGGTGGCGACGCCGCTGAATCCGAGCGCCGCGGCGGTGTTCTGGTTGAGGTCCCAGGTCCGGCCGCCGACGTAGGGGCCGCGGTCGTCGACGACCGCGGTCACGCTCCGCCCACCGTAGTGAAAGCGGACCTTGGTGCCACACGGCAGGCTGACGTTGGCGACTCCGAAGCCGGCGTGAAAGCCGCACCCGGTGGCGCCGGAATCGTCATACCACGAGGCCACGCTCGCGTTGTAGACCGTCAGCTGGCCGGCCGGGGCGACCGACCTGGCGTTGCTGCCGTCGCCGGCGAACACCACCCGCATGCGGCGCTGCAGGCCACTGGTGGGCCGGGCGCGCAGACGGAAGCCGCCGGCAGCACCGGTGTGGGCCCGGGCCAGCGTCCGCCAACCGCCCGCCGAGCGACCCTGCAGCTGCACGTCACGACCGGCCACGCCGGGCACCAGCCGTCCGCGGATCTTGATCGCGTCTCCGCTGAGGACGTCCAGCGAGTGGTGGGCGACGCGCAGCTGTGCCGCTACGGCCACGGGCTGCGCGGCGCTGGAGGCGACTGCGGCCGCACCGGCCTGGTCAGCCGCGAACGCACTGGGTCCGCCCGAACCGCTGGTCGGGGCGGACTCGACGACCCGCACAACGCCGGACCGCCGCAGCGGGGCGCGCAGGGTGAAGCCGCCGCCCGGCGCGATGGTGGATGTCGCCAGCGGACGCCAGCTGATCTCGCCGGCCGGGGCCGTCTCGAGCATGATCGTACGGCCCGAATCCGAGCTCGGCGCCTGACCGGTGGCCGTCACCGGATGGTTGAACTTGACGCGCGGCGCGACGCTCAGGGTGAGCGCATTGGGGCCGGTGCCGGCGCTCGCGCCGGGGGCGGCGACGGCGGACTGAGCCACGGCGGCGGCGCCGGTGAGCGCGATCGCCAGGACGGGCACGGCCAGCCTGATCGTGGTGGTTGATACATGTTCAAACCGCTTCTTGCGCAGTGTTTCACTGGACCTCAAAACGAGGACCTCCTGGGTACGATCGACCGGGCGCCTACGTGGTTAGCTGTCGGGCTCGCAACGGCTGACAGGCACGGTGATCGCGCCTTCAGAAATCGCTACGGCCGCCGCTGGCGTCTAGCGCCAGGCGGCCGATTCGCCCCGGCCGGGATGAAGGAGTGCGCCTCCCCGGCAGTGGGTCCCCCGCTCACCCCCGCACCGAGCAGGGGCAATTCGGCAGGTCGATTTTGCAACCGCGCCAGGGTGGCAGGCTTCACCCCGCCGTTATGTGAGCTTCGTCACACATGGCAAACCCTGCAAGAATCCTGTTGTGCCAAACCTGGATCGACTGACCGGGCTCGACAGCTCGTTCCTTCACCTCGAGCGGGACGCCACGCACATGCACGTGGCGGGCTGCATGGTCTTCAACGGCTCGCCTCCGGCGTATGACGATCTGGTGGCCCAGATCGTGTCGCGGCTGCACCTGGTACCCCGCTATCGACAGCGTCTGGCCTTCGTTCCCCTCGGGCAGGGGCGGCCGGTGTGGGTCGACGACCCGCACTTCAACGTCAATTTCCACGTCCGCCACTCGGCGCTGCCGCAGCCGGGCGGCGATGCGCAGCTCAAGCGGCTGGCCGGCCGGGTGTTCTCGCAGGCTTTGGATCGCTCCCGGCCGCTGTGGGAGCTGTGGCTGGTGGAGGGACTGGCCGACGACCGCTTCGCCCTGCTCTCCAAGACCCACCATGCGCTGGTCGACGGGATCTCCGGGGTCGACATCGCCACGGTGCTGTTCGACTCCTCGCCCGAGCCGATGCCGGTCGCGGCCCCCGACCGCGAATGGGTCCCGCGCCCGCTTCCCAGCGATGCGCAACTGCTGGCTGACGCGCTCCTGGAGCGGGCCACGGTTCCCGGCGAGATCGCGCGCGGCGTCAGAGCCGCCCTGCGCGGGCCGCGACAGATCGCCTCGCGGCTCGGTCAGGCGCTCGGCGGGGTCAGCGCCGTCGCCCGTGCCGGCCTGCAGGCCGCCCCGGCGAGTCCGTTCAACGTGCGGATCGGCCCCCACCGCCGGTTCACGTGGGTTCGCGGCGACCTCAGTGAGTTCAAGACCGTCAAGAACGCGCTCGGGGGCACCGTCAACGACGTCGTGCTCGCCTCGGTCGCCGGGGCGCTCGGCCGCTACCTCCGCCTCCACGGTGAGCCGACCGACGATCTCGTTCTCAAGGCGATGGTGCCGGTGTCGGTTCGGGCCGATGTCGAGCGGGGCGCGCTCGGCAACCGGGTCGCCGCGATGTGGGCCCCGCTGCCCGTCGGGCTGACCGATCCGGTGCAGCGGCTGCTGACGATCGGGCGGGACATGGACGGCATCAAGGATTCGGGCCAGGCGGTGGGGGCCCAGGTCCTCACCGAGCTGTCGGGTTTCGCGCCACCGACGATCATGGCCCAGGCGGCTCGGCTGCAGGCACGCCAGCGGCTCTTCAACATCGTGGTCACCAACGTTCCAGGCCCTCAGTTCCCGCTCTACATGCTCGGCCGCCAACTCGAGGCCATGTATCCGATGGTTCCCCTGGCTGAGAACACGGCTCTGGGGATCGCGATCATGAGCTACGACGGACAGCTCAACTTCGGTCTCAACGCCGACTACGACGCGCTGCCCGATCTCGAGGCGCTGGCCGACGAGCTGCGCGCCTCGATCGAGGAGCTCGTGGCGGCCGCGGGCGAGAGCCCCACCGCCGGCTCGGGCACGGCCAGCGTCCACTCGGTGCACGCCGTCGAGTGAGACGCTGATCCGCCGGCAGATGGGCGGTGCTCGGGTTACCCGGCTGCTGGAGCGGATCGCGGTCGTGGTGGCGGCGTTCGTGGTCGCGATCGCGGTGATCGCGCTGCTGTCCGGCGGTCTGCTGGCGGGCAACGACGATCCGGGCGTATCCGCCGGCGGCGGACCGCTGGGGATCGCCTACCGCGACCTCGGTCACGCTCACCTCGCCCAGGGCACGCTGCGCCCCGTCTACAACTCGAATCCCCCCACCAGCGGGCCCCACGTGCCGCTGCCGGTGACCCGCGACGCGTCCGAGCTCACCGACGATCAGCTGCTGCAGGCGCTCGAGGTCGGCGACGTCGTGATCATGTACGGGAGCCGCTTACCCCCGCCGGGAGCAAGGCAGCTGGCGGACTCGATCGCGGCGCCGTTCACGCCCGCCGTCGCGGCCGCCGGGCAGGCGGTGATCCTGGCGCGCAGACCGGGAACGAGCGGCCTGATCGGGCTGGCGTGGACGCACCTGCTCCCGGCCCGGTCCGCGACCGATCCGGCGCTGCACAGCTTCCTGGCGTACTGGCTCGGCCGCGGCGCACCCGGGCCCTGAGGGCTCCCGGCCGCGGCACCCCTCAGGAGGGCCTGGCCTCCCTGACCGCCACGGTGACGCGAGCCAGCGCGCACAGGCGGCCCGCGTCATCGGTCAGCTCCACCTCCCACACCCAGGTGGTGCGGCCCCGGTGGCGGACCCGCGCGTGCGCGTTGATCGTGCCCGCGGTGATCGGGCGCAGGAAGCTGGTCTGGTTGGACAGCCCCATCGCGGTGTTGCCTTCGCCCCGTACCGCCAGCGCCGTCCCGGTCGTGGCCATGCTCTCGGCGATCGCCGCGTAGACACCGCCGTGCACCAGACCCGCCGGCTGTTTGAGCTCGTCGCGGACCGCCACCGTGGCGCGCACCACCCGTTCGCCGATCTCGGTCAGCTCCAGGCCATAGAGCCCGTCGAATCCCTGACCCAGGGCAAACCGAATCTCGTCGGGCATCCGCGGCACCTTAGCCGTCGACGCCACCGCACGCCTGCGATCTCCGCGCTGCGCATTCCGCGGCCCGCTCATCTACCCTAACCCTTCCCGATGGCCTCATTGGACAGCCTTCCAGCCGATCAGCGCGCGGTACTTCAGCTCGTGCTGCAACGGGGACGCAGCTACGACGACATCGCGCAGATGCTGTCGATCGACCGTGCCGCCGTGCGCGAGCGCGCGCTGACCGCGTTTGATCTGATGGGCCCCCAGACCGGGGTGCCCGACCAGCGCCGCGCGCTGCTCACCGACTACCTCCTCGGCCAGCTGCCCGCGCGAGTGGCCGAGCAGACGCGCGAACGCCTCGCCGAGTCGCCCAGCGAGCGCGCCTGGGCCCGCGTGCTCGCCTCCGAGCTGGCCCCGCTGGCCAGCGCCCCACTGCCGGAGATTCCGGTGGAAGGCGCGCGGACAGCGGCTCCGGAAGCGACGCCGACGCCACCACCGGCCGAGCCTGATCGGCCCGTCGTCGCGGCCGCCGCGCCATCCGCCGGCCCGACCTCGGCGCCGGATACGCCCGGGCATGCCGGCGGTGACGGCGGCGGATCCCGCCGGGTCCGCGCGGGGGGCCTGCCCGGCTCGGGGCCGAGCTCCCGGCGCGGCGGGCTGGCCGTGCTCCTCGCGGCCGTGGTGGCGGTGATCGTGGTCATCGTCCTGATCACCTCGGGCGGGGGCACGAAGAAGCGCCACGCCGCGCCAGCGGCCCACGCGAGCGCCAGTACCACTGCCACCACGTCGACCGCGGCTCACGTGATCGCCCAGATCAACCTCACGTCCCCCACGGCCGGCAGCAAGACCGCCGGGATCGCCGAAGTGCTCAAGGAGGGCGCCAACAACGGCATCGCGCTCGTGGCCCAGAACGTACCCCCTAACACCACCAAGCCCCCCAACGCGTATGCGGTCTGGCTCTACAACTCCCCCACCGACGCCCACATCCTCGGGTTCGTCAATCCGGGCGTGACGGCCACCGGCCGGCTCTCCACCGCCGGCGGACTGCCCGCGAACGCCGCGCACTACAAGAACCTGATCGTGACCGTGGAAACCAAGGCCAACCCCACTGCCCCGGGTCCGATCCTGCTCCAGGGAACCCTCACCGGCCTGAAGTAGGCCAGCCCGGCCGCGTCAGCCGACGATGCGCTCGAGCCCGTCGAGCGCTTCATCGAGCTTGGAGCGGGTGGCTCGCCGCAGCAGGAATCCGCCGGTGCGCGAGTAGCCGCGGAGCTTCTGGCGCTGGACGATCGTGACCTCGGTGCCGCCGGCGTCAACCGGCTCGAGCCGGATCTCGATGACCGATTCGTTGAGCACGCGCTCGAACGGCGTGCCGGCGACCTCCTGCTCCCACACGCGCACATCGGGCGGATCGGATTCCAGCAGGTGAAAGTCGGCTCGCACCGCACGGCCGCGCTTGGTCTTGAACACCTGGGTCCAGCGATCGTCGGTCACTCCCTCCATCCGCGCCACGCCGGGCCACCATCGCGGCATGTGGTGCGGATCGGCGATCACCGCCCACAGCTCGTGCTGGGGTACCGCCAGCCTGCGGGTGCGTTGCGCCGTGGCCACGCGCCGCTACTCCTGGTATTCGATCAGGGCGTGGACGGGATGCGGCGCCAGCCGCTTGCGGCCACCCAGAAAGCTGAGCTCGACCAGGAACGCGCACCCGAGGATGTGGCCGCCCAGCTCGGTCACCAGGTCGCAGAGCGCGCGGGCGGTACCGCCGGTGGCCAGGAGGTCGTCGTGGACCAGGACGCGCGCTCCGCCGGCGAGGGCATCGGCGTGGACCTCGAGCGCGTCGAGACCGTACTCGAGGGTGTATTCGGCGCTCACGGTCTCGCCGGGAAGCTTGCCCGGCTTGCGCGCGGGCACGAAGCCCGCCCCGAGCTCACGCGCCAGCGCTGCGCCGAGGATGAACCCGCGCGCCTCGGCCGCGACCACGAAGTCGACCTGGGGCGGGGACACCAGCTGGGCCAGCGCGCTGACAGCGGCGTCCAGCGCGCGGGCGTTGACCAACAGCGGCGTGATGTCCTTGAACACGATTCCTGGCCGGGGGAAGTCCGGAATGTCGCGGATGAACTCGCGCAGGTCCATGCGGATCGATGGCTCGGCGTGGCCGCGCGCTAGGTGGCGATCTTGCGCAGATCGCGGATCAGCAGCAGGTGCTTGAGGTGGCTGGTCACCGACGCCAGGTTCTCGAGCGCCTCGATCGCCTCCTTACGCCGCTCCGGATTACGGGAGCGCAGCGCCGGAGCGAGGATGCTCTGCAGCAGCTGGGCCTCGCGGTCGGCGGAGCTGCGAAACACGCGCAGGTTGCGGCCGCCGACGCCGTAGCGGGCCAGCTCCGAGACGGCGCGGACGATCTCGCGCTCGGTCTCGTCGTAGTAGCGCACGCCGCTGCGGGTCTCGCCCTTGATGACGCCGAACTCCACCAGCTCACGGACCAGCTTGGGCTCGGCGCCGGTTTCGTCCACGACGTCCTCGAGCGAGTACAGCGAACCCGGGCCGCGCACGGTGACCACGGCCCGGCGCAACCCCAGCCGTTCCCCCCCGGGTGGCGTGACATCACGCTCGGAGCGGCCCCCAGCCAGCTCCTGGCGGATCACCCGCAGCGGCAGGAACTCGTCTCGCTGCAGGCGCAGGATGGTGCGCAGGCGCTGGACGTCGTTCTGGGTGTACAGGCGGTAGCCGCCCTGAGTTCGCCGTGGCGTGACCAGCTTCTGGTCCTCCAGATAGCGGATCTTCGAGATCGAGATGTCGGGAAACTCCTGGAGCAGGGCCTTGCACACCGTTCCGATCGTGACCGCCTTCTGGCGCGGGCGCTGGCCGTCGGATTCGACCGGGTCGGGGAGCTCGAGCTCCGTGTCGCTGGTGTCGACGCCGGTCATCAGCGGCTCAGGAAGGCCAGCTTGTATTTGCCGATCTGCAGCTCGTCGCCGTCGGCCAGGCGGTGGGAGTCGATCCGGCGCCGGTTGACGTAGGTCCCGTTGAGGGAACCGCAGTCGTCGAGGTAGTAGTCACTGCCGCGGCGCACGATCAGAGCGTGGTCACGGGAGACGGTGACGTCATCGAGAAACACGTCGCTGTCGGGACGTCGCCCCACCGTCAGGCGGTCGTCCTCCAGCGCGAAGCTCTCCCCCGCGCGCCCGCCACCGGCGCGGATCACCAGGACAGCTCCCCGGGCGACCACGTCCTCGAGCTCCACCACCTCCACGTCCCCGGTCTCGCCCACCTTGTAGGTGGCGGTGGTGGCTCCGGGCGGCTGCTCGGTCGAAGCCAGGAATGCCCCGCACCGCTGGCAGTAACTGGCGCCGTCGTCGTTGGCGAAGCCGCACTCGGGGCAGTGCTGGGCCACGGGCCTGCGGGTTACTCGGTTTCGGCGGCCGGCACGCGGCCGGCCAGGATGTCGGTCAGCTGCTGCACGTCGGCGCCCGAGATCACGAGCTCTCCGTTCTCGTCCTTCTTGCGCAGGCGGTTGACCAGCTCCGCCCGGAGGATGTCGATCTTGCCGTGCATGATCCGACGGCGGTAGGAGATCTCCATCTCCTCCTCGGTGAGCTGCTTGATCAGGTCCTTCAGCTCCTGGTCCGTCAGTGAGCCGAGGTCCGGAAAGGTTTCCATTCGGTTCGCTCCTCCCCCCGGCCCTACGGGGTCGATGTGCGTTGGGCTCGGGCGAGTATAACCGGGCTGACCAGAGGGTCAAGCTGAGCTTTAGGGTCCGGTGTTCTCCCTGACGCCGGCCTCGGCCAGGCCGCGACGCACGTACAACGCGGTCGCCAGCAGGGACAGCGCCATCCCAACGTAGAGCATCACCAGCGCCAGCCAGTGAACGCCGAGCATCGCCAGGAAGGGCGCGCCCATGATCGGCGCCACGCCGATCCGCCCCGGCCAGTTGATCTTCAGCTCCAGCCCCCGGCGCAATCCGTAGCGGCTCAGCCCGAGCATGAACAGCTCGCGGACGATCACCACGACGATCGCCCAGCGGGGCAGCAGCGAGAAGTGAAACGCCACCGCCATCCCCGAGATCACCAGCAGTCGATCGACAATCGGGTCCAGCAGGGCCCCCAGCCGGCTGTACTGGCCGGTGAGACGGGCGGCGAAGCCGTCCAGGTAATCGGCCCAGCCGATCACCGCGAACAGCACGATCGCCCCTGCAGCCTTGCCATCACGACTCGACAGCGCGAGGATCAGGAACGCCGGAATCCCCGCCAGTCGCAGAAAGCCGATCGCGTTGGGGATCGTCCACGGATTGAGCGGGCGATCCGACAGCGTCGCCTCCGGCGGGGGCCCGGAGCGATCGAGCCCGAACAGCCGCCGCTTGTTTATGGCAGCGCGCGCCAGAGCTCCGCCACCGCCTCCGCGGCGCCCTCGACCGGGACGGTGAGAGACTCGCGCCCACGCCGTATCTGCACCTCGATCTCGCCGGCGGCGAGGGTGCGCCGACCCACGGTCACCCGCAGCGGGCAGCCCAGCAGCTCGGCGTCGGCGAACTTCTCTCCCGGCCCGGCGTCGCGGTCGTCGTAGAGCGTGTCCAGCCCCGCCGCCGGCAGCTCCACGTAGAGGCGCTCGGCCAGCTCGCGCTCCGGGCTCCCCGGCTTGCCGATCACCACCAGCTCGACGTCGAATGGAGCGATCGCGCGTGACCACGAGATCCCGTGCTCGTCGGCGTACTGCTCGACGACGGCGGCGGCCGCTCGAGCCGGGCCGAACCCGTAGGAGCCCATCCACACCAGCCGGCTCTTGCCGGCCTCGTCGAGATAGGTGGCCCCGAGCGGCTCGGAGTAGCGGGTGCCGAGCTTGAAGATGTTGCCCACCTCGATCGCCGGCTCGATCCGGACCACGGCGCCGGCGACGGTGTCCCCCGCGACCACGGACCGGACGTCGACCGTCTCGAACGGAAAGTCACGGCCGGGCTCGACGCCGCGCAGGTGGGCATCCGGCTGGTTGGCACCGGTGATGTAGGAGCCCAGACCACCGCCGGCGCCGCCCCCGCCCTCCGCGACGGCGCGATCGAGCAGGATCGGCATCTGGGCGCCCACCGGACCGATGAACCCGGGAGGACCCAGCCGTTCGGCGACCTCCTCGGGGCGGGCGGCGCGAAATGCCTCCCCCAGCGCGTTCTGGAGCTTGATCTCGTTCACGCGGTGATCGCCCCGGATCATCACCAGCTGCATCTGGCCGTCGGCCAGGACGATCGGGAACGCCTTCAGGAGCGCTCCGGAGGGCACGCCGAGCGCGTTGACGACCGCGTCCACCGTCTTCATAGCCGGGGTCGAGACGAGCTCGGGGGACGGCAGGCCCGAAGGGAGGGCCACCGGCTGCGGCTCGGCGGTGGCCACCTCGACGTTGGCGGCGTAGCCGGCCGCGATCGCGACCTCGTTCTCCCCGGCGGCGCAGGGCGCCATGTACTCGTCGGCGCCGTGGCCTCCCATCATCCCCACGTCGGCCTCGACCCGGTACCACTCGAAGCCGCAGCGATCGCAGATGCGCTCGTAGGCGGCGGCCTGCCGGCCGTAGGCGGCGTCGAGACCCGCGGCATCGCGATCGAAGCTGTAGGCGTCCTTCATGATGAACTCGCGCGTGCGCAGGACCCCGGCCCGCGGTCGGGGCTCATCACGTTCCTTGATCTGGAAGTGGTAGAGGACCAGCGGCAGATCGCGGTAGGACTGGACCGCCGCCGCGACGTGGCCGGTGACGATCTCCTCGTGGGTCATCGCGAGCACCATGTCGGCCCCGCGTCGATCCTTGAGCTTGAACAGCTCGTCGATGTCGTAGCGCCCGGTGCGCCGCCACGGCTCGGCCGGATGCAGCACCGGCATCAGCATCTCCTGGCCGCCGATGGCGTTCATCTCCTCGCGCACGATCTGAACGATCCGCTGATGGGTCCGCCACCCGGCGGGCAGCCAGGACCACAGTCCCGCGCCGACCTGACGGATCAGTCCCGCCCGCACCATCAGCTTGTGCGAGATCGCCTCGGCGTCCGCGGGAGGGTCGCGCTGGGTGGGAAGAAAGTAACCGGAGAGCCGGGTCATACGCGGTGCAAGCCTACCCGGCCGATCAGCCTTGGAGCTCCCGGCTATGTTTAGCTACACCCCCGAAATTCAGCCCAGCAAAGGAGCCACGCCATGGCGTATTCCGTCCCGCCTCTCCCCTACGACTACGACGCACTGGAACCGCATGTCGACGAGGCGACGATGCGGGTGCACCACGACAAGCACCATCAGGCGTACGTGGACAAGGCCAACGCCGCGCTCGAGGGCACCGAGTGGGCGGACAAGCCGGTGGAGGAGCTGCTGAAGAATCTCGGCTCGCTGCCCGCGGACAAGCAGACTCCGCTTCGTAACAACGCCGGCGGCCACTACAACCACTCCCTGTTCTGGGAATGGATGGCGCCGGATGGCGGCGGTGAGCCGAGCGGCGCGCTGGCGGAGGCGATCAGCTCCGCGTTCGGCTCGTTCGACGACTTCAAGGCGAAGTTCAAGGACGGCGGCGTGAACCGCTTCGGCTCCGGCTGGTCCTGGCTGGTTCACGACGGCTCCGGGCTGGCCGTGGTGTCCACCGCCAATCAGGACAACCCCATCAGCGACGGCAAGACCCCGCTGCTCGGCGTTGACGTGTGGGAGCACGCCTACTACCTCAAGTACCAGAACCGCCGTCCCGATTACATCGACGCGTGGTGGAACGTCGTCAACTGGCCCGCGGTCGCGGCCGGATTCGAGAAGGTCAGCTAGAGACGAAGTCGCCTGGAGGCTGCGGCGACGGCGCGAGCCCCGTCTCGTCGGCGTCGCCGCGCGTCCGGGTCAAAGCTCGGCTCGGGTGTCCCGCCGGGCCCCGAGCCGGCGCGTCAGGCCCGGGTGAAACGCCGTCCGGCCACCGGCGACTGCGCTTCGTCCAGGCGCGCCGGCATCGGCTCGATCCGCTCCACCAGGTCCAGGTCGCCGTCCTCGGCGTCGACCGCCGCCGCCTCCATCGCCGCCAGCCGCTCCGGCGTCAGGTCGCCCGCGTTGTCGGCCTCGATCCGCTCCAGCCCCTCCGCCGCCGCGGCGGCCTCGGAGGCATCCACGTCGACCCGTCCCGAGCTCACGTACCTGTCGATCTCGGCGAACAGCGTGTCGACGAGTTGGTCGGTGGGCACCTTGCGCAGGGCCTCGCCACGACTGAAGATGAAACCTTCGTCCTTGGCGCCGGCGATCCCGAAGTCCGCGTGCGAGGCCTCGCCGATGCCGTTCACGGCGCAGCCCAGCACGGCCACCTCGATCGGGTCTGAATACGCCTCCAGCCGCCGCTCGATGTCGGCCACCACGGTGTCCATGTCGAACTGGAGCCGCCCGCAGGTCGGACACGCGATCAGCACCGGTCCACGCTCGCGCAGCTGCAGCGCCTTGAGGATCTCCCAGGCCACCTTGACCTCCTCCTCGGCGTGAAAGGTGGAAAGCGAGATCCGGATCGTGTCGCCGATGCCGTCGGCGAGCAGCGTCCCCAGGCCGACCGCGGACTTCAGCGAGCCTGACCATTTGGTCCCCGCCTCGGTGATCCCGAGATGCAACGGATAGGGGATCCGCTCCGCCAGCAGACGGTTGGAGGCGATGGTGTTGGGAACGTTGGTCGACTTGATCGACACCTTGAAGTTCTGAAACTCCAGCCGCTCCATCAGCTCCACGAACTCGACCGCGGCGCTGACCAGCGCCTCGACCGGGCTCTCGCGCTCGAGCGCGTGCAGGTGCTTGGGCAGCGAACCGGAGTTGACCCCGATCCGCAGCGGCGTGCCGAGCTCGGTCGCCCGCGCCGCCACCAGCGCCACCTTGTCCGGACCACCGATGTTGCCCGGGTTGAGGCGTACGCAGTGGGCTCCGGCGTCCAGCGCCTTGAGAGCCAGGGTGTAGTTGAAGTGCACATCGGCGATCACCGGGATCGGCGAATCGACGACGATCTTGGCCAGTGCCTCGACGTCTTTCTCGCGCGGCACGGCGACTCGCACGATGTCGGCGCCGGCCTCGGCCACGCGACGGATCTGGCTCATCGTCGCCGGCAGGTCGGCCGTCTCGGTCTTGGTCATCGTCTGCACCGCGACGGGGGCCCCGCCGCCGATCGGCACCCGGCCGACGTGAATCTGTCTGTCTGAGGGCATAGCTCCCAGTGTAGGGAGGCTAGGGGTGGGTCCCGCCGGGTTCCTGGCTCGGGGCCGGACCGTCGCGGCGGCGCCTGATCGCCAGCGCGCCGAAGCCCACCGCCGCGAGAATCAGCAGCACCAGGATGATGATCACTGGGGTGGGCAGGAACGAGCCCGATCCGCCGTTGCCGGTGCCACCGCCGGTCCCGCCGCCGCTCACGGCCGCGGCCAGCGCCCGGTTGATGACATCCGAGCAGCTGGTGTACTCCTTGGTGATCGCGCTCATGCTGCTGAGCGCCTGGTGCAGCGCGGATATCGAATACGTCTTGGTCAGGGCGCCGTGGGCGTTGCAGTCGGCGATCACCGGGTTCGACGCCGCGGCGGCCGGCACCGCCGTGACGGCGAGCGTCAACACGGCGCCGAGCAGAGCGAAACCGATCTGGATTCGGCGTCTCACCGGGCCAAGCTTAGGCGGACTGGGGCGCGAGCGTCTCATGCCCACTCCGCGCTGCGTCCCGCCGCCAGCACGGAGCCGGGATAGAAGTGATCCGCGGGACGCTCCTGAAATTCGAAGTAGGCCAGGCCGCTCTGGCGACAGAGATCGGCCAGCGCGTGCGTGACCTGCGCATCATCACTGAGCAGGACGCCGTCGGGGGTGAGGTGGCCCGCGGTGGCGGCAAGCTCCCACAGCTCGCTGTCGTAGGAGTGCCAGCCGTCATAGATGAACATCCCTACCCCATCGCTGTCGGCGAGCACCTGCGGCAGGCCTTCGCGTGACGACTGGATTCGCAGATCCCACAACGGGTGTCGGCCCACCAGCCAGCCGGCGTTCGGATTGACGTCAAAGGACACCAGTCGACCGCCCGAGCCATCTTCGAGGTTTCGCTCGAGCGCGCGCAGCAAGAGCAGTGACCCCAGGCCGTCATGGGCTCCGGTCTCGATGATCAGCTGCGGCCTGACCGTCCGAGCCAGCGCATACCAGCCCAGGCGTTTGCCAAACGCCGGAGCGGACTTGGTCCACAACCAATGACCGGAGGTCGCCTGGCGCAGTCGTTGCTGCAATGTCACGTCGTGGCCGGGTTCCCGCACGTAGGCCTCGGCGGTGCTCCGGTCGCGAGACGCCACCGTCGCGACCCAGTCCACCAGGTCCGGCTCATTGGCGATGTCGTAGGTGAAGTTGTGCGGTTCCGGGTCCAGCAGCACGAACGGGAGGTTTCGCCGCAGGCTGGCCTGGTGGCTGCGGAGGACCGAGGCCTTGTGGATCCAGCGAAACCTCCGGACGTAGCGCGGATCAACGCCGAGTCGCTGGGCGGCGCTGCGAGCGGTGGCCTGCCAGGGAACCGAGCTCATGCCGGCGGGCGCTGGATCATCACGGTGGTGCCGGCCGGCGCGTTGCTCATCAGCGCCACGGCGCGAGCACCGATCGACGCGGCGCTCTGGCGCCAGGGGGACGACAACGAAAAGCGATCGACCCGATATCCCCCCACCGTACGGGAGGCGATCAGCCGTACCCCGGGCGCAAGCTTGGCGATCGCATCGCTGGGGCTGGCCACCACGTCGACCTCGGCGACCGTGATCGGCGCCGGGGTCGGTGGCGACTGACCAGGACCCGACCACGGGCTCCCCGGCAGATAGATCGACAGCGGACCGGTGGCGAATTCGCCGTCGGCGGCCACGATCGCGCGCGCGTGACCCGGCCGGCCCAGAGCCGCCGCCACCCCGCGCCAGTCCGGGCGCTGGAAGCGGGCGTCCCCCCCGATCCGGATCCCCGCGTAGACAAACATCGCCAGCAGCACGACGGCCAGCAGCGCGCCGGCGGAGCGGGCGTGGGCGGGTGTAGAGGCGGCGCCGAGCACGATCGCCAGCGGTATCCACGCGGGCATCAACCCTCTCGCGATGTAGTCGTCGTGGCCTAGCAGCGCCACCACCAGCGGAACCAGCAACACGGCGGCCGCCAGCGCAGCGGCCAGGGCGACGCCGCGCAGCTCCGCCGCGTCAGCGCCGATCACCAGCAACGCGATCAGCGCGGCGGCGAGAATCGCTGCGCCGATCAGGCCGTAGGAGACCAGCGAACTGCGGTACAGGGTGTTCATGGCGAAGGTAACCGGCACCTGCTGGATGCGGATCGAGAGCGGGATGCCGACGATGAACGCGGCCGGCTGCCTGAGTTGTGGCAGCACGTGCGGCAGCAGGGCCAGTTCGACCACACCCATGGCCCCCAGCGCCACCATGGTCAGACGGCTGCGGTGGCGCTGGACGAGCAGCAGGCCCTCAGCCGCGATCAGGAAGCCGGCGAAGTACTGCGTCAGCAGGGCCAGCGCGGAGACCACCGCCCACCACAGCACGACGCGGCGCGACGGCGCGCGCCATGCCCGCGCGAACAGCAGCATCGAGCCGGCGCACAACACCAGCAGCAGCATGTACTCACGCGCCTCCTGCGAGTACCAGATCATCAGCGGACTGAACGCCGTCAGGAGGGCCGCCACCAGTCCGGCCCGGCGGGACACCAGCTCGCGGCCGCACAGGTACAGGAGCGGCACCAGCCCCGTCCCCAGCACGGCCGATAGCGACCGCAGAGCGGTCGACCCGGTGCCGAACAGCTTCGCCCACGGCCACAGCAGGACGAAGTACAGGGGCGGGTTCCACTCGAATCCGCTCCAGGCGCGGAGCATGGCCCCGAACGACAGCTGCATCTCGTGAGCCGCCTGGGACTCGTCGACCCAGTAGCTCTGGGCCGAGATCGTCGCGAAGCGCAACACCGCCGCGGCGATCGTGATCGCCAGCAGCAACCAGGTCTCGGGCGCTAACCCGAGCGGTCCCGGAGCCGGTCCTTTTCGGGCCACGCCGGCGGCGCCGGTTCGGGCCGGCAGGAGCATGCGGCCGCAGTCTACATTCGACCCAGGGCGCCACGAGAGTTGCCCGTGGAGGCGGCGAAGAAACGCAACTCTTCATCGCACCCGCCGTTATTGTCCTCCGCTTGCCCGCGACGCCAACGTCCTCCGAGCCGCGCCGCCCTTCCCGCCTCGCCCTCGCCGCTGGGGCGCTGACGCTCGTCGTGGTGGCGGTGGTGGTGGTCGTGCTACTCGCCTCGGGCGGCGGCAGCGGGGGCGTGACGTCGGCGGCACCGTTGCCACCGCTGCACCCCCGGCGGGTTGGACCCGAGTCGATGTTCACTCCCGCCAGCGAACTGGTGGCCAATCCGGCCGGAACGCTGGATCAGCTCCAACGGCTGGGGGCCGACCGGGTGCACATCTACATGCACTGGGCCGACATCGCCCCTGCCCCGACCTCGCGGCGGCGTCCCAGCTTCAACGCCGCCGACCCTGCGGCCTATCCGGCGTCCAACTGGACGATCTACGACACGATCGTGCGCGGCATCCACGCCCGCGGGATGACCACCGACCTTGCCCTGGTCCCGCCGCCGCCGGCGTGGGCGTCGGGGCCGGGGGCGCCGGATCCGAGCACGCAGCCGGAGTGGCGACCCTCGCCGACCGGTTACGGGCAGTTCGTCCGCGCCGTGGCGACGCGTTATAGCGGCCACTACGTGCCGCCGGGCACCTCGCACCCCCTGCCACGGGTCTCGTTCTGGTCGATCTGGAACGAGCCCAACTACGGTCCCGAGCTCGCGCCCCAGGCGGTGCCGCACTCGCAGGTGGAGGTCTCCGGCGCGCTGTACCGTGGCCTGGTGGACGCGGCGTGGAGCGCTCTCCACGCCACCGGCCACGGCGCAGACACGATCCTGATCGGCGAGATCGCCCCGGCCGGGGCGACCTTCGGCGACGCGCCGGGACTGTTCGCGGGAATGGCGCCGCTGCGCTTCCTGCGTGCCCTGTACTGCGTCGACGCTTCGTATCAAACGCTCCGGGGGGCGGCGGCCAGCGCCCGCGGCTGCCCGAGCACGGCGGCGGGCTCGGCCGCCTTCGCCACCGCGCACCCGGGCCTGTTTCACGCCAGCGGGTTCGCCGATCACCCTTATCCGCAGGGTCTCTCGCCGAACACGGCGACGCCGGGTGAACCCGACTACGCCGAACTGGCGGAGCTCCCGCGGCTGGAGCGAACGCTCGACACCCTCCAGCGGGTGTATGGCTCCCACACTCGATTTCCGATCTGGTCGACGGAGTACGGCTACCAGACCACCCCGCCCGACGCCGAGCCCGGGACCGTCAGCCAGACCGTGGCGGCGTATTACCTGAACTGGTCGGAGTACCTCACCTGGCTTGACCCGCGGCTGCGCTCCTATGACCAGTACCTGCTGATCGATGGGCCCAGCGGCGTGTTCGCGACCGGCCTGGAGACCGCCGCCGGCGTTCCCAAGCCCGGCTTCTACGCCTACCGCATGCCGATCTTCCTGCCGGCCACGAAGACCAAGACCGGACATCCGCTCGAGGTTTGGGGCTGCGTGCGCCCAGCCGCGCACGTTGATCTGGCCAGCCACCGCCCGCAGCGGGTGCGGATCCAGTTCCGCCCCCTCTCCGGCGCGACCTTCAAGACCCTCCGCAAGGTGCCGGTTACCGACCGCCACGGCTACTTCGACGTGGCGCAATCCTTCCCGGGCAGCGGTACCGTTCGGCTCGCGTGGTCCTATCCCCACGGGCCGGAGATCTTCAGTCGCACCGTCAACGTTACGCTCGGTTAACCTCCCGAGCGGTCAGACTACCCTTGACCGGCTCGGGGTAGGCTGGACCCGGCCCGTTCTGGCCACCACTGCAAACGCCCAACCGGGGAAGTGGTGGCGCCGCAACTCTAACCGCCTGGAGCTGTTATCCCCACTATGCCCAAACTCTTCGCGCAGCGACTCCTTTCACGCAGATCCGCCGCCGTGACGCTCAGCATCGCGGCCGCCGGGGTCGCGGCCGTAGCCGCGCCGGCGACGGCCTCGGCCTCCACGTCCCAGATCGCCATGATCCAGGACGGTGGTGTGGTCAGCCATCCCGACGCCACCTTCCAGCAGTTCCGCGAGCTCGGCGCCACCATGGCCCGGATCATCGTCCCGTGGTCGCAGATCGCCCCCGACAACCTCTCGTTCACCAAGCCCGCGTTCGACGCCACCAATCCCGACGCGTACCCGGCGGGCAACTGGGCGCCGTATGACACGATCGTGCGCGACGCCCAGAAGTACGGGATCCGCATCGACTTCACCGTCACCGGTGGCGCCCCGCAATGGGCCGAGGCTGCCGTTCCCGGTGGCTATGACCCCTACTTCGCCTACAAGCCCAACGCGCAGGCCTACGGCCAGTTCATGCAGGCGGTGGCCACGCGCTATGACGGTGGATTCACCCCGGCCGGTCAGAAGTCACCGCTGCCCGCGGTCCGCTATTGGGCGATCTTCAACGAGCCGAACTTCGGCGAGGATCTCGGCCCCCAGGCGATAAACGGATCGCGCGTCTCGGTTGGACCGATGCTCTATCGAGGCATCCTCAACGCCGGCTGGAACGCGCTGCAGGCCACCGGCCACGGACATGACACGATCACCATCGGCGGCTACGCCGCACGAGGAATGAGTGGTCGTCCCACCGCGCACGCGCCGCAGGGCTTTCCCGGCAACTTCGCCCAGACCAAGCCCCTGCAGTTCATCCGCACGCTGTACTGCGTCGACAGCAAGTACAAGCAACTGCGGGGTAGCTACGCCAAGGCCCGGGGCTGCCCGAAGACGAGAGCTGCCTCCAAGCGCTTCAGGGCCCAGAACCCGGCGCTGTTCAAGGCCAGCGGCATGGCCGACCATCCGTACCCCGACAATGGCTCCCCGGTCCGCGACGGCAAGGGCGATCCCGATTTCGCGACCTTCCCTGACCTGGGCAACTTCGGCACGGTCATCGACAAGGTCAACGCCGTGTACGGCTCACATCGTCGGTTCCCCATCTACAACGACGAGTACGGCTACATCACCCATCCGCCGGCCCGTTCGCACTACGTCTCGCCCACCACGGCGGCGTACTACATCAACTGGGCGGAGTACCTGAGCTACAAGAACTCGCGCCTGAAGTCCTACATGCAGTACCTGCTCCAGGATCCGCCCACCACGACCGGGCCCTACGCGGGCTTCGCCAGTGGGCTGGAATATCCCGACGCCGTGCACAAGCCGACCTATGCCGCCTACATCCTCCCGTTCTACATGCCCAGGACGACGTTCTCGCACCGCAACAAGGTCGAGGTCTGGGGTGCCGTGCGGCCCGCCGCGACGATGGCGAGCGCGGGACATGGCACGCAGACGGTGGCGCTGCAGGAGTCGAGCAACCATCACGCCTACGTGACGATCAAGACGTTCAAGATCACCAAGTCCGGCGGCTACTTCGACACCAGGATGAAGTTCAAGAAGTCGGGTGGCAGCTTGCGGCTCGTCTACACCTATCCCAACGACGCGCTGCTGCCCCCGGGTGTGAGCGGCTCGACCGTCATCAGCCGTAGTTTCAACATCAAGGTGCATTAGCGGTCACACATCGGGAATACTCAAGGGCGATGCCGTCTGGCGCGCCTGAGGAGCTGATCGCACGCCTACGTGAGATCTGCGGTCGCGAGCACGTGCTGACCCACCCGCACGAGCTTGCGACCTACCGATCCGACGGACTGCTGCACCATCGACAGGCGCCCATCGCGGCGGTCCTCCCGGGGACCGCCGCGCAGGTGCAGGCGGTCGTCCTGGCCTGCGCCGAGGCCGACGTGCCGTGGGTGGCCCGGGGCGCCGGGACGGGACTGTCAGGCGGCGCGCTGCCGCACGCCGAAGGCGTTCTGATCGTGCTGGCGCGGCTGCGCCGGATCCTGTCGGTCGATCTCGACGATGCCCGCGTCGTGGTCGAGCCCGGGGTCACCAACGTCGCCGTCTCGCGTGCCGTCGCCCCCACGCACTTCTACCCGCCCGACCCCTCCAGCCAGATCGTCTGCTCGATCGGCGGCAACGTCGCCGAGAACTCCGGCGGCGCTCACTGCTTCAAATACGGCTTCACCACCAACTACGTCACGGGGCTCGAAGTGGTGCTCAGCGACGGCTCGCTGGTCACCCTGGAGCGTGACGCGCCCGGCTATGACCTGCTCGGCGCGTTCGTCGGCTCCGAGGGAACGCTCGGCGTCGCCACCAAGATCGCGCTGCGCGTGATCCCGGCCCCCGAGAGCGTTCGTACGCTGGTGGCCTTCTTCGCCGATACCGGGTCCGCCGGCGACGCCGTCTCAGCCATCGTCGGGGCGGGGATCGTTCCGGGCGCGATCGAGATGATGGATCGGCTCTCGATCGAGGCGGCCGAGCAGGCCACCGGGGTCGGCTATCGCCTCGACGCCGGCGCGGCCCTGGTGGTCGAGCTCGATGGCGCGCGCGAGGAGTGCGTGACCGGCCTGGAGGGGCTGATGGAGGCCTGCGCCGACGCCGGAGCCCTCGACGTTCGCGTCGCCCAGAGCGAGATCGAGCGTGACCTGATCTGGCGCACCCGTAAGGCCGCGTTCGCCGCGATGGGGCGCATCGCCCCGGCGTACTACGTTCAGGACGGCGTGATCCCGCGCACGCGACTGGCCGAGGTGCTGCGCCAGATCGATTCCCTGGCCGCCGAGTACCGCCTGCGCGTGGCCAACGTATTCCACGCCGGCGACGGCAATCTGCACCCGCTGATCTGCTACGACTCGGCCCGCGAGGGAGAGGCCGAGCGCGCCGAGGAGCTGTCGGGGCTGATCATCAAGGCGTGCGTCGACGCGGGCGGGTCGATCACCGGCGAGCACGGTGTCGGCGTCGACAAGAAGGCGTACATGCCCTCGATGTTCACCGAGCCCGACCTGGCGACATTCCAGCGGCTGCGCTGTGCGTTTGACCCCCGCGGACTCGCCAATCCCGGCAAGGTGATGCCGACGCCGCGGCTGTGCGGCGAGGTCCCCGGACCGTATCGCCAGCACCCGCTCGAGCGGGCCGGCGTGGCGGAGCGCTTCTAGGCATGGCGACCACTGTCTCGCACGCTCCGCAAACCGTCGATGAGGCGGCCTCGGCGCTGTCGGCAGCCAGCTCCGAGGGGCTGACGGTGCGGATCGTCGGCGCGGGCACGAAGCTCGGATGGGGACGGCCCACCGAACCGGCCGACCTGCAGCTCAGCACCCTGGGCCTGGACCGGATCCTCGAGCACAACGCGGGAGACCTCACCGCCACGCTCGAGGCGGGCGTCCCGATCGCCCAGGCGCAGCGGGCGTTTGCCGCCGAGGGCCAGATGCTGGCCCTGGATCCGGCGCTGGGTGAGGACGCGGGAGCCACCATCGGCGGCGTGGTCGCCACCGGCGACTCCGGACCGCTCCGGCATCGCTACGGCGCTCCGCGGGACCTCGTCGTCGGTGCCACCGTGGTGCTCAGCGACGGCACGGTGGCGCGCTCCGGCGGCAAGGTGATCAAGAACGTAGCCGGCTATGACATCGCCAAGCTGTTTGCGGGGTCGTTCGGGACGCTGGGTCTGATCGTCTCGGTCAACGTCCGCCTGCACCCGCTGCATCCCGACAGCGCCACCGCGCTGGGCGCCGCCGGCGATCCCGACCGCCTGGGAACGGCCGCGCTGGCTCTGGCCGCGTCGCGGTTCGAGTTCGACGCCCTCGATGTGGCCTGGCGCGGTGGACGCGGCGGCCTGCTGGTGCGCTGCCGGGGCCCCGAGGCGGCCCGCCGCGCCCAGCGTGCGTCTCGGCTGATGGAGGAGCTGGGGCTCGAGCAGGTGGACGTGGCGACTGACGACGAGCCGCTGTGGGAGCGTCAGCGCGCCGGCCAGCGCTCGCACGAGCATGCCCTGATGCGGCTCGCAGCAGCGCCCAGCCAGCTTCCGAGCGTCCTGCGCGCCGTCGATGCCTGCTCGGGAACGGTGGTCGGACGGGTGGCGCTGGGATCCAGCTTCGTGGAGCTCGAGCCCGAGGCGATCTCGACGCTCCGCGACCGGATTCCCCGCGGTACCGTCGCGACGCTGCTCGACGCACCGGCGCAGACCCGCGGGCAGCTTGATCCCTGGGGCGCCTCGGAGCGTCCCGCCGTGGAGCTCATGCGCCGCGTCAAGGAACGCTTCGATCCGTCCGGCACCTGCAATCCGGGCCTGTTCGTGGACGGGATCTGACCGTCGTGGCCGCCTTCGACCTCCACCGCCCGCCGGAGCAGTCGCTGATCGACGACTGCGTGCACTGCGGCTTCTGCCTGGACACCTGCCCGACCTACGTGCTGTGGGGCGCCGAGGCCGACTCGCCGCGCGGGCGGATCGTGCTGATGGACGAGGGCCTGCAGCCGGGGTCGGAGATGTCGGACGAGATGGTGACCCACTTCGACCGCTGCCTGGGCTGTATGGCGTGCGTGACCGCGTGCCCCTCGGGGGTGCAATACGACCGCCTGATCGAGCGTGTGCGGCCCCAGGTCGAGCGCCACCACGAGCGCAGCCGCTCAGAGCGCGCGCTGCGCCGGCTGCTGTATGAGACGCTCCCGCACCCCAAGCGACTACGGGCCCTGGTCCCCATGCTCGCCACCGCGCGCAAGCTCGGTGTGGAGCGGCTTCCCGAGCGTCTCTCGATCCTGGCCAAGGTGGCGCCGCGAACCCCCGTAGCCGAAGCCGTCAAGGCGGCGATTCCCGAGCGAACCCCCGCGGTCGGAGAGCAGCGAGGACGAGTCGGGCTGCTGCTCGGGTGCGTGCAGCGCGTCTTCTATCCCCACGTCCACCGCGCCACCGTGCACGTGCTGGCGGCCGAGGGGTTCGAGGTCCTCGCGCCGAAGCTGCCCGACTGCTGCGGAGCGCTCGAGCTCCACGGCGGCGCCGAGGCGGGTGCGACACGACGGGCGCAGGCCACCATCGACGCGTTCGCGGCCGTCGGCGGCGCGGCCGGGCTTGACTACGTGGTCACCGGCGCGGCCGGGTGCGGCTCGGCGATGAAGGAGTACGGGGACCTGCTCGACTCACGGGAGGCGCGAGCATTCTCATCCCGGGTCAGCGACATCTCGGAGATGTTGGCCACCGTGCCGCCCCGCGCGCGGCGGGGAGCGGTACCGCTGCGGGTGGCCTACCACGACGCCTGCCATCTCGCCCACGCCCAGGGCGTGCGCAGCCAGCCGCGGGAGCTGCTGCACGCGATCCCCGCCCTGGAGCTCGTGGAGGTCGCCACCGAGCGCGACATCTGCTGCGGTTCGGCGGGCATCTACAACCTCGTGCAGCCCGAGGCGGCGGCGGCGCTGGGCGAGCGCAAGGCGCGTCACCTGATCGAGACCGGCGCGCAGGCGATCGCGGCCGGCAACCCAGGCTGCGCCGCGCAGCTCGATCTGCACCTGCGCCAGCTCGGCCACGTGCTCCCGATCCATCACCCGATCGAGCTGGTGTCCCGCTCGATCGGCGCTGGCGCCGCCGCTTAGGCGGACATCGCGGACCGCCTGCCTCGAGCCCAGACGCCACTCACGAATACATGGCCGCGATTTCCCGCCGGTATTTCTCCGCGATCGGCTTGCGCTTGAGCTTGATCGTCGGCGTCAGCTCATCGCCGCCCGGCAGCCAGTCTCCCGCAATGACCGTGAACTTCTTGATCTGCTCCACACGCGCCAGACGCTGATTGGCGCGATCGACGCCCTCCTGCACCGCCTGCACGATCTGCGGCTCGGTCGCCAGATCCGCCAGCGCCTTATCGCCGAGACCGTGCTGGGAGGCCCACTGGGGGGCGAAATCGGCGTCGAGCACGATCAGCGCCGTGTTGTAGGGCCTACCGTCGCCGATCGCGCAGGCCTGCCCGATCAGCGGGCTTCCGGACTTGACCGCCGCCTCGATGTTGGCCGGCGACATGTTCTTGCCGGCCGCGTTGATGATCAGCTCCTTCTTGCGGTCGACGATCCTCAGGAAGCCGTCCTGGTCGATCGTGCCGACATCGCCCGTATGCAGCCAGCCGTCGGCGTCGATCGCCTCCGAGGTCTGCTCGGGCTGATTGCGGTAGCCGGACATCAAGAACTCGCCCCGGCACAGGACCTCACCGTCACCGGCGAGCTTGAGCTCCACCCCGGGCGACGCCGGCCCGACGGTGCCGATCTTGACGGCACCGGGACGGTTGACGGCGCCCGTGCCGCTGGTTTCCGACATTCCCCACAGCTCCGCCAGCTCGATCCCGATCGCGTGAAAGAACTCCAGCACGTCGATCGGAGTCGGCGCAGCTCCGACGTTGACGGTCACGGCCTGGTCGAGCCCGAGCATCTCGCGCAGCTTGGAGAACAGGGTCTCGTCGGCCTGTGCCACCTTCGCCTCGAGCTCGGGTGGGACGGGCTGACCCTGCTGGCGCAGGCGCACCCGCTCGATTGAGGCCTGCAGCGCCTCCTGCACCGGGCGGCGCTGCTCTTCGGGCTGCGCCGCCTGCATCGCCTCCAGCCCGGCCTTGAGCTTCTCCCAGATCCGCGGTACGGCGAAGAACCAGTTCGGACGGACCCGCGGCAGGTAGGAGAGCACCTCGCGCGGGTCGGGGACGGAGGTGACGGTGCCGGCGAACACCACCGGGATGTAGTGGTGGGCCATCCGCTCGGCGATGTGAGCCGCCGGCAGCCAGGAGAGGACGCGCGACCCGCACGGAAAATCGATCACCGCCTGGACCTGACGGGCGGTGAACATCACCGCACGATGGGTCAGCTGCACGCCCTTGGGGTGCCCGGTGGTGCCCGAGGTGTAGATCAGCGTCAGCACGTCCTCGGGGGTGACGCGCTCGGCCGCGGCGGCGGCGTCGAAGCCGGGGGCAGAGCCCTCCACCGTGGCCAGCGCGAGGGTTCCCTCGGGTGGTTCGCCGTCAACCACGATGAGGTGCTCGAGCCGGGGGAGCGACTTCTGGGCCTCCTGCATCACGGGCAGGAAGGCCTGCTCGACGATCGCGATCCGGCAGCCGGCGTCGGCGCACAGGTACTCGATCTCCTGCGCCGGATAGGTGGTGTAGATCGAGAACGGGGTCGCCCCGAGGGTCGCCGCCGCCAGGTCTGCGATGTGGAACTCCGGCCGGTTGGAGAGCATGATCGCGACGCAGTCGCCGCGCCCGACCCCCAGCCTGTCCAGGCCACCGGCCAGGGCATCGACCCGGTCCAGCAGCTGTGACCATGTCAGCGAGACGCCGTCGTCCGGCGTGCGGACCGCGACGATCTCCGGGTGGGCCGCGGCGGTTCGGCGCAGCGCCGCGGTCAGCGTCGAGGCGTCGACCGCCCCGGCCGCCGCCGAGACCGTGGTGGTGCTGCTCTCCATGCTCTCCTCCTCGCCGCTATCGGGACTTCTAGGCGCAAGCTATCGCAGCCGGGGTCATCCGCCGCGGGTCAGCGGACGTTGAAGCCCTTCCCCGCGATCGTGCTGATGTCGTTGCTGAGGCCGATGAAGAACAGCAGGATGATCAGCACGAACCCGATCATGCCGGCCCGCTCCATGACCACGAACGGGATTCGCCGGCCTCGAACCTTCTCGGCCACCGCCCAGAACACGTGACCGCCGTCGAGCGGCAGGAACGGGAACAGGTTGATGATCCCCAGCGAGAGCGAGATCAGCGCCAGCACCTGGAGCGCCAGCGACGGGCTGGTCGCAAACGACTGCTGGGTCACCGTGTAGCCACCGACCACCCCGGAGAGCTGCTTGCGCTCCTGGGGCTCGAATATCCGTGCGATCGTCGAGACCGTCTGCGTGGTGATCGACCACAGACCCGAGCCCGCGGCGGTAGCCGCACCGGCCACGCCGGGGTAATGCGTGCCCACGGCAAACAGAAATCCGAGCTCGGGACGGTGATCGATGCCGCTGTAGCGGGGCCGCACGGCAAAATGCACCAGGCTGCCGTTGCGACGGACCACGAGCTGGACGGGAGTCGCAGCGGCGCAGCCCGTGACCTGCGCGCCGGCGCAATGATGGCTGCCGATCTGATTGCGCAACCGCTGCTCGCTCCCGGTCACGCCGTCGACCGACACCACCACATCCCCGGGCCGCAGCACGCTGGCGGCCGCGGCGGTTGGCTGCACGGCGGCGACGCGCTCGAGCGGAACCGGCTGGCCGTTGTTGAGCAGCAACGCCCAGACGATCACGAAGGCGATCACGATGTTGACCGCGGGGCCGGCCAGGATCACCACGACCCGCTTCCAGACCGGCTGGTTGTAGTAGGCGCGGGCGCGGAACTCCGCGGGGATGTCCTCGTTGGGGTTCATCCCGGTGATCTTCACGTAGCCACCGAGGGGGATCGGGCCGATCCCGTACTCGGTCTCGCCGCGCCGGAACTTCACCAGCAGCGGCCCGAAGAACAGCGAGAAGCGCTCCACGCGCATGCCGACCAGCTTGGCGGCGACAAAGTGGCCGGCTTCGTGCAGGATGATGAGGGCCGCGAAGCCCAGGAAGGCGAGAACGTAGGACAAACCCGTGACCTAGTGTGGCAAGCTCGATGAGCGGGAGCTCAAGGGCTCACGTGGCTCTGGATAAGACCGGACGCGACCCGCCGCGCCGCGTCATCGGCCTGGGCCAGCGAGTCAAACGAGTGCACGGGCTGCTCGGGCACCTGTTCGAGCGTCGCCTCGATCACCGCGGCGATCTCCAGGAACCGCAGCCGGCCGTGGAGAAAGGCGTGGACCGCAACCTCGTTGGCGGCGTTGAGCGTGCACGGGGCGGTGCCGCCCGCGATCCCCGCCGCGCGGGCCAGCCGCAGGCAGGGGAACGTCTCCAGGTCCACCGGCTCGAACGTCAGCGACCCCAGCTCGGCGAGGTTCAGCGGCCGCACCGGGACGTCGACCCGTTCGGGGTAGTGCAGCCCGTAGGAGATCGGGACGCGCATGTCCGGGTAGCCGAGATGCGCCAGCGTCGCCCCGTCGCACAGCTGGATCAGGGCGTGGATGATCGACTGGGGGTGAACGACGACGTCGATCTGCTCATACGGCGTCCCGAACAGGTGATGGGCTTCGATCAGCTCGAGCCCCTTGTTCATCAGCGTTGCCGAGTCGATCGTGATCTTGCCGCCCATCGCCCATGTCGGATGGGCCAGCGCCTGCTCGATGGTGGCGTCGCGTAGCTCTGCCTCGGTGCAGCCCCGGAACGGCCCCCCCGAGGCCGTCAGGATGAGCCGATCGACCGTGCCGGGCCCTTCGCCGGCCAGGAGCTGGTGCAGGGCCGAGTGCTCGGAGTCCACCGGGATGATGCCGGCTCCGGTCGCCTCCGCGAGCTGCATCACCAGCTCACCCCCCACGACGAGCGATTCCTTGTTGGCCAGCGCGAGGTCGATCCCCTCGCCGAGCGTCGCGACCGTCGGTACCAGCCCGGCCGAGCCGACGATCGCGTTCAGCACCAGATCGCATTCGGCCTCGGTGATCAACCGCACCAGCCCGTCGGGCCCCGACAGCACCTCGCCGTCGGTCCAGGCTTCGGCGGCACGCGCGGCGGCGTCGGCGTCGCTCAGCGCGATCCGGCGCACTCCGTGCTCGCGCGCCTGTCCGATCAGGGTCTGCCAATCGCTGGCGGCGCTCAGCCCGACGACCCTGAGATCATTGTCGCCGCCGCGGGAGATGACGTCGAGGGCCTGCACGCCGATCGATCCGGTGGACCCGAGGATGACGAGGCGGCGTGGCACCGAAACGATTCTAGGTCGCGCTCGCCGGCCCTCACTGCATCGCGGCGACCCACACGTAGTAACCGGCGACGATCGTGAAGATCACCGCGTCGAGCCGGTCCAGCGCCCCCCCGTGAGCGCCGAACAGGTTGCCCGCGTCCTTGGCTCCGGCGTCGCGCTTGACGACCGATTCGAACAGGTCGCCGAGCGGCCCCAGCACCGCGACCGTCAGTCCCAGCAGGAGCGAGTCACCCTGAGTCAGCCAGGTCTGATACAGGCCGGCGACGAACACCGCCACCACCGCGATCAGCATGCCGCAGAAGAGCCCTTCCACCGTCTTGTGGGGCGAGATGGTGGGGGCCAGCGGCCGGCGCCCGAACAGCTTCCCGCCCAGGTACGCCGCGGTGTCGCCAAGGAACGTCCCCACCAGCACGTCGATGATGATGCCGTTGCCATGGGGTAGCTGGCGCAGCAGCTCGGCGTGGGCGAACGCCAGCCCGATCCAGTAGACGCCGAGCAGGGTTCCCGCCACCGACACCGTCACAGCGGCGCGCTGACCGCGCCCGAGCACCATCAGGAACGTCACCGGCAGGGTTATCACGGCGATCTCCAGGACATCCCGCTGGGTGCCGAATCGCCCCGCCAGGACCATCGCCACCAGCGAGGCGAAGCCCACCAGAGGCGCGGGATGCCAGCGGCCGAGCATCCGGTAGAGCTCGTGCAGGCAGACCAGGCCGACGGCGATCATGAACAGGGCGAACGCGATGCCGCCCAGACGGACGAACACGATCGCCACCACGGCGGCCGGAACCGCGACGATGACCCGCGCCAGCAGGTCCGAGCGGGGCCGTCGCGCTGCCTGGTTCTCGTCATCTCCGCCGCCCCCCCGGCGCCCCGGACGCGGGCGGGAGGCGGAACGTGCCGGGGATTGCGACCGCGCGGCCCGGCGGGCCGGTGGGCGGGCGTCGCCGTCTGGACGCGGCGGGCGGGTGCGGCGGGTGGGCGGGCGGTCGGGCGGTCGGGCTCGCGATCCCCGGCGGCGCCCGGCCGGCATCAGCGGCCTCCGAACCGGCGCCCGCGGGCGGCGAATTCGCTCAGGGTCTGCTCGAACGCCTCGCGGGAGAAATCGGGCCACAGCTCGTCGCGGAACACGAACTCCGAGTAGGCGGCCTGCCACAGCAGGTAGTTGGAGAGCCGCTGCTCACCGCTGGTGCGGATGATGAGGTCGGGGTCGTGCATCTCGGGGGCGTAGAGGTGGGCTCTGAATTCGGCTTCGGTACTCCCCGTAAAGGTTCGGGCCGCATCCACGATCTCCGCCCGGCCGCCGTAATTGAAGGCCACGAACAGGGTGATCCGCCGATTGGCCTTGGTCACATCCTCGGCCCAGGCCATCCGCTGCAGCAACGCCGGGGCTACCGGGTCGGCGCGGCGCCCGATGAAGCGCATCCGCACGCCCTCCTGATCGAGCTCGGGCGTCTCGAGCTCGATCCGCCGGGCGAACATCTCCATCAGCGCCTTGACCTCGTCCTCGGCACGGGACCAGTTCTCGGTCGAGAACGAGTACACGGTCAGTTCTTCGATGCCCAGCCGCGCCGCGTCCCGCAGCCGCGCCTTGACGGTGTCGGCCCCCGCCTCGTGGCCGGCCACCACCGGGAGTCCGCGCCGCCGGGCCCAGCGGCCGTTTCCGTCGGTGATGATCGCTACGTAGCGGGCTCGGCCGCTGTCCTCTCGGGGCTCGGCGGTGGCTTCCTGCGCTCCGAGGCCCACTAGACCTCCAGGATCTCTTCTTCCTTGTGCCCCAGCAGCTCGTCGAGCTCGGCGATCCGCGCATCGGTGACCCGCTGCAGCTCGACCTCGGCTCGGTGCTCGTCGTCGGATCCCGCCTCACCGGCGTCCTTGAGCTCGCGCAGGTCGTGCATCACGTCACGGCGGACGTTCCGGATCGCCACGCGTCCCTCCTCCGCGATGTGACGGACCACCTTGACCAGCTGCCGGCGCCGCTCCTCGGTCAGCTCCGGGACGCTGAGGCGGATGACGTTTCCGTCGTTGTTTGGAGTGAGGCCGACGTCGGACTCCATGATCGCGCGCTCGATCGCCTTGATCGAGCTCTTGTCGTAGGGCTGCACGGTCAGCAGCCGCGCCTCGGGGGCGGTGATCGTCGCCAGCTGCTTGAGCGCTGTTGCGACGCCGTAGTAGTCGACCACGATCCGGTCCAGCAGGGCCGGACTGGCCCGCCCGGTCCGCACCGAACCGAACTCGTGCCGCGTGGACTCGATGGACTTCGCCATCCGCTCGCCGGCATCCGCGAGCAGCTCGTCGATCATCTCACTCATGTCCTCACCAACGTCCCGACACGTTGGCCGGACACTATCTTGTCGATGTTGCGCTCGTCGGCCATGTTGAACACGACGATCGGCAGGTTGTTGTCCATGCACAGCGCGAACGCGGTGGAGTCCATCACCTGCAGGCCGCGCGTGAGCGCGTCCTTGTGGGTGATCTCGGGGATGAACTCGGCGTCGGGGTGGATCGCCGGGTCGGCCGTGTACACGCCCTCGATGTTGTTCTTGGCCATCAGGATGATCTCCGCGTGAAGCTCGGCCGCCCGCAGGGCGGCGGCGGTATCGGTGGTAAAGAACGGATTGCCCGTTCCGGCGGCGAAGATCACGATCCGGCCCTTCTCCAGGTGGCGCATGGCCCTCCGGCGGATATAGGGCTCCGCTACCTCGGAGATGGTGATGGCCGACTGCACGCGGGTGGCGATCTCCTCCTTCTCCAGCGCATCCTGAAGCGCGAGCGCATTGAGGACCGTCGCGAGCATGCCCATGTAGTCGCCGGTGGCGCGATCCATGCCGCGGGCCGCCTCCTCCAGGCCGCGGTAGATGTTGCCTCCGCCGACCACGATCGCCACCTCGATACCCCGCTGCTGGATCGCCGCCACCTCGTGGGCGATCGCCGCCACGCGCACGGCGTCGGTGCCGTACGGGCGCTCGCCCATCAGTGCCTCGCCGGAGAGCTTCAGCAGGATCCGCTTGTAGGCCGGAGTGCCCGGCGTCTCGGGCTGGGCCGGGGCCGGCACCGCCTCAGCCGCCAACCGCGAACCTGGCAAACCGGCGAATGACGACGTTCTCGCGCGTCTCCGCCGCCAGCGCAGCGCGGAGCTCCTCGATCGTCTTGCCGCCGTGCTTCTCCTCGTTGACGTGCTTCTGTCGCAGCAGGACCACCTCGTCGAGCCACTTGTCGAGCTTGCCCTTGACGATTCGCTCGCGCACATTCTCGGGCCGGTCGGCTGCCTGCTCGGTGGCGATCCGCTCCTCCCGTTCCCGGTCCTCGGCCGGGACATCCTCCTCGGTCAGAGCCAGGGGATTCGCGGCGGCGATGTGCAGGGCCACGTCTCGGGCGAACTCGACGAACTTCTCGTTGCGGGCGACGAAGTCGGTCTGGCAGTCGACCTCGACCAGCGCGCCGATCCGGTTGCCGGCGTGGATATAGCTCTGCACGACCCCTTCGCGGGCCTCCTCGCCGGCGCGCTTGGCGGCCTGAGCCTCGCCGCGGCTGCGGAGGATCTCCACGGCCTGATCGAGATCGCCCTGGGCTTCGGCCAGCGCGTCACGGCACGCCAGCATTCCCGCCCCGGTGCGGTCGCGCAGCGCCTTGACGTCCTTGGCGGCGATCCCGGTCATGCCTTCTCCTCTGCGTCGGCCGCGGACGGCTCGGCCGTCTCGGGCGGCGCCTCGGCCGTCTGGGGCGGCGCCTCGGCCGTCTCGGGCGGCGCCTCGGCCGTAGCGGCCTCGGCGCTCTCGGTTGCCGGCGCCGCCGGCTCGGCCGGAGCCTGGGGAGGCTCAGGCGGCGATGCCTCGGGAGCGGGGGGCTGGGGAGCCGCCGGGGTGGGGGTCTGGGTCTGGGGAGCCGGGCTGGCTGGCGGGGCCGGCTCCGAGGTGGTCGCCGGGGTGGCGGCGGTCGGGGCCGGCCGCGGGGCCGGGGCGGCGGCTGGGGCCGGGGCGGCGGCTGGGGCCGGGGCGGCGGCTGGGGCCGGGGCGGTGCGGCGCGCCCTCAGCGGCGGCGGCCGCCTCGCTGGCCTGACGGGCCTGCTCCTCGGCGTCGCGGCGAGCCTGCTCCTCGGCCGCACGGGCCTGCTCCTCGGCCTCGCGACGGGCCTGTTCGGCCGCCTCGCGCCGGGCGCGCTCCTCCGCCTCCTGGCGCTCGCGCTCCAGTCTGGCCGCCTCCTCCTCGGCGCGGAAGATGCCGTGGCCCTGGGCCACCACGTCGCCGATCGCCCCGGTGATCGCCGCGCACGAGCGGATCGCGTCGTCGTTGCCGGGGATCACGTAGTCGATGCCCTCGGGGTCGCAGTTGGTGTCGACCAGTCCGATGATCGGGATCCGCAGACGCTGTGCCTCCCGCACCGCGATCGCTTCGGTCTTCAGGTCGATCACGAACACCGCGTCGGGCACGCGCTGCATGTTCTTGACGCCCCCGAGGTTGGCGCGCAGCTTCGCGAGGTCGGCCTGGGCCGCCATCCGTTCCCGCGTGGGCAGCAGTTGCAGCTGGCCCTCGGTCTCGTAGCGCTCCAGGTCGTGAAGCCGCCTGATCCGCTGCGAGATCGTCTGGAAGTTGGTCAGCAGGCCGCCAAGCCAGCGATGGTTGACGTAGGGCATATCCGATGCCTCGGCGATGTCCTTGATCGCGTCGCGCGCCTGCTTCTTGGTGCCGACGAACAGGACCGTTCCGCCCCGGCGAGCCACCTGAGCGGCGAACTCGCGGGCGTCGTGCAGCAGCGCCTCGGTCTGCAGCAGATCGATGATGTAGATGCCATCGCGCTCGCCGAAGATGAAGCGCCGCATCTTGGGATTCCAACGGCGTGTCTGGTGGCCGAAATGTACGCCGGCCTCCAGCAGCTCCTTGATGCCGATTTGAGCCACGGTTACTACTCCCTTGTGAGAATGTGAAAGGCTCCGCCGGGCCGGTGGTCGCGCACCCCGAAACGAGCTTCGGGGCAGGGCCGCAATCCTCGCCCGGGCGGGATAGAGGAAAGGTCTGGTCTCAGTCTACGAAAGTTTTCGCGCTCTCCACCGTTGTAGGTGCTAGCGGGTCGTCATCTTCCCTACCACCGATGGCGACCCGCAGCGTGAACCGAACCTCCCTTCCCTACCTCCGGTGGTCGGTTCGCTAGCAGTGCGGCGGGGCGGCTTTGGACGGGCCGCTCCGCCGCTTTTAGTCCGGCGCCGCCGCTTAACCGGGCCGGCGCGACTTGGCCTCGGCCAGCGCCCGCTCCAGTTCCGCGGGCAGCTCGGAGCTGACGTCGACCTCAGCGCCGGTCACCGGGTGCGGGAAGGCCAGCCGCGCCGCGTGCAGGAACTGGCGCTCCAGCCCGTAGTCGCCGGGGCCACCGTACTGCGGATCCCCGCACACGGGGTGGCCGATCGCCGCCATGTGCACCCTGATCTGGTGCGTGCGGCCGGTCTCCAGCGTGACTCGCAGCAGCGTGCTGTCCACCAGCGCCAGCACGATCTCGAAGTGCGTCCGTGCCTCCTTCGGCTCGGCGGTATCGATCGACATCAGCACCCGGTCGCGGCGATCGCGCCCGATCGGCGCGTCGATGGTTCCCGTCCGAGACTCGGGACGGCCCGCGACAAGGGTCAGATACTCACGCCGCAGCCGCCGCTCGGCCAGCAGCTCCTTGAGCGCCCGATGCACCGCGTCGCTCTTGGCCACCACCAGCAGGCCGGAGGTGTCGCGGTCGAGACGATGCACGATCCCGGCCCGCCAGGGCTCCTCGCCCCCCGCGCCCCGGCCGGCCAGCGCCTGGGCCAGCGTTCCGGTCCGATGCCCCCGCGCGGGATGAACCACCACGCCGGCGGGCTTGTCCACGACCATCAGGTGCTCATCCTCGAAGGCCATCCTGAACGGCGCATCAGAGCGTTCGGCCGAGGCTGACACCCCCATGTCGCCGCGCACCGTGACCAGCTCGCCGGCGCTGACTGCGTGGCGCTTACGACGGCCGCGGCCGTCGACCTGGACGTGACCGGACTCGATCAGGGCCTGGGCGCGGGCGCGCGAGCCCACCTCGTGCGACAGGAAGAGGTCCAGGCGCATGCCGGCCGATTCCTCGGGCACCAGCAGCTCGATGGTCTGCTCGCTCACGACCCGCGGCTTGGGCCCTCGAGCACGTACAGCAGCGCCAGGACCCCGAAGGTGATCGCCATGTCGGCGACGTTGAACGCCGGCCACAGCGGGAGCTTGATGAAGTCGGTGACGAATCCGTTCACGAGCCGATCGATCAGGTTGCCCAGCGCCCCTCCGACCAGTAGCCCCACCGGCAGCCATAGCCACGGGCGCCGCGGTCGCAGCGCGAAATAGATCAGCAGCGTGCCGAGGGCCACCAGCGTCAGCGCGAGCACGAGCGCGCCGCCCCCGGAGAAGAAGCCGAACGCCACCCCCGTGTTGCGGACGTGTACCAGCTGCACGCCGGGGAGGAACTTGTGCACGTCGCCCACCGCGATGCCGGTAACGACAGCATGCTTGGTCAGCCGGTCGACCACCACGACGACGATCACCACGGCCAGCGCGCGGGCGAAAACGGCGAGGCGTCCGGTCGAGGTGGCGTCCGGCGTGGCTACCGACCGCAGGCCGGTGGAGGGCTCCGGTGGGTCGTTGCGCGGCGCCGGCGGATCGGTGCGTTCAGCCGGCAATCGCATTGACGATGATCGTCCGCACGATGTAAAGGACGATGATCGCGACCATCGGCGAGAAGTCGAACATGCCGATCGAGGGGATGAACCGGCGGAAGATCCTCAGGTACGGCTCGGCGACATCGCGCAGAAAGCTCATCAGGGCGTCGCTGTAGCGCGAGTACGGCATCCGCATCCCGAACGAGAACAGCAGCTGGAGCAGGATGTAGACGAAGATGATCACGATGTACACCTCGAACAGGGCACTGACATAGTTCGCTATGTCACCCCGGGTAACCGCCGCCAGGACGCTCACCGTGCTCCTCCGCAGACCGCGTCGATGGCAGCTTGGAAGGCTCCGCGCACGCCCGCTCGCTCCAGTGCGTCGAGCCCGCGCGCGGTGGAGCCGCCCGGGGAGGTGACCTCGCGCCGTACGGTCAGCGTGTCGTAGCCGCGGCGGGTCAGCAGCGCCGCACTGCCGGCCATCGTCTCGGCCACCAGCCGCCCTGCCAGGCCGGCACCGAGGCCGTAGCGCACGGCGGCGTCGACCTGCGCCTCAGCCACCAGCGCGTTGTAGGCCGGCCCCACGCCCATCACGGCCATGGCCGGATCGATCATCCGTTCCTCCAGCTCCAGCACGGTGCCGAGCCGCTCCAGCAACGTGATCACGTCTCGCTTGAGCTTCGGGTCGACGTCGCTCGCAGCCGCGACGCAGACCACACCCTGCCGGACTTCGACCGGCGTGTTCGGCATCAGCCGGAACACCGGCACGCCGGGATAGCTGGTCTGCAGCATGGCCAGCGAGGTCGACCCCAGGACGGAGGCGACGGCTTTGACGTGGCCCTGCAGCTCGGCCGCGACCCGCTCGAGCTGAGCCGGCTTGTGGCACAGGACCACGAGATCACTGCCGTCGGCCACGGCGACATTGCTGACCGCCGCCGTGCCGCCCAGCTCACGGGCCAGCGCGGCAGCGCGTCCGGACCCCGAATCGGAGCACAAAACCGGATCGCCCCAGCCTCGGGCCATCGCCCGCGCCATGTTCCCAGCTCCGATCAGGCCGACGCGCATCGTATGAAATCTACCTTGGGGTCACTGCCGGCCCCGGTGCGGCGAGCTTTACCCCTGCGTCGGGAGGCCGGCGCGGTCCCCGCCGCCGCGTCAGGACTGGTTGAAGAAGCCCTTTTCGACGAGCCGTGCCCGCTCTTCGGCGGACACCTCGACGTTGCGCGGCGTCAGCAGGAAGACCTTGTCGGCTATCCGCTGCATGCCACCATCCAGCGCGTAGGTCAGGCCGCTGGAGAAGTCGATCAGTCGCTTGGACAGATCGGTATCGGTGCTCTGAAGGTTGAGGATCACCGGAATCGTTTCCTTGAACTTGTCCGCCACGTCCTGCACGTCGTTGAAGTTCTTGGGCGCGACGAAGTGGACCCGCACGTCGCCCCCGCGGCCGTTGCCGGCGCGGCCGCCCCCGACCGGCCGTAGCGAGGTGGTCCGGCGCTCGCTGACGGAATCGTCGGCGAAGATGTCGTCGATCTCGTCCCGGCGCCGTCGTGAGCTCAGCTTGCGAACGTTCGGGCGCTCGCGGTAGCTGTCCTGGAGATCGACCTCGGGCTCGTGATAGGGCTCGATCTCCTCGTCGTCGTAGTGGTCGTCCTCGGCGAGGCCGAAATAGACGAGTGTGCGGTGCCAGGTGTCTCGAAAGGCCATTTGCGTGTCTTCGTTTCGCCCAGAGGCGAGGTTTCCCTGCCCGGATTATGCCGCGCCGTCGTAAAGGGTTGTACCGAGACGCACGATCGTGGCCCCCTCCTGCACCGCCACCGCGTAATCCTGACTGGTGCCCATCGACAGCTGTGGGAGCCCGTGGAGCGCGGCCAGCTCCCGCAGCGCCGCGAAATGCCGGCGGTTGTCCTCGGCGCGCGCGGCCAGCGGAGGCATCGTCATCAGCCCCGCCACCGGCACCGGGCAGCGGTCGATGAAACCGGCCAGCTCAGCTATGGCGACGCCGCCCTTGCCCGCCTCGCCGGCGACGTTGACCTCGATCAGCACCTGGGTGCTCTCGGTGCCGTGGCGAGCCAGCTGGCGCAGCACCGAGTCGCTGTCCACCGACTGGATGTAGCGGACGTACGGAAGGATGTCGCGCACCTTGCGGCTCTGGAGGTTGCCGATGAAGTCCCAGGTGAACCGCCCGGGGATGGCGGCGGTCTTGGCCAGGAGATCCTGGGCGCGGTTCTCCCCCACCACCGTGACCCCGGCCTCGGCGAGCACCTCGAGCTCCTCGACGGGAACGTATTTGACCGCCGCCAGGATCTCCACCCCGGCGGGATCTCGTCCCGCGTCGGCGATGCACTCACGGACGCGGTCGAGGTTGGCGCGCACCCGGTCCGCGCTCAGTCCGTGGATCAGCTCAACCACGCGACCCCCGCCTGGCGCCCGGTGACGCCGTGATCGCGTCGGTGGGAGAAGAGCAGCGAGGGGTCGGCGCAGATCGTGCACAACCCTATGTCGTGGACCTCGTGAACGCCGGCCCGGCCCAGCTCGTGTGCAGCGATCGCCTTGAGGTCGAGGTTGCGACCCCGGTGGACCGCGGGCGGGGCGGCGGCGAACGCAGCGTGCACGTCGGCCCCGACCTCATAGCAGCAGCCGCCGGCCCCGGGGCCGATCGCGGCGGCCAGGGGATCGCCGACACCCAGCTCGCGCAATGCCCGGACGCCGGAAGCGAGGATGCCGGCCTGGAGCCCACGCCATCCCGCATGGAGCATCGCCACCGCCCCGGGGCCGGCCACCGCGATCGGCAGGCAGTCCGCACTCAGCGCCGCCAGGGCGACACCCGGGGTCCGGGTCACCTGCCCATCGGCATGGGCCAGTTCGGCGGGCCCGGCCCGCCGCGATCGCTGGGCGGCCGCCACGTCCACCTCTTGCACCTCGGGGCCGTGCACCTGGCGCACGAACGTGAGCGGGGCGCCGAGCTCTGACGCCAGGGTGTCACGGTTGCGCTGCACCGAGCTCGGATCGTCGTCGGTCAGCCGCCCCAGGTTCAGGCTCGCGTAGGGCCCCGTCGAGTGCCCTCCGCGGCGGGTCGTGAATACAGCTCTGGCTCCGGGCAGATCGATCCCGAAATGCTCTCCCAGGGTGAAGAACGGCGCACGCGGGTTCATCTCGCCTGCAGGCTACCCGCTGCTCGCGACCGCTCTGAGCGCTTCGGCGAGCTCCGCCTGACGCCCAGCGGCGCGGCCGTCGAGCTTCGCCGCCAGCGCTGCCCGCAGGCCCTCACCGATGGCGGGCCCGGTCGCGACACCGGCGTTGAGCAGGTCCCGGCCATCGATCTCCAGCCGCACGTGGCGCAGCGAATCCAGCCACTGCCGGGCCTGCCGTTCGGGCCCCAGAGCCCCGGCCAGGGCAACCAGCTCGGGCCGCGCACCCCTCGCGAGAGTCGCGATCTGCGATGGCGTCACGGCTCGCTCGAGCTCGGCCGCCAGCCTCCGCGCGCTCGTGGCGGTGGCGAGAATGCCATCGCGCTCGGCGGCCTCGAAGGCCAGCTCGTCGAGCCAGCGGGCCAGATCGTGGGCCGCCATGTCGATCGAGGCTGTCGCCAGCGCGACCACCCCCGGGTTTCCGTCGGGCGGGAGCAGCCCCAGCGCTCCACGGGCGAGCTCGGGAACGCGGAGGCTGAATCCGGGCGACAGTGCGGCGTCGAGCCCGAGGCCCCTCAAGCTCGCCAGCGCCGCCACCGGGTCGGATTCACCCGCCAGCAGCCTCAGCTCGGCCCCCACGCGCGAGCCGGTGACCGTGGACAGCACGGCGTCGGCGACCGCCCGGTCAACCAGCTCACGCGTATGGGGCTCGATCTCGAAGCCCAGACGGCTGGCGTAGCGCGCCAGTCGCAACAGCCGCGTGGGGTCATCGGCGAAGCTCTTGTCGTGCAGGACGCGTAGCCGCCCCGCCTCGAGGTCCTCCGCCGCCGGCGCCGGGTAGATCAGCTCTCCGGCCCGTGGTCCGCCGATGGCGAGCGCCAACGCGTTGACGGTGAAATCGCGGCGATTGAGATCCTCCTCCAGGCCGGCCGGCTCGACCACCGGCAGGGCCCCCGGTCTTGGATAGGTCTCACGCCGGGCCCGCGCGAAGTCGTAGCGGTGCCCATCCAGGTCCACCCGGCAGGTTCCGAAGCGAGCCGCGGCCCGGCCCTGGGCCCCCAGCGAGGCCAGCACCGCGTCGAGATCTCCGTCCACCACCAGATCGAGATCGAGCGGCTCCACAGCGCGCTTGAGGTCCCGGACCGCTCCTCCCACCAGGTACACGTCGGGCAGCGATCGGGCTCGCGTCAGGATCGGCGCCGCGGCCGGCAGGGCGCGGAAGCGCTCGAGTAGTTCGGGGGCTTGACTGCGCACGGGGGTCCATGATCGCGCCCCCGGCGGCGGGTGGGGCCGGCGCGCACGGGGATCCCATTAGCATGGCGTGATGCCGAGTCCTGGATCGCGGCCATGGCTGCGGCGGGGGCTGGTCGCGGCGGCGGTCGCCGTGGCGGCACTGGGCGGCGCAGCGGCGTTCATCCTGTCGCACGCACCCGGTAACGTCTCCCACCCAGACCTCCAGTTCACGCGTCCGAGCACCACGCCCGCACCCGTGGTGCCCGTAGTGCGGCCCGCCGTGGTCTACAACTTCCAGTGGCCCTGGTACGGCTACGACAACGGCCGTACCCGGTTCCTGGCGACGCCGGCGAGGCTGGCTCCGCCGTTGCACGTCGGTTGGCATTTCTTCGACGGGGCGTTGCTGGAGTTCCCGCCTTCGATCTATCGCCACACTCTGTTCACGCTCGACGACGACGGCGATGCCAAGGCGATCAACGCCGTCAACGGACGCCAGATCTGGGAGAACAAGGTGGGCACTCTCGCGGCCAGCACCCCGGCCATCGCCGCCCGGGCCGGTCTGGCTCTGATGCCGATTCTCTCCACCCACAGCCACACGCCGGGCGCAGGGCGGTTCGTCGCGCTGTCGATGAAGACCGGGCGGATCGCCTGGTCTCGTCCGCTCGGTCCGGGCAGCGAATCCTCGCCGATCGTGAGCGGCAACACGGTGTACTACGGCGATCAGGGCGGATCGCTCTACGCCCGTCGAGTCACCGACGGGCATCTGTTCTGGGCCTATCACGCCAGTGGTGCCATCAAGGGCGGCCCCGCCCTGGATTCCGGGGTCCTGTACTTCGGTGACTACTCCGGGCGCGCCTATGCGGTTCGAGCCGTCAGCGGTCGTCAGGTCTGGGCCGTGGGCACCAACGGGGCTCGCTTCGGCTTCGGCTCGGGCCAGTTCTACTCCACTCCGGCGGTGGCATTCGGCCGGGTCTACATGGGCAACACCGATGGGCGCGTGTATTCCTTCGGCGCCCGCACCGGAGCTCTGGCGTGGGCCACGGCCACGGGCGCTTACGTGTATGCCTCGCCCGCGGTGGCCGACCCGCCCGGTCTCGGACCGACCGTTTACATCGGCTCCTACGACGGTCATCTGTACGCCTTCAACGCCCAGTCGGGGGCCATCCGCTGGTCGCACCCTGCCGGAGGCAGGATCTCCGGTTCGGCCACCGTGCTCGGCAAGGTGGTCTATTACGCCAATCTCGCCTCCAAGACGACGGTGGGGTTGAACGTCGTCACCGGCCGGCCGGTTTTCTCGTTCCATGACGGGGCGTTCAACCCCGTGATCGCCGACTATCAGGCGATCTACCTGGTCGGCTACAACACGATCTATCAGATGCTGCCAGCCCCCTCGCCGGCCCCCCGCAGGAAGGCTCACACCACGCGCTCCCGCCGCGTCGTGACACACTCGTCAGCGCGACGACATCCCTCCCCCCGCGGCGGAAAGCCCCCCGAACGCGCAAGTAAACGCCCAGCGGAACGGGCGTTCCGGCGGCTTTGCTATCATACTTGGTCTATGCGTTGTCGTAGCGGAAGCCACTGTCAGCATCCGGCCGAGAAGGGCCGTCGGTTCTGCGCGGAGCACGCGGCAGAGCTCGATCGCATGCGCGAAGAGCTCAAAGACGCCGCTGCTGCTCGCATCGGTCGAGGCCGCCCCAAGCGGTCCTCGACATGCTGCCGTCCCGGCTGCTACGAGCCTCGCGTTCCGCCCGCCGCGTACTGTGATACGTGCGCTGCGGCCGGTTACGTCGAAGAAGCCGCGTAACGCGGCCGGCTCGCCGCCGGGTCCTCACAAAACTGCATTTTCGCCCCAGCGGCCGCGGGATCTCGCGGCGCGTCGCCGGGTTGGCGTGATCGGACCGCGGTCAGTCGCGGCCTTCGGTGGATACTGGCTGCAATGGACGGACCGCGATCCCGTCGTTGGCCAGGCTGCGCTTGACATCGCCGACGGTGTGGTGTCCGTAGTGAAAGATCGACGCGCACAGCACCGCGTCGGCGCCCGCCTGCAGCGCCTCGGTGAGATCGCTCAGCTCGCCGGCGCCTCCGGAGGCGATCACCGGCACCTCGACTGCGCCGGCCACCGCCGCGGTGAGCGCCAGGTCATAGCCGGAGCTGGTGCCGTCACGGTCCATGCTGGTGAGCAGGATCTCCCCCGCCCCCCGCCCCGTGGCCTCCCGCGCCCACGCCACCGCGTCGCGCCCGGTGGGGGTGCGTCCGCCCGCCACGTACGCCTGCCAGCCGCCGCTCCCGTCGGACTTGGCATCGATCGCCACCACCACGCATTGCGCCCCGAAGGTCGCCGCGAGCTCGTCGATCAGCTCCGGGCGCTGTAGCGCGGCCGAATTGACCGAGACCTTGTCGGCCCCCGCGTCCAGCACGGCCTGGGCGTCGGCAACGCCACGGATCCCGCCGCCGATCGTGAACGGAACGAACACCTCGTCGGCGGCGCGGCGAGCCAGCTCTACCACCGTCGCCCGCTTGTCCGAGGTGGCCGTGATATCCAGGAACACGAGCTCATCGGCGCCATCGGCGTCATAGCGGGCCGCGAGCTCGACCGGATCACCGGCGTCGCGCAGGTCCATGAATCCCACACCCTTGACCACCCGGCCGCGGTCCACGTCCAGGCACGGGATCACTCGTTTGTAGTGCATCAGTCCGTCGCCTCGGACTGGCCGTCGGCGCCGCGGAGGTCCAGCGCGGCCTGCGCTTCGGCGACCCCGAAGCGCCCCTCGTAGAGCGCCTTTCCGACGATCACGCCGGTCAGGTTGACCTGGCGCAGCCCCGCCAGGGCTGCCAGGTCGGCCACCGAGGCGATCCCGCCCGAGTACACGAACGAGCCGCGCACCAGACCCGCGATCCGCGTCACCTCGTCGAGGTCCGGGCCGCTGAGTGTTCCGTCGCGTTGGATGTCGGAGTACACGAACCTGTGAACGCCCCGGCGACTGAGGCTCTCGATCACCGACTGCACCGGAATCGCGGTCTGCTCGGTCCAGCCCGACGCCGCCAGTCGGCCGTCCCGGGCATCGATCGACACCACCAGCCGCTCGCGGTGCTGCACGATCACCTCGTCGAGGAAGTCGATGTCGCGCATGGCGGCAGTGCCGAGCACCACGCGCGCGGCTCCGGCCTGCAGGGCGTCGCTCACGGCCTCCGCGTCGCGCAGGCCGCCGCCCACCTGCACCGGCACGTGGACCGCGGCGGCGATGCGCCGCACGTGCTCGAGGTTGGCCGGAACCCCGCTGCGGGCGCCGTCGAGGTCGACCACGTGCAGGGCCCGGGCGCCGGCCTCGACCCAGCGCCGAGCCGCGTCCACGGGATCGGCGTCGTACTCGGTGCGCTGCGCGAAGTCGCCGCGCAGCAGCCTCACCGCCTTGCCGTCGAGGATGTCGATGGCCGGCAGGACGATCATGGGATGGTCGCCGCGGACTTGGCGGGCGCGACGATCATGCGCGGGTGGCGGTGGCCGGCCGCGCCGGCGCGACGGCCGCGGCGCGGCACAGATCCACGAAGTTCGCGAGCATCCGCAACCCGTGGGCAGAGGACTTCTCGGGATGAAACTGAACCCCGAACACCGACTCCCGGGCCACGATCGTCGCGAAGCGCTCTCCGTAGACGGTGCTGGCGACCACGTCGTCGTCGTCGTGAGGTCGGGCGGCCAGCGAGTGCACGTGGTAGAAGGGGCAACCGCCGGCGGGAAGGCCGTCGGTCAGGGGCGACGAGCGTTCGAAGCTGACCTCGCTCCAGCCCATGTGCGGGATCCGCAGCCCGCCGCTGGACAGCCGGCTCACCTCGCCCGCGATCAGACCCAGCCCGTCGGTCGACTCGAGCTCATCGGAGCGCTGAAACAGCAGCTGCATGCCCAGGCAGATGCCTAGCACCGGCGTCCGTTCGCCGGCCCGGAGCCGGATCAGCTCATCGAGTCCGAGCCGGCGCAGATTGCGCATCGCCAGCGGGAACGCCCCCACGCCCGGCACGACGAGGCCAGTGGCGGCGCGCAACCGGTCGGGCTCGGCGGTGATCAACGCGCGCGCGCCCACGTGCTCGAGGGCCTTCTGGACCGAGCGCCGGTTGCCCATCCCGTAATCGACGATCGCGATCACCGGCCGGTCGTTCATGTCAGCGTGCCCTTGGTACTCGGCACTCCCGGCTCGGTGGGGTCGAGGGCCACCGCCATGCGGAGCGCCCGCGCCAGCGCCTTGAACGCCGCCTCGATGACATGGTGGACGTTGGTGCCGGTCTCGACCGTGATGTGAAGGGTCAGCTTCGCGTTGGAGGCCAGGGCACGGAAGAACTCCTCGGCCAGCTCGTGATCGAAGTTGCCGATCGCTCCCGCCGGGAGCGAGGCCTCGAATGCGCACAGCCCCCGGCCCGAGATATCGATCGCGCACGACGCGCGTGATTCGTCCATCGGGACCGTGGTATGCCCGAAACGGGAGATCCCGGCCCGGTCGCCCAGCGCCCGGTCCAGCGCCTGCCCCAGGCAGATCCCGACGTCCTCGACGGTGTGATGCGCTCCCGTCTGGAGGTCACCCGTAGCGCGCACGGAGAGATCCATGCGGCCGTGGCGAGCCAGGAGATCCAGCATGTGATCGAGGAATCCGACGCCGGTGACGCGCTCGCCGGCGCCGGTGCCGTCAAGGGCGAGCTCGACGTGGACCTTGGTTTCGGCGGTCTGGCGATCGATCTGGGCGGCTCGCGGCATCAGGAGTCATTCTCGCGAATGCGCGCCTCCATCGACCGCGCGTGGACCTCGAAGCCCTCAGCGCGAGCCACGGGGGCGGCATCACGGGCCAGCGCGGCGGCGCCATTGCCGATCCTGACCTCGGTGAAACGGCGGCGAAAATGCAGCGGCGACAGTGCCGAGGCGAACCGCGCTGCCCCGTTGGTCGGTAGCACGTGGTTGGAACCCGCGATGTAGTCGGCGAATGCCGTGCCGCTGTCGGGTCCGACCAGCACGCACCCGGCATGGGTGACCCGCGGCGCCAGCCGTTCAGACTCCTCCCCCACCAGCTGCAGGTGCTCCGGGGCAAAGCTCTCGCTGATCGAGAACGCGTGCTCGAGCTCGGGCACCTGCACCAGGCGAATCACCGCGCCCGTGTCGGGCTGGGCCTCGATCCGCTCCAGCAGTCCGTCGATGAGCTCGCCGCCGGGAGAGAGCGCGACCACCAGCGAGCCGTCGCCGTGCTCGGCCTGGGCCAGCAGGTCGAGCGCCAGCGCCTCCACGTCGGCATCACCGTCGGCGATCACCAGCAGGTCGCTGGGGCCCGCGAACCCGTCGATCCCGACCTGGCCCGACACCTGGCGCTTGGCCTCCTGGACGTAGAGGTTGCCGGGCCCGACGATCACGTCAACCGCGGTGACCGTCTCGGTGCCGTAGGCCAGGGCGGCGATGGCCTGCGCGCCACCCATGCGGTACACGACCGAGGCTCCGGCCAGCCGGCAGGCGCCGAGCACCGCGGCGTTGACCTCGCCGTCGGTGCCGGGCGGAGCGCAAACCGCGATTCCCCTTACGCCGGCCACTCGCGCGGTGACGGTGCCCATCACCACCGTGCTGGGGTACGGAGCGCGCCCGCCGGGCACATACACCGCCGCCCGGGCGACGGGAGTCTCTCGCAGGATCACCTCATGGCCCTCGAAGGAGACGGTGCGATCGGGGGTCAGCGCCGCCTCGGCGACGCGTCGCACGTTGGCGATCGAGCGCAGCAAGCCGGTGCGGACGTCCTCGTCCAGGCGCTCGCTGGCGGTGTCGAGCTCGGCGTCGGGGACCTGCAGCGCTGCGGGGGTAGAGCCGCGGGTGTCGAACTGCCGGGTGTAGTACCGCAACGCGTCATCGCCGCTGGCGCGCACCCGGGCGATGATCTCCGCCACCTTGTCCTGCACGGATTCCGGAGCGGCCACGAGCGAGCGCAGCTCCTCCGCCAGCGCCTGCGAATCGCCCGCGAGCGTCAGGCGCTCACACTGCACCGAGACGCTCCAGCAGCCCGTCGATCTGGGCCGCCCGCAGCTTGTGGGCCACGGGGTTGGCGATCAGCCGGGCGGTGCACACCGCGATCTCCTCGCGCACCACGAGCCCGTTCTCCCGCAGGGTGGAGCCGGTCGCGGTGAGGTCGACGATCGCTTCCACCAGGCCGGTCAGGGGAGCCAGCTCCACCGAGCCCTTGACCTCGACGATCTCGGCCTGGCGGCCGGTCTCGAGGAAGTGCCGTGCCGCGATGCGCGGGTACTTGGTGGCGATCCGCACGACTCCCAGGCGTCGCAGCGCCTCGGCCGCCCGGTCCTCACCGGCGACGCCGGCGAGAACCATCGTGCAGCGGCCGTAGCCCAGGTCCAGCAGCTCGTATACCTCGCGCTCTGACTGTTCCATCAGCACGTCCTTGCCGGTCACGCCGAGATCCGCGGCGCCGGCCTCCACGTAGGTCGGCACGTCGGATGGGCGCATCGTCACGATCCCGCTGTCCTCGAACAGCAGCTTGCGGTCGTTCTCCCGAACCTCGCGGGTATCGATCCCCAGCCGATCGAGGAGATCAAGCGTACCCGCGAACAGAGCGCCCCGGGGGACCGCGATCCGTAGGCCGTTCACCAGCCACCGCCGCGCGCTCGGGTGGTCGCGTTCTTCTCCTCGCCGGTCAGCGCGATGTGCAGCCGCTCGACGTTGAGCGCGAACCCGACCGCCGGCATCGGGCGGCCGAACGATCCCAGCAGCTCGTCGTAGCGGCCGCCGCTGCCGATCGGCACCCCGTAGGCGGGGTCGTAGACCTGGAACACGGCGCCGGTGTAGTAGCCCAGGCTGCGCACCAGACCAAGATCGAAGATGATCCGCTCCGCCACCTCGGGGGCGAGCAGGGAATGGACCTCGCGCATCCCGGCCAGCGCATCGTGCAGCGCGCCCGACAATCCCTCCAGCACCTCCGCCCCGCCCCGCGTGCGCGGGACCCGCAGCAGCAGCTCGGCATCGGCCGCCGGCAGTCCCAGCGCGTGGATCTCCCGCTCGACTCCGACGAAGTCACCTTGCGCCAGCTCGGACACGATCAGCTCACGACGGGTGGCGTCGACGCCAAGGGCCTCGAGCAGCGACGGGTACAGCGATGCGTCGCCGAGCCCGATCCGGAACGTCTCCAGGCCGGCCGCGTCGAGTGCCGCGTACAGGACACCGAGCACCTCGGCGGTGCCCTGAGACCCCGGCGAGCCGATCAGCTCGACACCGGCCTGCAGGAACTCGCGGGATTGGCCCCGCTGCGGCCGAACCCCGCGGTAGGCGTGCGCGAAATAGCAGAATCGCAGGGGCGGCTCGGACTGGGCGTAGCGGGTGGCCACCAGCCGGGCGATCGGCACCGTCATGTCCGGTCGCAGCACCAGCACGTTGCCCTGCTCGTCGAACATCCGGTAGGCGGGACGGCTGGCGGCCATCTCCGCCCGCGCGAAGGTTCCCTCGTACTCCAGGGCCGGCGTGTAGACCTCGCCATAGCCGGCGCGCCGGAAGACCGCGCTGACCCGGTCGGTCATCGCCCGTAGCTCCCGCATCTCGTCGGGCAGCACGTCGCGCGTGCCGCTGGGAATGCGATCGATCATCGGGCTCTGATCGCCGGTGCGCCCCGGGGCGCTCACGCCGAGATCGGCGCGTCTTCCAACCGTGTGATCCGCGCGCCCAGATCCCGCAGCCGCTCGTCGATTCGCTCATACCCGCGGTCGATGTGGCGCACGTTGCCGATCTCGGTGGTGCCCTCGGCGCAGAGCGCGGCGATGAGCATCGCCATGCCGGCCCTGATGTCCGGCGAGTCGACGCGGGCGGCGCGCAGCCGGCGGGGGCCGACGACGATCGCCCGGTGGGGATCGCAGATCGTGATCGCGGCCCCCATCAGTTGCAGCTTGTCGGTGAAGAACAGCCGGTTCTCGAACATCTTCTCGTGGATGATCACCGATCCCTCGGCCTGGGTGGCGAGCGCCAGGGCGATGCTGGTCAGATCGGCGGGGAAAGCGGGCCACGGACCGTCCTCGACCTTGGGCATGTAGTCGCCGTCGTCGTTGCGGATCACCAGGCGCTGGTTGCCGGGCACGATCACGTCGGAGCCGCGGACCTCGCTGCGCAGGCCGAGCCGCTCGAACACCAGCCGGATCATGCGCAGGTCGGCCGGCACGGTGTCCTTGACCACCAGTTCGCCGCCGGTCACCCCGGCCAGCGCCATCAGCGACCCGATCTCGATGTGGTCGGGGGCGATCGTATGCGTGCAGCCGCGCAGGCTGCCGGTCCCGTGCACGGTCATCACGTTGGAGCCGATGCCATCGATCGCGGCGCCCATGGTCACCAGCATCCGCGCCAGGTCCTGGACGTGCGGCTCGGAGGCAGCGTTGCGGATCACCGTGGGCCCGCGGGTCAGCGCCGCTGCCATGAGGGCGTTCTCGGTCGCCATCACGGACGGCTCGTCCATCAGGAAGTCACACGGGCTGAGCCCCAGCGGTGGCGCGATCAGGACGATGTCCTCCAACGTGGAGTCCACCGCCGCCCCCAGCGCACGGAACGCGTCGAGGTGGGGATCGAGACGCCGGCGGCCGATCACGTCTCCGCCCGGCGGAGGCATGTGCGCGGTCCCGAACCGGGCCAGCAGCGGGCCCGCGAGCAGGAACGAGGCCCGGATGCGCTCGGCCAGGCCGCGGTCGACCTCGGTGCGCTCGACGGTTGAGGTATCGACCAGCACCTCGCTGGCCCCCAGCCATTCGACGCGGGCTCCGAGCCGCTGCAGCAGCTCCACCATCGCCTCGACGTCGCTGATCCGCGGGACGTTGCGCAAGATCATCTCGTCCGCCGTGAGCAGGCAGGCAGCCAGGATCGGCAGCGCGCCGTTCTTGTTTCCAGCCGGCGTGATGGTGCCCGACAACGGCACCCCGCCTTCGATTACGAACTTCTCCAGGGTGATCGACCCCGCTTGGTTGGCCTGTGGTCGGGAGCGCCTCAGCCTAGCTGGTGAGGACGCCTGGCTGGCCTCTGGTCCGAACGGCTCCAGCGTAGCCGGAGGAGGCTGTGGTTGAGGCGTCGCACGCCCCGAGCGCTGAGCTAGGGTAACGACCATGCAGCGGGAGAATTCGCGCACCGAAGCCTGGACCCTCCTTTGCGAATGGACGGAATCAGACTCGCTGCGCCGTCACATGCTGGCGGTCGAGGCGGCGATGCGGGCCTACGCACCGCGCTTCGACGGCGATCCGGACCTGTGGGGCCTGACCGGGCTCCTGCACGACCTCGATTACGAGCGCTATCCCGACCTCACCGACGGCCACCCCCGCTACGCCATGGCCGAGCTCCAGGGGCGCGGATATCCGCCCGAGCTGGTGCGGGCCGTGGCCTCCCACGCCGACTACCTGGAGGTCGCGCGCGAGACGCCGATGGAGAAGGCGCTCTACGCCGTCGACGAGCTGTCGGGATTCATCCTCGCCTGCGCCTACGTGAGGCCCGACGGCCTGGTCGGCATGACCCCGAAGTCCGTCAACAAGAAGCTCAAGACGCCCGCGTTCGCCGCCGCGATCAACCGCGACGAGCTCCGGCACGGGGCCGAGGATCTCGGCGTGGACTTCAACGAGCACCTCACGATCGTGATCGGTGCGTTGACAGAGCAGCGCGAGGCGCTGATGCCCGCCTCGTCCGCCGAGCACTAGAGGGCTTTCCGGTGTCGGACGCACGTGCACCAATCCCGGTAGTGGTGCTGGAAGGCGATGAGACGGGCCAGGAGCTGCTGGAGCAGTCACTGCGCGTGCTCGACCCGAACCTGCTGGGTCTCGATCTGGAGCTGGCGCGCTTCGACCTCTCGCTGGACAGCCGCCGAAAGTCGGAGAACCGCGTGGTGGTGGAGGCGGCGGCGGCGATGCGCGAGGCAGGCCTGGGTCTGAAGGCGGCGACGATCACTCCCGAGGGGGCCGATGACGTCGGATCGCCCAACCGCATCCTGCGAGAACGGGTCGACGGCAAGGTGATCGTCCGCACCGGCCGGCGGCTGCCGGGCGTGACGCCGATCGCGGGAGTGCATCATCCGATCTCGGTGGTGCGGATGGCGGTCGAGGACGCCTACGGCGCGGCGGAGCGGCGGGAAGGGCCCCGGGGCGAGCCGGATGAGATGGCCTTCCGCGAGGAGCGGATCACGCGATCCACCTGCACCGCGGTGGCCGAGTACTCGTTTCGCACCGCGGCGAAGATGGACGCCCGCGTATACGGCGGTCCCAAATGGACGGTGTCGCCGGTCTACGAGGGGATGCTCAAGGAGGAGCTCGACGCGGCGGCGGGGCGCTGGCCGGACATCGACTACCGGCCCGTGCTGATCGACGCCACCTACGCCGGGCTGCTCTCGGGGGCCACCGATACGCCGCTGGTGATCCCCGCCCTGAACCGCGACGGCGACTGCCTGTCGGACCTGGTCCTGCCCATGTTCGGCTCGATCGCGGGCGCCGAGTCGGTGCTGCTGGCCTTCGACGAGAGCTACGACACCAAGGTGGCGATGGCCGAGGCGCCGCACGGGACGGCGCCGGCGCTGCTGGGCAAGGACGTCGCCAACCCGCTGGCCATGATCCTCGCCTGCGGGGCGCTCCTGCGCCACGCCGCCGAGCGGCACGGGAGCGCCTGCGAGCGGGCGTCGCGGGCAATCTACGAGGCGGTGCTGGAGACGATCGCGTCCGGGGTCAAGACGCCCGACCTGGGGGGTCATGCCGGTACGACCGAGTTCACTGACGCCGTGATCGAGCGGGTGGCGACCAAGCTCGAGGTCTGGTCGTCGCTGGGCGCTTAGTTTCTGTTGGCGGCAGCTTTGGACGCGGGCGCGCTTGGCGGCGGCTTTGCGCGGAGGTGTGGGACACGCCTGTCGTGCGCGTGGCCCGGGGCGCGGATGCGCGTCGCTTATTCGGGAAAATGCGACCGGTTTTGCCACCAGCATCCCAACGGGTCGGGCCGGTCAGCGATGATCGGCGGGTGGCCACTGCCCCTCGCTTTCCGCACCATCCCGCCCAGAGGCATTCCGTCCGAGGGGTATCCTAGGCTTACGAACATATGTTCCAGTCTTCCGGTAAGCGACTGCGCGCACTACTGAGCCGTTTCGACGACGTGCTCGGTGACCCGCCGGCGCAGGAACCCCATCCGCACCGCCGTCCGGTGCGCATAGATCTCAACCGCCGGGGCGGCTCGGTCCCACCGCGGCCCGCCCACTGCCTCTCCCCCGTTCGCCCCGCGCCCGAGCGCGAGCGCCGCGGGCAGCTGCAGTAGCGCGCGGCCAGTCCGGCTGGCCCGGATCGCGGGTCACCCCTGCGGTTCGGCCGATGCTCCTCGGGGGCTGGCCAACACGAGGCCCCTCGCCCGGACCCGGGCAAGACGCTAGGGCGACGAGTATCTCTCCGCCAGTAGCTGCAGGCGGGCTGTGGTTCCGGCCGCCGGCCTGTTGTTGCCGACGGCCCCACAATTCGCTGCTGATGAGCATGACACGCTGCTGAGCACGCTGCCGTCAGAGTTGGCGGGGTCGGGCGTGCTTTGGATTGACCAGCCGCTGCCGTCCCAGCGCTCCGCCAGTGTCGTCATGTCCGAATAGCCGACGGCGGTGCAGGCTGCGGCGGACGTGCACGACAAGCCGCGAAGGTTGTCATTGCCAGTCCCGACCCGGTTGGGGGTGGGCTGAGTCGACCAGCTGGTGGCGTCCCGGCGTTCTGCGAGCGTGACCCACTGGCCGGTCGCTTCCTTGAAGAAGTCTCCGACGGCGATGCAGACTGTTGCCGTCACGCACGACGGTTGAGATAGCTCCCGACGGCGAAGCAGGCGCTCGCCGACGGGCACGAGATCCCCGTCAGCTGGCTGCTGGCCGACGGACCGGTCGGGTTAGGCGTCATCTGGACTGACCAGCGGTTTGCGCTCCAACGCTCAGCGAGCGTCACCGCGGGAGTGAACGGCTGGTTTGAATCCGCGACCGCCGTGCAAGTCGTGTCTGACGTACACGACACACCAGTGAGCTCGCTGACTGTCCCGATAGCGGGATCCGGCGTGGGGTTTGGCGTGCTCTGGATCGACCAGGTAGCGCCGTTCCAGCGCTCGGCCAACGTCAAGTGGGCTCCGTTGTAGTAGGACCCGACCGCAGTACACGCAGCCGCGGACGTGCACCAAACCCCGGTCAGCTGACTGCCGTCCGTGGGGCTGGGGGTGGTCAGGATCGACCAGGTGGCGCCGTTCCAACGCTCCGCCAGGGTGAACGTCTGATAGCCGTTAGTGAAGCGGTTGCCAACCGCAGTGCACGACGTGCTCGACGTGCATGAAACCGCGTTGAGCTGGTCGGTATCAAACCGCGGCCCGGCCGGATTTGGGGTGGTTTGGATCGACCAGCGCGTGCCGTTCCAGCGCTCGGCCAGCGTAAGACCCCCCGCCCCTGGCCCGGTAGAGTCCGCGAACCCTCCAACGGCGGTACACGCCAGGTCCGACGTGCACGACACCCCGTTGAGCGTCGCGCCAGTCGGGTTCGGGATGGTCTGGATCGACCAGCGGATGCCGTTCCAGTGCTCTGCCCAGATCAGCCCGCCGTTGAGCGTGGATCCGACGGCGGTACACGCCGTGGCCGACGTGCACGACACGCCTGTGAGCTGGATGACGCTGCCGCCGGCCGCCGGGTCTGGGGTCATCTGGATCGACCATTTAGCACCGTTCCAGCGCTCCGCCAGGGTCGACCACGTCCCGGCGCTGTTGCCCGAGTAGCCGACGGCGGTACACGCCGTGGGTGACGTGCACGACACCGCCCCGAGCCGGCTGTCCGTCGCCTCCGTGGGATTGGGTGTCCTCTGGATCGACCATGTGCCGGCCTTTAAGCGCTCCACCAGAGTCACCTGATTGCCCCTACCGTCCGTAAAGCTCCCCACGGCCACGCAAGCGTTAGCTGAGCTGCACCACACCGCCACGAGCTTCCCATTTGGTACCGGCGGCGCCGAGATCGGATCAACCGCCCAGCCCGAGGCCGCCGCGGACCCAGCGTTGAGCATCGACAACGCCAATGCCACACAGCCGACCAACCCGCAGACCGCGACCCGCAAGCGCAGGGCGGCACGCCCGGCGCCCCCGCCCGCCCCTGAAGCCAGAACCTGGCCATCCGGTCGTCCGCCGGCGCGCGGCACCCATCCGACGACCTCGCCCATCAGCCGTCACCGCCTCCCAGATTGGGACGCCGCCCCCCGTCGGACGGCAGACACCCACGCTACACCCTCTCGGCGCCAGATCGCGTTGACGAGGCCGAGTGGTGCTCGATCCAGACGGGCGGCTCAGGAGTACCGCTCTGCCAGCGGCAGAGAGAGGACCCCGTCGGGTTTATTGCCAACCGCCGAGCAGTTCGTCGTAGTGGGGCAAGCGTCGCCAGTAAGCACGTTCTGTGGCGCAGGATTGGGAGTGTCCTGTACTGACCAGCTCAGGCCGTTCCAGCGTTCAGCCAACGTCCCGTCCGTGCCGTGGTCTCCCGTGCTCCCGACGGCGGTGCACGCGCTTGTGGACACGCACGACACGCCGACAAGATTGTTGTCGCCTGTGGGGTTCGGCGAGGGTGTGGGCTGACTCGACCAGCGCTGACCGTTCCACCGCTCGGCGAGGGTGCTTGTGAAGGAGTTCCTCTCCCCGACAGCGGTGCAAGCTGTTACCGACGTGCACGAAACACCGGAAAATATAGCGCCGGTCGGATTGGCGGTGGCCTGGATGGACCACTGGGCGCCGTTCCACCGAACCGCCAGTCCGACGAACGCGGAGCTGGTTTCGTAGTTCCCGACGGCGATGCACGCGGTCGCGGAGGTGCACGAGACGCTCGCGAGCACGCTGTCCCGCGCGCCGGCGGGCTTGGGGATCGCCTGCACCGACCAGCTGACGCCGTCCCAGCGCTCCGCGAACGCCCAGCCCGCGACGCCATAGATGTAGTAGTAACCAACGGCCAAGCAGCTCGTCGCCGACGCGCACGACACGCTCAGGAGGTCAGCCAACGTGCGGCCTTCGGGGGTGGGATTGGGCGTGGTCTGAACCGACCAGCTGTGACCGTTCCAGCGCTCAGCCAAACCCCCTGCCACAGAGTCAGTCCCGCTCCACCCAACAGCCGTGCAGACCACCCGCGACGCGCAGGACACGCCATTGAGCGTGCTCTTGGTCGCCCCGACCGGATTCGGGGTCCTCAGGAGCGACCAACTGCTGCCGTTCCAGTGCTCCGCAAGGGTCGTTGCTGTTCCCTGAAACGCCGTGGGGTCACCGACATCCCCGACGGCAACACATGCCGCAGCCGCGACGCATGACACGCCATGCAGCTGGCTGGTTGTAGTGGCGGTGGGAGTCGGAACCACCGACCAACGAGGCGCCGCGTACGTAGCGAGCCGACCCTCGTTACCTCGCTTGACGTTTGCGACGAGTGACGCCCCAACGGGCGCAACACCCAACCTAAATGCGCGGGCGGCAGCGCTGCTTAGCGCGAACTGGCCCGGCAAACCAAGGACCAACGTACATGCAACCAGCCGCCTGCTCCATATCATCGCGCTCACTCCCCTCCCATCTACCTACGTATCCCGATCCCCACAGCGGCATTCCAACACAGCCGCGATAACGCTCCACTCCTGCGAACAACAGCAAACGCGCTCGGCCGCACACCAACGTATCACGACTCTGACGACCACCAGGCGTGGCACCCTTGGCCGGCCGTCGCTTTCTTGCAACCACGCCGATCTAGGCGACACCCTTGTGGTTCGCTTATATGCCCCGCCTGAGGGTGCTCTCCGGCACAGCGGGGAATCGGGCCCGTGCGCAGCTAGCCGAGCAGCGCTCGAGCTCCGAGTATCACGTCCGACGGGTAGCCGCTGGTCTGGGTGGATCCGGAGGAGGCGAGGCCGAACGCGACCGCCAGAAAGGTGCCCAGACCGAGGATCAGGCAGATCAGCAGCAGGATGAATGCCTGAGGATTGGCCCGGAAGAAGTCCGCGAGCGGTCGCACCCCAGTCATGCTGTCACGAATCACTACCAGCGCCAGGCATCGCTCAGCTGCGGCGGGTCCCCATCTGGCGCCGACCCGGGGAAGAACGAACGTTTCACCCGGTCCAGCAACGAACGAGTGCGGTGTCCGTGCCAAGATGAACCGATGACTACTTCAAGCAACGACGGCGAGCCGATCACCGAAGGTGGCTTGGCATCGCTCAAGGCCGAGATCGGCCAGCTCGAGACCGTGGCCCGGCGAGAGATGGCGGCCCGAATCCTCACCGCGCGCGGCCACGGTGATCTCAAGGAGAACGCTGAGTATCACGCCGCCAAGGAGGACCAGGCGGTGCTGGAGACACGCATCCAACGCCTCCGTCAGCGCCTGCGCAGCGCGGTGGTGGTGGATACCGTGCCCCACGATGACACCTTCTCCTTCGCCCGCCTGGCCGAAGTGCGTGACGAGGGCACCGGCGAATTGCACACCTGGACGATTGTGGGGCCCACCGAGGCCGATCGCGCCAACGGCAAGCTATCCTCCGAATCGCCGGTGGCCCGGGCCCTGCTGGGCCGTGCCGCGGGCGAGACGGTGGAGGTCTCGACCCCCCGCGGGGTGCGGAGGCTCAAGATCGAGCGCTTCGTCGACACTCCCGCCGCGTAACTGGGAGCGGGGAACCAAGCAAAGCACCCCGCCCGTACCCGAGGGTACAGACGGGGTGTCACATAAGAACCGGCGGCGACCTACTCTCCCAGGCCCTTGCGGGCCAAGTACCATCGGCGCTGAGGGGCTTAACGGCTCTGTTCGGAATGGGAAGAGGTGTTTCCCCCTCGCCATAGCCACCGGAAACTGGTGGAGACCACCCTCCGCGGGCCTTCAAAACTGCACAGCGCCAATGCCACGGATATCAAAAAATCCGTCAAGCCCTCGACCCATTAGTACCGGTCTCCTACAGGTGTCACCACCCTTCCAGATCCGGCCTATCAACCTGGTGATCTTCCAGGGGTCTTACTCCCTCAAGGGGATGGGAGAGCTCATCTCGAGGTCGGCTTCCCGCTTAGATGCTTTCAGCGGTTATCCGATCCGCACGTACGCGTGCTCGACGGTTCGGTGCGCGAGGTCGTGATCGCCACCAATCCGACCACGACCGGAGAGGCCACCGCACTGCATATCGCCGAGGGAATGCGCGGACGCGTGCCCGAGGTGATCGTGACGCGCCTGGCGAGCGGGCTGCCGGTCGGCGCCGACCTCGAATATGCCGACGAGCTCACCCTGGGCCGAGCGATGGCGGGCCGTCGCGCCGTCTGAGCGGGCGGCTGCCGCGCGGTGGGCTCCCGGGCAGACAGAGCCTTGCGCCCGGGAAGACGGCCTTCAGCGATAGTCGTGCATGCGCACGCGGGTGGACTGCCACGCCGCAGCGAGGCCCATGTGCGAGAGCAGCCGCCGGCGCAGATGATGCAGGAACCGGGGCACAAACAGCATGACCCGCTGTAGGCGCCCGGATGCGGGGCTGACCTCGGGCGGATAGATCGGTGTCGGGAGTGTGGGGAGCATAGGGGCCACTCCGGTGTCTGTCGGGGTCGGTCCTCAGCCCGGGGCGCGGAGGACCGCTTACGGGTGCTGGCGGGAATCCGTCCTCTCGCCCCGGTCAATGTGATCATCATGGTCTGTGCGTTACGCAGGCCACCGTGATGACGAGAACCTACAGGCATGACCGCAAAAAAAGGTAAATTTTCCGTGACGGAAACGGGGCGGGCGTTGGCTCTCGATCCCGGGGGGCATCGGCGGGTGGGGGTGGCCACCCCGTACCCTTGTCCCCGTGCCCGAGACAGTGGTGATGAAGTTCGGCGGAACGTCGGTCGCCGATGCCGAGCGAATCAAGCGCGCGGCGCGACGCATCGTGGCTCGCACGAGAGGCGGGAAAGCGCGTGGTCGCCGTTCTCTCGGCTCGCGGCAAGACGACCGACGAGCTGATCGCGATGGCCGAGGAGGTCTCCCCGGTCCCGGACCCGCGCGAGATGGACATGCTGCTGTCCACCGGCGAGCGTATCTCGTGTGCGCTGTGTGCGATGGCCATCAACGACCTCGGCCAGCGCGCGATCTCGCTGACTGGCTCGCAGGCCGGCATCGTCACCGACACCTCGCATACGAAGGCCAAGATCATCGACGTGCGCGCGGACCGGATCCGCGAGGCGCTCAACGATGACCTGATCGTGCTTGTGGCCGGCTTTCAAGGCGTCTCGACCTCTCGCGACGTCACGACGCTCGGGCGCGGTGGGTCCGACACCACAGCAGTGGCGCTCGCCGCCGCGATCGGGGCCGAGATCTGCGAGATCTACACCGATGTCGCGGGGGTGTTCACTGCCGACCCGCGGATCGTCCCCGACGCCCGCAAGCTGGCTCAGGTCAGCTTCGAGGAGATGCTCGAGATGGCCGCCTCGGGGGCCAAGGTGCTCCAGTTGCGCTCGGTCGAGTACGCCCGCACGCACGGTGTGCGCATTCACTGCCGATCGAGCTTCTCAGACAGCCCCGGTACCGTTGTCGTCGGAGAGGACGAAACGATGGAACAGCCGCTTGTCACCGCCGTCACCCATTCGACCGAGGAGGCGCGGATCACGCTGATCGGCGTGCCCGACCGCCCGGGCGCCGCCGCGGCCATCTTCGAGAGCCTGGCCGACGCCGGCTGCAACGTCGACACGATCATCCAGAACGAGCCGCGCTCCGAGGGTCGGGCCGCCGAGGTGTCGTTCACGATCTCCCACGAGGATCTGCGCGCCGCCGAGGCGGCGCTGGAGCCGGTCGCCGCCCACCTCGGCCTCGAGCGCGTCGAGACCGACAAGGACATCGGCAAGGTCTCGATCGTCGGCGCCGGCATGCGCTCGCATCCGGGCGTGGCGGCCAAGGTGTTCAAGACCCTCGCCGTCGAGGGCATCAACATCGAGATGATCTCGACCTCCCCGATCAAGATCTCCTGCGTGATCCGCGGCACCAAGGTGCCTCAGGCAGTTCAGGCGTTGCACAGCGCGTTTGGCCTGAGCGCCGCGGAGGTCCGGGCCGAAACCTTCAACCAGGAGGCTCGCTAGCCATGCGCATTGCCGTCGTCGGAGCTACTGGTGTCGTCGGGACGACGATGCTCGAGCTGCTGCGGGCGCGGCGGTTCGCCGCCGATGAGATCGTCCCCTTCGCCTCGGTCCGCTCGGCCGGGCGCCAGCTCGAGGGAGGACTGACCGTCCGCGCGCTGGAGCCGGGCGCCGACATCGAGGGCTTTGACCTCGCCCTGTTCTCGGCCGGGGCGGGGATCTCGCGCGAGTGGGCGCCGCGCTTCGTGGCCGCCGAGGCCACCGTGATCGACAATTCCTCTGCGTTTCGTCGCGACCCCGATGTTCCACTGGTCGTCTCCGAGGTCAACCCGCAGGCCCTCGAGCGCCACCAAGGCCTGATCGCTAACCCGAACTGCTCGACCATGCAGCTCATGGTCGCGCTGGGACCGATCCACCGCGCGGTCGGGATCGAGCGAATCATCGTGGCCACGTATCAGTCGGTGTCGGGAACCGGCAAGCAGGCGCTCGACGAACTCGAGCGAGCAGACAGCCGCCATGGTGGGCGGAGGACAGCCACCGGCGCCCAAGGTGTACCCCGAGCCGATTGCCTTCAACGTGATCGGCGCGGCGGGCAACTTCCTCGACGGCGACGATCACACCGACGAAGAGCGCAAGATGATGTTCGAGACGCGCAAGATCCTCGAGGACGACTCGATCGGTGTCGCCGTCACGTGTGTGCGTGTACCTGTGCGCGTCTCGCACTCAGAGGCCGTCAACGTTCAAACCCGCGAGCCGCTGGGGGCCGCGGGAGCCCGGGAGCTGCTGCGCAACGCGCCCGGTCTGATGCTCGAGAATGTGCCCACCCCGGTCCGTGCGGCCGGTCGCGACGAAGTGTTCGTCGGGCGACTGCGCGACGACGACTCCCATCCGCGCGCGTTCAGCATGTGGGTGGTCAGCGACAATCTGCGCAAGGGCGCAGCCACCAACGCGGTGCAGATCGCCGAGGTGCTCGTGGCTCGCGGTCTCGTGGGCGCCGGCGAGCGTGTCTGACCCGGACGAGTGCGGTCCGGTGACGAGCGCGGGTCTTCGTAGCACCAAGCCGGATTGAGACGCCGGCGTCCCCGGGCGAGAAAAACGGACTGCTCGGTTGGGAAACCGGTGAGACGGGTATGACCCCTTTTCAGGTGACCCGATCACCCACCGGGGATTGCGGGATCTCCGGAGAGAACTTCAGTCGGGCGGACAGAGGGGTATGACGAAGAGCGGAGCCCACGGGCTTCGCTCTTCGTCGTTAACGGCTCGGCCCGCGCCGCGCGCTCGGGGTCGTCGTCGCGCTGGGGTAGACCGGAGCCCGACGCCGGGGTCGTCGTCGCGCTGGGGTAGACCGGAGCCCGACGCCGGGGTCGTCGTCGCGCTGGGGTAGACCGGACCCCGACGCCGGGGTCGTCGTCGCGCTGGGGTAGACCGGACCCCGACGCCGGGGTCGTCGTCGCGCTGGGGTCGACGGAGCTCGACGCCGAGGGCGGCATCTCGCCGGTAATCATCGGCCGGCGGCGACGGCCTTCAGTTCGTCGAGCGACGCTTGGACCAGTTCGGCAAAGCCGAGCTGGTTGGTCTCCTGCACCCAGCGCTCGAACGCGGTCTTGAAGACCGCGATCCCCGCCTCGGCGGCCAGGCTCGCAGCCGGATCCTTGACGCCGCGCCGGCGCAACGTGTCGGCGAGCGCCGCGCCGAGTGACGCGAGCTTGATCAGCTCGCGCTCCTGGAGCTCGGGGGTGGCGTCGATGATGTCCTGGCGCTGGGTGCGAGAACGGACGGCGCTCTTGCGAGAACGGAGCTCGCCTCGAGGGCGACTGCGACCGCGTCGATCGGAGCCATCGCGTCAGGCGCCTGCGCCACCGCGTTGACGAGCAACTCCTGGAGGGTGCCCGCGCCCCAGAACAGAACCTCGCGCTTGTCGGCGAAGTGCCGGAAGAACGTTCGCTCGGTGAGCCCCGCGCGCTCGGCGATCTGCGCGACCGTGGTCTGGTCAAAGCCCCGCTCGGCGTAGAGCTCGAGCGCCGCCTGCTCGAGGCGTCCGCGCGCGTTTGGTTCCCATCGGCCCACGTCCGATCGTACTTTATGACAGCGACTGTCATCGCGTGCTAGGCTGATGACAGCAACTGACATCGACCGAGTTCGCGCACGCCGTGTCGCGAGAGCGGTCGCCCACCTGGAGGATTTCTCATGCGCGTATTCGTCACCGGAGCGTCGGGCTGGATCGGCTCCGCCGTCGTTCCCGAGCTCATCGGCGCAGGCCATCAGGTCGTCGGGCTCGCTCGTTCTGACGCCTCCGCCGCTGCCCTCACCGCCGCCGGCGCAGAGGTGCACCGCGGCACTCTCGACGATCTCGACGCTCTGCGTAGCGCGGCTGCGGCATCAGATGGTGTCATCCACCTCGCGTTCAAGCATGACCTCGCGTTCTCGGGGGACTTCGACGGCGCCGCCGATGCTGATCGCCGCGCGGTGCAGGCGCTCGGGGAGGCGCTTGCGGGTTCTGATCGACCGCTCGTCATCGCCTCTGGAACCCTCGGGGTCGCGCCGGGACGCGTGGCGACTGAGCGCGACGGACATGGGTCGAACCCCACTGTGTCCGCATGGGGCAGCGGTCCGCAGACTCGCTGGGGCACGGCGGAGTTGGTGCTCTCCCTCGCTTCCCGAGGCGTCCGCTCGTCGGTCATGCGCCTTCCCCCGACCAATCACGGCGACGGCGACAATGGCTTCATGGCCGCCCTGGTCGGGATCGCCCGCGACAGGGGTGTCTCCGGCTACCTCGGCGACGGGACCAACCGTTGGCCCGCCGTGCACCGTCTCGATTCCGCCCGTCTCTTCCGCCTCGCCGTGGAACACGCGCCGGCGGGGTCGACCCTGCATGCGGTCGCGGACGAGGGGGTGCCGATCCGCGACATCGCCGAGGTGATCGGGCGCCATCTCGACCTGCCGGTGGTCGCGATCGCCCCGGAACAGGCCGCCGAGCATTTCACCTGGCTGGCCGGCTTCCTCGGGGCCGACAGCCCGGCCTCGAGCGCGCTGACCCGCGAGCTGCTGAGGTGGGAGCCGACCCAGCCCGGGCTCATCGAGGACCTGGAGCAGGGCCACTACTTCCAGACCGGCGCGTCGCGGGCCGCGCGACGGCGAGACACGCGTGAGGTAGTGCGGCGAGTCGCGCTTCCGCCGCCCCTCATGCGAACATATGTTCGGTGCGAGTCGACGCTTCGATCCTCCACGCTGACCTCGACGCCTTCTATGCCTCCGTCGAGCAGCGCGACCACCCGCACCTGCGCGGGCGGCCGGTGATCGTCGGCGGCGGGGTGGTGCTGGCGGCCAGCTACGAGGCGCGAGCGCGGGGCGTGCGGACGGCCATGGGTGGCGGAGAGGCACGGCGGCTATGTCCCGACGCCGTCGTCGTGTCGCCCCGCATGAGCGCCTACAGCGAGGCCAGCCGGGCGGTGTTCGCGATCTTCGAGGACACCGCGCCGGTCGTCGAAGCGCTCTCGATCGACGAGGCATTCCTCGACGTCCGCGGTCTGGCCCACATCTCGGGCACGCCAGAGCAGATCGCCGTGGCGCTGCGCGCCACGGTGCGCGCGCAGGCGGGACTCGCCATCACGGTCGGGGTCGCGCGCACGAAGTTCCTGGCCAAGGTGGCCAGCGGCGTGGCCAAGCCCGACGGGTTGCTCGTCGTCGCACCCGATCAGGAACTCGCCTTCCTGCATCCCCTGGCCGTCGAGCGCGTGTGGGGCGTGGGGCGAGTGACCGCGGCCAAGCTCCACGCCCAGGGCATCGCGACCGTGGGTGAGCTGGCGAGGGCCGACCGCGCCATGCTCGTGGCGACGGTGGGGTCCGGCGGCTGCGCGCCACCTGCACGCGCTGGCGCACAACCTCGACCCCCGCCCGGTCCAGGTGCGCCGCCGGCGCCGCTCGATCGGTGCCCAGCGCGCGATCGGGCGCGGGCCGCACCCGCCGCAGGAGCTGGCGGTCGTCCTGCGGGTGCTGATCGAGCGGGTGACCCGCCGGATGCGCGCCGCTCACCGCGCCTGCCGCACCGTGGTGCTGCGCATGCGCTTTGACGATTACACGCGCGCCACCCGGTCACACACGATGCGCGAGGCGACGGCGCGTACCGACACGATCATGGCGAGCGCGAACGCGCTGCTCGAGCAGGCTCACGCGCTGATCGAGCGCCGCGGGCTCACGCTGCTCGGCGTGGCGCTCAGCAACCTGGTCGGGCACGGACCGGGTCAGCTCACGCTCCCGTTTGACCGCGCGCCTGAGCTCGACACCGCGATCGACTCGATCCGCGACCGCTTTGGTTCCGGCGCGCTCACCCGAGGGGTGCTCGTCGGACGCGACCCGGGCCCATGGGTGCCGCTCCTCCCCGACTGAGGACCGCGGACCCACGCGCCGGGGCGACGCCTGCACCCGCGGCACGCGGAGCCGGACCCACGCGCCGGGGCGACGCCTGCACCCGCGCCACGCGGGGAGGTGCCCCGCCAGCGCGACTAGGCCGCGGTACCCGCCACGACCGAGGTGGACCAGTCGATCACCTTGGTCGGGCGCACCATGTGCTTGTTCATGCCCAGCTCCTTGGGCGACAGCCCGAGGGCCAGGCCGACGAGCTGGGGGAGATGCAGGACGGGCAGGCCGAGCTCGCGGCCGACGACCTTTTCGGCCACGGGCTGCTGCAGGTCCAGGTTGAGGTGGCACAGCGGGCAGGGCACGACGAGGCAGTCGGCGTCGGCGTCGATCGCGTCGCCGAGGTGGCGGCCGGCCTGCATCAGCGAGGCCTGCTTGTTCATGGTGATGATCGGAAAGCCACAGCACTTGTAGACCCCGGCGTAGTCGACGACCGTGCCGCCGAGGGCCTCGATCAGCCACTGCATGTAGCGGTCGCGCGGGTGCTCTTCGTCGATCCCGAGGCGGTCGACCGGACGCACGATGTAGCAGCCGTAGAAGGGGCCGACGCGCAGATCGGTCAGCGGGCGCTTGACCTTCGCCTTCAAGGCGTCGAGCCCGATCTCCTCGACGAGCAGCCAGAGGAAGTTCTTGTTCGAGATGCCCTTCTCGTAGCGCAGCCCCTCCTCGGAGAGGGTCTGGTTGACGTGCTCGCGGTACTCGGTGTTGGCGTCCAGACGCTCCTGGCATTCGGACTGCGCGCCCTGGCAGGTCGAGCAGATGTTCATCATCATCGACCCGTCGGTCTTCTGGGCCAGCGCGAACGTGCGGGCGTTGAGGGTGTCGGCGAGCTCCTGGTTGTGCTCGGCGAGAACGCCGGCACCGCAGCACGACGCGCGGTCGAGCTCGATGAGCTCGATGTCGAGCAGCGGAGCGACGGCGGCCATGGAGCCGTGCAGCTCGGGCGTGAACCCGCGGCTCACGCACCCCGGCCAGTAGGCGACCTTCATGAATTCTCGCTTTCGGTGTCGGTGGCGGTCTCCGAGTCGGCCTCGGCGTTGATCGTCTCCGCTGAGGGCTCGCGGTCGCCGGCCCCGGTTGCCTCGGGCGTGCCCTGGCCGCGGGTGGCTCCCGACGCCGTGTCCTTGCCGGTCTCGGCCGATTCCTCAGGGTCGTCCTCATATCCGGAGACGTACAGGTTGAGCTCGACCCTCTCCTCCCGGCCCTCCACGACCTCAAAGATCCGCTTGACGTCCTTGGGCGCCTTGTGCGGGTGCATGAGCGCGGTCTTCGGGGTCATCTTGCCCCGCGACATCGCCTTGGCGACGGTGGGCAGACCGCTGAGCAGCTCCGGGACCGCGCGGGGGTGGAACTTGCCCCCGTAGGAGTCGGCCAGCAGGTCGGCCTCCTGGAGCAGCCCGTTCTTCTGGATGTTCTTGACGAACGCATGCTCATGGCGAAAACCGTTGTTGCGGTCCTCGATGTCGTGATCGGAGCCGGCCTTGCGACGCAGGCGCATGATCTGGCTCATCGGGTCCACGCCCTTGGGGCAGGCATCGATGCAGTTGAAGCAGTGCGTGCAGTCGTAGATGCCGTGCTCGTCCTCGGCGAGGTCCTTGAGGCGCTCGAAGTGCTCGGCATCGCGGGGGTCGCCCGACGAAGCGGTAGGCCTTGGCCAACGCGGCCGGACCCATGAACAGCGGGTCGACCTCCATGGCCAGACAGTCCGACACGCAGGCCCCGCACTGGATGCACGCCATCGTCTGGGTGATGTCGACCATGTTCTCGTGGGGCACGATGTACTCGCGCTCGGGCACCGGCTCCTTGGCCAGCAGCCACGGGGTGACGCGCTGGATCTTCTTCCAGTGGACCTCGTCCATGTCGACGATGAGGTCGCGGATGACGGGCATGTTGCCCATCGGCTCGACCTCGATGACCCCGGCGGGCTTGGTGATCTCGGTGTCCTCGCCCGGTGAGGGGTTCCAGCCGGTGCCGTGTGCGCGCGCTGCGGCCTCATCGAGGTGGGTGTTGCACGCGAGGCCCGGCTTGCCGTTCATGCGCACGCCGCATGACCCGCAGATCGCCTGCTGGCAGGAGCAGCGGATGCCGATCGAGCCGTCGACGTCGTTGCGGATCTGCAGGATCGCATCGAGCACCGACTGCGTCCCCGCCATATCGACTGTGTGCTCGTCCCAGTACGCGGCATCGCCGGACTGAGGATCAAAGCGGCGGATACGCAGCGTGTACTCGGGCATCAGTACGTCCTTTCCTGAGGCTCCCAGCGAGTGATCGTCACTGCCGAGTAGCTGACCTGGGGCACATCGCCGCCGTTCAGCGAGATGTCGATGTGCTTGAGCCACTCATCGTCGTTGCGGTCGGGGAAGTCGGTCCGCGATTGGGCGCCGCGCGATTCCTTGCGCTCCTGGGCGGCGACCACGATCGCCTCCGCGCAGTCGAGCATGTAGCCGAGCTCGATCCATCCGATCACGTCCTGGTTGAACACCGAGCCACGATCGTCGATCGCCGCGGTCGGCGCTTCCTCCTTGAGGCGGCGCACGACCTCAAGCGCCTTGGCCAAGCCCTCGGCGTCACGGAATACGGCCACGTGCTTGTCCATGATCGCCCCGAGCTCGGCCTTGATCGCCGCCACCCGCCGGCCGCTCGACTTGCGGTTCATGATGTCGCGGATCTTGCGCTCGGTGTCGGCCACCTCGGTCGAGGGCGTCGAGGGCATCGACTGATGCTTGGAGCGCGCGGCCGCGTGCTCGCCCGAGCGCCGGCCGAAGATGAGGGTGTCGAGCAGCGAGTTGGCGCCCAGGCGGTTGCCGCCGTGGACCGAGACGCACGCCACCTCGCCCGCCGCGTAGAGGCCGGGGATGGTCGTCCGTCCGTCGATGTCGGTCTTGACGCCGCCCATGATGTAGTGCTGGCCGGGCTTGATGTGGATCGGCTCGCGGGTGATGTCGACCCCGGCGAAGTCGCGGCCGATGTTGACGATCTCGCGCAGGGCTTCGAGCACGCGCCGGCGCGGGACCTTGGTGACGTCGAGCGCGATGCCGCCGTCGGGGAAGGCCCGTCCTTCGTTGATCTCGGTTTGCTCGGCCCGCGAGACGACGTCGCGCGAGGCCAGCTCGAGCTTGTTGGGCGCGTAGCGCTCCATGAAGCGCTCGCCCTCGCCGTTGAGCAGCCAGGCGCCCTCGCCGCGCGCGCCCTCGGTGATCAGCAGACCGTTCCCCAGCAGCGTCGTGGGGTGGTACTGGATCATCTCCATGTCCATCAGCTTGGCGCCGATGCGGTAAGCCTGGGCGATGCCATCGCCGGTGACGATCAGCCCGTTGGTGGTCGGCTGATAGACCTGTCCGGCGCCCCCGGAGGCCAGGATCACCGACTTGGCGTTGAACACCTCAAGGTGGCCGTCGCGGAGGTTGCGGCAGATCGCCCCCACGCAATGGCCGTCGGCGTCCTGAAGCAGATCGGTGGTGAACCACTCCTCGTAGCGGTCGACCGTGCTCGAGTGCTTCATCAGCTGCTCGTAGAGCACGTGGAGGATGGCGTGGCCGGTGATGTCGGCCACGTAGTAGGTCCGGGCCGCCGAGGCGCCGCCGAACGCTCGCGTGCCGAGCTGGCCCTGGGGGTTGCGATGGAAGGTGACGCCCGCGTGTTCGAGCCACAAGATCTCGTCGGGTGCCTCGCGGCACATGATCTCGATCGCGTCCTGGTCACCGAGGTAGTCCGACCCCTTGACGGTGTCAAAGGCGTGAGACTCCCAGGAGTCTTCGGGGTTCAGCGCGGCGTTGATGCCGCCGGCCGCGGCCACGGAGTGAGAGCGGACGGGGTGGACCTTGGAGATGATTCCCACGCTCGCGCCCGCCTGTGCCGCTGCCAGGGCGGCTCTCTGACCCGCAAGGCCGGCGCCGATGATCAGCACGTCGTGAGAAGGCACGCGCCGATTCTAAGGAAGGGCGACCGCGCCCTGCGTTGCGGTACCGAGCCGGGGTCCGGATGCCTCCCCGCATGGGTTGGCAGGCGCGCCGAGCGTGTTTGCGGTCTTCTCCGGACCCGGTAGCGCGGAAAGCCCCTACATCTCCGCTGCCTGACGCCGATAAGCGAAGGGAGAGAAGGAGAACCGAATGTCAATCCACTTCAGCCGCCACCAGCAGTCGTCTCCCCCCAACAGCGCCAAGTCCTGCGGCCACCTCCGCCACGTCGGCAACTGCCCCGTCTGCCAGCGCGCCCAGCTCGAGCGCTGGAGCCTGCAGCTCGCCAACGCGCGACCGATCCACCGCGCCTCCGCTTAACTTTCCCGGCCCTCACCCGAGGGCCAACAGTTCCCCGCGGCACCTCCCGGTGGCACGCTGGCAGGCCGGTGTCGCTCGCCACCCGCGCCTCGGAGGCCAGGGCCAGGACTTCGGCACCAGGCGAGTCGAGCTCCGGAACCGACGCGCCGAAGTCCCAAGGGTAAATCGGCCCCGGGCGGTTCTGACCGTCCGAGAAGCTTCGAGCCGATTTACCCCGTGAAGGCGGCCTGGAGCGCCCGGCGCACCTCTCGCGCGGTGACGACCCCGCGCAGCATCCCGTCTCGGTCGACGGCCATCAGGGCCCCCAGGCGGCCGAGCGCCTCTGAGGCCAGCAGCTCGGTCAGCGGCCGGTCCTGCTCGACGAACATCGCCGCCCGCCCGCCCGGCTCCAGCGCCGAGGCCACGGTCAGCCAGTTCTCCCCGGCGCCGGCGACCGCCGCCAGCCGCTCGCGGGACACGATGCCGACAAACCGCCCCTCCTCGTCGACGACGGGGAACCACGGCCACCCATAGCGCAGGAAGTACTCCTCCTCGGCCTGGGGCAACGGGGTGAGGGAGGGGATGGCGACCGGCTGGGTGTCCATGATGTCGGCCACCCGCACACGCTCGATCCGCGCCGACACGGCGCTCTGCACGAGGGCCGCCCGGGCCGACTGCCCGAGCAGGAAGGCGACTGCCAACAGCCACAAGCCGGCAAACACGCCCTGGGCGAGACAGAGGGCCAGGCCGACGGCGCCGAGCAGCACGGCGAACCCCTGGCCCAGGCGCGCCGACAGCCGTGTGCCGCGCTCCTTGGAGCCGGTGACGCGCCAGACGATCGAGCGCGCGATCCGCCCGCCGTCGAGGGGAAAGGCGGGGATGAGATTGAACGCCAGCAGCAGCACGTTCCACAGCAGCAACCAGCTCAGCGACAGCAGCACCGGGGTGATGTGCACGCTGGAATCGAACTCGATCGTCTGCAGGAGCCGGTGGGGTCCGACCACCACGAGGTCAAGGATCAGGCACAGGAGCACGAAACCGACCGTGGCCAGCGGGCCAGCGGCGGCGATCCGGAAATCCTCGCCCGGGGTGGCGGCATCGCGGCTCATCTGGGTGATGCCGCCGAACAGGAGCAGGTCGATCCGGGTCACCGTGATGCCCTCGCGGCGGGCCACGAGCGCGTGGCCGAGTTCGTGCACGATCAACGAGGCAAACAGGGCCAGCGCGGTGATCACCGCGGTCAGGTAGGCGGTGGCGTCCGAGCTGTGGAGTTCATTGCGGAAATCCCCTGAGAGCCAGAAGATCATGAGGAACAGAATGAGGAACCAGCTCGTGTCCACACCGACGCGGAACCCGAAGATGTCCATCAACTTGATCGAGCCGTTGCGCCGCATCCCCGGGATGGTCGCACAGGCCCCCGTAGGGCCCGACCAAAGGCCTGCACAGCAAGCGAAGCTGCGAGGATGACAACGACCATGACCACCGCACAGACCCAACTCCGTGAACGGTTGGCCGAGCTGACCGATCTGCGCCATGCCGGCCAGCTGCTCGAATGGGACCAGCAGACGATGATGCCCCCGCACGGCGGCGGGGTCCGTGCCGAGGCCCTGGCCACGATGGAGCGCCTGAGCCATGAGCTGTTCATCGCGCCCGAGACTGGGCGCATGCTCGACGCGGCGCAACGCGAGCTCAACGGCGCCGACCCAGACTCCGATGACGCTCGTCTGGTGTCGGTAGTGCGCCGGCGCTTTGACAAGGCCTCGCGCGTTCCGGCCTCGCTGGCGGCCGACATGGCGCGGGCGTCGTCAGTCGGTCACGAGGCGTGGGTCAAGGCGCGAGCCGCGTCTGACTTTCAGGCCTTCGTCCCGTACCTGCAGCGCAACTTCGAACTCGCCCGGCGCTACGTCGAGTGTCTGCCCGAGTTCCAGTCACCCTACGACGCGCTGCTTGACGACTACGAGCCCGGCATGCGCAGCGCCGAGGTGACCCGGATCTTCTCCGAGCTCAAGGAGGAGCTGGTGCCGCTGATCGTTGCGATCAGTGCGGCCGAGCCCGTCGACGACAGCTTCCTGCACGACCGCGTGGAGGTCGACCGTCAGCGTCGGCTCGTTGGCGAGGTGCTCCGGCGCATGGGTTTTGACTCGGGCGGCTGGCGCCTGGACGAGGCTGCGCATCCGTTCGCGACCAGCTTTGGGCGACACGACGTGCGCCTCACCACACGCTGGGACGAGCACAACTTCATCTCGGCCGTGCACACGGCTATGCACGAGTGCGGCCACGGCCTCTACGAGGCCGGGATCGCGGAGTCGCTGCAGCGCACGCCGCTGGGCCACGCCGAGTCGCTGGGCCTGCACGAGTCCCAGAGCCGCACATGGGAGAACTTCGTCGGGCGCAGCCGCCCGTTCTGCCGCCTGCTCGCGCCCCTGGCCCGCGAGGTCGCCGGGGTGGCGCTCGAGCCTGACGCTCTGTTCCGGGCCATCAACCGCGTCACCCCGTCCTACATCCGCGTCGAGGCCGACGAGGCCACCTACGGCCTGCACGTCGTGCTGCGCTACGAGCTCGAGCGCGACCTCATCGAGGGACGCCTCGAGGTGCGCGATCTCGAAACGGCGTGGAACGCGCGCTTTGCGGAGTACTTCGGCCTCGAGGTGCCCGATGCGGCCCATGGCGTGTTGCAGGACGTCCATTGGGCGGGTGGTTCGATCGGGTACTTCTGCACCTACGCGCTGGGCAACCTGATCGCCGGTCAGCTGTGGGAGCGCGCGCGCGCCGATCTGCCCCAGCTCGACGCGCAGCTCGAAACGGGGGAGCTGGGCCCGCTGCGCGACTGGCTGGGAGAGACCGTTCATCGCCACGGGGCAAAGTTCTCGATGGCCGAGACGCTGCAGCGGGTCGTGGGCGGCCCGATCGCGGTCGGCCCCTTCGTGGGCTATCTCAAGGCCAAGCTGGCCGACGTCTACGGCGCCGACGTGGTGGTCTGAGCCCGGCCGGCGGGCGCCAGCCGCCGGCCGGCAACGTGGTAAACCCTTACTGGCAGCGCCCCTGTTCCCCCCAAATCGGCGCCGGCTCCGCCCGGCGCCTTTCGCTATCGCCATTGCAAGGAGACGACAACGTGAGTGACACCCCCGTACGCGTGGCTGTGACCGGTGCGGCCGGCCAGATCGGCTACGCCCTCCTGTTCCGCATTGCCAGCGGCCAGTTGCTCGGTCCCGACACGCCCGTCCAGCTCTCCCTGCTCGAGGTTCCGCAGGCCGTCAAGGCCGCCGAGGGCACGGCGATGGAGCTCGATGACTGCGCCTTCCCGCTGCTGGCCGGGATTGATATCTATGACGATCCCACGCAGGCCTTCGATGGGGTCAACGTGGCCCTACTCGTCGGCGCGCGGCCGCGCAGCAAGGGGATGGAGCGCAGTGACCTGCTCGAAGCCAACGGTGGCATCTTCAAGCCCCAGGGCGAGGCACTGAACGCCGGTGCCGCCTCCGATGTGAAGATCCTCGTGGTCGGCAACCCGGCCAATACCAACTGCCTGATCGCCCAGAGCCATGCGCCCGACATCCCGGCGCAGCGCTTCACCGCCATGACCCGGCTTGACCACAACCGCGCGATCGCCCAGCTGGCCCGCAAGACAGGCGCGACGGTCAACGACATCACCAACATGACGATCTGGGGCAACCACTCGGCCACCCAGTACCCGGACATCTACCACGCCAAGGTCGGCGCTGCCAACGCCGCCGAGTTGGTGTCCGATCAGCAGTGGCTCGAGGGCGACTTCATCCCCACGGTTCAGAAGCGCGGGGCGGCGATCATCGAGGCCCGGGGGGCGTCGAGTGCGGCCTCGGCCGCCAATGCCGCGATCGATCACATTCACGACTGGGTGCTCGGTACCCCGGACGGTGACTGGGTCTCGATGGCGATCCCCTCTGACGGCTCCTACGGCGTCGCGGAAGGCATCATCTCGAGCTTCCCAGTCACCTGCTCCGGCGGTACCTACACGATCGTCCAAGGACTGGAGATCGACGAGTTCTCGCGTGCGCGGATCGACGCCACCGCCCAGGAGCTCCAGGACGAGCGCGAAGCGGTCAAGCAGCTCGGTCTCATTTGAGCCACCGCGCAGCAAAGACGTGGCATCCGGTCCCGTTGACCGGATGCCGCGTCGCATGAAGCCGGGCTCTGCCCCGGGTTAACCTGCGGGTATCCAGCCCTGCCCGTTGCGTGAGACCTTGCCTTCGTTAACCAGCCGCGGCAGGACGCGGTAGAGGTAATTGGGCTCGATGCTCATCGCCTCGGCGATCTGGGGGATCGTGATCCCCGGTTGCTGGCGGACCAGTTCGAGCGCTTGGGCGGCGCGTGTGTTCCCGCCGCGCCGGCCGCGCGGTCGGCCGGGACCACGTCCGCTGCGACGCCGTACCGACGCGCGACGACCGTGGGACCCAGAGCCGCGACCATCGCGGGAACTTCCGACCAGCGCCGAGCGTGCAGCCTCGAGCTTGGTCACTTCGGCACGCAACTCCGACAATCGATCATCGATGTCTTTCACGGTGCTATCGACAAACCCAGCCAAATGGACCTCTCCTTTGGGGGAATGGAATGGTTAAGGGTGTCAAACAATAGCGCCGGGTCAACCGGGGCTCTTGCGCTGCGTCACCCCGACACCCTTACTGTGATTCGAGCAGCTTTTTCAGTCGCGCGAGCGAGCGTTGCGCCTCGCGTTCGGACGCTCCACCCACGAACACACGGCTGGCCACGTTGCCAAGTCGTCCCCCGGGCGCCGTGAACTCGTTCGTGTAGTCGAACACGGTCGGCTGGCCATCGCCTCCCGAGAGGCGATAGCCGATCCGCGCGCGCGAGTTGGCCGGGCCGCGTCCTTCCCAGTCGGCCTGCTGGGGGGCGTTGACGTGCACGAGGCGCCAGTTGACCCGAAACGACACGCCGTGCATGCGCAGCGTCTGGTCCATTGTCGCGCCTTCGTGCAGCGGCCGCTGGGACACGGAGTGCAGCTTTCGGTGGATCGTCACCCAGTCGCTGAGACGGTCGGGATCCATGATGACGTCCCAGACCCGCTCGACCGGCGCGGCAATCTCGGTGCTGACGTGGACGTGGCTCATGGGCGCAGACCCTAACGATCCGTGGGTGGATTAGTGGTTGGTGTGTCGCACGTGCGGACGGGCCCGTTAGCGCGCGGCGAGGGGCTCGGAGCGTTCCCACTCGCGCATCGCGTGCTCGATGGCGGCATCGAGCGAGTGCATTCGCACCCCGAGGATCTGGGCCGCGCGGTCGTCGCGGGGCAGCAGATCCCCGTCCAGACCCTCCATCAGCGGTCCGATCAGCTCGTGCTGCTCGCCGGCGATGATCGCGGCCACGCGACTGGCAATCGGAGTGGCGGTCAGGCGCTTGAACGACAGCGTCGGGCGTCCGACCAGCATGAGATCCCGGATGCGGTCGATCAGCTCGCCATAGGTGACGATGTCAGGGCCGCCCACGTCGAGCGACTCTCCTTCGACGTCCGGGTGCGTGGCCGCGCGGACGAGCATCTCGACGATGTCGCGCTCGTCGACCGGACTTGTGCGGTGGGTGCGCCAAGCCGGGATCGCCAGGACCGGCATCCGTTCCACGAGGCGGACCAGGAACCGAAACGACCGCGACTGGGCCCCGATGACGATCGAGGCGCGGAAGGCGACCGTCGCGGGCACGGCCTCGCGCAGGACCTCCTCCACCTCCAAGCGGCTGGCCAGGTGCGTCGATGCGGCTCCATGCTCGGGCACCAGACCACCCAGATAGACGATCCGCGCGACGCCCGCCGCCTGCGCGGCGGCCGCGAAGTGCAGCGCCGCCGCGCGCTCGCGATCGCCGAACGGGCCGTCGGAGGAGGGCTCCATCGAGTGGATGAGGTAGTAGGCCACCTCGACGTCGGCTAGGGCGGCGTGCAGCCCCGACCCGCTGACCGCGTCGCCGCGGATGATCTCCAGCCCGTCGCGTGTGACCTCGCGACGGCTGAAGCCTCGCACGGCGTGGCCGTCGCGCGCGAAGCGCTCAGCCAGACGCGAGCCCACGTAGCCGCTGACCCCGGTGACGAGGATCTTCACGGCGCGGAGGACTCCATCCACCGGGCCCTACCCGGGATCGCGGGAAAGGTCTCCAATTTGCGGGCGCAACCACGAGGCAGATACAAAATGCCCGCTATTTGGCGGTTTATCCGCGGCTGGGAAAGTTCTTGCGTTTTCCGGCAATCGAGTTTGCGCCCGGGGGGCGAACCCGCTTTGATCATGCTTCGGTCACACCCTGGCAACACCTGTGGAGAGACGAGCATCGGAATGGCAAACGCACGGACGAGCGCGGCGCGAGCAAGCTGCGAGGACTGCTTCTTCAAAGCGAACCTGCTGTGCGCGGTGACCGCCAGCGGGCCCTGCGCCACGTTTCGCCCCAACCGGCCCGAGGGACTGCGCCCGCCGAGCCAACTGCGCTTCGTCTTTCGCCAGGAGCGCCGCATGCAGGTGGCCTGGGCATTCCCGACCGCCAACGAGCAGGTGGCATTGCACGCCTGAGCGGGCGGCCGCTGGACGGCTCGCCTCGGCCGCCGATTGGTATAAGGTCTAGCACCGTGTTCTGGCCCCTGATCGTCGGTTTCATCGCCTTCATTCTCTTCGCCGTGCTCATGGGCTGGATCATGGACGCGCCTTCGCGCTCTGAACATCGCCGCCGCTGAACTCGCGCGTCTCGGGGCTCGCGGTCTCGGGGCTCGGGGACTCGGGGTTGTCGGCGTGGCGCGCGGCGATCCACTCCGCACCCGGGCCGTCGGTCAGTCCATGCAGGATGACCGAGCACACCACGGTCAGCGCCGCGATGTTGAAGATCCGGCTCCCGGCCCGGATCCCCTCGCTCAGCACCAGCAGCGAGAAGGTCATGGTGGCCACCCCTTTGGGGCCAAACCAGGCCATGAAGCCGCGGGTGGCCAGATCCGTCTGGCTTGCCGCCAGCGCGGCGAACACGCCGACCGGACGCGCGACGAGCAATGTGACCGCGACGACTGCGACCGCGGCGAGGCCGTCTCCAAACAGCCCATGGAGAGTGAGCAGCGACCCGAAGACGGCGAAGACTCCCAGCTTGACGAGCTCCACGATGTCGACGGCCTGGCGCGCGAAGTGCGCGCGTAGATCAGGGCGGCGGATCCCGAGTGTGATCGCGGCCACGAACACGGCGATCAGACCGTTGCCGTGGGGGGCCAGGACCGCGAGGCCGTAGGCGGCGAACGCGCTGCCGAGCGCGTAGAGCGATTTCTGGTACCCCGGCACCTCAGTCGTGAGTCCGCGCCCGGGTGGCATGAGCCGCGCCGCCACGAGGCCGACGAACAGCCCGGCGGCGAAGCCGATGCTGAGGTCCTCGAGCACGAAGCGCCACCAGACGAAATGCCCGCCGCCGATCTGCAGTGCCGCGGCCAGGGCCAACACCGCGGGCAGGGCGAGCCCGTCATTGAGCCCCGACTCGAGATTGAGGGAGTGGCGGATCAGGCGCGGCACGCGCGGGTTGGTCACCACGCTCGAGGACAACACCGGGTCGGTGGGAGAGAGCAAGGCGCCGAGCAGGCACGCCTCTGTCCAGGACAGCCCGACGAACACGCGGGCCGCGAGCGCCACGACACCAGCCGTCAGCGGCATCGCCAGCACGAGCTTTCGCAGCGGCAGATGCCAATGGGCCTGGAGCATCTCGCCCTCGACCTCGAGGCCATCGCGAAACAGGATCACGATCAGAGCGACGATCGCCAGTTCGGCGACGAAGCCCGAGCGCGGCTCGAAGCGCACCACCCCGGTCCCCCCCGGACCGAGCGCGAATCCGGCCGCCACGAACAGGGCCGGCGCGGGCAGGAGCACAGCCCGCGGGTAGCCCGATCGCAACGCGCCCGCCACCATCAGCAGCCCGAGCACCAGCACCGCCACCTCGAAGTGGCGGCTGGTGGCGATCACGAGGACCGCGGGCGTGAAATGGCCGAGCACGAAGTACTAGTGTCCCGATTCAGGCATTGGGCCGCTCGACTGACGTTCACATGTCTGATCCGGGGCACTACAGTGCCAGAGGGTTGAACTGCCGGGGTGCGCGAGAGGACTGAGGTGCGAATCACTGTGCTGGGTAAGTCGCCGTCGTGGCCTGACGCCGACGGTGCGTGCAGCGGCTATCTCGTGCAGGTCGGTGACTTCTCTCTGCTCCTGGACTGCGGCACCGGGGTCTTCGCCAAGCTGCGTGGCGTCATCGACTACCTCACGCTCGACGCGGTGCTCATCACGCACCTGCACTCCGACCATTTCTTCGATCTCGTGCCGTTCAGTTACGCGCTCCTGCTCAGCCCCCGCCGCCAGGGTGACGTCGCGCCGGCGCTGCGCGTGCCTCCCACTGGTCGGTCGGTGCTGCGGGGGATGGTCGGCGCCTGGAGCGCCGGGGACCTGATCGAGCGTGCCTTTGACCTGCAGGAGTACGACCCCTGCGGGGAACTCTCGCTCGGTCCCCTGCATGTGCGCTTTTGCGAGGTGCCCCACTACACGACGGCCTACGCGGTCGAGTGCAGCGACGGCGAGCAGCGCTTGACGTTCAGCGCCGACTGCGGCCCCAACCCGGCGCTCATCGAGTTCGCGCGCGACACCGATCTGCTGTTGATCGAGGCCACGTTGCCAGGCCCCGATGTTGCGCCCGGCCCGCGCGGTCATCTAACCGCGCGGGAGGCGGGCGAACACGGCCGGCAGGCCGGTGCGCAGCGTCTGGTCATCACCCACTTCTCCGACGAGTTCGACGCGCGTCACCACCAGCTCGAGGCGAGCGACGGCTTCGGCGGGCCGGTGGACCTCGCCCACGGGGGCGCGGTGTACGACCTGACCGAACACGATTAGTTGAGGCCGCACAACCCCGGCCTATCGATCAGACATGCGCGGATGCGCGGCGCTGGAACAGTCAGCTGCGGCGACACAGCTGCGGGCCGGCAGCGACTGCGCCCGAGCGGAGGATACGCTTGATGCCAATGCGAGATCGTGACCTGTTCGCCAACTTCGAGCGCATGCGCCGGGAGATGGACGAGCTGTTCGGGGACGTGGTGGGACGCAATCGCCTGGCCAGGCGCAGCGCCGGGTTCTCCCCGGCGGTCGATGTCGTCTATATGGCCGATCCTCCCCGCGTGATCGTCACCGCCGAGCTCGCCGGGGTATCGCTGGACCAGCTCGACCTCGAGATCCGAGGGCGTGAGCTGATCCTCTCGGGCACCCGCGCACCAGCCCAGACCGAGGGCGAGCTCTACCAGCAGATCGAGATCGAGCGGGGAGCTTTCCGTCGCACGGTGGCGCTCGGCGCCGAGGCGGTCGGCGAGCAAGCCACGGCCTCCTACGAGGACGGGATCCTGCGCATCGAACTGCCGCTCGTGCGCGAGCCCGGTCGCCTGCGCACGATCCCCATCGAGAGCGGTGAGCCCGAGTGATCGAGGTCGGGGCGCCCAACCCGGGAGCGCGAGAGGTCAGCGTCGAAGGCGGCCCGCAACCGGCCCACCAGGTCGGCGTGCTCCCCCTGCGCGACACGGTCACCTTTCCCGAGATGCTGATCCCGCTCAACGTGGGACAGCCGCGCAGCATCGAGCTCATCAACGACGTCCTGCGCGGTGATCGCGAGATCGTGATGGTGGCCAGCCGCAACCCTGAGGTCGAGGAGCCCGGCCCGGAGGATCTCTATTCGGTCGGAGTGCTGGGGACCATTGCGCGCATGATCCGCGTCCCTGACGGCACCCTGCGCGTGCTCATCCAGGGCGCTCAGCGCGTGGCGATCGAAGACTGGGTGTCGACCGCGCCCTATCTCGTGGCCTCGGTCGCCGAGGCGCCCGACGTCGTCAACCCCACACCCGAGCTGACCGCGCTCATGCGAAACGTGCAACAGACCTTCTCGGGCATCGTCGGCGAGGTCCCCTACCTGCCCGAGGAGTTGCAGGTCATGGTGGCCAACGTCGAGGACCCGAGCATCCTCTCGCACGTCATCGCCGGGGCGCTGCGCCTGAAGACCGAGGAGAAGGAGGAGTTGCTCGAGGAGCTCGATGTGGCCAAGCGCCTGCGCCGGCTCTCAGAGATCCTCGCCCGCGAGCTCGAGGTGGCCGCGATCGGCTCGAAGATCCAGTCCCAGGTCCAGTCCGAGCTCGACAAGGGCCAGCGCGAGTACGTCCTGCGCCAGCAGCTCAAGGCGATCCGCGAGGAGCTCGGAGAAACGGACGAGATCCAGGCTGAGGTCAATGAGCTGCGCGAGCAGCTGGACGCACTCGACCTGCCCGAGCAGCCGCGCAAGCAGGTCGACCGCGAGCTCTCCCGCCTGTCGCGCCTACAGCCGGCGATGGCCGAGTACGGCGTCGTGCGCGGCTACTTGGAGTGGATCGCCTCCCTGCCCTGGAATATCTCCACCGAGGACAACCTCGACCTCGCGCACGCGCGGGAAACTCTCGATGCCGACCACTACGACATCGAGCAGGTCAAGGACCGGATTCTCGAGTTCCTCGCCGTGCGGCGGCTCAAGCCCGACGCGCACGGATCGATCCTCTGCTTCGTCGGTCCTCCGGGGGTCGGCAAGACGTCGTTGGGGCGCTCGATCGCCCGCGCCCTGGGCCGCAAGTTCGAGCGCATCAGCGTCGGCGGCGTCCGCGACGAGGCCGAGATCCGCGGGCATCGGCGCACCTACATCGGAGCCATGCCCGGCGTGATCATCCGGGCGCTGCGCGACGCGGGGGCCAACAACCCCCTGCTGATGATCGATGAGATCGACAAGATGGGCGCCGACTTCCGCGGCGACCCCTCGAGCGCGATGCTCGAGGTCCTCGATCCCGAGCAGAACGCGCATTTCCGCGACCACTATCTCGACCTGCCCTTCGACCTCTCGGGGGCGATCTTCGTGACCACGGCCAACACCTTGGACACGGTCCCCGGGCCGCTGCGCGACCGCATGGAGGTCATTGCGCTGTCGGGGTACACCGAGGCCGAGAAGCTCGAAATCGCCAAGCGCTATCTGGTGCCGCGCCAGGTGGATCGCAACGGCCTGACCCGCAGCCGGATCGCCTTCAGCGATTCGGCGCTGCGCGCGATCATCGGCGACTACACGCGCGAGTCGGGGGTCCGCCAGCTCGAGCGCGAGATCGGCAGCGTGTGTCGGAAGATCGCCCGGCGGGTGGCCGAGGGCGACGGCGCGCGTCGGGTCTCGGTGACCGAGCCACGGGTCCGCGAACTGCTCGGCAAGCCACGCGTTCACCATGAGACCCGCCGGCGGACCTCGGTGCCCGGCGTGGCCACCGGGCTGGCCTGGACGCCGGTCGGGGGCGAGGTGCTGTTCGTCGAGGCGACTGCGATGTCGGGCAAGGGCAGCCTGATGCTGACCGGGCAGCTCGGCGAGGTCATGCGGGAGTCGGCCCAGGCCGCGCTCTCCTATGTGCGCAGCCACGCGAACGAAGTCGTGCCAGAGCTCGCCGACGACTGGTTTGCCACCCACGACATCCACCTCCACGTGCCCGCCGGGGCAACCCCGAAGGACGGCCCGAGCGCCGGGGTGACGATGGTCACCGCACTCGCCTCGCTGCTGACCGGCCGCGCGGTCCGCAGCGACGTGGCGATGACGGGGGAGATCACCCTGACCGGGCAGGTGCTGCCCATCGGCGGCCTCAAGGAGAAGGCGCTGGCCGCCCAGCGCAGCGGGATTCGGCTCGTCATTGCGCCCGAGCTCAACCGAGCCGACGCGGACGAGATCCCCGAGCATCTGCGCCGTACTCTGCGCTTCGAGTTCGTCTCCGAGATCGGTCACGTGCTCGCCCTCGCGCTCCAGCGCCGCGCCGCGCGAGCGCCCGTTGCGGTCGCCGCGAGCCGCTGACTGCGCCCCGGCCGGGCTTGACGCCCCGCCCTAGCGGGCAGTACAGATAACGAGAGGACCCCGGCCCATCCCTTATCCTGCCAATTTCGACCCCATGCATCGAGGGAGATCCATGCCATCTAAGAAGTCCAAAGCGGTGCCGTTCAACGCCGCGGACCTGGCCAACGTCACGAAGGCCAACCCGTACCTCCAGCGGCTGCTCGACGACGCCACGCTGCGCGACAACGTCCGCAGCGCGATCGACTCCAGCAAGAGCGCGTATGACCGCCTGTCCAACGGCAAGGCGCCGGCCAAGGCCGTGCTGCAGGACAAGAAGCTCCAGCGTGACCTGCGCCAGGCCTACGAGTCAGCGCGCGTTGCCTTCGAGGGCCTCCAGGACGCACCCAAGCGCTCGCGCAAGGGCATGTCGTTCGGCCGCAAGCTGCTGCTGCTCGGCATCGGCGGCGCGCTGGCCCTAGCCGGCAGCGAGAAGCTGCGCTCCAAGGTCCTCGACACGCTGTTCGGTGCCGAGGAGGAGTTCCAGTACACGCCCCCGGCGACCACCGGCACGGAGAGCGCGCCGGCGGCCCCGGTCACCGCGGCCTGATCGCTCGCCAAATCGCAGTCACGTCGAAGGCGCCCTCGCGGCGCCTTCGAGCGTTAAAGGGCGCGGCGCGTTGGCAGCCGCGTGGCGCGTGGCGCGTCGGGGCGTGGCGTGTCGGCGCGTCGGCGCGTCGGCGCGTCGGCGGCCGGGTCGCCTGGGTGCATTTGCGACCAATCGTTTCGGCGCGGCGACGCGTGGCGCGTTGTGCACCTCCAGTCCCCGGCCCACCGGCACAGGCGAGGCAAACATGCGTCGCGTTCGCGTTCTGGCGGCGCGACGCACATAGACCGCGCACAGCGGGGTCAACTTGAGGCGCGTCGTTTCCCGCCGCGTGGAACGCATGTTTGCACCCGCTTTGCACCTCGCGCACGCCGCCGCGAGCACCAAAGCGCTTGGAATTTGCCGCCCCAGCCAGCCCGACGTTTCACCAGGCTCGGCCCCGCGAAGCCACGAGGCCCCGAGCCCACGAGCCCACGAGCCCACGAGCCCACGAGCCCCCGGCCCCCCGGGCCCCCGCCCCTCGAGACCACGGCTCCGGCCCCCGAGACCCCGAGACCCCGAGCCGCGCTCCCCGCCCGGCCGATGGCCCGTGGAAACGACCGTAGAATGAGATTCGATGGATGTCGCGATTGCCCAGGCGCCGGAGCGGACCGGGGAGCTCGCCTCCGACAAGGCGGCGCGGATCGTCGAGGCCATGCGGGCCAGCGTCGCCGCGCGCGGGATCGCCGGGTCGACCTTTGACCACGTGGCTCGCGAGGCGGGCGTGTCGCGGGGCCTGCTGCACTACTACTTCGCCACCAAGGAGCGGCTGCTCGTCGAGGTGGTTCGCCGCGAGTGCGAGGTCCGTGAGCAGCGCATCGAGGACGCCATCGCCGACGCGCGCAGCGCCTCGGAGCTGCTCGAGGCGCTCGTCCGGAGCTTCGAGGAGATTCTCGGCGAGGGCCCGACCGCTCCGGTCATGTTCTTCGAAATGCTGACCCTGGCCCAGCGCCACGGCGAGATCGCCGCCGAGCTGGCCGAGCTCGGACGGCGGACCCGCGAGGCGTTCGCCGCCGCGCTGGCGGCCAAGAGCGAGGCTGGCGTGGTGTCGCTGCGCGCGTCGCCCGACGCCGTGGCGGCGTGCCTGTTCGCGCTCGCCGACGGGATCATCGTGCGGCGCCTGAGCGAGCCCTCGCTCGACCTTCAGCCGCTCATGGAGCAGGGCGCCGCCGCCGCGCGCGCCCTGCTCGGCTGAGCCTTCGGCGCCGGGTCGCCTTCCGCGGGATGCGGGGCCGGCGCTTTGGCCGCGCGGCGCAGCGGCCGCCCTCGGGCGGGGACCTGGCCCAAGCGGATTCCACGCGCGCAGCGGCCGCCCCGGGCGGGACTTGGCGCACACGGATTCGCCCGGCGCCGCCGCCCCCGGGCGGCGACCTGGCGCACCCCGGCGCGCTCCCCCCGCCCACGGGCGGCGACATGAGTCCGGCCGGGTGGCGGCCCGGCGCGCTCGCGCGGCGATGTGGGCCGCCTGCTGCGCCGCCCCGGCTATCCAGGCTTCGCGCTCACGGTCACGCTGACGCGGATCAGCTCGACGATGTTCACCGCCGCCGGCGTGCTGTTCGTGCTCAGCCGGACGGGCGTCCGGCGGTGGCCGGCGCGACCGCGGCGGCCGCGGTGCTCCCGGCCGCGGTCAGCGGGCCGCTGCTCGGGGCCTGGCTGGACCGCTCAGAGCACCGGCGGGTGCTCATCGTCGCCGATCAGCTCGCCTCGGTGGCCGCACTCGTCGCGCTTCTGCTCCTCGCCGGGCACGCCCCGGACTGGACGCTGCCGATCGCCGCGGTGCTCTACAGCGTCACGCGGCCATTTACGCAGGGCGGCTTCTTCAGCGCCCTGACTGAGATCGCCGGGCCCGCGCTGCTCGACGAGGCCGGGCGCATCGAGTCGGTCAGCCTCAACCTCGCCTTCGTCATCGGACCGGCCCTGGCCGGGTTGATCGCCGGCGCCGCCGGGGCATCGGTGGCCATCGAGGTGCAGATCGCCGGAACGCTGCTCGCCGCGGTCCTGATCGCGGTCAACCCCGTCTTCGAGATCGGGGGCGAGCGCGCGACCTCGACCCGCCATGCGCTGTCGTCGGGGCTCCATGCACTGGCCACCGAGCGGATGCTGCGCGCCCCCGGCGTGGCGAGCCTGCTCGCGGCCTTCGGCTGGGGTCTGATGAACCTCGGCTTTCCCCTCTATGCCGTGCACACCCTTCATGCCGGCAGCCACGCGAGCGGCTACATGTGGGGGGCGGTCGCCGGGGGCTCGATCATGGGCACCTTCGCGCTGTCGGGACCCTCGACCCTGCGCCGGATCGGCTTCTCCTACGCCGCGCTCGGACTCTCCGCGCTGCTCTGGCCCCTCGCCCACACGCTCGTGCTCGGCGTGGTGCTCATCGGCTTGACCGGATTTCTCGAGGGGCCGGCCTATTCAGGCACGGTCTCGCTGCGCTCCCGCCACGCCCCTGCGGCCGTGCGCGCGCAGGTCGTCACGACCCTGACCGGGGCCAATCTTGTCGCGGTCTCGGCCGGCGCGGTCATCGCCGGGGCGGTCGGCTCAGCGCCCACGGTCATCGTTGCCTTCACCGCGGTCAACCTCCTCGCCGCGCTGGCGGCCTGGGCGGGATGACGCGGGCGCCCGCGCGCCTGCGCTGGCCTAATGTCCCCGCGATGCGCCGGATCGCCGCCATCGCCGTCCTGCTCGCGGCGGTGCTCGTGCTCGGCGTCGCCCAGCTCGCGCTGCCCGGAATCGCCGCCCAGCGGATCCGCACCCGTCTGAGCGCCTACGGATCGGTGCGCTCGGTCGAGGTCGATGCGTTCCCGGCCATCGAGCTGCTCTGGCATCACGCGCAGGCAATCCACATCGATCTGGCTGCCTATCGCTCGGGCAGCGGGCAGGTGGGCTCGCTCCTGCACCAGCTCACGGGCGTCGACTCACTCGACCTGTCGGCCGCTCAGCTCGACATCGGCCTGCTGCGCCTGCGCGACGCCACGCTGCACAAGCGCGGCTCGGAGCTCAGCGCGGCCGCGCGGGTCAGCGAGGCCGACCTGCGCGCCGGCTGTCCCGTTTCTCGACGGCGTGGTCCCGGTCGCCTCGGCCGGCGGCGCGCTCATCCTCCAAGGCGCGGCCACCGTTCTCGGCGTCACGCGCCAGCGCGCAGGCCACGGTGGGTGTCGCGGACGGGGGGCTGATCGTCTCACCCAACCTGCCGTTCGGGGCGCTGGCCACCGTGACCCTGTTCTCCGATCCCCACGTCGTCGTGCAAGGCGTGGGCGCCGCCACCGCGCCGGGCGGCTTCTCCGTCTCGGCCCGCGCCGTCTTGCGCTGAACCGCGACGGCAAATCGCGCCGGCGACCGAGCCGCGGCACTCTAGCGAGCGTAGACGGCGAAGAAGTCGCGGTCGTCGGGCGTGAGGTAGCGCTGCGGGGAACGATCCATGTCGGGATCGAGGTTCGAGGCCCCGATCGCCCCGGGCTGGCGGTAGGTGATGAAGCTCGTCCAGTAGGTGTTGATGTCGAGCTCCATCGCCCGCACCGCGCCCGCGCGCTGGAGGATGAGGGCGAGCGAGCTCACCGTCTGATCATTGGCGGCCGCATAGAGGAGGTTGCCGTGGCGGTCGATGCCGACCGCCGAGCGCCACACGCGAATCGCGTTGCCCAGCGTCGCGCCCCACTCCGGACCGTCGGACAGATTTGGGTTCAGCTGCCCATGCTCGACGATCAGCGGCAGGTTCTGGCGCGCGTAGAGAACATCGCTGGGCGCGTCGGGCCCCGCCGTCCAGTTGATCACGTCCATGCGCCCATCGCGATAGCGCACGATCGCTGAGCGGTCGTTCTGCATCGGCTTGTAGGTGTGGCCGCCGTAGACGAAACCGCCCCCGGAGTCCGCGAGCTTGAAGGCGCTGTTGAACGCGGCCACGAGCTGCCCGCGCTTGGACGGCGGAATCTCCTCGGGGCCGCGGCTGTTCATCGGCCACGGCCGGTTCCGCGGCGCCCGGGTAGAGCACGGTCGACGTCCGCGTGTGGTCGATCCAGGCCACCCCCGCGACCAGGCGCGGGTAGTTTGGATCGGGCCGGAAGCTCGTGATCAGCACGGGCGGCCGCGAGCCGCCGGGGCCGTAGGTGGCGTGCCAGACACCCTCGCCAGGGAGCGCGGGGCTCATGACCGGGGTCAGGTTGGCCGGGCGGTAGTCGTGGACGCGGCACGCGCGCCCGCTTGGCCGACCCTGCGCCGCCCGCCGCCGCGATGGCCCCCGCCTGCTTGGGCAGCGACGGGAGGCCGGGACCGCCCTTGGCCGGGGCGTTGAGCGAGTAGTAGATGTTCTCGACCTTGTTGACGATCCCGCGGGCGCCGTTGTCGCGCAGCCATTCGACGGTGCGGATGCCCAGGCCGGTGTTCGAGCTTCCGAACGCGACGCCGAGATAGGAGATGACGACCGGGATCAGGCACAGACAGGCGGCGCCCACGGCGACGCGGCGTATCCTCGCCGCAGTCGGAGGCGAGGCTGGACGCCCGCGGCGCGGCGGACGGACGGGAGCACCTTGTGGTTCTATGGTCCTGACCGACATCGAGACAAAGCTTGAAGGGGAACGCCCGATTGTGGCTAAAGGGCACCTGAGACGGTACTCATCACGACAGGTGAGATCCTCCTCATGCGTTTACGACTCTGCGTTGAGATCCCACAGTTAGGCTTTAACCATGTCACCGGTTGACCTGCCGGCCCTCGTGCGCGACCTGCGCCACGAACCGGTCCTGCTCGCCGGGTCCGCCGGCACCTCGGGCGAGTGGCGCGAGCACGGCCAGCCGGCGGCCCGCCGCGCGCCCCGCAAGCCGGGTCCGACGGCGCGCGCCGCGATTGCGGTCACGCGCCCGCGCCAGTGGCTCAAGAATGGCCTCATCCTCGCCGCGGCCGGCGCGGCCGGGGCGCTCGGCCACGACGACGTGCCCATCCGGGTGACGATCGCCTGCCTGGCCTTCTGTCTGCTGTCGGGCGGCATCTACGCCATCAACGACGTCCGCGACCGCCACGAGGACCGACTGCATCCCCGCAAGTGCCGCCGACCGGTGGCCTCCGGCGCCCTGCGCGCGGACACCGCGCTGCTGCTCGGCGTCGGGCTGATCCTGGCCGGGCTCGTCATCTGCACGGCGATTCGCCCCCTGCTCGGCGTGGTCGGGGCCGGGTATGTGGCCCTGACCCTGAGCTACACGTTCGTCTGGCGCGAGATCGTCCTGTTTGACCTCGTCGCCATCGCCGGCGGCTTCGTGCTGCGCGCGGTGGCCGGTGGTGTGGCGGCCCCGGTCACGCTCTCGCGGTGGTTTCTGCTCGTCGTGACCGCGGCGGCGGTGATGGTCGCCGCCGGCAAGCGCTTTGCCGAACTGCGCCGCACCCAGCGTCTCGGGGCGCGCCGGCGGCGGGTGCTCGAGCACTACACGCCCGAGGTCCTGACCGCGCTGCTGGCCGGGTGCGGGCTCACGGCACTGTTCGCCTACGTCATGTGGGCGGCCACGGTGCCGACCGAGCACGGATTTCCCTGGCGGCCGCTGACCGTGATCCCGTTCGGCGCCTGTCTGCTGCGCTACGTGCTGCTCGTGCGCGCGGGCGCGGGCGAGACCCCGGAGGAGCTCGTGATGGGGGATCGCCTGCTCGCGCTGGCCGGAGTCACCTGGTTGGTGCTGTTTGGCCTCGGTGTCCATGCCGCCGGCTGACACCGCGACCGCGCACTCCCGACCGCTCGTTCACACGCCCGCCGCGACACCGGCGACCGTTCACGGCTGGGGCGGCGCCCGCCTCGCCTCGGTGCTCTCCGTGCGTCCGCGCAGCGTGCAGGAGGCCGCGGCCGCGGTGGACGCGGCGCCGCGCCTGGCCGACCCCGCCGTCGGCGCCATCGCGCGCGGCATGGGACGCGCCTACAACGATGCCGCCCAGCGTCGCGGAGGGCTCGTGCTCGACACCACCGCGCTCAAGGGCTTTGAGCTGGACGCCGAGTCGGGCGTGGTCACAGCGCAGGCCGGGGTCACGCTCGGCGAACTGATGGAGGCGCTCGTGCCCCGCGGCTGGATGGTGCCCGTCGTGCCGGGCACCCAGCACGTGACCGTCGGCGGTGCGATCGCCTCCGATATCCACGGCAAGAACCACGGCGTCGACGGGACCTTCGGCGCCCACGTGCACGCGCTCGGGTTGCTGACCGCTGCGGGCGAGGTACTCGAGCTCTCGCCCGCGCGACGACGTGTTCGCTGCCACGCTCGGGGGCATGGGACTCACCGGCCTCATCGTGTGGGCGCAGATCAAGATGCGCCCGGTGTCCAGCCCGCTGTTGGCCGTCGACACCGACCGCGTCGCGGACCTCGATGCCGCGCTGGCCGCACTGCAGGCGCCCGGCGGTCCCCACCGGGTCGCCTGGCTCGATCTGCTCGGCCGCCGCGGCGGGCCGCGGAGTGGTGACCCGCGCCGAGCACGTCGATGCCCCCGCCGGGGGCGGTCCCCGGGGCCCGGCGAGCGGAGCCACCGTGGCCGCGCGCGCCACCGTGCCGGAATGGTTTCCCGGCGGCCTGCTCACGCCGGCGAGCATCGGCGCGTTCAACGAGTTGCGCTTTCGCCTCGCGCCCCGCGCGCAGCGCGGGCACCTGGAGGGCATCGCGCCGCACATGTTTCCGCTCGACGGGCTCGTGGCCTGGCCGCGGCTCTATGGCCGCCAGGGCTTCGTCCAGTATCAGCTCGTGGTCCCCTACGGCGCCGAGGCCGCCCTGCACACGCGTGCTCGAGTTGCTCAAGCGCAGCCGCGTGCCGTGCTATCTCGCCGTCCTCAAGGACTTCGGGCCGGCCGGCATCGGAACCCTGTCGTTTCCGATCGCGGGCTGGACGCTCACCCTCGACATGCCACGCCGCGCGCCCGGTCTGGACCGCCTGCAGGACGACTTCGATGACGTCGTGGCGCAGGCTGGGGGCCGGGTCTATCTGTCCAAGGACGCGCGGGTCGCCCCGGCGACGCTGGCGGCGATGTACCCCCGCCTGTCGCAGTGGCGGGCGGTGCGCGATCGCGTCGACCCCGAGCGGATGTGGCGCTCTGACCTCGCCGTGCGCACGGGACTGCTCGGATGAGCACGAGCTCGCCTCCCCGCGTGCTGCTCATCGGCGGCACGTCTGAGATCGGCCTGGCCATCGTGGCGCCGGCTCGCGGCCGCAGCGCTCGGCTCGCCCCTATCTGCTCGGGCGCGACCGCGCGCGCCTGGAGGCGGCGCTGGCCGAGCTTCACCGCTACGGCTGTGAGGACGGGGTCGTGGCCGAGCTCGACGCCGACGATCTCGACAGCCATCCCCGGGTGATCGAGGCAGGCCTTCGCGCACTGGGGTGGCTTTGACACCGTCGTCCTCGCCGTCGGGCGGCTCGGCGGTCAGGCCGGCCTCGACACGCCCACGGCCGAGGCGCTCGAGGTCCTGCGGGTCAACTTCCTCGGCTGCGGCTCATTGGCGATGGAGGCCTTGCGGGCGATGCGGACCCGCGGCGAGGGGACGTTGGTCGTGCTCTCCAGCGTGGCCGGCGAGCGGGTGCGGGCCTCCAATGCCATCTACGGCGCCGCCAAGGCCGGCCTCGATGCCCTCGTTCAGGGCCTGTCGGATTCGCTGGCCGGCAGCGGGGTGCGCGTGCTCGTCGTCCGCCCGGGCTTTGTCACCACGCGGATGACCGCGGGACTGGACCCGGCGCCGATGTCGGCCACGGCCGACGAGGTCGCCGCGGCGACGGTCGCCGCCCTGGACGGCCGGGCGCACACGGTGTGGGTCCCCGGCAAGCTGCGCTACGTGTTCGCCGATCCTGCGCCACCTTCCCCGCTGGCTGTTTCGCCGGCTGCCGATGTGAGACAGCGCGCGCTCCTCATCGACCTCGGGCTGGCCGTGGTCGTGGCGATCGTCATCCTGATCGTCTCACCGGGGCTGGCCGTCACCGCGATCGTGGCCCTCGATCCTGCTCGCCGGCTTCGGGGTGCAGGGCGCCCTGCGCGGCCGGCGCCAGCGCCGGGCTCGCGACCGCGCCCGGGCGCGGGCCCGCGCCGAGCGGGTGGCTAGGCGGCCGCCGCCAGGGGGGCCGTCAGGGGGACCGGCAGGACCGCGGGAGAGGCGCAGCGCTCGCAGCGCCCGTGACGGGCGTGATCGGCGAACTCGGCCGTGAAGGTCGCCAGCGCCGAGCCCAAGAAGCGCGAGGCGCCGTCGGGGTGCTGACAGGCGCCACGGCCGCGCAGCTCGGTTGACCAGCGCTCGAGGTTGGCGAAGTCGGAGCGGTTGGCCGCGCCGACGGCGACCTGCCCCACGGTATAGGCGATCGCGCCCAGGCCGTTGACGCACGGGCCGCACTGACCGGCGCTCTGATCGGAGAACCAACCGGCCACCCGCGCGGTCTCGGCCACTGGGCACGCGGCGCGGGGCAGGGCGACGATCACGCCGGCGCCGAGCGCCGCGCCGTGCTCGGCCAGGCCCTCGAGGGAGAGGCGCAGCGTCGGGATCGCGCTGGCCGGCAGCCATGTCCCGAAGTAGCCGCCGATGAGCACCGCGGCCGGCGAGTCGCCGCCGACCCAGCGCAGCAATTCGGTGAGCGCCATGCCGTGCTCGATCTCATACACGCCGGGCGCGGACACCGCACCGGCGACGCTGATCAGCGTCGAGCCCGGGTGGGCCGCCGTGCCCAGCCCGCGGAACCAGCGCGGACCGTGGCGGGCGATGAGGGCGACGTGGGCCAGCGTCTCGGCGTTCTGCACGAGCGTCGGTCGCCCGCGCACGCCGCGCTGGAAGGGCCGAGCACCGAACGTCGGCAGGCCGGGGCCGCCGTTGATGAAATTGACCAGCGCGGTCTCCTGACCGATGAGATAGCGCTCCGGGGTCGACACGAGCTCCCACTCGGGCTCGGCGCGTGACAGCCCGCGCTCGCGGCGCTCGTCGAGCGCCGCGGCAATCGCCTGGCGCCCGCGCGTGTCGGCCTCGCTGACGGCGAGGATCGCCTGACTTGGCGCCGACGGCGCGTGCCGCCACGGCGGCGCCGTCGAGCACGAGGTGAGGAACCTCGCGCAGCAGCGCGCGGTCCTTCTTGCTCGCCGGCTCGCCCTCGGTGGCGTTGACGAGCAGAACCTTGGCACCGCGCCGGTTGGCGACCGAGCGCATCTTGATCGCGGTCGGGAACGCCGCCCCGCCGTGACCGCGCAGGCCGGCGGTCTGGACACTGGAGATGATCTGCTCCGGGGCCAGACGGTCGCTGCGCCAGCGGCCCGTGCACCGCGAGATGCTCGTCGAGCTCGTGCATCGGGCGCTCACCGACGCCGCGCAGCAGGCGGGGGAGTTGGGCGGGGATCACGGTCATCGCGGGCTCCAGGAGGCTGAGACCCGCGGTGCCCGCGGGGGCTGGGAGGAGGAGCGGACCGGCTCCTCGTCCCCGTAGGTGCCCGACATCCGCACCGCGACCGCGCCGAGCACCGTGAGCGTGCAGCCGGCGGCGAGGGCCAGCATCCAGCGCGAGCTCGCATCGGTGCCGGCGCCGAGACTGTGCAACAGGGCCACCGGCCAGGAGCCGTAGGCGAGCCAGTGCGTGGCGCGCCACACCCGGTGGCCGAGGCGCCGGCGCAGCAGGCTGGTGATCATCACCGCAAACAGGAGGTCCAGCGAGACCGCGCCGAGGCCGATCCACAGTGGCTTGTACGCCGAGGCGAACGGCACGACGGCGGCGAGCGGGTTGATCGACACGTAGGAATCAAGCAGCGTCGTGATGACGTGCACGGCGACGAAGCTGACCGCCAGCAGCGCCGCGTTGCGGTGCACGGCGTCGAGCACGAAGCGCGGGATCGAGGCGATGCGCAGCCGGCGCACGTTGGCGACCCCGAGCGCCATGACGATCGTGAGCAGGACGAGCGAGACGACGCCGGTACCCCGGGTGATGAACCAGAGGACGTTCGTGCTCGATGCGGCGGCCAGCGGCCATGCTCACGAGCCTCCGGAGGTCACGCTGCCGCTCGAGCTCGAGGAGCTCGAGGAAGGGGTGGAGCTGGGCGCCTGCAGGGCGCTCGAGCTGCCGCTGGAGGTGTTGCTCGAGCTCCCCGTCGAGGTGGTGCTCGAGGCCGTCGAGGCCGTCGAGCTCGTGGTCTTCGCCGCCCTGGACTTCGTGGCCGTGCTCGTTGCAGCGGGCGTCGCTGCCGCGGCGTGGCTGTGGTAGGTGTCGGCGGTGTAGATCGCGATCGCTCCGGTGGCCGCAAGCGCTGCCCCGGCCAGCCCGCGGTTGGCGTTGGTGATCATCCTCAGCCCGCGATCGCGGGCGCTGCGTGAATGTCGTCGTGGCATCGTCGTCTGCGCTCCTTGGCGGCGGCGCCCTCGGTTGAAGGCTGTACCGCTTACGAGATCGAGTATCGGCCGGGGCGCGAAGAGGCCAGTAAGCCAGGCGTGAGACTGGGCTTAGAGCGGTGTGTGGGTTTCCTTACACCGCGGGGACCGCGCACAGGCGCAGCCGCGCCGGAATCAGCCTGGGATCAGCCGAGCTTGGGCGAGCGCCAGGGCGCGCGCAGGCGCGCCTCGATCTCGTCGCCGAGCACGTCGATGCTGATGCGCTGCTGCGTGAGGCTGTCGCGGTCGCGCACGGTGACGGTGCGGTCCTCGAGCGACTGGTGGTCGACGGTCACCGCCCAGGGTGTACCGATCTCGTCCTGGCGGCGATAGCGGCGGCCGATCGCCCCGCCCTCGTCGTACTCGACCTGGAAGCGCTCGCGCAGCGCGCGGTAGATCTCGCCGGCCACCTCGGGCTGGCCGTCCTTGCGCACGAGCGGGAGCACGGCGACCTTGACCGGGGCCAGGAGCGGGTGCAGGCGCAGGACGGTGCGCCGCTCGCCCTCGATCTCGTCCTCGTCGTAGGCGTCGGCCATGAAGGCGAGCACGGCCCGGTCCACGCCGGCAGCCGGCTCGATGACGTGGGGGACGTAGCGCTCGCCGCTGCCGCCATCGACGTACTCGAGCTTCTGTCCGGAGCCCTCGGCGTGGGCGCGCAGGTCGAAGTCGCCGCGGTTGGCGATGCCCTCCAGCTCTGAGAACCCGATCGGGAACTCATACTCGATGTCGCTCGTCGCGCTGGAGTAGTGCGAGAGCTCAGCCTGATCGTGGGGGCGCAGGCGCAGATGGTCGGGCCGGACTCCGAGCGCGATCCACCAGTTCATGCGCTGCTGGCAGCCAGTGCTCATACCACTGCTCCGCGTCGCTGGGCGGCACGAAGAACTCCATCTCCATCTGCTCGAACTCGCGCATGCGGAAGATGAAGTTCCCCGTCGTGATCTCGTTGCGGAAGCTCTTGCCGATCTGGGCGATCCCGAACGGCGGCTTCTTGCGCGAGAACTGCAGATAGTGCTTGAAGTTGAGGAAGATGCCCTGCGCGGTCTCGGGGCGCAGATAGACCGTCGAGCCCTCGTCCTTGACCGGCCCGATGCTCGTCTCGAACATGAGGTTGAAGTCGCGGGCCTCGGTCAGGTCGCAGTCCGGCGTCTCGCCCGCGTGCTTGGACGGCTTGCGCCCGCAGTGGCTCTCGTCGAGCTTGTCGGCGCGGAAGCGCAGCTTGCACGTGCGGCAGTCGATCAGCGGATCGGTGAAGCCGGCCAGGTGGCCGCTCGAGCGCCAGGTCTGGGGGTGCTGGATGATCGCCGAGTCGAGCGCCACGACGTCGTCGCGCTCCTGCAGCAGCGCGCGCCACCACTGGGCCTTGACGTTGTTCTTGAGCAGCACGCCGTAGTGGCCGTAGTCGTAGCTGGACCCCAGTCCCCCGTAGATCTCGCTGGACAGGAACACGAAACCGCGCCGCTTGCACAGCGACACGATCTTGTCCATCGTCACCACGTCGTCGTCGGCCATCTCGGTTGCGGATGCTACTTGCGCCCTCCGACACGGGTTCCTTGGCACTCTCGAGTTGAGAGTGCCAAGCCCCGCCAGCTACACTGAAAACGCGATGCCGATCTACGAGTACCGGTGCGAGAACGGTCACACGTTCGAGGTCATGCAGCGCATGGCCGACGATCCGATTTCCTCCTGCCAGGTCTGCGGTGCCCCCGTCCAGCGCGTCTTTCATCCCGTCGCCGTCCATTTCAAGGGCTCGGGCTTCTACAACACCGACTACGGCACCCGCAAGCGCGCACGCGAGAAGAGTGAGCACGCCGCGTCGTCGTCCTCCTCCTCATCTCGACGGCTCGAGCAGCGCTTCGGACTCGTCCTCGAGCAAGAGCGACTCCAAGTCCTCAGACGGCAAGTCCTCAGACGCCAAGAGCTCGAGCTCCAGCCCGAGCAAGGCCGCCGCGAAGGACTGACCCGGCGCTCCGGCGCCGCCGGGCGAGCCCGGCGCGCGACGCGGCGACTCTTAGCCGTTCATCAGCTTGTTCACCGCGGCCCGGACGCCCGACGAGCTGACGGTCAGCGCCGACTCGCCATCCGGCAGCGTCGTCGCGCCGCTGGGCTTGAGCACGTCGACCGGGGCGTTGCCGCCGATCTCCGAGGCGGCGAACAGCGAGAGCAGGGTCGGGCCGCCCATGTCGGTGCGCAACACCTTGGGCGCGTCCCAGGCCGCCCACGGCAGGTGGAAGAACGCGTAGGGCGAGAACAGCTGGGACTTGACAGCGTTGAGGATCTGCTGCTGGTGCTTGACGCGCGTGAGGTCGCTGTCGTTCGGATTGCACTTGTTATGGCGCGTGCGCGCGTAGACGAGCGCCTGCAGGCCGGTGAGGTGGTGGGTGCCCGGCTGCAGATAGAGGGAGAAACCGCCGTTCGCCGTGCCGCCGCTGATATCCGAGCACACCCGTCCGGTGGTCACATCGACGCCGCCGATGGCGTCGATGAAGGGCGGGAAGGCGCCCAGGTTGACGATGATCACGTGGTTGATCGGCACGCCGGTGAACTGCGAGACGGTCTTGATCGCCAGCGCCGCCCCGCCGTAGGCGTAGGCGGCGTTGATCTTGCTCGACCCATGCCCCGGGATCGCCGCCACGGTGTCACGCGGGATCGAGAGCCGGCGCGAGACGCCGCCGCCGATCCGCCAGAGCATGATCGTGTCTGACCGGCTGCCCGCATCGCTGGTGTTGGCGCCCGGCTCCTTGGACCCGGCGGGACGCTGGTCGGTGCCGAGGATGAGCACCGTGTCGGTCCCGGTGAGCATGTTCGGGCCCGAGGCCAACGCGGACGTGGCGGCGTTGCTGACGCTGCTCGCGTCCTGGCCGGAGCTGATCATGAACAGCACCAAGTGAGAGCAGCAGCCAGGCGACGATCGCGCCGAGCACCAGCCCGAGGGCCCGCAGCGGCGAGATCCGCCCGCGACGCCAGCGCCACCGGCGCCCAGGCCGGCTGGGCCCCCGGTCGTCATCGTCTCCGGGGCCGCTGAACTCAACCGCATCCTCGCCCCGCAGCCGCTCCTTGAGGCCACGAGGCCCGGAGCGGTAGATCTTGTAGGGACGATCGTCTAGCTCGCTGGGCATCTGTGCATATAGTGGGCGCCATGCCAGGCCGGCGCATCATCGGCGTCGACGTCGGCGGGTCCAAGCTGCTCGCGGGGGCGGTCGACACCGACTTCTTCGTGCACCGCCGCGTTCAGCGTAGCGTGAGCGGCCTCGATCAGTCTTCGCTGCTGCGCGTCATCGCCGAGGCGGCGCAGGAGGCCCGCGAGCTGGCCGGCGGTGCGGTGGCGGCGGTCGGGTTCGGGATTCCCAGCCTGATCGACCGGCGTTCCGGGCGCTCGGTGGCCTCGGTGCACCTGCCGCTGATCGACGTCCCGTTCGCCGACGTGATGGCCGAACGGCTCGGTCTCCCGGTCGTGGTCGACAACAACGCCAAGGTCGCCGCGCTCGCCGAGCACCGCGCGGGCGCTGCGCAGGGCTATGACCATGCCCTGATGCTGACCGTGGGCAGCGGCATCGGCGGCGCCGCGATCATCGACGGAGAGCTCCATCGCGGCGCGAGCGGGGCGGCGGGGGAGTTCGGCCACATCACGGTCGCGCTCGACGGGCCGTCCTGTGCGGGCGGCTGTCCCGGCCGTGGCTGTCTGGAGACCCTGGCGTCTGGGACGGCGCTGGCCCGGGAGGCCCTGCGCATCGCCCGCTGCCAACCCGATTCCGCTCTCGCCCGGGCCCTGGCCCAGGGGCGTGCGCTGCAGGGCCCGCTCGTCACCGAGCTCGCCCACGACGGCGACGGCGCCGCGCGGGAGGCGATTGCCCTGATCGGCACCCGGCTCGGCGTGGGGATCGCCAGCCTGATGAACATCTTCAACCCCGAGGTGGTAGTCGTCGGCGGTGGCGTGATCGGCGCCGGGGAGCTGTTGCTGGGGCCGGCCCGGGCCGAGGTGGCGCGCCGCGCGCTGTCCCGCTCACGGGAGGCCGCGCACATCGTCGCCGCCCATTTCGGGGTCGAGGCCGGGATGGTCGGCGCCGCCGCGCTCGCCCTCGAGAGCCTGACCGCGGGGCGGCAGCGATGATCGGGCGGCTCTCGATGAGCGGGCGGCAGCGATGAGCGGCCGGCCTCGATGAGCCGGCGGCCTCGATGAGCGGGCGCCTGATCGTCTGCCCGACCCCGATCGGCAACCTGCAGGACATCACCCTGCGGGTGCTCGCCGCGTTGCGTGAGGCCGATGTCGTCGCCTGCGAGGACACCCGGCACACCCAGGTGCTGCTCGACCGCTACGGGGTCAGCGGCCACTCTGCTCAGCTACCACGAGCACAACGAGGTCGGGCGGGTCGGCGAGCTCGTGCGGCGCATGCGCGACGGCGCGGTGGTCGCGCTCGTTTCCGACGCCGGCATGCCGCTCGTCTCCGATCCCGGCTTCCTGCTCGTGCGCGCCTGTGTGGCCGCCGGCCTCGCCGTCGAGGTTCTCCCCGGGCCGTCGGCCGCGCTCGCTGCGCTCGTGGCCAGCGCGCTGCCCTCAGACCGCTGGCGCTTCGTCGGTTTTCTGCCCCGCAAGCGCGCCGAGCTGCAGCGCGCCTTCGCCACTCCCGAGACGGTGGTCGCCTTCGAGTCGCCCCGCCGCGTGGGCGCCTCGCTCGCCGTCCTGGCGCGAAATCGATCCGCAGCGCCCCGTCGCGGTGTGCCGGGAGCTGACCAAGGTGCACGAGGAGGTCATCCGCGGGCCGGCGGGCGAGTTGGCGCAGCGTTACGCCGGCGATCCGCCTCGGGGCGAGGTGGCGCTCGTGATCGGTGCCGCTCCCGACGCCGCGGCCGATCTCGGTCCGGCGCTGCAGGCCCTGCGCCGGCTCGTCGAGGCGGGGGCCAAGCCACGTCCCGCCGCCGCCGTGGTGGCCGAGCTGACCGGCACGAGCGCCAACGCGCTTTACCGCGGCCTGACCACGCCCGCCGAGTAGCGATCATCTGCGTTGGCACCGGGGCCCGACGGGACACTAGATTTCAAAGGGACGCGCATGTCCTTCTACATCACCACCCCGATCTACTACGTCAACGCGCAGCCGCATCTCGGCCATGCGTACACGACGATCGCCGCCGACGTGCTCGCGCGCCACATGCGCCAGCGCGGGGAGGACGTGTTCTTTCTCACCGGCACCGATGAGCACGGTGAGCCGGTCGCCGACGCGGCGCGCGCCCAGGGCATCGAGCCCCAGGAACTGGCTGACCGCAACGCCGAGCGCTTCAAGGCCCTGGCGCCCAAGCTCAACGCCTCCAACGACTTCTTCATCCGCACCACCGACGAGGAGCACATGCGCCGCGTCCAGGAGGTGCTCCAGCGCGTCTACGACAACGGGCACGTCTACAAGGGCCTCTACGAGGGCTGGTACTGCCCTCGCTGCGCCGACTTCAAGGTCGAGAACGAGATCCTCGACGGCAACCGTTGCCCGATCCACGAGATCGAGCTCACGCGCGAGCAGGAGGAGAACTACTTCTTCCGCCTCTCCACCTTCCAGGAGCCGCTCGAAGCGGCTCTACGCCGAGCAGACCGATTTCGTCATGCCCTCGCGTCATTACAACGAGGCCCGCGCGTTCATCGCCCAGGGGCTCCAGGACGTCTCGCTGACCCGCGCGCGCATGCACTGGGGTGTGACGGTTCCCTGGGATCCCGACCACGTCTTCTACGTGTGGTTCGACGCGCTGCTCAACTACTACACCGCGCTGCACTACGCCCGCCCCGGGGAGGATCTGACCGACCGCTTCTGGCCGGCCACCTACCACATCATCGGCAAGGACATCCTCAAGTTCCACACCGTCTTCTGGCCCGCGCTGCTGCATGGCCGCCGGCCTGCCCCTGCCCGAGCACGTCTTCGTGCACGGGTTCCTGCTCGGGGCCGACGGGCGCAAGATGAGCAAGTCGCTGGGCAACGTGCTCGACCCCTTCGAGGTCATGGAGGAACTGAGCACCGACGCCCTGCGCTTCTACCTCATGCGCGACGTCGGCTTCGGCTCCGACGGCCCGGTCGGCATGGACGCGGTGCGCTCGCGCTATGAGTCCGAGCTGGCCAACGAGTACGGCAACCTGGCCAGCCGTACGGTGGCGATGATCCGCCGCTATCGCGACGGTGTCCTCCCGGCGAGCGCCACCGACCCGGCGTTGGCGGCCGACTTCGCGCAACTTCCCGATCAGGTCGCCGCACTGATGGATCGCGCCGAGCCCACCCAGGCCCTGGAGACGATCTGGCAACGGGTGCGGCGCTGTAACCGCTACGTCGAAGAGCGCGCGCCCTGGAAGCTGGCCAAGGTGCCGGCAGCGGCAGGCGAGCTTGACCAGGTGCTCGTCTCGCTGGCCGAGGCCGTGCGGGCGCTCAGCGTGCTCCTGCACCCCTACATGCCCCAGAGCACCGACACGCTGATGGCGACCCTCGGGGGCCAGGCCGGCGACTACGCCGACGCCACGTTTGGCGCGCATGGCCGGGAGCTGAGCGTCGCCGAGCTGGCGCCGCTGTTCCCGAAGCGATGATCGACTCCCATACGCACCTGCACCTGTGCGAGCCGCCCGACTCAGAGCTCGTGGAGGCGGCCGTGGAGGCGGGGGTCAACCGGATCGTCACCGTCGGCACCGACGGGGAGTCCTGCCGCGCCGCGCTGGCCGCGGCGCGAGGAGTTCCCCGAGGTCTTCGCCGCCATCGGCCGGCACCCAAACTCGGCCACCGGCTTTGACGACACCGACCTGGCCGAGCTCGAGACGCTCGCTGCCCACCCGCGGTGCGTGGCCATCGGCGAGACCGGCCTGGACTACTACCGAGACGGCGCGCCGGCCGCCGACCAGCGGCGCGCGTTTCGCGGCCCAGATCGAACTCGCCCGCCGCCTCGGCAAGCCGTTGGTCATCCACACGCGCGCCGCCGACGACGACACGCTCGCGCTGCTCACCGAGCAGGCCGCCGGGCTCAAGGTCATCCTGCACTGCTTCTCGATGGCCGAGCGCGTGGGGGAGTGCCTGGAGCACCCCGACTGGTGGTTCTCGTTCGCGGGCAACGTCACCTTCCCCAAAGCGCAGGCCCTGCGCACGGCCATGCTCCGCGTGCCCGATGCGCGGCTGCTCGTCGAGACCGACGCCCCGTATCTCTCACCCCAGGTCCTGCGCGGCAAGCCCAATCAGCCCGCGCACGTCGTCCACACCGCGCAGGCGGTGGCGCTGGAACGTCGCGTCGCCTACGACGAGCTCGCGGCCGCCGTGCAGCGCAGCGCGGCCGAGGTGTTCGGGTGGTGAGCGGGCCTCGGGCGAGTGCCCGCCAGCGCCAGCTCGGGCAGAACTTCCTCGTCGATCGCAACATCCTCGACGTCATCGAGCGCCTGGCCGCGCTGGACCCGCGCGACGTCGTGCTCGAGATCGGCGGCGGCTCCGGCGTGCTGTCCGAGCGGCTGGCGCCGCACGTCGCCCATTTGCACGTGGTCGAGCTCGACCGCCGCCTCGAGGTCATCCTGCGGGGTGCGCTTCAGCCGTTTGGCCACGCCTCGGTGCACTTCGGCGACGCCACCCAGATCGACCTCGCGACGCTCGCGCCCGCGCCGACCAAGGTCGTGGCCAACCTCCCTTACGGCGTGGCGGCCACGGTCACGCTGCGCACGATCAGCGAGCTGCCGCAGGTCACCAGCTGGGTGGTCATGCTCCAGCGCGAGGTCGGCGAGCGCCTGGCCGCCGCCCCGGCTACCTCGGCCTACGGGGTGCCCTCGGTGCTCGCCCAGCTGGCCTGCGAGGTCAAGGTCCTGCGCCCGGTCTCACGCACCGTGTTTCGTCCCGTGCCCAACGTCGACTCGGTGCTCGTGGGCCTGCGCCGGCTCCGAGCCGGCCCCCGACCCCCGACTCGTCGCCCTCGTCCACGGCGCCTTCGCCCACCGCCGCAAGGCGATGGCGGGTTCGCTGGCCCTGGCTCCCGGCGCGCCCGAGGACATTCGCGAGCGGGCCCGCGCCGCACTCGTGGCCCTCGGGCACCCGGCCGATGTCCGGGCCGAGCGCCTCTCGCCCGCAGAGTTCGCCGCCCTCGCGGAGCGCCTCGCGTCGTGAGGTGGCGCGCGCTGGCCCCGGGCAAGGTCAACCTCTGCCTGTTCCTCGGCGGTCCGCGCGCGGACGGCCGCCACGCGTTGGTCACCGTATTCGAGTCCGTGTCGCTCGCCGACGAGCTCGAGCTCACGGTGCGCGCGAGCGGCGTGGACGAGATCATCTGCCGCGGCGTCGAGGGGCCCAACCTCGTCGAGGCGACCATGGCCGGGCTGCGCGCCCGCGGGTTGGAGCGGGCCGCCGGTGTGTGTGCAGGTGTGCAAGTGGATCCCGGTGGCCGGGGGCATGGGCGGCGGCTCGGCCGACGCCGCGGCGACGATCCGCCTGGCCAGCGCGCTCGCGCCCGTCGACGCTGGCACCGCCACTGAGCTGGCCGTGGCGCTCGGTGCCGATGTCCCCAGTCAACTCGCCCCCGGTGTGGTCCTGGGAACCGGCGCGGGGGAGATCATCGAGCCGGCCGCGGCGCTGGCGCAGCACGCCTATGTGATCGTGCCGTTGGCCACGGAGCTGTCGACCGCCGCGGTGTTCGCGCAGGCCGACCGTCTCGGCCTCGGGCGCGACGCCGAGGAGCTGGCGGCGCGCCGCCAGGCGGTCGCCTCCGCGCTGCAACCGGGGGCCCGCTGGCCCGATGAGCTGCTGGTCAATGACCTGCAACCCGCCGCCTGCTCGCTGTGTCCCGAGATCGAACGAGCCCTGACGGCGGCGCGCGAGGCCGGGGCCGACGGTGCGTTCGTGAGTGGCTCGGGACCGACGACGGTGGCGTTGTTCTGGGGTGCCGACGCCCGCGAGCGCGCGGCGGACGCTGAAGCGGCGCTGGCCGGTCGATACCCTGAGGCCTACGCTGCCGAACCCGTCACCGCGGACTTCGGCGCGCCCCAGCGCGTCTGACGGCGCCCTAGTCGTCTGTCGGCGTCCTGGGGAACAATCCACCTTGCACTGGCATGAGCAACCAATCGATCACATATCTGGTCGGGGCCTGCCTGGGCGTGTTCGGCCTGGCTGCGTTCTGCTTCTTGGTCGTCGTGCCCGCGATGGCCAGCTATCGCCGGGTGCTCGAGCGCGCGGCTGCCCTCGTCCTCTCGCTGTACGTGCTCGCGGCGCTGGTCGGCGCCGGGGTGCTCATCGGCGCCGTCGTGGTGGTCGAGTGGCCGCGGCTGTTCTAAGCGAGCCACGCCGGCCCGGTGGTCGCCCCGCGTGAGCGAGCGAGCTCCCGAGCGCATGGCCGCGGGCCCTGACTACTCGGCCCTGGGCGCGATCACCGACGCGGTCGAGGCGGGCGCGGGCCTGCCCGAGATCCTCCGCTCGGCGGCCCGCGCGCTCGACGCCAGTCTGATCCTCATCGACCGCTCGGCCACCGTGCTCGCGGTCGCGGCGCGCTCGCCGGCCGACGAGCGCTCGCTGATGCGCAACACCGACGACGTCACGACGATCGAGCTCAAGGTCGCCGACGTCTCGGTCGGGCGCCTGCGCATGCGGGCCCGCGAGCGGACTCCTGACGGCGCGCTGCTGCGGCTGGTCACCACGCTCATCGCCTCGGAGGTCGAGCGCGTCCGGGCCCCCGAGCGGGCCTCGGAGGAGGCGGCCGACACGTTCCTGCGCGCGGTGCTGGCCGGGCAGATCGAGCATCCCGATGACCTGCTCGCCCGCGGCAAGGAGCTCGGCAGCGACCTGTCCTCCGGGGCCACCGTGCTCATCGCCCGCGCTCATCCGCGCGTGGCCACCGAGGACGACTGGCGCCGGCGTCTGCTCGCCCTGGCGCGGCGCGCGGCCCGCTCGGTGGCCGGGGGGGCGATCGCGACTCCGAGCGTCGAGGACGCCGGCCAGATCGCCGTGCTCGTCCCCGACGCCGACGGCGAGGCGGGACGGCGCGTGGGTTCGGCGCTGATGCGCGAGCTCGAGTCCGGGCTGCCCGGCTTCACCTTCGCCATCGGCCGCAGCCGCCCCACCCACGATGCGGGGGAGTTTCGTCGCGCCGGCAACGAGGCGCTGCTGGCCGCCAACGTCGTCGAGGGCGACCCCGAGCGGATGGAGCTGGCCTTCGAGCAGACCGGCACCTACCAGCTCCTGCTCCCCCACATGAGCGACCCGGTCGAGCTGCGGCGCTTCTACTCCGAGACCGTGCGCCCGCTGGTCACCTACGACGAGCAGTACGAGACCGACCTGCTCGGCACGCTGGCCACCTTCCTGGACTGCGACGCCAACGTCAACGCCACCGCCGCCCGGCTGATCACCCACCGCCACACGATTCGCTACCGCTTCGAGCGCGTGCGCGAGCTCACCGGCCTCGATGTGTCCTCGACCGATGGGCGCGAGAAGCTCTCGATGGGCCTCAAGGCCATGCGCGTGCTCGGCATCGCCGCTCCCCGCGGCCCGGCCACCGAGCCCGGCGCCGGTGGCGGCCGCGTGCCGCGCGGCACCTAGGGGCGCGACGGCCTGGCCCAGCGCGGCGGCCACCGCCCGCGCGCACAGCTCGCCGGCCACATGCAGAGCCTCGGTGCTCCGCGTGGCCCGCGCGAGCACGAACGCGCCCTCCAGCGCGCAGAACAGGGCGATGGCCAGCTCGCGTGCGAGCGCCTCACTGGCCCCGGCGCCGGCAAACCGCGCCGCCCCGGCCGCGATCCAGCGCTCGAACACCTCCGCACACGCCTCGCGCATGACCTCGCTCGCGCTCGAGACCTCGAGCGCGACCGTGGCGATCGGGCACGCATCCGCGTAGCCGCTCTGCACCACGTGGGCGGCGGCGCCGGCGAAGAACGCCCGCACCGCACTGACGATGTCCGGGGCGGGGTCGAACACCGCCGGGATGAGCTGCTCATAGAGCGCGCCGGAGACCCCGATGGCCTGCGCACCAAGCTCCTCCTTGCCCCCGGGAAAGAAGTGATAGAGCGAGCCGAACGGCGCCTGGGCCTGGGTGACGATCTGCTTGACGCCGGTGGCGCCGTAGCCCTGGCGCGCGAACAGCTCGGCGCTCGTGGAGACGATGCGCTCGCGGGTGTCGGTCATGAGCAGTAGGCTATCGCTAGAGCGATCAATCTAGTGAAGGAGGCTCGCCATGCAATCCTGGCTGGCTCACCGCGTCATCGCCTACGTCATGGCGCAAACCCGAGCGGGCAACATTCGTCCCACGCTGCTGCTCGACGCCCCCGAGGTCACGCTCACGTTCCCCGGCGAGAACTCGTGGTCAGGGGTGTTCGAGGGCCGCGACGCGGTCAAGCAATGGCTGACTCGCTTGACCGACGCCGGTATCCAGACCTACCCCGACGAGGTGGTGGCCAGCGGCTTTCCGTGGAAGATGACGGTCTGCGTGCGGGGTCACGACGACTGCCGCGCGCCGTCGGGCGAGCTCGTGTACGAGAACCGCTTCGTCATCTGGGGCCACATGAAGTGGGGCCGTCTCACGGACTACGAGGTCTATGAGGACACGATCAAGGCGGGCGCCTTCGACGCGTATCTGGCGCGTGAGCGCCCGGGCCTGGCCCCGACGCAAACCCTCTCCGGCGCCGGAGTCAGCGGTTAGGATCGCCCGATGCCAGTCGGGGTCATCACCGGATCCGGGACCTACGCGTTGCCGGGGTTTGATGACGACCGACCGGCTGACGGTGGATACGCCGTTCGGGACCGCGGCAGTCGCGAAGGGCCGCTACGGCGGCGTGGAGGCCCTGCACGTCTCGCGCCACGGTGCGGGCCACGCGCGGCTGTCTAACCACGTCAGCCACCGGGCCAACATCTGGGCTCTGGCCGAGCTCGGCGCCGACGCCGTGATCGGCGCCACCGCCTGCGGGGCGGTCGACCCACGGCTCGAGCTCGGCCAGCTGGTCGTCTTCGATGACCTGCATTTCCTCTCCAACCGGCTTGCCGACGGCTCGCTGTGCACGTTCTTCACCGAACCCGGGGATCCCCGGCGCGGCCACTGGATCCTCCACGGCGGCCCGTACTCGGCCGACGTGCGCGCGGGCGCTCGTCGCGGCCGCGCAGCGCACCGGGCACGCCGTCCGCGATGGCGGCGCCTATGGCCATGTCGATGGCCCGCGCTTCAACACGCCGGCCGAGATCGCCGGTCTCGCCGCCTGCGGGGTCGTCGCGGTCAGCCAGACCGGGGGCCCCGAGACGGTGCTGTGCGGCGAGCTCGAGCTCCCGTATGCCCTGATCGGCTTCGTCACCGACTACGCCAACGAGGTCCGGCCCGGCGATCCGACTCCGGTGGCCGAGCTCATCGACCTGATGGCGGCCAGTCCGGCGGTGTTCGCCGACGTGCTGGCGCTCGCCCTGCCCGAGCTGGCGAGCGCGCGCCCGGCGCCCGGCCGGGACCGTCTATCGCTTCGGCGGGGATGAGTGATCCTGCGCCTGCGGTAGTCATCATGGCCCGCGCGCCGCGACGGGGCACGGTCCATCGTGCGCTGGAGCCCCTGATCGGCGCTGACGGCTGCGTCGCGCTGCACACCGCGCTGCTGGTGCGCACGATGCTGTGGGCCCGCGAGATCGCGCACGAGCGCGTGTTCGTCGCCTACGAGCCGCCCGACGCCCGGGCCGAGATGGCCACCCTCCTCGGCCCCTCGGCGACGTTCTTTCCCCAAAACGGGGACGGGATCGCCTCGCGCACCGCAGCCGCCTCGGCGCAGGTGTTCGCGGCCGGCGAGCGGCCGCTGATCATCGTCTGGCCCGTGCTCGCGCGCCTCACCTCGGCCCACGCGACCGCCGCGCTGGACGATCTCGCCGCAGGGCTGCGACGTCGTCCTCGGGCCCGTGTTCGACGGCGGCCTGTATCTCGTCGGGGTCCGGCGCCCGGTGCCGGCGCTGTTCGGCCTGCCCGAGCGCTCCTGGCGCAGTCCCGAGCTGATCAGTATCGCCGTGACCGTGGCCCGCCAGTCCGGGCTTCAGATCGGCCTGCTGCGGACCGAGCGGGCGCTTCAGCGTCCGCCCGACGTGCGCTCCGCGATCGCCGATCCGCTGCTCGCGCCTGAGCTGCAGCGCGTGCTGCGCCGCGCTCACCGCATCGGCTAAACGTCCAGGCGGGGTTATCGGACCTACGGCTTGGCCCCGGGCTGCCGATCGACGTGGGTGCAGTCGTGCGCCCACCGCCGGGCGCTGGCTCACCAGCGACCCTGTCCATGCGAGCCCACCGCCACCTTCTCCCCGCTTCGACGCGCGTCGCGCCGGAGCGTCTGCGCGGGCGCGCAGGCGGGCTTCACCCTCATCGAGGTCATGGCCAGCGCCCTGATCGTCGTCCTGATCTCGGTCGCCGTGGCCCAGGGTCTCATTTCCGGAGCGCACCTGAGCGGCTACCAGCAGCACAAGACTCAGGCCGACCAGGTCGCCCAGCAGGATCAGGAGCGCCTGCGCGGCATGTCCTCCAAGCAGATGGATGACCTGTCCACGCCGCAGACCTATTCGGTCGCTCTCGGTGGCACCACATATACCGTCACCTCGACGGCCAACCTGCTCAGCACCGGGGGGACGAACGCGTGCACGACCGCCGGCGGGAGCGCGGTGGCCTACTACCGCACGGTGTCATCGGTCAACTGGACCGCCGTCAACGGCGGTCAGAGCGTCACTGAGGACAGCGTCATCACGCCGCCGATCAGCGGCTCGCTGCTCGTCCCGGTCAAGACCGAGACCGGCGCCGCGCTGCCCGGCGCCACCGTCACCGCCACCGGCACCAGCCCGGCGGCCCACGATCAGGAGTCAGGCACGACCGACAACAACGGCTGCGTGATCATGACCGGGCTCAAGCCCGACACCTACAACGTCACCGTCACCGATCCGGGCTACGTCGACTACAACGGCAACTCGACGCTCAACGACACGGCCACGGTGACCGATCAGCGGTACCGCCCGGCCGACCAACTACGCCCGAGGTGATGGGCCAGGCCGGGCAGTGTGGCCGCGACCTTCTCGACCGTCGCCTACCCCACCGACACGTCGAGCACCCCGACGACGATCGCGCGGTCAGTACGCGACGAACCTGAGCGACTTCGGCTCCGGCGGCACGGTTTCGATGTCGGCGTATGAGACGAGCTCCGCCTCCGCCACGTGGGCCGCCGGGTTCACGACCCCGAGCCTGTTCCCGTTCTACTTCTCCGGGCCGCCCGGCCAACTACACCAACAACTACGGCGTGTGGCCCGGTGGCTGCCTGCAGGAGCGCCCGCCCACCGGCTATGACACCACCACGCGTCAACCCGGGCGTGAACTCCTCGATGACCGCCCAGGAGCCCGGGCTCATCCTGACTGCCTCCTACAACAACGGAGTCAGCACCACGCGGATCCTTCCGGCCGAACGCGAAGATCTACTTCGCCAGCTCGAGCGGCACGACGTGCAACGAGACGTGGACGCGAGCCGATCCGCGCGCACGGGCGCGACGAGCACCAACGGCGTCCTCGCCTACCCGGGGATCCCCTACGCCTCGAATGTCACCACCGGAGCGACGGCGAGCGCATCGGCCCAGACCGGGACGCTGTCGGCCTGCGTCGACTACAACGTGGGTGGGGGCACGGGCTATCGCCGCAACACGGTGGCCATCCCGATGCCGCTGAGCATGACGGCCCCTAACCCGCTCAGCATCACGATCACCAAAACCGGCTCTCCGAGCGCCTCGGGAACGTGCCCATGAGCCTGCTTGCGCGCCTGCTGCACCGCTGTCGTGGGGAAGAGCGCGGGTTCACTCTGGTCGAGCTGCTGGTGACGATCGCCGCCGGCTCGGTGATCATGGGCGCGCTGCTCACCGTCGTGGAGGTCACCCTGCGCCAGACCTCGCGGACGTTCAGCCAGACCAACGCGTCGCAGAGCTCGCGCTACGCCACCGACACGATCGAGAACGAGCTGCACTCGGCCTGCGTGTCCGCCGGGTTGGCGCCGATCCAGGCCACCAGCGACGGCAGCAACCTGACCTTCATCAGCCAGTACGGCAGTTCGGCGAGCAACGCCAATGCCGCCACGCCCACCCCGGTGGAGCACAAGATCGTCTACTCGTCGACCAACGGCACGCTGACTGACTTCAGCTATCCCGCGACGGGTGGGGGAGCCCCGAACTGGACCTTCAGCACCACGGCGTCGGCGCAGACGCTGCTGCTCGCCCACGTCGCGCCGATGACCGGCAACCCCGGTGTTTCAGTACTTCGCCTACTCGCAGCCGACGAACGGCGCGACGCGCCTACGCCGACTCGGCCGGCAACACCTACATGATGCTCCAGGACGGGATCAACTTCGTGCCCGATACGACCGTCAAGCCGGCCGCGTCGCCGCTGGCCGTCCCCTTGACCGCCACCACCGCGGCGACCGCGACCGAGGTGCTGATCAGCTTCGTCGGCGGCCCCGGCGGCGGGTCACTGGTCGAAACCGGCCTGTCGAACGTCGGCGCCAATATCCAGGACCAGGTCGTCCTGCGCATGACGCCTCCCGCCAACCACGCCGGCAACGGCGCCGTCTTCGCACCCTGCGCCTAAAACCATGACAACGCCTCCCGCCCTGCTCAGCCGGATCCGCCACCGCCTCGCCGGCCAGGGCGGTTTCACGATGATCGTCGCCCTCGGCGCGATGGTGGTCACGAGTCTGCTCATCTCCGCCACCTTCATCGCTCTCGACGGCGAGGCTCACCTCAGCCAGAGCAACCTGGACGGCAAACGCGCCTACTACGCCGCCCAGGCGGGGCTGAACGCGTACCTGTATCACCTCAACAACGATTCCACCTATTGGCAGACGTGTGCCAACAACACGACCGTGAGCGGGACCAACTCCCACCGGTTGGACCGCGGTGCCCGGTAACGCCAACGAGTCCTACCGCTACAGCGCCGAGCTGGCCAACGGCAACACGAGCTGCAACAACGCCAACGTCGTCAACAGCATGATCGACACCAACTCGGGCGGCCTGTCGATGACCTTCCAGGGCAAGTCCGGCAGCGGCGTCAACGCCAACATCACGCGCGGGATCGTGGCCACCTTCAAGCGGGCCAGTCCGCTCCAGTATCTGTGGTACACGGTCTATGAGGCGCTCGACTCAAGCGTTGGCTCGACGTACTCCGGGTGCGGTGCCTGGTATCGCCAGGGTCGGCCGTCGCAGTGCGAGATCAACTGGGTCACCGGGGACGCGGTCAACGGGCCCATGTACACCCAGGACCAGTTGATGATCCCGAGCGGAAACGCGCCCGTGTTCGGCCGCACGGCCACCGACACGATCGCCACGCTGGCCTCGAGCCTGTGCGACACGGGCTGCGCGAGCGCGAATTTCAAGGGCACGCAGGCGACGGGCGTCAACGTGCCCGAGCCCTCCGACAACTCCGGTCTGCTCGCCGACGCCCAGAACAACGGCAAGGTGTACAGCGGCACGACGACGATCCTGCTCGCCGGCACCACCGCGACGGTGACCAACTGTCCCACGACGTGCGGCGCGCCGCAGGTCGTCGACCTCACCCAGAATCCGATCATCTACGTCCAGAATGCGAGCTCGTGCTCGCCGGGGCAGTATTCGCCCTACTCGATCTCCTACGCGAACACGGGCTGCTCGGGCGATGTGTACATCAGCGGTAGCTACAGCACGTCGCTGACGGTGGCCGCCGCGAACAACATCATCGTCACCAACAACATCACCACGAGCGCCTCCGGGACGACGCTGACCGGCAACGCGGTGCTCGGCCTGGTCGCCAATCAGTTCGTGCGCGTCCAGCACAGCTGCACCGCCGGAATCTCTCTGAACAATCTGACCATCGATGCCGCCATCCTCGCGCTGCAGCATTCCTTCATCGTCGATGACTTCAACTGCGGCTCGACGCTGGGCAACCTCACCGTCAACGGCGCGATCGTGCAGAAGTTCCGCGGTCCGGTCGGCACCGGCGGCCAGTCACCCGTGACCGGCTACCTCAAGTCCTACACCTACGATGACCGCCTCAAGTACCTCGCCCCGCCGTATCTGTTCGACATCATCACCGCCGCCTGGACGCTGACGCGCGAGAACCAGTGCGTGGTCAGTCCGGTGGCGGGCCAGGCCAGCCAGGGCTGCTGACGATTCTGATCGGGTAACGTCCCCGGCGCATCGTTTCGCAATGCACTGGGGAGTGGTGTAATCGGCAGCACGGGAGGTTTTGGTCCTCCAAGACCGGGTTCGAGTCCTGGCTCCCCAACTCCCATCCGGTGGCGATTCCATCCGAGCCGGATGCGAACATTAGTTCGTGCCGCGCTCTACCGAAGACGAGGCTCGCGCGGCTGTCGCAGGCTCACTGTGCTACTCCGAGGTGCTACTCCGAGGTGCTCCACCGGTTGGGGCTTCGACCAGCCGGAGGCAACCACAAGGTGCTGCGCAGTCATCTCGACCTCTGGGGCATCTCGACCGCCCACTTCGACCCCGATGCAGCCCGCCGACTCGGCCGGCGTCGCGAGGTCACGCCCCTAGCTGACATCCTCGTGGCCGGGTCATCGTATAGCCGGAGAAGTCTCAAGCAGCGGCTCTACGACGCGGGCCTCAAGAGTCGACGCTGCGAGCTCTGTGACCAGGATGAGAACTGGCGCGGCGCGCGCATGTCGCTCGTCCTCGCCCACATCAACGGGGTTCCGGACGACAACCGCCTCGAGAACCTCCAGATCGTGTGCCCGAACCGTGCCGCGACATTGGAGACTCATTGCGGCCGGAAGAACCTGATGCCCCCGTCCGAGCGTGTGTGCGCGCACTGCGAGCGGACGTTTACCCCTCGCGCGCACGGCCAACGCTACTGCTCGAGCAGGTGCGGCACGCACCACGGGAATCGCCGGCGAGGGCCGCAGCCGGAGCATCGCAAGGTAACTCGCCCCGCGTACGAGGACCTCCTGCGCGAACTCGCCGATTCCAACTTCTGCGCCGTGGCCCGTCGCTACGGCGTCTCGGACAACGCAGTGCGCAAGTGGCTGGCGGCGTACGAGCGCGAGGCCCGAGAGCAGGACGCGGGAGGGGGCTGAGATCGGAACTCGTGATCGTCGCGCCCGGGATTCGCCTACGATCACCGGCGCGTGACCGGTCCCGTCGTCGTGATTCTGGCTGCCGGAGAGGGCACGCGCATGCGCTCGGCCACGCCCAAGCTCCTGCATCCGCTGTGCGGGAGGGCGATGATCAACTGGCCGGTGGCCGCCGCGCAGGCGGCCGGAGCGAGCCAGATCGTCGTGGTCGATAACCCGGCGCGCCGGCTCGAGCCGGCGCTCAGCGCTCCCGACGGCGGCCTCCGAGGTCGCGCTCGCCATCCAGGCGCAGCCCCGGGGTACCGCCGACGCGGTGAAGGCGGCGGCGCGAGTTTCTCGGCGCCGGGACCGTGATCGTCCTCAACGGCGACGTCCCGCTGATCCGCCCCCAGACCGTCCGGGAGCTCGTCGCGGCCCACGAGCGCGAGGGGGCCGGCGCGACCATCGCCACGATGCGGCTCGCAGGATCCGAGCGGCTATGGCCGCGTCGTGCGCTGCGCCGATGGCTCGGTCGAGCGGGTGGTTGAGACCAAGCACCCCGGTGACGCCAGCCCGGATGAGCTGGCCATCGACGAGGTCAACGCCGGCGTCTATGCCTTCGATGCCGGGCGACTGGTCGCACGCCCTGGAGCGCGTGCAGGCCGACAACGCTCAGGGCGAGTACTACCTGCCCGACGTGCTGGCGATCATCCGCGCGGGCGGAGCTCGCGTCGCGGCCCACGTCCTGGAGGACGAGACCGAGCTCATGGGGATCAACGACCGGGTCGCTCTCGCGCAGGCTCGAGCCGTGGCCCAGGCCCGCATCCACGAGTCCCACATGCGGGCCGGGGTGACGATCGTCGATCCGTCGGGCACGGTCATCGACGCCGACGTGCAGATCGGTGAGGATGCGGTCATCGCTCCGTTCACCAGCCTGCACGGCGCTACCCGGATCGGCGCGCGGCGCCCGGGTGGGCCCGCTGAGCACGCTGCTGGACTGCGAGGTGGGAGAGGGGGCGTCGGTCGTGCACTCCTACGCCCAGGGGGCGAGCATCGGTGACCGGGTGAGCGTCGGGCCCTTCGCCTACCTGCGCCCCGGCGCGGTCCTGCACGCGGGGGCCAAGGCCGGCACGTTCGTCGAGATCAAGAACTCCGAGGTGGGCGCCGGATCCAAGGTGCCCCACCTGTCCTACATCGGCGACACCGACATCGGCGAGGGAACGAACATCGGCGCCGGCACGATCACGGCCAACTACGACGGCACGCACAAGAACCGCACCACGATCGGCGCCGGGGCGTTCGTGAGTGTCGACACGATGCTCGTGGCCCCGGTCACCGTCGGCGACGGGGCCTACACCGCCGCGGGCTCGGTGATCACCAAGGACGTCCCCCCGGGCGCGCTCGGGGTCGCGCGGGCCCGCCAGGAGAACATCGAGCGCTACGCCGAGCGCCGCCAGGCGCGCCGCGAGGCGCAGGAATCCGACCCGGGCTCGTCCGGGTGACCCGAGCCGCGTGCTGTCGGCGGCGCCGCGTAGACTCACTCGCGCCATGAGCATGCTGCAAACGCGCACGGCATCGGGCCTTCCGAGCGACATGCAGTTGAACTACAGCAAGCGGCTGATGCTCGTCTCCGGCCGCGCCAACCCCGGTCTCGCCGCCCGTATCGGGGCCAAGCTCGGCGTCGAGGTCTCAGAGACGATCCTCAAGACGTTTTCCAACGGCGAGGTCTACTGCCGCTTTCGCGAGTCGGTCCGCGGTGCCGACGTCTTCATCGTGCAGCCGACGTGCAGCAACCCGCACACCGGGCTGAGCGCCAACGACGCGCTCATGGAGCTGCTGGAGATGACCGACGCCGCGGTCGGCGGCTCGGCGCACCGGGTCATCGCGGTCACGCCCTGGTACGGCTACTCACGCCAGGACAAGAAGTCCGCCCCGCGCGAGCCGATCAGCGCCCGGCTGGTCGCGCGCATGCTCGAGGCGGCCGGGATCGACCGGATCCTCACCATGGACCTGCACTCCGGCCAGATCCAGGGCTTCTTCCAGAAGCCGTGTGACCACATGACCGCGCTGTTCATGCTCACCCAGTACTTCTCCGACCTGCGCCTCGAGGACCTCGTCGTCGTGGCCCCCGACGCCGGCCGCGTCAAGCTCAACAAGAAGTTCGCCAACGAGATGGGCGCCGACCTGGCCATCCTCAACAAGGAGCGCCCGGCCCAGCAGGTGGCCGAGATCCTCTACGTGATCGGCGACGTGGCCGGCAAGACGGCGGTCATCGTCGACGACATCATCGACACCGCAGGGACGCTGAAGGCCGCCGCCAACGCGGTTCGCGACGCCGGCGCCCGGCGGGTATACGCCGCCGCCACCCACGGGGTGTTCTCCGGCAACGCGTGGCAGAACCTCGCCGAGGCCGACTTCGAGCAGGTCGTGGTCACCGACACGATCCCGCTCCCCGCGGGGGCACCGGACAACATCCAGGTTCTGTCCTGCGCGGACCTGCTCACCAACTCGATCCGCCAGATCTTCACCGACGGCTCGGTGAGCGACGTGTTCGGCGGCGAGAACCAGCTGTTCTAAGCGGCTCGCGTCGTATTTGCGACGCGGATCACTGAGCTAGGTGGCTCGCGTCGTATTTGCGACACCGACCACGGAGCTAGCCCGACCCGCATGCGGACCAGTGAGCTAGCCCGGCCCGCACGCGGTCTACGTTCCCGCCGGCACGGGGGACAGCGGCAGCCGCTCCCGGACGAGCGGTTTGACCTCGAGGTAGGGATATGACCGGGCCTGTGCTTTGTGCAGGCGGTACTCGGTCATCGTCCGCAGTACCCCGAAGCCGTAGCGCACGCTGCGGCGAAAGTTGATCGACGAGGCGTCGGCGTTGTACCGCGTCGGGCACGAGAGCTCACCGATCCGCGCCCCGGCCGCCATCGCCTGGACGATCACCTGGTTGTCGAACACGAAGTCCTCGGAGTTGCGCTCGAAAGAGATCGCCTGCAGCAACGCGCGACTGTAGGCCCGCAGGCCGGTGTGGTACTCGGAGAGCTTCTGGCCGAGAACCAGGTTCTCGGTCGCGGTCAACGCGCGATTGGCCACGTACTTGTACCGCGGCATGCCTCGCGAGACCGCGTTCTGCGTAAGGATGCGGGAGCCGAGAACGAAGTCGTACTCGCCGTAGGCGATCATCGCGCCCATCGCGGGGACGAGCAGCGGCGAGTACTGGTAGTCCGGGTGGACCATGACGACGATGTCGGCGTCTATATCGAGCGCCGCCCGGTAGCAGGTCTTTTGATTGCCCCCGTAGCCGCGGTTGATGGTGTGCGGGATCACCGTCAGCCCGAGCTCCGCCGCGGCGCGCAGCGTGTCGTCGGTGCTCGCGTCGTCGACGAGAATGACCTCATCGACGAGGCTGCGGTCGAGCTCGTTGACCGTGCGCCGCAATGTCGACTCGGCGTTGTAGGCGGGCAGTACCACGACGAGGCGTTGTCCGAATATCACGGCGCGATGGTAATCGGTGTCGCTGAGACAGCGCGGGCCCGAGACGCCTCCGTATTGCCTATTCTCAGCCGACATGGTCACGCTTGACCCAGTCCGTGCCCGCGCCCAACAGCGCAGCTCGGCGGTCTCGGCGCGCCTGATGATCGCGCTCGAGGCGATCGCGGTGCTCGTCTCCCCGGCCGTCCTTTACCGCCTGCTCGGGATCCGCGGCATGGGTCCGCCGCAACTGACCGACCCGAGCATGCACTCGACCTACATCTTCGACCCGCAGGCGATCTTCGCGCGCTTCAACGTGATCGACTCGCCGACGGCGAGGATGCGCGAGGCCGCTCGCGTGGGTTTCCTGGTCCCTGGGCGGCTGTCGTATCTCCTGTTCGGTCCGGTGGGCGGCTTCTTCGTCTTTCGCTACGTGCTTGCCCTCATCGCGATCGTCCCGGTCTACCTCATCCTGCGGCGCTTGTACGGCCGCTGGGCCGGATTCGCCGGGGTCGCCGTCGTCATGAGCTCTCCGATCATCCTCGTGGCCTGGGGGACCGACTATCCCGACTCCGCCGCCGTGTCCTACCTCATCGGTGCGCTGGCGGCGCTCGCGCTCGCCTTGGAGAGCGAGCGCCGGGTGGCCTGGATGCTCGTCGGCGGGATGCTGCTCAGCGTCGCCGCCTGGACTCACGGCACCGCCGTCCCGCTCATCATCGTCACTGGCCTCGTCTACGTCGTGCTCCGCCTCGTGCTCGATCGCGCTCACGTCGTGCGCGACCTCGCTTTGCTGGCGGGGTGCGCGGCGCTCGTGACCCTGTTCCTCGCCGTGCTCTCCAAGCCGCTCCTCGGCCAGTTCGACTTCATCAGCCCGACCGTGCGCTCGGCGAGCTACCTCTCGCGGCCCGACCAGCTCGCGCTCAACCACTCGGCGAGCTGGAGCTGGGCGGGGTATGACAACTACCTCCTCATCCCGCCGGCCGTCGCGCTCGCCTACGTCGTCGTGTTCGCGCGGCGCTGGCGCGAGCTCGGCGCGGCTCGCCAGCTCATCGGCCTGGCCGGCGTGATCGAGCTCGCCGTGTTTGCCTACCTCCAGTTCGAGGGGACGCTGCAAACGCTCGAGATGCACTACTTCTCCTCGCTGCTGTGGTCCTCGACCACGGTGATGCTGGCGATGATCGTCGCCGAGGTGGCGAGCTCGATCCCGCGCCTGTCCCGCCGCGCCGGCGTGACCGGCTGGCTGCTCATGGCCGTCCCCACCGTCCTCGTGCTTGGGGTGGTACTCGTCTACCGCATCAACGCGACCCCCCGGACGATGACCTGGGCGAGCGGAGGCCTCGTCGTCGCGCTCGTGCTCGTCCTCGGGGCCGTGCTCGCCCGGCTCGCCATCGCGCTGCGCGAGGGGCGCCGGCGCACCGGTGCCCGGATCGCGCTCGCGGGCGTGCTGCCCGCGGCGGCGATCGTCGTCATGCTCGGGGCCGCGCTCCTCCTCGCCGTGGCGGTAGCACCGGTGCACCCCCAGCCCCCGAACACCGCCCGCAACCCCTACCCGCCCTACTCGACTGTGTTCGGCGGCAGCGACACGCTGTTCGTCGAGGAGTACAAGGCCAACGCCCAGCTGGTGAAGTTCGTCGGGCCCCCGGCCTATCCCAACGAGCTGCTGATGACCTGGGAGCCGGCCACCCAGAACGCCGCCCTGCAGGGGCCGATGGGGATCTATCACAACGCCTTCACCTGGGTGTCGGAGTCGTTCCCCACCCTCGACGCCAAGGGCGCGGCGAAGATCCGGGCGTGGCGGACCGGACAGGTGGTGCTCATGAGCCTGACCGGCGAGCATTTCGCCCAGGCCGCTCGCTCGCTCGCTCCGTTTCAACCTGTCGTCGTCCGGCGCGCCGTGTTCACCCATGGCGACTACAGCCTCCACGCCTGGCTCATCGACCTGACGAAGTTCAGCGCCACGCGCCAGTCAGGCGTGGCCTCCCGCTAGCCCGAGCCGGCCGGATTCTCGCCCGTGAGCGAAGCTAGACTTCGGCCGTGACCGGCGAGCGCGATGATCCGCAGGTCGGCCGTCGCGTCCAGTCCGAGCGGGCAGTGCGGCTGATGGAGCTTCTCGGCCTGAGCGAGGACGAGCTCTGCCAGGTGCTCGCTGTCGATCCGCTGACGCTGCTCTCGGGTCAGATCGATCATCGGGCCGAGCTGGCCATCCTGCTCGCGCTGCTCGCGCAGGCGGGCGAGCGGGCCTCGCCGGCGCTGCTGGCGCGCTGGTTGCGCACCCAGGGGCCGGCCGGGCGCCCGCTCGACGCGCTCCTGGCCCGCGACTTCGCCGGCTTTGAGGACGCGCTGGCCCAGCTGGCCGACCGCGGTTTCGTCATACGCGCCGCGGGGTCCCGATGACCGCGCCCCTGACCCATCCGCTGCGCGTCCGCTTCGCCGAGTGCGACCCCCAGGGCGTGGTGTTCAACGCCCACTACCTGGCCTGGTTTGACATCAACATGACCGAGCTGTGGCGGGCGGCGTTCGGTAGCTATCAGACCGCGATCGACCGCGGGGTCGACATCGTCGTCGTCACGGCGGAGCTCACCTACCGGGCCTCGGCCCGCTTCGACGATGCGCTCGAGCTCGAGGTCGCCGTGGCGGCGCTGGGGACGACCAGCATCACGACCGAGCACGCGGTGCGCCGCGACGGCCAGCCGCTCGTGACCGGCACGCTGCGCCACGTCATGGTCGACCCTCGCGCGCTGACCAAGCTGCCGATCCCCGAGTGGGTCCGCGACGGGCTCGCGCCGTGGACGCTCGCGCAGGCGGCGGCGCCGTAGCAGCCGCGTCAGCTCTCGGCCGGCTCGGGGTCCTTGCCCGGCCAGGCGCCGGTCAGGTGGTGAAAGAACTTGGCCCCGAGGCGATCGGCGGCCGCGCCGACCCCCGCCATCGTGGCTGCCTCGAGGGCCTTACCCCCGACCGCCTTGCCGAACGTCGCCGACGGCGCCGTCGGCTCGGGCGGCGGCGCGTCGTCGACCTTGGACCACACGGCCGTGAAGAGGCTTTTGGCGATGCGGGCGGCGATGAGCCCGGCGATCAGTCCGAGCGGCTTGTAGAGGAGCTTCATGGTGCCCGGAGCCTACCCATCCCGGAGCGTCGATATGCCCATCGGCGTGCGGCGGCTGCGGGCCGTGTCAGCCGGAAGACGATGACCGGCTCCCCGGCTGCATCCCACAGTTTCGAAGTCAATGGCCATGCCGAGACCCTCCGCCACGCCGCGCGAGCCGGCATTGGCCGGCTGGATGCGGGCGATCACGCTCGCGGCGCGCGAGGCGGCCAAACGCCTCGTCGCGCACGCTTCGGGCGCCTTCGCTGGCCAGCCCGCGGCGCCAGACCGACGGGGCCAGCCACCAGCCGATCTCATACTCATCGCGACCCACGCCAGGGGTGCCTTCGCCGGCGAAGTTCAGGGCTATGAAGCCGATCTTCTCGCCGGTCTCGCGCATGACGGCGACCCGCCAGCCAAACCCGTGGCGCTCCCAATGCGCGAGCGCCGCCTCCGCGACCTCGGCCGCGCGCTGCGGCGTCCAGAGCTGGCCGTTTCCGATGTAGCGGACCACGTCCGGATCGGCGCTCAGATCGGTGAGCATGGCCAGGTCGGCCTCTGACCAGGGCCGCAGATCGAGGCGTTCGGTGTGCAGCGTGGGCGCAATCTTCATCGGGCCGACGCGCGATCGTTACAGAACTGGGTCTTAGTCCGCCGATGGAAGGAGTAAATATTTGGGGAAGACGGCCGACGGATCAGAGAGGTACGGCATGGATAACCAGGATCTCACCTCCCCGGACGATGGAGCAGAGGAACTGCTCCGGCGTGCGTTGCTCGACGAGTCCTCGTCGGTCGCGGTCTCGCTGACCGTCGGGGGCCTGCCGCTCAGCGACGCGGTCACGGTCATCTTCCACGGCCGGCGCGATCTCGGCACCCTGCAGACCTACGTGGCCTGCGGCAGCCGCGGCGCCGGGGCGACCGTGTCGGCGCGTGAGCTGTTGCGCGTGCCGTGCGATCTCGATCTGGCCGACGCCGAGGACCGAGCCGACGCCGAGCGGTTGTATCTCGAGCAGGCCTCCGCACTGCGCGACGCGCTCATCGGCGCCGACATCGTGCTCGACGTGTGGCGCGAGTCGGTGGCCGGCGTGGTCGGCAGCGTCGTCCACGTCGACCATTCCCTGCAGCTGTCGGTGCGCCTGCCGGCGCCACGCCTGCTGCCCACCGCGCTCGTGGCGCCCGAGGCCCATCTCATCATCACGCCCGTGTGCAGCGCGCGCACCCTGTCGGAGGGCAAGCCGCCCATGGGAATCGCCTGCGCCCAGCAGGACCTCACCCGGGTCTATCCGCTCGCCGACGATCCCGAGCGCTGCGTGGAGGACTTCCTGACCCTGGCCGCCGACCACGCCCGCGTGCTGGCGCAGCGCCTCGATCACCAGGAGGCGTCGGTCGAGCGCTTCCTCGAGCTCAGCGGCGAGGACTTTCCGAGCGCGGGCTGAGCGCCGCGGCCTCGGGGCGCCCGGCCGCCCCGGCGTCGGGTTGCCCGGGGCCTGCCGCAGTCGCTCCGGGCGCCCCGGCGGCTCGCCGGGCGACGTCGGTTAGCCTGCGGCGCGTGCGCCGCTCCACCCTGCTGGCGCTGGTCTTCACCGGCGTCGTCGTGTTCCTGCTCGTCAGCGCCCTGCTCGCGCGGGCGTTCTCGGTCGACAGCGCCGAGCGCTCCGCGATCACCGCGGTCGTGCAGGCCGAGGCGCGCGGCGACACGGCGGCGGTGATCGATCGCTTCAGCGGTTGCGCGGCCAGCCCGGCCTGCCGGGCCCGCGTCGGCGCCGACGTCGCCGCTCTGCACCGCGCCGGCGCCGTGGCCGTGATCCAGGTCCAGACCTCGGCGGGCTTCTCGCTCACCGGCTCGCGCGGCACCGCGCGCGTGGCCTGGAGCATCGGCGGATCGCTGCCGATCGTCCAGTGCGTGCGCGTACACCGGGCCGGCAACGTGTTCAGCGGCCTGCGCATCGAGTTGCTCGCGCTCAGCCGGCGGATCGCCTCAGACGCGGCCTGCCCGGCGAGCTTCTGAGGCGGCGGGTCCGGGCGTCGCGCGCGGCGCGGCCGGCGCGCCCCGTCCGGACGTCGCGCGCGGCGTGGCCGTCGCGCCCCGTCGGGTCGTCGCGCGGCCGGGCCGTCGGCAGGGGTGGATGACTTGAGCGACCCTATGTGACCACTCAACTCATCCACCCGGTTAGGCGCGTGCCAAGGAGCCGCCGGGGCGACCGGGCGCCGCGCCGCGCGACGACCCCCCGGGGCCACCGCGCGCCGGCCCGCCGCGGCGACCGGGCGCCGCGCCTCGCGACGACCCGCCAGGGCGACCGGGCGCCGCGCCGACTCAGACGAAGCGGCTGGGTTCCGCGCGCGGGCTCGCGGCGCCGGCTCGCGCGCGGGGCGCCGCTCGCGGGCGGGGCGGTGATCAGCGAGGCGGCTGTGGTCGCGCAGGCGCACGCGGGCGGGGACGGCGTCGGGCAACGGCAGGCCGCCACCGGACGGCGCCACGGGCGCGATCGGGGGGACCTTCGGGCCACGCCCGCCGTCGTCATCGGAGTCAGAGCCGCCGGGGGGTGAGCCCCAACCGTCGCGCAGGGCCGGGAGCATGAGGATGGCCACGGCGCCGAACCCGAAGATGTGGACACCACTGATGAGCAACAGCAACTGAACGTCGCCCGACATGACAAAAGCGTACCGCGATCGACGCGTCGGGGTGAAGGGGTTTGGTCGCTTGGCGACCCGGCCGCTCAGCGCCCGGGAGGAGCGCTCGCGCCGACGCCGCCCAGGGCCCGGAAGGAGCGCTCGCGCCGACGCCACCCGGGGCCCGGGAGGACCGCCCGCACCGAGGCTGCCCAGCGCCCCGGAGCATCGCCCGCGATCGGGCCCGCAACCCCGCCTTTCACGCTCGCAGCCGCCCCGCTACCATCGGCGCCGGTATGGCTACCACGACTGACACCAGCTCCCTTTCCGTCGCCAGCCGCGAGGTCGAAGGATCCCGCGCGGTGCGGCGCCTGCGTCGCGCCGGCAACGTGCCCGGAATTCTCTACGGCGGCACCGAGGCACCCGGTCGCCTTCCAGGTCGGCGCGCTGCTGCTGCGCAACACGCTCGCGCACGCCGGCGCCGTCCTCGATCTCAGCCTCGACGACGCCAAGCCCACGCCCGTCATGGTCAAGGAGCTCGTGCGCCACCCGGTCAACGGCGCGATCCAGCACATCGATCTGCTGCGCGTGCGCATGGATCGCAAGATCCACGCCACGGTCGTCCTCGACCTCGTCGGGGGCGACGAGCTCCGGGCGTCAAGCGACGGCGGCGTGCTCGAGCAGGTCGCGCGCGAGGTCATGGTCGAGGCGTTCCCGGGCGACATCCCGGACACGATCGAGCACGACGTCTCGGGCCTCGAGGCCGGGGCCACGCTGACGCTGGCCGAGATCCGCCCGCCCGCCGACATCGCCTTCATCGACGACCCCGAAACCGTGGTCGCCACGATCACCGCGCCGCGCCTGCAGCTCGAGTCCGACACCGAGATCGAGCAGGAGACCGGGCTCGTCGGTGAGGACGGCGCCGAGGGCGAAGGCGCCGATGGCGACGCCGACAGCGAGAGCGGCGAGCAGTCCTCCTCCTCCGAGGAGTGAGCTGGCCACTCCGGTCGACTGGCTGATCGTCGGTCTGGGCAACCCCGGCAGCGAGTACGCCGGGAGCCCGCACAACATCGGCTTCGAGGTCGCCAACGCGCTGAGCGCGCGCTGGGGGCTTCCCAAGGCCAAGGCGAAGTACCGCGGCCTGCTCACCGAGGGCCGGACGGGACCCGGCGGCCCGCGCGTCGCCGTCCTGCTGCCCGCAGACCTACATGAACGACGCCGGCACCTCGGTCGGTCCCGCGCGCGGGGCCCTGCACGCCGACCTTGACCGGGTCCTGGTCATCCACGACGAGATCGATCTGCCCTTCGGGGAGATCCGCACGCGCCTCGGCGGCGGCCTGGCCGGGCACAACGGCCTGAAGTCGCTCAAGCGCGAGCTCGGATCGGCGGACTTCGCCCGCGTGCGGATCGGCGTCGGGCGCCCGCCGAGCACCGATCCTGACCGTGTCGCCGCCTACGTGCTCGGCCGGTTTCGCCAGTCGCGCGAAGAGGTGGCCGACCTCATGCGAGGCCGGCGCCGACGCGGCTGAGCGGATGATGAGCGAGGTCGCCCCCGCCGGCCCCTGAGCCGGGGCGGCGCGCACGCACTGCACGCAGGGGCCGCGCCTGGAGCGCCCGCCCACGCGCACCCCAGAGCGAGGCCCGAGCGCACACCGACGGGCTCCTAGACTCAGATGTACCCCCCGATGCTGCGCACGCTGCTCACCCATGCCGACGACGATGCCCAGACGGGTACGTTGTGGCGTGACGGCGGCCGCGGCTTCGTGTCGCAGTCGCTGCGCCCGTACCTGATCGCCGCCCTGCTCGAGCGCGAGCCCGGGACCCCGGCCATCATCGTCGCCGGCGACGACCGGGCCGCCCGCGACCTGGCCGCCGGCCTGCGCGTGTGGCTGGCGCCGCGCGACCGTGCGCTACTACCCGAGCCGCGGCGTCACCTACGAGTCGCATCTGGCCCCGCCCGCGCACCTCGTCGGCCTGCGGATCGCCGCGCTCGATGCCCTCATCGATCCCGTCAGACCAGGAGAGCGCACCGGTCGTCGTGGTCAGCGCCGTGGCCCTGTCGGAGAAGGTGCCCGACCCGGCGCTGCGCCCCCACGGCTTCACGCTCAGGACGGGTGAGCTGCTCGATCTCGACGAGACCGCGATGGACCTCGCCGCCGCCGGCTATGAGCGCGTGGACCAGGTCGAGGATCGCGGCCAGTTCGCCATCCGCGGCGGCCTGCTCGACGTGTTCCCGGCCACCGAGGACCGCGCCGTGCGCGTCGACCTGTTCGGCGATGAGATCGAATCGCTGCGCTGGTTCTCCACCTTCACCCAGCGCTCGCTCGGCGACGCCGACTGCGTCGAGGTCGCGCCCGCGGCCGAGCTCGCCGCCGAGCACCGCGAGCTGGCCGAGATCGCCGCGCTGGAGGACGCGGCCGATCGCCCCGACATCGCCGAGCTGCTCCCGGTCGAGGACTTCCACCCCTTCCTCGAGCTCGCCCCCGAGCACGCGACGGTGCTCGTCGCGGCCGAGGAGGAGCTCGAGCCCGTCCTGGCCGATCACTGGCAGGACGTCTGCGCGGCCTTCCACGACGAGGACGCCCACCAGCTCTACGTCGCTCCCGGCCAGATCACCGCGGCGCTGGACGCCCGGGCGCGGATCCGCCTGTCGAGCATCGACCAGGACCAACCGTTCGCCTTCCGTGGCCAGGCGGCCGAGATCGCCGCGCGCGGGGTCAAGGACGCCGAGCCCGAGCTCGAGAAGCTCGCTCGCTCGGGCTATCGCACGATCGTCGCCTTCGCCCGCCGCGGCGAGGGCGAGCGGGCGGCCTACAACCTCGGTCGCCTCAAGGTGCGCTGGCTCGAGGACGTCAACGGGGCCGCGAGCAGCCAACGGCACAGGCACCCTGACCTTCGCCACCGCGCGGCTGCAGCACGGCTTCATCGCGCCGCAGTTTCACCTCGCGGTCATCCCCGAGCACCGGCTGTTTCGCCGTCGCCGCGCCCCCGATCGGCCCGACCGGGCCCACCGCCGCGGCGTCCTGCGCAGCTTCGCCGACCTGCGCACCGGCGACATCGTCGTCCACGAGGACCACGGCATCGCCCGCTTTGCCGGCTTTGACACCAAGACCGTGGCCGGGGTCACGCGCGACTACCTCTACCTCGAATACGCGGGCTCTGATCGCGTGTTCGTGCCTGTCGACCAGCTGGCCAAGATCAGCCGCTACGTCGGCGCCGGCGGCGCGCACCCCCCGCTGTCCAAGCTCGGAGGCACGCGCTGGGACGCGATGAAGGCCCGCGCCCGGCGCGCGGCCCAGGAGCTGGCGGGTGAGCTGCTCAACCTCTACGCCGAGCGCAAGCGCCGCGAGGGCTACGCCTTTGCCCCCGACTCCGACTGGCAGCGCGAGTTCGAGGACGCCTTCCAGTACACCGAGACGCCCGACCAGCGCGACGCCATCGACTTCGTCAAGGCCGACATGGAGGCGCCGCGGCCGATGGACCGCCTCATCTGCGGTGACGTCGGCTACGGCAAGACCGAGGTCGCGCTGCGCGCCGCCTTCAAGGCCGTGCAGGACGGCAAGCAGGTGATGCTGCTCGTGCCGACCACGATCCTCGCCCAGCAGCACTACGGGACCTTCACCGAGCGCCTCAAGGACTACCCGGTGACGATCGAGCACGTGTCGCGCTTTCGCCCCGCGCCCGAGCAGCGCGCGTCGGTGGCGCGCTTTGCCAAGGGCGAGGTCGACATCCTGATCGGCACCCACCGTCTGCTCTCGCGCGACGTGCGGGCCAAGGATCTCGGCCTGCTCATCGTCGACGAGGAGCAGCGCTTCGGGGTCAAGCAGAAGGAGCTGCTGCGCCAGATGAAGCTGCGCGTCGACGTCATCGCCATGAGCGCCACGCCGATCCCGCGCACGCTGCAGATGTCGATGGCCGGGGTGCGCGACATCAGCGTCATCGAGACCCCGCCCGAGGGGCGCCGGCCGGTGAAGACCTACGTCGGCGAGTACGACGAGGAGCTCGTCAAGCAGGCGCTGCAGCGCGAGCACAAGCGCGGGGGCCAGGCCTTCTTCCTCCACAACCGGGTCGAGAGCATCGACGAGACCGCGGTGCGCCTGCGCGGGCTGTGCCCGGAGATGCGCTTCGAGGTCGCCCACGGGCAGATGGACGAGCGCGAGCTCGAGCGCCGGATGATGAACTTCTTGCGCGGCGATGCCGACGTGCTCGTGTGCACGAGCATCATCGAGTCGGGCATCGACATCCCGCAGGCCAACACGCTGATCGTCGAGCGCGCCGACATGTTCGGCCTCTCCCAGCTCTACCAGATCCGCGGACGCGTCGGGCGCAGCCGCGAGCGCGCCTACGCCTATCTGCTGTATCCGAGCGCGGCGGCGCTCACCCAGGAGGCGGCCCAGCGCCTGAGCGCGCTGTCTGACTACACCGAGCTCGGGGCCGGCTTCAAGGTCGCCATGCGCGACCTCGAGCTGCGCGGCGCGGGCAACCTGCTCGGCGACGAGCAGTCCGGGCACGTGGCGGCGCTCGGCTTCGAGCTCTACATGCAGATGCTCGACGAGGCCGTGCAGGCGGCCGAGGCGGCCGGCGAGCCCGGAGACGACTGGGAGCCCGTGCGCCTCGACGTCAGCGTCGACGCCTACGTGCCCAGCGACTACATCCCCTACGAGCAGGCCAAGGTCGACGTGCACCGGCGGATCGCCGGGGCGCGCGAGGTGGCCGACCTCGGCGTCCTGCGCGAGGAGCTGCGAGGACCGCTTCGGCGAGCTGCCCGAGCCGCTGGCCAACCTGCTCGCGCTCCAGCAGGCCCGGATCAAGCTCGGTCAGGCCGGCGCGACCGCGGTCAGCTTCCGCGGCGGGCGCCTGGCCGTGACGCCGGTCGAGCTCGACTCGGTGCGGGCCAAGAAGCTGCGCCAGGAGATCCCCGAGGCGCTGTATGAGTCGGGCAAGTCCCAGCTCTCGCTGCGCGTCCCCGACGATCCCGCCAAGCGCTTCCCGGCCGTGGTCAGAGCCGCCGACGTGCTGCTCGCGGTGACCCGGGAAGCGGCATAACGCGGCGCTGCGTGCGCGGGTGGCCCGAAAGTGACTTACCCAACTCTTCAAGCGCGGCTCAAACGAGGCCGCTACCATCAGCCGCCGCGATGATGACGAAGCGGTATTTCACGGCGCTCGGCGCCTTTTTTGTGCTGGCACTCGGGATTGCGGCCTGCGGCTCGAGCGTCCCGGGCAACTCGGTGGCCAACGTCGGGGGCAACCCGATCACCGCCCAGGCGTTCAATCACTGGATGTTCGTCGCGGCCAAGAGCCAGGCGGCCCAGAGCCCGGGCCAGCCGGTGATCGTGCCGACCGACCCGCCCCAGTTCACCCAGTGCATCGCCAACGTGCGCAAGCAGATCCCGTCGCTGGCCAAGACGGCGACCAAGACGCTGCGCTCCGATTGTCAGAACCTGTTCACCTCGCTCTCCAGCCAGGTGATGGACTTCCTCATCAAGGCCTACTGGTACCAGGCCGAGGCCCACAAGGACAACATCACGGTTGCCGACAGCACGGTGCTCAAGGCGTTCAACACCGCCAAGTCCCAGCAGTTCTCCACGCCGGCCCAGTACACGGCGTTCCTGACCCAGACCGGTCAGACCCAGAACGACATCCTCTTCCGCTTCCGGATCAACGAGGTCTTCAAGCAGCTGCTGGCCAAGCAGGGCTCGACCGTGACCCCGGCGGCGATCCAGAGCTACTACACGAGCCACCTCTCGCAGTTCTCGACCCCCGAGACCCGCGACCTGCGGATCGTGCTGACGAAGACCGCCGCGCAGGCCAACGCGGCCAAGCAGGCGCTCTCCAAGGGCCAGAGCTGGGCGGCGGTGGCCAAGAAGTACTCGACTGACGCGGCGACCAAGAACAAGGCCGGCGCGCTGCTCGGCGTGGTCAAGGGCCAGCAGGACGCCGCGCTGGACACGGCCGCCTTTGGCGCCGCGGTCAACCAGGTCCTCGGTCCGGTCAAGGGCCAGTTCGGCTACTACATCGTCGAGGTGACCAAGATCCACGCGGCCACACCGCCAGACCCTGGCCCAGGCCACGGCGGTCATCCGCCAGACGCTGACCAGTCAGACGCAGACCGCGGCGCAGGCCGCCGTCGACGCCGCGGCCAAGAAGCACTGGCTGGGCCAGACGACCTGCCGCAGCGGCTACGCGATGGCCGACTGCAGCGGCTACAAGGCGCCCAAGACCTCCACCTCGACGACTCCGACGGCCACGACGGGGTGACCCAGGAGGGATCGCAGGCCACGCGCGCACTCGCGCGGTTGGACGCGATCACCCACCGGCTGCGGCGCGAGTGCCCGTGGGACCGCGAGCAGGACGAGCGCACGATCGTTCCGCACACGCTCGAGGAGGCCTACGAGCTCGCCGACGCCGCCCACCGCCGCGACGACGCCAAGCTGCTCGACGAGCTCGGCGACGTGCTCTTCCAGGTCCACTTCCTCGCCCTGCTGCTGGCCGAGCGCGGGGCCGGTGACCTCGCCGCCGTGGCCGAGCACGCCACCGAGAAGCTGATCCGCCGCCACCCCCACGTGTTCGGCGAGATCGAGGCCGAGACGGCCGGGCAGGTGCTGGCCAACTGGGACAAGATCAAGGCGACCGAGACCGGCCGCGAGCCGGGCATCTTCGGCGAGGTGCCCGAGAACCTGCCCGCGCCGCTGTACGCCCGCAAGGTCCAGCGCCGGGCCGCCTCGACCGGGTTTGACTTCCCGGGCGTCGAGGGCCCGCTGCAGTCGGTGCGCGATGAGCTGTCAGAGCTCGAGGCGGCCACCGACGCCGACGCGCGCTTTCACGAGCTCGGCGACGTGCTGTTCGCGGCGGTCAACGTCGCGCGCAAGCTGCACCTCGATCCTGAGCTGGCGCTGCGCGCCGCGGCGGACCGCTTCCGCGGGCGCGTGAGCGCCGGCGAGCAGCTCGCCGCATCGCAAGGCGCGTAACTGGAACGATCTCTCCCCCGACGAGCAGCTTGACTACTACGCCCGCGGGCGCCTGCACCAAGGAGACGAGACGAGACATGAGCCAGATTGAGCACCTCCACGCCCGGCAGATCCTCGATAGCCGCGGCAATCCGACGGTGGAGGTCGAGCTCAGCCTGCGCTCGGGCGCGTGGGGCCGCGCCGCCGTGCCCTCGGGGGCCTCGACGGGCGAATTCGAGGCCACCGAGCTGCGCGACGGCGGCGAGCACTGGATGGGCAAGGGCGTGACCCAGGCGGTGCAGCAACGTCAACGGCGAGATCGCCGGTGCGCTGCGCGGCCAGGACGCCTCCAACCAGCCCGCGCTCGATCGCATGCTCATCGGCCTCGACGGGACGCCGAACAAGTCGCGCCTGGGCGCCAACGCGATCCTCGCCGTGTCGCTCGCCGCCGCCCACGCCGCCGCCGCGGAGGAGCGCCTGCCGCTGTGGCGCTACCTCGGGGGCGAGACCGCGCACGTGCTCCCGGTGCCGATGATGAACGTCCTCAACGGCGGCGCCCATGCCGACAACGCGGTCGACTTCCAGGAGTTCATGGTCGTCCCGGTCGGGGCGCCGAGCTTCGCCGAAGCGCTGCGCATGGGCTCCGAGGTGTTTCACAACCTCAAGCAGACGCTGGGCGCGAAGGGCATGGCGACCGCGGTCGGCGACGAGGGCGGCTTCGCGCCTGACCTCAGCTCCAACGAGCAGGCCCTGCAGGTGCTCATGGAGGCGATCGCCGCGGCCGGCTACACGCCGGGCGAGCAGGTGGCGATTGCCCTGGACCCGGCGGTCTCCGAGCTCGAGCGCGACGGCGCCTACGTCCTGGAGCACGAAGGCCGCACCCTGAGCGCGGATGAGATGACCGCCTACTGGGCCGAGCTGGCCGGGCGCTACCCGATCGTCTCGATCGAGGACGGGATGGCCGAGGAGGACTGGGCCGGGTGGCAGACGCTCACCGAGCGTCTGGGCAGCCGCGTGCAACTCGTCGGCGATGACCTGTTCGTCACCAATACCGAGCGCCTCAAGCGGGGCATCGACAGCGGCGTGGCCAACTCGATCCTCATCAAGGTCAACCAGATCGGCACCCTCACCGAGACCCTGGCCGCGGTGCGGATGGCCCGCGAGAGCGGCTACACCGCCGTGATGTCGCACCGCTCGGGCGAGACCGAGGACGTGACGATCGCCGACCTCGCCGTGGCCACGGGCTGCGGGCAGATCAAGACCGGCGCTCCGTCGCGGACTGACCGGGTGGCCAAGTACAACCAGTTGCTGCGCATCGAAGAGGCATTGGGCGACGACGCCAGCTACCCGGGCCGCTCGGTCTTTCGCAATTGAGCGTGCGGAAGGAAGGAGCCTGGGCGTGTCGAACGAAGCGCCTAGGGTATGCCGTCACCCCGCTCCGCCGCAGCGCGCTCGCGCACCCAGACCTCACCCCGACCGGGTACGCGTTCCCCGGCGCCCCGGCGCGTGGCCGGGCCGCGCCGAGTCACCCTGCGTCCGCCGATGGCGCGCGTGCGCTGGGAGCGCGTCGGTCGCGTGGCGCTGCTGCTCGTCCTGTTCGTGGTGGCGGGGCTGTACGTCCAGCACGCCCTGTCCTATCTCTCCGTCCGCTCGCAGTCTCAGGGCCAGCAGGCGATCGTGCGCAATCTCCAGCGCGACAACGCCCGCCTGATGCGCCAGCAGCGGGCGCTGCGCGACCCGGCCACGATCGCGCTCGACGCCCGGCAGCTCGGCATGGTGCGCCCGGGCGAGCGCCCGTACGTGGTCACCGGGCTCCCCGGCCACTAGCGAGCCGGCCGCGCCGCACGCCGGCGCCCGACGCCGCCGCCCGGGGCGTGACCGTGTCCTTCAAAGACGCCAGCACGCTGTGGCGCGAGGGCGAGCGGCGGCTGATCGAGTCCGAGGGGCGCCAGCGCATGCTGTTCGAGCGCGTCGTCGACCAACTCGTGGCCGAGCTGCGCCGCCGGCTCGGCGGCGCGTTCACCACCGAGGAGCTCGCCGCCCTGTATCTGCGCGAGGGCATCGACTGGTGCTTTGACATCGCGGTGCGCAGCGCCCCGGCCGATCCGGAGGCCTGGGATCTGCCCACCGTGGCCGGCGCCGCGTTCGCGCGCTACGTCCGCCAGGCCAGCGACTACGGCGGCGGGCGACAGATCGTCAGCGACCGCTGAGCCCTCGCAGGTCAGGCCACCCAGGGCCGGGCCGGATGAACGGCCTCCGCAGCCGTCGAGTGCAGCGGCTGGCACGACGCTCAGCCACGAGCGTCACGCCCGCCCGCGGCCTACTCGGCGGGCTCGGGCTCCTCGACCGCGGCGCGCTTGATCACGATCTGGTCCTCCTCGAGGCTGACCTCGACGGCGCGGTGCCCGGCCCAGTACTCGGCGTACACCGGGTCGTCCTGGACGGCCGGGTCCAGCCACAGGCCATACCCCTCCTCGCCGTGATCGAAGGTCGCCTCCAGCGTCGAGGAGGCCTTCTTGCGCGACCGCGTGGTGCGCCCGCCGCGACGGCCGCGCCGGCGCTTGGCCTTGGCCTCCTCGTCGGCGTCTGACTCCTCCTCCTCGGGCTCGGACGCCCGCGCGGCCTCGGCCGCGTCGAGCTCGGCGGCGATCAGGGCGTCGTCCTCGGCGCGCAGGTCGATCTCGTCGTCGAAGTCGACCGCGGCAGCCGGGGTATCACCCTCTTCGCCGGGCACGAGACCCTGCTCGCGCTTGAAACTTTGAATCTGTTGAACGGTGACCTCGAGCTGATGGGCGATCCAGGCGTCGGTGCGTCCTTGACGGACCCAGGCGCGGATGCGGTTGAGCTCTGGTCGAAGTGATCGTCTAGCCATGACCGCTCGGAGACTATTACAGGCGTCGGCTGGAGGCCCCACCGGGTCGCTTACACCAGCGCTGACGGTCGTGCTATGTGCAAAACCTTATGCGCTTGTGAGAGCCTCACTACAGCCGCTATGCTGCCCAACGGGCGGGCCGGCGGCGATCGAGACGGAGCCATACCCGGTCCTCCAGTTCATCGAATAGGAAGCAGGGAGGCAATTTCTCACTAATGTTGGTTCTCACTCGAAAGTCCAACCAGAGCATCATGATCGGTGATGACATCGAGGTCTCCGTGCTGGCGATCATGGGCGAGAAGGTCCGGATCGGGATCCAGGCGCCTCGCGACGTACCGGTGTTCCGCAAAGAGGTCTACCTCGAGATTCAGCAGGAGCAGGTCGCATCGGGCAAGGGCGCCCGTGAAGAAGTGGATGCCGCACTGCGCGGCATGGGGGACGCCGAGAAGTAGTCGGCCGCCCGCGCCTGTCGGAGGGCGATGCGGGCTGTAGGTGGGGGCAAACGTCGGAGCGTGGAAGATCCCGGTCGGCACCGGGTGCTATGCGCTAGGCGAGCAGCGCGTTGAGCGTCGCGAACATCGCGAACGTGACCGCGACTGCAGTGACGATCAGGGAGAGCACGAGCAGCCAGAAGCGCATCGAGCTGCGCTTCTGTTCGCGCATGCGGTTGCGCTGACGCGAGCGCTTGACCGCCTGCTTGCGCAACCGCTCGGCGCGGTTGCGGTCCTGCTCCATCTCCTCGCGGAACTCCTCCTCGAGCTCGGCCAGGCTCTGTCGCATCTTCAGCGCCATGCTCAGCGCACTTCCTGGCGCTCGTAGACGCGGACGAAATGAAGGTAGTTCTCGGCGATCTGCTCCACAGCGGCTTCCCGGTCGAGGGGCTGGTCAAGATAGCCCTTCAGGGCATCCCACCAGATCGAGCGCCCGATGGCAAATCCGATGAACCCGTCGACCGTCTGGGCTGACCCGCAGCCAGTGCTCGACCTTCTCGCGTGCTCGCGCCGCGCCCGAGCAGCACGCAGCGCACGCCGCCGCGCCCCGGGCCACGGCGCGCCTGCTCGGCCAGCATGGCCGCGTCCTCGCGCTCATCGACGCCCTCGATCTTCCACACGTCGACCTCGATGCCGGCGTTCTGGCAGTTCTCGATCGCCCGGCGCATGAGCTCGGGGCGCAGCTCGGCGTCGTAGCGGTCGCTGTCACCGTCGACGCTGGCCAGCTGCGCGTCGGTGGCCGGCACGAGCAGCTCGAAGAGGAACTTGTAGTCGTGGTCATGCCAGCCAGTCCGACAGACGGGTCAGCCGCCCCAGCTGGCGCTCATTCATGTCCGCGTCGCCGAGGGGGTTGTAGCGGACGAGCACCTTGATGAAGTCCGGGTCGTCGGCCTCGATGTGGGCGCCGAACGTCCTCGCCGTACTGAAAGTCGAACTCCTCCTGGCCGGACTTCTCGACCGGCCGCGCCAGCTTGAGCCCGTGCTCGCGGGCGCGCTGGGGGATGTCGGAGCCAAACTGCTCGTCGACCAGCACGCCCATCGTCGAGGGATCGCCCCCGCGGGCCGCGGCCGACAGCATGCCCTCGAAGATCAGTCGCTTGGCATCCGCGATCGTCTCGGTCTGCTCAGGGGTGGGGTCGCCGTCGATCCCGAACATCTGCTTCTGAAATGAGTCGCGGTGGTCGAACGCGAGGATGTAGAGCTTGCCGTCGTAGCCCAGGGGCATACCTGATCGTCCTTTAGCCAATGTTTCTCCATGGCCAGTCTAGGCGGGGTGGCGCGAAGGCGGCCGGCGGGCGGCGCCGGGCCGATCGGCGCCGGTGCCGAGGCGCCTGCCGCCCCTGAGAACGTTAGGCTGCCCGACCGTGGAGCACAACTTCACTGGCCCCGCGTACACGATCGGGATCGAAGAGGAGCTGATGATTCTCGACGCGGAGTCATTGGACCTCGTCAACGCGATCGAGAGCCTGCTCGAACCCGTCGCCACCGGCGAGATCAAGCCTGAGCTGATGGAATCGGTGCTCGAGGTCTCCACCGACCCGTGCCAGAACGTCACCGAGGCCGGCCTGCAGCTGCGCGCGCTGCGCCGCCAGGTGATCGCCACCGCGGCCGGCAAGGGCCTGGCCATCGGCTCGGCGGGCACGCATCCGTTCGCGATGTGGGAGAACCAGCGGATCGTCGCGCGCCCGCGCTATCGCGACCTGATCGCCGCGCTGCGCTTCGTCGCCCGCCAGGAGCTCATCTTCGGCGTGCACGTGCATGTCGCCGTCGATGACCCCGACAAGGCCATTCACGTCGCCAACGGGATGCGCGTCCACGTCCCGGTGCTCCTCGGCCTGTCGGCCAACTCGCCCTTCTGGCGCGCCGACAACACGGGCCTCGCCTCGGTGCGCACGCCGATCTTCCGCGCCTTCCCTCGCGTCGGGGTCGCCCCGACGTATAAGAGCTGGGAGGACTACGAGCGCCGCATTCAGTTCATGGTCGACGCGCGCGTGATCGAGGACTACACCTACCTGTGGCACGACGTGCGCCCCCACCCCCGCTTCGGAACCGTCGAGATCCGGGTCATGGACTCCCAGACCCACGTCGAGCACACGCTCGGATTGGCCGCGCTCGTCCAGGCGCTCGTGCGCGAGCTGTGCGAGCACTTCGACACCGGCCAGAGCCTGTCGCGCTATCCGTTCGAGATGCTCGACGAGAACAAGTGGCTGGCCGCGCGCCACGGCCTCGACGGCGAGCTCGTGGACCTGCCGAGCTCCGAGCGCGTGCCGACCCGCGCGCTCGCGCGCCGGCTGCTGGACCGCATGCGCGACTACTGCCGCGACCTCGGCTCCCTCGATGAGCTCGAGGCCGTCGAAGACCTGCTCGAGCGCGGAAACGGAGCCGCCCGGCAGGTCGTCGTCTATGACGCCAACCATGACCTGCACGAGGTCATGGCCGAGATCGTCTCGGCCACGAAGGTCTGACTGAGGCAGGCCGCTTTCGGGCTCGTTTGCGGGCTCGTTTTCGAGGCCGGGCGGGCGCTGGCGGCGCGGCGCGCCGCGACGGGTGCTTCCGGGCTGTGGCGGCACCCTACAATCGACAGACGATGAGTACGGGCGGCCCTGACCTCTTCGTCGTCTGCAAGAGCTGCGGCTCTGAGGTGAGTCCGTACATCACCGAGTGCCCGTACTGCGGCAGCCGACTGCGCAAGCGGGCTCCGAAGATCGACCGCGAAGGCCGCATCTCCGAGCGCCGCAAGGCCCGTGCCTCGGCGCCGTCGCTCCCGCGCCTGCGCCGCGATGAGATTCCGGGCATCCGCGGCGATCTGCACCCGCGGGCCACGACCGTGCTCGTCGTGCTCGGCCTCATCGGGTGCCTGGTGTGGCGCACCTCGCTCGTGCACCTCACCGACGTCGGCATCGTCGACAAGCCCGGCCAGCACTGGTGGCGGCTGTTCACCGCGCCGTTCATCTACACGAACACCGGCTATGCCTTCGTCTGCCTGGGCGCGATCGGCGCTCTTCGGCTGGCTGATCGAGCGCCGCAACGGGATGCTCCCGGTCGTGGCGCTGTTCGCGCTCGGCGGGGTCGGCGGCATCCTCGCCACCACCGCGCTGTACCCGTTCCCGGTGGCGTGGGGCGCCGGCGGCGCCGCGCTGGCCATGATCGTGGCCTGGGCGCTGCCCGATCTGCTCGACCTGCGGGCCGGGCGCGAGGTCGAGGGCGATCTCATCGGGGCAGGCGTGTTCGCCGCCGTCGTCGTGCTCATGCCCGTGGCCGCCGTCGGGGCGAGCTGGCCGCCGGTCCTCGTGGGCCTGCTGGCCGGGCTGGCCATCGGGTTGCCGCTCACGCGCGTCGCGCGCTGAGGGGCGCTCCGGCGGGTGGGGCTGGGGTGGGGCTGTCGCCTGGGGCGGGGTTTGGCTGGGTGTGGTGACTCGTCTGGGTGTGGGGGGCGGGGGCGTGCTGAACGGCGGGCTGGCTGGGGTGTGCGGCAGGGGGTTCTGGGCTCGCTCGCCCGGGGCGATTTCAGGGCTGTAGCGCTTGTGCGAGGGGGTCGGGCCGGCTCGCGGCCCCGGACGGGTCGCTCCAACCGGCTCGCCACCCAAACCTTCCCGGCCGTGGGAGCTTTGGGTCGGCAGCCGCCTATAGGGGCAGTTGAACCCGTTTCTCTGGCTGCGCGCACGGTTTGGGTTCCGGAGCCGGAGTTCGGGGCCCGGATCGCTCCGCGGCGCCCGGATCGCCCTCCACCGCCCTCCGACACCGAGATCGGCCCCGGTGCCCCCGGCCGCCCCCGACCCGAGATCGCCGCCCCTCGCCCCTCAGATCACCGAGATCGTGCCCGCGGGCCCCTCGACGAGGCGCCCGATGACGCTCCCGGGGATCTCCGACGCGCGCTCCGGCGCGACCGCGGCGAGCAGGCCGCCCGAGGTCATGGCGTCGCAGACGAGCCAGCGCTGCGGCCTCGGGCACGGAGGCGGCAAACCCCGAGAACTCCTCGGCGTGGGCGCGGTTGCGCCGCGTTCCCCCGGCCACCGCGCCCTCGGCGGGGTCGGCGAGCAGCTCGAGCACCCCGCCGATGGCCGGCACCCGCGCGGCCTCGATCTCCGCCGCCAGCGCCGCTGGCCTGCGCGAGCTCGTGCAGGTGCCCGAGCAGGCCAAAGCCGGTCACGTCGGTCAGCGCATGGGCGCCCGCCGCCCGGGCCGCCAGCGAGGCGTCGCGATTCAGAGTCGTCATGACCGCGACCGCCTCGGCCAGCGGCGCGCCCTCGATGCCCCGCTTGAGCGCCGTCGACACCGTCCCGGCCCCGAGCGGCTTGGTGAGCACGAGCGCGTCCCCGGGCCGCCCGCCCGCGTTGGTGAGGATCTCGTCGGGGTGCACGGTTCCGGTCACCGCGAGGCCGAACTTCGGCTCGGCGTCCTCGATCGAGTGCCCGCCGAGGATCGCCACCCCGGCCTGCGCGGCCACCGCGGCGGCGCCGCGCAGGATCTCGAGCAGGACCTCGCCACCGAGGTCGGCGAGCGAGAACGCGACCAGGTTGAGCGCGCTGACCGGCGTGGCCCCCATCGCGTAGACGTCCGAGAGCGCGTTGGTGGCCGCGATGGCGCCGAAATCGAACGGGTCATCGACGATCGGGGTAAAGAAATCGACCGTCTGCACGAGGGCCAGATCGTCGCGCAGGCGATAGACCCCGGCGTCGTCGCTGGTCTCAAATCCGACCAGGACATTGGGGTCGCTGGGGAGGACCAGGCCCTGTAGCAGCGGGCCGATCGCCGCCGCCGGCAGCTTGCAGCCGCATCCGGCGCCATGCGAGAGCGATGTCAGAGCAACGGGCACCGACGTATCATCGTGCACCCGAGTGCTGCAACGCTCCTACACCGACGCCGAGCTCGATGCGGCGATTGCCGCGATCGCCGACCCCGAGCGGATGCGCGTGGCGCAGGACCTGGTCGCCCGGACGGCGCCGTCGCTGCAGCGCGTGCTCACCGCGGCGCTGTCTGACGGCGGCTGGTTCGATACCGGCCACGATCAGGCCGTGCGCGAGTCGGTCGGCGTGGAGGATGCCACCGAGCGGCTGGCGGCGGTGAAGACCCTGTTGGCCGAGGAGACGAGACTCGGCATGCTGGTGGGAGTGGCGGTTGGCTTCGAGTTGGCGCGCGAGCTCGCGCAGCCCCCGGCCGCTGATCTCAGTGAAACCAAACCGGAGGACTGACCCACGATGAACATCCGCTTTCTCGGCCACTCGTGCTTCGAGCTCTCAGAGGGCGATACGACCGTCCTCATCGATCCGTTTCTGAGCGGCAATCCCAAGGCCGCCATCTCGGCCGAGGATGCCAACGCCACGACGATTCTGCTCACCCACGGCCACGGCGATCACATCGGCGACACGGTGGCGATCGCCAAGCGCACCGGGGCTCCGGTGGTGGCGATCGTCGAGCTGGCCAACGAGCTCGGCGAGGAGGGCCTCACCGTCCATGACCCCAATCTCGGCGGCACGGTCAAGTTCGACTGGGGCTGGGTCAAGCTCGTCCCCGCCTGGCACACCTCGACGACGCCCAAGGGGACGGTCAACACACCCGCCGGCCTGCTGGTCAAGATCGGTGAGACGCTCGATCTATCACCTCGGCGACACGTGCCTGTTCTCCGACCTGCAGCTCATCTCGCGCCCGACGCCGATCGACGTGGCGCTGATGTGCATCGGCGGCCATTACACGATGGACCGCATCGACGGGGTCGAGGCGGCCAAGATGATCGGCGCCAAGACGATCATCCCCTGCCACTACAACACCTTCCCGCCGATCGAGACCGACGCCGAGGCGTTCAAGTCCGACGTCGAGTCGGCCACCAGCTCGAAGGTCGTCATCCTCGACCCGGGGGAGACGCACTCCGCGTGACCCACGCGATCATCCTCATCCAGGCCCATCGCTCGGCGCTGGCCACCCTCGGGTCAGACCTGGCCGACGTCGACGGCGTCGCCGAGGCCTACTCGGTCACCGGCGAATGGGATTTCGTCGCCATCCTGCGCCTGCGCGACCCCGATCGGCTCGCGCAGGTGGTGACCGGGCGCCATCTCACAGCTCGAGGGCGTCGCGCGCACGCAGACGATGGTCGCGTTCGAGACCTACTCCAAGCACGACCTCGAGGCGCTGTTCTCGATCGGCCAGTAGCGCGGGCGCACAGGCAGAGGCGCGCCGCCGGCGGCGGCAGCGAGCGCTCAGCCGCGCGGGCACGGCTGGCTCGGGCCAGTCGCCGAGCGCCGGCTAAACGCCCGCGCCATCGCCTCGGGGGTGTGCGCGGCCACGGCCACGCGGCCGGCGTCGCCCAGCCGGGCGCGCAGGGCGGCGTCGCCGAGCAGCTGGGTCAGGGCACCGCCAGCGCGTCGGCATCGCCAGGCGCCACCACCCAGCCCGTCTCGCCGTGACGCACCAGGCCGCCGGCCACGGCGCCCACCGCGGTGCTGGCGAGCACCGGACAGCCCTGGTGCATGGCCTCGTTGCAGACCAGGCCCCAGGGCTCGCGAAACCGCGGCGTGGGGATCGAGGCCAGCACCGCCACCGCGGCGCTTGCGTAGGCGGCGGGGAGCTCGGGCCGGGGGAGCGGGCCGAGCAGCCGCACGCCCGGCTGGGCGCGGGCCTCGGGCGCCAGCGGACCGTCGCCGATCATCACCAGCGTGGCCTGGGGTCGCGCGCGGCGCCAGGCCTCCAGCAGGACCGCGACGCCCTTCTCAGCCACCAGGCGCCCGACGTAGAGCGCGAGCGGGCCGTCGCCGAGGTCGTGCGCGGCCCGGAAGGCGTCGCGCTCGGGTCGCTGACCCGGCGCGCGAACAGCTCGGGCTCGACCGCCTGGGGGGCGATGAAGATGTCGTCGTCGTGGCCGCGCCAGCGGGCGATGAAGCGCCGGGCGTGCTCGCCGTAGGCGACCACGGCGTCGGCGTCGCGGTAGATGCGGCGGATGAGCGGCAGCACGGCGGCGTGGGCGAACGAGCGCGGCTGGGCCCAGATCGACGCCCACAGCACGAACGGGCGCCCGTAGCGGCGCGCCCCAAGATAGGCCGCCGGAAGCATCGAGCCGCCGGCGAACGGCGCGATCACGGCGTCGTAGTCGCGGGCGACGGCGAACGCCGCCGCGGCGGTGCGGGGGCAGGCGCCGGGCCGGGAACGGCGCCCGCGCCAGTTGCGCGTCGAGATCGGCAAACCACGGCGGGGCGTAGCGCTCGGCGCCCCCGCGGCAGAGCACCTCCACGCCCTCGCGCTGGGCGAGCAGCGCGAACAGCGGCAGGCGGTAGTCCGACAGATAGGTGGTCAGGAGCGCGGTGGCCACGCCGCACGTTAGTTGCGCGGGCGCGCCGCTGCCGCGTCGGGGACCGGCGGCTACGGCTGCGAGCCGTAGCCGCGCTCGAACCAGATCGAGCGGTCCTTCCAGTCGTGGAGCATGAGCACCCCGCCGGCGGCCAGCGCGATCGCGGCCGGCGCGGCAGCCTGGGACGGGCTCAGCGATCAGGCCGGCGCAGGCGAAGGCGCGGCCAGGCTCCCGGCGGCGCCATGGTGGCAGCGCTGCCCGAAGATCCACAGGCGCCGGCTCAGGGCGTCGTATTCGAGCGGCTTGCGCCGCCAGTAGGAGCGATGTGCGATCTGGCTTGGCATCTGACACCCTGGCCTCGTGGCCCTGTTATCGACCATCGGTGCCGGACTTTGAGTCAAACCGCACTCGGCGCGGTTCTCGTCGCGGTGATCTCGCCGGCTGCGGTGGGTCACACCACTCCGCCACGACGACCACGACGCCGACGACCTCGCCGGCCACGACCACCGCGAGCGGGTCCTCGCCGTCCTCGGTGCCGAGCCCACCGCCACCGGAGGCTTCGACGACGGGCAGCGCCACCACGACAACGGGCGCGGGCGGCAGCGGTTCGGGCGGCGGAGGCTCGAGCGCTGGCGCCTCGAGCACCGCCACCGGCACGACGGGATCCGTCAGGCGCCCGTATGCCGGCCACCTTCACCATCATGGCCGGCGACCAGGCCAATCCGCCGGCGATCAACGCGCCCGCGTCGATCGCCATCCAGCTGACGATCGTCTCGGGCGACGGCAAGGCCCACACGGCGCTCGTGCGCACCTCCCCGCCGCACACCCTGCACGTGGCCGCCGCACGGCCGCGCCTCGGTGTTGCTGCCCGGCCTGCCCGACGGCCGCTACGTGATCGTGATCGATCACGGGTGGCCGGGCCTCGCTCGCGATCGGGGGCGCGCCCGGCCCCTGTAGGGCCTCAGCGCGCCCCCGCGAGCCGGCCGTCGGCCGACTCAGGCGATGCGCGAGCCGATCGCGGCCCCGCGATCGGGCGCAGCAGCACGACGCCCTGCTCGTCGTCAAGCGCGCCGAGCACGAGCACCTCGGAGGAGAACGGGCCGATGCGCCGCGGGGGGAAGTTGACCACCGCGACGACGAGCGTGCCCTCGAGCTCCTCGCGGGTGTAATTGGTGATCTGGGCCGAGGAGCGCTTGACCCCGATCGTCCTCCCCGAAGTCGATGGTCAGCTTCCAGGCCGGGACCCGCGCCTGCGGGAAGTCCTCCACCGACAGCACGCGACCGACCCGCATGTCGACCGCCGTGAAGTGGTCGATGTCGATCTGGGACTCGGCGTCGCTCAAGCCGCGGCGTGCGCGTGGCCAGCACGCTGCGGCGTGGAGCCGGTCGGCGTGCTCGAGCCGCTCGACGTCCCGGAGCCCGGCGTGGGGGACCCGGTCGCCGGGTCCCGGTCGGGGCCGGGTCGCTCGGCACCGGGGCCGGCGTGCCGGAGCCCGTCCCCGGGCCCGCGCCGGTCGGGTCGGTCGCCGGTCGGCGTGCCGGTCCGGCCGGTGAGCCGGTCGGCGTGCCGGGCCCGGTCGAGGTGCCCGGCGCCGGTCGGGGTCGGATCGCCGAGCGGGATGCCCGGGGTTGCCCGAGGTCGGGGTTCCGCTGCCCGGGCTCGGCGGCGCCGAGCTCGTCGTCGTCGGCGTCCCGTCGCTGGCCGGGGTGCCGGTCGAGCCGGTCGAGCCGCCGAGCTCGACGACGGGCTCGAGCCTGAGCTCATCACGGTGGAGATCGACTCGCTCTGCGTCTGGCCGGGTGGCTTGGCTTGGTGAGCTTGGTCTTGACGTGCTCGGCGGCCCGCGTGCTTGTTCTGGGCCAGGGTCAGCTTGACCGGCGTCGCCTTCGCCGTCGTCTGGGCTGAGGCGTGATGGGCGGGCGCGGCGTGCGGCGGTGGGTGCGATGCGGGGCGCTCGCGCTCGCGAGGTGGCGGATGATCAGCGTGTGGACCGGGGCCACAGGGCGCGGCGCCCGTGCCGGCTGCCGACCCGGATTGGGCGACGAGCGGCATGCGGGTGACGGTGCGGGCTCGCGGCGGGACCGCGTATGGGAGAGATCGACGGCGCCTGCCGTGACCAGGGCGGCGGCGGCGAGGCCGGCGGCCGCCTTGACGCCCAGGGCCCCGAGACCGATCGGCATCATGCCGCCCGGCGCCGACGAGCGCGCCGCCCGCGGCCGCGCCGGATCCGACCGCGGCACCCGTGCCGGCGGCGGTGCCGGCCGAGGCACCCGACCCGGCGCCGGCCGAGTGACCGATGTGGGTGAAGGCGAGCTGCTTGAGCAGGGCCAGCGGTCCGAGCGGGAGCAGTGCGGCGAGCGCCCGGCTCGTGCGCTTGAGCTCGGACTGGAAGCTCTCGCAGCGGTGGCAGGTGCGCAGATGTCGGCGGCACCGGCGGGGTCGTCTTGGCCAGCAGCCCCTCGGCCACCTCGGCGAGCTCGATGCGGACCTGCTCGCAGGAGAGCTGGCGGGCCTGCGCGGCCTCGGCCAGCGACATGCGAGCGCGAACGAGCAGCGACTTCACGCTCGGGACCGTCGTCTCCATCGCCTCGCTGATCTGCTCGTAGGACAGCGCGTCCATCTCGCGCAGGACGAGCGCCGTGCGCTGGGTCTCGGGCAGGGACTGGATGTCGTCGACGAGGAGCCGGAACTCCTCGGCCTTGTGGACCTTGTCGGCGGTCGTCTCGCCGCCGTCGGACAGATGGATGTCCATCGAGTCCACGCCGACCGCCTGGGTGCGACGCAGGTGGTTAAGGCAGCGGTTGCGCGCGATGCGGTACAGCCACGGCCGCACGTTGATCGGCCGCTCATCGGCGATCATGGCGTTGAACGCCGCGGTCATGACTTCCTGCAGGACATCCTCGGCGTCCTCACGGGAGCCGAGCAGGTGGCGGCAGAAGGCGAGCAGGCGGGCGTGATAGCGCGCGACGAGAACCTCAAAGGCGTTGAGATTGCCGCGGCGCACGAGCGTGATCAGGCGCTCGTCGGACTGGAGGCGCAGCAGCGGCGTGCGGCCCTGGAGCCCGATTGCACCGTGATATTTGAGCGCCGAGGCTTCCATTCAGTGACCAGGCGGCTCCGCCCCAGCGGAGCTGAGTCTCGCCTGGTTCGACACCGTAGCAGCGCCAAAGTTGCGGTTCGCCGTCGGACAGAACGCCTGCTCGCCGCACCACACCGTGGACAGAACTCCGGCTCGCCGCACCACTGATATTCCCGTAGGCGCGCCGCGCATCCGCGCGCCTCTACGCGCGTGCGCGTGAACCTGCAGCGGCAGCGATACCCGGGGAGGGACTCGAACCCTCACGCCACTTAGGCAATCGTTCTTAAGACGATCGTGTCTGACCAATTCCACCACCCGGGCGGGCGCCACCAATCTACCGCCCACGCCCGCGGTCAAGCGACCGTGGGCCGGAGCACCAGGTCCGGAACCGGCGCGTACCCGACCGCCATCCCGTATCGTCGGCGCGCGGGCAGAGATCGCCTCATTCGTGGTCTTGGCCGTGCATGTTCCAAATTGACAGTGCATTGAGCGCCTTGCTAGCGTCGCCCGACTGCGGCGCTGGACCGGCGTTGGCATTCGGTAGGAGGAGAGAGAAGACGTGAGCAGGATGCGGCGGTGCGGAACTCAACTGTGATCGGCCGATCCGCCGCCCTTGCGGCTGTCGCGATCGCGATTGTGGCCGTCGCCATCGTCGTGCTCTCCGGCGGGTCCACCTACACGGTCAAGGCGGTGTTCCAGAACGCCAGCCAGATCGTCAACGGCGATCAGGTCGAGGTGGCCGGCAACAGCGTCGGCTCGGTCTCCGACGTGGCGCTCACGCCCGATGGGCAGGCCGAGCTCACGCTGCAGATCAACGATTCCAACTACCACCCTCTGCGCCAGGGCACCTTGGCGACGGTCCGTCTCACCTCGCTGTCGGGGATCGCCAACCGCTACATCGACCTGCGCCTGGGCCCGGGCACCGCGCCGACGATTCCCAACAACGGCGTCATCCCGACCTCGAACACGACGAGCGCGGTCGATCTCGACGAGCTGTTCAACACCCTCGACGCGCCGACCCGCAAGGGGCTACAGGACGTCTTCCAGGGCTCGGCGTCGCAGTACGCGGGCCAGGGCAAGAAATCCAGGCTGCCTGGCAGTACCTCAACCCGGCGGTCGCCTCGGCCAGCGTGCTGTTCTCAGAGATCAACCGCGACACGGCGAAGTTCACCCACTTCATCACCGCGACCTCCGGACTGGTCACCGACCTGGCCTCGCGCAGCGGGTCGCTGAGCGGGCTGGTCTCCAACCTGTCGACGACGTTCGGCGCTTTGGCCAACCAGCGCGTCGCGCTCGGCCAGTCGATCCAACGTCTGCCGGGTTTCATGCGCCTGGCCAACACGACCTTCGTCAACCTGCGCCAAGCGCTCGATGACCTGACCCCGCTCGTCAACGACTCAAAGCCGATCGCGCCCAAGCTCCAGGTCTTCCTCCAGCAGCTGCGTCCGCTGGCCCAGCAGGCGGTCCCCACCCTGCAGGCGCTCTCGACGACGATCAGCAAGCCGGGAGCCAACAACGACCTCATCGACCTCACCGCGCTGCAGCCGGGACTCGAGGCGGTCGCCTGCGGCACCGGCACGAGCTGCAACGGAACGCTTGTCGCCAACGGCAAGAGCCGCCTGGCCACATTTCCGCAGAGCGTGATCGCGCTCAACGACTCCACGCCGGAGCTCGCCACGGGGCGCCCCTACGCTGCCGATCTCACCGGCTGGTTTGAGGGCTTCACCCACCCGGGCACGATCGACGCCAACGGCGGCACGAGCCGCGTCGCCTCGAACATCGTCGGGGCCCCGACGCTCACGACGAGCGCGCTCAACACGCTGCTCAACGTCGTCCCGGGCCTGCCGCTCGCCCAGCAGGTGACCACGCTGCTCAACGCCCTGCCCAAGCTCTCGATCACCTCCGGCCAAGGCGACCGCTGTCCGGGATCGGTCGAGCGCGGCGCCGTGTGGTTCCCGCAGAGCGGCTATCCGTGCACGCCGAGCGAGGTGCCGACCGGTCCATGAGACGCGTCCTCGCCAGCGCCACGGTGCTCGCCCTCGTCGCCGTCTTCATGGTCTCCGCCATGGGATCGGGCTCGGGCAGCAGCTCACCCTCGTACAAGATCGAGTTCGACAACGCCTTCGGCCTCGTGCCCGGCGCCGACTTCAAGGTTGCCGGCGTCAAGGCCGGCACGATCTCCAACATCGCGCTGCCCTCCAATTGCATCAAGGGGACCACGACCTCCTGCTACGCGCTCGTCACCGTGTCGGTGACCCAGAACGGCTTTGGCTCCTTTCACAAGGACGCGTTCTGCCAGTCGCGACCGCAGTCGCTGATCGGTGAGTACTTCGTCGACTGCCAGCCCGGGTCGAGCGGCCCGGTGCTCAAGTCGGGCTCGATGATCCCGGTCACCCACACGCAGTCGACGATCCCGATGGACCTGCTCAACGACGTGATGCGCATGCCCTACCGGCAGCGCTTCTCGCTCATCATCAATGAGCTCGGCGCCGCGGTGGCCGGACGCTCCGACGACCTCGCCGCGGCGTTGCGCCGCGCGGTCCCGGCGCTCACGCAGACCGACAACCTGCTCAACCTGCTGGCCAACGACTCCCAGACGATCAACCAGCTCAACGTCAACGCCAACACGGTGATCACGGCGCTGGCCAATAACTCCAAGGACGTCACGAACTTCATCGACGAGGCCAACCGGGCGGCCACCACCTCGGCCACCCAGTCCTCGAACATCTCCGCGAGCTGGCGCGAGCTCCCGGGCTTCCTCGAGCAGCTCAAGCCGACGCTCGCGCAGCTGAGCGCGGCCACGACGGCGAACCTGCCGGTGGTCAACAACCTCAACGCCGCCTCGGGCCAGCTGGCTCGGCTGTTCAAGGATCTGCCCGGCTTCGCCAAGGCCTCGCTGCCGGCCATCCGCGCGCTGGGCCAGGCCTCGGTCACCGGCAAGGTGGCGGTGAAGGCGGCGGCGCCGACCGTCGTGGACCTCAACCGCTTCGCCAAGCCCACGCCGGAGCTGGCCCAGAACCTGTCCATCGTCCTGCACGACCTCGATAACCGCAGCCGCGCGGTCGAGGCCGACAAGCGCAGCCCGGGCGGCAAGGGCTACACCGGTCTCGAGGCGCTACTGCAGTACGTGTTCAACCAGGCGATGGCCATCAACACCTACGGACCCCTCGGCCACATCCTCGCCGTCGACGCGTTCGTGGACCCGCTCTGCAGTCCCTACGCGACTCCGGGCACGCTGGCCCAGAACCTGGGCACCTACGGCGCCGCGGCCCGCCGCTGCTACGCGTGGCTGGGCCCCAACCAGCCGGGGGTCAACGAGACCGACCCGTCCAATCCGAGCGCCTGCGTGCCTGACCCCGGCGGCGCGCCTCCCGGACAGGCCGGCCCGAGCACGACGGCGTGCAAGCTCCCCTCGACCACCCCGGGCGCCCGCGACGTATCAACCGCGGTTGCGTCCTCCAACGCCAAGTCCACCAGCGCCTCGGCCAGCGCGGCCAAGTCGTCGGCCTCGCCCAGTTCCAGTACGAGTTCCAGCTCGGGATCGAGCGGCGGCGGATCGGGCACGAGCCAGTCGTCGTCGGGCTCGGGCAGCTTCACCTCGGTGCTCGGCCACGTGTTCGAATTCCTGGGCGGAGGGGCAACGCCGCCGCCGGCCAAGTCGCCCACCGGGACGTCCGCGACGGGTTCGTCAGCGACCAATTCGGCGACCAGCTCGACGACCGCGAGCGCCGCGTCGACGCAGTCGACCGGTACCCAGGCCCAGCAACTCCTCAACTACCTCCTCGCGCCATGAGACGCTCGCGCGGATCCGCCTTCACCAGCCCTGTGATCGTCGGTGCGGTCACGGTGCTGATCGTGCTGGTGGCGGTCTTCTTGGCCTACAACGCCAACGCGGGCCTGCCGTTCGTGCCCACCCAAGAGCTCAAGGTCGACATCGCCGACGGGTCGGACATCGTGATCGGCAACGACGTGCGCGAGGGTGGCTTCCGCGTCGGCCTCGTCTCCGACGCCAAGCCGGTGCAACTGCCCTCCGGGCAGGTCGGCGCGCAGCTGACGCTCCAGATCGACGAGGCCCACGCCAAGATCCCGCGCGACTCCTTCGCCTCGATCCGGCCGGTGTCGGTGCTCGGGACCAAGTACGTCAACCTGCAGCCGGGCACCTCGAAGCAGGTGATCTCCAACGGCGGGGTTCTGCCGGTCTCGCGCACGAGCGTGCCGGTCCAGTTCGACGACGTGTTCAAGACCTTTGACACCAAGACCCGAACCGCGATCCAGAACAACCTCCAGGGCTATGGCAACACCTTGGCCGGCCGTGGCTCCTCGCTCAACGACACGATCGCGGCGCTGCCGCGCCTGCTCGGCCACCTGGAGCCGGTGGCGGCCTACCTGTCGCAACCGTCCACCGAGCTGACGCGCTTCATCGGCTCGCTGAACCAGTTCATGAGCGCGGTCGCCCCCGTGGCTCAGACCAACGTCCTGCTGTTCCGCCACTCGGCCACGACCTTCGGCGCGCTGGCCAAGAACCCCAGCGACCTCGAGAACACGATCAAGGACACCCCACCGACGCTGTCGGTCGGTACCGACTCGCTCGCCGCCCAGCGGCCATTCCTGACCGACTTCACCACGCTCGGCGTTGCCCTCACCCCGGCCAGCGCCTCACTCAACCAGACGCTGCCGACGATCAATCCGGCCATCGAGCAGGGCACGCGCGTGCTCGGGCGCACGCCGCCGCTGGACAAGGAGCTTCAGCAGGTGATGAACGCGCTCAAGCACCTCGCCCAGGCGCCGGGCACCAACCTGGCCGTCAACGCGCTCACCGGCACGGTCACCACGCTGAACCCAGTCATCCGCTACCTCGGGCCCTACCAGACCGTGTGCGACGACTGGAACTACTGGTGGACCTACCTGTCCGAGCATCTATCGGCTCAGACGAGTTACGGCTACGCGCAGCGGGCCATGATCGACTTCGGCTCCATCTCGAACAACGGCGTCGGCCAGCAGGGTGCCAACGCCCCCGCCAACGGCGCCCAGGGCGGCATCGGCCCGCTGTTCGGCGGCACCGAGTATCTCCACGCCCAGCCCTACGGCGCCGCGATCGACACCCAGGGCAACGCCGACTGCGAGACGGGTCAGCGCGGCTACCCGCTCAAGCTCAACCACCTCGATCCCCAGGGCCGTAACCTGGCCACCGATCCGCACACCCCGGGCAGCCAAGGCCCGACATTCGCCGGTCGCGCGCGTGTGCCCGCGGGCGAGACGTTCACCCGCGCTCCGCAGACCGGGCCCCAGCTCACCAACATCCCTCAGAATCCATGAGCAAGCGACGACGTAGACGCGGAGGCATGACCACCTTCACCGCCGGCCTCGTCGGCGTCATCGGCCTGGTCATCTTCACCTACCTCGGCTTCACCAAGTTCGCCAACCCGTTCGCGAACCCGTACACGGTCAAGGCCGTGTTCGCCAACGCCAACGGCGTGCGCCCCGACTCGCTCGTGCGCATCGCGGGCATCAACGTCGGCAAGGTGGCCAGCGTCTCGCCGGAGACGAGCTGCAAGGGTCAGCATCCGTGCGACGCCGCCGTGGTCACGATGACGATCGACGACAACGGGCTCCCGATCCACAAGGACGCCACCTTCGCCATCCGCCCGCGGATCTTCCTCGAGGGCAACTTCTTCATCGACATCCATCCGGGCACGCCCGAGGCGCCGACGGCGCCCAGCGACTTCACCTTCCCGATCCAGAACGGCATCGAGCCGGTGCAGCTCGACCAGGTCCTCACCTCGCTGCAGTCAGACACCCGCCACAACCTGCAGATCCTCCTGGAGCAGTACGGCACGGCGGTCAAGCACGGCGGCCCGTCCTATAACGCCTCGGTCCAGTACTGGCTGCCCGCCTACAAGTACTCCTCGATCGTCTCCCACGACGCGCTCGGCCTCCAGCCCCATGACCTGTCGAACTGGATCGCTCAGAACGGGACCGTGTCGGCGGCGCTCGACAGCAGTCCGAGCAACCTCAAGAACCTGGTCTCAGACCTCAACACGACCGCCCACGCACTCGCCATCCAGCAGGCCAACCTGCAGCGGACGGTGGCCGAGCTGCCGGGGACGCTGGCCGCAGCCACGCCGGCCTTCAATGCGCTGAACTCGATCATCTGCTCCGGCCCCCAGGTGCCCGCATGCGCGCCGGGGCGCCTGCCCAACCTGGCCAAGGCGCTCATCCCCGGCGTCAAGTCGACCGGGCCGATGGTCGACGCCAGCCTGCCGTTCATCAACCAGCTGCGCCAGCTCGTGCAGCCCTCCGAGCTCCAGGGCCTGGCCAAGGACCTGACGGTCACGATCCCGGCGCTGGCCAAGCTCACGGTCACGACGATCCCGTTCATGCGCGACCAGGTCCGTCCCGCCTCCAGCTGCGAGGCCAACGTGGTCTATCCCTGGAGCCAGCTGACGGTCCCCGACTCGCACTTCAACGCGTCCAACGGGTTCCCCAACCGCAAGGTCTACATCGAGGCCGTCGACTACCTGCCCGGGCTGGCCGGCGAGTCGCGCAACTTCGACTCCAACGGCCCCTACATCCGCGTCGGCATGAGCGCCGGCGCGGCGCTGACCTACACGCTGGCCAACGGGTTCTTCGGTCAGGCCGCCGCGCCGCTGGAAGGCTTCCAGCCGACGCTCCCGCCGACCAAGCTGCGCCCCCCGCTGGCCGGCGGGGATGCCCCGAATGCTCCGTGTGAGACCCAGCCGGCGATCACCGACCTGAGCGCCCCGAGCTCCGCCAGCCCGAACCCGATCGTCACCCCGCTGACCACCGGCGGCCTGCCGCTGCCCCCGCTGCCCTTCCCCATCGGACTGTCCAAGGACAAGAGCAAGTCGTCGGCGAGCAAGTCGTCGGCGAAGTAAGTCGTCGGCGAGCAATTCGTCGGCGAGCAATTCGTCGGCGGGCAACGCCGCCGCGCACAGCGCTTCCGCGAGTCAGGCGACGCACGGATGAAGCGCGCGATCAAGACCCACGCGGGCGACTTCGCCGCCATCATCGGGTTGCTGCTGCTCTCGATCGTCATCGCGGGCTACATCCTCAACCACGAGCGCCTGCGCTTTCCGTTCATCCAGTCGGCGCCGTTCACCATCAACGCCGAGTTCCAGACCGCTCAGGCGGTGACTCCGGGCCAAGGCCAGTCGGTCCGCGTCTCGGGCGTGCAGATCGGCCAGATCGGCAACGTGACGCTCAAGAACGGTGTCGCCGTGGTCAGCCTGGCCATCGATGAGAAGTACAAGCATCTCGTCCATACCGACGCGACCGCTCTGCTGCGCCCCCGCACCGGCCTCAAGGACATGTTCGTCGAGCTCCAACCGGGCACCTCGAAAGCGCCGGTCGTCAAGCCGGGCTTCACGATCCCGGTCTCCAACACGCTGCCCGACGTCAACTCCGACGAGATCCTCGCTTCGCTGGACGCAGATACGCGCGAGTATCTCGATCTGCTCGTCAACGGCGCCGGCCAGGGCCTCAAGAACCACGGTGGCGACCAGCTCGCCCAGGTGTTCCAGCGCTTTGAGCCCACCCACCGCGACCTCGCCCGGCTCAACGGCGCCGTCGCCCAGCGCGGGCAGGCGCTCAGCCAGCTCATCAACTCGCTGCAGCGTCTCAACACCGCGCTGGCCCACAAGCAGGGCCAGATCGTCTCGCTGGTCGGCGCGAGCGCCAAGGTGTTCCGCGCCTTCGCCTCCCAGGACGCCAACATCAGCCGCGCGGTCGGCGACCTGCCGGGCACGCTCAGCCAGACCACCGCGACGCTGGCGAAGGTCCAGACCTTCGCCCAGGCGCTCGGCCCGGCCGCGGTCAATCTCCTCCCGGCCGCCCACGCCCTGCCCGCGGCCAACGCCGCGGTCACCGCGCTGGCCAAGCCGAGCGCGCCGATCATCCAGCATCAGATCCGGCCCTTCGTGGTCGCCGCGCGCCCGCTCGTGCGCAACCTCAAGCCGACCGCGGTCAACCTGGCCAAGGCCACCCCGAACCTCTCGAGCACGTTCTCGGTCCTCAACCACCTGTTCAACATGCTCGGCTACAGCCCCGGCGGCGGACAGCACGGTTACCTCTGGTGGCTGGCCTGGCTTGACCACAACGCCCGCACGCTGTTCTCCAACCAGGACGCCAACGGCGTTTTCCGGCCCCTGTTCCTGCAGTTCAGCTGCCAGCAGCTGGGCATGTTCTTCAACCCGCCCCCGCAGCTGGGCAGCTTCCTGTCGGTCATCGGCGGCAGCGGGTTCCTCAACCTCGGCCCGGCCAACGCGGCCTGCTCGGCCGCCGGAGTGGGCACCAACTCGCCCAACGGTGGGCTGCCGCCGCTGCCGCCGCTTCCCCCGCTTCCGCTCGGCCTGTCCAAGGACCACAAGAGCACGTCGGCCCGCGCCGCCGCCCGGTCCGCCTCGGCCTCGAGTCAGGTGCACTGATGGAAACGCGCTCGCCGTCAGTCGGCAAGGTGCTCACGATGGCGCTGTTCGCGCTGTCGTGCGTCGGCCTGCTGCTGTTCCTGTGGCTGTCGTTCGGCGGCTCGATCCCGTTCAACCCGCAGGGCTACCGGATCAAGGTCGCATTCGCGAACGCCGAGGAGCTCGCCACCCAGGCCGACGTGCGCATCGCCGGTGTCAACGTCGGCAAGGTCGTCAACAAGGCGTCTGACCCACAGGGCAACCGCACGGTCGCCACGCTGGAGATCGACTCCAAGTACGCGCCGATCCGCCGCGACGCCACAGCGATCCTGCGCACCAAGACGATCCTCGGTGAGACCTACGTGCAGATCACCCCGGGCACACCCAAGGCCAAGCCGATCCCCGACGGTGGGTCGCTGCCGATCGGCAATGTGCAGCACGCGGTGGCGCTCGACGAGATCTATAACGCGTTTGATCCGACGACCCGCAAGGCGTTTCAGACCTGGCAGGACCAGTTGGCGGTGGCGATTCAGGGCAATGATCAGAACCTGTCCAACGTGCTGGGCAACCTGCCGACGTTCGCGGCCGATGCGAGCGACATTCTGGCGGTGCTCGATGTCGAGCACAGCGCGGTGGTCAATCTCGTGCGCAACGGTGGCACGGTGTTCTCGGCCTTGTCGCAGAACCAGGCCGCGTTGCGCAATCTGATCGTGAGTGGCAACACGACGTTTGCCACCACGGCCGCCAACCAGGCCGCGTTGACCGACGTCATCCACGTGTTCCCGACCTTCCTCACCCAGAGTCGCTTGACGTTGGCGCGTCTGAAGACGTTCTGCGCTCAACACCGATCCGCTCATGAAGGAGCTGGTCCCGGTGGCGCAGAATCTCGGGCCGACGCTGCGTTCGGTGCAGCAGCTCTCGCCGTCGCTGCGCCACTTCTTCAATGATCTGGGTCCGTTGATCAAGGTCTCAAAGACGGGTCTGCCGGCCACGCGCGACGGTGCTCAATGGGGCGGTGCCGCTGTTGGCTTCGGTGGGTCCGTTCCTCGAGCAGCTCAACCCGATCCTGACCTGGCTCTCGCTGCATCAGCAGCTGACCTCGGACTTCATCTCCAACGGCGCCACGAGCCTCGCGGCCAAGTCGACGGTCTACGGAGGCGGCGGCCTGACCTGTGCCGGCGTGCCGTGCGGGCATTACCTGCGCCAGTTCACCCCGTCGGGGTCGGAGACGAGCAGCTACGCGACCACGCGTGATCCCAACAACCGCGGCAACACCTACCCGCCGCCGCTGTGGCTGTCGAACCCGCTCGCCTACTCGGCCGGCGGATCGTTCCCCGGCAGCACGACCTTCCCGTCCTGGGACTGCCCCGGTGGCGGCCCGCGTCCGGCCAGCGGCACCAACGAGGCCTGCTGGCTGGCTCCGCCGCAGGGTCCGCTCATCGGCCAGAAGCAGAGCTTCCCCCACCTCGGCCCCGCGACCTACTCGCGGCACTAGGGCATCCTCGCCCGCTCGGGTCCGAGTCGCGGACACGGTCGGGGGGAACCCGCGGTCACAGACGGTCGAGGTGGTCGGTGCCGGTCGTCGACGGTCAGGGCGGTCGACCCGGTCGCCGAGGTCGGGGTGGTCGACCCGGTCGCCGAGGTCGGGGTGGTCGACCCGGTCGCCGAGGTCGGGGTGGTCGACCCCGGTCGCCGACTTCGCTCTGATCAGGCCGCGTTAGCTGTGAGCGTCAGCTTCCGGAGCTACGCGGCCGCTCGGTCCCGCGCGGCGGCACTCTCCGCCGCCTGCGGTCCGATCGTGTCAAGGACGCTGCCGAGCAGCGAGGCGTCGCCGGAGATCTCGAGCCCGTCGCGGTTGTGCGCCGGCGACAGCGCGGCGATCCATCCGGCGATCGATCCGCGCGCGCGGGCATCGGGTGCGTCGGCCTTGCCCTCGGCGAGCTCGACCCGGTCGGCGCCGATGGTGATCGTGTAGACGGCACCCGCGTCGGTGACGGCGAACTCGAGCGTCCGCGTCGGCTCTGACGGGCGCGATGAGCCCGGGCGCGAGCCGGAAGATGGCGCCGATGTCGACGGACTCCGAGCCGCGCGGCTCACTCCAGGTCCACTCATAGCCCCAGCGGGCCAGGGCGCCGAGCACGGGCATGAGCTCGCGGGCGCGGTCGGTCAGTTCGTAGTCGACCCGGGGCGGTACCTCGCGGTAGCGCTTGCGGGTGAGCATGCCATCCGCGACCATGCGGTTCAGGCGCGAGCGAAGCTGTTCAGTTGAGATTCCCGGCAGCACACGCTGCAGCTCGACGAACCGCCGGGGGCCGCTAGCCAGATCGCGAACGATCAGCAGCGTCCACTTGTCTCCGACCAGATCGAGCGCGCGCGTATCGGGAGACCACTGGTCATAAGGGTGGCGCTTTGGGGGAGGGACGTGAGAGATGATGCTCTCCCTATAAATGGACGGTTTTCCTACCAAAGGCAAGTTTATCCTGCTCAAGTACCCGTATTCGGATTTCTTGACGAATTGCGGACGAAAATCCGATCGATTGTCGAGTTGCCGACAGTTTTCGTCGCGACGGTCGTTACAGGGGGCATGGGAGAGCTCATCGTCCTCGCCGACCGGTTCGCAGACCGCTCGCGCCCCACCGACCGGAGGTCCGGTCGCCTTCTTCTTCGACCTCGCCTGCCCGTTCTCATACCTCGCCGCCGAGCGCGTCGAGCGCACGCTCGGGGACGTCGAATGGATCCCCAGTGCGTCGCTGACCGAGCCCAGCTGGAAGCTGCGCGAGGTGGCCGAGCGCGAGGCGCGGGCGCTGCGCGTCCCGCTCGTCTGGCCCGACAACTGGCCCAAGCGCTTCCCGGGCGCGGTGCGAGCCGCCGCCCATGCAGCCGACGCCGGACGCGCGATTCAGTTCGCGCTGGCGGCGAGCCGCCTCGCGTTCTGTGGCGGATTTGATCTCGATGACCCGGAGATCCTCGCCGAGGCTGCCGCCGCCGCAGGGCTCTGCCCCGAGGACTGCCTGGCCGCCGCCGAGGATTGCGTCTGGGATGCGGCGCCGCAGGCCACCGCCGAGGGTCTACAGCGCCGCGGCATTCACGCGCTGCCCGCGATCCGCGTCGGCCACGTCTGGCGCTCGGGTCCGCACGCGCTCGGCGAGGCCGCCGGGCTCATGCGCGCGGGCGTCGAGCTCGCGCCCGGAGCCTAGCCTGGCGCGCGGCGGGGCCCTGGCCGCGCCTGGCCCTCGCGAGTGCCGCGGCTCACCAGGGCGTGATCAGCCCGGGCGTCCCCGCGAGTGCTGCGGCTCACCAGGGCGTGATCAGGCCGGCCAGGATCTGCTCGTCGAGCGGACTCTCCTCGTGCTCGGCTGAGTTCCCTCGGCGCCCTGGGCGGCGCGCCACGCGGCCTGCGCATCCGGCGCGGTGGTCGGCTCGGGTAGCCGTTCCCAATCCTCGAGGCCATCGCAGATCGCGTCGAACTCGGCGTGGTCCGGAGCGGGTTGATGAAGCTCTGACATTGGCGTTCCTCCGATCGGACTCCGTCGCACTGTACGCCGATTCCCCGCCGCCGGCGCGCAACCGTCGCGGAGCGGCCTCGCGCGGCGGTCGCGGTGACCGGCGGGGCGCCGGCGCCAGGTGTTAGCGTGCCGCGAATGTCTGAGATCTCGCCCGTCACCGACACCCTCCACGGCGGCCGCCTCGTCGCGCGCCGGCTGCGCGCGCACGGCGTTCGCAAGCTGTTCACCCTCTCCGGCGGCCACCTGTTCTCGATCTACGACGGCTGCCGGGCCGAGGGCATCGACATCGTCGACGTCCGCCACGAGCAGACGGCGGCGTTTGCCGCGGAGGGGTGGGCCAAGGTGACCCGCGAGCCTGGCGTGTGCGCGCTGACCGCCGGCCCCGGGGTGACGAACGGGATGAGCGCGATCGCCTCGGCGAGCCAGAACCGCTCGCCCGTGCTCGTGCTCGGCGGCCGCGCACCGAAGTTCCGCTGGGGGCAGGGTTCGCTGCAGGAGATCGACCACGTCCCGTTCGTGCGCCCGCTCGTGCGCCTGGCCGCGACCGCCGACAGCCCGGACGAGATCCCCGAACTGCTCGACGACGCCCTGCACGCCACGCTCGGCCCGCCGTCCGGCCCGGCCTTCATCGACTTTCCGCTCGATCAGGTGTTCATGGAGGCAGCGGCCGGGGAGGATCCGCTGCCGCTGCCCGAGCCGTGGAACGGCGCGGGGGCCGGCGGGCCCGGGCTTGACCGCGCGATCGCCCTGCTGTCGGAGGCCGAGCGCCCGGTGATCATGGCCGGCACCAACCTGTACTGGGGCCGCGGCGAGCACGCGTTGCGCGCGCTCGCCGACGAGCTGCGCATCCCGGTGTTCCTCAACGGCCTGGCTCGCGGCTGCCTGCCCGCCGACCATCCGGCTGCGTTCTCCCGTGCGCGCGGCGACGGCCTGCGCGGCGCCGACGTCGCGCTGGTCATCGGCGTCCCGCTCGACTTCCGCCTCGGCTTCGGCGGCGCGTTCGGACCCGACACCGACATCATCATCGCCGACCTCGCCGAGCCCGAGCGCGAGCACCCGCGCGCGGTGGCGGCCGAGCTCTACGGCGCGCTGCCGGCGACGCTGCAGGCGCTGCGCAGCGAAGCGGGCCGCGGCCCGCTGGCCGAGCGCGAGCGCTGGATGGAGTCGCTGCGCTCGATCGAGACCGAGAAGCGCGCGGCCGAGCGCGCCGACCTCCAGGACGACCGCGCGCCGCTTCACCCGATGCGCATCTACGGCGAGCTGGCCGGGATGCTCGACCGCGACGCGATCGTGATCGGTGACGGCGGTGACTTCGTCTCCTACGCGGGCCGCGTGGTCGACTCCTACCGGCCCGGGTGCTGGCTCGATCCCGGTCCGTTCGGCTGCCTGGGCTCAGGTCCCGGGTATGCGCTGGCGGCCAAGCTCGCCCACCCCGATCGTCAGGTCGTGCTGCTGCTCGGCGACGGCGCCTTCGGCTTCGCCGGCATGGACTTCGACACGCTGGCCCGCCACAACGTCGCGGTCGTGGGGGTGATGGGCAACAACGGCATCTGGGCGCTCGAGAAGCACCCGATGGAGGCCTCTACGGCTACTCGGTCGCCGCCGAGCTGCGCCCCGAGACCCGCTATGACCAGGTCGTGCAGGCGCTCGGCGGCCACGGCGAGCTCGTGCGCACGCCGGGCGAGCTGCGCCCCGCCTTGGAGCGCGCCTTCGCGGCCGGCAAGCCCGCGCTCGTCAACGTGCTCACCGATCCGAGCGTGGCGTATCCGCGGCGGGCCAACCTGGCGTAGGCGCCGCGACTGAGCGAGTCGCGCCGGAGCGACTGAACGCCCGCGGGCCAGACCCCTCAGCCGTGAGGAGCAAACATGCGTCGCGCGTGCGCGAGATCGACGCGACGCACGTCGACCGCGCTCAGCGGGCAAACGTGCGTCGCGTCGCCTCACGCGCGATCGGGCGCAGGTTTTCCTCGCCCAACGCACCGATCAGACCCTCCATCGCAGGTCACGAAATGCATGGGCGGTGCCGCAGCCACCGAGCGCCGCGCGCCGAGCGCCGCAGCGCCGCAGCGCCGCAGCGCCGCAGCACCGCAGGCGCCACAGCGCCGCAGCGCCGACAGCGCCGCAGCGCCACAGCGCCACAGCGCCGCAGGCCGACCGCGCGGCGGCGCGGGGGGCGCCCGTGCGGGCGCCGCCGCCCGGGTCCCGGCCGCCCACCCTCATCCGCAACCCAGCGACGGCCCTGGACCGGAAACCGTGGCAATCCCGGGAACGAAAACCGCCCACACTTGCATGTGGGCGATTTCCGATCCAGGTTTGGTCCAATCGGGACGGGCAGGGGTACGTGCCTGAAAGGACCAGTTTGTGTGGCTCGGACGGCGGGAGGCGCCGTGTCTGCGGCTTCGCCCGAACCTATGTTGGGACCAGGCAGAGCCTGAACCCACGGCAATCCTGACTTGACGCTGTCACTCCGTCCATCGAACATTCGTCCAGGTGACCGAATTTCTGCGGGAAACTACTTGCAGAAATTCTTACTTTCGCGTAAAGGCGAGCGCGGCTCCGCGCAGAATGTCGTGTTCGGATACCTCGACGTTATCCAAACCGAACAAGTCGAGCACCTCGAGCAGGATGACCACCCCGGCGACGATCGTCGGCGCGCGGTCGGGATGCAGCCCCTTGACCTTCCGGCGCTCCTCGCACGGGCACCGCGGCCAGCTCGCCGAGCATCCGCTCGCACTCGGCGCGGGTCAGTTGGAATCCGTGCACGCGCGTGGCGTCGTAGGGATCGAGCGACTGGGCGATCGCCGCGAGCGAGGTGGCGGTCCCGGCCACGGCGATGGCCTGGCCGACCGCGCGCCGGCGCTCCTGCGGGCACGGCGGCGACGAAGATCGCCCGCACATCGGCGGCCAGCGCGTCGAGCTCTGAGCGCTGGGGCGGGTCGTGAGCCAGGTGGCGCTCGGTCTGGCGCACGACCCCGGCCTGATTTGACACGTGGAAGTCGGGCTCGCGCCCGGGGCGCCCGATGACGGTCTCGGTCGAGCCGCCGCCGATGTCGATGACGAGCGTCGGCGTCTCGTCGGCCGGGTCGCGCTCACTCGTGGCGCCCAGGAACGTCATCTTCGCCTCGTCGTCACCGGTGAGGATGTGGGGCGCCAGGCCGAAGCGCTCCCCGACCGTGCGCGCGAACTCCTCGCCGTTGGCGGCGTCGCGCACGGCGCTCGTCAACACGGCCACCGCGGTGTCGGCACCGCCGTTCTCGTCGATGAGCCGCCGGTACTCCTCCAGCGTGGAGAACACCCGCTCGATGCCCTCCTGGCTGAGCGAGCCGCCCGCGTCGACGCCGCGGCCGAGCCGCGTGACCACGCTGCGGCGCACGAGCTCCTCGGTCACCGTCCGTCCTGCATGCGGGCGAGCAGCAGGCGGGTGGAGTTGCTGCCGATGTCGACGACCGCGACCTGCATCACGCCTCCGTCACGCCGTTGGGCATCGGCTCGCCGGCCAAGGCGGCTGAGCAGGTTCTCGACGCACATCTCGGCCATCCGTTCGCGCGCCACGTGGGTGGCCGAGCCGATGTGGGGTGCGACGATCAGGTTGGGCGCGCGGAGCAGCGGATCGTCGGCCGCGAGCGGCTCGGGGTCGGTGACATCGAGCGCGGCGCCGGCGATCTCGCCCGCGTGCAGCGCCTGCGCCAGCGCGGACTGATCGACGATCGGTCCGCGCGCGGTGTTGATGAGGATCGCGTGGCGAGGCATGCGCGACAGCGCGTCGGCATCGATGAGGTGACGGGTGGCGGGCGTCAAGGGGCAGTGCAGCGAGACGAAGTCCGACTGCGCCAGCACGCTATCGACCTCGGCGCGCACGCGTCCGCTCGTGTGCACGATCTCCATGTCAAAGCCGCGTCCGCGGGCCGCCATCGCGCGACCGATCCGGCCCATGCCGATGATCCCGAGCGTCGCGCCGTGCACGGCGGCGCCGAGATACCGCGCCGGCTCCCAGGTCACCCAGTCCCCGGCCGCCACCGCGGCCATCGCCTCGGGCAGCTTGCGTGCCGCGGCGAGCAGCAGGGCAAAGGCGAGGTCGGCGGTCGCATCGGTGAGCACGTCGGGGGTGTTTCCCACCGCGATGCCGCGGGCCGCGCAGGCCTCGAGATCGATGTTGTCCACGCCGACCGCGTAGTTGGCGATCGCCCGCAGCCGGGGGCAGGCGTCGAGAAACGCCGCGTCGATGCGATCGGTCAACAGCGTCAGCAGCCCCGCGGCCTCGCGCGCGCCCGCGAGAAGCTCGGACGCCGAGGGCGCCAGGCGCCCCGGCCAGACCTCCACCTCGTGCTCGGCCGCCAGTCGCGCCAGCGCCCCTCCGGGCAGCTCGCGAGTGACGAAGCAGCGCGCCATGGGCCGGATTCTCACCGATCAGCGTCGATCGTGTGAGTCCCCCGGTCCCGCCCGCGACGGCTCCCGCACTGACCCGGCTCCCCCGGCCACGCGGCGGCCCGGCGACTGAGCCCGGGGCGCCCACGGCCAGCGGCGGGGACTGACTCAGGCGGTCTCGACGGCCATCGCGCGGTGACCGACCTCGCGCACCCGCGGCAGCGCTCCCGACGGCGATGATCGCGCCGAGCAGGGCGATCGCCCCGGCCACGCCGAAGGCGAGCTCAAAGCCGCTCGTCAGCGCGGTGTGGGTGAGCGCGGTCGAGGCCACGCCGTGCCCGAGCACGTGGTTGGTGCGCGCGGTGGCCAGCGCGGCGAGCACGGCCAGGCCGAGCGCGCCGCCGAACAGCCGCGAGGTGTTGACGAGGCCTGAGGCGAGACCGGCCTCCTCGGGCTCCACCCCGGCCACGGCCGAGATGGTCACCGGGACGAAGGAGATCCCGATCCCGATCGCCACGAGCAGCGAGGGCACGAGCACCTGGGCGGCATAGCTGCCCGTCGGCGAGAGCTGGGAGAACCAGCCCAGGCCGATGGCCTGAGCGAGCAGGCCGCGTCACGAGCAGCGGCTTGGTCCCCACCCGGGCGACCATGCGCGAGGCCACGGTCGAGCCGGCCACGATGCACAGGGTCATGGGCAGGAAGGCCAGGCCGGCGCGGATCGCCGAGTAGCCGCGCACCTGCTGCAGGTACAGGGAGAGGAAGAACCACATCGAGAAGGTCGCGGCGCCGATCAGCAGCACGACGAGATTCGACGCGCTCAGCGTGCGCGAGCGGTAGATCCGCAGCGGCATCAGCGGCTGGCTGGCCAGGCGCGACTCGATGGCGACAAACGCCGCCAGCAGCGCCACGCCGCCGCCGATCAGCCCGAGCGCCTGCGCCGAGCCCCAGCCGGTGACGTCGGTGCGCACGATCCCGAGCACGAGCAGCGAGAGCCCGACCGTGGCGGCGAGCGCGCCGGGCAGGTCAAAGCTGCGTGCACTGTCGCGATTGCGGCCCTCGGCGATCACCCGGGCGCTGCCCACGGCGGCGCCGATGGCAATCGGCAGGTTGATGAACAGGATCCAGCGCCAGCCGAGATACTGCGTCAGGATGCCCCCGAGCAGTACGCCGGCCGCGCCGCCGGCGCCGCCCATCGCGCCCCAGATGCCGACCGCGCGGTTGCGCGCCGCACCCTCGGGGAACGTCGTGGTGAGGATCGAGAGCGAGGCGGGCGCGATGACAGCGCCGCCGAGCCCTTGAATGGCGCGGGCGGCGATCAGCTCAAACTGGGTCTGCGCCAGGCCGCCGGCCAGCGAGGCCGCGCCGAACAGCAGCAGGCCGCCGACGAACACGCGGCGGCGCCCGAGCAGGTCCGCGGCGCGCCCGCCAAGCAGCAGAAAGCCCGCGAAGGTCACGGTGTAGGCGTTGACCACCCACTGCAGGTCCTGCTCGGAGAAGTGCAGCGCGCCATGGATCGAGGGAAGCGCCACGTTGACGACCGAAACGTCGAGGATGACCATGAACTGGGCCAGGCAGGCCAGCAGCAGTGTGGCGCCGAGACGGGGCCGAGACTGGGTTGAATTGGAAAGCGGCACAGAACTCCTCAAAATGGCGGTACGATGATCGTCGTAGTAAGAAGGTAGCAAAGTTCGATCACCGTCGTACAATCGGAGACATGACCGCCACCAGCACCCCCACGGACCCGGAGCCGGACGCCGGCACGAAAGCTGTCGCCGAGGCCCTGCCTCATCCCGCCGTGCAAGAGATCGAACTGGCCTCCGTCCTGCATGCGCTCAGCGACCCGATGCGCCTGAAGATCGTCCACGTCCTCGCCGCCGGCGGGGAGCACACGTGCAAGAGCATCGACCTGCCGGTCACCAAGTCGACGTGCACCCACCACTTCCGCGTCCTGCGCGAAGCCGGCGTCATGAGCCAGCGCCTGGAGGGCACGACGCGCCTCAACGCGCTGCGCCGCGCCGACCTCGAAGTGCGCTTCCCGGGCCTGCTGGACTCGGTGTTGCGCGCCGCCGGCGTCGCGCTGTGAACTGATTCGCATACCCCTGAGACGAACGACTGAGCCCCGAGGGGACGGCCTGGCGCATTTGCGCGCCGTCCCAGGTCGAGCGCCAGCGCCGCCTACCCGCCGCGTATCGTGGAGGCGTGAGCGAGAACTCTGAGCCAGCGATCGTCGCCCGGGGCCTCTATAAGTCCTACGGCGACGTCAAGGCCCTCGCCGGGGTCGACCTCGACGCCCGCGCGGGCACGGTGCTCGGGCTGCTCGGTCCCAACGGCGCGGGCAAGACGACGGTCGTGCGCATCCTCACCACGCTGCTGACCCCCGACCAGGGCGAGGCGCGCGTGGCCGGCTATGACGCGGTCAAGCACGCCGCCCAGCTGCGCACCAAGATCGGGCTCGCGGGCCAGTACGCGGCGGTGGACGAGAACCTGACCGGCCGCGAGAACCTGACCATGGTCGGGCGCCTGTACGGCTTCTCCCGCGCGCAGGCCAACCGTCGCAGCGACGATCTGCTGGCGCGCTTTGACCTCGTCGAGGCGGCCAGGCGCCCGGTCAAGACCTATTCCGGAGGGATGCGCCGGCGCTTGGACCTGGCGGCCGCACTCGTGGCCGAGCCGCCGGTGCTGTTCCTCGACGAGCCGACGACCGGACTTGACCCCCGCAGCCGCCTCGCGCTCTGGGAGGTCATCGAGGAGCTCGTCGCCGCAGGCACCACGGTGCTGCTGACCACGCAATATCTCGACGAAGCCGACCGGCTCGCCGACGAGATCGCGGTCATCGACCACGGTCAGGTGATCGCCCGCGGCACCTCGGATCAGCTCAAGGACAAGGTCGGGGGCGAGCGCCTCGAGGTGCGCCTCGACGCCGACGCCGACGTGCAGGCGGGCGCCCGCGCCCTGGCCGAGCTCTCCGACGAGCCGCCCACCGTCGACGGCACCCTGATCAGCCTGCGCGTGCGCGAGCGCGCCGGCGCGATCGTCGCCGCCGTCAACCGTCTCAACCAGGCCGGCGTCGGGGTCGATGACCTCGCGCTGCGCCGACCGACCCTCGACGACGTGTTCCTCGCCCTGACCGGGCATGCCGCGGAGGAGCCCCAGGCCGAGGCGGAGGCCGCGTGAGAAGGCTGATCTCCGACACGCTCATCATCGCCGAGCGCAATCTCGTGCGCCTGCCCCGCGCTCCCGACCTGCTGATCGCCTTCACGGTGCAGCCGATCATGTTCGTACTGCTGTTCCGCTACGTGTTCGGCGGCGCCATCGCCAGTCCGCGCGTGCCCTACGTCGACTATCTCATCCCCGGGATCATCGTCCAGAACATCGCCTTCGGCGGTTTCGTCACCGCGCTCGGGCTCAACGAGGATCTTCACAAGGGCCTCATCGACCGCTTCCGCTCGCTGCCGATGTCGCGCCCCGCGGTGATGGCCGGGCGCACCTTCGCCGACATCGTCACTAACGCTCTGTCGATGACCGTCCTGCTCATCACCGGGGTGATCATCGGCTTCAGCTTCCACGCCGGCGTGGGCCAGATCGTCGCCGGGATGTTCCTGCTGTTGCTGTTCGGCTACGCGTTCTCGTGGATCTTCGCCTTCCTCGGCCTGATCGTCTCCTCGCCCGAGGCGGCCAACTCGGTCGGCTTCCTCGCCGTGTTCCCGCTCACCTTCATCTCCTCGGCCTTCGTGCCGGTCAGCTCGATGCCGGCGGCGCTGCGCTGGTTTGCCAACATCAACCCGTTCTCGGTCGTGGTCAACGCGATGCGCGCGCTGTGGGTGGGCTTTCCGGCCCACAACTATGTCTGGGGCGCGTTCGTGTGGTGCGTGGTCATCATCGCCATCGCCGCCCCGGTCGCCGTGATGCGCTACCGCCGGGCAGCCGGCCGCTGAGGCCATGAGCACCGCGCGGGCGATCGATCGCGGCCGCCTGCGCGATCTGCTCGGCGCCGAGCGCGAGCGGTAGATCCGCAGCGGCATCAGCGGGTGGCGGGCGAAGCGCGCCTCGATCGCGACGAAGACGCCGCAGCAGCGCCACGCCGCCGGCGATCAGCCCGAGCGCCTGCGGCCGAGCCCCAGCCGGTCGACGTCGGTGCGCACGATGCCGAGGACGAGCAGCGAGAGCCCGAGCGTGGCGGCGAGCGCGCCGGCGCAGGTCGAAGTTGCGCGCGCTGCTCGCGATTGCGGCCCTCGGCGATCAGCCGGGCGCTGGCGAGCGGCGGCGGCGATGGCGATCGGCACGTTGATGAAGAGGATCCAGCGCCAGACGAGGTACTGGGTGAGGATGCCGCCGAGCAGCACGCCGGCCGCTCCGCCGGCGCCGCCCATCGCGCCCCAGATGCCGACCGCGCGGTTGCGCGCCGGCGCCCTCGGCGAACGTGGTGGTGAGGATCGAGAGCGACGCGGGCGCGATGACCGCGCCGCCGAGACCCTGGACCGCGCGGGCGGCGATCGAGCTCGACCTGGGTCTGCGGCGAGGCCGCCGGCCAGCGAGGCCAGCGCCGAACAGGAGCAGGCCGCCGACGAACACGCGGCGGCGACCGAGCAGGTCGGCCGCGCGGCCGCCGAGGAGCAGGAAGCCGGCGAAGGTCACCGTGTAGGCGTTGACCACCCACTGGAGGTCCTGCTCGGAGAAGCGCAGCGCGCCGCGGATCGACGGGCAGCGCGACGTTGACGACCGAGACGTCGAGGATGACCATGAACTGGGCCAGGCAGGCGAGGAGCAGGGTGGCGCGCGAGATGCGGCTGAGGCTGGGTGAGATGGAATGCGACACGGAGCTCCTCGAAATGCGCGGTACGATGATCGTCGTAGTAAGAACGTAGCAAAGTTCGATTACCGTCGTACAATCGGAGAAGCATGAGCTGCCACCGCACCACTGACGGACTCGGAGCCGGACGCCAGCACGAAGCCGGCCGCCGGAGGTCCTGCCTCACCCTGCCGTGCGAGGAGCTCGAGCTCGCCTGCCGTGCTGCACGCGCTGAGCGATCCGATGCGCCTGAAGATCGTTCACGTGCTCGCCGCCGGCGGGGAGCGCACCTGCAAGAGCATCGACCTGCCGGTCACCAAGTCGACCTGCACCCACCACTTCCGCGTCCTGCGCGAGGCCGGTGTGATGCGCCAGCGCCTCGAGGGCACGACGCGGCTCAACGCGCTGCGCCGCGACGACCTCGAAGCCCGCTTCCCGGGCCTGCTGGACTCGGTGCTTGCGCGCCGCCGGCTCGTGCGGTGAAGTGCTCGGCACGTCTGGACGAACGTTCGGCCCTGAGGGGACGCCTGGCCGCACGTCCGCGCGGCGACCGATCTGCGCCGCCGTCGCGCCGTATCGTGGGCGTGAGCGTGGAGCCGAGCCCGCGATCGTCGCCCGGGGTCTCTAGAAGTCCTACGGCGACGTGCAAGGCCCTGGCCGGGGTCGACCTCGACGTCCGCGCGGGCACCGTGCTCGGGCTGCTCGGCCCCAACGGCGCGGGCAAGACGACCATCGTGCGCATCCTGACCACGCTGCTGACGCCCGACCGGGGCGAGGCGCGCGTGGCCGGCTATGACGCGGTGCAGCGAGGCCGCCGCAGCTGCGCACCGCAGATCGGCCTCGCCGGGCAGTACGCGGCGGTCGACGAGAACCTGACCGGCCGCGAGAACCTGACGATGGTCGGGCGCCTGTACGGCTTCGCCGCGCGCGCAGGCGAAGCCGCGCAGCGACGAGCTGCTGGAGCGCTTCGACCTCGACGAGCCGCCGACGTCCGGTCAAGACCTACTCCGGCGGCATGCGCCGGCGCCTGGACCTGGCGGCGGCGCTCGTGGCCGAGCCGCCGGTGCTGTTCCTCGACGAGCCGACGACCGGCCTCGACCCGCGCAGCCGCCTCGCGCTGTGGGAGGTCGATCGAGGAGCTCGTCGCCGACGGGCACGACCGTGCTGCTGACCACGCAGTACCTCGAGGAGGCCGACCGCCTCGCCGACGACGATCGCGGTCATCGACCACGGCCGGGTGATCGCCGGCGGCACCTCGGACGAGCTCAAGGAGCGACGTCGGCGGCGAGCGCCTCGAGGTCCGCCTCGACGCTGCGCCGACGCGCAGGCGGCGCGCCGCGCGCTGCGCCGAGCTGTCCGACGAGCCGCCGAGCGTCGACGGCACGCTGATCAGCGTGCGCGTGCGCGAGCGCGCCGGTGCGATCGTCGACGCCGTCAGCCGCCTCGACCAGCGCCGGCGTCGGGGTCGACGACCTCGCGCTGCGCCGCCCGACGCTCGACGACGTCTTCCTCGCCCTGACCGGGCACGCCGGCGAGGACGCCGCCAGGCCGAGCGGAGGCCGCGATGAGGCGACTGATCTCCGACACGCTGATCATGGCCGAGCGCGACCGCGTGCGGCTGCCCCGCGCTCCCGACCTGCTGATCGCCTTCACTGTGCAGCCGCTCATGTTCGTGCTGCTGTTCCGCTACGTGTTCGGCGGCGCGATCCGCCAGCCCGGGCGTGCGCTACGTCGACTATCCTGATCCCCGGGATCATCGTGCAGAACATCGCCTTCGGCGGTTTCGTCACCGCGCTCGGGCTGACCGAGGACCTCAAGAAGGGCCTCATCGACCGCTTCCGCTCGCTGCCGATGTCGCGCTCCGCGGTGCTGGCCGGCCGCACGCTTCGCCGACATCGTCACCAACGCTCTGTCGATGACGTCGTTCTCTCACCGGGCTGCTCGTCGGCTTCAGGCTTCACGACAGCTTCGGTGAGGTCGTCGCCGGCATCGTTCTGCTGCTGCTGATCGGCTACTCTTTCTCTGGATGTTCGCCTTCGTCGGCCTGATCGTCTCCTCGCCCGAGGCGGCCAACTCGGTCGGCTTCATCGCCGTGTTCCCGCTCACCTTCATCTCCTCGGCCTTCGTCCCGGTCAGCTCGATGCCGGCGGCGCTGCGTTGGTTTGCCAACATCAACCCGTTCTCGGTCGTGGTCAACGCGATGCGCGCGCTCTGGGTGGGCTTTCCGGCCCACAACTATGTCTGGGGCGCGTTCGTGTGGTGCGTGGTCATCATCGCCATCGCCGCCCCCGTCGCCGTGACGCGCTACCGGCGGGCCGCCGGCCGCTAAGGCCAGGCGCCGCGCGGGGCATTTCGCCGCGGGCTGGCGAGCGCTCGGGCCGACTAGACAAATAAGGCGGCGCTTAGACTTCGCGGAAGCTGGTGAAAGCTCAAGATTCCCGGAGGATGCGACGTTTTTGATAACCAGGGGCGGCATCCGGGCAATACCGCCTCAAGACTTCATGATTCCCGCCGATACCTGCTGGGATAGAACGCTCTCCGATCATGTTCATGACTTCCATTGACGGCTCGGGTATCGAGCCCGCAGACGAGGGCCGGGCACGGCTGACCTCGCTTCTGGCCGCGTCCGAGCGGTCACTGACGGTTGGAGAGCATGGGCCGGGCCGCAGCGAGGCCCGCGAGGCGTTGGCGCTGGCCGAGATGCACGCGAGCGCCACTGCCCAAGCCGATGCGCTCATGCTCTTGGCCACCCACGAGGCGCGGTTGGGCGAGACGGAGTCAAGTCTCGCCGCCCTGCACCGCGCGCTGACCCTGTTCACCAGGCCGGCGATCTCAAGCGAATCTCCGCCGCGCTCAACGGCATGGTCATGGCCTACTACAACCTCGGCTTGCAGGAGGAGGCGCTCGAGTACGCCAGCCGCAGCCTCGAGACGGCAAAGCAGAGCGGGGACGCGTACACGCTCGCGTGGGCCTATAACCGCGCCGGTCTGGGCCACGCCGCCGTGGGCAACTTCGCCGAGGGCATCGTGTCGCTCGAGTTCGCGCTCAGCCTCGCCCGCGAGATCGGCGACGAGGAGACGATCTTCGCCGCGCTCAACAACCTCATCGAGGATCTCAACGCGATCAGCAACGCGCTCTTGGATGAAGGCGACGAGGAGGAGGCCCAGCAGCGGATCGCGCGGGCGCTCGAACTCGGTCCCGAGGGGGTGCGGATCGCGCGAGGCTCCGATAGCGCCTACGACGTGGCGATCATCCAGCTCACCTACGGCCAGACCCTCGCGATTGCCGGGCGCCATGACGAAGCGCTGGCCGCGATCGTGGAGGGTGAGGAGCTGGCCGACCGCGGCGGCTATCCGCCGCTACTCATCGAGGCGCGCTACAAGAAGGCCCGCCTCGAGCTCGCCCGCGGCGAGCTCGAGCTGTCGGTCGAGCACTACGAGGCACTGCTGGCCGAGACCGACCCGGTCCGCGATGCGCTCGTCCTGGTCGAGATCCACCTCGACCTGTGGCGCGCCTACAAGTCGCTGGGCCGCTACCGCGAGGCACTGCAGCATCACGAGTCCTTTCACGAGCTCGAGCGCGAGCAGCAGTCCCAGCTGGCCAAGACTCGCGCCCGCGTGCTCAGCACCCACCTCGACCTCGACCGGGCCCAGCTCGAGGCCCGCCGGGCCACGATCCAGGCCGAGATCGAGCGCTCGCGCACTCGCGAGCTCGAGGCTCAGGCGCTCGTGCTGCGCGAGGAACGCGAGCAGCTGACCCGCCGCGCCGACCAGGACGGCCTGACCGGGCTGTGGAACCGTCGCCACGTCGATGCCGAGCTGCCGCGCCTGATCCGCGAAGCCGCCGTGCGCCGGGAGCCGATCAGCGTCGCCTTCGTCGACGCCGACCACTTCAAGTCGATCAACGACCATTTCGGCCACCTCGTCGGCGACGACGTGCTGCGCCATCTCGCCGACGTGCTGAGCGCCAACGTCCGGCCCACCGACGTCGTGGCCAGGCTCGGCGGCGAGGAGTTCGTCGTGCTGCTCCCCGGGGCGGGGGCCGACGCCGCCGTGGTGCTCGGCCAGCGGCTCTGCGACGCCGTGCGCCACAGCGAATGGGACATGATCGCCGACGGCGTCACGCTGACGGTCAGCGTCGGCGTGGCGACCCGCGAGCCAAGTGGGCTGCTCACCCATGACGTCGATCGCGACATGGCCGAACTGCTCGGCCGCGCCGACGAGGCGCTGTACGGCGCCAAGCGCGCCGGTCGCGACCAAGTCGTGCTCGCCGGCTGAGCGAGAACGTCGCCCGGGTGTCGCCCCGGGGGTGCCGGGGTGTCGCCCGGGAGGGTGCAACCCGGCCCAGAGTGCCTATATGCGAGTCCGGCGCGGCTCGATTAGGCTGAACGGATGACAGATGTCGACCGCGAGGGGCTTCGCGGGCCGGTGTTGCCCGGCGGCGGGGCCAGCGACTACGAGCGCTATCTGCGCACCGACGAACTGCTGTCGCTGCAGAAGACCGCGCAGGAGCGCAACCACCACGACGAGTTGCTGTTCACCGTCGTGCACCAGACCTCGGAGCTGTGGCTCAAGCTCGCCGCCACCGAGGTCGACGAGGCGGCCCAGCGCCTCGAGCACGCCGAGGTCGCCCCGGCCCTGCGCCTGCTGCGCCGCGCGACCACGGCGCTGGGTTACGTCACCGACCAGCTGGGGATGCTCGGCCAGATGTCGCCCTGGGACTACCACGAGGTGCGGGTCATGCTCGGACACGGCAGCGGCTTTGACTCGCCCGGCTTTCGCCGCGTGGCTGCGGTCACCCAGCGGATCGCCAAGGCGTTCGATGGCCTGCTCGCGCGCCGCGGCCTCGAGCTGACCGCGGTCTACCGCGCGAGCGACGAGCACGCGGATCTCTACGCGCTCGCCGAGCTGCTCACCGACTGGGACGAGAGCGTCTCGATCTGGCGCTCGCGTCACTACCTCGCGGTGGCCCGCGCGCTCGGCGAGGAAACGATGGGGATCCAAGGGGTCCCGGTGCACGTGCTCACCAAGCTCGTCACCCAGCGCCAGCTGCCCCGGTTGTGGGAGGCGCGCAGCCGCCTGGTGGAGATCTTCGAGGCCGAGCGCGCCGCCGCGCAGCGCTCGACGTGAGCACGGGCCTCGATATCGCCCGCAGCCCGCTCGCCGACAGCGGGCTCAGCATCCCCCGGGTCGCGCTCGGGTGCGGGAACTTCGGCGGGATCGGCTCGGTGCCCGAGCTGTTCGGCGAGGGGCTGGACCGCGACAGCGCCTTTGCCGTCATGGACGCGGCCTGGGAGGCCGGCATCGACCATTTCGACACCGCCGACGCTTACGGCGGCGGGGCGAGCGAGGCGATGGTGGGGGAGTGGATGGCCGCCCGCGGCGTCCGTCCGATGTTGACCACCAAGACGTTTAATCCCATGGACGCCGGCGCCGACCGCGGCCTGGCGCCCGAGCGGCTCGCCCGCCAGCTGCAGTCAAGCCTGCAGCGCCTCGGCGTCGACTCCATCGATCTCTACCTCTGCCACGAGTTCGATCCCCTCGTCGCTCTGAGCGACAGCTTCGCCACGCTCGAGGCGGCTGTGTCGCGCGGGACGATCGGCGCCTACGGGGTGAGCAACTTCTCCGCTGAGCAGCTGACGGCGGCGCTGCAGGTGGGCGCCCCCGCGGCGGTGCAGAACTCGTTCTCGCTGCTGGACCGCAGCGACGAGCACACGGTGCTCGCCGCTGTGTGAGCGCGCCGGCGTCGCCTACATCGCGTTCGGGCCGCTGTCGGGCGGCTGGCTGACGGGCAAGTACCGCCGGGGCGAGCCGTTTCCCGACGGCTCGCGCATGACCCAGCGCCCCGACCCCTACGCGGCGCTCGTCCAGGACGCCACGTTTGACCGTCTCGATCGCCTCTCGGCGCTCGCCCGCGAGCGGAGCATGACGCTTGCCGGGCTTGCCCTCGCCTGGCTGCTCAGCGACGAACGGGTCACCCAGATCGTGCTCGGTCCGATGCGCCCCGAGCACCTGGACCCGCTGCGCGAGGCGCTCGCGCACCCCCTGTCGGCGCTCGAGCGCCGCGAGCTCGATGCCTGACGTGCTCGTGCTCAGCGGCGCCGACGTGCGGCGCGTGCTCACGCCAGGCGATTGCATCGATGTGATGGCGGCCGTGCTCGCCGCCCGGGCGCGCGGCGAGGCCTTCATGCCGCTGCGCTCGGTCATGGCCGCTCCAGGCGCCAACGGCTTCATGGGGTTGATGCCCGCGTGGAGCTCGCAGGCCGGCTTTGCGCTGAAGGCGATCTGCGTGATGCCGGGCAACCCCGCTCGCGGCCTCGACGCTCACCAGGGCACGGTCACGCTGTTTGACGGCGAGACGGGGATCCCCACGGCGATCCTCGACGCCTCGTCGGTGACCGAGATCCGCACCGCCGCGGTGAGCGCTGTGGCCACGCGGTCGCTCGCCCGCGCCGACGCGTCGGTGCTCGCCGTGCTCGGGGCCGGCGTGCAGGGACGCTCACACATCGAGGCGCTGCGCCTCGTGCGGCCGTTCACGCAGGTGCGGGTGTTCGCCCCGACGCGCGAGCACGCGCAGGCCCTGGCCGGCGACGGGGTCGTCGTGGCCGACAGCGCCGAGGCGGCCGTGCGCGGGGCCGACGTCGTCGTGTGCGCGACCTCGTCACGCGAACCCGTGCTCGATCGCGCCTGGCTGTCACCCGGCGCGCACATCAACGCCGTAGGGGCGAGCACGCTTAATGCCCGCGAGCTCGACACCGCGACGGTCGCCGACGCGACGGTGTTTGCCGACAGCCGCGAGTCGGTGGCGCACGAGGCCGGCGAGTTCGCCCTGGCCATCCGCGAGGGCGCGATCTCCGGACTCGACCACCTCCGCGGCGAGCTCGGCGAGGTGCTGATCGGATCGGTGCCGGGGCGCGCCGACGACGCCGAGTTGACCGTGTTTCGCTCGCTCGGGTTGGCGGTCGAGGACCTCGCCGCGGCTCAGTTCGCCGTCGCCGGCGCCCGGCGTCTGCGCCTCGGCGTCGAGGTCGCGCTGTGATCGCGCTGGCCGACATCGAGGCCGCCCGCGAGCGGATCGCCGACCTCGTCGTGCGCACCCCGCTCGTGCGCCTGGCCATCGACGACGCGCCGGCCGAGATCTATCTCAAGCTCGAGACCCTGCAGCCCATCGGCTCGTTCAAGATCCGCGGGGCGGGCAACGCGATCCGCAGCGCGGACGCGCAGGCACGGGGCGGCGGGCTGGTCACCGCCAGCGCGGGCAACATGGCCCAGGGCGTCGCCTGGGTGGCGCGAGAGCTCGGGCTGACGGCGACGATCGCCGTCCCCGACCACGCCCCACAGGCCAAGCTCGACGCAATCGAGCGCCTCGGTGGCCGGGTGGTCAAGGTGCCCTACGACGAGTGGTGGCAGGCGATCGTCACCTCGTCGGTGCCCGGCATCGAGGGGCTGTTCGTGCACCCGGTCCAGGACGAGGCGGTGATGGCGGGCAACGGAACGATCGGGCTCGAGATTCTCGAGGACCTCTCCGACATCGACGCCGTCGTCATCCCGCTCGGGGGCGGCGGGCCTCACCGTCGGGATCGCCAGCGCCATCCGCGCGCGCTCGCCGCAGACGCGGATCCTCACCGCCGAGCCGGCCACCGGCGCCGCGCTGCACGCTGCGCTGGCGGCCGGCGCACCGACCGACGTCGAGTACCAGCCCTCGTTCGTCGACGGCTCGGGCAGCCGGCGCGTGCTCGACCCGATGTGGCCGCGCCTGCGCGAGGTCGTCGACGACGCGGTGTCGGTGCCGATCGCCACGGTTGCAGTCCGCCGTGCGGGTACTGGCCGGACGCGCCCGCGTGGTGGCCGAGGGCGCGGGAGCGCTGTCGACCGCCGCGGCCCTGGCCGGTCAGGCCGGGGGCGGCCGCGTCGTGTGCATCGTGTCCGGGGGCAACATCAACCTGGCCACGCTCAGCGAGCTCCTCGCCGCGTGACCACGTTTCGCATCGCCACCATCCCCGGTGACGGCATCGGGGTCGAGGTCGTCCCCGAGGGCCGGCGCGTGCTCGAGGCGGCGGCTGCGGCGTACGGCTTCACCCTCGCCTTCGACGAGTTTGCCTTCGCGAGCGCGGCGCACTGGACCGAGTACGGAATGATGATGCCGCCCGACTGGGCCGAGCAGATCGGCGGCCACGACGCGATCTTCTTCGGCGCCGTGGGCTGGCCCGAGGTCGTGCCCGACCACATCTCGTTGTGGGGCTCGATCCTCGAGATCCGCCGTGCCTTCGATCAGTACGTCAACCTGCGTCCGGTCCGGCTGATGCCGGGCGTGAGGGCCCGGTTGGCCGACGCCAGCGACATCGACTTCCTCGTCGTGCGCGAGAACACCGAGGGCGAGTACTCCCAGCTCGGCGGGCGCATGTTCGCCGGCACCGAGCGCGAGGTCGTCGTCCAGGAGACCGTGATGACCCGGGTCGGCGTGGATCGGATCCTGCGCTACGCCTTCGATCTCGCCTCGGTGCGCTCCGAGCACCACCTCACCTCGGCGACCAAGTCCAACGGGATCTCGATCACCATGCCCTACTGGGACGAGCGCGTGCGGGCGATGGCCGAGGGCTACCCCGACGTGGCGGTCGATCAGTTCCACATCGACAACCTCGCTGCCCAGCTCGTCCTGCGCCCCGAGCACTTCGACGTGATCGTCGGCTCCAACCTGTTCGGCGACATCCTGTCCGACCTCGGGCCGGCGCTGACCGGGACGATCGGGATCGCGCCCTCGGCCAACCTCAACCCCGACGGCGAGTTCCCCTCGCTGTTCGAGCCCGTCCACGGCTCGGCGCCCGACATCGCCGGGCGCGGCATCGCCAACCCGGTCGGCCAGATCTGGGCCGGGTCGATGATGCTCGCCCATTTGGGTCTCAACGAGGCCGCGGCGGCGGTGATCGGCGCGATCGAGGAGGTGCTGGCACAGCCTGATCTGCGGACCCCGGATCTCGGCGGCCCGGCCTCGACCTCCGAGTGCGGGGCGGCGATTGCCGCGGCGCTGCGCTGACTGGGGCATCAAAGCGTCGATGCGATCGGACCGGACGCATGCGTTCGCCTCGCGCGGGGCCGGGACACTAGGCGACGTACGTCGCCGGCACGTAATCCATGGCCAGCTTCTCGTCGGCGGCGGGCACGTAGGTCTCGGGCAGACCGTGCTCGCGGCGGACGATATTCGCGCCCATCGCCAGAGCGGCGGCCTTGAAGAAGGCGTGTCCGCGGCTCAGCCCCTGCCGTCCGAAGCCGCAGTCGGAGGAGACGATCAGCTTGTCGAGGTCGATGTGCCTGGCGGCATTGCGGATCGACTCGGCAACCTCCTCGGGCCGCTCGACCTGCAGCTGACGATGGCTGACTGCGCCGATGGCGATCTTCTTGGACAACGTCTCGCGCCAGTTGCCAAACAGCTCGAGATCTTCCCCGCCTCGATCCTTCATCTCCACGGTCCACACATCGCAATTGACTCGGTCGAGATACAGCTCGATGGCGTCTCGATATGAGGTCTTGTCATACACGCGCTGCATCATCGGGTTTCCCCAGCAGGTGTGGATCCATACTTCGCAGTCCTCGAGCCCCGAGATCTCATGGTTGAGCGCCTCAACCAGGAACTCAAGGGTGTCGCGATCCTCGGGCGTGTAGGCCGACGTGAAGTGGATCGTCGGCTCCTCGACCTGGATGACCCGGCAGCCCGACGCGGCCAGCTCGCGCAACTCCGTGTTGATCGCGCTCGCCATGTCCCAGACGATCTGACGCCACGCGTCCTCGCGAGGGTACTCGGGGGTGTGCGAGTCGACGAACTGCGCCATCACCTGACCTGACACCGTGCCGAACTTCACCGGCTTGCCCGCACGGGCCTGAGTCATGCGCCAGATCTTTGCGTACTCGAGCGGATTGCGCGGGTTCGGCCGGATCTTGCCGGTGACGATTGGCCACCGCCAGGACGTGAAGATCTCCTGAAGCAGGGTGCCCTGCTCGGCGCCGAGCCCAGCCGGACGCGTGTCCGCGGGCTGCAGTTCGTCATGCTCCAAACCAAGCCAGCGCTGCAGCGGATAGTGGTGCCACGAGCGTCCCGCGAAATCGGAGTCCAGGAAGTAGTCGCCGTTGGTCAGGATGTCCAGCCCGGCCCGCTGCTGATCGGAGACGAGAACCGCGAGCGCGTCCTGAAACTGCTCGCGGTACCTCGTATCCATCATCGCCGTATCGAGGGGACGCCCCCACATGCTCTCGGTGAACCACGACGGACGCGGCCAAGATCCAATGACCGTGACCGGCAACATCAGGTCGGTGGTAGCGGTAAACGCCATGGTGACTCCTTATCGTTGGCTGGTGGACGTCCGCGGCGGGTCGAGCATCAGGCGACGAGCGGCCGAAGCGTGCGGTAGGCGATCTCGAACCCCCGTTGCACGCGTCGCTGCTCGCCCTCGAACTGGCGGTCCTCATGCTCGACGCTGATCACGTGGTCGTAGCCGACGGCGTACAGGGCGGCGACGAACCGGTTCCAGCGCACCTCGCCGAGGCCCGGAAGGCGCGGGACCTGCCAGCCCATGCCCCGCGTCATCACGCCGTTCTGGTACAGCCCGTCACGATCGATTTCGACGTCTTTGGCATGCACATGGAAGATGCGCGAGCCGAACTCGTACACCATGCGCGTGTAGTCGATGAACTGCCAGATCAGATGAGAGGGATCGAGGTTGAGTCCGAAGTTCTCATCGGGGATCAAGTGAAACAGCTCGCGCAGGATCGCAGGTGAGTACGCGAGGTTCAGGCCCCCGGGCCATTCGTCGTAACTGAACAGCATGGGGCAGTTCTCGATGGCGAGACGTACGTTGTGCTCAGCCGCGAAGCGCACCAGCGGCGGCCACACCTCGCCCACGAGGCGAAAGTTGTCGGGTTCGTTGAGCTCAGGGTGACGCCCGACGAAGGTGCACACAACCCCGACGTCAAGCCGTTGTGCCGCCACGATCACCTTGCGAAGGTGCTCGTTGTACTGCGCGCGGGCGCTGACATCTGGGTCGAGGTTGTTCGGGTAGTAGGCCAGCGCCGAAATCGAAAGCCCGAGTTGCTCGAGCAGCTCGTGGGTCTGGCGAACGGCGGCATCGTCCAGCGAATCGCAGTCGAGATGACTCACGCCAGCGTAGCGCCGGTCGGGTTGCGCACCAGACGGCCAGCAGGCGATCTCCAGCGCCTCGAAGCCGGCCTTCGCGGCCCAGGCGGCGATCTCGGGCAGCGATAGGTCCGGGAAGGCTGACGTCAACAGGCCGAGCTGCATCGCACTCCTTCGGGTTCGATTTCGATCCACCGCTGCTCGCGCGCACTCTTGGCGATCGCCTCGCCAATGAGGACGGCGCGGTGCCCGTCCTGCACCGTGGGGTACTCGGCTCCCTCAGGCGCAAGGCCCGCGGCCAGTGCGCAGTAAAGGGCTTGATTGACGCCCCGGTGGGCCTCGTGGAAGCCCTCGATGTGGCCGGCTGGAAGTGAGGCGTAGCGAGTGGCCGTGGCGCTGAGCAGCGCTGGGTCACGCCACAGCAGCTCGTTTGCCTGCCCGCGGTGGCCGAGCCACAGCTCATCCGGACGCTCCGACTGCCACGCCACCGAGCCGCGTGATCCCGCGACCTCGAACGTGAGCGCATTCCTGCGCCCGGCATTCACCTGCGAGATGGCGACCAATCCGCGCGCCCCGCCGACGAAACGAAGCAACACGTGAGCGGCATCCTCGGTGCTGACCTGCACCTCCTCGCCGTTATCACCGCTAGCGCCCGCCGAGGCGAAGGTGCTCGCGGCGCCGGAGGGGCGCATGCGGGAAGGGAGGAAGGTCATGAGCTCCGCGAACACCGCTTCAATCTCAAGCCCGGTCACGAACTGCACGAGATCGATCCAGTGCGAGCCGATGTCGCCCACAGCCCTCAGCTGACCGCCGAGCGCCGGATCGACACGCCAGTTCCAGTCGGTCGGGTACAGCAGCCAGTCCTGCAGGTATGACCCGTGGACGGTGAAGATCTCCCCGAGCTCATCGCGCGCGCACCGAGCGCGGGCCTCGCGGGTCTGGGGATAGAACCGCATGATGAGATTGACCGCGCACGCGCAGCCGGTCTCCCGGCTGAGCGCCACAAGTTCGGCCGACTGCTCCGCGGTCACCGCGAGCGGCTTTTCGCATAAGACGTGCTTGCCGGCGCGCAGCGCGTCTCTGACCTGGGCGTGATGCACATGGTTGGGCGTGGCCACGTGGACGACGTCGACTCTGGGGTCGCGCAGCATCGCCTCGAAGCTCGGATAGGGCTCTGGCAACGGTGGCCACGCATCGTGCCCGCTGCTGCCCACCACGCCGACCACCTCAATTCCAAGCCGGCGCAGGGCCTCGACATGAACCTTGCCGATGAACCCGGTGCCGACGACGGCAGCTTTCAGATCGGTGGTGTTGCGTTTCAACTCGGAGGTCAGCTCGCAGCCTGCCGCGAGGCCTTCACGTAAAAGGCAGCGAGAAGCACGACGATCGCGCCGTAGAGCATCTGCTTGATGGCCTCGGACGCGTTGAGCACGACGAGCAGGTTGTTCATCACCGTCAAGATCAGCGCTCCAACGATCGTGCCACCGTAGCCACCGCTGCCCCCGAAGATCGACGTGCCGCCGATGACCACGGCGGCAATCGAGGGCAGCAGATATGGCTGGGCGAGCCCGAGGTCAGCAGCGTTCGTATAGCCGACCAGCAGGATGCCGGCGATCGCCGCGAGCAGCCCGCACAGCGTGTAGACGAGTACGAGCGCCTGCCAGACCTTCACGCCCGCGAGCTTGCAGGCGATCCGGTTGTCGCCGATCGCGTAGATCGCTCGGCCGAAGCCGCTGGCTCGCAGGCCGACGATGATCATCAGTGCGATCGGGATCCAGACGACGAGGTTGTTCGGGATGTAGCTCAGCTGACGGCCGGCGCCAAGGTGCTGGATGAGGCTCGGTACCAGCGGGACCCCGTTGATGAAGTTCTGCGCATTGATGGTCAAAACGCCGATCAGGATGCTCGAGATACCGAGCGTCATGATCAAAGGCTGCACGCCGAAGATCCCGACTCCGATCCCGTTGACCAGGCCGACGATGACGCCAACGGCCAGCCCGACCAGAATCGCGGTCACGGTTCCATGGGATCCCTGACCGGCCATGATGTACGCCGCCGCAGTGGCTGTTCCGGCAACCGAGAGATCGATGCCGCCGGTCAGCATGACGAGCGTCTGACCGGCGCCGAGCAGCGCCAGGGGGGCGGCGAACAAGAGCATGTTCGAAAGCTGGCCGCCCGACAGGAAGTTCGAGCTGGCGAGCTGGCCGCTGGCCAGCAGCGCGGCCAGCACGACCACGAGGGCGTACGCCGGGCGATCGGCAACGCGCCGCCCGACGCTGTCGAGAAACGCCCGGCCAGAGCCCGACGTGGGCTCGGGCGGGATTGGGCTTGCCAGTTCTGGGTTGGTCGCCATCAGCGCCTCCTGTCCTTGGTGAGGACACTCGCGAGCATTACCACCACGACGATCAGCGCGCCTTGGACGATCTGTCCGTAATTGCCGTTGATGCCGAGCAGGACGATGATGCTGTCCACCAGGGCGAGGACGAACGCCGCGGCGATCGGGCCGATCATTCCGCCCTTGCCACCCGTCAGCGCAACCCCGCCGAGCACCGCCGCGCCGACGCTCTGCAGCGTGTAGTAGTCACCGCCGGTGGCGTTGCCGCTACCGGCCGTTGCGGTCAGCGAGAGGCCGGCGACCGCGGCCAGCGCACCCCCGAGGGCGTAGGCGGCGATCCGCGTGCGAGTCACCCCGATCCCGCTCAAGAACGCGGAGTTGCGATCGCTGCCGAGTGCGTAAAGCGCCAGCCCCGGACGTCGCCGGCGTATGGGGACCCACGCGATGAGGAATACCACGACGAGCACGATCAGGGCGTTGGGAATCCATCCACCCGCGATCGCGCCCGAGGCGAGGTTCTGGAACTGTTGCGGCGCAGCCCCGCCAGGCTGGGGCATGATGGCAAGCGCCAGACCGCCCCAGAAGAACAGCATGGCCAGCGTGACGACGATGTCGGGAACCCGGAAGAACGTGATCATGGCCCCGGTGAGCGCTCCACCGACGCCTCCCGCGATGATCAGGCCAAGCGAGAGCGCGAGTGCCGTGCCCATGCCGTGATTCATCATGTATTTCGCGGAGATCACGTTGATCAGGCTCATCATCGAGCCGACCGAGAGATCGATGCCGCCCGAGATGATCACCACCGACTGCGCCATCGCCGCCAAGGCGAGCGGGAGCGCGGCAAGGAAAAGCGATTGGAGGGTGAACGCCCCGAAATTGACCGGCAGGGTGCTCCAGTACAGAGCGAGCACCACCGTCAGGATGCAGATCGCAACCGTCCATCCATGACGGCGCACAAACCGAGCACCTCGGCGCTCGGACTGGGTCACGCCCGTGACCGATAGCGTCGTTTGCGGCGTCACGCTCATCTGCACCATACTTTCGGAGTTCGCGACAGACGACCCAGCGTTCGCGGTGGGCAGTTGACTCATACCGACAGGACCTCCTGCCCGAGACCGTGGGCCGCGTGCAGAAGGCTCGCCTCCGTGGCCTCGTGCGCGGGCATCTCGGCCACGACCCTTCCGCCATAGAGAACGATCGCGCGGTCACATACGAGCGGGATCTCGGTCAGCTCGCTCGTGAAGAGGAGAATCGAGCGCCCCTCGCCTGCGAGTTCGCGCAGGAGCCGGTAGATCTCTCGCTTGGCGCCGATGTCGATGCCTCGCGTGGGATCGAAGCACAGCATGGTTTGAAACCCGGACGCCAGCCAGCGGCCGATCGCGACCTTCTGCTGGTTGCCACCGGAGAGCCTGCGGACCTCGCGCTGGGCACGCATGTCGATGGCGAGCCTGGACACGGCGTCCGCGACGCGACGGCGCTCTTCACGCAGATTGATCGGGCCCCAGCGCGGAAGGTGGTTATACCGCGGGCTGGCGAGGTTCTCAATCACCGAGCGCTTGGGCAGAAGCGCCTCGAGCCGGTCGCCGGGGACCAGCACAACGCCGGCCTTGATCGCGTCGAACGGGCTGCGCGCCTTGAGCGGCTCTCCACGCACGAGGATCTCACCCGAATCGGGTTTCTGCAGTCCAGCCAGGCACTCGAAGAGCGCCTCTTGGCCCTGGCCCTCGAGCGCGGCGACCCCGAGTACCTCGCCGTCGGCAAGCTCAAAGCCGAGACCGTCGAGGATGCCGTCGAGGGTCAGGTTCGTGACCGCGAGCGCGGGCGTCGCAACGGACCCGTCTCGCGCGGTCCTCTGCGCCTGCGTGTCGTCTGTACCCGATGGCGCCGCTGCGCCGCGTGGCTGCTCGATGTCGTGGGCACCGGGCCCGAGCATGGCTTGCACGATGCGGCTGCTGCCGGCTTGAGCGGGGGTGAGCGTCTCGACGGTCACCCCGTCTCGGAGGATCGTGGCACGGTCGCAGAGCGCGACGACTTCCGCCAGCCGGTGGGTGATGAACAGCGCTGAGCGTCCCTGCTCACGGTAACTCCGTACGACGCCGAAGACGCGCCCGGCCAGGTCGGCCGGAAGCGCGGCCGTGAGCTCGTCGAGGATCAGCAGCTGGGGATCGCGCGCCAGGGCGACAGCGAGGTCGAGCATGCGGACGGTGGCGAGCGGAAGCAGCGCGATCTGCTCGCTGAAGTCGGCCGCTACGCCAAGTTGATCGAGCCAGTGCGCCACGGCGCCGACGGGCGTGCGGGTCAGGCGCAAGTTCTGCGAGACGGTGAGATCGGGGATCAGGGCCGAGTCCTGGAAGACCGACGCGATGCCGATACGACGCGCTGAGGCCGGCGAGGCAATCCGAACGGTTGATCCGTTGACGCAGACGCGCCCCGCGTCTGGGCGCACGACGCCGGTCAGCATCTTGACCAGGGTGCTCTTGCCGGCGCCGTTGGCTCCCAGCAGTGCATGAACCTGCCCGGCCTCGACAGTCAGGTCGGCACCGCGCAGCGCGATGACCTGTCCGTACCGTTTTGCCAAGCCTTGTACTTCGAGCATTGCCATGTTGATCAACCTCCGTGTACGCGGGAGCGCCCGGGCCCCAGGTCACTCCGCAACGCGGGGCGACACCATGTCGCCCCGCGCTCGTGGACGGATGGGTGCTTACGGTCCCTTGCAGGCCTCCAGCTGCGCCGGCGTATACGTCGTGTACGGCGGCACCTCGATGACGTCGGACTGGTCGGGCGCTGCGCTCGGGCGGTAGAGCTTCTGGAGCTCTGCCGTCTGATCGGAGCTGATCAGCTGCGGCTCGATCTGCGTGACCTTCTGCGGATTGCCTCCGGTCAGCTTCTCGATCGCCACGTGCGTGGCGACGCCACCGATCACGGCCGGGTTGGTGACGACCGCACCGGTCAGGCCCTGGCCCTTGAGCGTCAGGAGCTGATGGATGAATCCGTTCCCGTCGGTTCCGACGATCGGCACGTACGGCTTACCGGCGGTCTTGAACGCATTGACCACGGTGTAGTCGATCCCTGAGGTCCAGACGCCGTCGACCTTGGTGCCTGAGTTCAGGATCGCGAGCATGTCACTGGCCGCCGGTGCGTACTCCCAGCCGGTAAACACTGACTTGACGAGGTGGATGCCGGGATTCTCGGACAGCGCCTTGAGCACTCCTTGGTGCCGCGCGGCATCGGCGGGTGCGCCCGCGAGTCCGCGGAGCTCGACGACGTTTCCGTGGCCGCCAAGCTTCTGGGCGAGCCACTTCATGCCGACGTAGCCGTACTGGAACTGGTCGTTGTAGGCCTGGTTGGCCTGCGGCGCGCCGACGTGCTGGTCGGCGGTGACCATGACCACGCCCTGCGCCGCGCCCTGGGAGATGACGTTGTTGAGCGCGTTCGGGTCAGACGGGTTCATGACGATCGCGTTTGCGCCCGCCGAGATCAGGTCGCGCAGCTGAGAGACCTGCCCCGCCGCCGAGGTGTTGGCGTTGTCGACGATGACCTTGCTGATCTTGCCGCTGGCCAGAGCCTCGGCCTTGGCCGCACAGATCATCTCCTCGCGGAAGCCGTTGCCGACGAGGGTATTGCTGATGCCCAGCACGTACTTCTTGCCGCCACCGCTCGAGGCACTCGAGCCGCTGGAGGCACTTGAACTCGATGATGACGAACCACACGCCCCCAGGGCGACGCAGACAATGCCGACACCCGCCGCGCTCAGGGCGCGTCGTGCGATACATGACGGCGTTGCCCTCACACGGGCGCGGTGGCCTTTTGACGTGAACTCCTCCACTATGTGAACTCCCCAACTAGTAGTGATGTACCGCGAAGGCGGAAAGCCCCTTCGCGAGGAGGGTGACTGCGCCCCGGGACCAACGCGGCCCGGCGACGTGGGTCTGCACGATGCGCTGGCGCAACACCAGCGGGCGCGCTGCGGCCCGAGGGCCGAGCGCTCCACCTGTGGACAGCATGCAGTCTTCGTCCGGCGGCGCCAGCGGACTGGCGCCACGCCCAGTCCGCTGCGCGGCGCTGCCGGCGGGTCAAAACCCTGAGTGAGCGCCATCGCGTCCATCAGAACGGGAAGCTCTGCGCCGTGTCGCGGATGGTGCACCACTGCCACTGCGTGAACTCCTCCACGTTGGCCTGCGTTCCGAAGCGCCCGCCGTTGCCTGAGGCCCCCATGCCTCCGAACGGGGCGGCCGCCTGGTCGTTGATCGTCGTGTCGTTGATGTGCACCATGCCGGTGCGCATCGCCCGGGCGATCTCCAGGCCGCGGCCGACGTCGCGTGTGTAGATCGCGGCGGTCAGGCCGTACTCGGTGCGATTCGCCAGCGCGATTGCTTCCGGCTCGGAGCTGAACGTCGTCACCGGCGCCACGGGACCGAAGATCTCCTCCGCGAACGCCCGCATCGACGGCGTCACGCCCTCGAGCACCGTCGGGCGGTAGAAGAGGCCCTCGTGCGTGCCTCCCGTCCTGAGCCTCGCGCCTGCGCCAACCGTGTCTTTGACGATGGCGTCGAAATGGTCAAGCTGGCGCTGGTTGATGATCGGGCCCAGTTCGACATTGGCGATCGACGGGTCGCCGACCCTGAGCGCCTCGGCGCGGGCGCTCAGCGCATCGAGATAGTCAGCCGCGATGCGCTCATCGACGAGGTGCGGCCGTCGAGAAGCACAGCTGGCCCTGATGCAGGAAAGAGCCCCACGCACCCGACGAGCTGGCGGCGTCGATGTCGGCATCGTCGAGGACGATGAGCGCGTTGTTCCCCCCGAGCTCGAGTGACACCTTCTTGAGATGGCGGCCGCCCAGCTCGCCCACCCGCCGGCCGACCGAGGTGGACCCCGTGAAGAGATCACCTTGACATGCGGGTCGACGACGAGCGCCTCGCCGGCCTCCGCCGCGCCTGGAAGCGCATGCAGCACGCCCTCGGGCAGCCCCGCATCTTCAAGCGGCTGTGCGAGCAGGATCCCTCCGGTGACGGGCGTCTGGGCGTCGGGCTTGATGACCACGGCGTTGCCCAACGCGATCGCCGGTGCGATCGCCCGTAGACCCAGGATCACGGAGCGTTCCACGGGGTGATGACGCCAACGACGCCGAGGTAGCGCTCGGCCATGCTGATCCGTCCGCGCTCCGGCGTCGGGAGGAGCTCGCCCAGCGGCCGGGCGCTCAGCGCGCCGCCTCCCGGACCTCGTCGGCGCTGATGCGGACCTCATGCTCGGCGCGCCGTCGAATTTCACCGGTCTCACGGATCAGCCACGCCAGGAGGGTGTCGCGGCGCTCGTCGATCAGGTCGGCGACGTGCCGCGGATGGCCGCCCGCTCCAAAAACGACACGTTGGTCCAATCGCGCTGCGCCCGGGCGGCGCGCTCGGCCGCCTGCGCGACATCGCTGGCCCCGGCCAGCCCGACGGTGGCGATGCGCTCGCCGCTGGACTCGTCGAGAACTCGACCTACCGCCGGCTGCACCGCGCCAGCCGTTGCTGTAGAGCTGTCCCTCCCAATCGGGGCTGGTGACCGTTGTCGTCATGCACCGTCCTCCGGCTCGGGAATCCGGCGGTAGATGGGCCCCCGCTCGAGGACCGGGTCGATGAGACCCTCCTCGACGTAGTTGGGAATGATCTCCGGCCGCACCTCAACTGGCTGCTGCCCGTCGTAGGCGAGGCGCTTGCGGACGTCGGGATGGGTGTAGTAACCCCCACCACCGTCATCAGCAGTGCATCATGGGCCGCGGGAGCGACCGCCTGGATGCGCTTCAGCGAGCCTTCGACATCGAGGGGATCGGCGTGCGCGACCGCTGCGACCATCGGCTCGAGCAGATCCGGGCGCGCTCGCAGCACCTTGTCGAGCTGGGTGTCAGCGACTCCAACTTCGCTGGCCGCCGGCATCCCATGCGCCGCCGGGATCAGCACATCCGCGAACGCCCGCAGGCGCTCGCGCACGTCCGGCGCCACTTCGACGCCTCCGGTGGAGGTCATGCCGGCACCTTCTGCAGGTTGCGGGTGCGTACGAGATGGTCGGCCGTGCGCAGCGCGAACGCCGCGATCGTGCTGGTCGGGTTGCACCCACCCGACGTCACGAACACGCTGCCGTCGGCGATGTACAGGTTGGGGACCTCGTGGGCGCGGCCGAAGCCGTCGACGACCGAGTCGTGAGGATCGTCGCCCGTTCTCGCGGTCCCAAGCAGGTGCCAGCCGGAGTAACGCATCAGCGCCTCCTCTTCGACCTTGTAGGCACCGGCGGTCGACAGCGACTCCTTCGCCCGCTCGATGTGCCAGTCCAGCAGCCGCCGCGAGTTGTCCGAGACGCGATAGGTCATCTTGGGCGCGGGAATTCCCGAGGAGTCGGTCAGCTCGGGGTCGAGCGTGACCCGGTTCTCGGGATCGGGCAGGTCCTCGCCGAAGATCCCCCAGCTGACCCCGCGTCCGAGGAATGACCGGACGTGGAGGTGGTGATCCGTACCCCACTTCGACGAGCCCGCGCGCTGCGGCAGGGCCGCATTGATCGGGCCGCCGGTGGAGCCAGGCTCCACTTGGCGCCGCGCACGTGGCCACGCGACTCGTCGGACTCGTAGAACTCGTAGCTGACGATCTTGGACCCGATGTGGCCCTGCCACGCCTTGAGCTGATCGTCGAAGTGGCCGATGACGTTCGCGAACGGGTGCACCATCAGGCGGCTGCCGACCAGGCCGCTCGCGTTGGCGAGCCCGCTCGTGACCGGGGCCGGCGGAGATGAGCAGGATCCGCGCCGTGCCGATGGCGTTCGCGGCCAGGATCACCACGTCCGCCTCCTGGAGATGTCGCCCCCGTCTCGTCGACCTACTCGACCCCCCGCGCCAGCCCTCGTGAGTCGAGCACGACCCGCCGCGCCCGGGCGCCGGTGATGAGCGTGGCGCCGTCCCGGATCGCCTTCGGCCAGTGCGTGCGTCGGTCGTGGCCTTGGCGCCCTCCGGGCAGCCCCAGAGGCACGTGCCCCACTGGGCGCAGGGCCGCCGGCCCTTGTACGGCGGGAGAGCACCGAGTTGGGGCCGGGCCACCAGTGCCAACCGAGTTTCACGTGCGCGCGCGCGACGCGCAGCGCGCCCTGCCCGATCGGCAGCGGCGGTAGCGGCGGCTCGGCACCGGGCGGGAAGGCCGGGTCGCCGCCGAGTCCCGCGATGCCAAACTCGCGTCGGTCCGTTCGTAGAAGGGCTGCAGATCGCCGTAGGTCATCGGCCAGTATCACCGACGCCGTCAAGCGCCCGGATACGGAAGTCCAACGGCAGCAGCCGCGGCCAGTCCCCCGCGTACAACACCATGCTGCCGCCGACCCCGTTGTACATCAGCGTCGCGATGTCGGAGCCGGAATCGTCGACCGGTAGTCCTCGGGCAGCCGGTGGTCGTTGGGGCTCCACGTCCACTGCTTGCGCGCGATGCAGTTGAATCAGCCTGCGGCGCCGGAGTCTCGTCCAGGTCGTGCCAGCGTCCCTGCTCGAGACACACGACGTTGATGCCCGCGCGCGCCAGCCGCGCAGCCACGACCCCGCCGGCGGCCCCGGCGCCGACGATCAGGACATCCGCTCGCTCACTCACGATGCCTGCCCCTGGAGAGCCGCCGTGGTGTTCATGCTGGACCTCCTCGAGCAACCCGACCTCCTCGAGGGTCTGCGCCAGCAGGCGCCGCTCATCGTCTGAGACCGGCTGCAGCGGCGGACGGACGTCGGCCCGGCCGATCACCCCGAGCATGGCGAGCGACTCCTTCAGGCGCGCGCGGTAGTTGGCCACCGGGGCGGCGAAGACGACGTCGGCCAGCCGCTGGACACGTGCGCCGAGCGTGCGCGCGTCGTCGATACGCCCGTCGCGCCAGGCTTCGATCATCGCCCACCTGCTCGGGAGACGATGATCGCGCCGAAGCCGATCAACGCGCCAGTGGCGCCGAGCATGAACGACTCCAGGATGAAGTTGTGGCGCCTGCCAGATACGTGAACTGGCCCGCCTGGTACTTCGGCGTCTGCTCGATCATGCGGAAGGTGTCGAGGTAGGGGGGGGCGGCGAAGGAGGCCTCCTTCATCGCGACGACGCCGTCGATCTCGATCAGCCGGCGCAGCGTCTCGGTCTCGAAGTTGACCCCGCCCAGCGCGGGCTGCAGCTGGAAGAGGATCAGCGGCAGGCCAACCGACGCGATCGCGCGGTGGTACTCGAGTGGAATCGTGGGATCGAGGGGCGAGGAAGGTAAGCCGAGATGGGGAACACGAGCAGCGTCGAGGCCCCAGCCGCCTTGTAGTCGCGCGCCTGCGCCACCGCCTGGGCGGTCAACGGGCCGGCAAGCCCGGCCACGATGGGCAAGTCAGACTCCTCGCCGACGACTTCGATACGCGCACCTTTTCGGCGTGCGTCAGATGCGGTCACTCACCGGTGTCGACATTGATCGCCAGCGCGACCGGGCCTTGTGCGGAGATCCAGCGGATGTATCCGCGCAGTGCAGCCTCGTCGATCTCGCCGTGCGCCTTCATCGGCAGCACGGTGGCGGGGATCAGCCCGTTCAGGTTCAGGTTCATACGGTGCTCTCCTCCGGAAGCGACGCAGATAGAACCGGTGTCACGCTCCCGCCCGGTGCGAACACGGCGGGATGGCCACCGGTATGCCAGAAGACTATATCTTCATTCATCGAGAATCGATTATCTTTAGCCAGGCCCAACAAACCGGCCAATGCCTTGCCCGTGTATGTCCGGTCGAGGACCAGCGCGGCCTCATGCGCCGCCCAGGCGACGGCCTCGTCGCCGGCCGCGCTCGGCACCGCGTATGCCTCCCCGGTCCAGTTGCCGTCGACCGTCACGAGATCCGCGGTCACGTGCACATCGCTCAGGCCGATCAGCGCGAGTGCCTGGTCGGCGAGCTCGGTGGCGTGGCCGGCGAGATCATCGGACTCCTTGGCGACGTCGATGGCGATGATGTCGGGGGCGGATTCGCCGCAATCGGCCCATACCGCTCGGCCGGCCAGCAGGCCGGCGTGCGTACCGCCGGTCGAGCTCGCATGCACGATGGCCGTCGGCCGCAGTCCGGCTGCTGCGCACTGATCGAGCAACTCGATCCACGCGCAGGCGAACCCGAGTGCACCCACGGGCGTGCTGCCGCCGAGCGGGACGATGTACGGTCGGCGGCCGTCGCTGCGGCGCTCATCGGCGAGGTGCTCGAGCGCATGCGTGAGCTGCGCCCAGTCGTCGGTGCCGGCGTGGTGCAGGTGCGCGCCGAAGAGATGTGCGAGGAGCTGGTTTCCGGTCGGCACGCGATCGGGCTCGCCGCCGAGCACAAGATGTGTCTCGAGCCCGAGAATGGCACCCGCCGCAGCGGTCATGCGCGCGTGGTTGGACTGGGCGGCGCCGACCGTGACCAGCGTGTCGGCGCCGGCCGCGAGCGCCGCCGCGCAGAGGAACTCGAGCTTGCGCGCTTTGTTGCCACCCAGGCCGAGCCCGGTGAGATCATCGCGTTTGACGTATAGGCGGGCGCCGCCACCGAGCTCGGGCCCACGCTCCAGGGCGGTCGGCAGCGTCGCCAAACGGGTGCGGGGCTGACGCCGCAGGGCACCGGCGAGCCGGTCGCGGGCGGTCAAGCTTCCCTCCTGGGCGCGGCGGTCGACGCGCGTACGACGAGCTCGGTCTTGTGCATGTTGACCAGGCGGCCGCGGCCGGATCGCCCGCCGGCATCGAGGGTCGAATTCGGCTCTCCGGCGAGCAGCCCAATCAACCGCCGCATGGCCGCCGCGCCGATCTCGGCCATCGGCACTGACACCGTCGTCAGCGGTGGGTCGAGCGCACTGACGAGGGGGATATCGTCAAAACCGACGAGCGACATGTCGGTGGGGATCGCCAGCCCGCGCCGGCGCAACTCCTTAATGCATCCGATCGCCATGGCGTCGTTGGACGCGAATACGGCGGTGAAGTCCCGGCCGCGATCCATCAATGTCGTCAGCGCGTCCTGACCGCCGGCAACGCTGTATTCGCCGCGCTCAACCAGACCGTCGTCGAACTCGATGCCTGCCGCGGCCAGCGCCTCGCGGTAGCCGCCAAACCGCTCCTGGCTCGCGAACAGGCCTGCCGGACCGTCGATGTAGGCGATGCGCTGGTGACCGAGTTCGATGAGGTGCTCGGTCGCGCGGCGGGCGCCTCCGACATTGTCGGGAAGTTCGGCTGGGAGCCGATCGCGGCGCGGACTCAGGGCCAGCGCGTACGCGCCGTAGTCCCTGAGTGCATCCACCTTGCGTTTGATCTCAGTCCGGTAGCGGCGGTTCTCAAAACCGCTGCCGGCGAACAGGACGCCGGACACACGCTGCTCGTAGGCAAGCTGGACGTAGCGAAGCTCCTTGTCAGGATCGCGGTCGGAGTTGCAGACGACCGCGAGGTAGCCCGCTGGATCGGCGGCGTCGGCGATCCCGCGCGCGCATTCGTTGAAGTAGGGATCGCGGATGTCGTGGACGATGATCGCCACGGTCTGCGTGCGGCGGACCTTGAGTCCGCGAGCCAGCGCATTGACTGCGTAGTTGTACTCGGCCGCGGCCTCGAGCACGCGCTGACGCAGCTGCTCACTGACCGGATGGTCGTTGTCCGGGTTGAGGACTCGGGAGGCCGTGGCGACCGACACACCGCTGCGCCGAGCGACCTGCTGCAGGCTTGCCCCGGTCACCCAAGCCTCCGATGGAAATCGTTTTCCAAAGCGGTGGTATTGTTACAGCAGCCCCGGCGTTCCTGTCAAGCGGAGGATGAGGAGTTCGAGTGGCCCTGGACCCGGAATTTGCATACGCATCGGCGGCCGAACTCGCCGCGCTCATCCGCCGGCGTGCGGTCTCACCCGTGGAGCTGCTCGACGCCGTGATCGAGCGAGTGCAACGGCGCAACCCCAGCCTCAACGCGTTCGTCTACACGAATTTCGACGAGGCGCGCGAACAGGCGCGTCAAGCCGAACGCCAGCTCGTCTCGGGAGCCGAGCTCGGTCCCCTGCACGGTGTGCCGACGGCGATCAAGGACCTGTTCGACTTCAAGCCAGGGTGGCCAAGTACGTACGGCGGCATCCCCGCGCTCAAGGACAACATCGCGGCCTTCTCCTGCCCCTGGTGCGAGCGGATCGAGCGCGCCGGGGCGATCGTGATCGGGAAGACCAACAGCCCAGTCATGGGCTACCGTGGCACGTGCGACAACTACCTCTTCGGCCCGACCCGCAATCCGTTCGACGTGGTCAAGAACAGCGGCGGCTCGTCGGGCGGCAGCGCGGCGGCGGTGGCCGACGGGATGCTCCCGTTTGCCGAAGGCACCGACGGCGGTGGCTCCGTGCGCATCCCGGCCGCGTGGTGCAACGTCTATGGGTTCAAGCAGTCCTTCGGGCGCGCGCCGTATGTCGCCCGGCCCAACGCCTTCCTCGGCACCAATCCGTTCCTGTTCGAGGGCATCATCTCGCGCACGGTGGAGGACGCGGCGATCGCCCTGGGCGCGATCAGCGGCTATGACGCGCGGGATCCGCTGAGCCTGCCCACCGAGCTCGCCGGCTCCGCCGCCATCCGGCGCTCGATCAGCGGCATGCGGATCGGCTTCAGCCCGGACTTCGACATCTACCCCGTGGACCCGGCGATCGCCGCCGTCGTCCGCGATGGCGCCCGGGCCTTCGAGGATCTCGGCGCGCACGTCGAAGAAGTGAAGGTCGGCATTGAGTACGACCAGCGCGAGCTCAGCGACGTGTGGTGCCGGATGATCCTCCCGGTCAACATCGAGGCGATCGAGGGGCTCAAGGCTCAGGGCATCGATCTGCTGGGTGAGCATCCCGACGACGTCCCCCCGCAGTACTTGCGTTGGGTGCAGGAGGGGTATCGGCTCACTCCGCTCGACGTCGCCCGCGACCAGCAGATTCGCACGCACGTATTTGACGCCCTGCAGGCGCTGTTTGACCGCTATGACCTGTTGATCACGCCGACGCTCGCCTGTCTCCCGGTCGACAACGCGCAGGATGGAAACACCACGGGCCCGAGCGAGGTGAACGGCGTCGCCGTCGACGAGCTGATCGGGTGGTGCCTGACGTATTTGACCAACTTCACCGGCCACCCGTCGGCCTCGATCCCAGCCGGCCTGATCGACGGCCGCTATCCGGTCGGCATGCAGATCATCGGTCGCACGCTCGGCGACGAGGACGTGCTCGCGGCCAGCGCGGCGTTCGAGCGCTTGCGGCCGTGGCACGACGGCTACACGGTCTGCCAGTCCCGCGCGCTGTAGTCAGGCGCGACCGCGCGCGGGTGCTGGTCAGGCGAAGGTCGCGCTGACCGCGCCAAGCCGATCGAACTCCGCCGTGACCGTCTCGCCGGCCGTGACCGGGAACGCGCCCGTGGCCGAACCCGCGAGAACGATCTGGCCGGCGCACAGGCTGGTTCCCCGCTCGTGCAGCGCATTGGCCAGCCAGGCGACGGCCTGGGCCGGATGACCGAGAACCTGGGCCCCGGCCCCGGTGGCCAGCACCTCTCCGTCGCGGGACAGGACGACGCCGATGAGCCGCAGATCGATCGCGTCGACGGGCACCAGCGCGCCGCCAACCACGGCCAGCGAGCTTTCTGCATTGTCGGCGACCGAGTCTTCCGGACGGTGCGCGCCAGGCTGTAGGCGCCCGGCGATGATCTCGAGCGCGGGGACGATGCCGCGCGTGGCGGCGAGCACAGCAGCGACCGTCACCCCCGGTCCCGACAGCGGACGATCGAGGTAGAAGGCGATCTCGCCCTCGACCTCCGGATTGCGCAGCGCGCCGGTGTCGACCGGCTCGATCGGGTCGATGATCATGCCCGAGAGCAGGCGGCCGTAGATCGGCCCCCCGGTCGCTCGCTGCGCCGGCGTACCGCCGAGACCATGCCCACCTTCCAGCCGATCAGCGTGCGGCCGTCGCGCTGCAGTCGGTCGGCCAGTGACGTCTGGATCGCGTAGGCGCCTGCCATGTCGAGGCCGGGAACCAGCGAGGAGGGAGCGGGCACCGGCTCGCCCGTTTGATGGGCGACATAGAGTCGCTGCGCGACGTCTTGCAGCTGCTCGGGGGAAGGCATGTTCACGGGGCGGTGCTGGCCGCGAGCAGAGGCGCGAGGGCGTCGCGCATCACCTGAGACGCATCCTCGACTCCCGTCCAGTGGCGGAACGCGATGGTGGCCTGCCCGACCAGCATCCCTGCGCCGTTGCAGGCGCGCAGGCCGCGCCGGCGCGCGCGCGCCAGGAGTTCGGTCTCCGCCGGGACATACACGAGATCGAACACGGACGTGTGCTCGCCGAGCGCAGCGGGATCGACCGAGGTCCCGGGCGAGAGCATCCCCACGGTCGTCGCGTTGACGAACAGATCCGCCGCCGCCAGCCCAGCCAGGCAGGCAGGCTCTCCCAACGCTGCCGCGCGCACCGGTCCCTGCAGCCCGCTCACCAGCTCCTGGGCCTGCTCGGCTCGCCGGCTGGCCACGACGACCTCGCGCGCGCCACGGGCCAGGGACTCGTGCACGACGGCACGCGCGGCTCCGCCGGCTCCGGCGACGACAATTGCCGCGCCAGCGAAGCTGAACTCGAGTTCGCGCTGCGCCGCGTCGGCGAACCCGGGCGCGTCGGTGTTGAAGCCGACGAGCCCGCCATCCTCGCGGCGCGCGACGCTGTTGACAGCGCCGATCGCCCGCGCCGCGGGCTCGATCTGATCGAGCAGTCCGAACACATCGCGCTTGTACGGCGCGGTGACCTGGAAGCCGAGCCAGCTCGCGTCCCGGGCACCCGCGACGAAAGCCGCCAGGTCGCTGGGCGCCAGCTCGAGCAGCTCGTAGCGCGCATCGATGCCGAACGCGTCAAATGCGGCATCGTGCATCACCTGCGAATGACGCCGCTTGAGCGGCGCGCCGATGAGCGCCACGCGACGGCTCACACGGCGGCTCCCACATCCGCCCTGACCTCGGGAAACACCACGTTGGGGACGATCTCCTTGACCCAATAATCGAGCTGATCGATGTCGGGCGTCATCGTGTGCAGGATGAAATAGCGTACGCCGACGTCGATGCGCGCCTGCAATGAGGCGATGATCTCGTCCGCGGTGCCGAACAGGTAGACCGACTCGAGGTACTTGGGGCCGCGCGCCGAGCTCATGATGTTGAGGAACGCACGGTGCTGCTCCTCGCGCGCCTTCTGCGGGTCGGTCGTCGGCACGAAGTGCATGAAGTTCTCGTGGGCAACCGTGAACTGCGACAGGTCGCGACCCTGCTCCTCGAGCGCCGGGCGCAGCTCTTCCCAGTCGCGGGCGATGTCCGGGGGCGGGCAGGTGGGGCGCGGGATCCAGCCCTCGCCACGCAGGATGCGCTGCTTGACGGCCGGGATCAGCTGGGGCAGATCGGGTGACTTCTCGTCGGCCAGCTGCGACCCGCCGCCAACCCAGAGCTCCGGTCGGCGTTCTGGCACCGGTGCGATCGAGACCTCGTCGACCGAGAAATACTTGCCGTGGTAGGTCACCGTCTTGCCCTCCATCAGCGCAATCGCGATGTCGAGCAGCTCGTCGGTGCGGCGGCCGCGCTGACGCTTATGGCCGCCGGTGGATTCGAACTCCACGGGGTTCCAGCCCACCCCGGCGCCCAGGATGAAACGGCCCCCAGACAGGAATTGGATCGTCGACAGCTCCTTGGCCAGCACAACGGGATTGCGTGTGGGCAGTACGAGCACCGAAGTCCCCAGCCGTACGCGCTCGGTCGCTCCGGCGACCACGGCGAGCGTGCTGATCGACTCGAGGAAGTCCGCCGAGTAGAAGTGCCTGGCCGCCAGCAGATGGTCGGTGACGAAGACCGAGTCGAAACCCAACTCTTCGACGCGCTTGACGAACTGCAGCAGGTTGCGCGCCCGCTCCTGTCCCTCATGCGGCCAGATGAACGAGGGCGCGAAGACGCCAAAGCGTGTGATGTTGTCCAACTGGAGCAACTCCTTCCTTGCGGTGTCAGGGCCTAGCGGCCGGTAAATTTGGGAGGTCGCTTCTCGAAGAAGGCACGCGCCCCTTCGAGCATGTCGTGGCTAGAAAAGATGCGGTGTGAGGCATCCAACTCGGCGGCCAGTCCCGCGTCGAGGTCAAGGTCCAACGCACGGTCGAGCAACCGCTTTGCCTCGCGGACGGCGACGGGACCGCGCTGGGCGATCCGCGATGCCATCTCGAGCGCGATGCCGCGCACCTCCCCCGCCGGCAGCACCCGGTTGACGAGCCCGATGCGCTGCGCCTCGGCGGCGTCGATCAGCTCGCCGACCAAGATCATCTCCTTGGCCCGGGCCGGGCCGACGATGCGCGGCAGGCGCTGGGTGCCGCCGCTGCCCGGGATGACCCCGAGCCGCACTTCAGGCATGCCGAACCGGGCGCTCTGCGCGGCAATTCGGATGTCGCAGCACAGCGCGAGTTCCAGGCCGCCGCCGAGAGCATCGGCCTCGATGGCGGCGATCGTCGGCATCGGCAGCTCAGCCAACTTGCGGTACACGAGCTTCTCGAGCAACAGCTTGCCCTGCGCGACCTGGCCAGACAGCTGCTCGAACTCCTTGACGTCCGAGCCGGCGCAGAATGCCCGCTCGCCGGCGCCGGCGACGATCACCGCGCGGATGTCACCGTCGGCGGCCAACGCGTCCAGCGTCGCGTCGAGCTCGCGCGTCATTTCGGCGGTGACGAGATTCAACGGTGGGTTGTTGAGCTCGAGGATCGTCAGCTCGCCCCGCTGCACCCGGATCACGTTGCGCCCGCCATGCTCGCCGCCGCGCCCGAGTCAGCCCCGAGGCCCGCCGACGCCAGGCCCATCAGTCCCGGCGCGTACACGCGCGGGTCGATTCGGCGCAGTGGCTCCGCGATCGTCGGGGTGAAGCCGAGTTGGTCGAGGACGTCACGGCGGACGTCGATGCCGTCTCCCACCTCGACGAGCGTCAGACCTGCCTCGGTCATCGCGAACACGGCCCGCTCGGTGATGTAGCGAACCTCCTGACCGCGCTCGCGGGCGAGCCGGCCGCTGAAGGTCACCTCGCGCACCTCGGGCACGAACTTGCGCATGCGGCCTTCGCTGACGATCTGCGGGCGCCCGGCGGAGAAGTCGAGCTGGAGCCCGCCCGTGGTCAGCGTGCCGACGAAGCACACCTTCTTCGTGCGCGCGCTGATGTTCGGAAAGCCACCGGGCCCGCGCACGCGCCCCGCAAACGAGTGCACGTTGACGTTCCCCTGGGCATCGATCTCGGCGAACGACAGGCTGGTGATGTCAAGCCCACCGCCGTCGTAGAAGTCGAACATCGACGGCTGGTCGAGCATCGCCTGGTAGTTGAACCCGGCGCCGCCCTCGTTGCCGGCGACGGGGACGCCGCCGAAGATGCCTTGCTCGACGGTGAGCACGAGCTGTTCAGCGAGCCCTTCCTCGAAGGCCACCGCGCCGATCTCCTGGCTGATGCCAAAGCCGAGGTTGCAGATGTGGCCGGGACGAAACTCGAGCAGCGAGCGACGCGCAATCACCTTGCGGACGTCGAGCGCAACCGGCGTGCCGGTCGGAGTCGGGGCCGGGCGCCGCAGCGCGCCGGCATAGTAGGGCGAGTAGCGCGTCGCGTAGGTCTGTCGCTGGTTCGGGTCGATGTAGACGTAGTCGACGAGCGCTCCGGGAACCTTCACCGAGCGCGCCGCCAGCGTCCCGCGCGAGGCGAGCTGCCGGACCTCGGCGATCACGATCCCACCGCTGTTGCGCGCTGCCATCGCCATCGCCAGCATCTCGCCCTGAACCGCCTCGTCCTCCATCGTGATGCTGCCGTCCTCATCCGCAGTGGTTCCACGAATGACGGCCACATCGATCGGAAACGAGTGATAGAAGAGCCACTCGCGCCCGCGCAGCGTCACCACCTCGACGAGGTCCTCGGTCGTGCGCGCATTTTGCTTGCCCCCCGTGTGGCGCGGATCGACGTAGGTGTCGAGTCCGATGTGGGTGACCAGGCCCGGCCGTCCGCCGGCGATCTCCCGGCACAGCAGCGACAGAACGCCCTGCGGGAATGAATATGCCTCAATCTCGTCCGCCTCGACGAGCGCGCCGAGGGCGGGCTCGTTTCCGATGTTCGAGCCGATCGTCCGCTTCATCAGGCCCGGCAAAGCGAGCTGTGAGAATCCCCGCTGGCCGAAGTCGCCAATGCCCACGACGCGAACGGTCGTCAGCTCCCGCGGGTGGCCTTCCTGCCGATACACCTCGGCCAGCGTGTCGATGAAGAGCTGCGGCACGGCGTGGCCGGCACCAGATCCGCCGATGATCACCGTCGCGCCGTCGGCGATGCGACCGACCGCGTCGCTTACCTCGAGGACCTGCATCACGGCATGAACCCTCCGCTGTTGGGGTTGAGCGTCTGGCCCAGGTAGAGCGCCGATTTGTCCGAGAGCAAGAAGACGATGGAGTCGGCAACTTCCTCAGGCATCCCAAAGCGTCCGAGAGGCATCTCGGCCATCCGCTTGCGGCCGACGTCTCCGTCGGTGACCTGCGAGCCCATATCGGTGATCGTGACGCCGGGCGCCACCGTGTTCGCCCGGATACCCTGGGTACCGAACTCGCGCGAGATCGACTTCGCGAGCGCGATCATCCCCGCCTTCGCCGCGCTGTAGTGGGCAACCCCGGCGAAGCCGATCTGCCCCAGACGCGACGCGATCATCACGATCGAGCCACGGCCGCGATCGAGCATGCCGGGCAGGGCAGCCTGGCTGCATGCGAATGCCGCGGTGAGGTCAGTCCGCAGGACGAGGTTCCATTCGTACTCGCTCATCTCGAGGAACGGGCTCTGCGGCATCACGCCGGCATTGTTGACCAGGCCGTCAATGCCACCGAAATCCCGCTCGACGCGCCGGACCATCTCCTGCGCCTCGTCGAAGTTCGACACGTCTCCGGCAAACGTCTGCGCCCGCCGCCCGAGCGCGCGGATCTCATCGGCGACGCGCTCGGCCTGCCGCTCCTCGGTGTGGTAGGCGACGGCCACATCCGCGCCATCGCGTCCGGCCGCGAGTGCCGTAGCGGCGCCTATACCGCGACTTGCCCCGGTGACGAGGATGCGACGCCCCGCCAAACTGCCCGTTGCACTTGGATGTGCATGGGGGTCAACCAGCTCGGCCGCGCTCATCTTCCTCCCCTTGGAAAACGTTTTCCACGAGGCCCGACGGTAGCATCGCCGGAGGGGGCGCGCAACCCAACCGCCGCCGCGCGGTACGGCTCGGTGATGGGCTTGCGGAGCGTCGGCAGCTGCGACCCTGGCACCGATCATCGATTATTGATTAGATGTGGAGTGCAACGGCGGCACGGGCGGCCGCCGCTCCGCGCCGGCACCACGACCCGTGATGAGAAGGGCCTATGACCGAATCGACCTTGATGCTTGATGAACTTCAGCGCTTCCGGCTGGACGGGCAGGTAGCGATCGTCACCGGCGCCACGGGCGGCATCGGCAACCGGTTGGCCGAGGCGCTCGGGCGCGTCGGCGCGCGTGTCGTGGTGCACGGCCGCAACGAGGCACGCGCCAGCGACGTGAGCGGCCGCCTGCGCCAGGAGGGGGTCGAGGCGGTTCCGGCGATCGGCGACCTCACGCGCCGGGCGGACGCCGAGCGACTGGTGCAGGAGGCGTTGGGCGCCTTCCGTCGGGTCGACGTCATCGTCAACACGGTTGGCGGCGGCGCCGGCACGGCGCTGTATCCGGCCGAGTCATACCCCGAGGAGGAGTGGGACCGCATCATGGACCTCAACCTCCGATCGGTGCTCTTGCCTACCCAGGCAGCGGCTCGGGCGATGATCGCTGGCGGCCGGGGCGGCCGCGTCTTGCACTACTCGTCGGTCCGCGGCCAACTCGGGATCGACAACGGCTTCTCGGCCTACGTGGCGGCGAAGGGTGCGCTCGACGCGCTGACCCGCCAGCAGGCCACCGAATGGGCCAAGCACGCGATCACCGTCAACGCGATCTCGCCGACCTTTGTCGCCACCGAGCAGGCGGCGAGCCTGTTGGCCGACGAGACGTTCCGGGCCGGCCTCGAGGCGAGAATCCCGCTGCATCGGATCGCGGATCTCGACGATGTCGTCGGAGCCTCACTGCTCCTGTGCAGCGAGGCGTCGTCGTTTATCACCGGGCAGATCCTCACCCTTGACGGGGGCCTCACCGCGTGCCAGTGAGCAGACAGCCCTGGGCGCCGGCACGATGAGCGGGCGCGTCGGCAGCGTCCCCAACCGCGACGGCGGGCGCCGGGCGCTCGGTCGGACGATCTTGCGCGAGCAGATTCGGGACCTCCTGCTCGAGCGGATCCTCTCCGGCCAGTATGCGCCCGCAAGCCGCCTGGTGGAGACGCGCATCGCCGAGGAATTCGGTGTGAGTCAGGCTCCGGTCCGGGAGGCCCTGCGTGATCTCGAGCAACTCGGATTGGTCGTGCACGAGTCGTTTCGCGGGTGTTCGGTGCGCGAGATCTCCGCCGCCGACCTCCTCGAGGCCTACCCCGTTCGCGCGGCGCTCGAGGGCCTGGCTGCCCGTCTGGCGGCCGAGCGCATCGAGGAGGACGACCTCGATCGGCTGGCCGGGTTGATCGATGCGATGCGCCAGGCGAGTGCCGCGCGCGACCCGTTGGCGGAGACCACCGCAGATTCGGAGTTTCACGCCACGATCGTGCGCGCGGCCGACAACGCCGTGCTGACGCGCCAGTGGGAGCAGCTCTTGCCGCACGCCCGGACGTTCATCTCCCTGACGCTGCCCGCCTCGGCGCACGGCGATCTCGCCGAACGACACCGGCCCATCCTCGAAGCCCTGCGTCACCGCGACCCTCAACTCGTCGAGACGGCGATGCACGAGCACCTGGCCGACGTTGCCGATCGGATGCGGCGGCTTACCTCCCCCTCGAGTGACAAGGAGGCGCCATGAGGCGCATCATCGACCTATCCATGCCCGTCCACATGGACATGCTGACGTTTCCGCGCGTTCCGCCGCCGGCGTTGACTGTGTACGAGAGTCACACCGACTTCGCCGATCGCATCGGTGCCAGTGAGCACGGTGTCACCTCACTGACAGCCAGCTACCTGATCGTGCAAAACGACCATGTCGGTACTCATCTCGACGCCCGCAAGCACATCGTGCCGGATGCCGGCGGTCCCGAGACGATTCCTCTCGAATACTGCGTGTCCGACGGCGTGTTGCTCGACTTCACCGACAAGGAGTCCGGCCACGTCATCACCGAGCAGGAGGTACGAGGCGAGCTTGACCGCATCGAGTACACGGTCAAGGAGCGCGACATCGTCCTCAACCACACCGGTGCCGGCGCCTATAACACCGAGGAGCGCTATCGCACCGACCACCCGGGGATGAGTGCGGCCGCGACTCGGTGGCTGATCTCCCAGGGCGTGCGGTTGATGGGCTGCGACGCCATCACCTTCGACCCGCCCGTCTGGGCCATGTTCGAGAAGAAGCTCTTCTGGGAGGCTCATCGCGTGATGTGGGACGAGGAGTACTGGCACCTCGAGAACCTCATGAACCTCGAGCGGATCGGGCGTCCACACGGCTTCCAGTTGTGTGTGCTTCCCATCAAATGGGTCGGCACAACGGCCGCGCCCGTGCGCGCGATCGCGATCGTCGACGACGACACCGCCGGCGCCAACCCCGCGGCCTGATGACGGCAAGACAGCCGAAAGACCGACCGTCTGGCGTCAGTCGCGGGCCGACTGCGCCTTGACCAGCATCTGGCCGAAACGCTCCACATGGCTGCGAATCGCCCGGCCAGAGGCGCGCGCGTCGCGACTGCGCAGGGCATCAACGATCGGCCTGTGCATCTCTGCGACCTCACGCGCCGTGAGCCCAGTGCGCATCGCGGTGATCGCCGTGCGGGTGTCAACCTCGAGGGATTTCCAGATCTCGATCAGGCGCGAGTTGGCTGAGGCCTCGACGATCAACTGGTGAAAGCGCACGTCGTGTTGGACCTGCTCGCGGAGGTCTCGAGCTCTTGCCATCGCTGCCAGCTCGGCCTCGAGTGCTTCGACATCTCCGTTCATCCGCTTCGCGGCCGCGCGCGCGGCAACCTCCTCGAGCGCTCCGCGGATTGGGTAGACCTCGGCCAGCTCAGCGTCGCTGACCGCGCGGACGCGGGCTCCGCGGAACGGGATCGATTCCACCAGGCGGACGAACTCGAGGTCGCGCAGCGCCTCGCGGACTGGACCCTGGCTGACGCCGAGCTCCTGGGCGATCCGGATCTCGACCAGCCGTTCGCCCGGCTCGTAGTAGCCCGACAGGATGCGTTTCAGCAGTACATTCTTGACTTCTTCGCGCAGCACCGTGCGCCGCACGACGAGCGGCGCACCGACGTCAGCGGAAGCGGCCGAATTGTTTGATGCCATGTCGGGATATGTTCGCAGCGACGGTGGACACGGGCAAACTTCGCCGGCCCAGGGCGTAGCATTGCCAGCGTGCTTTGAGATGTTCTCGCGTCGCCCTCTGCCCCGAGACGCCTGGCCGGCCGGGATCGGCCCCGCGTGGCGCGAGCTTCTGGAGCAACTCGACGATGGGCTGCGCGCCGTTGACCCCCGGTGCTTCATCTGTGGGGTCGAGGTCGAGGGCGTCCTGCTGGCGCGGATCTACGCCCCGGCGGATGTCCGCACGCAAGCCCGGGCGCTGGTCCGCGAGACAGCGCGTCGCTCCGCGACGACTTGCGAAACGTGCGGGCACCCGGGGAGCGTTCGGGCCGGGACTGTGGTGACAGTCCGCTGCGAGGACTGCTAGCTCGCTTTCGCCTCGCCGGGCTCAGATGATCGCGACGGCGCGGCCGGCCGCGGTGAGGACGCCGCCGGGACGACGGCAGTGTCCAGGGCGGCGAGCGCGTCGCCAAGCATCGGGGTCGCGAGTTCGCGTGCTCGCGTCATGCTGGGGTTGATCCGGTCCAGCGAACTCTGGAGCTTGGCGGCCGCCCGCTCGCGCGGGGCGCGGCCTGACCGCGTCCAGCCCACGACCAGCGCCACCATCGTCTCCAGGAACGACAACGAATCGGCCGCCTGCACGAGGTCGGCCTCTGGCCAGCCGCCCTCCTCATGGACGCCAATCAGCGCGGCGACGCCCTCCACCTCCTCCTCTGGCGCCGCCTGCTCGCGCAGCCAGTCTGAGGCGATCCTCGCGCAGCGGTCCTGATGCCAGCGGTTGTAATCGGGAGAATCCCAATCACGAGCCGAATCCCACGGCGAGTCGGCCACGGGAAACGCGCGCTCGATGTCATGGAGCACCGCAGCGAGCCTCAGCCGCTCGCCGGCCGCGGGCTCGAGCTCGAGCAGCCAGGCTTCGGTGCGCAGCAGGTGATGGGCGTGAGGGTGGATTTCCTGCACCCACGCCCGCGCGCGCGCCAGCAGCACCGTCATGTGGTCACCGGCCGGGCCTGCAGCACGTAGAGCTCGCCGTCCTGCACCGCCCATTCGATGTCCTGTGGCATGCCAACCCGCTGTTCCAGATCGTCACCGAGGCGTGCCAGCTGGGCCAGCAGCTCGTCAGGCGCCTTGCGTGCTGCACCCTCTTCGGGCGACAGTGGGCGCTCCATGACGCCGCCGGCCTCATCGGCCACGATCGCGTAGGGCTGCTGGGCCACGGTGGCTTTGCGCACCTGGCCGTCGCGCTTGATGATGTAGTGATCCGGGGTCACCGCGCCCGACACGGCGGCCTCTCCCAGCCCGATGACAGCCTCGACGACCATCCGGTCGCGTCGCTTGCGCACCGGATCGCAGGTAAAGAGCACGCCGGCCACGTCCGCATCGACCATCCGCTGAACGACCACGGCCATACCGAGATCGTCCAGCGAGCCCTTCCTGGAGCGGTAGAACAAGGCCCGCTCGGAGAAGAACGACGCCCAGCAATCGCGGATGCGCGCGCGTACCTGGTCGCCTCCGCGCACGTGCAGGAACGTCTCCTGTTGTCCGGCGAAGCTGGCCGTCTCGGAGTCCTCGGCGCATGCGCTGGAGCGCACGGCCACCGGCACGTCGCCGGGGCCCAGGGCGGCGTAAGCGCGCAGCACCGCTCCGCGTAGAGCCGGATCGAGCTCGACTGTCCTGATCAGCGCCTGCGCCGCGACGGCCTCCTGTCTTGCCGCCAGCGCTCTCAGCTCGATGCCGCCGTCGGACAAGGCGTCGGCGAGCGCGCTGGCCGCGATGACGAAGCCCGGCGGCACGGGGAGGCCCAGTGCCGCCATCCGCGCTAGCGATGATCCCTTGCCGCCGGCACGGCGCACATCCATGCACAGCGACTCGGCGAAGGGCAGAACCAGCATCACTGCGTCAGGATCTCGACGACACCGGTCGTGCCGTTGACGCGAATCCGATCGCCCGTCTTGATGCGCTCGCCGGCGTTTCCGGTCCCGACCACGGCGGGGATCCCGAACTCGCGCGCCACGACGGCGGGATGGGAGACGGTGCCGCCAGCCTCGGTGACCAGACCTCTGACCTTGGTGAACAGCACGACCCAGGCGGGATTGGTCATCCGGCAGACCAGGATTTCGCCCTCCTGCACCTGGTCGAACTCCTCCAGCGAGGCGACGAAGCGCGCCGGTCCCTCGACCACCCCAGGGGAAGCTGCGAGGCCCCTGATCTCGCCGGTTGTCGACGGCTCGCCGGAATAAAAGCGGTCCGGGAACCCCCACAGGCCTCCGTAGGGAAACTCGATCGCGGACTTCGTGGCCGTGCCCAGCCAGGCCGGCGGGCGGCGCTCGTAGGCTTCCTCGTGCTCGTCGCGACGGTCCGAGACGACGTCGCGGGCGTCGAAGGCCTGCGGGTCGGCGATCAGGCGTCGCAGTTCGTTGTAGTGGAGGAACACCACGTCCTCGGCCTCGTCGAGCGCTCGTGCGGCCACGAGCTTGCGACCGATCGCGACGAGCACGATGCGCAGCCGGGCGTTGGTGCCCTGATCGACGAAGAAATGGTGGTCGGGCGTGAGCGGGTTCATGTTCAGCGAGAGCGCGAGCGCGCGGCTGAGCTTGTCGTGAGCGTCACCGCTGACCCCTTGCACGGCCTCCTGCTTGGCGGCCTCGAGGTCGTCGGCCACGGCCCTGAGGTTCGACGGATAGTCGTAATCGGTGGCCACATACCCGCGGATCGCCTCGATGATCGGTGCCGGGTCCTCCACCCAGAGCTTGTACATGAACTCGTGCGACCACATGGCCTTGTAGCCAAAGTCCTTCTGATGAGTCTCGATGCGCTCGGAAACGAAGCGTCTTCCGCGCTCGGAGCCACGCAGGGCGCTCATCACCTCAGCGGCGGTCGGCTGCTCGAACGCCGCGCGCAGCTCGGGAACGGCCTTCACCTCCTCCTTGGCGCGCCAGAGGTCCTCGATGCCATCCCAATTGCGGTCCTGCACGCTGGACTGCAGCCGGCCCATGAGCGATGGATCGGCGCCGACCTCCTCGATCACGGCGTTGAGGTTCTGGGTCGAGGCGAACTGGGCGAAGTTCAGCATCCAGTGGATCTTCCAGTGGCGATCGTGGATGTCGATCGCGTCCTCCAGCAGCACGGCGAGTTCCAGCAGGGACGCGCCGTCGTAGTCGAAGTCGTCGAGACGCTCGAAGTTGCGCTCGATCTCCGGCCGCAGGCGTGTCTTCCACCAATCCATGAAGTTCTCGGCGTACACCGGGAGCACAGCCGCGAGATAGGCGCCGATCTGCCCGGCGTACTGCGGGTCGCGCGGAACCCGCGGCACATAGCGGTTCTCATACTCGGTGGCCTCGGCGTGCAGCGTCGGATCGCATGGGGTTGCTGCCGTGTACACGTAGCCGTTGACGACCTTGGCAATCCAATCGCACGCGAATGGCGTACCGAAGCGCCGGAACATGTGATCGCACGTCAGCCACCAGCCGCCGATGTCGAAGAACAGCGGCGATACGGGGTTGGGGATGTGCAAATCGTCGTGAATCCAGAAGAGCTCGCGCTCGCCTTCCTGCCAGTCGACCGGGAATGCCACGGTCCCAAAGTTCGTGCCCAGCACTTCATCGTGCGACGTGCTCACGGCCATCGATTTCCCCTCCCTCGGGTGCGCCAGGCGACAGATAATAGATAATCGATCAATGGCGTTTCGCCGAGTCGCTGCCCTCTACGACATCCACGGCAACTTGCCGGCGCTCGACGCCGTGCTCGCAGAGTTGCACGCCGAGCCGCCGGACGCCGTGGTCGTCGGCGGTGACGTCTGCTCGGGGCCCATGCCTCGGGAGGTGCTGACGCGGCTGCGGGAGCTGCCGTGGGAAGTCCATTGGCTGCGCGGCAACGCCGACCGAGCCGTCGTCATGGGGTTCGACGGCACGATCCCGGCGGAACTGCTCAAGCATCCGCTGTTTGCCGGCGACGCTTGGGCGGCCAGCTTGCTCAGTCGGCAGGATCGCGACTTTCTCGATGCGCTGGCGCCACTGGTCGCCCTCGCCATCGACGGCCTCGGCGAGGTCCTGTTCTGCCACGGCAGTGCGCGCAGCGACGAGGAACGCGTGACGGCGGTGACGCCGAGCGAGCGGCTCAAGGAAATTCTCGGGCATGCGGGCGCCGGCGTCTTGGTCGGCGGGCACACCCACCGGCAATTCGATCGCACCATCGGTGCTCGGCGCATGATCAACGCGGGCAGCGTCGGACGCCCCTACGAGCATCAGCCGGGCGCCTATTGGCTGCGCCTCGGCTCCGAGCCACGGCTCGTGCGCACCCGATATGAGACCGAGAGCGCCGGCGCGACCTTCCACCAGCTCGGCTATCCCGCCGCCCATCTCATGTTCGAGCGGGCCGACGCCGACGCCGTGGCCGAGCGCTACGAGCAGGCCAGCCTCCAGCCCGTCGCGCCGGCATCCCTGATCGATCCGGCTGACAACCCACTGAGGAATGGCCGACGGGGGGCGCCGCCGGCGTCTGCCGCGGCCCCGCCCTCTGCCGCGGCCCCTGGTCCGGCGCCGGCTCCTGCCGCGGCGCCAGACCCTGGTCCAGATTATCGATGATCTATGATCCGCCGCATGCCTCGCGCGGGAGCGGCAGTGGAGTGGCTCGCGCCCTCCTCGCTTGACGAAGCGTGCGCCCTGCGCGCAGAGCGTGGCGAGACGTCGACCGTCCTGGCGGGCGGAAGCTTCCTGGGGATCCTCATGAACCAGGGGTTCGTCAGGCCAACCTCGCTGCTCTCCCTCGCCCGCGTCGACGAGCTCAAGACGGTCAGCGTGCGCGATGGGCAGCTGTGCCTAGGTGCCATGGTCACCCATCGAGAGGTCGAGCGCCACCCTGCCGTGCACCGCGATTGGCCGGTCGTCGCGTACTCCTTCGGGCTGGTCGCCAGCCCCCGCGTGCGCAACCAGGCGACGGTCGGCGGCGTGCTGGCGGATGCCGACTACGCCTCGGACCCGCCGGCGATTCTGTCGGCGCTCGATGCGCGAGCGATCCTGCGCTCGCGGCGAGGAGAACGTGAGGTCCGGATCGACGAGCTGATCGTGGGCTTTTATGAGACCTGCATCGCTGACGACGAGCTCCTGACGGAGGTCCGGATTCCGGCCCTCGCGGGTCGTGCGGCGTACCGCAAGTTTCGCTCACGCTCCAGCGAGGATCGGCCTTGCGTCGCCGTGGCTGCCGCGTACAACGGCGCTGCGCTGCGTGTCGTCGTCGGGGCCTGCGCCGAAGTGCCCCAGCACTACCCTGACATCTGCTCCCTGGCCGACGCCGGCACGGCCGACGGCGCTGTGGCGAAGGAGATCGGCGAGCGTTATGCCGCGCGTCTGGAGCCCCTGACGGACTCACGCGGCGGCGCGGCGTACCGCCGGCGCGTGGTCGCCGTCGAGGTCCGGCGCGCCATCGAGATCGTGTGCGCCCGCGACGAGGCTGCGGTGGGCACATGAGCGGCCTCGGCATCGACGCCCGCGTCACCGGAATGCAGCGTTACTCGGTGGACGCCGAGCGGCCCGGGATGCTTCACGCCGCCTTCGTACGCAGCCCGTATCCCCACGCCCGTGTGCTCACTGTGGACGCCTCGGCCGTGCCGCCCGACTGCGTGGCGCTGACGCCGCAGGACGTAGCCGATCTCCATCCCTACGGCTGTCAGGTGCGCGACGAACTCGTGATCGCGCGGGTGGCGCGCCACGTCGGCGACGTTGTCGCGGCAGTCGCTGCGCCCACGCCGGAGGCGGCCCGAGAGGCCGCGGCGCTGGTGGAGGTGCGATACGAGGAGCTACCGGCCGTGTTCGATCCGGTCGACGCTGTTTCGCCTGGCGCACCGCTCCTACACCCGGGCGGCGCGGAGTCGGCGGGCGAGACAGTGTCGATCGGGGTTCGGCCGCTGGCCGGCACGAACGTGTGCCATCGCTTCCGCCTGAGCCACGGCGATATCGCCGCCGGATTTGCCGCGGCCGACGTGGTGGTCCAGCAGTCCTTCCGCACCCCAAGCGCAGCGCACGCTCCGATGGAGCCGCACGCGGCGATCGCCGAATGGTGCGACGGGCGGCTGAGCGTGTGGACGGGCACCCAGACGCCGTTCAACCTGCGCGCGGACTTGGCGGTCGCCTTCGGCCTTGACGAGCAGCGCGTTCGGATCGTCGCCATACCCATGGGTGGCTCGTTCGGCGCCAAGACGTTCACCCGCCATGAGGCGCCGCTGGCGGCATTGGCGCGCAAGGCCGGGCGCCCGGTCAAGGTTGTGCTCGACCGCACCGAAGAGTTCGTGACCCTCAACCGCCACCCCTCGGTCATCCGCGTGCGCATCGCTGCCAGGCACGACGGCACGCTCGTCGCCAAGGAGCTTGACTGCTGGGTGGACACAGGGGCCTACGCCGATTGTGGCCCGGGAGTGGCGACCAAGCTCGGTTACGCCGGCATCGGGCCATACCGGATCCCCCACGTGCGCGTCGATGCGCTGGCGATCTACACCAACCTTCCGCCAAACGGCGCCTTTCGCGGTTACGGCGCCATGCAGTCGATCTGGGCCTCGGAGCGCACGATGGATGTGCTGGCGGACCGGCTTGGCATGAGCCCGCTGCAGCTGCGCCGGCGCAACCTGCTCCGTGACGGCGACGTGTTCGCCACCGGCGAGGTCATGCACGATGTGCAGTTCGAGCGCTGCCTGCAGGCGGCAGCCGACGCGGTTGACTACGAACGCGATCCCAGGGGCAAGGGGCTCTGCGTGCTGCTCAAGGGAATGCAGACGCCGAGCCGTGCCGCCATCTCGGTGGAGCGGACCGAGATCGGCTACGTCCTACGCAGCGCGGCGTGCGAGATGGGACAAGGCGTGCGTCGCTCGTTGCAGCTCATGGGGGCGCAGCTGCTCGATTGCGAGCCCGGCCAGATCGAGGTTCCCGACCCCGACACGGACACGTCGCCGTTCGACACGCGGACGACCTCGAGCCGTACGACGCACATGATGGGTCGCGCGCTGGAGGCGGCCGTGCGCGACCTCCGTGCCGGCGAGGGCGACCGCGGGTATGGGGAGATCCACAACGAAGGCGGCCTGGACCCGGACACCGGTCAGGGAATCGCCTCGACACACTGGCATCAGGGCGCGGCAGCGGCTCACGTCACCGTCGATGAGGAGACGGGCCAGTTGACCGTGGAGCATCTTCACGGCGTGGCCTACGCCGGGCGGGTGGTCAACCGCGACGGGGCGGAGTTGCAGAATGAGGGATCGCTGATCATGGGCCTGGGTACGGCGCTCTTCGAGGCCATCGACTTCGCTGACGGGCAGGTCACCAACGCGAATCTCTCGGACTACAACGTTCCCTGCATCGGCGATCTCCCCAAGCGCTTTACGCACGAGATCATCGAGCGCGAGGGCGCGGAGGTGCACGGGCTTGGCGAGACGGTCCTGCCACCGGTGCCGGCGGCGATCGGAAATGCGCTGCATTCGCTGGGCCTTGAGCTCCACGAGCTGCCGATGACGGCTGAGCGCGTGCTGGCAGCGGTCGATGCCCGCGGGGGTCGAAGCGTGAGAGTCCCCGTGAATCTCAACGGGCGTCGCGTCGAGCTCGAATGCGATGCAGACGAGATGCTCATCGCCGTCCTGCGCCGGGAGGGCCTTGGTTCAGTGCGTGCGACCTGCGGGATCGGTGTGTGCGGCGCCTGCACGGTGCTGGTGGACGGTCAGCCGATCTCGGGCTGTCTGACCCTGGCGCCACAAGTGGCCGACCGTGACCTCACCACCGTTGAGGGACTCGGGGGAGGCGATCCCGTCCAGCGGGCGTTCGTCGACGCCCACGGCTTTCAGTGCGGCTGGTGCACGCCGGGATTCGTGCTCACCGCCAAGGCACTGTTAGCCGACAATCCCCAACCCTCCGACGACGAGATCGTCGAGGCGCTGGGGGGGAACCTGTGCCGCTGCGGGTCGTATGTGAAGATTGTCGACGCAGTGCGGCGCGCCGCAGCGCAGCTGGCGGAGCGCGCGTGAAGCTCGTCACCTATGACGCGGGCGCCGGCCCGAGGGTCGGCGTACAGCGCGGGCAAACGATCGTCGACGCCGGCTTTCACGGGGACATGGTGGCGTTCATCGAAGCTGGCGCGCCGCTCCGAGAGGGCGATGAGGTGCCGCCGGCCACGCGGCTGCTGGCGCCGCTGCGTCCCCGGTCGATGCGCGACTTCCTGGGCTTTGAAGGACACCTGAAGGCCGCCTACAGAGGCCTTGGCCGGGAGATCCCGCGCGAGTGGTACGAGCTGCCCGCTTATTACAAAGCACTGCCCGACACGGTCATCGGGCCCGACGTCGAGGTGCCGTGGCCTGCCTACACCGACAGGCTTGACCACGAGCTCGAGCTGGCCGCTGTGCTCGGTCGGCGGGTGCGAGACGTTCAGGCACACGACGCGGCTGGCTGCATCTTCGGCTACACGATCTGGAACGATCTCTCAGCGCGCGACGTGCAGCGCCGAGAGATTCCGGTTGGCCTCGGTCCCGGCAAGGCCAAGGACTGGGACGGCTCCAATGTTCTGGGACCGTGCCTGGTCACCGCCGACGAATTTGACGCCTCAGCCGCGCGGATGGTGGTGCGCGTCAACGGGGAGCCATGGGGTGAGAGCTCCACGGCCGAGATGCACCACAGCTTCGCCGACATGATCGCGTACAGCTCCCAAAGCCAAACGCTGTATCCGGGCGAAATTATTGGCTCGGGCACCGCGACCGGCGGCTCGGGCCTGGAGCTCGACCGCTGGCTGGCGCCCGGAGACGTGATCGAGCTCGAGGTCGAGGGCATCGGCATCCTGCGCAACACGATCGGACACAAGGAGACTCGAACGTGGCATATGTAGTTACGGCCAAGTGGCGCGCGCATCCCGGCAAGGCGGAGCGCCTGCTCGAGGTGATACGCGAGATGACACCGCCCTCGCGCGCCGAGCCCGGTTGTCGCTTCTACCAGGCACAGCGCTCAGATACCGATCCCGACCTGTTCTTTCTCTATGAGCAGTACGTCGACGAAGGCGGCTATCAAGCTCACATGGAGTCCGAGCACTTCACGCGGCTGGTGAAGCAGGAGGCGATCCCGGAGCTACTGGCCCAGCGCGAGCGCGACTTCTTCACGACCATCGGCGACGACCGTGGTGGTCTGTCGGGATGACTCGCCTCGTCGACCTGTCCCCGGCTGTGCCGCGGGGCTTCCGCGGCCCCCCGTCGACGGACATCGGCGTGGACTTCGACGTTCGCGTCAAGCCTGGCTACTGGCAATCGGCGCAGGCGACGCTGAGCTGTCATACCGGATGCCATGTCGAATCCGGGCTGCATGTGTTCCGGGATGGGGAGTCGATCGACGCCGTCGCCCTGGACCGAGTCATTGGATCCGCCGTGGTGCTCGATATCACGCCGGTGCCGGCGCGTGCGCTCATCGACCGCGCCGCCCTGGTCAACGCTGAGGCGGCCCTGCGCGAGGCTGACGAGGCAATCGAACCCGGCGATATCGTCCTGCTTCGCAGCGATTGGGCGCAGGAGGCGATCGGAACGCCGCGGTACTTTCCCGACTCGCCGGCGCTGACTCATGACGCCGCGCGCTGGCTGGCCGACCACCGGCCCAAGTGCGTCGGGTGCGACTTCTTCGAGGAGCCGGCGGCGCGGGCTCCAGGGTGGAGCGCGGAGGATTTCGTCGTCCACCGCACGCTGCTCGGGGCCGGCATCGTGCTCGTCGAGGGTCTGGTTAACCTGCGCGAGCTGCCGCCGCGCTGCATGTTCTTCGCGCCGTTTTACAAATTCGCCGGCGTCGAGTCAGCTCCCGCTCGCGCCTTTGCCCAAGTCCCGGATGGGTGGGCGCCATGAAACTGCGCAACGAGTTCACGATCCCGGCCGATGTGGAGCGGGCCTGGGACGTCCTGCTGGACCTCGAACGGGTGGCGCCGTGCCTGCCCGGCGCACAGCTGCACCGCGGTGACGGCCGTCAGTTCGAAGGCGAGATGGCGATCAAGATCGGTCCCGTGACCAGCCGCTACCGAGGCACGGTGCAGATCGAGCAGACGGACGAAACCGAGCACCGAGCGGTCATGCGCGCCAGCGCGCGCGACGCGCGCGGCACCGGCGCCGCGGCGGCCACGATATCGACCGCCATGCGCCCGGTTTCCGAAGGCACGCGCGTAGCCGTCGAGACCGAGATTCAGATCTCCGGGCCGGCCGCGCAATTCGGACGGGGTGTCATGCAGGAGGTGTCGGCCAAGCTCATGGCCCAGTTCGCCGCCTGCCTGGCCCAGGAAATGGCCGCCGACGTTGGCCTGGTGCAGGCGCCGTGGCCGGGAGCCAACGAGGCCACGCCGGCCGACATCGCGACCGGTCCAGCGGACACGACGGGCGCCAACCCGGTCACCGTCGACTGGGCGACAGCCGCCGTGGCGCCGGCTCCGACACGGCTCGGCGGCTACGAGGACACGCCTGTGGGACGCCTACCGACCGGTCCGGCCGCGGATTCCGCCCTCGCCGCCGCCACTGGCCGGGTGAGCACGCCGCGTAGTCGCCCGACCGATGAGGTGCTGGACCTCGGGGAGATCGGCCGCAGTGCTCTGCTCAAGCGGGTGGTCCCGCTCATCGCCCTCGTCGCGGCGAGCGTCGTCGTGGTGCTCGTCCGCCGCGCGCGGCGAGCGCTCACCACCGACGGGCGCGTACGAGTCGGGTCACGCTGATCCGCCGGCAGCGGCGAGGACCCGCGCGGACTCCAGCGCGGCCACCAACCGGTCGACCTCGTCCACCGAGTTGTAGTGGATGAAGCCGAGCCGGACCGCGTCCTTCTCGTAGCCGAGCTTGCGGTAGAGATTGAGCGAATACCACGAGTCATGGGCCCACACGCCGATGTCGCGCGAGGCCAGATGCGCGGCCACGTCGGCGGCCGGCACCCCATCGACGTTGATGAGGAAGGTCGGCACGCGGCCCTCCATGCCCGGCAGCCCATACACGGTCACCGCGTCGGAGATCGTGTTGAGGAAGTGCTTTCCGAGCGACTCCTCGTAGGGCACGAGCGCGCCGATGCCGCCGAGCGAGTCGAGGTAGTCAAACGTCGCCCCGAGCCCGGCCAGCAGCTCGAACGGGGGCGTGCCGGTCTCAAACCGGCGCCCGAGCGGTGAGCTCGGGGCCGGGCGCACCTTGTAGGGGCGCCAGGTCTCGAGCACCGACGAGCGCCCGTACGCCATGCCCAGGTGCGGGCCGCAGAACTTATACGGCGAGCACAGGAGCACATCGGCGTCGACCTCGTGCACGTTGATCGTCCGGTGCGCGGCGTAGTGCACGGCGTCGATCCAGGCCAACGCCCCCACCGAATGAGCCATCTCGCATACGCGGCGCGCGTCGGTCACTGTCCCGATCGCGTTCGAGGCCCAGGCGAAGGCGACCACCCGCGTGCGCTCGCTCAGCTTCGAGGCCAGATCGTCTAGATCCAATGTCGTGTCGGGCCGCAGCTCGATCACGTGCACGACGAGGTCGCGGTCGTGGGCGAGCTCGAGCCACGGGGCCACGCCGCCGTCGTGGTCCAGCGAGGAGACGATGATCTCGTCCCCGGGGGCAAACGTCCGCCCTGCGGTGCGCGAGAGCATGAAGTTCAGCGAGGTCATGTTGGCCCCGAAGGTGATCTCGTCCGGCGCGCAGCCGAGAAAGCTCGCGGCGCCGGCCTCGGCGCGCTCGAGGATCGCCTTGGCCCGATGGCTGGTGGCGTAGCCGGCGCCGAGGTTGGCGCTGGCCTCGCGCATGGCGCCGGCGATTGCGTCGCCGACCTCGTCGGGGACCTGCGAGCCGCCCGGCGCGTCCATGAACGCAAACCCGCTTTGGAGCGCGGAGAAGCGCCCGCGCAGGGCTTCTATGTCATTCGTGTGTGTGATCACTGGATGTGGTTGCGCAGCTTAGGGGCGAAATGGTTTGATGGGCAACTACAAGAACGCCGGAGGAGGGTTTGTGGGGTTTCGGGTCACTCGTAGGGCGCAGGCGAGTTGGCAGGGCAACGTGGAGGCCGGTGGCGGTCGCCTCGCTCTGGGCAGCGGCGCCTTCGAGGGCGCCTACTCGCTCAACGCCCGCGTGCAGGAGGGCCTCCCGGCCACCAATCCAGAGGAGCTGCTCGCGGCCGCCGAGGCGGGCTGCTTCACGATGTCGCTGGCCAGCCTGCTCGGCGAGGCCGGCCATGAGCCGCGCTCGATTCAGACGAGCGCCCGCGCGCGCCTGGAGCAGGTCGGCGACGCGTTCAACATCACCCTGATCGAGCTCAGCAGCACCGCCGACGTGCCCGGCCTCGACCCTGAGCGCTTTGCCGAGATCGCCGCCGCGGCCAAGGACTGCACCGTGTCGCGGGCGCTCACCGGGACCGAGATCACCCTCGCCGCTTCGCTCGCGGCAGGCGATTGACCGCTGGCCCCGAAATGACCGGCATGCCCATAGCGGTACAGGTTGTCGATGCCGGGCCGCCGGGGCCCACGCTCGGCCGCCACACCGGGTTCGACGCCTTCGAGCAGGCGCTCGTCGAGTGCGCGGCCAGCGAGTCGCGCACGGTCGGCGCCGACGAGGAGGAGGTCCTGTTCGTGCTCTCCGGGGACCGGCGAGCTCGAGCTCGCCGGCGAGCGCCACGCGCTCGGACCCGAGGCCGGGGCGCACCTGCTGGCCGGCGAGCGCTATCGCCTGCACCCCGAGGGCAGCGAGCCGCTGCGCCTGGTCTCGGTGCGCATCCCCGACTGCGATCCCACCGATCGCGACCCGCGCCGCATCGTGGTCAGCCGTCTCGAAGACCAGGCCTCCGAGGCGGCGACCACCGAGCGCGAGTTTCGGATCATCGCCGACGCCCGGCGTGGGCTGCGCGCGGCCACCCACTTCGTCGGCTACATCCCCACCGTGCGCGCGCCCGAGCACTTCCACACCTACGACGAGGTCATCTACGTCCTCGAGGGGGTGGGGGTCTTGCACGCCGAAGGTCGCGATCACGCCGTCGCTCGCGGCAGCGCCGATCCAGCTGCCCGCGCGCACCGTCCACTGTCTGGAGAACACCGGCGATGACGTCATGCGCATCGTCGCGGTGTTTGCACCGTCGGGATCGCCGGCGGCTGCCTACTACCCCGACGGCACGCCGGCCTACGCCGGCACGCCGTCCGCCAGACCGGCGCCCGCTCCGCGCGGCGCCGAGCATTCCCCCAAGGAGGAGGTCGTTTCAAGTGAAGGGTCGGTCCATCATCGCCACGCTCGCGGTACTCGCACTGTTCGCTGCGGGCTGTGGCTCGAGCTCATCGTCATCGAGCTCAAGCTCGAGTTCGAGCAGCACGAGCACTGCGGCCTCAACTGGCGGCTCATCGAGTTCGTGTACCGCCTCGCTCGGCTTCGAGGGCCCGATCACCGGCCCCGTCGCCCAGCTCGGCGCCGAGCAGCTGCACTTCGCCCAGCTCGCCATCGCGTCGGACAACGCCGCCAACCACACCAACATCTCGCTCGTCCAAGGCGACACCCAGCTCCAACCCGCGCAGGCCACCACGGTCACCCAGCAGTTCGTCGCCAACTCGAAGATCCTCGGCGTCGTCGGCCCGGCCGGCAGCCAGGAAGTCGCGGCGGTCGGACCGCTGTTCGGACGGGCCGGGATCCCGTTCATCACCGGTTCGGCGACCAACTCGGCGCTGACCGCGGGCAAGAACCCGACCTTCTTCCGGGTCGTGTCGCGTGACGATGTTCAGGGTCCCCAGGACGCCCACTACATCATCAGCAAGCTGCACCCCAAGGCGATCATGATCGTCGATGACCAGGAGGCCTACTCGACCGGCCTGGTGGCGGCGATGACGCCGGTGTTCAAAGCCGCGGGCATCACGGTCGACCACGAGTCGGTCAGCCAGAAGCTGACGGACTTCTCCTCGCTGGTGGCCAAGGTGGGCGGCTCGACCTCGGTCGTCGTGCTCCCGTGGCAGGTGGCTGCCAACGCCCAGCAGCTCGGCAAGAACCTGGCTGAGCAGAAGAAGAACGCGGTCATCTTCGGCACCGACGGCCTGTTCTCGCCCGGTCAGTTCACCGTCGCGGGCAGTTACGTCTCGTCGTTCGGACCCGACATCACGGCGATTCCGTCCGACGCCTCGATTGCCGCGGCGGCCAAGGCCAAGTACGGCAGCTTCGGCACGTTCGGACCGCCGGTGTATGCGGCTACCCACGTGCTCGATATGGCGATCGCCACGCGCGTGCAAGTCGGGTAGTCCGAGCCGCTCCAGCGTGCTGGCGGCGGTCAAAGCGACCAACGAGCCGAGCACGATCCTCGGCCAGCCGATCTCGTTCACCTCGAGCGGCGATCTGCAGGGCGGGAAGTTCTTCCTGTTCAAGATCGCCAAGGGCGGTAAGTACAACCTGATCCCGAGCAGCTGATCAGCACCTGAATTGGGGGCGCGCGCCCGCCGACGGGCGCGCGCCCTCGCTCAGGGCACTGCCCATGCACAAATTCCTCACGCTGCTGGTCGATGGCCTCACCACCGGGGCGCTCTACGCGCTGCTCGCGCTCGGCTACTCGATGGTCTATGGCGTGCTGAAGCTGCTCAACTTCGCCCACGGCGATCTGTACATGATCGGGGCGTTCATCGGCTACTTCGTCATCCAGTGGTTCGGGGGCTCGACGGCACTGAGCATCCCCGTGCCGTTGCTGCTCGTGATCATGTTCGGCCTCGCCGCCGCGTCAACCGGTCTGCTCGGTGTGGCCATCGAGCGCTTCGCCTACCGGCCCCTGCGTGACGCACCGCGCATCGCGCCCCTCATCACCGCCCTCGGGGTCTCGTTCTTTCTCGAGAACGCGGTGCTGTTGCTGTTCGGCTCTCAGACCAAGATCTACAACACGTCGGACTTCATCTCCTTCAACGGCGGCATTCACATCGGCCCGCTCAACATCGACCTCGTGCGGATCATGATCATCGTGCTCGCCATCGTGCTCATGATCGGGTTGCGCCTGCTCGTCGACCGGACCAAGCTCGGCAAGCAGATGCGCGCGGTGGCCGCCGACCGCGAGGCGGCCGAGATGCTCGGCATCAACGTCGACTTCACGATCGCGGCCACGTTCTTTCTCGGCTCGGCGCTCGCCGGCGTGGCCGGGGTCATGTCGGGGCTGGTGTTCAACCAGGTCTACAACCTGATCGGCTTCGTGGCCGGCCTCAAGGCGTTCACCGCCGCCGTGGTCGGCGGGATCGGCTCGATCGCCGGCGCGGTGCTCGGCGGCTTCATCATCGGCATAGCCGAGTCGTTCATCACCGGCTATGTCAGCCCGACGTACACCAACCTGATCGTGTTCGGGATCCTCATCGCGGTGCTGATCCTGCGCCCGTCCGGCCTGCTCGGGCGCGTGACTCTGCAGAAGGTATGACCGAGCCCGACCCCGATTCGCTGGAGGGCGCCCCGGGCGAGCGCGCGGCGGTCGGCGTCGACGAGTGGGTCGCCCGCTCGGGCGAGCGCCAGGAATCACTGCCGGGCCCGCTCGGCGCCGCGCAGCGGGCGTTCGGTCGCGTGGGCTGGTGGCCGAGGCTGGCCGGCGTCGTCGTGGTCGGCGCGATCATCCCGCAGTTCGGGCTCAACGACTTCCAGTTCCAGATCGGGATCAACATGCTGCTGTTGGCCCTGCTCGCCGTGGGGCTCAACATCTCGGTCGGCTGGGCGGGGCTGCTCGACCTCGGCTACATCGCCTTCTACGGCTTCGGCGCCTACGGCTTCGCCTTGCTGTCCTCCTCGCAGATCGGCGGCGGGATCCACTGGCCCGCCTACGCCTCGGTTCCGGTGGTCATGATCGCCGCGGGCGTGCTCGGGCTGCTCGTCGGCCTGCCCTCGCGACGACTGCTCGGCGACTACCTGGCCATCGTCACGTTGTTCTTCGGCGAGGCGTTCGTCGAGTTCACCAACAACGTCGCCTCGGGCACGCTCGGCGGCCCCAACGGGATCACCTCGATCGATCCCTACAAGGGCTTCGGCGCCCAGATCACGACCAACAAGGGCTACTTCTACCTGCTGCTCGTGCTGCTCGCGGTCGTCTGCGCGGCGGTGCACATGCTCGATCGCTCGCGCCTGGGCCGGGCGTGGCGCGCGGTGCGCGAGGATCCGCTCGCCGCCGGCCTGATGACGATCCCGGTCAATCGGGTCAAGCTGATGGCGTTCAGCTTCGGCGCCGCCATCGCCGCGCTGGCCGGCACCGTGTTCGCAGCTCAGCAGATCAGCGTGTTCCCGACTGACTTCGACACGCCGTTTCTCATCCTCATCTACGCCGCGCTCATCCTCGGCGGAGCCGGGTCGATCGGCGGAGCGGTGATCGGCGGCTTGATCATCGCGATCACGCTCGACGGCTTCCTGCGCAGCCCCACCCAGTCGGGCTACATCTTCTACGGGATGATCGTGCTGACGCTCGTGGTCAAGCTGCGCCCCTGGCGCAAGCTCGGCGCCGTGGTCGCGGCGATCGTCGTGTTTGGACTCGCCATGCACGCGATCGTCAGCGCCGTGTCCGCCTCGGCGGTGGCCGGCGGGCCGCAGTCCAGCGGCTGGATCGCCGACGTCGTGCGCCATTGGGTCATCGTGCCGGCCAACCCGACCGGCCCGGGCAACATCGGCTTCGTCATCCTCATCTGTGCGCTCATCGCGATCGTGCAGCTGCGCGGCCGGTGGCGCACGATGCCCTGATCGTGCCCACGGTGTATCTCGCCGTGTGCGTATGGGAGGCCCGCCTGGTCGGTCAGCCGGCGATCACCCGTCAGTTGCTCATCGGCGCGATCCTCATCGTGATGATGAACGCGCGCCCCCAGGGCCTGCTCGGTTCGCGGCGGGTGGAGATCGTATGACGCCGATCCTCTCCCTCGAGAAGCTGTCGCTCGCCTTCGGCGGCCTCAACGCGCTCACCGATCTCGAGCTCGAGGTGCAGGAGCGCGAGGTCGTGAGCGTCATCGGCCCCAACGGGGCGGGCAAGACGACGCTGTTCAATGTCATCACCGGCATCTATGACCCCTCGGGCGGAGATCTCGTGTTCGCCGGTGAGTCGCTGCTCGGCCGCTCGCCGACGGCCATCACCCGCGCGGGGATCGCGCGCACGTTTCAGAGCCTGCGCCTGTTTCTCAACATGTCGGTGATCGAGAACGTGATGGCGGCGACCTACGGTCACACGCGCGCCACGCCGATCGAGCAGATTCTGCGCCTGCCCCGCAGCCGCCGCGAGGAGCGCGAGGTGCGGGCACTGGCCGAGAAGGTGCTGGCCTTCTTCGGGCGCCGGCTGGCCGGCTATCGCTGGGACCAGCCCGCGTACTCGCTCTCCTACGCCAACCGCCGGCGCCTGGAGATCGCCCGCGCGCTGGCCACGCGCCCCAAGCTGCTGTTGCTCGACGAGCCCGCGGCGGGGATGAATCCCAACGAGAGCCTCGAAGTGATGGAGCTGATCGGACGCCTGCGCGCGGAGCTCGGGCTCTCGATCCTCGTCATCGAGCACGACATGCACGTCGTCGCCGGGTGCTCGGATCGCGTCGTCGCCCTCGATCACGGCGTCAAGATCGCCGAGGGCACCTTCGATGAGGTGGCCGACCACCCCGCGGTCATCGAGGCCTACATCGGGCGCGACCCCGAAGCGCTGCGTCAATGAGCGCGCTGCTCGCCTTCGAGGACGTCACCACCTACTACGGCCCGATCCGCATCCTCGAGAAGGTGTCGCTCGCCGGTGGGCGCGGGCGAGCTCGTGTGCCTGCTCGGCGGCAACGCCTCGGGCAAGTCGACGACGCTGAAGACCGTGCTCGGGATCGTGCGCCCGCGCTCGGGCAAGGTCATGCTCGACGGCGAGGAGGTCGGCCACTGGCCGGTGCCGCGCCGGATCGCCCGCGGGATCGCGATCGTGCCCGAGAACCGGCGCCTGTTCGGGCAGATGACCGTGCTCGAGAATCTCGAGCTCGGCGCGGTGCTGCGCGGGAGCGATTCGCTGCACGAGGACTTCGAGCGCGTCTACTCGCTCTTCCCGCGCCTGCACGAGCGCCGCACGCAGCTCGCCGGCACGCTGTCCGGTGGCGAGCAGCAGATGGTCGCCATGGGCCGCGCGCTCATGTCACGGCCCAAGTTGCTGCTCATGGACGAGCCCTCGATGGGCCTCTCACCCGCGCTCGTGCAGCAGAACTTCCGCATCATCAAGGAGGTCCACGAGTCGGGCGTGGCCGTGCTCATGGTCGAGCAGAACGCGACGATGGCGCTCTCGATCGCCGACCGCGGCTACGTCCTGTCGACCGGCCAGATCGTGCTCGAGGGGCCGGCGGGCGACCTGCTGGCCTCCGAGGATCTGCGGCGGGCGTACTTGGGGCGATAGAGAGAGCCGCGAGGCGTTCATCCACCGCCTAAGTGTGCGAGCGCAACGGCGCGCCCCCGCGGAGGCGGCCCCAAGGGGAGCCGCGCAGATCAATGCCATCGTGTGGGTGTTCCGTCCGCCCGGCGGTAGCGGATCGAGAGGACGCCGATGTCGCGAACGATGGCCAGGCCGTCGATGACCGCGACGTGCTTTGTGCCTGTGGTCGTGTCGACCGTAACCGTCGCGTTGTTCCCGGGGATCACCCCGAGCAACTCATGAGTCCCGTCCGGGAGCATCGCACCTCCCCACGACCCGCTTGCGAGCTCGCCGCCCGGGGTCGCCGAGCACCCGCCCGAGTCGATGCTGAAGATGCAGATGGTGCTCTCTCCGGGCACGATCCACACCAGCAGACCAGAGCTGGTGCTGACCTGAAGGGTCGCGAGCACATATTTCTTGGGGAACGACAGACCTCGCGGAGCCGACTGATCGGCTTGCAACAGCACGATCGCCGGAAGCGCGGACGGCGCGGGGTGTGTGACGCTGACTCCGCTCCCCGACCACGGCTCGTGCGCAAACACAGGGAATGTGGCGCGCACCTTCGCGGACGGCTGGCTGGGGTACTGCTCGGCGAGCTTGATCATGCGCGCTTTGACCGACGGGTTAAGCAGCTGCGGCACAACCCCTGTCGGCTGATACGCCGCCGAGGTCGACATGAGGTGTCCATCGGCGGCAAACCAATCCGTCGGGGCCACAGCTTGCGGCGCGGCTGATCCCAGATGCTCGAGCGCGATGTTGTTCATCACGTGTCCGAACAGCCTGTAGGAGCCCGCCTTGACCGGGAAGCTCCAGCGCACCTTGGCGACCCGGTCGGGAACCAACCCAACGATGAAACCGCCGGCGTTACTCCCGGTGCGCGGGTCGCGCAGCGCTCCGTATGGCACCGGGAAGCTTCGGTAGGTCCGGTGGTCCACCTGCGCGATCACGGACACCTCGTCGCCGAGTCTGGCGGGCCACACGGCCTCGCCATCCACGCCTGGCTCGTTGACCACCACAAAGACCTTCACGCCTGGCCGGTTGACGGCTAGACGAGTCAGACTCGGGATGAGCGGGCCCGCTCCTTGTGCCACCGCGTCCGCGGCGAGGCTGCGATCGGCCGTCGTCTGCGGCCGGCGCAGGATCGCCAACGCCGACACCAAACGCTGCGCCCCCGCGGGCACCGCGGCCGAGGCACCGTCCTGGTGCAGGGGCGCCCGATGCCCGAGCAGCGCGATTGCCAGCACCGCGAATACGAGCGACGACAGGCCCGCGATGGCCACGGCGGCGCCGGCGAAGCTCACTCTGGGCACGTGCGACAGTCCGGGCACCCACGGCCGTCCGGGCAGCCGCCGGCGCTGCCGGGCCCGCCCCGCCCGCAGAAGTTCATGCTCGAGTTCGCTGATGTAGCTCATGACGTCTTCCTTTCCAGCCCGGCGCGCAGCGCGGCGAGGCCACGGCTCACCCGCTTGCGTGCGTTCGCCTCTGAAGTCTGCAGAACGGCGGCGACCTCGCCGTAGGGGCGCTCGTCGATGACCCGGGCACGCACCGCCGCGCGCTGGTCCTCGGGCAACGCGTTCAGCAGCGTGACGACGCTCGGATCCGCGCCACCGTCGGCGAGGACGGCGTCGAACTCGTCGACGGGCAGGGCCGGTGCCTGGAGCCCGAGTCGACGGCGCCCGCGCCGCTCGACCGCTCCGCGGCGCTCAAAGCCCGCGAGCTTGTTGAGGAGGATCCCGAACAGCCAATTGTTGGCCTCGCCCGACGCGCGCTGCGCCTGGAACCGCCCTGCCGCGAGCAGCGCGGCGGCGAACACCTCGGCGGTCAGGTCACCGGCGTGCTCCGGACTGCCCGTGCGCCGGGCGGCGACCCGCAGCACCCACTTGACGTGGCGGCGGTAGAAGACGGCGAACGCCTCGACATCTCGACCCGTGCGGGAGAGCAACTCGGCGTCGGTGCACCCCTCCAGTTCGACGATCACAGCCCCATAATCGCGCTCGGGGTTGGACCTGTGACAGTATTCGCCGCGCGACGTGGCTCGTGGCGCGCTCGAGGTAAGCGGCGGTCGTGACGCCAACGGATCCGACGGCTGTGGCGCGGCGCGAGCGACGCCCGTGGAGAGGAGATGCGTCGCTCGCGCCAGCTGCCAGAGGGAGCCTTATTCAGGCTGCCCGTCGATCATCGGGGGGCTCGTGATCGACATCGGCGCACGCCCTTGCGCGCGCGAAAGAGGAGACACGGGGGCTCGCGGCTGCGTGACGCGTGACCCACCGAGAGCGCAGGAGCACCGTGGCGGTCAGCTTGAGCGGGTCATGGGCGACATGCGGCCCGTGGCGGAAGGATAGCCGCGCACCGCGCGCCGCGCGCTGCTGGGTGCGCATGAGGCCGTCCAGGCCGGGTGTGTCGATGAACTCGAGGCCGGTGAGATCGACGATCAGGCGCTTGGCGCCGCCCGCTCGCGCGTCGAGCTTGTGGTCGAGCTCATGGTCGAGCAGCGTTGTCGTCGCTCGGTCAAGCGTTCCGCTCAGCCAGATGATCAGCGCGCCGGGCCGGCGTTCCCAGCGAACCACCAGCTGCCCTGCCGCGACCGGCCGACGTCGGGCGTCAAACGCGCGGCCTCCGCTCGTGAGGGTCGTCCGGTCGTCCGGCAGACGAGCCAGCTCGAGCGCCGCTCGTTTCGAGCGACGCGCCGCATCGCGCTTTCGTGGCGGCGCGACACGACCTACTGCGCTGCCGTCTACCCGTAAGCCCTTGTGCGTGAGGTGCATGCTGCTCCAGCCCTTGGCCTAACAATGAGACTGTCACCGAGGGCCGAAGTGACTCGAACACCGACGTCACCGGGGTTTCGGGTGACGCGAAAGCACAACCTGACACTGACGGCATTACGTTACACCTTGACGGTGTCATGTGACAAGCGTGGGAAACATGAGATTTCGACAGCTATAACGAAACAACGCGGGCAACCTGCGCGATTGGCGGGCGCGCCGCGGTCAGCTCGCGCTCCGTGACCAAAGGTCACATGTCAAGCTGGTAGCGTCGGGCGGCGTGGTCGCCCGGCGACTGGTGCCGTTGCTCGTGGTCGCGCTCGTCGGCCTGAGCGCCTGCGGCACGACGCACGTCGCGCACCCGGCCCGTTCGCACACGATCGCCTTCGATCGCTACTCCCTCATCCTCGCTGGGCACCGCGTGTTCATCTGGTCGGGCGAGTTTCATCCTTTCCGCCTGCCCAGCCCCTCGCTGTGGCCAGATGTGCTGGAGAAAATGAAGGCTGAGGGCTTCAACGCCGTCTCGATCTACTTCGACTGGGGTTATCACTCCTCCGCGCCCGGGGCCTATGACTTCACCGGCGTGCGCGACATGGACCGTGTGCTCGCCGATGCCCAGCGGGCCGGGCTCTACGTCATCGCCCGCCCCGGGCCCTACATCAACGCCGAGCTCGACGCCGGCGGCTTCCCTGGCTGGCTGCTCACCCAAGCCGGTCACGCCCGCTCAAACGCGCCCGACTACCTGCACGCCGTCGACGGCTGGATGCGGGCGATCGACCGCATCATCGCCCGCCACCAGTTCACCAACGCGACCGGGACGGTCATCCTCGACCAGATCGAGAACGAGCTCCCGGTCACCGCGCCGGCGCAGGTCGCCTACATGCGCCACCTCGTCGCTCGTGCCCGGGCCGACGGGATCACGGTGCCGCTCGTCCACAACGACCGAGGACGCAACGGCCTCTGGGTGCCCCGGAGCTCGACCGTAGCGGGCACGGTCCGCGCGCCGCTGAACCTGTACGGCTTCGATGACTACCCCGGCGGGGAGTGCACGGTGAGCGGTGCACTCGGCGCGCCCAGCTCGCCCCAGGACTGGGGCATCTGGGGTTCCGGCGGCACCACCGGGGGTAGCTCGGCCTCGCCGCACACGCCCGGCGACGTGGCCGAGTTCGGCGGTGGCTGGTTCGATCCCTGGGGTCACCGGGGCGGCTACGCGTGCACGGCCGCGCGCGAGGGGACCGGGTACGAGCGCGTGTTCGACGAGACGAACATCGCCAACCGCCTGACCGTCCAGAACGTGTACATGGCGTTCGGCGGGACGTCATGGGGATGGCTGCCGGCCCCGCTCGTCTACTCCTCCTACGACTACGGCGCCGCCATCGACGAGGCGCGCCAGCTGCGGCCCAAGGCGCTGGCGCTCAAGGAGCTTGGGCTGTTGGTCCAGAGCGTCCCGCAGCTCACCCGGGTCGACCGCGGCCGCGTAATCTCACGGCCGGGCGTGCGGGTGTATGACGACATCAACCGGCTCACCGGAACCCACGTCTCTGTGATTGTGCACCCCGGCGCGGGCTCCGCTACGGTCGCGCTCCCGGGCTTTGACGCGCCCGTGCAGCTGCGCGGCCAGGATGCGCGGATCCTCGTCGCCGAACTGGCCATCGCCGGTCAGCAGCTCGTCTCCTCGACGTCTGAGCTCATGACCACCGTGCCCGGGGTGCTCGTGTTCCATGGCCGGGGCGGCGAGGCCGGAACGACGGCGCTGCGGTTTGCCTCACGCCCGCGCGTCACCGTCCTGCAGGGGACGGTGCACTGGGCCTGGGACGGTCGCGAGGTGCGCCTGGACTACGTGCATCGCGGGCTTATCGAGGTCGCGATCTCGGGGGGCGGGCGTCCCCCGGTGTTGCTGGCGATCGCCGACGAGGCGACGGCGGCGACGCTCTGGCGCCCGGGTTCGGTGCTTGTGCGAGGCCCCGAGCTCGTGCGCTCCGCCGTCGTGTCCGGGGACACCGTGACGCTTCGGGGCGACACGCGGGGAGCTGAGCCGCTTGAGGTGTGGGCACCCGCCGCGGTGCGGCGGGTGGTGTGGAATGGCCGGGCCGTGGCGGTGCGGCGCACGAGCGCCGGGAGCCTGCTCGCGATGGCGGATCTGCCCGGTCCGGGTGTGGTCGCTCTGCCGGCATTGTCTGCGTGGCGCTATTCGCCCGAATCCCCCGAGGCCCGCCCCGGGTTTCTCGACGCGAGCTGGCCGCTCGCCGATCGCACGCGGACGCACAGCACCACTCCGCCGCCGCCCGGCCAGCCCGTGCTCAGCGCCGACGACTACGGCTTTCATCACGGCGACGTCTGGTACCGGGCCCGCTTCAGCGGGGCGGCGACCCGGGTCGCGCTGCGCTACGGCGGGGGCGGCTCGGGGCTGCTCCAAGCCTGGCTCGATGGTCGCTACCTGGGCCAGAATGTGCTTCCGGCCGCCGTCACGCCAGCGCTCCTCGCCGGCGCGGTCGGGCCGGTGACGCTCGGCACCGCGACCTTCAGCCTCGACGCCGGGCCAGGGCGCCACGTGCTCGCGGTCATGGTCCGCAACGACGGCCACAACGAGGATGGTCTCGTCCGCGACACCCAGAAGGAGGGGCGCGGACTCATCAGCGTCTCTGGTCTGCCCCGGGTCCGGTGGCGCATTGAAGGCGGTCTGGATACGGCGGACTCGGTACGGGGACCGTTGAACACCGGCGGCCTGTTCGGCGAGCGCGCCGGATGGTCGCTGCCCGGCTTTCCCGACGCGAGCTGGGAGACGACGCGCGTGCCGGCGGCGGGCGCGGTTCCGGGGACCGCGTGGTATCGCACGAGGTTTCGCCTCGCCGTCCCGGTCGGCGAGGACGCATCGCTCGGCCTCACGATCGCGCCCTCGGATGGCGACTACCGCGCGCTCATCTTCCTCAACGGCTGGAACCTGGGCCAGTACATCGCCCGCGTCGGGCCCCAGCACACGTTCGTGCTGCCTACCGGCGTCCTTGATCCCCATGGCGTCAACACCCTTGCGATCGCGGTCACGAGTAACGGTGGGCGGGGCGACGGCCTGAGCCGCGTGTCGCTGACCAACCTCGGCACGGTGGCCGGCGGGGTGCCGGTGGCGCTCGACAACTCGCCCGGCTACGTAGGATCGCGGCCATGACCCTGGACCGCGCCCACGCCGAGCGCCTCGACGACGCCGATCCGCTCGCCCTGTTCCGCGACCGGTTCATCATCGACCCGACGATCACCTACCTCGACGGCAACTCGCTCGGCTGCCTGCCCGCCGCCACGGTGCAGCGCCTCGCCCAGGTGGTTGGGCGCGAGTGGGGCGGGCGCGCGATCCGCGGCTGGGAGGAGGGCTGGATGGAGCTCCCGCTCGCCGTCGGGGACCGCCTCGGCGCCGCCGCGCTCGGCGCCGCGCCCGGGCAGGTGGCGATCGGCGACTCGACCACCGTGTGCTTCTACAAGCTGGCCAGCGCCGCCCTCGATGCGCGGCCCGGCCGCACCGAGATCGTCACCGACACCGACAACTTCCCCACCGACCGCTACGTGCTCGAGGGCCTCGCCCAGGCGCGCGGGCTCAGCTCAGCTGGCTGCAGGCCGATCCCGACGGCGGCCCGGAGCCCGAGGCGGTCGCCGAGCTCGTGTCGGAGCGGACCGCGCTGGTGACGTTCTCCCACGTCTCCTTCCGCTCGGCCCACATCGCCGACATGCGCGCGATCAGCGAGGTCGCGCACGACGGCGGGGGCGATGGTGCTGTGGGATCTCAGCCACAGCGTCGGCTCGATCCCGGTGGCGCTGGACGCCGACGGCGCCGACCTGGCCGTCGGATGCTCGTACAAGTACCTCAACGGCGGGCCCGGGTGCCCCGGCGTGGATGTACGTGCGCGCAGGAGCTCCAGGCGCAGTTGCGCCAGCCGATCTGGGGCTGGCTCGGGCGCCGGGATCCGTTCGAGATGGCGCCCGGCTACGCCGTGGCCGACGGGATCCGCGGCTTTCTCTCCGGCACGCCGCCGGTGCTGGCGCTCAACGCCGTTGACGAGGGGGTCTCGCTCGTCGCCGAGGCGGGGATCGAGGCCATCCGGGCCAAGGGCGATCGCGCTCACCGAGTTCGCCATCGCGCTCGCCGACGCGCGCCTGACCCGACGTGCGCGTCGCCTCGCCGCGCGATCCGGCGCGCCGCGGCGCCCACGTCGCGCTCGCTCACCCCGACGCCCGTGCGCTGTGCGCCGGGTTGATCGAGGCCGGGGTCATCCCCGACTTCCGCCGGCCCGACGTGATCCGCTTCGGTCTCTCGCCGCTGACCACCCGCTTCATCGACGTCTGGGACGGGGTGGAGGCGCTCGCGCGCTTACTTTCGGGCGCCTAGCCGGTCTGCCCTGGTATGACCCGAACCGACATCGCCCGCGCCATGTACCGCGCCTACGAGACCGAGGACCCGAGCGCGCTGTACGAGCACCTGGCTCCCGACTTGCAGTTCTTCAGCCCCGCCGATCCCGGCATCGACCTGACCACCTACTTCGAGCGCTGCTGGCCCAACGCCGGGCGCACCGAGTCATTCGAGTTCAAGCGCCTGATCGAGATCGACGACGAGGTGATCGTCACCTACGAGGCGGTGACCGAGGCGGGGACCCGGTTTCGCAACACCGAGATCCTGACCTTCCGCGAGGATCAGGTGATCCGGGTCGAGGTCTACTTCGGCTGGAACCTGTAGCCGGGGGAGTCGGGGGCTCGTCGGCGGAACCTCTCGCCGGCAAGCAGTGGAGCTGGGCGAGCGACTGCAGCCCCGAGGTGATTACCGACGATTCGTCGCCTGGCGGTACCGACGAGCCGGTGTTATCCGCAGGCTGCGCTCGACCTCAGCCGCAGGTAACCGACAGGACATGGACGCCGAGACGCCTACCGCGAGATCGGCCCGCGAGGCGAAACGTGGGGCATGCCGGACGGTCCCGGCACCGGTACAGGTGCGGGTGGAAGTGGTTGCGGTTGAGTGTCCTTGAGTGCCATTGGTGCTCCTGATTGTAGTCGGCCTGTCGAGCCCGATCATGAGGGAAGCGATCACGAGACCGACTGAGATTATGGCCAGCGACGACGTCAGCCGGGACCGCTTAGCGCGCATCCGCTTCGCGTGGATTCTGAACGCTGAGTCCGGCTCGGCGAGCAGCTGCTCGCGGGCAAGCTTGGACGTGTGACCGCCGTAGCGGGCATAGAAATCGAGGCTTCCCGCCCCAACTCGCTGTCGCGATCAAACGTAGATCGCAGACAGGGGAGCGTCGCCAAGGCGACGCCCACGAGAGGCGTCCACCAGAAGGTTCGAAGGATGTCCTCGGCAGCGAGACCGCCGCGAGCGAGCCGCCAAGGAACGCCAGGACACCCGTGGTTCGCCCATCGATGCTCGTCTCAGCGGCGAGCTGACCCAGCAGCTGGGTTCGCGCGAGCTCGAGCGCGGCCTAGAGCAGGTCGTCGTGCTGATGGATAACGATTGGCTGCGGGTCCGTCAACGCCCTGAGCCTTGCCCGCACGCCTGCCAGGGTCAGTTGGTCTACGACGGCCCGACGGAATGCCCCGCTAGGCCTGAATCCCGCCCCCGTCGATCACGATCGCCTGCCCGTTGATCGCGGCGGCGCCGTCGGAGGCCAGCCACACGACCGCGTCGGCCACCTCCTCGGGCTCGAGCAGCCGCCCGAGCCCGCCCGAGCGCACGAGGGCCGCCTCGGCCTCCGCGGGGCTGCGCCCGGTCGTCTCGACGATCCGGGCCACCGAGCGGTCGGTCAGTTCGCCGCGCACGAATCCCGGGCACACCGCATTGACGCGCACGCCGCGCCCGCCCAGCTCCGCCGCGGCCGCGCGCGTCAGCCCGACCAAGGCGTGCTTGGACGCCGTGTAGGCGATCGTGTAGGGGGCGCCGACGCGCCCCGCGGTCGAGGCGACGTTGACCACCACGCCCGACTCCGCGCTTGCGCATCCCCGCCTCGACCGCGCGCAGGCAGAGAAACGCGCCGGTCGCGTTGACGTCGAGGTGCCGGCGCCAGGACTCGGTCGTGGTGCCGTGCACAGGGGCGCTCTCGGCCACCCCGGCGTTGTTGACGAGCACGTCGACGCGGCCGATGTCGTCAAACGCGGCCGCGACCTGGTACTCGTCGCTGACATCGCAGACCGCGACGCGGACCGACAGCTGAGCGAGCGCGTCGTGGTCGCGCCCGAGCGCGATCACCTCGTCGCCGAGCGCGGCGAAGCGCTCCACGATGGCCAGGCCGATGCCCTTGGCCCCGCCGGTGACGACAACGACCCGGCTCATGGCTCGCGCGCCTCAACGGCCTCGATGAGCGCGATCCCCATCAGCTCGACCACGGCGTCGGGGTCGGCGAGCTCGGTGACCCCGAACAGGCCCATGGCCGGGTAGTGGCGGCCGAAGTGCCGCCCCCACACCGGGCCGAGCTCGCGGGTGATGGCGCGGTACTCGGCCACGTCGGTGACGAACACCTGCAGCCAGACCACTCCCTCCGGACGCGCCCCCGCTGCGGTCAAAGTCACGACCAAGTTCCTCAGCGCGCCGTCGAACTGCGCCACGAGACTCGGTCCCGGCAACGCCCCAGAAGCGTCGTGCGCGGTCGTCCCGCCCAGATACACCGTCTGCCCGCTCGCCACCGCGTGGGAGAACCCCCGCGGCGCCATCAGCTCCGGCGGGTTGACGATCTTCACCGTCCGCTCCAGGCCGGCCGGCGCCCTTCGCGCCACGCCTCGTAGAACTCGCTGAAGTCGGTGGAGTGCATGAGCAGCGCCTGCGTGATCGCCTCGTATTCGATCGCCCCGGCCAGGTCCATGTCAAGCTCGCGGGTCAGCGCCGCCTTCGTGGCCGAGTAGGCGAGGGCGGGGCCGGTGGCCAGCCGCTCCGCGAGCTCGCCCACCCGCCCAGCGAGCGCGTCGTCGTCGACCACCTCGCTGGCCAGCCCGATCTCGTAGGCCCGCGCCGCATCGATCTTCTCGCCGAGCAGCAACAGCTCGGTCGCCCGGCCCAGGCCGACCGTGCGCGGGAGCAGATAGGCCGAGCCCATGTCGGCGCCGGCCAGCCCGACGCGGGTGAACAGGAACGCGAAGGAGGCCGAGCGCGCGAGCACACGCAGGTCGCTGGCCAGGGCGATGACCGAGCCGGCGCCGGCGGCGATCCCGTTGACCGCGGCGATCACCGGCATCGGCAGATCGCGCAGCGCCTTGACGACGGCGCCGGTCATGCGCGTGAACTCGAGCAGACGGCCGGTGTCGAGGTGCTGCAGGGCGCCGATGATCTCCTCGACGTCGCCGCCGGAGCAGAACCCGCGCCCCTGGCCGGCGATCACGAGCACGCACGCCTCGCCGCGGTGGGGGAGCTCGGCGACGAGGTCGCGCAGGTCGGCGTAGGCCTCGAAGGTGAGCGCGTTGAGCTTGTCGGGACGGTTGAACGTGACGGTCGCGACGCCCGACTCGATCGCGAAGTCGAAGTGCTCCCAGCGCCGGGTCAGCGGCGCGCTCGCTCGGTACGGGGACACGGCGCGGCGAGAATACTCGACATAGAAGTCGACAGCAATGTCGAGTAACATCGCGGCGCGACCACAGGAGGCTGGGTGAAGGGCGACAGTCCGTACTGGAATCCCAAGACCGAGACGCTCGACCGTGAGCAGCTCGAGGCGCTGCAGCTGGCCAAGCTGCGCGTCCAGACTCAATGGGCCGCCGATCGCAGCCCGTGGTATCAGCGCCGGTTCGCCGAGGCCGGGTTCCAGCCCGACTCGTTGCGCTCACTCGACGACCTGCGCCGCCTGCCGATGCTTACGCGCGACGAGTGGATGGTCTCCCAGGAGGCCAAGCCGCCCTACGGCGAGGTGCCGGCCATCGGCGCCGAGGGTGCGATCCGCATCCACACCACTTCGGGCACGACCGGCCGCGGACCGCTGCGCGCGCTGGACTCGCGCAAGGACTGGGCCTGGATCGCCGAGATGTGGTCCTACGGGATCTGGGGCTGCGGCGTGCGCCCGGCCGACATCGCCTACATCGCCTTCGGCTACGGCTCGTTCATCGGCTTCTGGGGCCTGCACTACGCGATGGAGAAGATCGGCGTGCTCAACGTGCCCGGCGGCGCGCAGAGCACCGAGGCGCGCGTGATGCAGATCCGCGACTTCGGCGCCACCGCCGTCGCCTCGACGCCGACCTACGCGCTGCGCCTCGCCCAGGAAGCCGAGCGCCTCGGGGTCGATCTGCGCGAGTCGGCGGTCACACGGCTCATCCTGTCCGGCGAGCCGGCCGGCTCGATCCCCCAGACCAAGGCGCTTATCGAGGAGCAGTGGGGGGCCAAGGCCTACGACACCGCGGGCATGACCGAGATCGGCACGATCATGGTCTTCGAGTGCGCGCAGCAGCCCGGCGGCACGCACATCATCGAGGACCACGTGCTCGAGGAGGTCATCGATCCCGACACGCTCGAGCCGGTGCCCTACGGCGAGCGCGGCGAGCGGGTCGTGACCTCGTTCGGCCGCGGCGCGGTGCCGCTCATCCGCTACCGCACCGGCGACCTCGTCTGCCGCGTGCCCGCCGCCACGTGCGCGTGCGGGCGCGGGTTTGATCTCTACGAGGGCGGTATCCAGGGCCGTGTCGATGACATGAAGCTCGTGCGCGGCACCAACGTCTACCCGCGGGCGATCGAGGCGATCGTGCGCGAGTTCTCCCACGTCGACGAGTTCCAGACCGTCATCACCCACGAAGGCATCCGCGACGAGATCACGCTGCGGGTGGAGATGAACCCCGACTGGTCATCGGATCGGCTGGTCCGAGTTAGCCGATACGCTTCACCGGCGTCTGGCCCACGCACATGAAGGACTCAATTTCCGCGTCGAGCTCGCAAACCCGGGCGAGCTTCCTCGCTTTGAGCTCAAAGCCAAGCGGACGCTGGACCTGCGGGACCAAACCGGGGCTGCAGGCGCTCCCGCGGGGGTAACCGCTCCCGCGGGAGCTGTAGCCGGATCGGGGATCCGATGAGCACCGATCTGCTCGGCTGCGAGATGACCGCCGACGAGGTGCGGCTGCTCGCCGTCTACGACGAGCTCAAGGCGCTGTGTGAGCGCGACCTGCCGCCCAACGCGGCCGCCAACGTCCGCGCGGCGCTGGCCCTGATGCACAACGCGGTCAACGGATTGGCGCTGCGCTACGAGCACCTGACCGACCTGGGGGTTTAAGTGGTCGCTCGCGCAGGTACGCTCGCATTCGAGGCCGCGAGCCTGCGGCCCGCTCGGCATTCGTCCTCGGACCCTCGTGTAGCGCTGCTACACGTCGGGTCCTGCGTCCGCGCCTGGCATCCACCAGTCGCACCTCTCGGTGCGACCGTACCCACCCGAGCGGCCACTAAGTCGATGCGGATTGCCGTCGCCGGGGGCGGGCCGTCCGGGCTCTACTTCGCCATTCTCATGCGCCGGCTGCGGCCCGACTGGGAGGTGACCGTCTTCGAGCGCAACGCACCCACCGACGCGTTCGGCTTCGGGGTCGTGTTCTCCGACGAGACGCTCACCGTCTTCGAGCACGCCGACCCCGAGAGCTACGCCGAGATCGTGTCGCGTTTCGTGCGCTGGACCGACATCGACATCCACCACCGGGGCGACACGACCCGCTCGGGTGGCCACGGCTTCTCGGCCCTCGGCCGCCGCGAGCTGCTGGCGTTGCTGCAAGACCGCGCGGCGGCGCTCGGGGCCGAGCTGCGCTTCCGCGACGAGGTCGCCCTCGAGGACCTCGGCTGGGCCGATCTCGTCGTCGCCGCCGACGGCGCCAACAGCCGCGTGCGCGCCGCGGCAGGCTTTGACCCCACGCTCGAGCCCCGCTTCTGTCAGTACATGTGGTGCGGGACCGACCTCGTCTATGACGCGTTCAAGTTCTTCATCGCCGAGACCGAGCACGGGGTCTTTCAGGCCCACGCCTATCCCTACAGCCTGCAGGGGAGCACGTTCATCGTCGAGACCCACGTCGACGTGTGGCGCGCAGCCGGCCTGCACGGCGCCGGCGAGCTCGCGCCCGGAGTCAGCGACGAGCGCTCGATCGCGTTCTGCCTCCCAGCTGTTCGAGGACGCGCTGCAGGGCCGCCCGCTGCTGGCCAACAACTCCAAGTGGATCAACTTCGTCACCGTCCGCGTCCCGCACTGGTCACAGGGCAACGTCGTGCTCGTCGGCGACGCCGCCCACACCGCGCACTTCTCGATCGGTTCGGGGACCAAGCTCGCCATGGAGGACGCGGCCGCGCTCGCGTGGGCGCTGGGGGAGCGCCCATCCGATCCGTCCGGCGCCCTGCGCGGCCTACGAGGCCGAGCGCCGGCCGGTCGTCGAGTCCACCCAGCGCGCCGCCCAGGCCTCGCTCGAATGGTTCGAGGGCCTCGGCCGCTACGCCGCGCAGCCGCGCCGGCAGTTCGCCTTCAACCTGCTCACCCGCAGCCGCCGGGTCACCTACGACAACCTGCGCCTGCGCGACCCCGAGTTCGTGGCCGCGGTCGACGATGAGTTCTCAGCCCGCGACCGGCCGCCGATGTTCCTGCCCCTGCGCCTGCGCTCGCTCGAGCTCCCCAACCGGGTGGTCGTCTCGCCGATGGACATGTACTCGGCGACCGACGGGACCCCGGGCGACTTTCACCTCGTCCACCTCGGCGCGCGGGCGCTCGGCGGCGCCGGCCTGCTCATGACCGAGATGATCTGCGTCTCGCCCGAGGGCCGGATCACCCCGGGCTGCGGGGGGATGTACCGCCGCGAGCACGTCGAGGCGTGGCGGCGGATCGTGCGCTTCGCCCACGACGCGGGCGGCTGCCCGATCGGCGCCCAGCTCGGGCACTCGGGGCGCAAGGGCTCGACGAAGCTCATGTGGGAGGGGATCGACGAGCCGCTTGCTGACGGGCAACTGGGAGATCCTCGCGCCCTCGCCGCTGCCGTACTCGCCGGCGCAATGCGGTGCCGCGCGAGATGACCCGGGCGGACATGGACGCGGTGCTGGAGCAGTTCGTGTCCGCCACGTGCGGGGCCATCGAAGCCGACTTCGACCTGCTCGAGCTCCACATGGCCCACGGCTATCTGCTCTCGTCGTTCCTGTCGCCGCTGACCAACGTGCGCAGCGACGACTACGGAGGCTCGCTGGCGGCGCGGGCGGCGTTTCCCCTGGAGGTCTTCGACGCCTGCCGCGCCGTGTGGCCGCAGGAGAAGCCGATGAGCGTGCGCATCTCGGCCACCGACTGGGTGCCGGGCGGCTTTGACGCCGACGACGCGGTCGTCTTCGCGCGCTGGTTGCAGGAGCATGGCGCCGACCTGATCGACGTCTCGACCGGGCAGGTGACGCGGGAGGAGAAGCCGGCCTACGGGCGCAGCTACCAGACGCCGTTCGCCGACCGGATCCGCAACGAGGTCGAGATCCCGGTCATCGCCGTCGGCGCGATCTCCTCCTACGACGATGTCAACACGACCGTGCTCGCCGGCCGCGCCGACCTGTGCGCGCTCGCCCGGCCCCACATCTATGACCCCAACTGGACCCTGCACGCGGCGGCCGAGCAGGGCGTCACGGTCGACTGGGTGCCCCAGTACCGGGCCGGATCGCGCATGCCGCCGGCCGGGCGGGATCGGGTGCGCCCCGAGCTCAGCGGCGCTTTGAGTCGCTGGTCGACCTGGCGCCGGCGGCGCAGTAGTGGTCCTCCGCACTTGCGTGGGCGGCCACTGAGTGCAGCCTCAGGACCTCATCATCACGCTGCTCGGAGTCTACGTCCGCGAGCCGGGCCGCCACGTGTGGTCGGGCGGACTCGTCGAGCTGCTCGGCGAGTTCGGGTTCTCCGAGGGCGCGGCGCGCGTCGCGCTGACCCGGCTCGTACGCCGCGGCCTGCTGCGCCGCGTGCGCTCCGGGCGCCACGTCCACTACCGCGTGACCGAGCGCTGCGAGCGGCTGCTCGCCGAGGGCGACGGGCGCATCTTCACGCTCGGGCATCCCGCGGACGGGCGGCGACGGCTGGACGCTGCTCCTGCACCAGATCCCCGAGAGCCGCCGCCTCGAGCTCAGCCGCCTGGCGCGCCGCCTGCGCTTCCTCGGCTTCGGCTCGGTGCCCGACGGGGTGTGGGTCTCCCCGCATGACCACCTCGACGAGGTCTCCCGGCTGCTGTCCGAGCTCGGCCTCGACGCGTTCGCGACCGTGTTCATCGCCAGCCCGGGCGCAGGCGCCGTGAGCCTCGTCGCGCGGGCCTGGGACCTGAGCGGTCTCGCTGATCGCTACGACGCCTTCTGCGCGTCGTTTGGCGACATCGTCGCGCACGGCGATCTCGACGCGTTCCTCGTGCGCACGCGCGCGACCCACATGTTCCGCGCCTTTCCCACGCTCGACCCCGAGTTGCCCGAGGCGCTCGCGCCGCTGGGTGACGCGCGCGAGCGTGCGGTGGAGATCTTCGAGTCGGTGTACGGCGGGCTGCGCGAGCCGGCCCAGCGCCACTTCGACGCCGTGGCCGGCGCGCAGGCGTTGACGGCTTAGCTTTAGCGCTTGGGCACCAGCGCGTACACCCGGCTCGGGCTGCCCGTGCCGCCGACGAGCTTGAGCGGCGCGACGACGAGCAGCGAGCCGGTGAGCGGCAGCTGATCGAGGTTGGCCAGCTGGGTGAGGCCGAGGCGGCCGGCGCCGAGGAGGAAGTTGTGCAGCGGAAACGGCGGGTCCATGCCGCCCGCAGAGCCGGCGTCGATCCCGACCGTCTCGACGCCGAAGCCCGAGATGTTGCGCTCGTGGGCCAGCCAGTGCGAGGCCTCGACGTCGGGGCCAGGGGTGACGGGACCGTTCTCGCCCACGTTGAGGAACGCGGCCTCGTCCTGGGCGCGGGACTGCCAGCCGGTGCGAAACAGCACCCAGGCGTGGTCGGGGATGCGGCCGTTCTCGGACTCCCAGGCCTCGAGGTCGGCCACGGTGAGCAGGTAGCCGTTGTCGGCCTCGGTCTCGGCGGTCTTGTCGATCACGCAGGCGGCGCCGACGAGCCGGTGGGGCGAGACCGAGGCGACGTCGTCGCCGTCCTTGCCGGTGACCCAGTGGATCGGCGCGTCGAGGTGGGTGCCGACGTGCTCGCCGATGGTCAGCGTGTACCAGGCCCAGGCCGGCCCGCGCTCGTCGTAGTGGCTGATCTCCTCGCGGCTCAGGCCGGGCGTGTTCGCAAACGGCGGCGGCAGCTTGATCACCGGGGTGGACTCGGTGAGCGGCTGGGTGAGGTCGACGATGTCGATCGTGCCGGAGGCGAGCGCGTCCACCAGAACGGTGACCTGCGATGTGTCGATGCTTGCCACTTGGTGTCTCTCCTGGTTTGTTAGCCGCCGCGGAAGGCTTCGGACAGCCACTCCGCGCAGATGGTTGGGTTCACTTTGGCGTCGAGCACGAGCGGGCCGTGGGGGTTGGCCAGCCACTCCTGCGACGATCTGCAGCTCGTCTGGGTTTCGGATCGTCGCCGCTTTGCAGCCCGCCGCCCGGCGATCGCCGCGAGATCGGTGTCGGGGAAGCGCACGCGCGCGACGTCGTAGCCCATCGGCTCGAAGTGGTGGACCTCGGCGCCGTAGGCGGCGTCGTCGTAGATGACGACGAGCAGCTCGAGCTTGAGCCGCGCCGCGGTCTCGAACTCCTGCAGGGCCATGAACGCGCCGCCGTCGCCCGACGGCGACCACGGTCGGGCGCCCGGGCTGCGCGATCGCGGCGCCGATCCCCGCGCCGAGGCCGAGGCCGACGGCCTGAAAGCCGTTCATGAACACCCACGACTCGGCGTCGGGGACGTCGAGGTACATCGACGGGTAGCCCATGAAGTGGCCCGAGTCGACGACCACCGCCCGGTTGCGCGGAAGCAGCGCATTGAGGGCGATGCTGAGCGTGCGCGGGTCGATGAACTCGTCGGTGGACTCGATCCTCGTAGGGGTCGCTCGTCCAGCGTCGTGACGCGATCTCTTTGGCCAGCTCGGCGCTGCGCCAGCCGGGCTTTGTCCTGGGTCGCGTCGGTCAGGGCTTTGGCCGCCTCGTTGACGTCGGCGACGAGCGCCACGATCAGCGGGCCAATTGCGCGAGATCGCGCGGGGCTCGGTGTCGATCTGGATGACCTTGGCGTCCGTGCTGATCAGCTTGCCGTGCCGGGTCGTCCACTGGTTGGCCGACGCGCCCGCGACGAGCACGACATCGGCCTGGGGGAGGAGCTCCTGGGCGTGGGGGCTGGCGAAGCCGCCGGAGATGCCGAGGGCATAGGGCAGACCGGCGAACAGGCCGTTGGCCGGGGCGGAGGTGGCCAGGATCGCGCCGATCCTCGCGCCCAGCTGCTCGAGCGCCGGGCCGGCCTGGGCCAGCACGGCGCCGCGACCGGCGATGATCGCGGGACGCTGGGCACCGTTGAGCAGCTCCGCGGCCGTCGTTGACCGATGGCGGGGCGGGGGCGGAGAGGCGCGGCCGCGGCGCTCGGCTCGGCTTTGACTGCGCGGGCGGCCGGGCCTGGATGTCGATCGGCAGCATGAGCACGACCGGGCGGCGCTCGGTCTGCGCGCGCTCGTAGGCGCGTAAGCGCATCGTCGGCCGCCGTCTCGGGCGAGTGCAGGCGCTCGGCGATCGCGCCCACCGACTCGACGAGCCCGTGCTGGTCGATGCGGAAGTTCGAGGTGAGCGCGGCCGCCGGGGTCTCGCCGGCCAGGACGAGCAGCGGCGTGCGGCTCTTGGCCGCCTCGGTCAGCCCGGTCATCGTGTTCGTCAAGCCCGGGCCCTGGTGGACGCTGACCACGCCGGGGCGCCCCGACACGCGCGCGTAGCCGTCGGCCGCGGTGATCGCCCCGGCTTCGAGGCGCGAGTGGTGCAGCGTGGCCCCGCGCGCGACGAGCGCCTCGGTGACGACCATGTTCCCCGAGCCGAGCAGCCCGAACACGTCGCGAACGCCCTGAGCGGCGAGCGTCTCGCCGACCACGTCGGCCACCGTGCGGGCCGGGGCGGTCCGAGGCGTGGAGGCGGGTGCTGCCATCTGCGGGTGCGCCATTCGGTTGGTCCCCGACGACTGGCTGGGGTCCGGCGCACGCTAGCTGGGGAACAGCCGACTTTCCAGTCCGGCGGCCGTGCCAGGAGCCATTCGCGGTTTCTGCTCGCAGCTCATGGGTATGCCTTGGATATCCAGGCCCAGTGGGAGGGAGCGCGCATGCGTCGCCTAGCAGTCGGAATCCTTGTCACCGCGCTGATCGCGGTCGTCCCGTCCATCGCTCGTCGCCGCCCCGGCGAAGCAGACCACCGCAGTGGGGACCGGAGGCGCCGTCGCCTCGATGGACGTCGATGCGAGCAAGGCCGGGCATCGAGGTGCTGCGCCGCGGCGGCAACGCCGTCGACGCCGCGGTCGCCACCGCGAGCGCGCTCGGCGTGACGATCCCGTTCGTGGCCGGTCCCGGCGGCGGCGGCTTCATGGTCATCTACAACGCGCGCACCCACCGGGTGACGACGATCGACGGCCGCGAGAACTGCCCGGCCGCGTGCACCTCGACGATGTTCATCGACCCCGCCACCGGGCTGCCGATGAACTACACGACCGCGTCTGACCAGCCGCTGTCCACGGGCGTGCCGGGGATGGTCGCGACATGGGCCAAGGCGGTGTCGCTGTACGGCAACAAGAGCCTGGCCGCCGACCTGCAGCCGGCCATCAGCGTGGCCCGGCGCGGCTTCCGGGTCAACTTCGACTTCACCCAGCTCGAGCAGTCCGGGCTGTCGGTGCTGCAGGCCTACAAGGCCAGCCGCCAGCTGCTGCTGACGCCGTCGGGCGGCGTGCTGCCGGTGGGGACGCTGCTGCGCAACCCCGACCTCGCCCACACCTACGAGCTGATCGCCCGCCAGGGGCCATCGGCGCTCTACAACGGGCCGATCGGCGCGGCGCTCGTCAAGGCCGCCGATCACCCCGAGCTCGCGCCGGGGACGACGAGCATCACCAACCCCGGGATCCTGTCCACGGCCGACCTGCGCGCCTACGAGGCGCGCGTGCTCGCGCCGACCCAGGTCACCTACCGCGGCCTGCAGCGTCTACGGGATGGCGCCGCCGTCGAGCGGCGGCTCGACCGAGGGCGAGATCCTCAACATCCTCAACGGCTACAACCTCGCCGGCGAGCCGCGGGCGACGGCGCTCTTCCACTACCTCGAGGCCTCGCGCGCTGGCCTACGCCGATCGCAACCGTTACGTCGGCGATCCCCGCTTCGTCAGCGTGCCGCTCAGCGGGCTGCTGAGTCCCGAGTTCGCCGCGACGCGCCGCTGCCTGATTGGTTCGACCGCGCTGACGTCGCCGGTCGCGCCCGGGTCGCCCGTTCGCGCCGTTTGCACCGTGCTGCCGGGCGCGGGCGCGGGCCGGTCCGCCAGTTCCGGCCTCGCCCGAGGCGCACCACACGAACAACATCGTGGCCACCGACAAGTGGGGCGACATCGTCGCCTACACGAACACGATCAACTTCTTCGGCGGCAGCGGCCAGGTCGTCCCCGGCTACGGCTTCCTGCTCAACGACGAGCTGACCGACTTCGACTTCGCCCCGCCCTCATCCGGCGCTGCCCGACCCCAACCTGCCCGCGGCCGGCAAGCAGCCGCGCTCGAGCATGGGCCCGGTCATCGCCATCCGCGACGGCAAGCCGGTGTTCGCGATCGGCGCCGCGGGCGGCTCGACGATCATCACCACCGTCGTCCAGACCCTCATCAACCACGTCGACTTCGGCATGAGCATGCCTGCGGCGCTGGCCGCGCCCGCGTGTCAGCCAGCGCAATTCGCTCCACCTCGCTGGCCGAGCCGGCGTTCTACAACAGCCCGCTGGCCAAGCAGCTCACCAGCCAGTTCGGCGAGCAGTTCTCGCAGGCCACGGGGCCGATCATGCCGCTCGGCAAGTACCCCGGCGACGCGACCGCGCTGGCGATCCTCGGTGACGGCAAGGTCCAGGCCGTGGCCGAGCCCGAGCGGCTGGGCGGCGGGAGCGCCCAGGTGGTGCATCCGGCGGGGTAGGACCCACTACCAGGGACTCGCGTTTACACCTGCGCCGGCTGGGCTTCGGTGAGGCACTCGAGGCCCCGCTTCGTGTCTCGAAGGATCTCGATTTGTTGCGCGCGGGCAATGTCGAGATCCGCGGGCTCCACGTCACTCTCCGTGGAGATCACGAGCGACGCCCGCACGTCGGCCGCGTCGGGATGAGCGTCGCGGAACATCGTGATCTGTCCCACGATCGAGGCCACGGTGTCCTCGGCCGAAGCCTGCGCGCCGACCACTCTGATGAACGACAGCGCGGATTCCTTGGCTCCGAGCACGTCGAATCCGGGCGCGTCGACCTTCCACGTCAGAGTCCACCCAATCGACTCGAAATGGCTGACGGCATGGTCTTGGCGGTCGAAATACTCCCGCATGAGATCGGCATCCTCGACGGGTGGCGCGTCATCGAGCATCTCGTACAGCTTGGCTGTGATCCCGGGCCGCTTGGCCAGGAGCGGCGCGAGCACGGGATCCCCCAAAGCGACCTTTACGAGGCTCGGACGCTCTTGGCGTTGGGTTTCGCGCACCGCATGGAGCAAGCGCTTGGACGCCGTCGTGTAGTCGTGATAGCGGGTGTAAAAACAGGCGAGGTTATAGAGCGTCGCAGGCGGACGGCTGGGGCCCTTCTCGACAAACGCGATCAGCCGCCACGGGTCAATCGTCTGGCTGGTCAGAGTGGCGCGGACCTGGTCGACCGAAGGACGAGCGCCCTGTGACCATCCGTCCGGTCGTGACGGGATCGGGGATGCGGTGCCCGCGACCAGCGCTAAGACGGACGGTTCGATCGTGCCTTCAAGGAATGGTCTCAGGGTGCCTTGAAGGTACCCTGTGCGCGCGCCGCCCTGGCCATCGCCCGCGCTGACGAGGTTCGCGATCTTGTCCAGCGCGATGATCGCGAGATCCTTGGCCTCCGTGGCGGCATCCTGGGCCCTCTTGTCCCGCTGGGCTCCGGGCTCACTCACCATCGCCCAGGTCGTGTACAACGCGGCGAACTGGTACTTGATGCGGTACCAGTCGGGGTTTTCGTGCTGATGGAGGTGCGGAGCGAGGTCGGTATTCTCGGTCGCCGGGAGGGCGCGCTGCAGATACTCCTCGGCGTCCTCATAGCGGCCCGCACGTCGGGACATGATTCCCAGGTTCGCCATCGCCCCGACGTTGGTCCCGTCTGCGGCGAGAGCCTGTTCGTACATGATCTTGGCTCGGTCGGTGTCGCCGAGCCGTTGTGCGTCCATGCCGCTGCGGAAGAACGCCCAACTCTGCGGGTCGGCGGTCAGGAGGGCCTGACCGCCGAGCGCCTTGGCCATCCAGATATCGACCCACGCTGCCCCCGCGATCGCCAAGTGCTGGTAGGCGCTGGCCGCGTCCGCCCCGGATACGTCAAACGACGCCGCCCACATTGAGATGAGCGCTTCGGCATCACCGTTCTGGCTGAGTTCGAGGCTCAGGCCGACTCCCTCGGCGCCGGCGGGTTGCAACTGGCCTGTGAGGCCAAAACGCCGGCGCGGGAGCAGCGCGGTCAGGAAGGTGATCACTGCTACGGCGGCTTTCGCCTCAGGCGAAACGTCGCCCAAACCGCTGAACGCCTGCGCTACCCCAGCCTGGCCGCTCACCAGGTTGAGACCGAAGCGATCCGTTTTCCATGTCACGCGGCCGCGAATGAGTCCGGCGACTGAGGATCCGTACTTATCGGTCCCGTCGTCGCTCAATGCGTCCACGACGAACACCGGCCGGCGGATCTTGTTCGCCGGCCAGACGTCACGCATGCGAGGTACCCGGGTCTGAATTTGCAGCCCGAGCAGGATGACGACCCCGATCAGCAGCAGTGCCAGGAGGACCGTCCCAATCACCAAGCCGGCATCCGTCACCACATTCCCGACTGTGGTCCAGACCGACGTCGTGCTGTGCGCCGCGGTCGCCTTGAGGCCCGCGGCTGCGCATTGACTCGACGAATCAATCGACAGAATCTGCACATACGCCGCGTGAGCCGCCTGCTGCTCGCCGTCATGCGCGAGGGCGTTTGCGTACGTGCATGATTGATCGAACCGCCTCAACCGGTTCAGGCCGGCTGTGGCGCAAGCCAGGCTGGCCGGGTTCCCGAGCTCACGAAGGTAGACAGCTTCGGCGCTGCTGAGCCGGTTCAGGGCCTCGAGCGCCTGGGCCTCCGCGCACGGAGTGGGCGCCGAAGGACGAGTCGCGGCTCCGGCAGCAGCCGCACCGAGGGCGGCAACGACTGCTCCGACCAGCACTGCAACCAACCAACGACGCAATCTCACAACCCGCCCCCAATGGCCACACGCGGTGATACCACGTTATCTCACCACATTTCACCACCGCGGTGTGACATTTATTGCATGCGGATGGCGTCACCGTGGTTCGTCACGCCTCACTCCCCGCCGGCCGGCCCGCGGCAGCTCGCTGGCCGGCCGGTCGCTGGGACCTTTCCCTTCGTCATCGGGGACGCGCGCGAACCGCCGCGGTTGCGTCCCACAGCGCGCGTCAGCCGCCGAACTCGTCCGCCACCTCTTGGAAGAGTCCCATCTGCTGCGCCAGGGCATCCGCGCCGTAGGCCGGGATGACTCCAAGCGAATCGATGATCGCCGACGCGCGCGCAATCAGCCGCTCGAAGTCCTCACTGAACCTGACCTCGCCAAGTGCTTTGCGATCGCCGCGCAGGACCACGAAACCGCTGAGGTCACCGCCGTGCGGTCCGAGCAGCAACACATCGAAACTCTCGATCCGGCCCTCCTGCTGCAACTTGCCGTAGTACTCGATTGACTCCTGGAACACTGCCAGCGCCTGCTTCTCGCGCCCGCGCACGACCGCGCCCCAGCCGATGAACAACGCCTCGCCAGCCATGAGCCCTCCTTTGTGATGAGCGGCGTTGGGCGCAGCCTAACCCGCCGTGCCGGCGCAGTCCAGGCAAGCGGCTGAGGCCGTCGACCACGCCTGACGGCCCATCGCGTGGGAACGACCCGGAGAGCGAATGCCTCCCGTGCTGGGCGACGGCTTGCTCGATGTCGAGGAAGCTGAGATGGTTTCGCGGCCAGTCGCCCCGACTGGCCGATAGAGAGTCGGCACAGGAAGAGGAGCTGCCATGGCATTCATCGAGACGGTCGCCGAAGCGGACGCGTCGGGCGCGACGGCGGATCTTTATGCCACTGACACGGACGCGTTCGGCTTTTTGCCGAACTTCACCCGGGCGTTTTCAGGACGGCCGGAGGTGTACGCGGCGTGGCGTCAGCTCAACGGCGCGATCAAGCGCGGTATGGATCTGCGCCGCTACGAACTAGCGACGCTCGCCGCCGCTCGCCGGCTGCGGTCCAGTTATTGCATGCTGGCCCACGGCTCGGTGCTGATCGACCGGTTCATGGCGCCGGAGGCTGTCAGTGCCGTCGTCGCAGATCACCGAACCGCGGATTTGTCCGCCACGGACGTCGCGGTCATGGATCTCGCCGACAAGGTCGCCGACGACGCCACGACGGTCCAACCGGCCGACATTGATCACCTACGATCGCTCGGGCTGTCGGACACCGACATCGTCGACGTCGTGCTGGCCGCAGCAGCGCGCTGCTTTTTCAGCAAGACCCTCGATGCGCTCGGCGTCGAGCCCGACGCCAAATACGCTGCCCTCGACCCGGCGCTGCGAGCAGTCCTCACGGTGGGACGCGAGATCGCGACGTGACCCCGCGCGCACGCGCAGGGTCCAGACCAGCGCGCTGCAGGATCGGCGAGAAAAGGGGGCGTGGGTGCGACACCGGAGCGCGCAGAGATGAAAATAACCGGCCTCGGCCGCCGTGTCGCGGCGGCCGAGGCCGGGTCGTCTAGTAGTGCGGCTTTGGCGACGCCCCGAGATCCGTCTGGCAGGCGCGGGCGTCTCGCCCGTGGCCTGGCGACGAGCAGGCCACTGGCGGCCGTCGGACAGGCGCCCTGCAGCCGGGGCGCCGCTGGTCCTCGTTACACCGTTGGGCCGAGCCGGCGGCAAGATCCGGACAGGTGGTTGCGGACGCCCTCGTAGCGCGCGTGACACTGGAAACCGGCATCACGCGAACCGCTGTCCACTCGCGAGGATGGACGCGCGTCACCTAGGGGTCTCTCGTGACTGCCGTGGCGGCCCTGTGGCTGACACTCCACTTGGCATGGGCTCAAGTCGGGATCCGTGTCCGCCGATCAGTAGGAGGGACGCCTATGTTGATCCGCGAACAGTGTCCAGCCCCCCTTGATCGCGCGTGTCCAGGCAGGCGGCGATGAGTGCGCTGCTGCTTCGCCAGCGTGCGGCCGGTTTCGCGGCGGTCGTGATCGTTGGCGTACTTGGTGCGAGTTGGCTGCCGACCTACCTGGCGGGTGGTGCGTCCAAAACGCCGCCGCTGTGGTTCTTCGTGCCCATTCTGCTGGCCGGAGTGCGGTTCGGGGCAATCGGTGCGGCAGTGGCGGCCATCGCCGCGACCCTGCTTGCGGGGCCGCTCACACCAGACGACGTCGCCCATCACGCCGCCCAGGCACAGAGTGATTGGCTCATCCGCGGGGGCTTCTTCGCCGGCATCGGACTGATCATGGCCTCGGTCACTCAGCGCCTTCAACGCGAAGCCGACGAGAACCGCCGCGGGCGAGAAGAAACGCAGGCATCGCGCGAGGAGGACGCGCGAACCGGCGCGCTCCAACGTGAGTTCAGCGAAACCCTGCAGGTCGCTCGCACCGAGGACGAGGCCCATCAGATCGTCAAGCGCCACCTTCAGCGCTCGATATCGCCCGCCAAAGTCGTCGTGCTCAACCGCAACAACAGCGATAACCGTCTGTCACCAGCAACCGCAACGGCGGGGGGACCCGACATCGCTACACCGATCCTCGACGCGACACCCGACAGCTGCCTCGCCATCCGATTCGGCCGAGAACATCAGCGTAGCCCCGACGAGCAGCCGCTGCTCGAGTGCGATATTTGCGCCCATCTCCCGGGCCGATCAACCTGTGTGCCCTCGCTGGTCGGCGGTCACGTGATCGGATCGGTCCTCGTCGAGCACTCCTCAGCGCTGGGCCCACGCGAGAAGCAGCGAATCACCGAGTCAGTCAACCAAGCCGCCCCAGTGCTCGCCAACCTCCGTAACCTCGTCATCGCCGAGACACGAGCGGCGACTGACGCCCTCACCGGGCTGCCCAACCGCAGAGCAGCTGAGCACTCCCTGAAGCAGATGGCGGCCCGCGCCGGCAGATCCGTGAGTCCCTTGTCGGCGGTGCTGGTAGACCTCGACCACTTCAAGCTGGTCAATGACCGCTACGGCCATAACCGCGGCGACGAGCTGCTCGCCGCGGTCGGATCCGTTTTGGGGAGCGAACTTCGCGCCGGTGATTTCGCCGCCCGCTACGGCGGCGAAGAATTCCTGCTGCTGTTACCCGACACGAGTACGGCCGGCGCGCGCGTGTTGGCCGAAAAGCTGCGCGCGAGCATCGAAGCCCTCGCCGCCCGCGGACTCGAGGCTCCGACCGCGAGCTTCGGCATCGCCACACTCCCAGATCACGCCGCCGACGCCGAGATGCTCGTGCGCCAGGCAGACCGAGCGCTATACCGAGCCAAAGAGGCTGGACGCAACCGCGTTGAGAGCTGCTCCGCACCAGCAGCAGAGCTGACGTCGGCCTAGGCTATCCACCGCCGCGGCGGCACGAGCCATCACTAGCGCTCAACACAGGCGTGCACCGACACGACGGGGGTTTCGCTGACCCGGGTAAAGCCGCGAGCCATGATGAGCGCCGGTTGACCCTCTCACCCCGGCCTCCAACGCCACCGAGACCTGCACTCGCCATACCACGGCATCCGGCCCAGCCCGCTGACGGTGCTCGTTCGCGCGGAAACCGAGCCCGTCTCGAATCGCGTGCTGGTCGACGCGCTCGAGCATCGGGGCTGGCGGGCTCCAGTGCGGCGATCTGAGCATCAGGATCCGCTCGCGGAAGAGCTCCTCGGCGCAGTCGGCGCGCTCCACGCTCTCAGCTCAGGCCGGCGCGCAACGCGAGCTCGCGGGCGCCCGCCCGGTTGGCAGCGGCGAGCTCCCCCACGTCGGCGGTGCGCAGCTCGGCGCCGTCGACCACCACTCGGCCGCCGACGAGCAGCAGCTGCAGCGGAGCCGGCGGTCCGAACACGAGCGCCGACACCGGGTCGGTGATGTCGGCATGTCCGAAACCGTCGAGCCGCCACAGTGCGAGGTCACCCAGCTTGCCGACCTCCAGCGATCCGATCGCGTGCGAGCGGCCCAGGCAGCGCGCGCCGCCGACCGTTGCCATCCACAGCGCTTGGCGCGCGCTCAGGGCCTGCGGACCGAGGCGGGCGCGGGCGAACAGGAGAGCCTGGTGGAGCTCCTCGGCCAGGCCGCCGTGCTCGTTGGAGGCGACGCCGTCGACGCCTAGCCCGACCGGCACCGCGGCCGCGAGCAGCTCGGGGATCGGCGCGATCCCGGCGCCCAGCCGCGCATTCGAGCTCGGACAGTGCGCGACCCCGGTGCCCGTTGCGGCGTATTTGGCGATGTCGCCCTCCGAGAGGTGCACGCAATGCGCGAGCCACACGTCGTCGCCGAGCCAGCCGAGCGATTCGACGTAGTCGACCGGGCGGGCGCCGAACTGGGCAAGGCAGAAGTCCTCCTCGTCGGCGGTCTCGGCGAGATGGGTGTGGAGGCGGACGCCGAGCGCCCGCGCCATCTGCGCGCAGTCTCCCATGAGCTCGCGGGTGACCGAGAACGGTGAGCATGGCGCCAGCGCGATCTGCAGCAGGGAGTCAAAGCTCGCGTCGTGGTACGCGGCGACCGCGGCCTCGCATTCGGCGAGGATCCGGTCGGCGTCCTCGACCACCTCGTCGGGCGGCAGGCCCCCGCACGAGCGCCCCAGGTTCATCGAGCCGCGGGCGGCGCAGAAGCGCAGGCCGATGCGCCGGGCCGCCTCGATCTCGGCCGCGAGCAGATCGCCGCCAGACGCCGGGAACACGTAGTGGTGGTCCATCGCCGTCGTACAGCCAGACAGGGCCAGCGCGGCGAGGCCCGTGCTCGCCGCGACGTACTCCAGGTCGGCGTCGAGGTGCGCCCACACGGGATACAGCGCGGTCAGCCACTCAAAGAGTGTGCCGTCGGGGGAATAGCCCCGCGTGAGCCACTGGTAGAGGTGATGGTGGGTGTTGACGAAACCCGGCGTCGCCAGACAGCCCCGGCCATCGACCCGCCGCGCGCCGTCGATCGCCGGCGCGGGGCCCGCGGCGAGCGCGGTGATCCGCCCCCCGGTCACGACGACGTGTCCCGTGGAGTGCTCGGTGCCGGCCGCGTCGACCGTGGCGATCGCGCACCCGTCGATCACCACGGTGTCGATGCCCCCCATCAGCTCCCGCGATAGGTCGAGAACGCAAACGGACTGAGCAGCAGCGGCACGTGATGGTGGGCGGCCGGGTCGAGGACCGTGAAGGTGACGGTCACCTCGGGGTAGAACGTGGCGACGCCCGCGGCGGCGAAATAGCCCCCGGTGTCGAAGTGGATGCGGTGAGTCCCCGCCCCCGGATCGCCGAGCGCGGCGATCCGCCCGTCGGCGTTCGTGCGTGCCTCTGCGGTCGTGCACCACTGGCCGTCGATCTGTTCCTCGAGGCTCACGACAACACCCTCGCCTGGTCGCCCGGTCGTGGCGTCGAGCACGTGCGTCGACAGGCTCATCTCGCCTCCAGCAGCTTGCCCAGTCGCAGGCGGTTGATCTTGGCCAGCTCTCCCAGCACCACGCCGCGCTCGGTCTCGGGGTCGTTGTCCAGCCTGGCCCGGCAGACGGCGAGCAGCTCGTCGGCACTGCGGCCAGACGCGCACACGAGGTAGACGTGTCCGAACCGCCGCTCGTAGGTGGCGTTGGCGGCGGCGAGCTCGTCGAGCACGCCCGCGCCGGCCGTTGCCACGCCCGCCTGTTCGCCCCGCGACCACGCGGCTGAGCGCCCATCGCTACCGTGCGCCGGCGCCGCGTCGCCGATGCGCGGGTGCCCGGCGAGCGCCTGCGCCAGCCCGCCGGCGTCGAGCTCGGCGGTCGCCCTGTCCGAGGCCGCATACAACGCGGCCTGGGACCCGTGCGGGCGTCCCATCACCAGCTGCTCCACCCACGTCTGCGCGGCGCAGCAGCTACGCAGCGCTTCGCGCAGCTCGTCCTCGGGCGCGCCGTCAAATGCCGCCACTGCGTCGCGTGGTGACCGGGTGTGCGCCGTCAATGGGCACCATCCGTGGGGCCCGGCGAGCCGGGCATCGCCACGGCTCCCTCGTCGACGGCCAGTTGCACCGCGCTCTCGCCGTCGGCTCCGAAATGGTTGAACACCAGGTTGAGGATGAACACCACGATCACCGTGGCGGTGATGCTCGATCCGAAGATCACCTGGAAGTTCTTCGGGAACTTGTTGTAGAAGCTCGGGTCGAACGCGGGCAGCAGGCCGACGGCGAGCGAGATCGCGACGATCAGCAGGTTATGGTTGCCGTGGAACCGGACCTTATGCAGGGTCTGGATCCCGACCGCGGTCACCATCGAGAACATGATCGTGGCGGCGCCGCCGATCACCGGGCTGGGCAGGTCGGCCACGATCTGTCCCACCTTCGGGATCAGGCCCAGGATGAGCAGGAAGGCACCGCAGGTGGTCACCACCCAGCGGCTGCGGATCCCGGTCAGGCCGACGAGTCCGACGTTCTCCGCGAACGCCGTATCGGGGAAGGAATTGGTGAACGAGGCCAGGAACGCCGACAGTCCGTCGGTGGCCAGGCCGCGCGCCAGGTCGCTAGGCGTCAGATCCCGCTCCACCATCTCGCCCACGGCGAGCATGTCGGCGGTGGACTCCGTGAACGTGACCAGCATCACGATGCACATCGTGATAATCGGCGCGGCCGCGAACTTCGGACCGCCGAAGCGGAAGATGTGGGGGCCCCCGAACCAGGCCACGTCGCCGAGGTTGCCGAAGTGCGCCTGACCGATGATGGCCGCCACGACAGTGCCGATCACGATGCTGAGCAGCACCGCGATCTGGGAGACGAACCCGCGAAACAGTCGGCTGATCACGATGATCGAGAGGGCGACGGTTCCGGCGAGGACGACGTGCGAGACCTGGGCGACGGGCGCCCCGTTGACGGTCGTGGTGGCGATCAGCGAGATGTCCGCGCCGCCCAGCGACAGGCCGATGATGCAGATGACCGTGCCCGCGACCAGCGGCGGGAAGAAGCGGATGACCATCGAGAAGGGCTTGGCCAGAATCACCCCGAGGATGCCTGAGATCATCATCGCGCCGTACACGTAGGGCAGGCCCTTCACGCCGCCGTACTGGGTCGCGATGATGATCATCGGGTTCAGCACGGTGAAGGTCGCACCCGCGACGACCGGCAGCCTCACGCCGAGCACCTTCGAGATGCCGGCCGACTGGATGATCGTGGCGATCCCCGAGACCAGCAGATCGGCGCTGACCAGGGCCGCGATCTGGCTCGACTTCAGCCCGATCGCCGGCCCGACGATCAGGGGAACCGCGACCGCACCCGCGTACATGATGCACAGGTGCTGCAGGCCGAAGACGAGCAGCTTGGGCACCGGGGGGACTTGGTCCACCGGATGTGGCTCGTTGGCCGACCCGGCCCTGCAGGCTGCTCCAGCGTCGCGTGTGACGACATTGGTTGTTCTCCCCTCTCCGTCACCGGTGGCGGTGACCCGGAAAGGACACCGAGGTCCGCTGCCTGAGTTTCCGTCTACCGGATTTCTATTTCCGCTCAGCAGATAAGTTATTGCGACAGCGCGCCGCTGTCAAGCGAGCACGCTGTTCGCCGCCGGGCCGGGCGCGCGTTGAGCACGCCGAGCCGCGCGCTGCGGCGCCAGCCGCACCCGCGCGAGGCGATCGCGCTGGGGCCGTCGGACCGGGCGCGGCAGGCCGCCGGCTCAGTCGGCGTGCGCGGCCTCGGCGGCGCTCACGGGCGCCGGAGCGGCGAGCTCGGCGCCGATCTTCTCGGCAGCCTTGCGCAGGATCGGCGCGGCCTTGTCGACCATGCGCGTCGGACATCCGCGTCAACGGTCCGGACATCGAGAGCGCCATCGGCCGGGGGGCGCCCGGGACGGCGAGCGCGACACAGCGCACCCCACTTCCTGCTCGCCGTTGTCGAGCGCGTATCCGCACTCGCGCACCCGTTCCAGATCGGCGAACAGCAGCTTGGGGGTCGTGAGCGTGTGCTCGGTGCGTCGGGGCATCCCGGTGCGCTTGAGCAGCGCTCGCACCTCGTCCTCGGGCTTGGTGGCGAGGATCGCCTTGCCGACCGCGGTCGCGTGCGGCTTGACCCGGCGACCGACCTCCGTGAACATCCGCATGAAGTTCTGCGAGGGCTGGATCTGGGCCACGTAGACGATCTCCTCGCCGTCGAGCACGGCGAGGTTGACCGACTCGCCAAGCGCCTCGACGACCTCGGACATGTACGGGCGAGCCAGGGTCTCGAGTCGCTTGGTGCTCGTGTCGACCAGCCGCATCAGCCGCGGGCCGAGGGAGTACTGCCGCGAGGGCTCCTGGCGCACGTAGCCGAGGTCGACCAGCGTGCGAACCAGGCGGTGGATGGTCGCCGGTGGCAGCTGCGCCTGGGTGGCCAGCTGCGACAACCCGATCTCGCCGCCGGCGTCCGCCATGGCCTCGAGGATCGCGAATGCTCGAGCCAGCGACTGCACCCCGCCGTGGGACTGGGGTTCGGACGAGCCGTTGATTGCCATGCACGTCCTCCGTGGGCCCCGGGGGCACCGCTCGGTCAAATGTCCGTCCAACGATATCAGAGTTCCGCATCACGGTAATTGCGTGCTCATGTCGCCGCGGCTGGCTTGACCGGCACGCCATCGACCCACACGCCGGCCACATCGGAGCTGACACCGAGCGCAAATGCCCG
>CAVUSY010000010.1:0-237791 GCA_963744195.1 uncultured Solirubrobacterales bacterium
CTGTAGCACAAGCGGAGACATAATCTCCGGATTTGTGTAAGATGAATCTGAGATGGCCAGCACCAGCCCGCCCGCCAGCGACCGCCCGCTCCGCCGAGATGCAGAGCGCAACCGCCTGCGGATCCTGCAGGCCGCGCGCGAGGTGTTCGCAGACCGCGGCTTCGACGCGACGCTTGACAAGATCGCCGCGCACGCCGGCGTGGGGGTCGGCACCGTGTATCGCCGCTTTCCCGACAAGGACACGCTGATCGACGCGCTGTTTGAGGAACGGATCGGCGAGGTCGCCGCCGTCGGTCAACGCGCACTCTCAGCATCGGACCCGTGGGAGGGCCTGGTCGACTTCCTTCAGCAAGCCAGCGCTATGCGGGCCCGCGACCGCGGGCTCAGGCAAGCGCTGCTGTCCCGCGGCGCGCACAAGACCGAGCGCGCGCGCGAGAAGCTCATCCCGATCGTGATCGAGCTCGTCGCCCGCGCCCAACAAGCCGGCGCGCTGCGCGCCGACCTCGACCCGCTCGACCTCCCGCTGATCGACATGATGGTCTCAGCGGTCGCCGACCTGACCCGTGAGGTCTCCCCCGAGCTCTGGCAGCGCGCGCTGACGATCATCATTGACGGGCTCGCCACCACCCGCCAAACCCCCACGCCCCTGCCCGGCAAGCCGCTAGACCGCGACCAACTCCCCGCTTTTACCGTCTCCAAGCGCGGCCGCTCCTGACCCCACCACCGCGCCAGTCATTTCCCCGCCACGACGCGTACGCCAGGCCGAAGCGGGGCTATCCGGGGCCGGAGTGGGCGAGGCGGTACCGGTTGCGGCTCGGGTGTCCGCGGGCCGTCGATCACGAACGCGAGGTAAGGGCGCCAGACCTCGGGGGGCGTCCGGGGATGTGAGTTCGGCGGCCGCGCCGGCAATGAACTGGATCAGCGGCGCGTCGGTGGACACGAGGTCCGGCGGACGGCACCGCTGGCCTGCCCGGCGGTCCAGGAGCTGCTCGATCAGTGGGCCCACGCGGGCACGCGCGCGGTCAGCGAGCGCGGTGCCGTGATCGCTGCCGAAGTTATCTCTTGAGGCCGCGGCTGGAGATCTGCAGTGGCCGTCTGTTCGAGGAACCCGGCCAGACCGTCCCAGGTGTCGCGGCCGCGAGCGCGTGCTCGCCTAGCTGGACCATGCGGCTGACACGCTCGTCAAGTAGCTCCTCGATCAGCTGGCGCTCATCGGGAAACCGCCGGTAAGCGGTGCCGACCCCGACGCGCCGCATGATGGGCGATCTCGTCCAGACCGACGGACAGCCCCTTGGTGGCGAACAACTCGGCGACCGCGTTGACCGCTGTGGATGCGGATGCGCTCGGCGCCGTCGTCGAGTCGCTCCTCGCCGGCCGCGAAACGAAACTTTTCGCCAAACGGAGAAAATGTCTCCGGTTTGGTGCTAGGCTCCTCCTCGCAAGCGGAGAATGCGTCTCCGCTTGACGAGAAGGCGAATCCAATGACACTCACATCCACATCGGCCACCAGCGCCTCGCGCGACTCGCGACGCTGGCTGATCCTTGCCGTCCTCGGCGTTGCTCAGCTGATGGTCGTGCTCGATGTCACGATCGTGAACATCGCGCTCCCAAGCGCGCAGAAGGCCCTGGGGTTCTCCAACTCCAACCGTCAATGGATCATCACCGCCTACGCGCTGTCGTTCGGCAGCCTGTTGTTGCTCGGCGGGCGGATCGGCGATCTGGTCGGCCGCAAGTGGACGTTTATCGCCGGTCTCAGCGGCTTCGCGCTGGCCTCCGCAGTTGGCGGGATGGCGCAGAGCTTCTTGATGCTGGTCGCAGCCCGCGCGACGCAGGGCGCGTTCGCGGCGCTCTTGGCGCCGGCCGCGCTGTCGCTGCTCACAACTACGTTCACCGACGGGGGCGAGCGCGGCAAGGCATTCGGCATCTACGGCGCGATCGCCGGCGGCGGGGGCGCCGTCGGCCTGCTGCTCGGTGGCGTGCTCACCCAGTACCTGTCATGGCGCTGGTGCCTGTACGTCAACCTCGGCTTCGCGATCCCCGCGGGGATCGGCGGCTTGCTGCTGCTCGAGCGGCGCCCGGCCGGAACCAGGCCGAAGCTCGACGTGCCCGGCACGCTGACCGCCGTCGGTGGCCTGCTCGCTCTCGTCTACGGGCTCAACAACGCCGAGACTTCCGGCTGGGGCGCGCCCCTCACCCTCGCCTGCCTGGCCGCTGGCGCGGCACTGCTCAGCTGCTTCGTGCTGATCCAGCGCAGCTCCACGCACCCGCTGCTCCCGCTGCGGGTGGTGCTCGACCGCAACCGCGGCGGCGCGTTCTTGACGACCGCCGTGATCGGCGCCGGCATGTTCGGCCTGTTCCTGTTTCTCACCTACTACCTGCAGAACACGCTCGGCTTCTCCCCGGTAGAGACGGGCCTGGCGTTCCTGCCAATGGCCGGGATGCTGATGCTCGCCGCTACCGCGACGAGCACGGCCGCTCTGCCGCGCATTGGCCCCAAGCCGCTGGTGACCACGGGCCTGCTGCTGGCCTCGGGCGGGATGCTGCTCCTCACCCAGGTCGGCGTCGACTCCAGCTACGCCTCGCACGTCCTGCCGGGCCTGCTCGCGCTCGGCCTTGGCCTCGGCATGGCGATTGGTGCCGCGATGGCGACCGTCACGCTCGGCGTGCGCGCCGACGACGCCGGGGTCGCCTCCGCCAACGTCAACACGATGCAGCAGATTGGCGGGTCGATCGGCATCGCGCTGCTGAGCACGGTCGCCGCCAGCGCGACGAGCAGCTTCGCGGCATCGCACGCCACAGGGGGCCACGCCACCGCGCTGGCCGCCGTACACGGATACACGACCGCCTTCTGGTGGTCAGCGGCGATCTTCGCCGCCGGAGCGATCATCTGCGGACTGCTGATACGCCCAGGCACGCCACAGGTCAACCCAGCCGCCGAGCCCGTTCTCGTCCACTAACACCGGAGCCAGCGATGACCACTCCACACGTACCGAGCAACTCCTCCGAACACACCGCGAGTTCCCGGCCGGCTCCCGAGTCGGTGAGCGAACGGCCGGCGGAAACGGCGCCGACGGGCGCATTCGCGGCGAAGGATCGCCTGCTGTTGTTCGCGTTGCTTGGTGTGCTGGTGCTCGCGTTTGCGCTGGTGGGCTCGAACGTGGCGGCCAACCACGCGCCCAAGCCACACCAGTTGCCCTTGGGGGTCATCGGAACCCCGCTGGTGGTTAGCGCTGAGGCTGCTTCGCTAGAACACCGCGCCCCAGGCGCCTTTCAGATACACGCGTACTCGTCGCTCGCTGCGGCGAAAGAGGCGATCCTGCATCGCGACGTCTACGGTGCACTTCAACCTGCTTCGACCCCGTCGCTGCTGGTTGCCAGCGCCGCCAGCCCCGCGGTCGAGGCGCTCTTGCAGAAGACCTTTACGGCGGCGGCTCAGAAGCAAGGTAAGACACTGGTGGTCCGCGATCTCGTGCCCTTACCGAGTTCTGACTCGCGTGGCGCGACGACATTCTCGATGCTCATCAGCCTGCTCGTAATCGCCATCATCAGCTCCGCGATCATCTATCTGCTCGGCCGCCACCGTCCCCCGCCCGTGCGCCTTGCGGCAATGGTTGCTATGGGAGTCTGCGCGGGGCTTGTGGCGGCGCTGCTGACGACTGTCATCATCGGCGCGTTTCATGGCCACTTCCTCGCTGTTTGGGGGGTGGCGACGCTGTTCGTGCTTGCAGTCGGCCTGCCGATTGCCGCCTTCCAGGTCTTCGTCGGCGCGAGCGGCATCGCAATCGGCGCACTCATGTTCCTGGTCATCGGCAACCCTGCATCCGGGGGCAGCTCGGCCCCCGAGCTGTTGCCCGGATTCTGGCGAGCCCTCAGCCAGCTCCTACCGCCCGGTGCCGCGATGACGGCCATGCGCGACGTCGTCTACTTCCACGGCCACGGAATGACCCACGCACTGCTCGTGCTCGGCATCTACGCCATCCTCGGCGCCACCACCGTCTTCACCCTCCAGATCCTCCGCACCCCCACGCGAACAGCCCGCGCCGGGCTGAGCACGGCTACGCGTCAATAGATCCTCCCAACCATGGCTGCGCGGAGCTTGCTACGACGGCTAAGCCTCGGTTTCTCGCACGACGCTGAGAATCTTCGCTGCGCGCGCATCACGCTGCCGGAACGAGCAGAAGGCCTGGCACGCGAGACCAGGATCGAGGACCGCTCCCGGTCGGGAGCGCCCGCCTGATGATCGGGCACGCGCGCCAAAGCCGAAGCAGGAACCAGCCGCTCATGGGCACCGTCCCGAAATTTGGCCGCGAGCGCGCATCTGGGCCCCAGAGGCCGTCGGACCGCCGGATCGAGCCAGCCGAGGCACGGTGCTTACCGGCTTCACGCGAGTCGCAAGCGGCAGAGCGGCGACTCGACGCCGGCGCGTGCCAGTCCGACACCGCGAAGGGCGGTACAACCTCCGCTCGCGTGCACACCCTTCACCCATCGGTGCAGGAGGTCCACGCTTCCGCACCGGCGGCCAACGCTCGAGGACGATGGCGCGCCGGTCTGCCGGTAGTCCCGCCTGCGTCCATCCTCGGCCAGGCGCACTTGGCTTCGATCAGCTACATCCGTATCGCCCACTTCGTAGGGTTTTGGAACGTGAGCTCGGTCAAACCGTCCCAACCAGACCAGCTGGACGCTTCCAAGGCGCGCCGCAGCCTGCGCAACGGGTTCATCACGCTGGTGTTGGGGGGCGCGCTGGTCGTCGGGCTGCTGCTGGCGGTCCCGGGGCTGAAGGGCGTACTGACCACCGTGTCGCACATGAACGTGGCGTGGGTGATCGTCGCGGTGCTGCTTGAGGTGCTCTCCTGCGCCAGCTACGTGGTGGCATTCCTCCAGGTGTTCGAGCGGGCGCCGCTGCGCGTTGGCGCCCGGGTGGCGCTCAGCGAGGAGGCGTTCGGGGCGGCGGTGTCGCTCGGGGGCGTAGGCAGCCTGGCGGTGGGGGGTTGGCTGATGGTCGAGCGAGGTGGGCCTCCGCGGCGGATCGCCGAGCGCTCGGCGGTGCTGTTCCTGTACACGAGCGCGATCAACGTGATCACGCTGATCCTGGCCGGCCTCGGCCTGTTCCTCGGCCTCCCCGGTCCCAGCAACCCCCTGCTCAGCATCGTGCCCGCGGCGGTCGGTGGCCTCGTTCTCGCCCTGTTCCTGGCGCTGCCGCGCTACGTCGACCGAATCGTCCAGCGGGTACGGCCCGGGCGCCTCCAAACGTTTCTAACCGCAACGGCGGCCAGCGTGCGCGACACCGAGCGACTGCTGTTCCATCCCGACTGGCGGATCGCCGGGGCATTCGGCTACCTGTGGTTCGACATCGCGGTGTTGTTCGCGTGCTTTGCCGCCGCCGGTCAGATGCCGCCGCTGGCCCCGGTGGTGTTGGCGTACCAGATCGGCTACCTCTCGAACTTCATCCCGGTGCCGGGTGGGATCGGCGTGCTCGACGGCAGCATGATCGGCATGCTCGTCCTCTACGGCGTCGGCGGGACGGTGGCCACCGCGGCCACGCTGGCCTACCACGCGATCTCGCTCTGGGTCCCGGCCATCTGGGGAACGATCGCGTTCGTCTTGCTGCAGAAGACGAAGGGGCAGCCGATCGTTCTGCGCCGCCCACCCGAGGAAGGGGGGCCCGGGCACGGATGATCTACGATCGCTGGAGCCGGCAGCAAGACCCGCTCCCTCCGGTCTAGGCGTACGCCGACAACGCCGTCGGCCGTCGCTCAGACCTGCTCCGGGGTGGCCACGCTCCGGGGTGGCCACTGGGTATGCCCGGCTCACGCGACGGCCTTCCCTTGCGCGGGTGCGCCGAGACTGCCTCAGGACGGCCGGGCGGTGTGAGTCCCGGTTCGTGGAGACGCCTGGGTCTTCGGTGGCGAAGTCCCCGTGCGTGGTCGAGAGGCCGGGTGCGAAGCGGGGCGGGATCGATCAGTGCGGTCTGCCCGAGCACGGCCGGGACCGGACCTCGGTCGCCCGCGCCTCGCCCGCAGCTCGCCGGGTGACACTTGATGGTGCCACCGGCCCATGCGACACGCGCCGCCTGGGACTGAGCGGCTGGCTGACGCTCGGAGCGGACCGCACGGGATCGTGGGTGCCAGTCGGTCTCATCGGTTGCTTGGCGAGCATCGCGGCGGCGTCCATGCCGACATTGCGCGGTCGATCTGTTCGGAGGCGAGCGGCGCGACCGCGAGCGGCGCGGGTGGCATGGGGTCGGCGCGGAGGCCTTGAAGGATGATCTGGAGGTATCTGCGCCATAGCTCGGGTGCGAGGTCGCGTGCGCAGTCGATCGCGGTGCCCAGCATCAGCTGCATGATCGGTATGTCCGTCCATTCGACGTCGGGGCGAAGCTGACCGCTCTCGCGCGCCCGACTGACGAGCTCGCTGATGAGCGGAAGCATCCGCTCCCGGATCCGCGCGATCCGCTCGAGCCCCTCGGGCGCGGCGAGCACGAGCTCTTTGAACGCCCGGTCCTGGGCCTGCAGCTCGAGCGCCTGCTCGAGGAAGACGGTCAGCCCGTGCCACGGGTCGGGGTCTTGCAGCGCCGTCTCGGTGAGCGCGACCATGTCCGAGATCCGCTGCTCGAACAGCCCGTCGATCAGCTGCGACTTGTCCGGGAAGCGGCGGTACACCGTCCCGACCCCCACGTCAGCGTGGCGGGCGATGTCGTTCAGCGTCACCGCCAGGCCGCGCTGCGCGAACAGCTCGCGCGCGGCGGCGAGGATCCGCTGCCGGTTGCGCTCGGCGTCCTTGCGAAGGGGTCGTTGGGTCAGCTCCATACGGTCACGATAGCGAACCGGATACGAGTTCTCCAAATGGAGAGACTGTATCCGGTTCTGTGTTAGGCTGTGCTCTAGAACTGGATAAGCCTTATCCAGATCAGCCCTCGCCGGGAGCCTTCGATGCCAGACGCACAATTCGCTACCACTCACAGCCCGGTAGACGTCGGCGTTTACGGCGCTCGGCGCGGTCGGAGCCGCGGGGTGCGCGTCGCGCTGATCTCTCCTTACTCGTGGACGTACCCGGGCGGCGTGACTCGGCACATCGAGGCGCTCGCCGGCGAGCTCGAAGCCGCAGGGCACACGGCCACGATCCTCGCGCCGTTTGACCCCGACGACCGAACGGCGCGGCGCTGGCACGGCGGCGCGCGGCCCCAGCGGCGCGAGCTGCCCGCTCGGTTCGTGTCGCTGGGCCGGACAGTGGGTGTGAAGGCCAACGGGGCGGTCTCGAACCTCGCGCTGTCGGGCGCCTCGCTGCTGGCTTTGCGGGCCGAGCTGGCAAGCGGCCGCTACGACGTGGCGCATCTGCACGAGCCGGTCGCACCGCTGGTGTCCTGGGACGCGCTGGGCTTCGCGCGGTTGCCGCTGGTGGGCACCTACCACACGTATTCGGAGAATGTGCTGACAAACGGCGCCGCAGGTTGGGTGCTAGGTGGCCGCCGGAGGATGAAGCGCCTGCGTGTGCGGATCGCGGTGTCTGAGGCCGCCGCATGGACCGCCCGACGGTTCTACGGCGGCGAGTACCGGATCATCCGCAACGGTGTCAGCCTGTCGCCTATCTCGACCGTGGCGTCCCAGCCGGCGGCGCACGGGTCTGACACGCCGCTGCGGATCGTCTGCGTCGCCCAGCCGGTGCCGCGTAAGGGGCTGCCGGTGCTGTTCAGCGCCTTTCGGTCGTTGCGCGAGCGGATCCCGGCGACGCTCACCCTGATCGGCGCCTCGACCGAGGAGGCCAGCGCTCTAATCGCGGACCTTCGCGGAGTCAGGGCGCTGGGAAAAGTGTCCGACGAGGCCAAGCGCGCGGAGCTGCGGGCCGCCGACGTGCTGTGCGCGCCGTCGCTGTACGGCGAGAGCTTTGGCATGGTCCTGACTGAGGCGTTCGCCGAGGCCACGCCTGTGGTCGCCTCGGACATTCCCGGCTACCGCGACGTCGCCCGCGACGGCACCGACGGCCTACTGGTTCCCGCCGGGGACGCGGGCGCGCTCGCCGACGCGCTCACGTGGCTTCAGGTCAACGACGAGCGCCGAAAGGCGATGGCGGTCGCGGCGCGCTGGCGCGCCGAGGAGTTCGCTTGGCCGCGCGCCGCGAGCGAGATCGTCACCGCCTACGAGGACGCGCTCGTCATTCCGGCAGCGCAAGGCCTGCCGGCCCAGATCGGCGCCGCCCGCCACGCATCGCGCGGGCGGCGCCCGGCAGGCCTGCCCCCCCGCCCGCCGAGCCCGCAGCCGTCGCCGAGCCGCGGCTGACCGTCGATGCTCGCGACGATCCTAAGCATTGGCGCGAACATCGGCTATCCCACCCTGTTCTTCTTCGTCGCAGCCGAGTCGGGCGGGATCCCGCTACCGGGAGAGACCGCGCTCGTCACTGGCGCGCTGCTCGCCGCCCAGCACAAAGCTGCAGATCCCTCTCGTGATCGCGGTCGCCGCCGGCGCGGCAATCCTCGGCGACAACCTCGGCTACCTGATCGGGCGAAAGGGCGGGCGCTGGCTCCTCGAGCGCCCCGGCCCGCTAGCCCGCTCGCGCCGGCGGGTGTTGAGCATCGGCGTCCCGTTCTTCGAGCGCCACGGTCCGCGCGCCGTGTTCTTCGGACGCTGGCTGATAGGACTGCGGACCTGGGCCTCGTGGTTAGCCGGCGCCACCCGCATGCCGTGGCGCTCATTCGCGATCTGGAACGCCGCCGGGGGCGTGGGCTGGGCGACCAGCGTCGGACTGATCGCATACTTCGCCGGCCAGAGCGCCAAGAGTTTCCTCGCCGCCTTCGCCGTGTACGGGCTCGTGAGCACCGCCGTAGCGGTGATCGGCGGGCTAGTGTGGCGACGACGGCGAGATCGCCCCACGGCAGGTGGCGCCGGTGGCTCCTCGGCCGGCGCCGACCGCGGCGGCCACCACCCGCGTACCGCCGTGCGATAGCAGCAACGCAATCCTGCTGACCACGTTAGACGCGCCTCAGGCCGCAGCTTGCGCGCGACGTTCGCCGCGGGCAAAACGGTGTGTCAGCTAGCCACGCCGGAAGTGGCCGCTCCTTGCAACAGAGCCACTCGGTTGCAACCGATTAGTGACACCTGCTCCCTTCCCAACACGAGCATCTCGATGTTCCGTCAACCCTCCCTGGTTTGCGCGGATACGAGGGCCGGTGCTAGCACGCGATAGCAGCGGTGCGGGCGGGGCGTGACTCCGCTGCTCTGGGGCGAAAGCAAGCGTCCGTGGGCGACAAGGCGACTACCTCCAGAGCGGCGCCACGCCCGGCCACGACAGCTGAATCAGCCGCGGGGCTCCCATGGCGGCTCGTACGTATAGCTGGCCTGCTCAGCGGCGACGTCGACGTCGAATGAGAAGGCCTGCTGGCCCTGGCGGCGGTCTCGAGCTTGCTGCCGCATCTCCGGTACGGTCTGGGCTGCGTTGGTGTAGATCGCGCTCATGATCCTCGTGCCTACGTCGTTGTCCGTGGCCAGGATCATGTGGTAAAGAGGCGCTCCGGTGGTGTTGCAGAGCTCGAATGGATGGGTGTATCGGTAGCCGAGATCCTGTTCCAGCCGCCATCGCATCAAGTTCACGTACTCCTCACGCGCCTGCTTGGCCGACATTCCGTCGGACCGCCGCACCTCGTAGATCGGCCGCCATTGCTGAGTGCCGAACAGCCTGGTCGCTCGGGTGACGTCGCGGTCGGGAAGAGTTTCAGCGTCGAGCGCCAACGTCCGCATGATCCCAGCCGATGGGAAGAGCATCCAGATCTCGACCTTGTACTCGGGCTTAACCGATGACGCGGAGCGGTAGCCCCGCTTGTGATCGGCGAGGGCCGCGAGCGTCTCCCACGCCACCTCCATGCCGTCAGGGTCGACGAACGCGAAGGCCGGTGCCCAGTTGAGTTCCCTCAATTCCGCGAGAGCCTGCGGGATGGTGATGTTGCAGTCACCGGAGTAGACCTTAATGTCGCGGTCTGGATAGTCGGCTCGGAGCGCGGCTTCGAGCTCAGCAGCCTTCGGCTCTAGCTCGAAGTAGCGAAATCGTGTGAAGCCCGAACCGTCTCCGATGTCCAGCGCGATGCGGGCTGATCCGTGGAATTCCTCGCCGGTCAGCCGGTCGCGGCCGTCGCCCTCGCCTGCGAACGCGTCGAGATAGATCCGCTCGGGCAGCGCCTTCGAAGCGACGGAGAATCGCGATAAGTAGTCGCGCAGCATCGACAGCTTGAGCTGCGTCCAGTAGCCCCACGTGCGACCGCCGTCAGGCGTCATACAGGCGCAACGGCCGGCGTCGTGGGCAGCTCGTCCCACACTCGACCGTCGAGCATCCGCCCGCCACTCTTGCTGCGAATGCCGCCCCACTGCTTGAAGAAGAAGGCGACATTCTCTTCGACACACCGATCGCGGAGGTCTCGTGCCCACTCAACGTCCATTGGCCGATGTCGAGGACCGGACTCGCCGCCGGCGATCAGCCAGTCGATGCCGCTCAGGTCTAAACCCTCGAGCGGTCCTAGTAATGGCTCGGCCGAGATGAACTTGGTCTGGGCAGGCGTTCGGCGCAGATAGTCGGCGCGCTGGACGAAACGACGATTCTCGATCGAGACGCCCATCCACACGTTCGGCGGCCACGGTAGATCATCCGCGAGGGCCTCAAGCCGCTCCGGCCGCTTGGTCAGGATTTGGAAGACGTGCCAGTCAGCACGCTCCATCACGTCAAAGATCTCCGCGACGTATTCGGCCGGGATCTCCTCGTGGAACAGGTCGCTCATAGAGTTGACGAAGATCGTGCGCGGTCGCCGCCAGCGCAGCGGGACCTCCAGACGCTCCGGCCAGAGTCTTAGATCAAAGCCCTGCTGGTACGGATGGCCGGGCAGCCCTCGCCAGCGCTCGGCGAAGGTTTCGGCATAGCAGTGCGCGCATCCGGGCGAAACCTTGGAGCAGCCCGTGACCGGGTTCCAAGTCGCCTCGGTCCATTCGATCCGGCTGTTATCCGCCATTCGTCTGAGCCTAGTTCGTCGTCAGAGCACGGCAACCTTTACGCGAGCGAACATATGTTCGACCACGGAGCGGACGGAAGGCTGCCGCCAGGAAAGACGCTCTATGTGCCATGCGACGATGCGCTTGCGCGTGACCCGGGCGGCTACTTCCGCCCAAGAGGAGCGGCCTAGCACGGGAGCCGCGGCGCCGATGGGTATCGCGTGGGAGAGCGAGACGTGGAGCTGAACCCCGGGCGCAGCTGACGCCGACCCGCTGATCCTACCCCGGGGGGACGGTTTTGGCGGACACCAACCTCTCAGGGTGGACTCATGCTCAGCCGGAAGCCCCCACCTTTCCTCGCTCGTCTCGGGGGAGCCCCCACGCGTCGCGGTCGAGCGGACGGGAGCGGATCACATCGACTGGACGTTTAGCGCCTAGACTTGCGCTTAGCGCTAAATTAGCGCTAAGCTATGCGAGTCTTCGCGATCTACCAAGGAGCGTCATGCCGTTTCTGCGTCGTAGCCATCCGCGTCTGAGTCGCATCTGCGCCGCGCTGGCGGTGCTCTACGCCGGCAGCGAGCTCGCCGCGCTGAAGGCCGCCGGCTTCACCGGCCAGGTCCCCGTCGGCGGCAAGGTCATTCAAGGTCTGATCAGCACGCTTCAGAGCAACTGGGAGTGGCTGATCGCCACCGGCGTCGGCCTTGTGCTCGTCGTCGTCGCCGGGCTGATGATGTTCGGCTCCCAGCGCGCCCCCGATCACCTCTTCCGCGTGATCACCGGCGTGCTGATGATCCTCGTCGTGATCCCCGCGATCCTGGCCTAGAACCCAGGGTGCGCCCGGTGATCGCTCTTCCCACGGCTCGCTGCGCAACGCGCGTGGCGCTGGTCGCGCTCGGTGTGATGCTCCTGTCGTCGGCGCCGGCCTACGCGGCGGGCGGCCACGTGCCGCTGGTGACGGCCAGCATCCCGATCATCGGGCCGATCGCTGAGCACGCTCGGCGGGGCGGTCGGGAGCATCTTCTCGACGATCGGCGGGGCGATTCTGGGCGCGTTCACGTGGACGATCGGGCTGGCGACCAAGTTCATCCTCACCACGATCGCCGCGCTGGTGAAGATGCTGATCCCGCACGCCTGGGTCCACAAGGGGCTGCAGATCATGCAGTGGATCGTCGCCGTCCCGGACTACGCCGGCAAGGTCACCAGCCCCGGCGGCGGGCACGTGTACGGCTTCGCCGGGATCAACGCGCTGCGCGACGTGTTCACCTGGCTCGGCGTCGCGATCGCGCCGCTGACGCTCGTGTACGCGACCAGCCGGGCGATGATCGGCGAGGGCGACCCGGTCGGCATCCCGGTGCTGCGGATGCTCGCGGTCACCGCGGTGATCGTCAGCTACCCCTACTGGTGGGCGGAGGCCGCGGCGCTGGCCGACCAGATCACCAACACGATCCTGTCGGTGCCCGACGTCAGCCGCGGGCTGTACAAGCTGATGGATTACGCCGTCGACGGCGTCGCGCTGGGCGGCTGGCAGCTGATCGACCTCGGGCTGATGGGCGCGATCGGCCTGGAGCTGATCGGCCTGATCTTCCTCAAGGTCGTCGTGATCCTGCTCGGCGCGCTGCTGTACGCGACCGGGCCGGTCACGATCGGGCTGGTCCCGACTCGCGCCGGCAGCGCGCTCGCCCGCGCGTGGGCCAGCGCCGCGGTCGCCCTGCTCCTGTTGGGGATCGCGTGGGCGACCCTGTTCGCCGTCGGCGCGCTGCTGATCGGCGATGCCGGCACGCCGGTCCGCTGATCGCCGGCAACAGCGCGCTCGGCAGCCTCGCCGGCGGGCTGCTGCTCGCCGTCGCCGGGCTGGCGAGCCTGTGGCTGTGCCTCAAGGCCGCACGCGAGGTTGCCAGTCTGCTGCGCCTGCAGCTGTCCGGTCTGCTCGTCCTGGGCGGCCAGCGCGGACGCAGTGGCGCGATGCCGGCCGCGAGTGCGCAGCGGACCACCGGCCAGTCGCTGCGCGAGTACGGCTCTCGGGTCGCCCGGGCGGCGGGTGCCGCGGGCGGCGAGCTCGCGCTCGCGGGAGCGGGCGGCGGTGCAGTCGCCCGTGCCGGCCGCGGCGCTGGCTATGTCGGGCGTCGGGGACTGATCGGGACTGCGGCGGCCGCCGGACGGACCGCTGCCGCGGGCGCCGCGCCGGCGGTTGGAGCAGTATTCGCTCGCTCGCGCCCGGGTGCCGTCGCGGTCCGCATGGCGCGCGCCGGGACCGCCAGCTGGCAGACAACGCCACGCAAGCCGGGCGCGAAGCGACCCGAGGCGCGGACCGCGGCCGCGGCGGCGCAGGTCGCCAACGCGACCCGCCAGGGAGCGGGCCGCGGCCGCCCTTCTGCGACCAGGGCCGCGCGCAGCGGTGCCCCTGCGGCGGGCTCGCCGAGTAGGAGCTCAAGCGGGCGTAAATCAGCTTCCAAGCCAACAGGCAGCTCAGGAAGCCGGCCCGTCGCATCCTCGGATCGGTCCGTCCGTAGCAGTGAGGGGCGGTCCTCGAGCTCTGCTCGTCCGACGTCGCGACAGCCCGCGCCGCGGCCGCCAGAGCCGCGGGACCGCTCGACGCCGCGCGCACCGGCTCCGGAGCCGGCTCGCAAACCGTTCGCGGCACGGCGCCCCCGGCCGTTCCGGACCCGCAAGCCGCCGAAGGGAGACGCCCGATGACTCCCACGCTCAGACGCTTGAACGACCGCGAGCGCTACTGGGGACTGACGTGGCCGGGATGGATCGCCGCCGTCGCCGCCGGCGGCGTGCTCTACGGCGCGGTGAAGCTCTCGCCGTTTGGCTTCAAGCCGACGGTCACGATCGTCGCGCTGCTGATAGGGCTGTTCGCGATGGTGCTGCTCGGCGTCTCCGGGCAGGCGCTCTCACCCGGCCGCCAGCTGCAGGCGATCGCCCGCTACCGCCGCTCCGCGAAGCGGTGGACCCTCCCGGCCGGGGCCGACAAGCACGGGCTCGTGCTCGCCACCGCCCCGCCGCCTGACATCGACGACGCCGAGGGCCTCGACCTCGACCTCGACCTCGAGCGAGACGTCGAGCACCCCTGGGACGAGGACAGCTGGGGCCCGAGCGGACGATCGGCGTCAGGTGCGCGATGAGGACGCCGAGGGGGTGCTCGAGTGATGGCCGCCCGGATTGGATCGCTGGGATCGGTGCTGCCGGTCGCGCTCGCGGAGCCCGATGGGCTGATCGTCACGACCGACGGCCGGTACGTGCGGGTGATCGAGTGCGACCGGGTCCCGAACACGATCACCGCCGACCCGTCCGAGCTTGGGCGGATCGAGGACTGCTTCGCGCACCTGTGCCGGATCATCCCCGACCGGCAAGGGCTGACGATCCTGGCGCAGACCGACCCGGTCCCGATCGACGACGCGCTCGCCGCCGACGTTCACGCGGCCAAGATCGCGGCGGCGCGAGACCAGCTCGCCGGCCAACCCACGCTCGCGGCCGCGCGCATGCGACTGATGGCGGCCACCCGTCAAACGGTCCGCGCCGCTGCCGGCGCCGAGCAGCCGGCCGTCGCGGCGCGGTGGTGGGTCGTCGTGCCCTACCGGCCGGTGATTGACGACAGCCGCGAGCAGCTGCGGGCGAGCTGGGCCGGCGCCCGCGGCCGGACGTTGTGGGAGACCCACGTAGAGGCTGCGATCGAGAGCCAGCGGCTCGCCGACCAGGTCGACGCCGTCCTGCGCCGCGCGGGGATCGACACCTGGCTGTTGGACGGCACCCAGGCGCTCGCGCTGCTGTGGGAGCGCCTTCACCCTGCCGCCGAGCTCACCGAGCCCGAGCAGAAGCAGCTCCTCGAGCGGCTCGCCGCCACCTGTGAGGTCGCGGAGGCGACCAGGCTCGAGGAGGCCGCCGAGCTGCGCCATCGGACGCTCGAGGTGATCTGCGAGCACCCGGCCGCGGGGATCGACATCGGCGAGCACCCGGCGTGGCTGCGCCACGACGACGGGACGCTGGAGGAGACGATCCATCTCGCGACGCCGCCCCTGGCGACCGACCCGTCGTGGCTGGCGCACCTGCTCAGCTGTCCGCTCCCCGCCACGCTCGCGGTCCACATCGCCGTGGGTGTGCGATCGCGTGAGAAGCATCGCCAGCGTCGTCGCTGGCAGCGGCTGCGGGCCGCGGTCCGCTACAAGGAGCGCCGCGACCGGCTCGTTGGCTCCGATGAGGAGGACGCGCTCGAGGAGGCGGCGGTGATGGACGCCGAGCTCGCCGGCCAGGTCGGCGCGACCGTCTATGAGGTCGGTGTCTACTGCTCGATCCGCGACCCGACTGGAAACGCCGAGAGCTTTGACCGGATCGTCAAGCAGACGTGCTCTGACTTCCACGCGCTCACGAACGCTCGCGTCGTCCGCGGCCGCCACCTAGCCCTGCAGGGCTTCACCGCGACGCTCCCGCTCGGCGTTGACCCGCTGCGCGCGACCCGCCGCTACGCGCAGCGGAACATCGCCCACTGCGTCCCGCTGACCTCGAGCCGGTGCGGGTGCCCGGACGGGCTGATCCTCGGGACCGCGGATCCCGGCGGCACGATCGAGCGACTCGACCCCTACGACCGGCAGTTCGCGACGACGCTGACGCTGATCGTCGGCAAGGGCGGCGGCGGCAAGACGGTCACCTCGATCCTGCTCGCCTGCCGGTTCATCGCCCAAGGCGGGCGGATCTACATCACCGACCGCAGCTCCACCCCCGACGACCGCGGCGACAGCACCGGCACCGGCCACTACGACACGCTCCTGTCGCTGATCCCCGGCGGGCGGCGGGTCCAGCTCGGGACCGCGCACGGCGCGGTCATCTGCCCGTGGGACGTCCCCGACGTCGAGCACGTCCCCGACCAGAAGATCGAGTTCCTGCTCGCGCTGCACGCGCTGCTGATCGGCGACGCGCACGACGCCGAAGGCCTCGTGCGCACGCTCGACGCCGACGAGGAGGCGCTGCTCCGCGACGCGATCACAGCCGTCTACAAGCGATGCGCGGAAGACCGGGAGCGGCCGCGCGAGCAGCTACTCATCGACGCGCTCCACGAACGCGCAGCGAGCGGGCAGCTCACCGGCGCCAACGCCGACAGGCTGCAGTCGCTGCTGCTGCGCCTCGAGCCCTACGGCCAGGACGGCACGCTCGCGCACATCGCCGACCGGCGCACCACCGTCCGACGAGAACACGCCGCTGATGCTGTTCGACTTCACCGGCCTGTCGGAGCGGCTCACGCCGGCGTTGATGCTCGCGGTGGCCGAGTACGTCGAGTGGCAGGTCCAGCGCCTGCGCCGCGCCCGCGTCGACGGCGAGCTCGACGGGCACGGGCCGTGGGCGGGCAAGTGCCAGCTGATCATCGAGGAGGGCTGGAAGCCGCTCAGCTCGCCCGCCGCCGGGGCGTGGCTGAACGAGTACGCCCGCCGCGCGCGGCACTACGCGCTGTGGCTGACGTTCGTCTCCCAGTACTTCCGCGACTTCGACTCAGAGCAGGGCCGCGCGATGCTGGGCAACGACGCCGTCGCGCTCTGCCTGCCCAACGAGCGGCGCGACCTCGAGCACGCCCGCGACTCGCTCGCGCTCACCGACACCGACATCGCCCAGATCACCTCGCTCCCTCACAGCAGGGGGGCTACTCGACGCTGTACATGATCAGCAACCGCGGCCGCGGCGCGGTCCGGATCGCCCCCGGCGACCCGAGTACTGGATCGCGAGCTCCAACCCCGAGCTCGACCAGCCACTCCGGCCGCCGCCCTCCGAGAGACCGGCGGCGACCCGTGGGAGGCGCTCACCCGTCTCTGCGACCCGGCTGGCACGAGCGGCAACGCCAACCCCAGGGAGTCGAGAGGTGACCGTCACCGTCCCGTCGACGCCGCAGCCGGACCAAGCTGCTCTGGCTGCTCCCGGCCGTCGGGTTCATGATCGTGCTCGCCCGGTCGTGCTGTTCGCCGGCGCCGGCAACCCGCCCTGCAGGTCGATCGTTCCGTCGCCGACCGGGCTTCCGGCCGGATCGGGCGCGTGGATCGCGACCGCGTACGGCCCGCCGTGGGACGCGATGAACGGCTCCGGCGTCACCGCGACCGGCTTGAACCTGACCGGCGGGCGGCCTGCATACGAGATCGCCGTCGACCCGGCGGTGATCCCGCTGCAGACCTTCGAGCACGTCACCCCCAACCCGTTCGGCACACGCCACGCGTTCTATGCGGGCGACACCGGCGGCGCGATCATCGGGCAGCACGTCGACATCTACGACTGGCAGGGCCGCGCCGCCCAGGACGCATGGGGCGTCCGGCACGTGACCGTCACGCCGGCGCCCAACCCCGGCACCGGCAACCTGCTCGGCGAGATCACCCCGACGGCGGCTACCACCCAGCCACCAGACTCGACGGCGAGCGGCGGGGTGGGAGGCTGCTCGGCCCCTGGAGGGCCGCTGCCGCTCACCCCCGGCCAGACCGCGAAGATCCTGCCGAGCGGGCTCGCCGCCGCGCCTCAAGACGCGCCGCGAGCGGTGAAGCTCGCGATCGCCGCCGGCAACCAGCTGATCTCCAAGCCGTACATCTACGGCGGCGGACACGGCCAGCCGCTGACCCAGCTCGACTCCGGCTACGACTGCTCGGGCTCGACCAGCTACGTCCTCCACGGCGCCGGCATTGTTCGGCCACTACGCCGAGGACTCAACCGGCCTCGAAAGCTACGGCCAGGCCGGGGCCGGCCAGTGGATCACCGTCTACGCGAACTCGGCGCACGCGTTCATCGACGTCGCCGGGATCGTGCTCGACACCGCCTGGTACGCGCCGGTCCAGCCAACCACCCCCGGGAGCGGGCCGCGCTGGCAGCCCGCCTCGACCATCCCCGCCCAGTACGCCGGCGACCAAGCGCCGGCAACGGCGGGTTCGTCCAACGACACCCGGCAGGACTCTAATGCGCCAACTCCGCCTCCCCGCCGCCCTCGCCGTCGCCCTGATCCTGGCCGGCTGCGGGCTGACCGACCCCTACACCAGCCAGCACCTGGCAACGACCGGCACCTCGACGTCGACGAGCACGACCTCGACCACCGCGACCGCGACCAACGCGGACCCTGCCCCGGAGCGCGGCGGCACGATCCCGAAGGGCGCGCAAGCAGCCCAGAACAACTCGGCGGCGGGCGCCGGCAGCCCGACCCCGCAGGCGGCACTCGAGCGCTACGCCAACCTTGACATCAACTGGACCGCCAAGAGCGTCGCCGCCGTCCAGGATCAGCTCGCCGCGATCTCACTCGGCCAGGCCCGCGCTCAGGCGCTCCAAGCCGCCGCCAGTTACGGCCGCGACAGCACTCTCCAGGCCAGCCAGGTCGCCAACACCGGCGCCGTCGTCGCGATCGCACCCGGTCAAGGGCCAGAGACGGGCTGGTGGGTGATCGTCACCCGCGAGACCACGACCGGCCAGGGCGACTACGCGGGCCTGCCGCCCACGGACCACGTCACCTACGCCCAAGTCGAGCACACCCGCAACGGATGCGTTGTGAGCGCATGGTCGCCGCAGAGCTGACCAGTCCCATCCGACAGACGTCGCACCCGGTGCTGGCGGCAAGCGCGGTGATCGGCCTGACCGCACTCGGAATCGGCCTCGCGCTCGTTGACCCGACGCTGGCCGGCTCGACCCGTCCGCATGCGACTCTCACCGGCAGCCTCGGCGACGCGGCCGGGATCCTTCAGAACAACGCGCGTGTGCTCGCCGCCCCGTTCCTGCTCGTCGTGCTCGACTTCCCGCAGAGCAGCCTCGGTCGCCGTGCCGGCGACCTCATCGTCGCCGCTCTCACCGCCGCCAGCACCATTCCGGTCGGGATCGAGCTGGGACGCTGGCAAGGCCGACTGCTGCCATACCTGCCGCAGCTGCCACTCGAATGGGCGGCGCTCGCCGTCGCTGTCCATGTCTGGATCAGCGGCCGCAGCGGCCGCGGCCCGACGCATCGGCTCATGGTCCTCGCCGGGCTCACGCTGGCGCTGCTGATCGCGGCCGCGAGCCTCGAGACCTGGGCCACACCACACCGCGCGCCACAAGCGCCGAGCGCCGAGTCAAAGGCGGCAGACAGTGCGTGAACCCCCCGGCTTGTGGGTGCCCGCTGGTTGCCTTCGCCTGATCATGCGCCGGGTCGGCCAGGCCGCTTCAAGGTCGCACGCTCCCTTCCCCTCGCTGCCGCTCGGTTCCGCTCGGCCGACCCGGCGCTACACGGCTTCATCAACCAACGGACCCCCACAAGGAGGGATCGCATGAACTCAGTCAACCTCATCGGCCGGCTCACGGCCGACCCCACGCTCAACGAGCGCAAGGGAATCCAGGTCGGAAACCTCCGGCTCGCGGTGCAGCGCCCCCGACAAGGACGGCGAGGACCAGGGCGCCGACTACGTCGACGTCACCGTCTTCGGACGCCAGGCCGAGGTCTGCAAGGAGTACCTCGCCAAGGGCCGCAAGATCGCCGTCGAGGGCCGGCTGCACCACTCCGAGTGGGACGGCGAGAACGGCCGCCGGCAGAAGCTCGAGGTCATCGCCGACAGCGTCGAGTTCCTCGACCCGCGCAAGCGCGACGAGGACTCGGAGCCCGAGCCGGTCGAGGCGGCCGCATAACACGGCGAGCGAAGGCGGGACGCCCGGCCAGGGGCGTCCCGCCAGCCCGCTCAACCCGAAGGAGAGCGTCATGCGACACGACACAACTACCACGCCACAAGCGATCGCCGCCGTGGACTTGCCGGCCCAGCACGATCTCGACGCGCCGGAGGATTACTGGCTTACGCTCGCCGAGATCGCCGCCGAGTTGCGCGTCAATCCCGCGACGGTCCGGCTCTGGATCGCTCGGGGACGGCTGCCCGCCACTCGCCCGGGGCAACGAAAGCTGCTGGTCCGTCGCTCCGACGTCGACCGGATGCTGGGTCATCACGGCAGCCGTAGCCAGGCGCCGGTATCGCTCAGCGACAGAATCGACGCGCTCGAGCGCCACCTGCACACCCTGTACGCGCAGCGCGCCGGAACGATGGAGCCCGGCGAGGACTGGGGATGGTGCGCCAGCTGCGGGCGCAACACCGTCTTTCCCTCCGAGGGCGAGGACACCTGCCGCGCCTGTCTCGCCGAGCTCGCCGCCGACCGCGCCGGGAGGCAGCCATGACGGCCGCCGCCATTCCGGCGGGCCGGGGTCTCGACGCCCCGGATGATTGCCGCCGCTGCGCGCCGGCACGGGGGGCCGATCGAGCCCCCGACCCGCAAGGAGCACCGATGCCCCAGCAGACGACACAGCTAGGCAACCGCACCGCCCTGGCCCTGAACATCCCTATCGACGACGCGCGCGAGCAGCAGCTCGACGCGTTATGGGCGATGAGTTCAACCGAACGCGTCGCGGCTATGTGGCGCGGCGATCTGACGCTCTACCAGCTGTCTCGGTGGAGCTCGCGTGCGCAGCACGAGGTGCCCCTGCTCGGCGGCGAGTTCGCATGGATCGTGATGCGGACGCCCGAATGGGCCGAGGCGGCCGACGACCTCTCCGACAACGTCATCTACCTCACCGAAAGGCAGGACGACCGTGCAGCCGCATGACGATCAACGCATCCAGGCGATCCTCACCCGCCTGCGCAGCCGCGACCAGCAGTTCCTGCTCTGGATCGACGGCCTCTGCGACAACGATCCCACCTTCGCCCAAGCATCCCTGCTCCACAACGACGACTGGGGTGAATGGCAAGCCGCCGTCTACCTGCTCACCGGCTGTCACAAAGCATGGACGGCGCTAGGCCCCGAGATCCTCGCAAGCCGCTCGATCTGGCCCGTAGTCCAAGAGCTTGACCACGGGCACCGCGGATGGTCATCGAGCGAACTCATGCTGCTCCGCTGGGCCGCGCACTTCTGGGACGTCGGTCTCTCCGAGGTCAGCTTCCCGTACTCCTTCGACGACGGCAATTTCCGTCGCTGGATCACGGCCTGCCACCTCTATAAGCACATCCCGCCGGCCCACGAGGACACCAGCGAGGCAGCGCGATGACGCCAGACCCTCGCGGGCGCCGACATCCGCGGCTACTACGCAGCGCTCGGGATCCAGCTCCCCGGCTGGGCGCGTACCGAAGCCTCCGTCCGGTGCTTCGCCGACCCCGACGCCCACCGCCGCGGCGACCGTGACCCATCCTGCTGCGTCAACCTCGAGCACGGCGCCTGGCACTGCCACGCCTGCGGCGCCAAAGGCGGCGCGTTCGACGCCGCCACGGCACGCGGCTATTCCGACCGGGCGGCGATCGACCTGATGGTCGCCTACCGGCTCACCGAGCACCGCCCGTACCGGCGCGCCAACGCCAAACGCGGACCCCGTCTCCGGGTCGATCTCCGCGCGGCCGGCCCAACCTCCGCGCACGCCGCTGCGCCCCACGAGGGAAGACATCGAGCGCTGGCAAGCCACGCTCGCCGCCGACACCGACCTCATCGCCAAGCTCGCCCGAGAGCGGGGCTGGCTCTACGCCACGATGCTGGAGCTCGAGCTCGGAGTCGACCGCGGACGCATCACGATCCCGGTCCGCGACGACGAGCGTCGGCTCATCGGACTGCTGCGCTACCAGCCTTGGCCGCAGCCCCGGCGAGCCGAAGATGCTTGCCACCGCCGGCTCACGGCGCGCGTTGCTGCCGCACCCCGCCGCCGAACCCTCGACGCATGTGCTCCTGGTAGAGGGCGAGCCGGACATGATCGCCGCCCGCTCCCGCGGGCTACCCGCGATCGCTGTGCCCGGCGTCGACGCCTGGAGACGTCGCGTGGGCCCAGCTCCTTGCCGGACGGGAGGTCACGGTCATCATGGACTGCGACGAGCGGGGACGGGCAGCCGCCGCGGCGATCGAGAGCGACCTCTCATCGCTCGGTGCCGTCCGAGTGCTCGACCTCGCGCCAGACCGGAACGACGGCTACGACCTGACCGACTGGCTCCGGCAAAGACAGCGATCGGTGGCCGTGGCCATAGACGAAGTCATCGCGACCACAGGTGAACGGGTTATGGCCGCCGCTAGCCCAAACCTCCTGACCGCCGAGGAGGCGGCCGTGATCGCTCGATGCTCGGTCAAGACGGTGCGACGCGCGTATGCAACCGGTGCGCTCACCGCTTATCGCCGACGGGGATCGCGAGCCGTGCTGCTGGAAAACCACGACGTGCTGGCGTGGGCTCGCGGGCAGATTGTGCAGCCAACTGTTCCGGCCACGCCAGCCGCTCAGAGTCGACGTCGGCGGAGCCGCGAGCCCGAAGGCCGACTCAGACCCGGAAACGACAGCCGATGCGCACCGCCAAGCTCGGGAGTCAGCTGCGCTTCGATCTCTCCAAAGACGCGCTGCGCGGCCGGCGCTCGAAGACGGACTTTGCGCGGTAGGCGCGTCGAGCAATGGGAGAACCATGGAAAAAGCACGGAGGTTGGCCATACGAGCGCCGGCGTGGCAAGAGCTGGCAGCTCGGGTACCGCGACCACGAGGGGCGCGTCCGGGCCAAGGCCTTCAACACTAAGACTGCCGCTGAGAACTGGGCCAAGGACTACATCCACGCAGAGCGGCGCAACCGCCTTCGCGAGTTCCTGCTCGGATCCGATGCCCCGGAGGTCCAGCCGGACACCACGCCCGTCGGCGAGCTCATTCTCGACTGGCTAGCGACCGACGCCCATCCCGACTCCATCGGCGGGCTCGCCCGCCAGAGCTGGGATACTACCGCTCGATCGCCTCACGCCACATCATCGGCAACCCCGTCGAGCGACTCATGAAGAAGACGGGCGAAATCGTCGAGGTCGAGCCGGCGATCCCGCCGCTCGGCCAGAAGGGCGGCTACGCCATCGGCCACCTGCCTCTCGTGGACTTCGGATCTGCAGACATCCTCAAGCGCTGGGTGCAAGGGATGCGCGCGGCCGGCGTCAGCCGCTCGACCGAAGCCAAAGCATGGACCGTGATGTCGTCGGCGCTCTCATGGGCGGTCGAGGACGACTCCTGGCCAGCTGTCGATGAATGGCTGCCTGACGATGCAGCGGCGGCGTGGTATGCGACGCGCCTCTCGTCGCGCCGGCACCGGCGCGACGAGGCAGCTCTCGCCGGGCAAGCACCGAGACGATCTGCCGTCGTGGGCACTCTCGCCGATCGCGGTGGAGCGGATCCGCCTCGTCATGTTGGAGAGGCTGGAGCAGCGCTCATCGCTCCTCGCACTCCGCGACGCCACCGCGGTCTCTGTGCAGTACGGCCTTGGCATGCGCAACCAGGAGATCTGGGCGCTCACCCTCGGCGACATAGCCGGCAGGCGGGCCACAGTCCGTGAGGTCCTCAGTTACGGCACGCTTGACACCGGGAAGACCGAGGGCGCCACCGGCCGGGCCCGGCGCCCTCCAATCGACGCGCTGCTGGCCGATGACCTCGCGGCCTGGAAGGCAGCGCTCGCCGCAGCCGGATACCCGATCGGCCCTGACGACTTCCTCCTGCGCGGCGACCTTGGCGGTCACGGCGCTCGTGCGGGACACATGACCGGAAGCCAGGCCGACAAGTGGCCGACCAAATACTTCACTCCTGCGGTTCAGCAGGTCGCGGAGGAGTGGCCGCAGGAACACAACGAGATCATCGGCGCGACTCCGTATTCGCTACGCCGCGGGATGATCTCGCTGCGCATCCGCGCCGGCGAGGACCGGCAAGCGATCGCCAAGCAGTGCGGCACCAGCGTCGAGATGCTGGAGCGCAACTACTCGTTCGCGATCGAGGATCTCGAGGACGAGGGACCCAAGCCCGCGGCAGGAGGAGCGGGCCCTTGCCCGCGCGCTCGCTCCGTGCCGGCAGGCGTCGACACCTGCGGGCTGCGTGAGCGCGATGCTCGAGCCCATCACCCGGAGTCCTGTCGCGCGGCGCGAACGTCGGCTACGCTTGCCCGGAGCAGCGATCGACCGCGATTTTGCAGCACCCGCGCAGCACCGTTTTCTGCCAGGGGGCCGGCAAATCCGGGAAATCCCTGCAAACGCCCTCTTAGCTCAGCTGGTAGAGCACTTCCATGGTAAGGAAGGGGTCGTCGGTTCGAGTCCGACAGAGGGCTCTTACAAAGTCGCTGCTAGCAGCGACTTTTCGTTGCTCCGAAGCAGCGACCTAGCGGCGTCGAAGTGGTTCGTGACACATGGGTGACATACGGATCTTTAGGATCAGCCGGGCACGGCCTCACTGCAGCACGGTTTTCTGGCGCCAGTCGGTCGTCCCAGCCGTGGCCTGAATCCCTGCTCGGCTCTGCTGGGCGGTTCTCGCTCTCGCTCTCGCTGCGCCGAGGGCAAACCTCTAAGGGGTAGACCCGAGCTGGTAGTGGAGAAGAATCGAAAATGGGGAAAGCGCGGATCTGTAGACGGCGACCTCGTCGACTCCCCCATGCAGGAAGATGGTCCGGTTATCCGAGCCGATCGCGCCGTTCAGCGTCGAGGGTCCTTCGCTGCCCAGCGAGGCGCTGTTCTGCTTGACCGCGTCGCGGTAGACGGTCAGCGTCGAACCGCTGCGAACCAGCACCCAGTGCACCCATGCGCCGATGTTGGTGGGGCTGCGGCCCTGGTCAATCCCGACGCATTTCCCGGTCGAGCAGTCGTCGGCGTAGTAGCCGCCGGGGCGGATGATCAGTCGCACGCCCAGGCGATTGGCGTACAGAGCGTTGTTGCCGATGGGGTTCTGCGATGCGCTTGAGTTCAGACCGGTCCAGCCCTCCACTGTCCAGTTAGACGCCGACCCCAACGCGGGCAGCTTCACCTGGCCGGTTGAGCCATCGAGCGACACAGCGGTGTTGGGGTCGCTGTAGATCGCGCCGGGCGCCCCGAGCGTATAGCCGCCCGTGTAGATGCCGTTGTGCGCTCCGAGCTGGTCTTCGGCGGTGGTGCCCGAGCCCTCACCTAGCCGCCAATACCCCGACAGGCCCGGGGTCGAGGAAACGGTCGTCGCGTACCCGCACGGCCGGGTCGACTCAAATGCCCAGGCTGCGCCAACGTTGCTGTTGTCATAAGCGCCCCCCATCAGCGCAGTCCCACCGCATGACGACAGCGACAGCCCGGACGCAAACTGCGCCGCTCCCGTCGCGTCAGTGGCGGTCAGCTCTTGCTGCTCTGCCCAGTGAGCGCCGGCTAGCGTGAACAGCCAGGCCGCGCCCGCGTAGCTGCCGCTGCCGTCGCCGACCAAAGCTGTCTTGCCGTCTCCGGAAAGTGCGACGAGTTCCCCATAGCTGTTGTCTGTGACCTCTTTGGGGATCAGCATCTGGTGCTCGGTCCAGGTCGCCCCGGCGCGACTGAACACCCACGCTCCACCGCTGCCGGAGCTCGCATTGCGAAACGAGCCGATCAGGGCTCTGTTGCCGTCCGCAGACAACGCCGCGCTCCAGCCAAATTCCGCGTACGCGCCCCCCTCGGACGCCGGCGGAGCCAGCTCGGCCTGCTGCGTCCAGGTCGCTCCCGAGCGAATGAAAACCCATGCTGCCCCCTGGCCGCCAGGGTCGGCATAGGGGGCGCTGATAAGCGCGGTGGTACCGTCGAGGGACAACGCCACGCCGTGACCAAACCCGGCTTTGGTGGTGCCTACGGTGAGCTTGAGGCCTCTGGTCCAGTTCGTGCCGGTCCGGGTGAACACCCAGGCAGATCCGGAGTTGTTCGCATCGTCGGGAGCACCAATCAGCGCGGTATTGCCGTCGCCGGACAAGGCCACGCTCTCCCCGAATGCGCCATAATCGCTCACCGAAATGCCGGTCAGGGCGTTTCCTTGCTGTGCCCAAGTCGTTCCCGAGCGGGTGAACACCCACGCTGCCCCGGCCCTCCCGGAACCGGTCGGCGCACCGATGAGCGCGGTGTCGCCGCTGGACGACAGAGCCACGCTGGCGCCAAACGCTTTCGCGCCGACAGGCCCGTCCAGCGCAGGACCCTGCTGTGCCCAACTCGTTCCCGAGCGGGTGAACACCCAGACTGCACCCTGCGAGAAGCTACCCTCCGCCCGCCCGCCGATTAGCGCCGTGTTCCCGGTTGCCGACAGCGCCACGCTGTAGCCGAACTGTGCCTGTCCGGTCTCGTCGTTGGCGGTCAGCTTGGCCTGCTGCACCAGCGGGTCGATAGTCACCGGGTAGCGCGCCCGCGCATCATCCACCCGCAACAACACCCTCGACCCGCGCAGCTGCAGCCGAGCCGGTAGCGACCGACCCGACGCATCCATAGCACTCAACCCCTCGTAGCGCAGCACCGCACCCCCGCCCCCGGCAGCAGCGAACACCAAACCCGTCGCGGTCCCGCGCGCTATCAGCCCCCCGGATAGGCGCTCAGAGATCGTCAACCAGCCGCCACCCGCCGCAGGGCGGCGCGACAACAAGAACCCCTGCTCGACCCCAAGCGGACCATTGCGATACCACTCCACCACTCCGGGCCGTTCGTACGCCACCCGACTGCCCCGCCCGACCGGACTCACCGAACCCAGCCTCGCCAACCGAGACCCGTGACCGATCCCGAGAGCCCGAAGCGACAGGGCCCGGCCGCCCACACGCGATGCCACTGTCACTCCGCCACGACCAAAGCTCGACAAAAGTCCTCCGCCAGACGCCGCCAGACGACCATCAGAAACCCGGGAGACCGCAAACCGCCGGCCTACAGCCCCCAACGCCGAGGACGCCGCCCCCTGCAAGCCCACCGGCATCGCCGCCAACGACCGACCAGAACCCGCGCTAAGACCCCAGCCAGCCGCACCCAGACTCACACCACGGCCACCCAGCACCCCCACTCCACCCTCGGCTGGAGTCCCCGCAGACAAACCAGCCCCACCCGACAACGAAACGACCGCCACGCCCCCGGCCAGCCCAGCCAACACCACCAGCCAAACCACCAACACACGCCCACCCCACACCCAACCAAAAAGCCGACCGAAGCCCGCCCCGTACGTTACATCCATCGTCGGCCTCTCGTTCAGGCTTGACTCGATCACCCAACCATCACACCGTACTCGCACCAGCACGACGTAAGGCGCATCAACCTTCATTACTTCGCCAGCGACGACGAGGCGGCCGCGACCCGGATCCTTTACCACTCGTGGACCTCGCTGATTAGTCGGCCCCCAAATCACCGCCGCCCGGATAGGAATGGATTCCCATCAGACCATCGTCACACGCACGATGCCAACAGCGACATTTACAAGCGGATCCTGGACGTGATGACCCCCCGCGAACTGCTCGGTGACCATTACACCGACAAGTTCTACGAGCAGCTAAGGGGAGGCGGCCTAGCGCCCGCCACGGATTGCTTGACCAGTACCCCGAGCGGTTCGCCGACGAAGTCCACGCGTCCTCGAAACGTAAGTCGCAGTGCGGCTGTTCTGCGTGTGCATCATCGTTCGTCGTTGCCGTCGTTGCCGTCGTTGCCGTCGTTGCCGTCGTTGCCGTCGTTGCCGCCGTTGCCGCCGTTGGCGACGAGCAGGACAGGCGAGCGCAGGCGCCGAACCGGTGGCTCGGGGGAACTGACCGAATTACCGAACCTCGGACTAGGGTCCAGCTGAAGGCCCGGGTGGATCTTGCAGCCAGATCTCACCGCCGAGTGAGACGGCAGCATCGACCGCAGGCTGGGCCGCCAGTAGCGCATCAAGGGCGGCGACGAGCCGGCCGATCCCGTCACGGTTGAGTGGGAAGCTCGCCGGCACGCACAACAAGCCATACGTGCTCGAGCCCCGCCGTAGTGCCTCAGCGAGGAGAAGCCGAAAGTCCCCGAGATCGCGCGTTACGATCGCTCGCTGCTCGTCAGGAAGTGACGCGAAGTGGACGCGGTCAGGCCGTCCGCGCAGGTCGGTGCGCTCGCCGACGGCGATGACGTCGTGGCCGCGTTCGCGTAACTGGCGGGCTATCTCGGGCGAGAGGTGCTCGTCGAGCAGCACCTTCAACCAGAGATCGCTTCCTGGGCCGCGCGCCAGGTGCTCTCTTCGCGCCCGTTGAGCGCGTGGACGCGCTCGATCCAGTCGTCAACCTCGTCCCGGTAGGCGCCGTAGTAGCGCAGCGCGGTCTCGACCAGCCGGGGGTCAATCTCGAGATAGGACGCGGTGTCCGCGACAGATCCGTCGTTGTCCTTGGCGGCCACGACGATCTCCCACACATCCAGGCCGCTTCCCAGCACCGCAGGGCGACGGCCCAGAGCGCCGTCGACAAAGTGGATCCCCGGGTGCTCGTCCATGACCACGCCCTCTTCGAGGTAGCGCTCGGCGAGTGTCGTGTGCTTCTCGCCGAGCAGCCGAGCTCGTTCACGGAGCCGGTCCAGCGTGCGCTTCGACGGCCGCATCGACAGCTGACCACGCTCACGATCGGGCGGCATGCACACATTGTATTACGCTGAATGCTGCAGATCCCAAGTCCCAGCCTCAACAGATGGGTTCTCGCCTGCTACGGTCAATATTCTGGAGGGTGGTCCTCCGGTTGGGGGCTTTGTCGCATCCGCGACCTTGACGTAGTCCGGAGGCGAGTTCTTATGAACAGGGGAGTCGGTGTCGCACGGCGGAGGTTCGGCGACGGTAGGACGGTTGCCTGCGGACGTGGTTGGCGTCTGCTGCGCGCGGCGCTTCTGGCTTTGGTCTTGTCGGGGACCGTGACCGCCGTTGCGGGTTCTGGGTCTGCCGTTGCAGCCACGGCGTTGCCGGGCTCGTGGGCGAGTACGTTTGGCTTGCCGGGCGTGGACAGCTCAGTCGCCGCAGTGGCGGTCAGTGGCGGGCAGGTTTACGTTGGCGGGTCATTTACGACCTTCGGCGGTCAGCCGACCAATCATTACGCTCACGTGGCGGAGTGGACTGGCACGCAGTGGGTGTCGCTGGGAGCTGGGTTGGATGGCAACGTCGACGCAGTCGCTGTGCTGGGCGGCCGGGTCTACGTGGGGGGGAGTTCACCCACGCCGGTGGCGTGGCGGCGAATCATCTGGCGGTTTGGGATGGCAAGCGGTGGTCGGCGGTCGGGGATATCGCCGTGACGGGATCGGAGCCGATCACGCCGGTCGTGCGGGCGTTGGCGACCGATGGGACCAGGTTGTTCCTCGGCGGCTCGTTTGACTCCGCTGGCGGCCACCCGGCCAACAGCGTGGCCGTCTATACGCCTGGAGCGGGCTTCGCGGCGCTGGCGGGCGGGGTGCAGACGTGCGTGGCGTGCGGATCGAATGTTCATCCTGGCCTCGTTACGGCGCTACGCTGGACGGGAAATCGCCTGTGGATCGGGGGAGCGTTCGAGTCGGCCGGGCCGGTGAGCACGTACAGCTTCGCCAGCTGGGCGGCCGGAACGTGGACCGGATACGGCACGGGGCTTACGCAGTCCGGCTCTCAGGGCACCGTTCAGTCGCTGGCCGTTGACTCGGCCACGGGCAACGTCTATGCCGGCGGCCGCTTTGACTCCGCGGGCACGGGTTCGGCTGCCGGGATCGCACAACTGTCCCATGGTGCATGGAGCGCGATTGGTGACATCACCGCGGGCGGTGGCATCACCGACGTCAGCGGGCTCGCGGTTCTCGGTGGCGTCCTGTACGCGACCGGGTCCTTCACGACCGCGGGCGGGGTTTCCGTTCATGACTTTGCCGCGCGGACTGGCACGACGTGGACGCAGGTCGGTGGGGGCCTTGATCAGCCGGGCGCGGCGCTGGCGCCGTATGGCGCCGGGGTGCTCGTGGCCGGCGGGTTTGACAAGACCAGCAACTCCGCGGTGCAGCTGCCCGCTCTTGGGTGGTGGACCGGCCGCTGGCAGACACTCGGACAGGGCCCACAGCAGGCCAACAACATACCCGCGATCGTGCAGGCTCTAGCTTCTGACGGGGGCAAAGGGGTCTATGTCGGCGGGAAGTTCAGCCAGGTTGGCGCCGTAGCGGCTAGTGACATTGCGCAGTGGACTGGTACGGCGTGGCATGCGCTCGGCACCGGAATGTCGCTCGGTGGCGGCGCAGGCGGTCTGGTGCAGGCTATGGCGCGTTACGGGGGCAAGCTCTATGTCGCCGGCCAGTTCGATCATGCCGGTGGTGTCCCGGCTAACAACATCGCCAGCTGGGACGGGACCAGCTGGCACGCCCTCGCCGGCGGATTGACAGGCGGACTAGGGCGCTGCAACTCGCTTGTTGTGATCGGCGGAAAGCTCTACGCGGCCGGGGGGTTCGGCAACGCCGACGGCCATGCCGTCGGTGCGGCAGCGGTTTGGGACCCAGCGACGAGCACCTGGGCAGCGCTCCCGGGGAATCCGAGCTTCGACGGCGACATCTTCGCCTCGGCAGCATCCGGAAACCATTTGCTATATCTCGGCGGGAACTACGCTGACCTGACCGTCAACAAGCAGACCAAGCTGGCGTCTGGACTGGTCAGCTTTGACACCAAGGCAACTGGCTCGGGTCTGGATCGCTACGTCCTGTTCGGCGGCACCAACGGGGTGATCGAGACGATGTCGACATCGGCCGCCGGCGATCTGTACGTCGGGGGTGCCTTCGCCGGCGCGAACGCCGGACAGGGCCGCGTCAACGTGCCGGCGAACAACGTGGCGGTCTGGCGCGGTAGCACCGACCAAACCTGGCACCCGCTTGGCGCCGGCACCGACGGGCTCGTGGGCGCGCTGACGTTGAGCGGCAGCCAACTGTACGTCGGAGGATCGTTCGCACACGCCGGGGGAGCGACGAATTCGGGCATCGCCGCGGTCAACCCGACGTCAGGAGCCTGGGCGAGCATGGGAGTCGGTGGAGTGCGCGGGCCGGCCTCCTCTGCGACCTACACCAGTCCCCAAGGAAATGCACTGCTTCCCGATGCCGGAGGCGGCGTATGGCTCGGCGGCCAGTTCGTCCAGGTCGCCAACAACGCGACCGCAAGCTCGTTCGGACACTGGCTAACCATCCCGACGATTTCGAGTTTCACACCGTCAAGTGGGGCCGCGGGGTCCTCCGTGACGATCGCCGGAACCAATCTGGACAATGCGACGGGCGTCAGTTTCAGCGGCACGGCAGCATCTTTTACGCGCGTTTCGGCATCCCGTGTCGATGCCATCGTCCCGGCCGGTGCGAGCACCGGCCCGATCAGCATCACAACACCCGAGGGCATTGCGAGGAGCACAGCCGTCTTCACCGTAACGTAGCGACGACGAGGGTCCCGCCGGCCGGTCACACGATCATGCGCGAGGGACGCGGCGGAGCCGCGCCATAAGCGCGCCTGGAGTGCTTGGGTCCGTTGCTCCGAATCGGGATCACACGGCTACGTGCGCCCGCGGTAGTCTGCGCGTTGGTGAAGGGCAGAGGTCAGCTACGGAGGGCCGGTCTGGTCGCGTTCCTGGTGGCGTGCGCGAGCATCGCGATTGTGCCCGGCGCCGCGTTGGCGAATCTGTGGGTGGCGAGCGGCGGCGATAACAGCGGCTTCTGCAGCCAGGCCAACCCGTGCGCAACGCTGTCGCGGGCGGTGTCACTGGCGATCGCGAACGACACGATCTACGTGGCGCCCGGCACGGTCACCGATCACGTGACGATCGACTCCTCGACACCCGGGCTAATAATCCAAGGTTCGGGGATGAGGGCCACGACGATCAGCGGTGGCTTTGACCAGGGCGGCAGCGTGTTCACGATCGAGTCCGGCGCCACCGTAGAGATCGATGACCTGGCGATCACCGGCGGCATCGCTCCGAACGGCGGCGGCGTCAACGACGCAGGTTCGCTCACGATGCAGCGCGACCTCGTGACCTCGAACGCCGCGGTCGGGACGGATCCTGGGACGGTCGATGCTCCTGGGACCGGCTACGGCGGCGGGGTCGACGACTCGGGCGGGCCGCTCACGATCGTCGACAGCGAGATCACGTTCAACCGCGCGACGAACGGTGGGGGCGGCGTCGGCGACTCCGTGCTGAACGCCATCGCGCCCCCGCTGACGATGACTCGCGACACGATCAGCCGCAACTCAGTGCTTGGCAGTCAGCGACTCGACGGCGGTGTCGGGGGTGGCGTCGCAAGCAGCGGCGGCACGGTGGCGGACAGCACGATCGTCGCGAACCGGATCGGCGACGCCTCGGGGAACCCGCAGGGTCTCGGCGGCGGCGGCGCAGGAGAATCGACGCTGTTCACATCCGACACGATCGCCGGCAACGTCGCGGCTGCGGGGGGCGGGCTTTATCTCCTCTTCGTGAGCGTTCAAGGCTCGATCATCGCCGGCAATCAGGGCGGAAACTGCGGTCCGCAAGGCTATGCGTCCTCCGCCATCGACATGGGCTACAACATCAACGACAACGCCTCCGAGAGATGCGGTGACAGAACTGGTCCCGGCGACATCTTCGGCGTCGATCCCCAGCTCAGCCCGTTGGCCGACAACGGAGGCTCGCTCGAGACAATGGCGATCCCGAGCTCGAGCCCCGCGTATGACGCCAACCCCCACTGCACCGGCACTGACAACCGCGGGGTGCCGTTGCTGCAGCGCGGGGCAACGCGCTGCGACATCGGCGCCTACCAGGTGCAGGCGCCCTCGACGTACGTGGCCAATCCGGCGGCGGGCTCGGTGACCGCCTACGCGGCGGGCGCCTCTGGCAATGCGGCCCCGGTGCTGAGCCTGGCCGGGCCAGCCACGGGCCTGGCGCAACCGACGGGCGTCGTGGCGGACGACAGCGGCCACGTCTTCGTCTCAAACACAGCGACCAACACGATCACCGAATACGCACCCGAGGTCACGGGGAATGTCGCGCCGGTCGCCACCATCGGTGGAACCGCCACCCGGCTCAGCAGGCCTGCGGGCCTGGCCCTTGACGGCTCCGGCAACGTGTGGGTCGCCGGCTCCAACGGCGTTGCCGAGTACGCCGCCGGCGCCAGCGGCAACGTGGCGCCGATCGCCCTGATCCACGGCACGCTTACCCGCCTCCCGCAGCCCCACGGCGTGGTGATCGACCAGAACGGGAACATCCGCGTCACCAATGGCGTCGGCACGATCACGACGTACCCGCCGCACGCGAACGGCAACGTAGCGCCGATCAGCCGGATCGTCCCTGGCCCGCAAAAGAACCTGAAGAACCCCCAGGGACTGAACATCGACGGCGCCGGGCACCTGGTGGTGGCCGACGCGGGCGCGGGCCGGGTGGCGACATACGCGGGCAATGCCGATGGTGCGGCCAAGCCGCTCGGCCTTCTCACCGGCGGTTTGATCCGGCCCACCGGCCTCGACCTCGACGTGTCCGGAAACGTATTCGTCACCGACAACGCAGCCAACGCGATCGACGAGTTCGGCCCGGGCAGCACCGGTAACGCCGGACCAAGTGCCCAGATCACCGGACCACTCACCGGCCTCACCGGTCCCGCGTTTCTCTCCGAGCTGCCACCCCCGCCACTCCCGCGCGTACGCCTCTCCGCACGGCACCACGAATCGCGCCGGCTTCTGCTGCGCCGCGGCATCGTCCTGCGTGTGCGGGCCTTCGGGCGCCTCGCGTTCCGGGCGGAGCCGATCACGATCCGTGCGGTCGCTCGCGTCCGGCGCCGGACGTGGGCGACCGCGAAGGCACTGCCGCTCCGCCCGGGGACTCTGACGCTGCGCCTCGTCACAACCAGGTCGGCGGCGCACCTGCTCCGCCGCCACCACCGCACCAAGATCGCCGTCACCGTCATCATTCACGGCGGATTCGGATCGCAGCGGCGAAGGCTGACCGTCACCTGCTCCGGCTGACGGCTGACCCGAGCAATCAGCTGTCAGGAAACGCTAGGCGCACGCCTTCGGCTTCGTCTGGCCATCGCGAGGTGACCACTTTGCTGCGGGTGTAGAAATGAAAGCTCTCGGGCCCGTACACGTGGGTATCGCCGAACAGCGAATCGCCCCAGCCGCCGAAGCTGTAGAACCCGACCGGCACGGGAATCGGCACGTTGACGCCGACCATGCCGGCCTCGACCTCGCGGACGAAGCGCCGGGCGGCGCCGCCACTGCGAGTGAAGATCGCCGCGCCGTTGCCGTAGGGATTCTCTTTGATGAGTCGCAGCGCCTGGTCGAACGTCTCGGTGCGGACGATCCCCAGCAGGGGGCCGAACACCTCTTCGTCGTAGATGTCCATCCCCGGCCGGACGCGGTCGATGACCGTCGGACCGACGAAGTTGCCGTTCTCGTGCCCGGCGATCGCGAGGTGCCGGCCATCGACGACGACGTCGGCGCCGGCCGCTTCGCCGCGGCCGACGTAGTCTTCGACGCGTTCCCGAGCCTGCGCGGTGATGACGGGCCCCATCTCGGATGCCGAATCCGAGGCCGGGCCGACGCGCAGCTTGAGTACACGATCACGGATTTCCGCCACAAGCTCGTCGGCGATGCCACCGACCGCGACCGTCACCGACACCGCCATGCACCGCTGTCCGGCTGACCCAAATGCCGCCGACACCGCCGCGTCGGCAGCTTGGCCAATGTCGGCGTCCGGGAGGACTACCAAATGGTTCTTGGCGCCGCCGAGGGCCTGCACCCGCTTCCCGGTAGCGGCGGACCGCTCGTAGATGTAGCGTGCCACGGGCGTGGAGCCGACGAAGCTGACCGCCCTGACGTCGGGATGGTTGAGCAGGGCATCGACAGCTGCCTTGTCGCCGTGCACCACGTTGAGCACCCCCGCGGGCAGGCCGGCCTCGGAGGCGAGCTGAGCCGAGCAGCACGGCGGCAGCGGGGTCGCGCTCGGAGGGCTTGAGCACAAACGTATTGCCGCAGGCCAGTGCGATCGGGAACATCCACAGCGGGACCATGGCCGGAAAGTTGAACGGTGTGATGCCCACGCAGACTCCGACGGGCTGGCGCAGTGAGTACGTGTCCACGCCGGTGGCCACCTGGTCTGAGTACTCGCCCTTGAGCAGGGTGGGGGCCGCGCAGGCCAGGTCAACGACTTCAAGGCCGCGCTGGATCTCCCCGGCGGCATCGTCGAGCATCTTGCCGTGCTGGGAGGCGATCAGCTTGGCCAGCGCTTCGGTGTTCTCGAACAGCAGTTGTCGGAAGCGCCGTAGGACGGGCATCCGCCGGGAGAGGGGGAGATCGCTCCAGGCGGGCAGCGCGCGTGACGCAGAGCGGACGGCCTGGTCCACCACCATCTCGTCAGCGAGTGCGACGCGCGCCGTCAGTTCACCCCGCGCGGGGTCGATGACGTCCCCGTGGCGGGCTGACTGCCCACGCGTAGGGTGCACCGTCGATCCAGTGCGGGATGCGCGGCACTTCAAGGGAGGTCTGCTGATCAGTGGGGTGTTGTGTGGAGGTGGACATGACGGCAACCGTAGAGCGCGCAGGAGCGCATGGGAACAGAGGAGTCACACACAGCCTAAGCGGCGAAGCCGGAGACTCTGCCTATAGACAGCTGTCAGTGTCGAGCGCGACCATGGGCCGATGCTCACTTCCCTCTTGCCGACTGATGCCCAGGGCCCGGCTAGATGAGGGCCGCCGTTGTCCGCGAACGCTCCGGGTCCTTCTGCGTGGAGGAGCTGCGCGATCCCCATCCCGAAGCCGGGGAAGTCCTGGTCGCAGTGGCCGCCTGTGGCGTCTGTCACACCGATCTCCACGTTCACGACGGCTCCGTACCGTTCCCATTTCCCTGTGTGCTCGGCCACGAGATCTCAGGAACCGTGCTCGAGCTCGGGGACGGGGTCAGCGATCTGGCCGTGGGCCAGCGGGTCGCGGGCGCGTTCATCATGCCATGCGGCAGTTGCGCGATGTGCAGCGCGGGCCGCGAGGAGCTGTGCGAGCCGTTCTTTGCTCACAATCGCCTCAACGGCACGCTCTACGACGGCAAGACGAGGCTGTTTGACAACAGCGGGGAGCCCGTGTGGATGTACTCGATGGGCGGTCTCAGCGAACGCGCGGTGATCCCGGCACGGGGACTCGCGGGGCTGCCGGACGAGCTGGACCTTGCGGACTCGGCGATCTTCGGCTGCGCGCTCATGACCGCCTACGGCGCAGTGGCGCAGGTGGGTCGGCTGCAGCCCGGCGAGACCGTGGCGGTGCTCGGCGCCGGTGGTGTCGGCGGCAGCGTCGTGCAGGTGGCACGCGCGCTGGGCGCCGGGCGCATCATCGCGATCGACATCGACGATGACAAGCTCACGCTCGCTCGCTCTCTGGGCGCCACTGAAACGGTCAATGCAGCCGCGCAGGATCCCGTCGCCGCGGCGCGCGAGCTGACCGACGGTGCGGGTGTGCAGATCGCGTTTGAGGCCATCGGACGACCCCAGACATTTCGCCAGGCGACCGAGGTCGCGGCCGACGGTGGGCGCTGCGTCATGGTGGGGATCGCGCCAGTGGGCGTGACGGCGCAGATCGAGATCACCCGGCTGGTCAGACGCAAGCTGCAGATCCTCGGCTCCTTCGGCGGGCGCCCCCGCCACGATCTCCCGGCACTCATGAAGCTGGCCGTCGCAGGGGAACTCCGGCTCGATGACGCGATCGGGGCCCGGTTCTCGCTCGACCAGGCTGACGAGGCCTACGCGTTGTTGGCCGACGGGCAGATCAGCGGTCGAGCGATCATCGAAATGTAGTCGGGAAGTCGTCGCCGACATGTAAGCTCGGACGGTGCCTGCGGCGAGGGCGACAGAGGCATCGATTCTGGCGCTGCTCGTTGAGGACGCCTCGGAGACGGAACTGAAACGGGCCCTGGCCGGCCTGCGAGCGGAGGCCGCTGGCGACGATGAACGCGCCCGCGTGGACCAGCTGGGTCGCTACGCGCTGGAGCTTCGCTACGCGCGCGCCGAGGATCGTCGGCAGGGCGCTTGGTCTCACCGCGCTCAGCGATACCGCCACCGATCTGGCGGCGCACCTGGAGGTGGACCAGCTACTGCAGGCGATTTGCCGTCGCGCTCGACTGCTGCTCGGCACCGACGTGGCCTACGTCACGTTGCGCGACGATGCCATTGGCGACACCTACGTCGAGGCCACCGACGGGATCGTCTCGGAGGCGTTTCGCATGATGCGCCTTCCGGCCGGTACCGGGCTGGGAGGCCTGGTTGCGCAGACAGGGCGACCCGAGGCCACCGCTGACTACGCCGGCGATCAACGTCTACAGCACAGCCCCGACGTCGACCAACGTGTTGCCGCGGAAGGACTGAAAGGCATCGTCGCCGCGCCGCTGAAGCGCGGCGGCGAGGTATTTGGGGTGCTCATGTCCGGGCTCGCGCGAGGTGCGCAACTTCGACGCCTTCAGAGGTCGCGCTATTCGCCTCGCTGGCCTCCCACGCGGCGGTGGCCCTGCACAACGCCCGCCTGATCCAGGACTCGCGCCGGACGCTGGCTGACCTTGCGCGCGCCCACGACGCCCTCCAGCGCCACGCTCAGCGAATCGAGCGCGTGGGAGAGATCCACGAGCAGCTGGCGACGCTTGCCCTCCGAGCCGGCGAGGTCGGCGACCTGCTGGAGGCAGTGGTCACGCGGCTGCCGGGTGAGATCGAGCTTCGGGGCGCCACGGGCGAAACGCTGGAGAGCCGTAGCGCGCCAGCCGACGGTCAGGAGATGGGGGACTGGATCGAGGCTCCGGTTCTCGGGGGCGCCGATGAGCTCGGGGCGCTGAGGATGCGAACCGCCGATCCCGAGGCCATAGCGGGAGAGGTCCTGCAACGGGCCGCCGTCCTGGTGGCCAGTCTGCTGCTCTCACGCCAAGCTCACAGCGAGGCTCAGCACCGTCACCGCAGCATGCTGCTCGAGGAGCTGCTGGCGGAACGCGACCGTGCCGGGGCCGAGCATCGTGAGCGGGCCGCCCGCGCGGGCATCGCCCTGGACTCCGAGCAAGTCGTCCTGGTTCTCGCCCCGGATGCTTCGGTCCAGAGATGGGCCTGGCTGCACGCCACCCGGCTCGCCGATCGTCGCCAGGCCGTCGTGGGGACCGTGGCCGGGCGCCTCGTCGTGATCGAGGCCGGTGAGGATGCGGCTGCGGCGGCCACAGCCTGGGGTGATCTACTGCACGATGCCGACGGTCGCCCGGCGACGATCGGAGTTGCGGCGGGTGCGATCGGGGCAGAAGGCGTGCGCGCGGGTCATCGAGACGCCCGACGCGCGCTCAACATCCTTCTGGCCTTGGATCGACGAGGCAGCTGGGCCACCACGGCCGAGCTCGGGATCTTCGGCCAGATGCTCGGACGAGCCGGCGATGGCGACCTGCGCGGGTTCTTGGACCGCACCCTGGGCGCGGTCAGGACCTACGACGCGAGGCGCGGCGCGGACCTGGCGCGGACCCTGGAGGCCTACCTGGCCGAGAGCGGTCATCTCGCCGCCACGGCCCGCCGCCTCGGCATTCACATCAACACGCTCTATCAGCGTCTCGAGCGCCTCGACGAGGTGTTGGACAACGGCTGGCGCGAACCAGATCGACGGCTTGAGCTGCACCTTGCCGTTCGTTTGGCCGCGCTCGAGCAGCAGCTTGAGCAAGGGCCCGGGGCCGACCGGCGCGCACGTCCGGATGCATCGTGCCGCGAGTTGGTGAACCGAGCGCTGCATGCTCTCGCGGGTCGGGCAGCGTGCGTTCACTGCTCACCCGCTGTCGTTCGTGGGGCGTGCGGGGGTTCGGCTCTCAGGCTTGCCGGACCTACCAGCAGCAACAGGATGGCAGGCAGCAGCAGCGCGGCGGTCAGGCCGGTGCCTGCCGCCAGAAAGCCGATCATCGCAGGACTGGCAAAGGTGCCCAGGTAGCCGATCGTCGTGAGCCTCGACATCGCCCAGGCGGGCGACAGTCCGGTCATGCCGCCAGCCAAGGAGAAGGCGCTCGGGACGATGTTGGCGAGCGTCAGCCCGAGGACGGCGAACGCTGGCGACTGAGGCACCGGCCGCCGGGACGAGCACGGCGACGCTCAGTGCAGCCGCGGCCAGGAGCGCCGAGGTCCGGAGCGTCCGCCGGCGTCCGGCGCGTTCGATGATCGTGTCGCCGGCGAGTCGCCCGATGGCCATCCCGATCCCGAAGGCCGCCGACGCCGAGCGCCGCGAAACCAAACGACGTGTTGCGCACCTGGTGGAGGAACACCCCGGCCCAATCGTTGACGGCCCCCTCGACGAACAGTCCGCTGAAAGCGATCACGCCGGCGGCCAAAAGCCGGGGTTGCGTCGAGCAACCTCGACCGCACGGGAGCGGCATCGCTGGTCGGCGAGAGCTTCACGGTGGCGTCGGCGCTCTCGCCGAGAAGGCTGCGCGCGGAGCGCAGGCCGACGATCGCCAGGACGGCAGCCGCGCCGATGAAGAAGCTCAGGGAGTCGATCCCGAGTCCAAGTGTCGCTGCTCCGGCCAACGCCCCGAGCAGAATGCCGATGCTGAACATCGCGTGCAGCTGCGACATGATCGGCCGCCCGTACCCGCGTTCGACGGCCGTGCCCTGGACGTTCATGGCGATGTCGGTGGCGCCGGTGGCGATGCCGAACGTGACCAAACAGAGCGCCAGCGACGGGACATCCCACATCAGGCCCAGACAACCAAGCGATATCGCGCCGAGTCCGATCGCGCAACGCAGCACGAAAGCGCTCGAGCGCCAGCCGACCAGCGGGGGGACGATCCTCATCGCGACGAGCAATCCCGCGGGGGTACCGATGAGCGCGATGCTGAGCTCAGCGGTGCTGAGCCCGAGCTGATGTTGACCACCGGGATCCGAGACATCCAGCTCGACAACAGCGCACCGGAGACGAAGAAAGCAGACGGCGGTCGGCCGGGAATCCGGCGGCGCTGGCCAACGTCGGGCTACGAGGCGGCGGATTCCGCCGATCTCGAGGACCCGCGCGAGAACGCGAAGCCAGCTAACGGGTGAGCTCTCCGGCGTCGAGCGACGCGGAGCGCGTTGGCGGCGACGTCAGCGCCGGATTGACCGCGGCCGAGGACGGGAACACGGAGGAGTCGACGACCCACAGATTCTCGACATCATGCGCCTTGCAGTCCTTGCGTGAGAACGCTCTGCTCGGGTTGGTCACCCATCGCCGCGGTCCCGCACTGGTGCGAGCTCGCTGACCACGGCAACCGCTGGGTGAACACGAGCGGGTAGCCGCATCTGCGGATCGCGCGTGCGGTCCGGCGGACCAGCTCGTGGTGGGATGCGACGTTGGTCGGAATCCATCCCAGGTGGACGCGGCCGGCCTCGTCGACGGTGACGCGACTGTCGCGCCTGGGGAGATCCTCGGACTCTGCCAGGAAGTCAACGCTGCGCTGGGTCATCCACTCCAGGATGCAGTGCGGGATGAATCGTCGCTGTGACTTGATCGTCCAGCCTTGAAGCTTGCCGAGTGCCTGCACGTTGCCGAGCGGGAACTCGGAGTCCGGGCCCGCGTGGTACCAGTCGTTGATGCCCAGGGTCTTTTGGAAGACCAGCCGGTTTTCGCGTCCGGGGCGAACACCGACGACGAACGTTGTCGGATGGGCCATGTAGTTCCGTCCCACCATTCCGGAGCTGTTGGCAATGCCGCCGGGCAACGTCGGTGTCCGCGAGCGCAGCAGCAGGGCGGCGGTGTTGACGGCGCCGGCGGCCACCACGTAGCGGCTCGCGGTGATCAGCAGCCTGCGGGTCCCGTGGGTGACCTCCAGATGGTTGATCGTCGAGCCGTCAGCGTTGGCGGCAACGGTGCGAACGTCGGCGTTGGTCAACAGTCGCACGGTGGGCGAATCCAAAGCCGGACGCATCGCACACACATCCGCGTCACCTTTGGCGTCCAGGATGCAGGAATACGCATCGCAGGTGCGGCACAGCACGCAGCGTCCGCCTGTTCGCCAGTCGACTGCCTGAGGCAGTGAGAACGGCCGCAGCCCTTGGTGGGCGAGTCGGTCAGAGATCTTCGCGATCGGCTTCTCGTGGGGAAGTGGGGGAAACGCGTACGGCGACGAGCGCCACGGCGCGGTGGGATCGCTGTCGTCTCCGTGAACCCAGTAGAGCCTCTCGGCCTGTCCGTAGAACGGTTCCATCTCGGCGTAGGTCACCGGCCACGCCGGGGACACGCCGTCTTGAGTTTGGACCTCGGTGAAATCGCTTTCCCGAAAGCGCGGCATCGTCGCGCCGTAGAGCTTGCTCGAGCCCCCGACGTAGTGATAGTTGCCGGGGATCGCCGCTTTGCCGTCGGGGCCGATCCATGGATCGGAGTTGCGGTAGCGGCCCTCGTGGTGGATCGCCCGCGGCGACCAGTTCTGCCATTCACGCGGCAGGAAATCTCCGCGCTCGAGGACGAGGATGCGCGCTCCGCAGTCGCGCAGAGCCCACGCGAGGGTCGCCCCGCCGACGCCTGACCCGACGATCGCGATGTCGCAATCGATCCGGTCTTCGGGATCCTTCAGGACCTTGGGGCTCGTCTGCGCGAACGGGTCATTGCCCACGGTCTGGATCCTCTCTGTCGGCCTGACGCTTCGCAATCCACGCTATGCGAAACGATGGTAGTGCAGATTTCACAGTGTGTTACCTTGGATCGCCGTGCATCTGCGCGATGTTCTCGAGCTCGATCTGCTCCGCGAAGCGGGTCTGCGTGTGGTTAGCGCAGCCGATCAGATCGACCGTCCGATCAGGTGGGTGCACTCCGGCGAGATCGCCGATATCGCGCGTTTCTTGAGTGGCGGCGAGGTGCTCCTGACCGCCGCCACCGGGCTCAGTGCTCCCGGGGTGGATCGTCGTGCCTATGTCCGCGATCTGGCGCAAGCCGGGGCGGCCGCGGTGATCATGGAGCTCGGTCGCACCTTCGCCGAGCTACCGGCGGAGATGGCTGAGGAGGCCGAGGCCCGCGGACTGCTCATCGCCGTGCTGGACAGGGAGGTTCCGTTTGCTGCGGTGACGCTACTGATCCACACCGCGATTCTGAATGAGCAGCATCAAGCACAGGAGCGGGCCACCCAGATCGGAGACGACTTCAGCCGCCTGGTGCTCGACGGCGCGCATGTGCCGGAGATGCTCGAGCTCCTGGCAGATCGACTTGGCAACCCGGTGGTGTTGGAGGACGGCATGCGCCGCGTGGTCGCCTATGGTCACGGCAACCGGCCGATCGCACCGATCCTCCGCGAGTGGCATCGGCATTCCCGTCGCGGGCACCAGGGTGCGGCGGTCGGGGTCCAGGCGGCCGACAGCGAGCCGCGCGTGCATATGGACCAGCGTGGCTCTCAGGGGTGAGATCTGGGGCCGCCTGCACGTGCTCGAGGTCGATTCTGCGATCGAGCCGGTGACGCGGCTAGCGCTCGGCCGCGCGGCGTCGAACATCGCGCTGTACTTGCTCGCCGAGCGTGACGTCTACCTGAGCGAGACGGCGGAGCGCTCGCTCGTCAGCGACGCCGCGCACGGTGCGAAGTTCAGCGGCGACGAGTTTCTCGCCCGCGCGACCGGCCTGGGAATCGGTTTTGACGAGGAGCTGGTGATGATCGTTGTCTCTGACACCACGCGCGGGGAGCAGGCGCGACGAGGCTGCTCGTCAGGCGGGGGAGCAACGGCTTCGCGATTGGTTTCGCCAGTCGAGGTGGCCGAGTGTCGTGGGGGTCATCTCCGAGCACATCGTCGCCGTCGCCGCCGCGAATCCGCGAGGGGGCCTGCGGTCGCGCCTGGCTGAGCTTGCGGGGGGTCTGGACGACGACGGAGCGTTCGTCTGTCGCGCCGGGGTCAGCCGGCCCGTGCGGGCGTCGCTGCTGCGTCGCGCCTATGCCGAGGCACGGACCGCCCACGATCTCGGCCCGGCGATGTCAGATGACGCTGTGCATCACTACAACGATCTCGTTCTGCATCGGCTCTTGACACCGCTGGCCAAGACCGGCCCTGAATTGGCGAACTTCGTGGAGAGTGAGCTTGGCGACCTGATTGCCTACGACGCCGAGCACAACTCCGATCTGCTGAACACCTTGGACGCCTTTCTGCAGAGCAACGGCAACAAGGCGGCGACGGCCGAGGCGCTGTTTCTGCAGCGTCGTTCGGTCTACTACCGCCTGACGCGCATCGAGGATCTTCTGGGGCGTTCGATCGACCCCGCCGATCACCGCGTGAGGCTCTACCTCGCGCTCCGGGCGCGGGAGGTCCTCGAGGGGGGCGTCACCGCCGCCAGCACCCCGTCTTGAGCGATCCTGCGAATGGCGGCCGCGGGCTGACCTCGGTGGGCCCGCTAGCTGCGGTCAGGTGCGCCCGGCTCGCTGGGGGCGACCGGTCGCCCCAGCTCGGCGGACTGCACGGCTGCGAGCGCAATCGCCAGCGACGCGATGCCGTCCTCGCCCGAGGTGAGTACCTCGCCTTCGCCCCGTAGGGCGGCCGTGAACCGAGCCACCGCGTTCTCGTAGAGAGGCCAGCGGTGCTCGATCTGGACCGGTGTGATCTCGTCATGCCGGCGCAGCCACACATCGCCGACCGGATCGGCGTCCAGCACGTCGCGGGCGATCAGCGAGCCGGTGGTGCCGTGGACCTCGACGCCGTTGCCGGCGTGGGGAACGACGAATGAGTCGTGAAAGCAGACCAGCGGGCCACGGCGTGTCCGCATGACCCCCATCACCGAGTCCTCGACGATCCCCTGGCCAAGCTCGCCGCTTGTGCTCATAGCCGTCACCTCCACGACCTCGTCGTCGAGTAGATAGCGCAGCGTGTCGGCGTCATGGACGGTGAGATCCAGCGCGACTCCACCGCCGGCATCGGGACGCGTAAGGCGCCAGGTACGCATGTCGACGGGCAGCGAGCTTGCGAAGAAGATTCTGGCGGCGACCACCTCGCCGATCTCGTCCTCCTCGATCAGCTGGCGCATCTTCATGATGGTCGGCGCACCGCGGAGATGGTGATTGGTCGCCAGCACGACGCCGGCCTCGTTGCAGGCGTCCTGCATCCGCCGGGCGTCCGCGACGGTAGTGGACAGCGGCTTCTCGCATAGCACGTGCTTGCCGGCGGCCGCCGCCGCGATCGTCTGTGAGGCATGCAGCTCATTGGTGCTCGAGACGTAGACGACGTCGATCTGGGGGTCGGCGAGAAGGGCCTCGAGCGTGTCGTAGGAGCGTGCGAGTCCGGTCTCCTGCGCGAACTGGCGTCCGCGCTGCGCCGAATGTCGAGAACACGGCGATCGGCTTGGCGCCGTCGGTCGCGTTGACGGCGGGAACCAGCCTGGTGCGCGCCCAGATGCTCGCGCCGACGAACCCCCAGCCGAACTCGGTCACGATCAGGACCCCGCTGTCTTGGAACATGGGGAGCACCTCGCGTGCGAAGCGTGCGTACTGCTCGTCTGCGTCGTTCCCGATTGCGGCCAGGACCAGGCGTTGGGCGCCGGCATCGCTGAAACGCTCGACTGCCTCCACGCAGTGCGCCGCCGATCCGACGACCGCCACTTCGTCGGCTGTGTGGCGGGGGATCGGCGCGGCCGGCGAGGGGGTCTCGACTACCCCGGCTTCGCGCATCGGCCCTGGATACAGCCCGGAGGCCGCCCAGCCGGCGACGGCATCGCTGAGCACCCGCCGGGCCGGCTCGTCGTCGTCGATGCGCAGCCAGGCGTAGGCAACGATCTGCGGCGGCGGGGCGGGCCGGGCGGCGGCCTCGGCGATCTGTTTGGCGTGGGCGACGAATCTGGGCCCGCACCCCTCGGGCAGCAGAAGCCCCTCGGCGCGGCGCCCGGCGAGGGCGATGCCCTGGGGGCCGGTGGTTCCGACGAGGATCCCGGGAGCGACCTCGGGGGGGTTTTCCAGGGTGACGGAGGCGAGACTCACAAACGAGCCGCTGACGTTAACCGTCTCGCCGGCCAGCAGCATCCGCACTGCCGTGACGACCTCGCCGAGCGCCGCGAGGCGCTTCTGGGGGCGGGCCCCGATCTGCGTCATCCATGTTTCGACGCCATGACCAAACGCGACGGTCAGCCGGCCCGGATAGATGCGCGCGATGGTGGCGAGCTCCATCGCGGCGATCGCGGCGTTGCGGACCGCTGCGGGGAGCAGGCCGACGCCCACGCGGATGCGTTGGGTGGCCGCCAGGGCGGCGGTGGCCATGGTTAGTCCGCCCGAGAGGAAGCAGTCCTCCACGACCCACACCTCCTCGTAGCCGCGCTCCTCGGCGCGCTCGGCGAACGCCGGAAGGGCCTCGGGCGGCGCGTGCGCCGGGAATACGACTCCGAGCGAGGTCATCGAGGACGAAGCGGGCGGCCGCGGTGGCTCCTGCCTCGAGGATGTGTCGCGTCATTTGGCTGGAGGCGAGGCTAGAGAGCCCGGAGATCGATCGCTTCGTTTGGCTCCTCGGGCAGCACGTACCACTGCTTGCGGTCCCCGATCCGGCTGCGCAGCTTCCACTTGCGCGACTTGGGCGCGGCGTCCATCTCGGCCAGCAGCCGCTCGATCCGGTCAGTCACCAGGGTCCTCTCGGCGTCGCTGGTGTTGATGTGAGCGACCGCGGCCTCGAGTTGCCTGAGGGTTCCGGTGACGGTTCTCCAGAGGCCCCAGTCCTGGCCGCAGATCTCGCCGATCCGGAAGTAGTTGATCCCGTCCTCGTCCGTGCTGAGGTCGTGGTCGTGAAAGAGCACGAATAGATCGCCGGCGTCCTTGTCGGTCAGCTCCACGATCTGGGCCTTGGTCAGCAGCAGTTCGGCGAGAGGAACTGTGGACTCGTTGATGCTGAGGCGATCGGCTCCCAGCGGCACGTCGTGGCACATGGAGAAGGTCTCGACGAAGACATCGAGCTTGAGCCCGTCCGCGCGGTGATAGCAGCGGCGTTCGTTGCCGCGGTGTGCGTTGAAGGCTCGGTCGGCTTCGAGCCCGATCTGGGAGGCCACCCCGTCGACCTGGCTGCGCTGCCCGAAGGGGACGACCGCGTCCAGGTCGCTGTACTCCCGCTTGAAGTTCGGCGTGCGCGCGGTGGGACAGCGCATCGCGATCGCGATCCCTCCCAGCATCCGCACCATGGTTCCGCTGTCAGCATCCCGCCTTCAGGAGCTGTTCTGCTTCAGCGATTAGGTCCATGCGTAACGCCTCTCATTGAGCTTGAGGTGGAGTTGTCTTGAGCTGGGTTGCTGCTTGCTCAAAGTTGGGCGCGGACTCAGCCGGTGGTGCGCTGCACGCCCTTGACGCTGTCGGCGCGTAACGCGATGACAGCGCCTCGCAGCGTCCCGTCGGTGTAGTCGCTGCCTGGGTTGACACACGTAGTACGGCCGATCTTCTTGACGCCGGCGGACTCGTGGATATGGCCGTGGAGGCTGAGCAGCGGCTGGTGCACTCGGATGATCGCGTCGACCGCAGTGCTGCCGGCACCGAACGTCTGCGGCTCGCCGCCGACGAACACCGGCTCGGGTGGCCACTTGGTGGTGTCCAGGACCGCGCAGGTATCGAGCGACGAATCCTTGGGCGGTACATGCAGGTTGAAGATCGCCTTGTCATACGCTGACAGCCGCCCGACCGCGCTGGCGAGCATCTCGGCGAGCTTGTCCTCGTCGGTCTCACGGGGCGTATTCCACGGGGTGTGGTTGCTCCAGCCGAGGCTGACCATCGGATAGCCGCACACGTCGACGACTCGGTCCTCGGAGGCGATCACTCGCTCTGAGGCGGCATCGATCAGGGGCTGGAGCATCTCGACGCTGTCGTCGTTGCCGCCGGTGACATAGACCTTGATCTCGGAGTCCTTGAGGCGCTCCTCGGCCAGCTCGATCCAGTCTGCCAGCCGCTTCTGGACCAGCCGCGTGAACAGCTCGTTGCGGCCAGCCTCATCCTTGGCCAGGGCGGCGGCCTCCTCGCGGCTGAGCTCGACGTCATACCCGCCGCGGCTGCCGATCGCCGACTTGGCCTCCGCCAGCGCCTCGGCGGAGTCCAGACGATGGGCGCGGCCATCGAGCTCGACGCTCGGCACCCCGCCGCTGTCTGGAACTATCGGGTACATCTGTTTGCCCGCGACGTCGCCACCGCAGATCAACGCGTCGACCCGATAAGCCTGGGCGGCGTTGAGGAATTTTCGAAACGCGACCTGGGAGCCGTGCAGATCGGTCACGTAGAACACCGTGACGACGGGCTCTTTCGGCGCTCGCTTAAACATGGTGCTCCTCTCTGAGTCCCGGCAGCGGCCAGCGAGTGAGTGATTTGAGAAGGATCATGTCCGCCGATCGTTGCCTAGTCGGGCGGGAGCTGGGCATAGGTGCGGCTGAGATCCATGCCCTCGCGCTTGCGGACGATCCAGATGACGCCGAAGTAGATAGCGCCTGCCAGCAGCACTCCCACGGACAGTTCGATGTTGCTGGTGGTGTTCGCGCCGAGCAGGTCGTTGGACATTCCGCGGACCAGCACGTAGATCCAGTAGAAGAGGGAGACCACGCCGAGGATGGTGATCACCGGTACCGGGCCCAGCTTGTAGTTGTTGCCCGATCGCTCCCAGAAGGTCTTGGTCTTGCTGATGAACGGGATCACAATCGCGGTGATCGAGACGAGGATGTAGTCGACGGCGAAGATGATGATCGGCGCGAAGTACGTCAGCGTGCCCTTCACGTACAGGTAGAGCACGATCTCTCCGCAGATCACGGTGATCACGATCGCCACCACAGGGCTGGCGGTCCGCTCCCACACCCATGCGATCGGCGCCGGGACGATGCGGTCCAGGCTCCAGGCGAACAGGATGCGGCTGCCCCAGATGATCTGCTGGGGTCCGTTGGACAGGCCCATGGTGGCCAGGCCGATACCGATCAGCAGCAGCAGCACCGGGCTGCTGGTCAGCACGAACGTGTACCAGGTGTAGATCGGTGATTGGTTGAACCCGTAGGCGGTGGGGTGCTGGGTGGTGAGGTACGACGCCGAGGTGTTGAACCCAAACCCGACAGTCTTGCCGATCAGCAGCGCGATGATGATCAGGATGATGTAGAAGAAGATCGATCCGCCGAGGGTCGTGAACAGCTGCGTCTTGCGCGGGGTGCGCAGTTCGCCCCCCATGTAGCCCGCCAGGACAAACGTCGTGAGGCAGATGGGCAGCATTCCGAGCGTGTCGTTGAGACTGTGCCCGTGCGGGAGACCATGCGCCGCAGCGGCGGCGATCGTGGCGGCGTACCCGTTCTTGAAGCCGGTGACGTCGCCGTAGTGGTTGACGCCGTGGACGAAGTCGGCGTGCGAGCTGAAGAGCATCACGCCGATGACCAGCAGCATCGCCAGCCCGCCGAGCACGATCACGACCCGCTGCAGTTTCCAGTAGGCATTCAGGCCAAAGCTCATCAGCACCGTGAAGCCGACCATGAAGGCGGTGGTGATCCAGAAGCAGTGCCACGGAACTGCGATCCAGTTCCCGAGCGACAGCGCCCAGTGAGCGCCGGTTTGCGCCGCGTAGGCCTTCAGCGCGGGTGCGATGGCCTGTTGGAAGGCGAGGTAGGGGACAAAGCAGGTGAAGAAGATCCCAAGCCAGAAGCTGGCGGTCCCCGCCAGGAAACCCAGAAGGGGGTTCAGAGTTCGGCTGCAGTAGAGATATTCACCACCTGACCGCGCGTAGGCCCCGGCGAGCATGCCGTAGGCGGTGTTGAAGGCAGTGGCGAAGACGCCGGCGATGACGAAGGCGAGAACCAGGTTGGTCCTGGGGAACACGCCCGGGTTGGTCAGGTAGAAGAACGCCATGAAGACGCCCAGGCCATTGTTGAAAATGACCATCGCGGCGGTCCGGAATGGCGTTCCGGTCTTGACCAGCCCAGAGGACTGGCGCACGAAGGCTGATGATCCTGTGGATGGCTCTGCCTCTGCAATGCTCATGCTGCTCCTCCTCATGGCTCTGACGCGCTCGGTTCGACGGTCGCCGGGAACGGCGACACGGCGTAAGCTCGTGGCTCTCCAACCTCTGCGCCCGATGCCGGTTCATGTCTGACGACACCGGGAAGTAGCGAGTAGTTTCCCGGCCATAGGCGAACGCCCGCAAGTCGCAGGGTGAGAGAAATGACGCGGCGAGGTTTCACACTTTGTCGGCGCTCGGCCAGTCGTTGACAGCTCGCGAGCGATGCTGCGCGCGTGATTGCGCAACCGCCCTACTCCGGGGCGACGAGGACCTTGATGTGGTCGCTCTCGGGATCGAGGAGCGCGTGAAAGCCTTCCTCGATAGCCGCCTCTAGGCCGACCCGGCCGGTCACGACCCGTTCCGCCGGCAGCCGACCGGAGGCGATCAGCCGGATCACCCGAGGCCAGCACGTAACCGGAAAGCAGTTGACTCCCTTCAACGAGACGTCCCTGAGGGTGAGGCGGGTGGGGTCGATCTGCACCGGCCGGGGATGCAGCGCGGTTTGCACGACCGTGGCACCCGGGCGGACCACGTCGATGCAGGTCGCGAGCGCACGCTGGTTGCCCGCGCACTCGATGGCGACATCGAGACCGTCGGGAAACTCTTCGCGCAGCTCGGCCACCACGTCGATGTTGCTCGGGTCGAGCACCCCGGCGACTCCCAGGCCTTCGGCGCGCGTGCGGCGCCCTGGGTTGGGCTCGGAGATGTAGACGGCGCCGGCGCCCGCCGCCAGGGCCGAAAGGGCGACGAGTTGTCCGATTGGACCGCCGCCGGTGACCAGGACGACGTCTCCGACCCTCACCGGCGCACCGCTGACGGCATGGACGGCCACGGCCGTGGGTTCGACCAGAGCGCCCTGCGCGTCGGTCATCGTCTCGGGCAGCCGAGAGACCTGGTGGTCGGACACGATCGCCTGTTCCCCCATACCGCCCCAGGGCCAGTTGTATCCGACCGCACCGAGCTTGACGCAGCACTGTTGGCGGCCTTCCCGGCAGGCCGAGCACTCGCCGCAGAAGAACAACGGCATCACCGAGACCCGGTCTCCGACGGCGGCGGACCGCACCTCGCTGCCGACCTCGAGCACCTCGCCGCTGAACTCGTGGCCGAGGATTTGGGGCATGCTCGCGCCGGTGAGGGGATGGGGGTGCGCGGTGACGAGCTTGGGACCGTCGGCGTATTCGTGTAGGTCTGTCCCGCAGATGCCGCACAGCCGGTTGCGCAGCAGCAATTGGTGAGGGCCTAGCTCGCTGGGCTCCTCGATGTTGTCGAGCTGGAGCTCACGGAGACCGAGCAGGCGCAGCGCTCTCACACCGCGCCCCTCAGCGTGGCGAGGTGCTCGAGGCTGCGAGCGGCATCTTCGATGGTGGCGCATTCGACGGAGAGCACCAGATCGTTAGGGCCGCGCTCGCAGATGTCGAGGATCCGACGCCAGTCGATCACGCCCTCGCCGCACGCGCAGCCGAGCATGCCGTGAACCTTGCCCCGGTACAGCCGCGCGCTCTCCTCAGAGATGTCCTTGGCGTGCACATGGACGACGCGGTCGATGACCGCCTCGAGCCACTCGTAGGGGTCGTTGCCGTTCAGGTAGGCGTTCCCGGTGTCGAAGTTGATCCCGATGGGCTTCTCGGTGACCAGGTTCAGGGTCGACTCGAGCTTCTGCGGGGTCGATGTGTACTCGCCGTGGGTCTCCAGCGCGACCATGACGTCCCGTCCCACGCAGGCATCGGTGACTGCCTCCAGGACGTAGCGCATCAGCGTGTGGTTCTCGGCCTCTGTCGCCCAGGCCGGGCGCCGGGTACCGTCGTCGGTGACCACGAACGGCGAGCCGCACTCCTGGGCGAAGCGGATTGCCTGGCGAAGGTAGTCGGTGCTGATTTCGGGATGGCACAGCGGCGCATGTGCCGATAGCGCCGAGATCCTCAGGCCGTTGTCCTCGGCCGCTCGCTTGACTCGGAACGGATCGTCCAGGAGGGAGATGCTGTGGAAGTAGCCCGCCTCGCTGAGCAGCTGGCGCCCGGTGTGGACCATCGGCTCCGCATACTCGAAGCCCAGCTCGGCGGCCTTCTCCATGCCCCATTCAAATGACTTGTCGGCGTGTCGGACAAATTCGATGTTGACTCCGAAACTGACGTTTCCCATCTCGCAAACGGCCTCAGAAGTTCGTGGTGGTCAGAACCCTCGCTTGGAGACATAGTCGGCGCGGGTGTCGCCGAGGTACGCCGGGACGGTGATGTCCCACCAGCCGGTTGGGTGCATCGCGCTCCACGGCAGCTCGCGGGCGCTGATCGCCTCGATCACGACCGGGCCATTGCTGGTCACGGCCCGCTTGACTGCCTCACCGAGGGCTGCCGGGTCCTCGACCCTCTCGGCCGAGCAACCCAGGGACCGGGCAAGATCTGCGATCTGGACGAAGTACTTGTCCCCGTCGTGCTTGCGGAAGTCAGTGATCAGCGTCCGATCCTTGCCGAACAGATTGATCTGCAGATCCTTGATCGCCTCCCAGCCACCGTTGTTGAGGACCACGACGACCAGGGGCAGGTTGAGCATCGCGGCGACCGCCAGCTCGGTTCCGGTCTGCAGGAAGCTGCCGTCGCCCACGAGCGCCACCACGGGCGTGCCCGGCGCACCGAGCTGAGCGCCGATGGCCGCCGGCACGCCAAAGCCGATCCCGGACATCCCGCCGGCGACGATGTTGGTCTTCGGACCGTAGATGGGGAACTCGTTGAAGGCCTGATTGGCCGGATTGCTCGAGTCGGTGACCAGGATGGCGTCCCGCGGCAGAGCATCTCGCAGCTCGACCAGCGCGCGTGAATTGGTCATCGGCCGGTAGTCGGTGGTGCGCATCGGGCTCAGGTGCTCCTCCCATTGCGCCTTGAGATCCTGAAGCTCGGCGTAGTAGTCGGATTGGCGGTAGTCGCTGCGCCTGCCGTGCTCGCCCGCAACCCGGCGGCGATGTCCTCCAGCACCGAGCGGGCATCGCCGACGATCCCGACCTCGACTGGGTAGCTGCGACCGATCTCGAACGGGTCGATGTCGATCTGGATCAGCTTTGTGGGCGGGATGTCGAACGTGACGCCGGGCCGGTAGGAGGAGGTGATCCGGTCGCTGAATCGGCAGCCGACGGCCAGGATCACGTCGGCGTTCTGCGTCATCGCGTTGCCGGGGATCGAGCCCATGTCCCCGCACGGCCACGCATAGAGGTCGTGATCGGCGGGGATCGCGCCCTTGCCCATGAAGGAGTGTGTCACCGGAGCGCCGACGTGCTCGGCGACGGCGATCAGCGCGTCGCTGGCCTCGGCGGCGATGACTCCGCCCCCGGCGAGGATGACCGGGCGTTCGGCGCAGGCCAGCAGGGAGATCGCCCGCGCGACCGCTTGCTGATCTCCACGGCCGCGGCCGTGGGGTCGCCGGCGATGTGGGGTCGGCGGGGTGTACTCGCCCAACTCGGCCTGCAGGTCCTGCGGGATGTCGAGCAGGACCGGGCCGCGTCGGCCTTCGAGCATCGCGTTGAATGCCTGCGTGAGCATGCGTGGAAACTGATCGAGGCGGCTGGGTTGCCACCAGCGCTTGACCACCGGCTCGACCATGCGCGGGAAGTTGTTGCCGTGCGGGCGGTCGATCTCCTGTAGGACACCGTGGCCCTCCATGTAGGTGTGCACGGCCCCGGTGATCAGCAGGAAGGGCATGGAGTCAGCGAACGCGGTCGCCACCCCGGTGAGCGTGTTGGTGGCGCCCGGTCCGATGGACGTGCAGGCGGCGGCGATCTTTCCGCTGGCTCGGTAGTAGCCGTCGGCCATGTGCGCGGCGCCCTGCTCGTGCATCGCGGGTAGGACGGTGATCTCGCCCTTGCGGTCCACGAACGCGTCAAGAAGTGCCGTGTTGCCGTGTCCCGGAACCGCGAACACGTACTCGACTCCCTCGCTGATGAGGTAGTCGGCGATCATCTGGCCTCCGGTGAGCCTCATAGCAACCTCTGCCGTCTGGGATTGACGTCTGGACCGGTCTCGCGGACCACGTGGGGAATGGCACGTCATTCTCCCTTCGTCTCCGGCGAGCTGAGCTCGCGAGGGCCGTCACCCGTCATGGTCGGTGAGGCGCGCTGCGTTCTCAAGAAACAGAGTGCGAAACGTCGCTCGCGGTGTTTTCACGGTTTGCACCTTGCCACGCTGAGCCGAGGTGTTTCAAACTGACGCGACCTCCTCCGCTCCTCGCCACGGGAGCGCTATCCCGAGGTCGCCGTCCATGATCACCTACCTGAAGACCCCAGCGCATGAGCCCCAGGCGACTGACCCGGAGGTCCGGGAGGTCGTCAGCCAGATCCTGCTCGATGTCGAGCGTGACGGCGAAGCCGCGGTGCGCCGCTACTCCGAGCGCTTTGACCGCTGGTCGCCCGATCACTTCGTGCTGCGTCGCGAGGACATCGAACGACGCGCTGCCGCGGTGCCCGCCGAGCTGCGGACGCACATCGACCTGGCCGCCGAGCAGATCCGACACTTCGCCGAGGCGCAGCGGGCGACCCTGCGCGATGTCGAGATCGAGACCCTGCCGGGCATCGTGTTGGGCCATAGGCACGTGCCCGTCGGTGCCGTCGGCGCCTATTCGCCGGGTGGCCGGTACCCGCTGATCGCCTCATCGCTGATGACGACGGTGGTGCCGCGCACCGCCGGCGTGGAGCGGATCGTCTGCGCGGCACCCCCGATCGACGGCGAGGCGATCGCACCGGCGATGCTCTACGCGATGATGGTTGGCGGCGCCGACGCCATCGTGTGCGTCGGCGGGGCGCACGGACTGGCGGCGCTGGCGTTCGGTATCGAGGACGTGACCGGGGTCGACATGATCGTCGGGGCGGGTAACGCGTACGTCGCTGAGGCCAAGCGACAGTTGTTCGGGCGGGTGGGGATCGATCTATTGGCCGGCCCGACGGAGATCACTGTGATCGCCGACGGCGACGCTGACCCCGAGATGGTGGCCTCAGACATCGTCGGGCAGCTTGAGCACGGCCCGACATCGGTGGGCTGGCTGGTCAGCACCTCGCAGGAGGTGGCGCTGGCGGCGATGGACGCCATCGACCGGCGGATCGGCGAGCTGTCCACCGGCGACGTGGCCGGCCAGGCTTGGCGTGACTACGGGCAGGTTGTGGTGTGCGAGACCCCTGAGGAGGCGGCGGAGATGTCTGACCGTTTCGCCGGCGAGCACGTCGAGGTGCACACCGTCGACCCGGACTGGTATCTCGAGCATCTCAGGAACTACGGATCGCTGTTTCTCGGTGATGAGACCACGGTTCCCTATGGCGACAAAGGCGTCGGCACCAACCATGTGCTGCCGACCGCCGGGGCGGCTCGCTACACCGGGGGACTGTGGATCGGCAAGTTCATCAAGACCCTCACCTATCAGCGAGCGACCCCGGAGGGCAGTGCCAACATCGCTCCGTCGATCGTCGCGATCTGCGAGGCGGAGCGCCTGCCGGGCCACGCGCGCAGCGCGCAGGACCGGTTGGACCGCCTCAACGATCATGCCCTCGGGGTCTGAGGCCCCGGTCCCGAGCAAAGACACTAGGAGGAGCCATGCCCACCCTCACCGGCGGCGAGGTCGTCGGACGCACCCTGACGCAATACGGCGTGACGCATGCGGCCGGCATCCCCGGTCACGGCGTCTGGTCGCTACTCGACGGCTTTCTGCGGGACGGCTGCGACATCCCCCTGATCCAGGTCTTCCACGAGCAGAGCGCTGTGCACATGGCCGACGGCTTCTGGCGGTCCTCGGGACGGCCGATGGCAGCCCTGACCTCGATCGGGCCCGGCGCGGCGAACCAGTTGATGGGGCTGGCGACGGCGTTTGCTGACTCGGTCAGCCTGATCACCTTCAGCGGCGGTCCGGCCACTCACATGCGGGGCCACGGGATCATGCAAGAACTCGACCGCCACGAGTTCAACGGGTTTCAGAGCGCCGTTGGTGCGGTGACCAAGCGCCACTTCGAGGCGCGGACGGTTGAGGAACTGCCGTTCATCATGCATCGAGCGTTCAGCGCGATGCTCACCGGACGCCCCGGGCCCGTGCACGTCGAGGTTCCCATGGACGTGCAGGCGCTGGCCGCCGAGGTCGAACTGCACGCACTCGCGCACCGCCTGCCGACCGGGCGCCCGCATCCGGACCCGGTTGCGATCGAGGACGCTGCGCGCGTGCTGCACGCCGCCAAGCGCCCGGTGATCGCGATTGGCGGCGGGGTGATCTCCGCCGACGCCGCCCGCGAGCTCATGGCCCTCGCCGAGGCGCTGCGAGCCCCGGTGGTGACCACCTGGCAGGGCAAGAGCGGGTTCCCTGAGGACCATCGCCTGTTCGCCGGTGCGGTCGGGCAGACGGGGACCACCGTCGGCAATGGCATCGCGGCCGAGGCCGACGTGGTGATTTCGGTCGGCTGCCGGTTCACCGACTGGTCGGCCTCCAGCTATCGCAAGGGAATCTCCTTCAGCCTGCCGCCGGGCAAGCTGATCCAGATCGACATCGATCCCCAGGAGATCGGCAAGAACTATCCCGCCGAGGTCGGCATCCTCGCCGATGCCAAGCCGGCGCTCGCGGCGCTGGCTGAGGCCGTCACCGTTCGGGATGAGGCCGCCAGCGCCGATCATCTCGCCGGACTGGACGCGCTCAAAGCCGAGTGGGCCCAGCACATCGCCGCCCGCACCAACAGCACTGAGTTCCCGTTCACCTCTCAGCGGCCGCTGCGCGACCTGCGGCGAGTCATGGAACGCGACGGATTCGTGATCGCCGGCTCGGGCAATCCGCAGGGCGCCGTCAAGCAGTCCTTCGAGGTCTATGAGCCGCGGACCTTCATGACTTCCGGGGGCTACTCGTCGATGGGGTGGGCGGTACCCGCTGCGATCGGCGCCAAGCTGGCCAATCCGTCGCGGCAGGTGGCCTGCGTGGTCGGCGACGGCGACTTCATGATGACCGTGCAGGAGCTGGGAGTCGTCGCCCAGCACTCGATCCCGGTCTGCTTCGTCGTGCCCAACAACCAGGGCTACATGTCGATTCGCGGGGGCCAGCGCAAGATCACCGACCGGCATGTGATCAGCGAGTTCACCAACCCCGACGGCTCGCCCTATGGCGTCGACGTTGCCGACGTGGCCCGCGGCTTCGGGGTCAAGTCCTGGCGCGTTGAGAGCCCCGATGAGCTCGAGTCCACCCTGCGGGAGGCGATCTCCGCCGACGAGCCGACGGTCGTCGAGGTTCCCACCGCGCGTGACGCGGCTGGGCCGTGGGTGCCGGGCTGGTGGGACTTTCCGGTGCCGGCCTACATCACCGATGAGCGCCAGTCCGAGTATTGGGAGGGCCGGGCCGAGGAGCAGCACCGGTGATCGCCCGTGTCGCAACCCGGCTGGCGAGAGGAGTCCGTCGATGACCGCCCTGGACGTCCGACGCGTCGATCACGTCTCCTACACCGTGGGCGACATCGACCGGTCCGTCGATTTCTACGTCAGGTTCGGGTTCGAGCGCGTCAATCGCTACGCCGCGGCGGGCCCGGAGCTGGACATCGCCGTCGCGACTGAGAACGCCGACATGGAGATCCAGCTGCTGCGTCGCGCCGACGGGACGACGCTGGAGCTGATCAGCTACACCCGCCAGCCGTCAGATCGCGCGGCGCGCAACTCGGTGGTGGGGGCAGCCCATATGGCGTTCGTGGTCGGCGACATCCAGTCGGCCTATGAGGAGCTGACGGCCGACGGCGTGGAGTTCCTGTCTGAGCCCAACACCGACATGTACGGCGAGCAGTGGGTGTATCTGCGTGACCCGGACGGCATCACGGTCGAGCTCATGCAACCCAGCGCCGACTCACAACGAGCAGTATCGCGATGACCCGGAGGCGATCACGATGACCAGAGTGCTCTATCTCTACGGGGGCTGGCCGGGTCACTACCCCTACGAGGTCGCGAAATGGGCGGGCGCTCTGATGTCAGACCTCGGCTTCGAAGTCGAGGAAACCCAGGATCCGAGTCTCTTCGAGCGCGACCTGACCGGCTATGACCTGATCGTCATCGGCTGGACGCAATACACCACCACCGAGGATCTCTCCGAGCGGGCCGAGCGCCGGCTGCACGAGGCGGTGCTGGCGGGGACCGGGTTGGCCGGGTGGCATGGCATGACGGCCGCATTTCGCTCCAGCCTGCAGTTCTCGCTGCTCACCGGCGCGTCGTTCCTGGATCATCCCGGGGGCGAGGGCGTCCCGGTGCCCTACAGGATCGAGATCGTCGACCGCGAGCACCCCGCGACGCAGGGCGTAGCTGACTTCGACATCGCCGCCGAGCAGTACTACATGCACCTCGATCCCGGCGTACACGTGCTGGCCGAGTCCACGTTCAGCGGCGAGCACTGGCCGTGGGTCGAAGGCGTCAGGATGCCCGCCTCGTTCGTGCGGACCTGGGGCAAGGGGCGCGTCTTCTACGCCAGCCCCGGTCACGTGCCCGACGAGCTGCAGCTCCCCGCGGCGGAGCGACTGGTCCGGCAGGGTCTTGCCTGGGCGGCGCGGAGATGAGCGGCGCTCATCGCGGTGGCACCCCGGAGACGCCCGACGAACTGCGGGTCCTGTTCGAGCCGATCAGGCTGCGCAATGTCGAGGTGCGCAATCGCATCGTGATGACCGGTCACGGCACCGGAATGGCCAAGGACCACCTGGCCTCCGAGCAGCATGTCGCCTACTACCGCGAGCGTGCGATCGGCGGTGTCGGCCTGATCGGGATGGCGTTTCCGCAGATTCATCCCACCTCTCAGGATGTGCCCGGCGAGCCCCGCGCCTATGACCCGGCCGTCGTCCCCGGGCTGGCCAGGATCGCCGACGCCGTGCACGAGCACGGCGCGACGATGGTCATGCAGCTCGGTCATGGCGGCCGCCAGGGTCACTCCACCTTCACCGAGCGTGCCCTCTGGGGCTCCCTCGGCGATCCCGTGTCCGTTCAATCTCGAGATGCCTAAGGAGATGGAGCCCGAGGACATCGATGAGATCATCGCGGGCCACGTCGTGGGTGCCCGTCACGGCAAGCAGGCCGGGATGGATGGAGTCGAGATTCACTCCGGTTATGGCGGCTATCTGCTGGCCTCGTTTCTGTCGAAGTTCTCCAATGACCGCACCGACGAGTACGGAGGCTCGCTGGAGAATCGGATGCGGATCGTGCTGCGGGTGATCGAGGCGGTCCGCGCCGAGGTCGGGTCTGAGTATGTGGTCGGCATCAACTTGCAGGGTCACGACTACAGCCCGCACGGCCTCGAGCCCTCGGACGCCCAGCAGATCGCCGTCGCGCTGACGGCGACCGGCGCGCTTGACTACATCGTGGTCAAGGCGGCGACCTACTACCAGGCTCATCTGAACGTGCCCGACATGCAGCACGAGAAGGTGCTCTGGGCGCCGCTGGCAGCGGCCGTGCGCGAGGTGGTCGAGATCCCCGTCATCGCTGTCGGCCGGATCAACGATGCCTATGACGCCGCTCGCGTGCTTGCTGACGGCGCAGCCGACATGGTCGCGATGACTCGCCAACAGATCGCCGACCCGCAGACGGCCAACAAGATCTCGGCGGGTCGCCTGCGAGACATCCGGCGCTGTATCGGCTGTAACCAGGGATGCATCGATCGTCTGTTTGAGCTGCAGCACGCGTCCTGTGTGCACAATCCCGCAGCCGGTTACGAGCTCGAGCTTGGAGACGGGACGCTTCGCGCCGCCGATCCGCCAGGGCACATCGTGGTCGTTGGCGCCGGGCCGGCCGGAATGAAGGCCGCCGAGGTGGCCGCCCGTCGTGGGCATCGGGTGACGCTGCTTGAACGCCGGGAGGTCACGGGCGGGCAGCTGCGCCTGGCGGCCAGGATCCGCGGGCGCGGTGAGATCGCGGGCGTCATCGATCACCTCGACGAGCAACTGCGCCAGCTCGATGTCGAGCCACGCCTGGAGTGCCAACTCGCTGCCGCCGACATCATGGAGCTCGAGCCCACGCACGTGGTCGTCGCCACCGGGTCGGCGCCAACCGACTTCATCGTCGGCAACCGGTCCCAGGGGATCCTCAACACCCCGGGCCTGGACGCCGATCACGTGCTCTCGGTCTGGGACGTGCTCGAAAATGAGCGGCCGCTGGGTCGCCGCATCCTGGTAGTCGACGACGGTGAGGGCGGCTGGAAGAGCTTCGGGCTTGCTCTGCAGCTCGACGCCGACGAGCATGAAGTTGAGTATGTGACAGCGCTGCCTCATGCGGCGGCCAAGCTCGGTCCGTTCAGCGCGCAGCTGGCGACTCAGCGTTTGTTCGCCACGCAGGTCAACGTGCGACCGTTCGCGACGCTCTTGGAGCTGCGGGGACACACTGCTCGCCTGCGCCAACAGGGCGACGAGTGCGTTGTCGAGAACCTCGACACGGTCATCTTGGCGGGCTGGCACATGCCCGTGACCGACACCTATTTCGAGCTCAAGGCGGCCGGTGCTGCCGTGACGCGCATCGGCGATGCGGTGGCGTCGCGGACGATGATGGAGGCCGTTCATGAGGGTGAACGAGTGGCCCGTGCCGTCTGACGCGCTGGCCACCTCGGAGCCGATCACGATGCAGAAGTCCTATGACTACGTCGTCATCGGGGCAGGCTCGGCCGGTTGCGCGGTGGCGGGACGGCTGAGCGAGGACAGCGAGTGCCAGGTTGCCGTGATCGAGGCCGGTCCGCCGTCGACCGGCCGACTGTTTGAGATCCCGGCACTGTTCTCCCGCCAGCTGAAGTCCTTCTATGACTGGGATTTCGAGACGGATCCCGAGCCCCAGCTCGACGGCCGGCGCAAGTACCTGCCGCGCGGCCGTGTAGTCGGTGGCACGAGCGCGATGAACACGATGCTCTACGTGCGGGGTAACCGCGCCGACTACGACGGCTGGGCGCAGTTGGGGGCAACCGGCTGGTCTTATCGACGATGTGCTTCCGTTCTTCATCGCCTCCGAGGACAACGAGCGCGGCGCCGACGAGTATCACGGCGTCGGCGGCCCACTGGCAGTCAGCGATTCACGATCGGTTCATCCACTGCTCAGCGCGTGGCTAGCCGCCGCCGAGCAGGCAGGACATCCCGCCACCCCTGATTTCAACGGCGCCGTGCAGGCAGGCGTTGGCGTCTATCAGGTCACTCAGCGCAACGGTCTGCGCTGCAGCAGCGCCCGCGCGTTTCTGCAGCCCGTTCTGGACCGCCCCAATCTCACGCTGTTGCACTCGACGCTGGCTCTCCGGATCGTGTTTGACGGTAGCCGCGCGGTCGGGGTGGAGGTCGACCACGATGGGGAGACGCGCACGATCGCGCGTCGGCGGAGAGCTGATCCTCTCCGCAGGGGCCTATCAGTCGCCTCACCTCCTTCTGCTCTCTGGCGTCGGGCCGCAGGCGGAGATTGCCGGGTTCGGGATCACCCCGGTCCTTGACCTGCCCGGAGTCGGGCGCGACCTGCAGGATCACGCGGGATCGCTGTTGGCCTACTCGAGTCGAACTGATCATCTACATCGGGGCAGCACGGCATCATTGGAGGAGCAGCTGCGCAGCACCGGCTACGGTCCGATGACCTGGACCGAGGTCGGTGGCTTCGTCCGCTCCCAGCCTGAGCTGCCCGCTCCCGATCTGCAGTTTCACGCTGCCCTGGGCCTGTCGATCGACGAGGGTCTGCACCCCGCCACCGAGTCGGGGATCTCCTTCGGTCCCTATGTCGCTCGTCCGGACAGCCGCGGCGTGGTCTGCCTGCGGACCGCCGAGCCTTACAGCAAACCGCGCATCCGGCACAACTTCTTCACCGAGGAGAGCGACCGCATCCGGATGCGCGACGGGGTGCGGATCGCCATGGAGATCGCGCACCAGCCGGCCCTGGCTGAGCATCTCGCTGACCCGGACGCTGACGCGCAGCGCGGGCTTGTGCCGGTCGACGACAGCGATCAGGCGATCGACGACTACATCCGCCGAACCACGTTTGCGTTCTGGCATCCGTGCGGGACATGTGCGATCGGGGCAGTCACCGATCCCCAGCTGCGGGTGCACGGCCTGGACAACGTCCGGGTCGCTGACGCGTCGGTCATGCCGAGGTTGATCACCGGCAACACCAATGCGCCGTCGATCATGATCGGGGAGCGCGCCGCTGGCTTTATCACCGGACGCGGGGCGCCCGTCGCCGCGCCGCGCGCGTCAGATCTCTGACGTACGGAAGAGTTCCCGGAGTTCGGCGTCGTTAGTCTGTCCCCGCCGCCCGGGCAAAGGCAATATGTTTAGCGCGGGCAAAACACACTTACCAGAGGAGGGGGAGTGCAGATAGGAATCCATCGGCGTCGGAGCATGGTGGTGGCGGCCGTCGCGGCGGCCATCGCGGTATCTGCGATCGGCGCGTCGAGCGCCTCCGCCGTGCTGCAGAAGCTTCCGAATGGCCAGACCGTTTCGTACATGCCGACGCGCGCCAAGCTGGCGCAGTTGACGGCTCTCAACATCAAGTCCGACGCGAAGTTCGGCAACTTGGACTACAACGGCGGTCCGTTGATGCCGTCGAACACGGACACGCTGATGTTCTGGAGTCCGAAGGGATACGGCGCGTACCTCTCGCCCCAGTACGTGAACGGGATCATCCAGTATTGGAAGGGTCTCGCGCACGACAGCGGCGGCAACCAGAATGTCGACTCGACATCGGCGCAGTACAACGATCTCTCGGGCGCGTCCGCCAAATATCATGTCGTGTTCGGCGGTGCGTTCCTGGACACCAATCCGTATCCGGCGAACACGTGCCCGGTCGGCGGTGCGGTGACGAATTGCCTGGATGACGCGCAGCTTCAGGCTGAGGTGCAGAAGTTCGACGCGGCGCACCACATCCCGGCCGACCTGAGCCACGAGACGTTCATCATCACACCGCCGCACGTCGAGGGCTGCTTCGGCCCGGCACCGACCTTCGGCGGCGGGTGCTCGGCGGGGTCGCTCGTGGATGCGGCCTACTGCGCGTACCACCAGCAGACGCTCACCTCGCCGATGAGGTTCTACTCGGATGATCCGTACGTGACCGGCAACAGCGGCTGCGACAGCGGTCACCATCCGAACGGCCCGTCGGACGGCGCGCTGGACGGTGGCATGGCGCACGAGCACAACGAGTCGATCACCGACCCGATCCCCAACGACACGTGGACCAACGGCACCGGGGCGACTCACGGCGAGGAGAACGGTGACCTGTGTGCCCATACGTACCTTCCGATCGGAACCCACAACGGCGTGCCGTACACCCAGATCATCGACGGCCTGTACTACTACTACCAGCCGATGTGGAGTAACGACGGCCACAAGTGCCTGAACAAGCTCACGCTGCCGGCCCTGCCCAAGGCGACGTTCACCGCCACCGCGGGCAGCGGACTTGCGATGAACTTCAACGCAACTGGGTCGGGCCCATCGATCGCCGACTTCAGCTGGCAGTTCAACGATTCCACCCCGGGTTGCACCACGACGTGCAACAACACGATCGAGACGACGGTCCCGACGATCTCGCATACGTTCCCAGTTGCGGGGACGTACTCGGTCGGCTTGGCCGTCCTCCAGAGCAGCGGTCTGTCAGCCGGTGCGGGCGGGCTCGTCACGCCCGGCCACAGCGGGTTCACGCCTGGCTTCACGACCACGGCGGCGGGCCTGTCGGTGACATTCCATGGCCTGACCACCATCAGCCGGCAAAAGGTCACGAACTACCTGTGGGAGTTCGGAGACGGGACGACCGGCTCCGGTGCCTCGCCGAAGCACACGTACGCGAAGGCGGGCAAATACCGGGTCGAGGTCGTGGAGTTCAGCGGGATCGGATCCGCGTTCCCGGGTTCGGGCGCGGCGCCGCTCTACGTCAACACGATCACGGTGAGCTGAGCTGAGCCGAGCGGGGCAGCTGGCCCAGCGCCAGCTGCCCCAGCGAGGCTGGCTCGGGCAGCTCAAAGCAGTTCTGCTAACCACGAGCCTTGAGCGGCGCGCCCGGCGGCGCGCCGCTCACCCGGCCGCCGGGAGGCTGACGGTCACGACCAATCCACCCTCCGGCCTTGGCTCCGCGGCGACGGTCCCGTCGTGCGCGGTGGCGACGGCGCGGGCGATCGAGAGGCCGAGGCCGCGGTGACGGTCGGACGCCGTGCGCTCGCGCGCGAGGCGCTGGAAGGGCTCGAACAGCCGCTCGATCTCCCCGGGCGGAACCCAGGGCCCTGTGTTGGAGACCGACAGGACCGCCCGGTCCGCGTCTGTCGCGGTCCGCACGTCGACGTGCCCGGCCGGCTCGTTGTAGTGGATGGCGTTGTCGAGGAGATTGGCGATCAGGCGCTGGATCAGCGTCGGGTCACCGCTGGTGGCGGCCGTGCCCAGGGCGGCTGTTGAGCTCGAGGCCCAGCCGGTCGGCCTCGGATCGCACGGACTCGAGGCTGACCTGGGCGAGCACGGCCAGATCGACGGGCTGGCGGGTGTCGAGGCCGCGCTGGCTGGTGGCAAGCGTGAGCAGCGCGTCGATCAGCTGCTCCTGCTCGCGTCCGGAGGCGAGCAGCTCGCCGCAGGTTGCACGCAGGCTGGCCGCATTCGCGTTCGGGTCCGCGAGTGCCACCTGTAGGAGCGTTCGGTCCACCGTGAGCGGGGTCCGCAGCTCGTGCGCCGCGTTGGCGACGAAGCGTCGCTGCGCCGCGAAAGACGCCTCCAGGCGGGTCAGCAGCTCATCGAACGGCGTCTCCCAGCTGCTTGAACTCGTCGTCAGGGCCGGTGACGGCCAGCCGAGCGTGGAGGTTCCCCGCAGAGATGGTCCGGGCGGCGGTCGTCATCTGCCGCAGCGGGCGAAGCACGCGGCCCGCGACGAACCAGCCGAGCACCGCCGACGCGGCGGCCGTGAGCACCAGCGTGACCCATGCGCCCGCCAGGAGCTGCTTCACGTCAGCCGAGTGCTGCAGGGAGACAACGCTGTGCAGGCTCGGCGAATTGCGCTGGACAGCGACGGGTGCCACGGAGCTACTGCTCTGGCCGATCACGCCTCCGTGCGCGCCGATCAGGAAGATGAGCACTACCACCACGGTCCCCAGCACGAGGAACATCCCCGAGTACAGCAGCGTAAGGCGCAACCGCGCGCTGCGCCGCGAGAGCGCCATCCACCGCCGGGGCGCCCGCGCTGTCACCGCGGTGGACATCAGATGCGGTACCCGGCCTCGCGGATCGTCTCGATCACAGGCGGCTCGCCGAGCTTTGAACGCAGCCGCCCGATCGTCGTCTTCACCGTGCTGGTGAACGGGTCGGCCGCCTCGTCCCACACCTTCGCCAGAAGCTCCTCCGCCGAAACGACCCGGCCGTCGGCGGCGAGCAGGTGCTCGAGCAGCGCGAACTCCTTCGGGCTGAGGGAAAGACGACGGTCGCCGCGGAACGCTACATGCCTGGGTGAGTCGAGCGTGAGATCTCCGTGCACGAGCTTCGGCGGCACCGCCGGCGCCGCCCGCCGGCCCAGCGCCCGGACCCGAGCCACCAGCTCGGCGAACTCGAACGGCTTGGACAGGTAGTCGTCGGCGCCCAGCTCGAGGCCCTCTACGCGGTCGCTGATCGTGGTGGCGGCGGTCAGCATCAGCACGCGAGTCTCGCTTTGCCGCTCGACCAGCTTGCGACACACCTGGTCGCCGTGCACCGCGGGCAGGTCACGGTCGAGCACGACCACGTCGTAGCGGTTGAGGGCGACGTGGGCCAGGGCGTCGGCGCCGTCGAACGAGAGGTCGACGGCCATGCCCTCGCGGCGCAGGCCTTCCGCCACCGCACGGGCGAGCCGTTCATGGTCTTCGACGACGAGGACGCGCATGATCCGGGCAAAGCATCCCTCACCGGAGGTGACAGCCGCGTCACAACGCCTGGCACCGAGCTGTGACCAGGCACTCGGTACAAGTGGCGGCCATGACACGACAAGCGAAGGTCTCAGTGATGATGGCGATCGCGGGTGCGGCGGCGGTGTGTGGGGGCTGCGGTTCATCGCCCTCGCGCGTACCGGCCCGGGCGGCAGGTGGCCCGGCGGCGCAGGCGTTCGCCTACTCGCGCTGCATGCGCCAGCACGGCGTGGCCGACTTTCCCGATCCCCACGTGACGACTACTCCGGGAGGCGGGTCGGTCAGGATCGCGATGATGGCCCCGGCGAGCGTCGGCAGCTCCCCTGCCTTCAAGACCGCGGAGAAGGCATGCCGCGGCATCCTGCCCGCCCCGGGTAACAACCGGCCCGACGGTCATGGACCGAGCAACCAGGTGGTGCTGGCGTTCGCCCATTGTCTGCGCGGCCACGGAATGACCGGGTTTCCCGACCCCACTGCGCAGGGCCAGTTGACGCCGCAGATGATCAGCGCGGCGGGAGTCGATGTCCACAGCCGGCAATTCGTTGCCGCTGGGAAGGCATGCGTCGGTGTCACCCATGGCCAGATCACTGTCGCCCAAGTCCAGGCGCTGGCCAGCGGCCAGCACTAGCCGGCTGCCATAGCAGCCGCATGACGCCGTTGCGGTCGCGTTACCGCCCGCCAGTTACCACCCCCGCAATGACGAACTGGAGATCACATACGACAGGTCGCCGGCGTGTGGTGGCCGGGCTGGCGCTGCTGATCGCGGTCGGCGTGGTGGTCGCGATCTTCCTCGGCGCCGGCTCGTCGTCCCCACCGGGCAATGCGAGCGCCTCCACCTCCTCCGCCACCGCCACCGTCCAGCGCCGTGACCTCGTCGAGACCGACACCGAGTCCGGCGCCCTCAGCTACGCGAACTCGCACACCGTGTACAACAGATTGAGCGGGACGATCACGTGGCTGCCTTCGGTGGGGCAGGTGATCAAGCCGGGGCAGGCGCTCTTCCGGGTGGCCGGTCGTCCCGTCGTCTTGATGAACGGCAGAACGCCCGCCTACCGCGACCTCGGCCCCTCAGACAGCGAGGGTCAGGACATCCTGACACTCAACCGCAACCTGGTCGCGCTCGGGTTCAACCCCGGTGGGATCGTCGTCGACGACGCCTGGCAGGCAGCCACCACCGACGGGGTCGACATGCTCCAGGCCTCACTCGGCGAGACCGAGACCGGGACGCTCAAGCTCGGCTCGGTCGTTTACCTCCCCGGCGACCAGATCGTCTCGACCGTGAGCGCCCAGCTCGGCTCGCAGGCCGCGTTGCGCGACGCCGCGCCGACCCCCGAGTTCGTGAGCCTGACGAAGACCGGGACGACGCCGCCGGGCGGGACGACTCCGCCGAGCGAGACGACGCCGCAGAGCGAGACGTCTCCGCGGAGCACGACTCCGAGCGGGACGCCCATGCCCAAGAGCCACCCGAAGACCGCCACCACAGTCGCCGTGCTGCTGGCTCTGCTCAAGGCCGAGACGGCGCAGCTCCAGGCGGCCGAGGCGCAGCTGCGAGCCGCGCAGTCGAATTCGAAGAACCCAGGCAGCGGCTCGCCCAACAAAACCGCGGGCAGCCCCTCCTCCTCAAACCACGACAACAACAACAACAACAACGCCGGCAGCCCCAAGTCCGGTAACGGCGGGGGTGGTTCCGTCACCGCCGTCCTGACCACCAGTTCCACCCGGCTCGTGGCGACGGTCCAGCTTGACCCGAGCAAGCAGGGCGAGGCCAAGGTGGGGGAGCGCGTGACGGTCGTAATGCCATCCGGCAACACCCTCAACGGCAGGGTCTCAGCGGTCAGCCCGGTGGCCCAGCCCGCGGGCAACAACGGCAGCAGTGGGAATGGGAACAGCACCGGCAGCAACGGCAATGGGAACAGCACCGGCAACAACGGCTCGGCCTCGTCGACCACGATCCCGGTGACGATCAGCCTCAGCGGCCATCCCCCGGCCGCCGGACTCGATCAGGCGTCGGTGTCAGTGAACTTCGCGCAGGCGAAGGCCAACAACGTGCTATCGGTACCGGTGACGGCGTTGCTGGCGATCCAGGGTGGCGGGTACGCGGTGGCGGAGGCGGCATCCCCGCACCATCTGATACCCGTCACTCCGGGTCTGTTCGCCGCCGGCTACGTCCAGATCGCAGGCCCGGGCATTCACCCGGGTCTTGAGGTCACCGATTCGCAGGGATGACCGTGACCGTGAGAGCGCTCGCGCTGCGCGACGTGGTCAAGGAATACCCAGGCGGCGTCGCCGCGCTGCGTGGAGTGACCGTTGAGATCGACCGCGGGGAGCAGGTCGCGCTGGTGGGGCCGTCTGGCTCGGGCAAGACCACCATGCTGACGATCATGGGCACGCTCGAGCGCCCGACGGCGGGCGAGGTGCGCGTCGGGGACCGGAATGTGGCCTCCGTCTCCGACGCCGACCTCGCCGGTCTGCGCGCCCACGAGATCGGCTTCGTGTTCCAGGCCTTCCACCTCCTGGAGGCGATGACCGCCGTCGACAACGTCGCGCTCGGGATGCTCTACACCGGCGGGCCCCTGCGCCAGCGCCGGGAGGCGGCGCGCGTGGCGCTCGAGCGGGTGGGACTCGGCCACCGGCTCGATTTCAAGCCCAAGCAGCTGTCCGGCGGCGAGCGCCAGCGGGTGGCGATCGCGCGGGCAATCGCCAAGCGGCCCTTGATCATCCTGGCCGACGAGCCGACCGGCAACCTCGACTCGGCTTCGGGCGGCGAAGTGATACGCCTACTCCGCGGGCTGGCCGAGGACGGCGCCACGCTGGGCCTGATCACCCACGACGAGCGCATCGCCTCGGCGTTTCACCGCCGCCTGAAGATGCGCGACGGCCAGATCCTGGCGGACATCGGGTCATGAGCTGCACGCCCCGAGGGCGCCTGTCGTGAGCGTCGCGACCGCCGACGCGCCTCGCGCTCGCATCGGCATCGCGCGCCTTCCGGTCAGGGAGCTGTTCGGCACCGCGGTTGCCGGCCTTTCGACGCGCCGTCTCCGGGCCGTCTTATCGGCCCTGGGAATCGCGATCGGGATCGGCGCGATGGTCGCCGTCGTCGGCGTTTCATCCTCAGCCCAGGCCAACCTCCTGGCCGAGATCGACGCGCTCGGGACCAACCTGCTGACCGTCACCCCCGGCCAGACGTTCGTCGGCAACAACGAGGTCCTCCCGGACACGTCCCTGGCCATGATCGACCACATGCAGGACGTCGACAACGACACCGCCGTGTACCAGGTCTCGAACGCCAGTGTCTACCGAACGCCACTTGTGCCCGCCGCGCAGACCGGTGGGATCGGGGTCGAAGCGGCCAGCGGGAACCTGCCTCACGTGCTCGGCATCGGGCTCACGTCGGGACGGTTCCTCGGCGCGGTCTCCGACCGCTACCCGGAGGCGGTGCTCGGCGCCCAGGCGGCGCAGGTCCTTCAGATCAACCACGTGGGCGGCCACGTCCTGGTGTACCTGGGGAAGACCTGGTTCACCGTGGTCGGGATTCTCGAGCCTGCGCTGCTCGATTCGACGCTCGACTCCGGCGCGTTCATCTCGCTTGCGCTCGCGGAGCAGATGTTCCACGTCAAGCCCAATCCCTCCGAGATCTACCTACGCGCCACCATCGACGACGTCGGGCGGGTGAGCGGTCTGCTCGCCCCCACCGCCGACCCTCAGAACCCCGACGGAGTGCAGGTCAGCCGGCCCTCGAATGCGCTCCAGGCGCGAGCAGCGGCCAAGGGCCAGTTCACGACGTTGCTGCTGGGGCTAGGCAGTGTCGCGCTACTGGTGGGCGCGATTGGGATCGCCAACATCATGGTCATCTCGGTACTCGAGCGCCGGAGCGAGATCGGGCTGCGGCGAGCGCTCGGCGCCACCCGCCGGCACATCGGCATCCAGTTCCTGACCGAGTCGGCATTGCTGGCGGCGATCGGGGGCGTGGCGGGGCTGCTGCTGGGCGCCGGCGCGACCGAGGTCTACGCCCTGACCAAGCACGAGCCGTTCGTCGATTCCCCTGTACGCGCTCATCGCCGCGCCGGCCGCCGGGCTCGTGATTGGTGTGCTGGCCGGCGTCTTTCCGGCGGCCAAGGCGGCGCGGCTCAGCCCCACAGAGGCATTGCGGATATAGCCGCAGACCCACCTCCACCGGAGACCCGGTTGCGGGGGGGTGTGGTGGGTCAGGTCAGGATTTCGACGTACCCGTCCGTTCCATGCACGCGGATCCGCTGCCCATCCCGGATCAGGTGGGTAGCACGCTCCACCCCCACCACGGCCGGAAGTCCGTACTCCCGCGCGATGACCGCGCCGTGGGTCATCAGGCCGCCGACCTCCGTCACCAGGGCTCCGATCCCGAGGAACAGGGGTGTCCAGCTGGGGTCGGTGTAGGTGGTGACGAGGATGTCGCCGGCTTGGATGTCGGCCTGCGCGATGTCTCGGATGATGCGGGCGCGACCTTCGATGGTTCCGGCGGAGACCGGTAGTCCGATCAGCGCGCCGGTGGGGACATCGTCGCGTCGGTAGGCCCCGGCGACGACCTCGCCGTCTGAGGTGAGCACGCGGGGCGGCGTGAGCGCTTGGTGGGAGCGAAACGCGTCCTCGCGCTGGCGGATCAGCTCGTGGTCCACTCGGCGGGTGCTCACGACGTCCTGGAGCTCGTGGAAAGACAGGTAGAAGATGTCTTGCGTGTCACGAAGCACGTCTGCCTGCACGAGACGCTCGGCTTCTTCCAGCAGCGCCTGCTTGTAGACGAAGTAGCGGCTGACGATGCCGTACTTGGGGTACTCGCGGTAGCCGGCAAAGGTCCGGACGCGGTCGATCATCCGCTTGGTTTCCTCGGCCTTCCGAACGCCGTCCGGCAAGGCGCGCAGGCGCTCCAGCAGATCTTGTTCCTTGCTCCGGGCCGCTTGCCGCCCCTGTTCGACGCGCCGCGTGGCCTCGCCGGGCGTGAAGTTCCTGACGTTGTCGAGGATCAGCGGCACGAGCGTGGTAGGGCGCTCGCTCCATCGTGGCCTGGTGATGTCGATCTCGCCGACGCAGCGCATGCCGTACTTCTCGAGGTAGGCCCGGATCGCTTCCTGCGCTTCCCGCCCGCCCGCGAGCTTCGCCAGCTCGTCCAGGAACGCCTCGTCCTCGCAACCCTCGTCCTCGACGCGTTGCAGGAACCCGACGACGTGCGGATGCGGGCGAATCACGTCCGCGACGTCCAGCAGCGCCAGCCCCATCTCGGATGTGACGTTGCCGGGGGCGGACAGCGTGAGCGTGTCGGCCGCGTTCTTCTCGCCCAGCCACGCCTCCAGCTGCTCGTTGAGCCACCACGTGGCCTGCATCCCCGCCATGATCGCCCGATAGCTCAGCGGATCGCCGAGGACTCGCTTGTGCTCCTCGAACGCCTCCAGCAGAAACGCGAACAGCGCCGGCCCGGACTTCGTATGGATGTCGCGCTTCAGGGCGGCGATCGAGACCCGGCTGCGCTCGATCAGCTCGGTCACGATCGCCGGATCGGTCTCGATCTGAGCGGGCGCGGCCCAGACCGGCGGCCCACCCGGGGCGGGCTGGTTCTGATCAGGCGCTGATGGGAGGAAGTCGCCGCGGTCAAGGATGGTCTGCAGCGCGTCCCCGATCAGCGGATCGCCTCTCCCCAGGACGTCTAGGAGACCTACCCGAGTCGCCGGCGAAGCCAGTCGCTGGGTGACGTCGACGAACAGCCTGCCGCCGGCCTCGTGCATCGGCGCCATGGCGGTCAGCTGCCACACGGAGATCCCCAGGGGCCTCATGGGGTCGGTCATCATCTGCTGATGTCCGACTGAGACGTACACGTGGTTCGCGTCGTCGGCGGCCTCGGGGATCGGGAACAGCGTGGTGATCGGCCGGCTCTGCACGATCCAGAAGTCGCCCCCGGCCAGGCACCATTCGATGTCCTGCGGGTGGCCGAAATGCGCCTCGATCCGTCGGCCCAGCTGCACGAGTGCCACGACCTGCGCGTCCGTGAGCGCCGGCTGCTCCTGACGCGCCGGCGCGATCTCCCGCTCTTCCGTCCCGCCCGCGGGCGAGGCGTGGATCGCACGCTGCTTGTTAGCGACCGCCCTCGCGACGACTTTCCCATCGCGCACCTTGAAGGTGTCCGCGTTCACCAGGCCGGAGACCAGCGCCTCACCGAGGCCGAAGCTCGCCTCCACCGAGGCAACCTTCCGGCTGGAGGTGACGGGGTCGGCCGTGAACAGGATCCCGGCCGCCTGCGGGAGGACCATCTGCTGCACGACCACGGCCATCTGGACCTTGCGGTGGTCGAAGCCGTTGCGCAGGCGGTACGTGACGGCCCGCTCGCTGAACAGCGAGGCCCAGCACCGGCTCACGTGCTCAAGGACGGCCTCCTGGCCCACGACGTTGAGGTAGGAGTCGTACTGACCCGCGAAGGACGCGCTCGGCAAGTCCTCCGCCGTCGCGCTCGATCGAACGGCACAGGCCGCCCGCTCGCCGAGCCGGGGCACGGCACGCGTAATCGCCACCGCCACCTCGTCGGGCATCGCCATCCCCTCAACGGTCCGGCGGATCTCCGCGCTCAGCGCGCGGATCGCCTCCCCATCCTCCGGCTCCAAGCGCGAGAGCCGATCGAGCCGATCGTCGAGCGACGGCGCTCCCGCCAGGAGCCGCTGGAAGGCCTCCGTCGTCACGCAAAAGCCAGCCGGCACACGGATGCCTTCGATCCGCGAAAGCTCCGCCAGCAGCGCGCCCTTGCCGCCAACGACCGCAACCTGGGTCTGGTCGATCTCGTGGAAATCCAGCACGTAAGCCACCGCTCACCTCCCTCGGAGTGGACCGGGTCAAACCCACTCCGTTCATCAATTTTCAGCGTGCGGCGGCGATTATGGGGGACGAATCACGGCCTCATGAGCGCCGCCTGCCTGGTATAAATTGGAAGTGGAGAGGGGTGCCGGGGGCAGGATCCGGTCCGGGTGTTCGGGGTTCCTACGAGAGCGGGCGTCGATGTCGGCGCTACGGCTGCGCTGGTAGCGAAGGCGCGAGAGTCCGTCGCTCGGGTACGAACGTTCGTACTGTGAGCGCGATCGGAGGCTCCCGCGCCTGCGAAACCTTCCGACCTCCTTGAATCTCCTTCAATTGAACTGATATAAGTTTGCCTACTCGACCGTGCTTGCAAACTTGCTTGACTTCCGCTCGCCAGCATGTGTCCGAATCCCTTCGAGAGTGAGGAGACATGGTGACTGCCAGGCCGGCCTTTGAGACGCATCCAGCTCCGGTCCAGGAGGCGCTCGACACTTGCGAGCCGCCGGCGGTTCCGAACGCTGATCAGCCCGTCGAGGCGGATCAGCTGGTCGAAGCCGACCTGCTCGTCGAGGACGTGTCGATCGATGGCATGTGCGGCGTGTACTGATCTGGCGATGGCGTTTGAACTCGAGCATCCATGGCGGCTGGACCGCCAGGTGGCGATCCGCCCCGAGTCCTTCGGGGCCCTCGCGTACCACTTCGGCACCCGGCGCCTCTCGTTTCTGAAAAGCCGGAAGCTCGTAGACGTCGTGCGAGCGCTCGCCGAGCAGCCGACGGCGCTGGCCGCGTGCCGCTCCGCGGGCGTCACCGAGCAGGAGCTGCCCGCCTACTGCCACGCGCTGGAGACGCTGGCGAGCTCCGGGATGGTCGTCGCAGGAGCGGCTGATGAACGCTGAGACCGGGCGGGCCCCGAGCCTCGTCGATCATTTCGAGGCGGGACTGGACGCGCCAATCTGCCTGACCTGGGAGCTCACGTATGCGTGCAACCTCGCGTGCATCCATTGCCTCTCGAGCTCCGGGCGCCGCGATCCGCGTGAGCTGAGTACCGCGGAATGCTTCGGAGTCATCGACGAGCTCCAGACGATGCAGGTCTTCTACGTGAACATCGGCGGGGGCGAGCCGACGGTGCGCCAGGACTTCTGGGAGATCCTCGATTACGCCACCGCCCACGACGTCGGCGTCAAGTTCTCGACCAACGGATGCCGGATCACCGCCCAGTCCGCCGCGCGTCTCGCCGGCAGCGACTACGTCGACATTCAGGTCTCGCTCGATGGCGCTTCCGCCGCAGGTGAACGACGCGATCCGCGGCCCCGGCTCGTTCGGCACGGCGATCGCCGCGCTCGAGCGGCTGGCCGACGCGGGCATGAGCAGCTTCAAGATCTCCGTGGTAATGACACGCGAGAACATCGATCAGCTGGATGGTTTCGAGGCGCTCGCGGACCGCTTCGGAGCCCAGTTACGCCTGACCCGGCTGCGGCCATCGGGTCGCGGAGCCGACGTCTGGGACCGACTGCATCCGACATCGGCGCAGCAGCGTCAGTTGTACGACTGGCTGCGCGAACGGGGCGAGACGGTGCTGACCGGCGACTCGTTCTTTCACCTGGCCGGATACGGCGAGCCGCTCCCCGGCCTGAACCTGTGCGGCGCGGGGCGCGTGGTCTGCCTCATCGACCCGGTCGGTGACGTCTACGCGTGTCCGTTCGCGATTCATGACGCGTTCCGCGCGGGCAACCTGCGCGCAGCCGGTGGCTTCACGGAAATCTGGCGCCGCTCGGAGCTGTTCGCGGACCTGCGTCGAGGGCAGAGCGGCGGCGGCGCGTGCGCGTCGTGTTCGCAGTTCGACGCGTGCCGCGGGGGGTGCATGGCGGCGAAGTTCTTCACCGGGCTGCCGCTCGACGGGCCGGACCCCGAATGCGTGCTGGGCAACGGGGCCCCGCTGCTTTCGCTCGTCCCGGCGGGTGAGCTGCCTCGGCCGGGCGCCGATCATTCGCGCCGGGCGCCTCGGCGTCCGATCTCGCCGTGCGAGGAGTCTCCCGTGGCCGGCTTTGAGGGCGGTCGCTGATGACGGGTGCGTGGTTCGAGTCGGTCGCCGAAGCGCAGCGGCGCGCGAAACGGTGCCTGCCTGCTTCGGTCTACGGGGCGATCTGGGCCGGGACCGAGCAGGGTCTGACGCTGCAGGACAACGTCGCGGCGTTCGCGGAGCTCGGCTTTGGGCCTCATGTCGCGGGTCTGCCGCGTGAGCGCGACCTGTCGACCGCGGTGATGGGACAGGAGCTGGCGCTCCCGGTGGTCATCTCGCCGACGGGGGTGCAGGCGGTCCATCCGGAAGGCGAGGTGGCGGTCGCGCGCGCGGCGGCGGCGCGCGGCACCGCGATGGGGCTGAGCTCGTTCGCCAGCAAGCCCGTGGAGGCGGTGCTCGCCGCCAACCCGCAGACGTTCTTCCAGGTCTACTGGGCGGGTTCCCGCGAGGAGATCGCCCAGCGTCTCGAGCGTGCGAGGGCGGCCGGAGCCGTCGGGCTGATCGTCACTCTCGATTGGACCTTCTCGCACGGCCGCGATTGGGGCAGTCCGACGATTCCCGAGCAGCTCGACCTGCGGGCGATGCTGCGACTCGCTCCCGAGGTGATGATGCGTCCACGGTGGTTGGCGCGCTGGGCGCGGACCGGGAGCCTTCCGGGCCTCACCGTCCCGAACATGGCCGCGCCGGGCGCGGAACCGCCGACGTTCTTCGGCGCCTATGGCCAGTGGATGCAGACGCCGACGCCGAGCTGGGACGACCTGCGCTGGGCGCGGCGAGCAGTGGGAGGGTCCGTTCATGCTGAAGGGCGTGATGCGCGTCGATGACGCGCAGCGGGCGGCCGAGATCGGCGTCAGCGCGATCTCGGTGTCTAACCACGGGGGCAACAACCTGGACGGCACTCCCGCGGCGATTCGTGCTTTGCCGGCGATCGCCGAGGCGGTGGGCGATCAGATCGAGGTCCTGCTCGACGGCGGCGTCCGCCGCGGCAGCGACGTCGTCAAGGCGCTATGCCTTGGTGCCCGGGCGGTGATGATCGGTCGGCCGTATCTCTGGGGGCTGGCTGCCAACGGCCAGGCCGGGGTGGAGAACGTGCTCGACATCCTGCGCAGCGGTATCGATTCGGCGCTGCTCGGTCTCGGTCGTCAGTCGGTCGCCGACCTCTCGCGGGCGGACCTGTTGATCCCGGAGTCGTTCGAGCGCCGGCTCGGCGCCGTCGAGGAGCACCCCGCGGTCCCGGCCGGCCGGTGAGGCTTGGCGCGGCCACGTTCCCGGAGCTGGGCAGCCGCGCCGACCTGCACTTGGTGATCCCGCTGGGGGCGACCGAACAGCACGGGCCGCACCTGCCGCTGGAAACCGACACGCTGATCGCCGCCGGCATCGGGGGTGCCGTGGCCGAGACTCGGGACGACGTCGTGCTCGCACCCGCCCTCCCGTACGGCTCGAGCGGCGAGCACGCAGGGTTCCCCGGAACCCTCTCACTGGGCCAGGCCGCGCTCGAGGCGGTCGTCGTCGAGCTCGTCCGCAGTGCCACAGACTTCCGTGACGTCACCTTGCTGGCCTGGCACGGCGGCAACGCCGAGCCGTTGGCCCACGCGGTGGCACAGCTCCGCGCGGAGCGGCGGACGGTGACGCTGTGGAAACCGCGGGTCGACGGCGGCGATGCCCATGCCGGCTGGGTGGAGACGTCGCTGATGCTCGCGCTCGCACCAGACCTCGTCCGCGATGAGCGCCCCGTCGGCGCGACCGAACCGCTCGCCGACCTGCTTCCGCGGCTGCGCCGGCACGGCGTCAGCGCTGTCGCCGAGAACGGCGTCCTCGGCGACGCGCGCGGCGCGAACGCGGGCGAGGGCCGGCGACTGCTCGGGCAGTTCGTGGCCGAGATCAGCGGGTTGTTGAGCGTATGCGCGAACGGGACGCCGGCACCGTGAGCTCGTCGCTTCGGTTGCCGCCGGGCCGGACCGCACTTCCGGCCGCCCTGCGCGTCGCGCTCGCACCCGAGGTCCACGTCCTCGGTGGCGGCAGCCTGCTCGTCGGCGGGGCGCCGCTGCGCGCGGTGTCGCTCACGGACCACGGGCGCGAGGTCGTCACCGGCTGGGTCACCCCCGGTCCGGTCGGCCCCGGAGCGGCGCGGCAGCAGCTCGCCGGCCGCCTGCTCGACGCCGGCATGCTCTCACCGCTGCCAGACGCGAGCGCGATCACCGATCACCTGACCCTGGTCGTTCCTGTGCGTGATCGGCCCGAGCAGCTCGAGCGATGCCTATGGGCGCTCGCCCGCGCCGTGCCCGAGACCCCGATCATCGTCGTCGACGACGGCTCGCTTGAGCCCCTCGTTGTCTCCCCGGCGCTGCGTGACCGCGTGCGCGTGATCCGGCACCCGCGCCCTCGTGGCGCGGCGGCGGCCAGGAACACGGGCCTCTCGGCCTGCGCGACGGCGTTCGTGGGCTTCGTCGACTCGGACGTCGTGGTGCCGCCGAGGACCGCGAGTCGCTTGCTGGCGCACTTCGCCGATCCGCTCCTCGCCGCCGTCGCCCCACGCGTCCGTAGCTTCGCCGGCCGGGGTCCCCTGGCCGGTTATGAGGTACGCCATTCGCCACTCGACATGGGGCCGAGGCCGTCACTTGTCGCGCCCGGCCGGCCGGTCTCCTACATCCCCAGCGCGGTCCTGTTCGTCCGGCGAGCCGCGGTCGGCGCCGGCTTCGACGAGTCACTGCTAATCGGAGAGGACGTGGACCTCGTCTGGCGCGCCAGCGCCGCTGGCTGGCGCATCCGATACGCGCCCGAAGCGGAGGTGCTGCACGATCACCCCACGCGACTAGCGGGGTTCCTCGCGCGCCGGCGCCTGTACGCCTCCTCGGTGGGGATCCTGGCGAAGCGTCATCCGCAGGCGCTGCCGGCCGTCTGGCTCAATCCGCGCGGTGCGCTGGTGTGGATGCTGGCGTTCGGCGGATTCAGGCGATCGTCGGCGGGCGTGGCGCTCTGGACGATCGCGCGAACCGAACGACAGCTGAGCAAGCTGACCTCATCCTCCCGCGGGCTTGCCGTCGCGCTCACACTGCGCGGCCTCGGCGTGACCGGCGACGGCCTCGGCCGCGCCGTGCGGCGGGCGTGGTCCCCGCTGCTGTTCGCGCTCGCGCCGCGGTGCCGGCACGCGAGGGCGGTGCTTGCGGCCGCCTTCGCGGTTCGGCTGCTGCAGGACGTGATGGCGACACACGACCTCCGTGCCGGCTTCGGCGACGCGCCGCTGCGACTCGCCGACGAGCTGATCGCCGCGGCCGGGACGTGGGAAGGGTGCGTCCGCGCCCGGACGCTCCGTCCCCTGCTGCCGTCGTTCCGGCGGCCCCGGGGAGCCGGGGCATGAGCAGGACGGCGATCGTGACCGGGGCCGCCCGCGGCATCGGCGCCGCGACAGTGATCGCGCTCGCTGGCGCCGGGTGGAACGTCGTCGCGGTCGATCGCTGCTCGGACGATCCACGGCTTCCCTATCGGCTCGGGACGCGTTCGGAGCTGACCGATCTCGTCGCGCGGGCCGAAGCGCTCGCGGGACCGGAAGCATCGATCCGCCCCACGGTCGCCGATGCGACGTCGCGCGCGGACATGGCCGGAGTGATCGGCGAGGCCGAGCGGGAGTGCGGGGCGGTCGACGCGGTGATCTCAATCGCCGGGGTGATCGCCGGCGGGGTCCCGCTCTGGGAGATGCCCGAGGGCGAGCAGAACGCCGTGCTGGAGGCAAACCTCAGCTCGGTCCTCGTCGCAGCCAGGATCGGCATTCCGGCGTTGCTCAGCCGCCCCGAGCCGAGGGCCGGCCGGTTCGTCGCCGTCGCGTCCGCCGCAGCCACGCGCGGGCTCCCGATGCTCGCCGCCTACTGCGCCGCCAAAGCCGGGGTGACAGGCCTCATCCGAGCGCTGGCCGCCGAGCTACGGGGGACCGGCGTGACCGCGAACGCCGTCAGCCCGGGATCCACGGCGACGCCGATCCTCGACGAGAGCGCCCGCCTCTACGGGCTGGAGTCAGCGGAGGCCTTTTCCTCCCAGCAACCGATCTCACGGCTGATCCGGCCCGACGAAGTCGCGGCTACGATCGTCTGGCTGGTTGATTCAGCGCCCGACGCGCTAACCGGAGCCACGGTCCCGGTAGACGGCGGGCTCTCGCTCTAGATCTTCGGGGTTATGGCCAGACGATGCCTTCAGTTCTGCCGCCCGAACGCCCTACAATGTGAGTCGAGGAGAGATCATGGGCAAAGCAGCGACGACGCACGGACCCCGTCGCGGGTGCCTGCCGGAGTCGCTCACGAGCTTCGTCGGACGGGAACGCGACCTATCGACATTGAAGGTACGGATGTCCGAGTCGCGGCTCGTGACGCTCGTGGGGGCGCCCGGCGTCGGTAAGACGCGCCTGGCAACCGAAATCGCCGCAAGCTCATGTCGCGCATTTCCCGACGGTGTCTGGATGGTCGATCTCTCCAGCATCACCGACTCCGATAAGGTCGCGCAGACGGCGCTTACGGCGCTGAACGTCGCTGAGCAGCCGACGGGTTCAACGCGGGAGGGGCTACTGAGTCCGCTCCGGGATCGGCTGGCGCTGGTGCTCCTGGACAACTGCGAGCACGTCCTCGACGAGGCGGCGCTACTCACGTCGTGGCTGCTGCGATCATGTCCAAGGCTTCATTTCCTTGCGACGAGCCGGGAGTCGCTCAGCATCGCTGGCGAGCACACGTATACGGTGTCGCCGCTGTCCGCGCCGGATCCTCGGTTTCCGCCGTCCCTCGACGCGATGCGCGGATATGGCTCCGTCCAGCTCCTCGTTGAGCGTGCCCGGGCCGTCCGGCCGGATTTCGCCGTAACCGATGAGAACCGTGAGGCGGTCACGCTGCTGTGCGCTCAGCTCGATGGGCTGCCGCTGGCGATTGAGCTCGCCGCCACTCGGCTTCGGTCGATGGACGTATCCGACGTGGTCAAGCGGCTCGATGCGCGATTCGCGCTGCTCGTCGGCGGACATCGAGACTCGCGACCCCGGCAGCAGACGCTGCGCGCGCTGATGGACTGGAGCTACGAGCGTTGCACCGAGGAGGAGCGCGTGTTGTGGGGTCGATTGTCGGTGTTCGTGGGCAGCTTCGGCCTCGAAGACGCCGAGGAGGTCTGTTTCGGCGATGACCTGCCATCTGAGGTTGTCGCTCAGGTCGTCGATCAACTGGTGGGGAAGTCCCTCGTCGCGGTCGACCGTGCAGCGCTCGGCATGCGCTACCGGATGCTGGTGACGGTGCGCGAATACGGCGCTGAGCTTCTCAGGGCGGCGGGACCGGACGAGGACCTGCGGCGGCGGCATCGCGATCACTACCTGCGCATCGCGCGCGATGCCGCGAACTCCTTCCAGCGAGGCCAGACGCAGTCCCTGATCCGGCTCCGACGTGATCACCCAAACCTTCGTGCCGCCCTGGCGTGGTCGCTCGCCCATCCCGAGGAGGCACGGGCGGGCGCGGCCTTGGCGGGCGCCTTGCAGTACCACTGGTTCACGGACGTCTTCCTGCATGAGGGGATGCGTTGGCTCGAGCAGTCCCTCGAGGCGCTTCCCGATCCGACCCGGGAGCGCGCGGAGACGCTGTGGACGGCCGGCTTGCTGGGGCTCGTCAAGGGTCAGATCGATCGGAGTGCCGGGTGGTTCGAGGAATGCAGTCGGATCGCCGCGACGTTGGGGGATCCGTCGATCGCGGCTCGTGATGCGCATGGAAAGGCCTACGTCAGGCTGTTCAGCGGCAATCCCGGCGGATCGGTGCCGCTTTTCGAGCAGGCCATCGCGGGCCATCGTGCGGCGGGTGAGGTGGCGTGGGAGCTTTCGGCCCACTATTCCGCGATTGTTGCCTTTGCCTATGCGGGGGAATTCGAACGAGCACGGGCGCTCGGTCGCGATGCCATCGCTCTGTGCGATCGCTACGGGGATCAATGGGCCCGCGGCTTCGTCCAGTGGGCGACGGGAATCCTGGCGTGGCGGGAGGGAGATCTCGAGACAGCGCGCCGCTGCGTGACTGAGGCGCTCGCCGGCGAGCGGGAGTTGACCCGGGGCTTGTGCGTGGCCTATTCGGTCGAACTGCTCTCGTGGGTTGCCGCTGCGGAGGGCTCTCCCGAGCAGGCAGCCCGCTTGCAGGGAGCCGCGCGCGCCGTCTGGAGCGCGATGGGCACGGAGGTCGGGTACGGCCCGTTGGTGCGCGGCGACTCAGCTGCGAGCGTGGAGCGCATCGTCGAAGCACTCGGCTCCGAACGATGCGAGGAGCTGTTCACCCAGCAGGCAAGCATGTCGATCGACGAGGCGCTCGGCTTTGCGCTGGCCACTGCCGACCCGTCGGCGACCGCCGCCAACGACGAGCGAGCAGATGCGCTGCTTCCGCTGAGCGCGCGGGAGCGCGAGGTCGCGGACCTGATCGCCGGCGGTAAGAGCAACAAGGCGATCGCCGAGACGCTGATCCTCTCGCCGCGCACGATCGATGGGCACGTCGAGCGGATCCTCGCGAAACTCGGCTTCCATTCGCGCGCCCAGGTCGCCGCGTGGGTCGTCGAGCGGCGACCCGCCGCCGTCCGCTGACTCACGTCTCGGCGCAGATGGGGTGGCGATGGGGTGATTCACCCCTAGGCGGCCCCCGCCCCTGACCTCCATGCTGACGACAGCGACGGAGCGGTGCTCACCAGAGAGCCCACGGACTGCGCACACCTGTGCGTCTGCGCGCGGATCCGCCCGTCGCGTCATCACGTTGACGCGTTCGAGAAAGGCTGAGGTTGATGTCGATCATCATCGGATTCAGAAGCGAAGGGGCGACGTCCGTCGCCGCAGTCGGCGGTAAAGGGGCCAACCTCGGGCATCTGACCCATGCGGGCTTTCGGGTCCCGCCGGGGTTCACCGTGTCGACCGAGGCTTACCAGGAGTTCATCGAGCGCAACGACCTGTCGCCCCTCATCCGCGACATGGTCGCGGGGTTGGACTACGCCGACGCCGACGCGCTCGAGCGCGACGCCGCCCGGATCCGGGCCGCGATCGGCGGTGCAGCGATGCCGGACCGGATCGCCGCCGAAATCCGACGGGCGTACGCCTCGATCGGACCGGACCTGTATGTCGCGGTGCGCTCGTCGGGCACGGCCGAGGACACGGCTGCCGCGTCGTTCGCCGGGATGCACGACACCTATCTGGACGTCCGCGGGGAGACATCCGTCGTCGAGGCAGTCCAGCGGTGCTGGGCGTCGATGTGGACGACCCGCGCGATCGCCTACCGCCACTCGCAGGGGTTTGACCATGCGACCGCGACGATCGCGGTGGTGGTCATGACCATGGTCGAGTCCGACGTCAGCGGCGTGCTGTTCACGGCGAACCCGCGCGCGGACCGTACCGACGAGATCGTCGTGAACGCGAGCTGGGGCCTCGGCGAGGCGATCGTGTCCGGGATCGTCACACCCGACGAGTTCACCCTCGACGTCGGCACCCTGCACATCAAGGAGCGGGTAATCGGCGGCAAGGAGGTTCAGATCACGCGCGCACCGTCCGGCGCCGGCACGGTGGAGGAACAGGTGTCCGAGGAGCGGCGGGCGCGCCCTTCGCTCACCGACGACGAGTTGCATGCGCTCGGTGAACTCGGACGCCGGGTCATGGCGCACTACGACGGGATGCCACAGGACATCGAGTGGGCGCTGATGGACGGCACGTTCTACCTGCTGCAGGCACGACCGGTCACCGGCGCTGACTTCCGGTGGGAGGAGTGCATCGAGATCGCCGCGCAGAACGCTCGTGAGACCGATGACATCGTGTGGACGCAGCGGTGGTCGGAGAACTACTGGACCGGCGGCATCAGCCCCCTGTTCTACTCGGTGCGCGTCCGCCACTACCGCAAATCGGTCGAGCACTTCCTCGACCTGTGCGGCTTCGAGGAGCTGAAGGGAGTCCCGTACTTCAAGTATCACCGTGGCACCGCGTACTGGAACTGCAACTTCCAGAAGGGCTTCGCCGAGCGCATTGTTCCTCGCGCGCTCCGGGCGGGCGCGGTGGACATGGTGCCGGAGGCATGGCAGGAGGACGTCCTCACCCGTCCGCTCGATTTCGCCAAGTACGTACGGATGCTCGTCTCGGTCAGCAGCTCCTCACAGCACTCCCCGCAGGCCTGGAAGAAGACACAGCGCGGGTTCATCGATGACACAGTCGAGCCGGCGAAGGCACTGCCGGACGACGTGCTTCGGCGAATGTCCGATCAGCAGCTCAAGCAGCACGCCCACGACCAGGAGGAACTTCAGCACAGGTACTGTGACGATCTCTGGGTCGGCTACAACATCATCTTCCCGAACGTCTTCGGCGCCTTGGCGATGATGCTGGCCAAGTGGTACACGGGTGACAACCCGCTGGTCCTACAGGAGCTGATCAGCGGCAACCCGAAGCAGACGCTCCAGCAGGTCGAGACCTACGAGCAGTTCGCGCTGTCGGAGGAGATTCGCGCATCGTCGGAACTGCTCGAGGTGTTCGAAACCAGTGACGCGGAGACGTTCTTCGCGAAGCTCGAGGACAGCGAGCAGGGGCGTCAATTCCTCGCACGCTATCGCACGTTCATCGAGAATCACGGTCACCGCGGAGCGGCTGACCGGGACATCTACTACAAGCGGCGCGCCGATGATCCGCGGATCGACTTCGAGGCGTTCGTCGCCTACCTGAAGGACACCGACCCGTCACCGCCGTGGGAGGTGCAGGAAAGAGTGGCGGCGCAGCGGGAGCTGGCGACTCGAGAGGTGATCGCCTCGCTGCAGGAGCATGTGTTCGGTGGGGTTCTCGTGAAGCTCTTCCGGTTGCTTCATCAGTGGGTCCTGGACTTCCTGTGGATCCGCGAGGACTCACGGCACTATGCGGATCGGATCAGCTACTCGAAGCGCAAGGCGTTCCTCGAGGTCGCTCGGCGATGTGTCGAACGGGGGACCTTGGAGGAGGTCGACGATTGCTTCTTCCTGACCGATGTCGAGTTGTATGAACTGCTCGCCGGGGTCGGATCAGTCGCACTCGCTGTCGCCAAGATCGCCGCACGGAAACGAGAATTCGAGCTCGTCGATTCGCGCCAAGCCTCTCTGCCCCTGTACCTGCGCGCTGGCGTTCCCGTCGAGCTTGACAACCCGGTGGAGTCGGGCGGTGACGCACTCGTCGGGCACGGGATGAGCAAGGGGTTCGCGCGAGGCCGTGCGCGTGTCGTGCCCGAGCTTGCCCAGATCGGACGCGTCGAGAAGGGCGACATCCTGATCTGCAACGCGACAGATCCAGGCTGGGCACCGGTCTTCACGATCATCAGCGGGCTCGTTCTCGAGACGGGCGGAATGCTCGCCCACGGTGCGTGCCTGTCCCGTGAGCACGGGATTCCGGCGCTGCAGCTGCGGAACGCCATGCGTCTCATCCAGGACGGGGATGAAGTCGAGATCCGCGGTGATACGGGCGAGATCGTCGTCCTGGTCGCGGCATGAGCTCGAGCCATCGGGGGGCCGCCTCGGCGGTCCCCACTCAACTGCGCAGCGCGCCGAACTTCCGTGATCTCGGAGGGATCCCCACGACGGACGGCAACCGTGTCGCCCACGGTCGCATCTATCGCTCCGAGGCGTTCACCGCGCTCGAAGAGGAGGAGTGGCAGGCCGTGGGCAGTCTCGGCATGCGGCTCGTGTGCGATCTGCGCAGCCCGCAGGAACGTGCGAAGCACCCGGTTCGCTGGGTCGGGGAACGGCCTCGGTTCACCGAGGTCGCGATCCTCCCGGACGTCCGGACGGCCGGCGCGGACATCATGCGCCGGATCGCCGAGGACGAGACGGGTGGGTACGCAAAGAACCTCCTCCTGGAGAACTACGCGGCGATGCCCGCGGCGTTCGAGGACGGGCTTCGCAGCCTGATCGACAGCATCGTCGACGAGGGCGAGCTGCCGATGCTGGTCTCATGCACGGCGGGCAAGGACCGAACGGGGTTCGTCTGCTCGTTGCTGCTGCGCGCCGTCGGCGTCGCGCACGACGATGTTCTCGACGACTACCTGCGCAGCAACGAGTGCTTCGATCCGGAGGTGATCCGGGTCGGCATGTCCGAGTGGCTCGCATCGGGGCTCGACGGCGGTCCATCCGACGCCGTCCTTGACGCGCTCAAGGTCCACTCGGAGTACCTGGAGAGCGCCTACGCCTCGATCAAGCGCGGCTACGGAAGCCTCGACACTTACCTCGAGCAAGCGGGTGGACTGAATGCTCGGCGCCGCAAGGCATTGCGCGCCGTCCTGCTCGAAGCAAGCTAACGCCACCCCGACGGCTCGCTCAGCCACAAGCCGCCACCCATGACCGGTGCCACTACACATACGGACGAAGGAGTGAGACACATGAAACATCACAAGCGGACCACAAGCGCCAGATGGCGCCGCCGAGGAGGCAGGTTCACTGCGGTGACGGCGGCGGTCGCCTCAGCCGCAGCACTGGCGGCCTGCGGGTCGTCGAGCTCGTCGAGCTCATCGGCACCGACATCCGCCGCGGCCTCGAGCAGCGCGCCGGCGTCGACGAACTCCGGCGTGGCGTCCGCGACGGCAGAGCTCAAGCAGTATCAAGCGACCCCGACGAAGATTACGGTCACGACGCCGCTCAAGTCGGCGCCGCCGAGCAGTAAGACCATCGTCATGCTGGGAACGAGCGACCCGTCGAACGTGATCATCCAGCATGGCGTGCAGAAGCTGGCGGGCCTCGTTCACTGGAACTACTCGCTCGTCACCTACGACCCCGCCAATCCGGCCACGTTCAGCGCGGCGGTTGACACGGCACTGAGCAAGCACGCCAACTACCTCTTCGAGGCCGGCCTCCCGCTCACGCCGGCACTCGAGCAGAAGGTTCAGGCCGCCGGCGCCAAGTGGGTGCTCTCTGCGGTGGCTCCGGTCACCGTCAAAGCGCCGGTGCTCGCCAATGCCGCAGACTGTGCCGATGACCAGGTGCAGGGGAAGCTGATCGCGGACTACATGGTCGCCGACTCCGGCGGCAAGGCGCACGCCGTGATCGAGCACATCCCGTCGTACCCGATCCTCGGTTGCTTCACCGACTCATTCGTCAAGACCGTGAAAACACTCTGCCCCTCCTGCACGACGACGTTCGCCAACATCACGCTCCCCGACCTGACCGCAGGCCGGGTGCCCGCGACGCTGGTCTCCGCCGTCCGCTCGAACCCGAACGCGAACTACCTCGTGTTCGACGACGGCCCCTTCGCCGCAGGCGTCACCTCGGCGCTCGGGGCAGCGGGTCTCACCGGGAAGGTCAAGATCATCGGAGAGGCAGCCGACCAAGCCGCGATCGCAGCCCTGAAGAGCGGCAGCAACACGGCGTGGACCGGCTATGACCCCGGGTACCTCGCCTACACGATGGTCGACGCAGCGCTGCGCGACGCCGAGGGCATGCCAATCAGCCAGGCCGCCGAGGGCAAGACCCCACTACAGGTCCTCACACATTCGAACGTCGGATCGAGGACGACATGGAGCGAGCCGGCAGACGCACTCGCCCAGTTCAAGAAGATGTGGGGAATCTCCTAGGCGGACACATCGGCGCCCCCTCGTAGATGAGGGGGCGCCGGACCGCTTCGGAAACAAGCTCTACAAGACAAAGGAGAAATAGATGGGTGTCGTTGATGGAAAGGTTGCGCTGGTTAGCGGTGCGGCTCGCGGTCAGGGCCGCTCGCACGCGGTGCGGTTGGCGCAGGAGGGTGCGGATGTGATCGCGGTCGATATCTGCGCCGACCCATTGGAGACATTGTCCTACTCGCTCTCGAGCGAGGAGGATCTGGACGAGACCGTCCGCCAGATCACGGCGGTCGGGCGCCGTGCGGTAAAGGCGATCGCCGATGTGCGCTCGCTTGAACAGATGCAACAGGCCGTCGATACGGGCCTGGACGAACTCGGGAAGGTCGACATCGTGTGTGCCAACGCCGGGATCGGAAGCTGGGCGGTGGCGTGGGAGATGACCGCGCAGCAATGGAACGAGATGATCGACATCAACCTCACCGGCGTATTCAACACCGTGCGCGCCGCACTGCCCTCGATGGTGACGCGCGGTGAGGGCGGAAGCCTGGTACTGACCAGCTCCACTGCCGGACTCCGCGCCTACCAGAACACCTCCCACTACACGGCGGCCAAGCACGGCGTGATCGGGCTCATGAAGGTACTCGCGCAGGAATGCGGGCCGCACCGAATCCGCGTCAACGCTGTCTGTCCGACCACAGTCCGAACCCCGCTGGTCATCAACGACGCGACGTTCGAGCTATTCGCCCCCGACATCGTCAGCCCCGGCGAGGACGACGTGCGCGAGGCTTTCGAGGGGCTGAACATCCTCCCCGGCGTAGCCTGGATCGAACCCGCCGACGTCTCAGACGCCGTCGTTTTCCTCTGCTCAGACGCCGCCAAGTACATCACCGGTGTCGCGCTGCCCATCGATGCCGGCAACACTGTCAAGACCTGAGCCACTCTCATGATCGGCGACTAGCCGGGCCCGGCGATCAACCCCGTGGTGACCTGTTTCAACCGAGACGCCGCCTTCGGCTATTTGGGGCAGTGCTGGTGATCGCGGAGGCGGTCTGGCGGATCGGATGGAGCAGGAGTAGTAGCCTAACCTCAGTTCAGTTCAGTTCCGGGAGCCGCGAGGAGGTGTTGTGATGTCGGATGCGAGACGCGATCGTCGACCTCCTCGTCTTCGGCGGCGGAATGGCCGGGATGAGCGCGGCGGCTCGCGCCGCCAGCGACGGAGCCAGCGTGATCCTGGTCGAGAAGGGCCCGGCGATCGGCGGCTCGGCGATGTACGCGGGGTTCATCTGGACCGCGCCGACCGTCGAGGTGATGCGCGAGGTCAATCCCGACGCGGATCCCGAGCTCTCGGCGCGGGTCGTCGAGCGGATACGGCGAGGCTCTGGACTGGGTCCGCTCGCTCGATGTCGCGGTGGCCGAGCCGGTGACGGTGCTGGGCTACGGCCGCGGCAGCGCGACCGATATGGCGAACTATCTCGTGGCCTGCGAGCGCCTGGTGCGCGAGCGCGGCGAAGTGCTGGCGGGGTGCTCGGCGCGGCGGCTCCTGTTCGAGCACGGAACAGTGGTCGGCGCTCGAGATCGACGACGCATCGGGCGAGCCGAGAGTCATCCGGGCCCGCTCGACGTTGCTGGCGACGGGTGGATTCGGAGGCGATCCCGCGCTGCGCGCGAAGCACATCCATCCGCTGGCGGCGCGACCTGCCGCTGCGCGCCAACCTCCACAGCGTCGGCGACGGGCTGCGGCTCGGCCGCGAGGTTGGAGCCGCCTTCGGACCGCCGAACGCCGGCTTCTACGGCCACCTGATCCCCTCGAAGGTCGCCTACAACAACCCGTACGAATTCACCGACCTCACCTTCTACCACAGCGAGCACGGGGTCCTGCTCAACCTGGAGGGCCGAGCGGTTCTGCGACGAGACGATCGGCGACCATCTCAACACGCTCTACGTGCTCGAGCAGCCGGAGGCGCGTGCACTGCTCGTCTACGACCAGCGGGTCCACGACGAGTGGATGATGGCGCCCTACGTCGAGGGTGTGGAGCCGCTCGACAAGTTCCAGCTCGCTTACCGGCGGGGCGCCCGGTCCGCGGTGGCCGACGACATCGAGGAGTTCGAAGCTCTACCGGACGAATGGGGATATCCGGGGGCCGCCTCCCGCGACACGTTGCTCGAGTTCAACCGGCAGTGCGAGGCGGGCGCTCCCGACCCGAGCCGGCGAGCTCGACGCGGCGCCGCTGGTGGCGCCCGCCGTTCTACGTGATCGAGGTGATCCCCGCGATCACTTTCACATTCAGCGGGCTGCGGATCGATCCTCAGGCGCGGGTGCTCGACGAGTCGGGCCAGCCGATCCCCGGCCTGCTGGCCGCCGGGGCGGACGCCGGCGGCGTGTTTCACCGAGCGTACGCCGGAGGTCTCGCCTGCGCGTTGGTGTTCGGGTTACAGGCCGCCGCGACGGCCACGGCCGAGCGCGCCGCCTCCGCGTAGGTTGCGCAGCTCGGGGACAGACGGCGGCGCCGGCCGTAGGTCCGCGCGTCCGTCGTCGCGGAGGCACCGCCCGCGCGTCTGCAATCTGCCGTCGCTGAGGTGAAGGCAGTTCTGCCCGGGACGGCGGCGTGACGGCGCATAGAGACCTCCGGGAAGTGCGACGAAGCGGGCGAATCGCCTTGCCGGCCCGGTAGCAGCGCGTCTCAAGACAACGCAAACTTGACTTCCGCGCGAGGCCTCGATTAGGATCCGACCTGAGTTCAATTCACCAGAGGGGAGGGTGCTTTCCATGCGAGATCGCGGCGGCGCTACGTCGGTGTGCGGAACAGGTTGGCTTGACATCGGCGGAGCGCGTCCACCCGCGCAGGGAGAGACGCGACCGTGAGCGCCACCCAGGAGGCCCAGGCGCACGGAGCGCCGGAAGCTCAACACCGGCTTCGACCGCTTCAGCGGGCTCTACCTGTGGGCCCTGTTCATCCTCGTCTTCGGGATCTGGGTGCCGTCGGAGTTCCTGACGACGTCGACGCTCCACAGCGTCGCGGCCCAGCAGGCGGTCACGGGAATGATCGGCCTGGCCGATCCTCATCCCGCTCGCGGCCGGCCTCTACGACCTCTCGGTCGGGGCGACGGCCAACGTCTCCGGAATCCTCACGATCGTGCTGATGAACAATCACCACTGGGCGGTGGTGCCGGCGATCATCGCCGGGATCCTCGTGGCGGTCGCCATCGGCTCTCGTCAACGCGTTCATCGTCGTCAAGCTGGGGGTGAACTCGTTCATCGCGACGCTCGGCATGGGGTCGGTGCTCTCGGCGCGACCGAGGTGATCATCTCCTCCAACAGCCAGCCGATTCCGCCGGCGTCGACGGCTTGGAACAACTTCACCCAGACCACGATCGGTGGGTTTCAGATCGTCGTGCTGTACCTCCTCATCCTGGCCTTCGTGCTCTGGTGGCTGACCGCGCACACGCCGGTGGGCCGCTACCTCTACGCCATCGGCGGCAACCCGGAGGCCGCGCGCCTCTCCGGCGTGCGCATCAATCGCTACACGACGCTTGCCCTGGTGGCCTCGGCGACCATCTCCGGGCTGGCCGGCATCATGTTCTCGTCGCTGAACGGCCCGTCGCTCAACTTCGGCGCCACCCTCCTGCTCCCGGCGTTCGCGGCCGCCTTCCTCGGCTCGACCCAGCTGATCCCCGGCCGGTTCAACGTCTGGGGGACGCTGCTGGCCATCTACGTTCTGGCCACGGGCGTGCAGGGACTGCAGTTCGTCTCCGGAGCCAGCTGGCTGAGCGACATGTTCAACGGCGTGGCGCTGATCATCGCCGTCGCGCTGTCGATCAAGCGCGGGCCCTCGGCCATCGGGCAGCGGATCAAGGCCATGCTGCGCGGGGGCTCGTCGGTCCCGCGTCGAGCCGGGGACAGCCGCCCGATGCCGGCACCGAGGTTCCGCGTGGAGACCGTGGCCCCCGCCTCCACCGCGGGCTCCCAGGCCGGGTCCAGGCCGAACTGAGCGCGTCGGTGAACGGGACCGCACGCGGGGCATGATCTGCGCTCGACCGTTGGTCGAGCGAAACCCAAACCATACCCATGAAAACGTTAGAAGAGAGAGAGAGATGACCCACCACTCGAGACTCGATCGCCGGAAAAGAGGCCGGCCGCCGGTCGCGCATTCGCCGCGATCATCGGCACCCTCGTGCTCGCGCCTCGCGCTAGCGGCCTGCGGCTCGTCGAGTTCGTCCAGCTCGTCGAGCTCGTCGAGCTCGTCGAGCTTCGACCGGCTCCGCGGCCCGGTTCGACGCCAGTGCCGGCTCGGGAGCGGACCGCCGCCGCCGCGGCGGCGTTGAAGCCGTACATGGCGCTGCCGACGACGATCAACATCACGACTCCGCTCAAGTCCGCGCCGCCGAGCGGCAAGACGATCGTTGATCTCGGAACCAACAATCCCTCGAACGTGCTGATCCAGCAGGGGATGCAGAAGCTGGCCGCCAATGGCGCACTGGAACTACTCGCTGGTCAGCTACGACCCCGCCAACCCGGGAACGCTCACGGCCGCGATCACCTCCGCGCTGGCCAAGCATCCGCAGTACCTCGCCGAAGCGGGCGTGCCGCTGACCGCCTCACAGCTGGCGACGATCAAGAGCGGGGGGGCCAAGGTGATCCTCGACTCGGTCTATCCCGGTCACCGTCGCGCCACCGGTCATCGGCCAGGTCGACGCCTTCGCCCAGGATGCCCTGATGGGCAAGATCACCGCCGACTACTTCATCTCGGACTCCGGCGGCAAGGGCAACGCGGTGGTCGAGCACGTGCCGTCGTATCCGATCCTGAACGGCTTCACCGAGGGCTTCAGCAAAGAGGTCAAGGCGCAGTGTCCGGCCTGCAAGACCTCGGAAACCGACATCACGATTCCCGATCTCGTGGCCGGAAAGGCGCCCAGCACCCTGGTGTCGGCGCTGCGGTCGAATCTCGTCAGGCGAACTATCTCGTCTTCGACGACGGTCCGTTCGCTGATGGCATCACGTCCGCGCTCTCGGGCGCCGGGCTCTCCAAGGTCAAGGTCATCGGCGAGGCAGCCGATCAGGCCGGCATCGCCGCGCTGAAGACCGGGCCAGGAGGCGGCGTGGACCGGGTTTGATCCCGGCTACCAGGCCCTGGAGAACATGGACATCGCCTTCCGCGATGCCGAGGGCATGCCGATCCCGATCAGCCCAGGAGGCGCTCCAGCCGACCCAGCTGCTGACCAAGGCGACGATCGGCTCGACCACCAACTGGAGCGCTCCGGCGGACGCGCAGGCGCAGTTCCTGAAGCTCTGGCATCTCCAATAACCAAACCCAAGCCGGTGAATCACTCCAGGAGGATGCGATGACCGCGGTGCTCGAAGTCGAGACGGTGTCAAAGACATTCACGCGAACCAAAGCGCTGTCGGGCGTCAGCATGACGATCGAGCCCGGCGAGGTCCACGCCCTCCTGGGGCAGAACGGATCGGGGAAGTCGACCCTGATCAAGATCCTGTCCGGATACCACGCGCCCGACCCGGGCGGTGGTATCCGGATCCAGGGCCACGACCTGCCGTTCCAGTCACCGGTGCAGTCCTACCGGCTCGGATGCCGGTTCGTGCAACAGGACCTCGGGCTCGTCGCGACGTTGTCGGTCCTGGACAACATGGCGCTCGGGTCGGGCTTTCCCACCACGTTCGGGACGATCCGGCGGGAAAGCCACCTACCACCAGGCCAAGGAGGACCTGGAGAGGCTCAGCCTCGACATCGATCCGCGGGCCATGGTGGCCACGCTCAGCGCTTCGGAGCGCACCGGCGTGGCCATCGCCCGCGCATTGCGCGTCGATCCGCAATACCCGGCCTGCCTGCTCGTGCTCGACGAGCCGACGGCGACGCTGCCGGTCGACGAAGTGGACCATCTGCTCGACCGGGTCGGCGCCATCTCGGCGACCGGCGTCGGCGTGCTTGTACGTGACCCATCACCTCGGCGAGGTCTTCCGCGTCGCGAACACAGGTCTCCGTGTTCCGCGACGGCGTCGTGGTGGGAGCCGGGGCGGTCAGCGATTTCGACCACGGCCGGATCGTCCATCTGCTGGCCGGCGAGGAGCTGCTGGCCGAGGAGACCGAGTCCCGGCGCCAGAAGGCCGTGAGGGCTGCGGGCCGCCAGCACGAGATCGTGTTCGAGGTCGACGAGCTGCGCGCGGGAGCGCTGGCGGGTCGTGTCGTTCAAGGTGGAGCGCGGCGAGATCGTCGGGATCGCCGGTTTGGCCGGCTCCGGGCGTGACCACGTACTCGGCGCAAGCTTCGGCGCCCGTCCGCGCACCGGCGGCGAGGTGAGGATCGCTGGACAGCCGCTGCCGCCGGACCGGCCTGACCTGGCCATTGGCGCCGGCGTCGCATACGTCGCACCTGACCGAAAGGTCGGCGGGGGGGTCATGACGATGAGCGCCCGGGAAAACTTGACGTTGCCGGACCTGAAGCCGTTCTGGAAGGGCGGGATTCTGCGCCGCCGGCCGGAGGCCGCGAGGACCAAGGACTGGTTCGAGCGGCTGTCGGTCCGGCCCGCCGGCGCCATCAACGAGCCGCTCGGCACCTTCAGTGGCGGCAACCAGCAGAAGATCCTGTTCGGCAAGTGGCTGTCCAAGACGCCGGAGGTGTTCCTCCTCGACGAGCCGACGCAAGGGGTGGACGTCGGCGCCAAGGCCGACCTACACCGTGAGTTGGTCACTGCGGCGGAGGCTGGAGCCGCGGTCATCGTCAGCTCGAGTGACCTCGAGGAGCTGGCCGATCTCTGCGATCGCGTCCTGGTGATCGTCGACGGGCACCTGAGCGCCGAGCTCTCGGGCGCTGAGCTGACTCAGGGAGCGATCACGCGCCGGTTCATGCCGATTGCCGCCGTCCCGGCGGAGCAGAACGGTGTCAGCGCTAGTAGCGGCCCCACAACAGATACGACCGTCCGAGGAGAACGCTGCCATGGGCAAGGTCATCGGGCGCTTCGACCCGACGCCGTCACGGACGCCGGAGGAGTGCGAGCGTCACTACACCCAGGTCCACGTCCGCATGGCTCAGGACCTGTTGCGCCCGATGCGCTCGCTGGTCAGCTACTACACCAATCGTGCCGTGGCCCAGGCCGATGTCACCGGTGGATGGGAGCAGCGGCCGCGGGCCTGGCGATTCGTCGTGCTGCGGTTCGCGCCGGGTGAGACGCTCGCCTTCACGGCTGAGCAGAACGAGATGGTCGCACAGGACCACGTCAACTGTCTCTATCGCCTGCGCTCGTGCGAGGTCGAGGAGACCGTGTTGCTCGATCGCGTCGACGGCCAGCTCACGCTGGCCAAGTTCATGATCGAGGCAGACCGAGCTCCAGGAGTCGATCCCGAACAGGCCTGGCGGGTGTTCACCGATCTGGCCGAGCGCGTGCGCGCGGCGATGGATGGCGCGTTCGGCGCGCGCACGCTGATCTCAATCGCGTGGTGAACGAGGTTGCCTGCGAACCGCTCGACGTTGAGGGGCAGCGGCCAATCGGACTACTCGACGAGACGACGCGGTTGGGCTACATCGAGGCCTACTTCGACCACCGGCGCTGGGGCGAAGAGGCCCTGAGCCCGCTGGTCGAGGAGGGGCTGCTTCTCCAGCCGGCCCTCCTTGACCTCAACCTGCTGCAGGTCGACGAGCATGCGCCACTCGACCAGCGCTGAGCGCGGTGCGTGGCATCCGATGGGGCTGCCGGGTTGTGGCCCTCCTCGCCTCGGATAACGCGGCGGACGGCGCCATCGACCCGGGCGGACATGCGTGATGAGTCGGCTCGCCGACAAGGTGGCGTTGGTCACCGGCGGAGCATCGGGTATCGGCGAGGCGATCGCCCGTCGGTTCGCTGCGGAGGGCGCGAGCGTTGTCGTCATGGACCGGCAACCCGAGGCCGCCGAACGCGTGGCCGCCGAGCTGCCTCGGGCGACGTCGTTCGCGGGAGACGTCACCGACCCGGAGGTATGCGAGCAGGCCGTGGCCCACACGGTCGCCACCTTTGGGGGTCTTCATGTCGCTGCCAACGTTGCCGGTATCGGTGGCCCGCTGATCAGTGCCGAAGAATATCCACTGGAGGATTGGCGCAAGGTGATGGCGGTCAACCTCGACGGCGTCTACTTCAGCCTGCGGGCGGAGCTGCGGCATATGCTCGTGGGTGACGGCGGCTCGATAGTGAATATGGCGTCGATGTTCTCAGTTGTCGCCCGTGACTCGATGGTTGCCTACGTCGCATCCAAGCATGCGGTCCTCGGGATCACGCGTGCGGCCGCAATCGATTGTGCGACCCGAGGAGTACGGGTGAATTGCGTAGGCCCTGCGGTGATCGGTACGCCGCTGCTGGCGGCCTCACTTGACCAGGCCGGCGCCGACGCGCTCGCCGCGCTGAACCCGTTCGGCCGCTTGGGCGAGCCAGAAGAGGTTGCATCGGTCGTGGCCTTTCTCGCCTCCGATGAGGCGTCGTTCGTCAGCGGAAGCTTCTATCCGGTCGACGGTGCTTTCACAGCGCGCTGAGCGCAGCGAACCCAGCGGCGAGATCACCGTGACCGGCCCCGACGCGCCGTTTCGAGCGTTGATGGAACTACCCCAAGGCGGTGGGGACGGCCGGTCTCCCGTCGGATTCTCGTCCTCGGTGACCGGGTGGTTCTCGAGTCCCGATCAGGGCGTCGTGTTCGCCGTGGACCGCGTGTTCGGCGTGCCGGAGGTCTCGCGCAACCTGTCCGCCCACGCCCCGTGTGCCGTTGAGGTGCTCGGTTCGGTCGTCGAAGGGAGGCGCTGGTGGGCGGAGCTCGCGCTCCGGGGTGACCACGAGCCTGAGACCTGCCTCACGTCGGTCACGCTCGACGGTGAAGACCGGGTCAGCGAAGTGGTGTGGCTGCGGGCGCCCATCGTGCCCCGCGGCGCGGGCGGGTCCGGGCCGTCCTCGGAGGACGCTCGGCAGATCCTCGACGCCTACTTCGGGGACCTGCAGGCTTCGCACTTCGGCAATGCCGCGTCGTGGTTCGCGCCCGACGGCATCTACTCCCACCCGCCGTACCGTCCCGGCGCAGATCGCGTCCTCTGGCACGGGCGCGAGGCAATTCGCGACGGATTCATCAACGAGCGCGGCGAAAGTCCCGTCCGCCAGATCATCACCGACGACGCGCAGGACGGAAGCCGGGCGTTCATTCGCGGCGTCGTCGAGGGCGTCCCGCACGGAGCTGGAGGCACCTTCATGTCGACCGCTGAGCTCAGCGAGTCGGGCGAGATCGCACGGTATGTGGCGTTCTACAGCGCGGTGCGCTTCTGATCGTCGGGTGCGTGACTTCCCGAGCCTGTCGCCGCTATGCCGCCACGTATCCGCCGTCGATGGGCAGCGCCACGCCGGTGATGTAGGACGACTCCTCGGACGCCAGGAACAGGACCGCGGCCGCCACCTCCTCCGGACGGCCATCCCGCCGGAGCGCGATCTGGCCCATGATCGCGGCGACCGCCTCTTCGGAAGCGCTTTCGGTCATTCCCGTGACGATCAGACCGGGACAGATCGCGTTCACTCGGATGTTGTCCGGCCCATAGGCGACCGCCGCTCCCCGAGTGAGGCCGAGCACGGCTGACTTGCTGGCCTGATAGGGAAGCGACCCAGGCAGCCCGACGAGCGCCGCCAGCGAGGCGATGTTGACGATCGAGCCTCCGCCGGCGCGGACCATCCCGGGGATGACGGCACGCAGCCCCAGGAACACGCCGCGCTGATTCACCGCCGTGACTGCATCCCACTCGCTGTCCTCCACCTCGATGCCGACGGATCGAATCTGGATTCCGGCGTTGTTGACCAGGATGTCGATCCGACCGTACTCCCGCTCGACCTCCGAGACGACCTGCCGCCAGTCCTCGGCATCGGCGACGTCATGGCGGTAGGCGGAGACGGTCGCTGCCGGCGCCGCGAAGTTCGGTCGGCCAGCTGCGTTGCCCGCGTCGGCTGCGATATCGGTGATCGCCACGGTGGCGCCCTCACCGGCCAGAGCGCGGACGTGGGCTGCCCCCATACCGCTGGCGCCGCCGGTGACGAGGGCGACTTTGCCGGCGACACGCGAGCCGGTGTTCACGGCTCTCAGCTTATGGACTCACTCTGTAGTATTCAAGCTGAATTCGATTCAGGGCTGCGTCGCGCTCGCGCGTTCTACGCGTGGAGCCCGGCGCAGCCGGGTCCGAGCGTGCGAAGGAAGAGATCATGGCCAGCGGCTCGATGACGGACAACACGATGCGCGCCCTCCGGTTGACCGACTGGGAATCCACTCCGGTGCTCGCCGAGGTGGCGGTTCCCGGAACCGCAGGGGTCCGAGGTGCTCGTCGAGGTGACGGCGGCGGGCCTGTGCCGCTCGGACCTCCACATCATGAGCAGCCCTCCGGGCGTCTATCCATACGCACTCCCGTTCACCCTCGGTCACGAGACAGCCGGACGGGTCGCGGCGCTCGGATCGGCGGCGTCGGGCGTCGCCGAAGGCGATCCCGTCGTCGTCTACAGCCGCTGGGGCTGCGGCAGCTGCTGGCAGTGCGCCAACGGACGCGACAACGCCTGCGCGCGGACTCAGCGCGGTCCGCACGGCGCCGGCTTGGGACGTAACGGAGGTCTGGCCGACTATCTGCTCGTCCCGTCGGCGCGGTATCTCGTGCCCGCGCCCGGACTCGATCCGGTGCACGCGGCGCCGCTCACCGATGCCGCCCTGACGTCGTACCACGCGGTGAAGCTGTCGCTCGCGCAGCTGCGGCCCGGCAGCAGCGCGCTCGTTCTCGGGGTCGGCGGCCTCGGGCATCTGGCCGTGCAGATACTCAAGGCGATCAGCTCGGCACGCGTCCTCGCCGTCGACGTGCGCGCAGTCCGCGCTGGAGCTCGCTCGCGAGGCCGGAGCCGACGCGGTTCTCGGCGCGGACGGGCTGACGCCAGGCGATATCCGGGAGGCGCTCGGGCCCGACGGAGCGACCGTCGCGCTGGACTTCGTCGGAAGCGACGCAACGCTGGCGCTGGCGGCCGGCTCCGTGGCGCAGGGGGGAGATATCGCCTATGTCGGGCGCGGGTGGAGGCGAGCTCCGCGTCAAGCCGGGCCTGATTCCCTACGAGTGCACCGTGCGAATGCCGACCTGGGGCACGCTGGCCGAACTGGCCGAGGTCGTGGCGCTGGCGCAGTCGGGTGCGATCCACTCCGAGACCGAGGTCTACAGCCTCGAGGACGCCGTCACAGCCTATGGCCGGCTCCGGCAAGGCGAGGTGCTGGGCCGAGCCGTCGTCAGCCACAGCCGGAAGGCGCCCACCGCTCGGTAGGAACCCTGTCGGACGTGGTCGCCGCGCGCTCAGATGGTGAGCACCGTGCAGGCGCTGACGCCAGGCGCGCCGTAGACCTGGGTAAAGCCGACACGGCACTTCTTCGGGATCTGCCGGTCGCCGGCCTCGCCGCGCAGCTGGAGGACGACCTCGTGGACCTGCCGCAGCCCGGAGGCTCCGATCGGCTCGCCACAGGCCAGGCAGCCACCGTCGGTGTTGATCGGGAGACGCCCGCCGAGCTCGGTGTCGCCCCTCTGGATCAGGCGCTCCTGCTCTCCGTGCTCGCACAGCCCCGTCTCGGCGAGGTGCATGATCTCCGCGCCGGACTCCGTGTCCTGGAGCTGGGCGACATCCACGTCCCGCGGCTCGATTCCCGCCTCCGCGAAGGCGGCCGCAGCCGCCTCACTCGTCGCCGAGGGCGCGGAATCAGATCGGGATGGATGGACTGAACACCTCGAAGGAGCCGAAGCGCCGGGTCCGGAAGGCCACCGAGCGTAGGTAGACCGGCGTGCGCGTGAGCTCCTTGATCCGTGGACCGCGGGCCAGGACGAGCGCGACGGCGCCCTCGCCCGGAGAGCAGAACATGTATTGGGTCAGCGGGTGGTTGACCATCTTCGAGGCGAGGATCTCCTCCTCGCTGAGCGGCGCTCGCCGCCACGCGTTGGGGTTGCGCGCGCCGTTGTCGAACGCCTTGGCGGCGACCTTGGCCAGGGTCGACGCGGTGATGCCGTGCTCGGCCATGTAGCGCTGGATCTTCATGGCGAAGAACTGCGTCGTGAGCATGAGGCCCGTCTCGCCGTACCAGGAGCCGATCCCCCAGTCCTCGGGCAGCGGGTTGAACGCGCCGCGCGGGTGCTTGTCGAAACCGACCACGAGCGCGACCTCGGCGGCGCCGGAGACGAGCATCGCGTGGGCGGTGGTCAGCGCGGAGCCGCCGGTCGCGCAACCGTTCTTGACGTTGATGAACGGCACACCGGTCAGGCCGAGCATCGACACCGACGTGTCGGCGTTGCCGGCGGCATCCGATCCACCGGCGGCGAAGTCGACATCCGGCCACTGCGATTCCCGCGCTGGCCAGCGCCCGCCGGGCGGCGATGGCCCCCATCTCAAGGCCGGAAACGCCGTCGTGGCGGCCGAACGGGTGGATTCCGAGTCCGACGACCGCGACGTCCTCGCTGCTGCTCATGAGTCTCGCTCCGGTTCCTCCACGGGCCGGAAGGCGAACGTCAGCTTCGTCGCTCGCGCCGGGGACGGGAATCAGGGTCAGCTCCATCGGCATGCCGATCCGCAGCCGGTCGGGATCGCTCTCGGTCAGGCGCGCCTCCACACGGACCTCGCCGGGCAGCTCGATGTATCCCACGCCGTAGGGCTCGAACTCCTCCACGCCCGCCGTCGAGGTACGGCGGCGCCTTGGGCGCGAAGCACTGGACCGTCCAGGTCCACAGCTCGCCGCGGGTGGCGAGCTCACGCGGGTGCACGTCTTCGGAGGTGCACCGCGGACACGACGACTGGCGCGGGAAGGTCACGGTGCCGCACCGCTCGCAGGCCGAGCCGATGAGTCTCGGCTCCTGCTCGGTGCCGGCGATCAGCTCCGGGATCGATGAGCTGGAGGTCGCCGCGTCTCGGTCATCGCTCACCTGCGGGAAACGCGAGGGCCGGCGAGCGCGCCACCATGTACCGCCGCATCCGGCCCTCCGCGTCGAGCTGCGCGACGGCGAGGAACGTGCCGATGCGCTCGCCGCTGTCCCACCGGGTCTCGCCGAGGGCAAACTCGATCTCGCCGTCGACGCCGCTGTGGACTACGTGATGCGCCCAGCCCTCCGTGTCGCCCGCGTCGATGAAACCCCGCAGCTCGTTCAGTCCGCCGAGGAACTGGCTGCTCTTACGAGAGGCATCGGCGGCCCACTGGATGGAGAATTCCACGTCGTCGGCCACCAGCTCCAGCGAGCTGTGGGGGTCGGGGCCGTCGAGGAGCTCGAAGTAGCGCTCGAAGAACGTCATCGGCTTGGTCTCCTGAGCTCCGTGACGCGGATGGTGAGGATTGACCTGAAGTCATTTCAGATCATAGCTCACGCCGGTTGCTAAGCCGTGACCGCCGAGCGATCGAGGATCTGCTTGACGACGTCTCGCTTGACCACCTTGAGCGACGGCGTGCGGGGGAACTCGTCGAACACCTCGACCGACTCGGGCCACGTGTACTTCGCCACGCCCTCCTGATCGAGGAACCGCTGGAGCTCCTCGAGCGTCGGCGCCGGCTTGCCCTCCGTCAGGAGGATCGCGGCGCAGGCTCGCTCGCCCAGCCGCTCGTCGGGGAGCGGCACGATGGCCACCTCGCGAACGTGCGGATGGCGCAAGATCACGGGCTCGACCTCCGACGGGACGATCGTCACGCCGCCGCGGCGGATGATGTCCTTGCTGCGGCCGACGTACACGAACTCGCCGTCCTCGTCGAGATAGCCGAGATCGCCGGTCCGGTAGCCGCCCCATTCGGTCAGCGACTCCCGGGTCAGCTCAACGTTGCCGAGGAAGCCGAGGAAGCGGCTCGGGCCGTTGACGATCACCGATCCGACCGTCTTGGGAGGCACCGCCTGCTCGTTCTCGTCGACGATCCGGATCTCCGTGCCGTCGTACGGGGGGCCTTCCGTGTTGAGGATCTTCTCGTCCCGCTCATGGAGTCCGTGGGCGGCGTGGCCGGGAACCTCGGATAGCCCGTAGTCCCCGAGCGGGGGCACGCCGAAAGCGTCTCGCATGGCGATCCGCCGCTCGCGGGTGAGCCCCGGGGCGGCCAGGACGCGCATCGAGGGCAGCTCGCGCTCGCTCTCTGACTTCGCCTTGATGAGGTCCGCCGAGTGCGTGGGCATCGAGAGGACGTAAGTGCACTGATACTCGTCGATCAGTCGCAGAGCGTCCTCGGCCCGCCAGCGGTTGACGAGGACTCCCGTCGCGCCCTTGAACAGAGGCGGAAAGTAGCCGAACACCAGGCCACCGACAAAGCCGAACTCGCACACGACGAGATAGACGTCCTCGCCGGTCAGCTCCCAGCGCCGGCAGATGCCCTCGGTGGCGTAGCGCAGCGTGTTGCTCGAGTGCGAGATGCCCTTCGGCGTCGAGGTCGTGCCGGAGGAGTGGAGCACCATGGCCAGGTCATCGGCGTGGCGGGGAACGCGCTCGTCCGTGGGGTCATCCTCGGCCAGGCGGTCGACCAGGTCGGGCTCGATCGGGGAGGAAGAACGGGACCTGGTCCGCGACCTGGCCTCGCACTTGGCGAGCTCCTTCTCACCGCCGAAGCCGAGCAGCCCGGCGGCATGCGTCTGCGCGATCAGCGCCGACAGCTGAGCTTCGTTGAACATCGGCGGCAGCGGCGCGATGACCACGCCGCGGTGCATGCAGCCGAGCATCGCCACCGCCGCCTCGATCGAGTGGCGGCCGAGCAGGATCACGATGTCGCCCGGCTTGACCCCGCCCTCCGCGAGCAGGAGCCGAAACGCCGACAGCGGCACGCCGGAGTTGATCGAAGGTGAACGACCGATCGTCGAGGATCAGCGCCGGCTTCTCGCGGGTCTGCGTGCGCGCGATCGGCAAAGTCGGTCCACAGGTCTCCCTCGCGCCAGTACCCCTCGGCGTAATAGCGATCAGCCTCAGGCTGGAAGGTCAGGGTCGACATCGCCTTCCTCCGGTTTCATAGGTGTTGTCGAGTCGTGATGAAGCGGTCGTGCCGGCAGCGGGCTCAGGCAATTGCCAATCCCCCGTCAACGCTGAGCACCGTTCCGGTGACGAAGCTGCTGCCGGGACCGAGCAGGAACAGCACGGCGTCGTTGAGCTCGCCCTCGCGCCCGCCGCGCCGCAGCGGCGTCCGAGACAGCAGGAACTCGGGAAACTGCTCCGGATCCTCGCCGAGCTCCGCCGTCATCTCGGAGGCGAAGAAGCCCGGGGCGACCGCGTTGACGCGGATACCGTAGCGACCCCACTGCGACGCGAGCTCCCGCGTCAAGCCGATGATGCCCGCCTTGGAGGCGACGTAGGCGGCGTCCGGGATCTGGCCGATGCGAGCGCAGCCCCATCACCGAGGCGATGTTGACGATCGAGCCGCCGCCGCCGTCGCGCATCCGCTTGGCGGCCAGGCACGAGAGGGCGAACGGCGCGACGAGGTTCAGATCGAGGATCCGCGACGAAGGTCTCGGTCGAGGTGCGAAGAGCGGGCGCCGGTGGCGCCGGCGCCGGCGTTGTTGATCAGGCCGTCGAGCCTCCCATGCCGCTCGATGACGCCGTCGATCAGCCGCCGGCGGTCCGCTTCGTCGGTGACATCGCAGGCGACGGGGTCGGCGTCCGGGATCTCCTGCGCCGAGCGCGGCGAGCCGCTCGGCGCGACGCGCCGCCAGGACGGGAATCCCGCCGGCCTCGCCGACCGCGCGCGCGAGCTGCAGCGCCAAGCCCGGAGCTTGCGCCGGTGATGACGACGACACGACCATCGAGCTCGCTGCATTCCATCCCTCTCAGCTGAAGTCAGTTCAATTCTACCGAGGCGGCGATCCGGGACGCAACCGCGCAGCTGCGCCTGGAGCTCGCGGCCATCTGGCGGCCGACGCCGCGGGTCGCGGCGGGGCCGCTGGTAGACTCTGCTATTACTTCAATTAAGAAAGAGGCAATGGTGGCCAAAAACGTCCGGAGCCCTGCGAGCGGGCGGATAAGCAAGTCCCGCGAGTTCGCGCAGCAAGCGCCAGGAGATCCTGACCACAGCGATCGACCACTTCGGCCAGCGAGGCTACGAGTACACGAAGTGGGCTGATATCGCGGCCGACGTCGGACTCGGCTCGACGGCGCTCTATCACTACTTCGAGTCCAAGCTCCACTGCCTCTACGAGATTCATGCCGAGGCGCTGGAGGCCGAACGGGAGCGGTTCGAGCGGTCACGAGCGGACCGGGACAATTCGGCGCCAGCGCTCGTGCGCCTGCTCGAACAGCCTGTTCGATCTCACGCGAGCACGAATCCTGCGCAACCGGGTGCTCGTCGCGGAGGAGGGTCTCCTCGCCGTGCACCGGAACTCGCCGCGCGAGGAGGAGGCGCGGCGGCTGGCCCGCGCTCGGCATGCGAGACATCGAGTTCGCCTGGGCCGCCTTCCTCACGCGCGGGATGGAGCAGGGTGTCATTCCGCAGACGGATGCACGCTTGCTGACGCATGCCGTCCTCGGTCTGTACAAGAGCGTCTGGCACTGGTATCGCCCCGGCGGCGGCCTGTCGCTGGATGACATCCGTGACTTCTTCGTAGAGCGCTGCCTGGCGGTCGCCGGTTACAGCGAGGCGGCTGTCGGTGCCCGCGAAGCGTGCGCCCAAGCCGCGCCCTACCCGCGAGGCGGCCTGATCGCGCTAGGAAACACGGACCAGCGTCTTACCTGTGGTGTCCCCCGCCAGCATCCGCACCAGCGCCTCCGGAGCCCGGTCGAGACCGTCGATGATCGTCTCGCGGTAGCGCAGCCGACCGTCAGCCAGCCAGCCGCCGAGCTCTCGCGTGGCGTCGGGTAGCCGGTGCTGATAGGCGCTGCCTCGGAATCCCCGCAGCGTGAGGTTGTTGGCCGTGGCCTGGAACAGGTTGCTTGGGCCCGGAGTCGATCCGACGGACTCGTAGGCGGAGATGGCTCCGCACAGCGCGATCCGTCCCCAATTTCGAAGCGTTGCCAGGGCAGCCTCCAGGTGGTCGCCGCCCACGTTGTCGAAGTACACGTCGATCCCCTCCGGCGCGGCCTCGCGCAGCTGGTCGACCACCGCGCCGTCCCGGTAGTTGAAGGCAGCGTCGAGGCCGAGCTCGTCGAGCAGGTAGCGCACCTTGGTGTCGGACCCGGCGCTCCCGATCACGCGGTGACCGCGCAGCTTGGCGATCTGGGCCGCCAGGCTGCCCACCGCCCCCGCTGCCGCGGAGATCCAGACGATGTCCCCCTCCCGCAGCTGCGCCGCGTCGATGAGTCCGGCATACGCGGTCAGGCCCATCGCACCCAGCGGCCCCAGATACGTCTGGGCGGGGGCGACCGACGTATCGATCCGAGCCAGTGTGGCGATACCCGCCAGCGCCGGCTCACCCGCCGTCACGATGGCGTAATCGCGCCACCCCTTGGCATGCCAGACCGAGTCACCGGACTCAAAGCCGTCCGCCCTTGACTCGATCACCTCCCCCACAGCCCAGATGTCATCCATCGGGGCGTGAAGCGGGAAGGAGTTGAAATAGCCGGCAGGGCCGCTCTCCCGCAAGCGTAGGCGCATGCCGGGATCCACTGACGTGAACGTGTTCCGTACCAGCACCTGACCCGGGCCCGGCTCGGGAATGTCGGCCTCCACGGTGACAAAATGGTCCGGGGTCACCTCGCCCCGGGGATACTCGACCAGGTGAATCTGGCGGGCGCGGGAAACCATCACGAAGCTAGCCACGTCGATGTCATGTCGCCCTCCCGCTACCGCTGGACCTGGTAGCCGACCGTCTCCCGGTCCCACACGCCGTCCGCCGTGGCCCCTTCGGCCTTCAGCTCCTGCTTGAGGATCCGCTGCGCGTGCGACTTGGGCAGGGAGTCGACGAATCGGAGGTACCGGGGCACCGCGAAGTGAGGCATCTTGCCGGTGCAGAAGTCGAGCACAGCCTCGGGGGTCACAGCGCAACCGGGCTTCAACACGATCGCTGCCATCACCTCCTGTCCTCCGATCGGGGAGGCAACCGCGTAGGCCGCCGACTCCAGCACGTCAGGATGGAGCGCCAGCACGCGCTCAATCTCCCATGCCGAGACGTTCTCGCCCCGGCGACGGATCGAATCGGTCTCCCGCGTGGTGAAGAAGTAGAAGTCGTCCTCGTCGCGGTAGCCGTGGTCGCCGGTGTGGAACCATAGGTTGCGGATCGACCTCAGCGTGGCGGAGTCGTTGTCCCAATAGCCCGACATCATCACGCTCGGACGTTGGGGGCGGATGCAGATCTCGCCCGGCTCGCCGGCGGAGACTTCGACGTCGTTCTCATCGAGGATGCGTACCTCGTACCACGGGACGGGAACGCCCATCGACCCCGCCTTGCGCCGATCGAAGCGATTGAAGGTGATCGGGCCGGTTTCCGTTAGGCCGTAGACATCGAGGATCGCGACGTCAAAGCGGTTCTCGAACTCCAGGACGAGATCGCGCGGGGCGGCGGCGCCGATGACCACCCTGACGGGATTCTCCCGGTCATCGGGGCGTTCCGGCTGCTTCATGAGAATCCGTAGCATCTCGCCCATGCCGTTGAACGCCGTGACGTTCTCCTGGCGGCACTGGTCCCAGAAGCGGCTGGCGGAGAAGCGACGGTTGATGATCACCTTCGCGCCCACGACCATCGCGGCGATCGTCGACATGTACTTGGCATTGGCGTGGAACAGCGGGAACACCGACAGGAGGACGTCGTCCTCGCCGTAGCCGGCCACCTCGGCCGTACTCGTTCCGAGGTTGATGTTGTGGTTGTGTGGCAGCACCACGCCCTTCGGGGGCCCTGTCGTGCCTCCCGTGAAGAGGATCGATGCCGGCTGATGCGGCGCGACGTCGAGAGTGTCGACCGATGCTTGCTTACCCAGCAGATCGGCGAAGTCGTACAGCGGTCGGTCCCCGTTCGCCTCGGCTGAGGGTTCCCCGAGCAACACCACGTGCTCAACGGTCGGCGCCTCACCGAGATAGGGCTGAAGGTGACCGAGGAAGGTGTCCTCCACGATCACCATCCGCGCACCGGTGGTGTTGAGAATGTGGGAGATGCCGGGACCGCGCGCGGCGTCGTGAATCGGCACCTCGATCGCCCCGAGCTTGAGGATCCCGAACCAGGTGTAAAGAAACTCCGACCGGTTCGACATCATGACCGCGACGCGATCACCGGGCCCGATCCCCAGGTCACGCAGGCCTGCCGCGACGCGCCCTGCGCGCTCGGCAACCTGGGCGTAGGTCACGGTGTCGTCGTCGAAGACGGCGAGGACCCGGCCCGTGTAGCGCGCTGCGTGCTCATCAACAAGAGCGGCTAAATTCATCTCTCCCTCAAATTCCCTTCGGGTTGCACGGTCTGCTCTACGACTATGTCCTGAGCAGGAGGCAGGACGCCAGGGGCCCGGCGCCCGCCGACACCGCCGCCACCTTGGCTCCCGGCACCTGACGCTGATCGGCTTGTCCACGCAGCTGGAGGCACGCCTCGTAGAGATGGCCGAAGCTATGAAGTCGGCCGCCCGATAGCTGGCCTCCGCTCGTAGCCAGCGGCAGCTCTCCGGTCAGGCTGATGCGCTCGCCGCCCTCGACGAACGCCCCGCTCTCGCCCTTGCCGCAGAACTGCAATCCCTCGAGCCAATAAAGGCTGAGGACCGTGAAGCCGTCGTAGAGCTGCGCGACGTCGACATCGCTTGGCTTCATATCCGTTCTCGACCAGAGGTGCTTCCCTGCGCCCATCGCCGCCGTGGTGGTCATGTCCTCCCACTGATCCCATGACGCCCGGCCGTGGAGCGCACTGCCCACCGCTTCGAAGTGGATGGCCGGATTCGGCGTATCCGGTGCTTGCGTGGCGTCCGAGATGACCACCGCCGTGGCCCCGTCGATGGCGATGTCGCAGTCGTATAGGCAGAGGGGGTCGGAGATCATCGGCGAAGACATGTACTCCTCGAGCGTCAGCTCCTTGGTCAGCACTGCCTTCGGGTTGAGCGCCGCATTGCGTCGCGCGTTCAGGCTGATCTGTGCGATCTGCTCGCGGGTCGTCCCGTACTCGTGCATGTGCCGGCGCGCGTAGAGCCCCATCCAGTTCGGACCCGAGAACGCGCCGAAGGGCAAGATCCACTGCATCATCCCGGCTACACCAGCGGGATCGGTGGCGACGCGATCGGTGCTCTCCCGCCACGCGGTTGCCTCGTTGAGGGCCCGGTAGACGAGCACGTGACGGCACATCCCGGACGCGACGGCCATGCATCCCTGGATCACGGACGCCAGCATGCCGGGAGTCTCCGGCCCTCCGTAGTGCCAGTTGGGCTTCAGCCGCAGCGCGTCGATGACGGCGTGCACCCCCGGCCCCGAGGAGCCCGGGCCGGGCGGCGCAAGGCCCTCCGCCCGTGAGATCGCGCCCGGCCAGGAGATGACGCCATCGATGTCCGCAGGGGCGAGCCCGGCATCAGCGATCGCCTCCAGACACGCGTCAAGCGTCAAAGCCATCACGCCTCGCGTCACCCGGCGGCCGACCTCCGACTGGCCGATGCCCGAGATGATGCAGCGTTCCTCGAAACGATCGGCCATCGCTCACAGCGTCCCGAAGACGGGCACGTACACGTCCCCCTGTTCGCGGAACCCGACCTGTACCGGCATGTCGATCGCAACGTCATCCGACCGGGACCCCGACGATGTTCGTCATCAGGCGCAGGTCGGCCTGCTCCTCGAGCTCGACGATGGCGATCACGTACGGGACATCCAGCCCCGGTGCCCACACGCGCCGGTTGACCGTGAAGGTGTAGATGATTCCCCGTCCGCTGACCCGCTGCGGCGCCACCCGCTCGCTGAGACACCGCGGACACCGCGGCGTGGGGGGGTGAATGTAGTAGCCGCAGTCACCGCAGCGAGCGATCCGCAGCTCGCCGTCGCGCCCGCCCGTCCAAAACGCTCGGTTCTCATCGTTGACCAACGGTCTCGGCAACACGGGAGTCACTCAGATCGGCTTGACTTGAATTCGGGTCGAGCGTACCAGAACGGCGTGATGAAGCAAGTCCTGTAGGCTTTGCTTACGCCGATCGAAGCGAATACGGTTCAATAAGGGAATTCCTAGGGCGGAATCCGAGGACCGCCGCCGTCCCGAGCCACCCTGGACCTGCCTTGACTCAGCGGCCGTCGGCATTACCATAACCGAACCGACTTCAGGTCAACCACCGGGTCCCACCAGTTCAGACGAGGAGAGTCCCCTTTCATGCTGTCCCGCGAATATCCCCACCTCTACTTCGACGGTCGCTGGCAGGAGCCGGACTCGGAGCAGCGCTTCGACGTCATCTCGCCTGCGACAGGGGAAAAGATTGGCTACGTCCCCGCCGCCAACGAAACCGACATCGATCGCGCTGTGGAGTCCGCCCGAAAGGCGTTCTACGAGACGGATTGGCCGACGCGGCCGGTCGAGGAGCGTGCGGAGATCATGGAGCGACTGGCCGCCCTCATCGCGGAGCACCAAGCGGAGTTCGCGGAGCTGATCGTCGACGAACTGGGGCACACGAAGCTGACGGCCGAGGTCTATCACTCGGTAGCGCCGACGCTGCACTGGAACTACTACGCGAAGGTGGGCCGCGAGCACAAATTCGCCGAGCTCCGTGAGTCTGACCTCTCGCCGCTGGCCGGCAACGCGGGCGGCCTGATCATGAAGTACGAGACCAAGAGCCTCATGGTGCAGGAGCCGGTCGGTGTAGTGGCGGCGCTGTGCGCGTTCAACTTCCCGCTGGCCGGTATCGCCCAGAAGACAGCGCCGGCTCTGGTGGCCGGCTGCACGGTCGTCGTCAAGGCGCCGGACCCCGATCCCCTCGCCCTGTTCGCCATGGCCGACCTCCTCACGGAGGCGGGCTTCCCGCCCGGGGTGGTGAACATCGTCGCGGCGAGCCGTGAGGGCTCCGAGCATCTGGTATCGCACCCCGATGTTGACATGGTCACCTTCACCGGCTCGACCGAGGTCGGCAAGAAGATCGGCCAGGTGTGCGGCGAGCAGGTCAAGCGCTGCGTGCTCGAGCTCGGTGGCAAATCGGCGGCGATCATCCTGGAGGACGCCGATCTCGACGCCGCGCTTCCGCTGGTCGTCGGCATCAAGCGTCGCGACCTCGCAGGGTGAGAACTGCACCTGCATGAGCCGGATCCTGGCTCCGAGGTCCCAGTACGACGAGATCGCGACACGGCTCACCGAGGCATTCAAGGGTTTGAAGGTCGGCGACCCCAACGACGATGAGACCGTCGTGGGCCCGCTGATCACCGAAGCGCACCGCGATCGCGTGCTCGGGTATATCCAGAAAGCGATCGACGAGGGAGCCACGGTAGCGACCGGTGGCGGGATTCCGGAGCACCTTGACAGGGGGTGGTACGTCGAGTCGACGTTGCTGACGAACGTCAGCAACGACATGACGGTCGCCCAGGAGGAGATCTTCGGGCCCGTCATCGCGCTCATCCCGTACGAGGACGAGGAGGACGCGATCCGCATCGCCAACGACAGCCGCTTCGGCCTGTCGGGCTCGGTGTTCACAGGAAATCCCGTGCGCGGGTTCGAGATCGCGCGTCGGATACGGACCGGCACCTTCCGCGTCAACACCATGTCGGCAGACTTCAACTCGTCCTTCGGCGGTTACAAGCAGTCAGGGATCGGCCGGGAGCACGGCCCGTATGCGATCGACGAGTACCTGCTGAGCAAGACGATCTCGATCGAGCCCTCCGACGAGTTCCCGGAGGAGGTCGTTCGGTCAGTTCAGGCGGCTCCCGCTCATGCTTGAGGATGGTGGCTGAGCGGGCGGCCCAGCCGTTCGCGCTCGGCCACCTGACGCTGCGCAACCGGCTCGTCGGCGCGCCTCACGGCCGGGGCATGCTCGCCGACGGGCTGGCGCTGCCGGGCGATGCGGAGTACTGGCGTCGCGTGGCCGCAGGCGGGGCGGCGATGGTTACGGTGGGTGGCAGGTCACTGCGCCTGAATCCATTGGCGTCGGCGGATCGTCACCAAGGCGTGGCGGGAGGAGGCGATCCCCGGGCTCGCCCTGCGGGCGCAGGCGATCCGCTCGCAAGGGGCGGTGGCGGCATGCCAGCTAGTGCACCTCGGTCGCGAGACCACCGGGGCTGAGATGTGGTACGGCCCCGTGGCCCCGTCGCCGGTCCGCTCGCCGCGGGAGCCGGCCCGGCCCCACACCCTCTCCGAAGCGGAGATCGACGATGTGGTGGAGGGATTCCGCGTGTCATCGGCTCACGCGTTTACGGCGGGCTTCCAGGTCGTGGAGCTGCACGCCGCCCATGGCTACTTGCTGGCCCAGTTCCTGTCTCCGTCGACCAATCTCCTCGCGGCGCCGATTCGGTTACCGAGCAGGCGGGATCATCGGCGATCACCGCGGCGACCTGCGTCGCGTGCCGGAGGCGATCGGGCATCCGGTGTCATGCGACGGGGAGCGCTGAGGGCGGCTTCACGCTGGGCGTGCGAACTGCTGCCCACCGTCTCGCCGCTCGTCGAATACGTGAGCCTGACCGTCGGGGTGCGCGCCACGTATGAGCGGGACATGGCGACCACCGATCCGCCGCTCGCGGCGCCCTTGACGGCTGCGCCCGGTGGCGCACCGGGCTCTCCTGGTCACCCAGGCGTTCCCGCGACCGAGGCGATCGAGGCGGCACCGCCGGCGCCGCCGACCGACGGTGGCCCGGCCGCTCGATCGCCGATCCGGACTCCTGGTCAAGCTCATGGGCGGCCGCGAGGAGGAGATCCGTCCGTGCGTATCGTGCAACGAGGACTGCCGAGCGTTCGATCGCGTCCTGCTGTGTTCGGTCAACCCAGATCTCGGCCCCTCGGAGGCGGAGCCGCGACCGGCCAGGCCGCTGCTGCTGCGGCGGGGGAGGGAGAACGCGGGGCGCCGCATCGCCGTCGTCGGAACCGGCCCGGCTGGGCTCGAGTGCGCGACCGCTATCTCGGGGGAGCCCGAGGTGGTCCTGTTCCAAGCACGATCGCCTGGCGGTCATCTCAGAATCGCCGCGGCGGCGCCGAACCGATCCGGATGGCGTCGCTGCTCGACTTCTAGCGGACGCGATCCACCGGACCGAGAACATCGAGGTTCGCCTTGGCACGACCGCGCACAGGGACCTGCTCGAGGATTCGATGACGTTGTGCTGGCCGTAGGCGCCGAGGAGGTCTGCCGGAGGCGCCGTGGATCGAGCGAGCTCTCAGCTCATCGCGATTCATCGCGGAGCGGCCCGGTGCATCAACGTCGGGGGAGCTGGTCATCATCGAGGCCGGATTCGGCTGGTGGCCATGTGCAGCGCGGTGGAGACCGGGGTCGTCGCCGCTCGGGAGACGATCACGGTGTTCACCGGGAAAGGCTTCGGCGCCAGGCTCCCTCCGGAGGGCATGTCAGCTGATGGCCCGGCTGCGCGGAGCGCCGTTGGAGATCCGCCCGTTGACCGCTCTCGAAGAGATTGAACCGGGGTCGGTGACAGTCCGCAATGTCGTGTCCGGACGAGCCACCTCGGTTGCGGCCGACCTGGTCGTCGTGGTGGGTGAGCGCCGAGCGCTGGTCTTGGATTCATTGCTGCCGACCAGGCCAAGCATGCAGGTGATCGGGGACGCCGTGTGTCCTCGCAGCGTCCACCACGCGATCGCGGAGGGGAGAGCCGCGGCCCGGCAGCTTTCGGTCACGGGCTGTACGGGGTCTTCGTCGACGAGCGACAGCACCTCGCGGTCGGCGGCCTCCGCGATCCTCGCGACGGCTGCCGACGAACTCGGGATCCTCGTAGGCCGCGGCGAACGCGGCCGGCACCGCGTTGGCGTCGGCCACCTCCCAGAGGTCGTGGACCTCGTGGAGGTCGCCGATCAACGTGCCCCACGCTCCCACCAGCCGCCAGCCGTTTGCCTCCATCACCCGCTTGACCGTGACCATCGCCTCGTAGAACGACGGGCAGCTGGCCGTACTTCACCTTGACGTTGGCGTAGACGTAGTCATGGCTTCAGCTACCTTGGTCGACCTCCTCGTCCGTATCCGCGTAGGCGTCGAGGGCGCTTCAGCACCTTCCCCGCGGCGTTGCGCGGCAGCTCGTCGACCACGACCACGGCCGGACGGCTTCTTGAAGCCGGCGAGGCGGACGCGGCAGTGGGCGATCAGCTCGGCCTCACCGAGCTCGGCGCCGGCGCGGGCGACGACGAACGCCACGTGGCGTCTCGACCCACCGCGGGTGCGGGACGCCGATGACCGCGGCCTCGTCGACCGCCGGGTGCTCGAGCAGCACCCGCTCCACCTCGGCGGGGTAGATGTTCTCGCCACCGCTGACGATCATGTCCTTCTTGCGGTCGACGAGCCAGAGGTAACCCTCCTCGTCGCGCCGGGCCAGGTCGCCGCTGTGGAACCAGTCGCCGGAGAATGCCTCCGCCGTCGCCTCGACATTGCGGTGATAGCCCGCCATCACGTTCGGCCCGCGGTAGATGATCTCACCGATCTCGCCGCGGGCCACATCGCGGCAGCCGGTCGTCGGCGACGCGGAGCTCGACCCCGAACATCGGCCGGCCCACCGAGCCCATCTTGCGGGTGGAGTCGCGGCCCCGCAGCAGTGTCGTGGCGCCCGACATCTCGGTCTGGCCGTACGCGCTGACGATCTCCGCCTCCGGGAACATCTCCCGCATCGACTCGAGCGTCCTGCGCAGGGCCGGCGACGCCCCCCACATGGCGACCCGAAGCCGCCGCCGGTCGATCTGACCCACCGTGTCACTGGCGCAGATGGCATCCCACTGCGTCGGGACGAAGATGCACATCGTCACCGCGTGCCGCTCGATCAGCGCCAGCGCGGCGTCCGGATCGAAGCGCGTGCTCGGGGTGATGATCACGGTGGCCCCGAGGGTGAGAAATGGCAGCAGCCCGTTGATGCCGCCGATGTGAAACAGCGGCTGGCCCGACAACCAGACGTCGTCCTCCGCGGCGCGCATCTCGTGAATCCAGCTGAGCGTGCTCGCCACCAGGTTGCCGTGGGTGAGCACAGCTCCCTTCGGCCGTCCGGTCGTGCCCGACGTGTAGCAGATCAGCGCTGGGTCGTCCTCGTCGAGGTCGGCGGGATCAGCGGGAGCCGGTGCCGACGCCAGCACGGCCTCGTAGTCATCACCGACCTCGAGAATGCGGCGCAACCGACCGCTCTGTGGTGGCGTTGTGTCGCAGATCAGCGCCACCGCCTCGGAGTCGGCAAGGATGAACTCGACCTCCTCGGGCGCGAGGCGGAAATTGATGGGGACGACGACGGCGCCGAGCCGATGGCAAGCCAGGAGCGCCTCGACGAACTCGATCCGGTTGTGCATCAGCAACGCGACGCGGTCGGTCGCCGTCACTCCGTCAGCCGTCAGCGCTGAGGCCAGCCGAGCGGCGCGAGCGTGGAGATCGGCGTGGGTCCGAACCTCATCGGCGAAGACGATGGCATGACGGTCAGGATGGTTCCGGCACGCTCGTCCGGTGAGCTCTGGCAGGACCAATCGGCGCGTCCGGGCAAGTGCTGATCTCATCCGCGTCAGCTCGCCGGTGCGTTACCCGGGTCGGGCGGCACCCCGGCGACCGCCAGCATGCGGGCGATGAAGAACTCGGCGACAGTCCGCAGGAGCAGAGTCTGGTCCGGCCGGTACCAGTGCCAGATGCTCTTGTAGAGCCCGAGGATGGCACGGGCGAGCATGCGCGGATCGCGCTCGGGGATCGCACCCTGCTGCATCGCTTGCGACAGGAATTGAGCCCAGGCGATCTCCAATCGCGCGCGTCTTGGCGCGTCCGGCCTGACGCGCCTGCTCCTCGCGCTCGGAGCTGGCTTCACTGGTTAGGAGAACCTGCTCCGCGACGAGGACTCGGTGACGCAGGACGTCGTGCTCGGAGAGCTCGAAGCAGTCCGTGCAGACGGCGCGGAGGGCCTCCCGTGGATCGGCGTAGCTGGCCGTGATCGTGTCGAAGCGCTCCTGTAGGTCCCGGCTGGCTTGATCGAGGATCACGTACAAGCAGTGCTGCTTGGAGTCGAAGTAGTGATACAGGGCGGTCGGGCCGATGCCGACGTCACCAGCGATGTCCGCCCACTTCGTGTTCTCATAACCGTCACGGCCAAACCGGTCGACCGCTGCGTCCAAGATTTCAGCTCGTCTGGCGCCTTCGTCGCGGGGGCGATGGACTCGCGTACCTTCTCCGTTTGAGCCCTGATTCGAACTCATGTCAGGTGGAGGCTAGCATGTTGCAGGGCTGCGTGACAACGCAAATCGGTTGAATTATGGGTGGCCGCAACCGATCCGCGGCGATGGCGGAGAGGCCGCTACCTGATACGATCTCAGTTCGATGCAGCTGGCTGAGACTCCCTCTGAGCGCGCCCTGGCCGAAGAGGTCCGAGCCTTCCTGGCCGCCGACGGATTGGCCTCCGCGGATCTGCCGCACTCGCTCGATGACCGGATGGCGGTGCTCCGCCGCTGGCAGGCGGCCTGTTACGCGGCCGGCCTGGTCGGCCGTGCATGGCCGGCGGAGTTCGGGGGCGGTGGCCGCGCGCCGGTCGATCAGATCGTCATCGACCAGGAGCTGGCCGCGGTCGGAGCGCCGGAGTTCGTCAACGTCGTCGGTCTCGACGTCCTGGGGCCGTCGCTGCTGCGGTTTGGCAACGACGAGCAGCGTCGGCGGTATATCCCCTCGATCCTGTCCGCCGAGGAGATCTGGTGTCAGGGCTTTTCCGAGCCGGAAGCCGGGTCGGACCTAGCCAGCCTCCACACTCGAGCGGTTCAGGAGGGCGAGCACGTTCATCATCAACGGCCAGAAGACCTGGGTGTCATGGGGCCAGTACGCGAAGTGGTGCGGTGTGCTCGCCCGGACCGATGAATCCGTGCCCAAGCACCGCGGCATCTCGATGCTGATCCTCGACATGTCGACGCCGGGCGTCGAAGTTCGGCCGATGACGCAGATCACGGGTCACGCCGAATTCTGCGAGCTCTTCCTCGACGATGTCGTCGTCCCCCGGGAGAACCTGCTCGGTGAGCTCGGCGACGGGTGGAAGATCGCCATGTACACGCTCGGGCATGAGCGGGGCACCGCCGCACTGCCCCGGCAGGTCAAGTTGCGCACTTGGCTGGACAGGGCGGTGGCCGTGGCGGGGAATCGCCAAATCGACGGACAATCATTGCTCGAGGACAGCCAGGCCCAGACGGCGCTGGCGCGCGCCCTGATCGGGATCGAGGTGCTACGTCACCACGCGTACCGGACGGTTGGGGAGTTCCTCAGCGGCGGCGCGGTCGGACCCGAGAGCTCGAGCGTCAAGCTGCTGATGGCGGAGGCCGAGCAACGGCTGGCCGCCACCGTCCTGGAGGTCCTCGGGCCGACGTTGCTCGACGGCGATCCGGATCAAGCCCGGGAGAATGAGTTCTGGTACGAGACCTATCTCTATTCCCGCGCTGCCAGCGTCTACGGAGGCGCGCAGCAGATCCAGCGGGACATCATCGCCGACCGGATCCTTTCGCTCCCCAAGGAATAGCCATGGACCTAGAGCTGAGCGACGAACAGGTCTGGCTCGACGAGTCGATCAACACGCTCCTGAATCGCGAGTGGCCGCCGCCCGAGGCGGCATGGCAGGCCGGGGCGGCGCAGCGCACACGACTTTGGGACCGCATCGTCGAATTCGGCGTGCTCGGTGGGTCTGACAGCCAGCTCGGCGCCGTCGAGCTTTGTCTGGTGGCGCGGGCGATCGGCGGTCACCTGGCCTCCCTGCCTTTCCTTGGCAGCGTCGGGACGCGCTATGCCCTGGCGCCGTTCGCCGCACAGCTGACGCGATGATGTCCGCGCGCGTGCTGGATGGCAACGCCAGCATGTCGATCGCGGTGCTCGAGCCGGGCGGCGGCTGGTCGACGTCAGACACGCATGCGTCGGTACGGTCGGGTCGTCTCACGGGCGTCAAGACCGCTGTCGAGTTCGCCGATGAGGTGGACGTTCTCGCGGTGGTGGCGCGCATCGAGGGGGATCTGGGTGTCGCGCTCGTGTCCAGCGACGCCGCGGGGATCGAGCGCTTGCCACAGTCGAGCCTCGATGCGACTGTCCCACTCAGCCGAGTGACGTTCGACGGCGTGGAGGTGGAGTCGATCGTCGAGCCCAGGGGCGCCGAGGCAATCGCCGATCTTCTCGCCAGCGTGGGCGGGTTGCTCGCTGCGGCCGAGGCCGTCGGCGCGGCTGCGCAGATGTTCGCCCAAGCCCTCCGGTACGCCTCCGAGCGCCGTCAGTTCGGGCGGACGATCGGCAGCAACCAGGCCCTGCGCCACCTCATGTCCGATCTCCACGTGAGGCAGGCCAGCAGCTGGTCGACGACGCTGTACGCCGCAGCGGCGCTGGACGACGGCATCCCGGGCGCGCAGCAGACGGCGTCGATCGGCAAGGCATACGTGTCGCGGTCCGCTCGCGAGGTCGCCCACGGTTCGATGCAGGTCTTTGGCGGCATCGCGTTCACCGAGGAGCACCCTGCGCACCGTTTCCTGCGGCGGATCGTCGTGCGCGAGCAGCAGTTCGGAGATGCCGCACATCATGAGCGCGAGCTCGGCCGAAGCCTGGCCGCAGGGGCGGCAGCGCGAGCGCGAGCGCCGGCGGTCGATCCGGATCCCGCCATGACCCTGCCATGACCGACGAGGTGGTCCGGGCGGCCGCTTCTGAGGAGCGCCATTTCAACGATGCGACCGCGCAGCGGCTCGAGCCGATCACCACGGGCGCCGACCCTGAGCTCGTCGGCCCGTTGCTAGCCGACACCCTGCACGATCTGCGTTGGCTGCGCTGCGACGTCGCGCTCGTCTCGGGCGGCAAATCCAACCTGACTTACCGCGTCGCCTGCGACGCTGGTGAGGTGATCCTTCGGCGTCCCCCTCTGGGCCACATCCTGCCAACCGCGCACGACATGGGGCGCGAGTATCGGGTCATGACCGCTCTGGCCGACTACCGCCGTCCCGGTCCCGCGGATGTTTTACCTCGCGGGTGCCGACAATGCGCTCGGAGCGCCGTTCTACGTGATGGAGCGCGTGATCGGCCACATCTGCCGCAACGAGCTTCCCGACGGTTACGCGGAGGCACCGGAGGATCGGCGTCGGATCGGCGAGGCGCTCGTCGACGCCCTGGCCGCGCTCCACACCGTGGATCCTGCCGACGTCGGGTTGGCCGAGTTCGGCCGTCCGGCCGGCTTCATGGAGCGCCAGCTGCGACGATGGACCCAGCAGTGGGAGGCCTCGAAGACCGGTGATCTGCCGGCGCTCGACGGTCTACTCGGCGACCTGGCCAAATCGATGCCGAGTCAGCGAGCGATCGGCATCGTTCACGGCGACTATCGCCTCGACAACACGATCCTCCATCCCACCCAGCCCGGGGTCATCGTCGCCGTGCTCGACTGGGAGATGAGCACGCTCGGAGATCCCCTGGCCGATCTCGGAGCCATGCTGGCCTACTGGAGTGAAGCTGACGACGCCGAGGTGCTTCGCCAGGCCCGGATCATGGCACCGGTCACCGCCGCCGAGGGGTTCCCGTCCCGCAGCGAGATCATCGAGCGCTACTCACGGCGGACCGGCATCGACCCCTCCGACCTCGACTGGTATCAGTCGTTTGCCTACTTCAAGCTTGCCGTCGTCTGCCAGGGGATCGCCGCACGAGCAGCCGGCGGGGCCATGGTCGGGTCCGGTTTCGAGCAGGCGGAAGCGCTCGTGGCGCCGCTCGTGGAGGCGGGCCAGCACCTGCTGGACGCCCGCCCCACTGGCTGATCGTTCAGGTCGCGACCGGCGCCAACCGGTAGCGCTCGCTCTCGCGCCGGGCGATCGCCATGTGGTGGACCTCATCCGGGCCATCGGCGATCTGCAGGATCCGGGCGACTGCGTAGAGCTCGGGGAGCACGGTGTCCTGGCACACGCCCGCGCCTCCGTGCGCCTGAATCGCCCGGTCGATAACCCACGTCGCCACCTCCGGTGCGGCGACTTTGATCGCGGAGACCTCGATCCGCGCGCCGCGATTTCCGGCCACATCCATCAGCCACGCGGTCTTTAGGACGAGCAGGCGCACCTGCTCGATCCGCACCCGCGCCTCCGAGATCCAGCGCTGGACGACTCCATGGTCAATGATCGCGCGGCCGAAGGTGGAGCGCTGCGCGGTCCGTTCGCACATCATCTCGAGCGACCGCTCGGCCATGCCGATGGTGCGCATGGCGTGGTGGATGCGCCCCGGACCGAGTCGCTCCTGAGCGATCCGGAACCCATCGCCCTCACCGCCGAGCAGGCTGGTCGCCGGCACCCGGACGTTGTCGTAGACGATCTCGGCGTGCCCGCCGTGGGGTCCATCGTCGTAGCCGAACAGGCTCGTCGATCGCTGGATCTCGACCCCGGGCGTGTCCTTCGGCACGAGGATCATGCTCTGGCGGCGATGCCGGACTGCGGCATCGGGGTCGGTGACGCCCATCACAATCAGCAGCTCGCAGCGCGGCGACATGGCCCCGGAGGTCCACCACTTCCGCCCGTTGATCACGTAGTGGTCACCGTCGCGCTCGATCCGCGTCGCGATATTGGTGGCATCTGACGACGCCACCTCAGGCTCGGTCATCGAGAACGCAGAGCGGATCTCGCCCTCCAGCAGGGGCTCCAACCACCTCTCCTTCTGCTCCTCGGTGCCGAACAGCGAGAGCAGCTCCATGTTGCCGGTGTCCGGCGCGGAGCAGTTCATCGCCTCCGGAGCGATCCATGGGTTGCGGCCCGTGATCTCGGCCAGCGGCGCGTACTGCAGGTTCGTCAGCCCGGCGCCGAACTCATGCGTGCGGGGAAGAAACAGATTCCACAGCTCGCGCCGGCGGGCCTCCAGCTTCAGCTCCTCGATGACCGGTGGGGTGCTCCATCGATCATCGAGCGACGCCGCCTCCTCCCGGAACCGGGGCTCGGCCGGATAGACGCACTCGTCCATGAACGCGAGAACCCGCTGCTGAAGCGCGAGCGTGGTGTCGTCGTAGGCGAAATCCATGAGGCTGCGGGCCGTTCAGCCGCGATGCCTAGCTGTGCTTCCAGACGGGGTCGCGCTTCTCGAGGAACGCCTGCACACCCTCTTTGGCGTCGTCGGACTGATGCGCAACGTTGCAGGTCATGCTCTCGAGCGCGATCAGCGTCTCGGTGTCCCCGTCAAGGCCCCGATTTGCCGCGAGCTTGGTGATCCGCATCGTGAACGAGCTCTTGTCGAGCATCGGAGCTGCGAAATCGGCGATCGCCTGATCGAGCTGCTCGGTCGGGGCCGACGCGTTCGCCAATCCCCACTCGACGCATTCCTTGCCGGAGAGCAGCTTGCCGGTGAACAGGAGCTCCTTGGTCTTGCGCAGCCCGATATAGCGGGGCAGGCGGTAGATCGGGCCCGCGCCGCCGAACAGGGCCCGGCGGATGTGGAAGTCGCCGATCTTCGCGTCGTCGGCGGCGATGCAGAAATCGCAGGAGATCGACAGCTCGAACCCACCGGCGACCGCATACCCTTCGACGGCCGCGATCGTGGGCTTGCCGAGGTTGAACGCGCGATCGAACGTCCGAGCCGACACCTGGGCGATCTTGACCGATTGGTTCGTCGTCCCGAGAAACTCCGAGTCGAGCATGTTCAGGTCGGCGCCAGCGCAGAAGGTGTGTCCGCGGCCCCGGATGACCACGACGCGGGCGTCGTCGTCGTCCTCGGCGCGCTCGAGCGCTTCACCGAGCTTCATCAGCAGTTCCCAGTTGATGCAGTTCTTGACCTCCGGCCGGTTGAGCCAGATCGTCGCGATGCCGTCGTTGACCTCGTACTGAAGGACGTCGCTCGTCTTGGTCTGCTCCTGAACCGTCATCGCCGTCTCCCTCATTGCGGATATCTAAGCTGAATTCAGATCATATCTGGCCGACGACACTTTTGCGACCCCATCTGGACGTTGGTCCGCAGTCGCGCGCGCATGGAGGGAGATCGCGGCAGCCCCCGGGCCGGTGTCTATGGTGTGGCATACTGAACTCGATTCAGTTCTGCGATCGCTGAGCGGAGCGGTAGCGACATGGAGCAAACGGTTCAGATCCAAGCACCTCTGCCGCACATCAAGTCAGTCAACATCTGGCTGCTGCGAGGTAGCCCGCTGACCCTCATCGATACCGGACCGCGCACCGATGAGGCCCTTAGCGCCCTCGAGGACGGCCTGCACCGCGAGGGTTTGCGGATCGAAGACATCGAGCTGGTGATTCCGACCCATCATCACCTGGACCATTCAGGCCTGGTCGCCACGATCGTCGCCCGGTCGGGTGCCACGGTCGGTGCGCTCGATCGGGTTGCCGACTACTGCGCGCGCTATTTCGAGCGCTCTGACGCCGATCGTGCCTTCTCGGAGGAACTGATGCGCCACCACGGCGTGCCAGACGCGGTGATCGAGTCCAATCAGGGATTCTGGAGGTTCATCCGCGAGACGTCCGAACCCTTTCGCACCGACGTGAGACTTTCCGACGGCGACCTCATCCGGGCCGGCGGTCGCGACCTCCGGATCCTAGGGCGGCCCGGCCACAGCACCACCGACACCCTGATCATCGATGAACAGGCCGCCGCCGGGTTCGTGGGCGACCACCTGCTGGCCGGCATCTCCTCGAACACCGAGGTCGTGCCGGCGGCCGAACCGGACGGATCGCGGCCGCGGGCGCGGATCGAGTACCTGAACAACCTCAAGCGCACCGCAGCGATGCCACTTGACCGGCTGCTGACCGGTCATGGCGACCCGGTCATCGATCATTCTCGGCTCGTGCGCCGACGCTTCACCGAGCACCAGCGCCGCTGCGATCGCATCGTCGCGGTTCTGGACGAAGGCCCCACCGACGCCTACCGGATCGCCGGTCATCTGTGGTCGGCGCGCACAGTGGCCGAGCAGCCGCTGCTCGTCGTCTGGGAGGTCCTCGGTCACCTGGACTTGCTCCTGGACGCCGGCACCGTCGCCGAGGAGATCGTCGACGACGGCAGCCGCTACGGCAAGTCCCGGTTCTCGCTCCGCGAGCCGGTCGCCGGGCGCCAGGAGGCGGGCACCGTCAACAGCGTGGTCCGTGAACCGCTCATCTGCAACCCCGGAGGAGACCGTTCTGCCGAAACCAATTGACACCCACAGCGCGCCGGGCGAGGTCCGGGACGCGCGTGACCTCTTCGATCTGACCGGCCGCCTCGCGGTCGTCACCGGAGGGTCACGAGGGCTTGGCCTAGCCATGGTGCGCGCGTTCGCGTCCGTGGGAGCCGACGTCGTCGTGGTCAGCCGCAAGCCCGAGGCGTGCGACGAGGTCGCGGCCACGTTGCGGGCGGAGGGAATCAAGGCGGCGGGCTGCGCGTGCCACGTCGGACACTGGGATGAGCTCGAGCCGCTTGTCGACGGGATCTACCGCGACTACGGCCGCATCGACGTGCTCGTCAACAACGCGGGCATCTCGCCGCTGTACGGTCGGCTGTCCGAGATCACCGAGGACCTGTTCGACAAGGTGATCGGCGTCAACCTCAAGGGACCGTTTCGCCTGGCGACGCTGGTCGGCGAGCGGATGGTCGTGGCAGGCAGCGGCTCGATCATCAACGTGAGCAGCACGGGAGCGGTGCGACCGACCCAGGACATCATTCCCTACGCGGCGGCCAAGGCGGGCGTGAACGCGATGACGGTCGGCCTGGCCCACGCATTCGGCCCCACCGTCCGCGTCAACGCGGTGATGCCGGGTCCGTTCGCCACCACGATCGCCCGTTCCTGGGACATGGACGTCTTCGCCGAGCGGGCCCGGACCTTTCCCCTCCGGCGAGCCGGTCAACCCGAGGAGATCGCCGGCGCCGCGCTGTACCTGGCCAGCGACGCCTCGACCTACACCACCGGGACCATCCTGACCGTCGACGGAGGAGCTCAGTGGAGCATGGCCGGTACGGGCGCGGCGGCCCCGGAGGCTTCACTTGAACTCAACTCAACTCCGCGCTAGCGTCGACTGATATGCCAGGAGATCAGCCGCTGTGGCTCCGCGTTGTTCTCAAGGTGGAACGGGCGATCGGTCAGCCGGTCGAATCCGCGGTTCGCTCCGAAACCTACTTCGACCTGGTCAGCAAGACAACACGGGTGCGCCGCAAGGCGGCCGGCGCCGCCGAAGGGCTCTCGCGGCGCGCATTGCACGTACTGAACTTGCCCGCCGGAACCGACATTCGCGGCGTGCGCCAGCAGCTGGCGCGGCTGGAGCGTCAGATCGACCAACTCACCCAGGAGGTGGCGGAAATCGACGGGTCTAGCCCCACGGACGGTGTCGACCCACCCACGGGTCCCGACCGGGTTCCGAGATGAGGTGACCCGACGGTGCCACCGACGCTCAACCCGGCAGAACTGCTGCTCCGCGTCAACCGCGACGTCGAGCGGTCGATCCTGAGAGCCCGCAACGGAGTTCGGTACATCCGCGGCACGCACCGGCCCGCGCTGGGGGCCACGCCTAAGGACGTCGTGTGGAAGAGCGGGAAGGCGGAGCTCTGGCGCTACAAGGGCGGTGACCGGCGCTACGGACCGCCCGTCGTCATCGTGCACAGCCTGGTCAGCCGCAGCTACATCCTCGACCTGCGGCCGCGCAACAGCACGGTTGAATACCTGACCGGCGCCGGTCTCGACGTCTTCATGCTCGACTGGGGCGTGCCGGATGAACTCGATGCCGACAACGACCTCGCCCGCTACGTCGATTGGTACATGCCCCGAGCGCTGGCGGTAGCCCGGCGGATGAGCGGCCACGAGGAGCTGACGCTGGCCGGTTACTGCCTGGGAGGAGTCCTGGCCGCGCTGTACGCCGCCGGCCACGAGGAGGCGAACGTCCGCAACCTCATCCTCATGGCCACGCCGATCGACTACAGCGAGATGGGAGCCATGGTCGCGCTCCTGCGCGACGGTCGCCTCGATCCCGATGACCTGGTGGATGAGACCGGAAACGTTCCGGCCGACGCGCTGTACAGCGGGTTCTACATGCTCGCCCCGACCGCCGAGGTCGCGCAGAAGGCCACCCTGCTTGAGAACCTATGGAACGACGAGTTCGTCGAGGGGTTCCAGGCAATGGCCACCTGGTCGCGTGACCATGTGCCGTTTCCCGGCGCCGCGTTCCGTGAGCTGACGGAGCTGCTCGTGCGCCAGAACATCCTCATGACCGGCGGGATCCGGCTCGGGGAGCGGCAGATCGGGTTGGCGGAGGTCCGGGGGAACGTCCTGAGCGCGATGGCCGAGCGAGACAACGTCGTGCCTCCGTCCGCCGTGGAGCCGGCGATGCAGCTCATCGGCGATCCCGCCCGGCGGGAGGAGCTGCGACTTCCCGGCGGTCACGTCACGTTCGGCACCGGCCGGTCGGCGTTCAAACACACCATGCCGAAACTCACGCAATGGATCATCGACCACAGCGATCCGGCGTCCTGAACGAGGAGCAGAATGGAGATCCGACCGATCACGGCGCAAGACGCAGGCGCGCTTTCGCGCTTCTTTGCGCGCATGCCCGACGGCGATCGGACGTTCCTCAAGGAGGATGTCGACGATCCCCAAGTAGTCGATCACTGGGTACTGCCTGACGCCGCGCGCTCGATCGCCGTCGACGACGGCGAGGTCGTTGGATCCGTAGCCGTGGTGCGCGCTTCACGGCTGGTCGAGCCATGTCGGCGAAATCCGGCTCGTAGTCGATCCTGACCAGCGCGGACGCGGCATCGGACGTCGATTGGCCCAGAGGGCCGTCCTCGATGCGGTCGACCTCGGGCTGAAGAAGCTGGTGGTGGAAGTGATCTCCGACCAGGAGGCACTGATCGCGATGTTTCGCGGATTGGGCTTCGAGCCGGAAGCTCTCCTCAGCGATCACGTCCGCGATCGCGCGGGAGATATGCGGGACCTCATCGTTCTGGCCAATTCGGTCGATGAGCAACTAGCGGCTCTGACGACGGCCGGCATCGCGGACCAGGTCGTTTGAGCGGTGAGACAGGAGGCACCCTGAATGCGCCCAAACCAACTTCAGGTAGATTTGCTGGCGATGATCACTTCAGACGTCACTGTGCGGGGAGCCCGACCATCTGTCTGGCAGCGGCAACGGAAAAGGATGTCGAAGCTCATGGAAGACGGTTTCGAGTACGCCGTGGATGCGGTCGGCAAAGTGGCCAGGACGGCGCTGGCTCCCGTCGGTGGCCCAGAGGCCTGCCTGGACGCCTACGAGGCCACCATCCGCGCGGCCACGGACGCCCAGCTGAACCTCGCTCGAGTGGTCAATGTGGAACCCGTCCGTTCGATCGTCGCGTCGTGTGCGAACCTGACCCGGGACATCGGCGCCACGCAGCTCTCGAGCGTCCGCTGGTTCTTGGACCTGTGAAGCGCAGATCCGGCATCGCTCCGGGGCTGGACGGAGTGACCCGCCTGTACTGGGAGATCACGGGCAAAGGAGATCCGGTCCTGCTCATCCACGGCCTCGGCCTGAGCGGTGGGGCATGGTGGCGCACCGTCGATACGTTGGCCCCGACGATGAGCGTCATCACTTTCGACCATCGCGGGATCGGGAAGTCGAAGTCCCTGATGCATGCCTACACGACCGAGGCGATGGCGGATGACGCTGTCTCAATCCTCGACGCACTCGACATCGAGCGAGTCCACGTCTACGGGTTCTCGCTCGGGGGGATGGTCGCTCAGCAGGTCGCCCTGCGACATCCCGACCGGGTCCAGGCTCTCGTGCTCGGCGCGACACATTCCGGCGGACGGCATATGGCGTTCCCCGATCCGGACGTTCTGGCCTTCTTCCAGCGGCGCGCGCGAATGCCGTCCGAGGTGGCGGCTTGGGCGTCGGTTCCGTACAACTACGGCCCGCGGACCCGCACCGACCAGGTGGACCGGATCGCCGAGGACATCGAGCGACGACTCAAGAACCCGTTCAACGAGCGGGCCTATCAGGCGCAGTTGCTCGCAGCATCTCTGCACAACTGCTACCGGCGACTGAACCGAATCAAGAGTCCGACGCTCGTCGTCCACGGCGCCGAGGACCGGATCATCCCGCTGGCCAATGCCCAAATGACGGCCGAGCAGCTGCCGGGCGCCCAACTGAAGATCCTGCCAGACGCCGGCCACCTCTATCCCACCGAGGACCCGACGGTGGATGAGGCCATCGGCGCGTTCTTCGCTGCCCACGCCCGAGGTGGAGCCTTAGCGGTTGACGCGGCTGCTTGAATCGACTTCAGTGCAGTTACTGGAGGACCTACGCGTCGCGGACGTAGTTCGCGACCACGCGAGGGGTCGACCGAACGTGGTCGCGATTCGATGCGGCGAACGTGCGCTGACCTACGCCGAGCTGGACGAGCGCTCGAGCCGGCTGGCCAGGAATTGCTCGCGTCCGGCGTCCGGGCCGGGGACCGAGTCGCCCATCTCGATCGCACCGCGCCCGAGGTCGTCGAGCTGCTCTTCGCCACCAGCAAGATCGGTGCCGTCACAGTCCCGCTCAACTGGCGCCTGGCGCCGCCCGAGCTCGCCACGATCGTGGCCGATGCGGGCTGCTCGGTGATGATCGCCGGGCCGAGCTACCGCGAGGTGGCCCGCGAGATCGTCGGCACGGTGCCGCAGCAGCTCGATCTGATCGACGTCGGCGAGGACTATGAGCGTCGGCTCGCCGCCCAGCCTCCGTCTGATCCGGGCCACCGCGGGGCAGCCGGGGACATCGCCGTGCAGATGTACACCTCCGGGACCACCGGCCTGCCCAAGGGAGTGCTGACTACGCAGCGCAACCTCGCCGCCGCGTTTCTGAGCGCCGAGTCGTGGGGCTTTGACGCCGAGACGATCAGCCTGACGCCGCTGCCGATGTTTCACATCGGGGGGATCGGCTGGGCCTACCTTGGGCTGGTCAGCGGCGCGACGACGATCATGGTGAGCGATTTCGACGCCGCCCAGGTGCTCGATCTGCTCGAGTCCGACCGGGTGACAAACGCGGTGTTCGTCCCGACGATCCTGCAGATGCTGACGGCGGTTGCGGGTGCGGCCGAGCGCGATTACGCGAGCCTGCGATCGATCGCCTACGGCGCCTCCCCCATCACGACCCCGGTTCTGCGCGCCGCGTTGCGGACATTCCGCTGCCCGCTGTTCGGCGTGTATGGCCTGACCGAGACCACCGGCGGTGTCGTCCAGCTTCACCCGGAGGATCACGACGCCGATGGCCCGCGTCAGCGCCTGTTGCGATCCGCTGGGCGCCCGATGCCCTGGGTCGAGATGCGCATCGTCGAGCCGCTGGACGGAGGTGAGTGCGCGGTGGGCGAGGTCGGTGAGGTCTGGCTGCGTGCGCCGAACGTCATGGCCGGGTATCACGATCGCGAGGCGGAGACCGTCGCCGCGCTCACGCCCGATGGGTGGCTGCGCACCGGCGACGGTGGCTATCGCGACGAGGCGGGCTACCTCTTCCTCACCGACCGGATCAAGGACATGATCGTCAGCGGCGGCGAGAACATCTACCCCGTCGAGGTCGAGGAGGTCCTCTCCCGGCACCCGGACGTCGCGGATGTCGCCGTGATCGGGGTACCTGATGAGCGCTGGGGAGAGACCGTCCACGCGCTTATCGTCCCCGTGCCTGATACGGAGCTCACCCCTGAAGCGGTCGTGGCCTTTGCCCGCGGAAAGCTCGCCGGATACAAACTGCCGCGTTCGGCGGAGTTCGTCTCGGACCTTCCGCGCACGCCCGCCGGCAAGGTGCTCAAACGCGAGTTGCGCGCGAAGTACTCGCGACCGCCGAAGCCCGCTGCGGTCGGGAGTGGGCGCGAAGGAACTTGACCAGCTCCTGACCTGAGCCGGGCACGTCGGTGGGAAACGCGTGGCCGCCGTCAGGCAGGATCAGCAACTCGGCGTCGGCAATGGCGTCAGCCAGGTGCCGGCCGTTCTCGAGCGGCACGAACCGGTCCTGCTCTCCATGGACGACGAGCGTCGGCGCCGTGATCTGGGTCAGTCGGCCCGTGGCATCGTGGCTTTGCGCCGTCGATTGCTGGCGGCGGATGATGCCGGGGTCCAGGGGAGCGCTCAGACGCCGAGCGATATCCTCGCCGATGCGGGGCGCATGCTCGCGCCGCGTCCTCGCGGTGTACAGGAACGGCACCCCCGCCCACAGACCCTCCTCCACCGGCAGGTCGTCGAAGCGGCGAACGAAATCTTGGATCGCCCGCTCCGGCGGGACGTAGAGCGCGCCTCCGGCCGAGGTCGCGCACAGGACGAGCGATCGGACCCGCTGCGGATAACGAATGGCTATCTCCTGGGCGATGATGCCGCCGAACGCCAGACCAATCACGTGGGCTTGATCGACGGCCGAGGAATCGAGCCAGGCCACCGCGCGCTGCACCGTCGCCTCCGGGGATGGCGACCTGGTCCGCGGGACCGTCGGGTCGCCCACCGGGGTCGCGATCACCTCAAAGCTCTTCGAGAGCTCGGCGATTGACCGCGCAGCGACGGCCGCCATAAGACCCGCGCCCGTGAGAAACAAAACCGGCGGCCCGGGGATAGCGCCCATCGAAGCACCGTACCACAACATAAATTGACATCACCTCATTTGCTGTGCTAGCTTAAAGCGTGCTAATAGCAAGCACCAAAACAAGACCGAAAGGGAGCCGCTATGACCACGCAGTCCAAGACCAATCCCATCGTTGATTCAGTCGAGGCCGCCACCGAGCGCGCGTCGGAGTTCGGCGAGAAGGCCGTCGCCAACACCAAGAAGGCGAGCGAGGCGTATCTGTCGTCGTATGAGAAGGCCGTCGTCACGCTGGCCGATACGTACGAGAAGGCCACCGGTGCCACGAAGATCGAGTGGATCGCCAGCATCGGAAGCGCGCAGGCCGACGCCACCCGTGAGATCGCACGCGCCTACACCGGCGCCGCACGCGACTTCGTCGCCTAGGACTTCTTGGCTGGCCGCGACGCCCGGCGGCGTCGCGGTCAACCCGGATCCGGCTCAGCCATCAACCGGCCGAGCACCGCGGCCCCCCGCCCGTGCCTGGGCGGTATCCGTCAGCGACGTTGGCGCGAAGCGTTGGCGAGGATCGTCTGCCAGCTCTGGCGGAAGGCCGAGCACGGCCAGCTGCCGGCGGATGAAGAAATCCCTCACATCGTCTAAGCCGATCGGTCCCCGCGGGCGGTACCAGTGCCAGATGCTGTTGTAGAGCCCGAGCAGCGCTCGAGTGAGTAACCGGGGATCGGCCTCAGGCAGCACCCCCTGTTCCATGCCTCGCACAAGGAACGTTGCCCAGGCAAACTCGACGTCCCGGATGCGCGTCCGCGCCAGCACGCGAGCCTCCTCCTCGCGTGGCGACGTTCTCCGCACGCCGACGAGTCCCTGCTCGGCGACGAGGATGCGGTTGCGCAGCACCTCCTGCTCGTTCAGGTCGTATGACCCATACAGGACAGCTAGGAGAGCATCCAGGAACTCGTCCTGCTCCCCTGTCAGGCGGTCGAACTCACTGCGGAAGAGGCCGAGTGCGTCGGCCATGATCACGTACAGACAGTGGAGCTTGGACTCGAAGTAGTGATACAGGGCGGTGGAGCCAATTCCGACCGCCGCTGCCACGTCGACGAGCTTCGTCGCCTCGTACCCATTCTCACCGAAATGCGTGGTCGCGGTCCGGAGGATCTCGTCGCGCTTGCTGCGAGACGACGCTCCGGGCGAACCGCTATTCCGTCTGGGCCGGGACCCTGCTGGCGGCGACGTCACTCTCTCTCCTCAAGGAAGCGGACGTACTCTCCACTAATCATAAGCACGACGCGCCGCCGGCAGCCGCGCTGCGACGGTCCGCTTGCGTACGGCCCCACTTGCGGACCCGCGGACTGACTTGATATAAGTTCAAATCTGCGGCGACTATGCCGCGCCATGTCGAGATCAGGAGAGGGCATGTCCGAGACGATCGAGCCGACCCCGGCAGCCATGCCGGTCGGCTCTGGTGGGCTGACCGGTGCGGTTCGAGGGCCGAGTGGCGGCCGTCACCGGAGGCGGGGCCGGGATCGGCGCTGCGATTTGCCGTCGCTTGGCCGAGGAAGGCGCCATCGTCGCCGCGATCGATCTCGCCGTCGATGCGGCGCAGGAACTGATCGGCGAGCTTCCGCAAGGGGCGGCCATCCGTGCCGACGTCAGCGACAGCGGCTCGATGGAGGAAGCGCTGAGCCAGGTCGAGACCGATCTCGGCCCCCTGGCGATCATGGTCAACAACGCGGGCGCGCTGGCGCTCGACCACGTCCGACGCGTGACGCCGCTGGTCCAGCAGCAACAGGCCGAGCTGGCGTCCACCGGCGTCGTAACTACGCCACTGGACGCACTCGCGCGTCTGACGGACGAGGAATGGCGTTTCGTAATGTCGGTCCATCTCGACGGGACCTTCTACGGTACCCGGGCAGCGGTGCGACGGATGGCGCCTCGGGGCGCCGGGGCGATCATCAACATGGCGTCGGTCTGCGGCATCGAGGGATGCACCGGACATCCGCACTACTCGGCCGCCAAGGCCGGCGTTCTCGGCTTCACCAAGGCGACGGCCAAGGAGGTGATCGTGCAAGGCATCAGGGTCAACGCCGTGGCCCCCGGATTCATCGATACAACGCGGCAGAAGTCCGAGGTTGGCGCGGCGCGACAGGTCAATGTCGCCCGCACGCCGGCGGGCCGGCTTGGCACGCCCGCGGAAGTGGCCGCGGCGGTGGCCTTCCTGGCATCGGACGATGCTGCCTTCTTCGTCGGCGCGACGGTCAGCCCGAACGGCGGCCTGGTTACCGCTGTTTGACCCGCGCCCGCGGCTGCTCGCCCGCCGCCTCGGCGCGCCGCACGAGTTTCACTATGCGTCGCGTCATCTCCCCCCACAGGTCGCGCGGGAGGTCGTGACCCATTCCGTCGAACACCGCCAATTCGGCTCCGCGGATGGCGCGTGCCGTGGCCCGGCCGCCGCTCACGCCGATCAGCGGGTCGTCGGCCCCGTGGATGACCAGCGCCGGCACCGAGACCGACCGCAGCGCGGCGGTCCGGTCGCCTGACGCCGCGACCGCCACCAGTTGCCGGGCCACCCCGACCGGATCGTCGGCGCGGTCGTAGGCCACCTCAGTCCGCCGGCGGATATCTGCTTCCGCGAGCTCGAATCCGGGGGAACCGATAGCGCGTACGATCGACAGCGTTCGCTCGATCGCCTCCGCTCGGCTGGAGGCGGGGGCGGACAGAAGCGCGGCCATCGCTGCACGCGTCGGCTGGCCGACCGAGGAGTCGCCGGTGGTCGACATGATCGAGGTCAGAGAACGCACGCGCTGGGGGTACTCGATCGCTGCGGTCTGAGCAATCATCCCGCCCATCGAGGCGCCGACCAGATGAGCACTGCTCAGTTGCAGCACGTCGAGCAGACCGATGGTGTCGGCGGCCATGTCGGTGAGGTTGTAGGAAGCGGACCCGGTCGATCCGGCCAGAGCCGCGGGGACATCGGGTGCAGGCGCCTGGCTCATGTGAGTCGACAAGCCAATGTCACGATTGTCGAACCGGATGACATGGACGCCGTGGGAGGCCAGCACAACGCAGAATCCATCCGGCCAGCCGAGCATCTGCGTCCCGAGGCCCATGATCAGCAGGACGGGAGGTGATCCGGGCTGCCCGAACTGCTCGTAGGCGATGTCGATCCCAGCCGGCCCGACCTCGCGAGCGATCGCCACACTCATGCTCGGAGGATCCAGCCCCCTAGAGGATGGTCAAACCCACCGAGTCACGCCTGAGCCGCGGCCTCTTCGATGCTGACCAACGGGCGGTGAACCAACACCGTTCCAAAGCCGGACATCGTCGCCTCCTGCTCGGGGGTGGGGTTGCCGAAGTAGTGCAGTGGTGACAGCTCCACCAGCTCGAGCAGGCGCCCGGCGGCGTCGAGATCGATGTTGGCGTAGTGGTCGAGCATGGCCTGAGGGCTCTCGTACCACTCGATGACGTGAATCAGCAGCGGGTCCTCGTCGATGAAGTAGTGGTAGGCGAGGACGCCGTGGTCCTTCTCCTGCACGTCCTTGATGAAGGTCTTGAAGATCCCGACCACCTCATCGAGGTCGCTCCTGTCCAGCGTCATGGTGCAGGTCGTTCGCACGATCGACATTCGTTCTCCTCAGAGCGTCGAATTGACAGAGATACCGGTCAGTCCCGCTGCCAGACCTTGGGGCCGCGACCGCCCAGGCTGTCGAGGTAGCCATCGTCGGCCTTCGACTCGGCCCACAGGAGCTCCATGGTCCGCTTGCTGATCTTCCATCCGTCCGCCGTCCGGCGCAGCTCGTCGTGATACCGGGCGACGAGAATGATGGCGGCCTTGGGGTTTTCCTTGAATACCTGGTAGGAGGTCAGGTATGAGAGCGCACTCGCCTGATCGCGGTCGAGCTTGACGTGGTACACGTTGAGCAGGTGGTGCTGCCAGATGATGGTCGCAGTCGCTTCCTCGATCCAGCTGGCCAGGGCGTCCGCCCCGTGCACCGGGTCGCCGTTGCCGTAATGCGCCTCGATGTCGTCCGCCAGCGCGCTCCGCACACCCTCGTAGTCGAACGAGTCAACCGCCGACGAATACCGGTACAAGACCTCTTCGATATCCCGGCGGTCCTGCAGAGCTCGTAGGCCTGAATTGTCGACGAGCGTCTCATTCGTTGCGCTCATGGCATCCTCTCTCGTTTGCGGCGGCGTGGACTGAGCCTACTTCGATTCAGTTTAAGGGAGCGTCTCCGTAGCGTCAAGCGACTTCCATGATGGTCTCGCCACCCGCCGGAATCAGGTTCAAGTCAGCGCGAAGTGAATCCGGCATCGACCGCCAGCACGGCGCCGGTCACGTACGAGGACTGATCCGAGCACAGCCAGAGGCTGGCCTCCGCTACCTCTTCAGGCTTCCCGAAGCGGCCGAACAGGCTGAGGACAGGGGCAAATTCCTCCTCCGTCAGTGCCGGCGGTCTCGAGGGCGCCACGGATCATCGGGGTGTCGATGGCTCCCGGACAGACCGTGTTGACCCGGATCCCGCGCGGCGCGTTTTCGAGAGACGCCACCTTGCTCAATCCGATCACGCCGTGCTTTGCCGCGACGTAGGCGGCGTTGTTCGGCTGCGGCCGGAACGAGCTCACCGATCCGATGTTGACGATGGCCCCGCCGCCGTTCTGCTGAAGCATCTGCGCGACCTCGTACTTGAGACACAGGGCGACGCCCTTCAGGTCAACCGCGATGACGCGATCGAACTCCTGCTCGTCGAGTTCGGCGATCGGGTGCGTGTCGGGGGTGACCGCGGCGTTGTTGACGGCGCAGTCGAGTCGCCCGTAGCGCTCGACGGCGGTGCGGACCATCGCCTCCGCGTCGGCCGGGCGCGAGACGTCGGTCCGGCAGAACGAGGCGGAGCCGCCCTCGCGCTGGATGCGCTCCACGGTGGCTTGGCCGGCGTCGGCGTCGATGTCGCTGACCAGCACGTCGGCTCCCGCGGCGGCGAACAGACGGGCGGTCGCCTCGCCCATCCCCATCGCCGCGCCGGTGACGATCGCGACCTTGCCGTCGAGAACTGTTGCGGCCATTGCTGCTCCCCTCCTTTCGGACGGCGCGTGGTGGCGCCGCCGTGGCTCGCTCTCTAGAACTGAAGTCAACTCGACACGCAGGACCATAGCGCGCGTTAGTGATTGACGTCCTGGGCCCTCGTTGCTACCTTGTCTCGACCTGAAGTTGGTTCGATTGACCGGGCGAGTGGAGAGCGAGAGGCAAGTGGCACGATTACGACGTCATCGTGCTGGGAACGGGGGCGGCCGGGCTGACCGCAGCGGTCACCGCGGCGGAGCTCGGGCGCGCGCGTCGGCCTGTTCGAGAAGGGCAAGACGATCGGCGGGACGACCGTCTACTCCGGCGGGATGATCTGGATCCCGCTCAACCAGCACGAGCCTCCGGAGAAGGGCGACACGCGCGAGCAGGCCATGGAGTATCTCCAGGCGCTGTCGAACGACACGATCTCCGACGAGATGGCCGCGACGTACCTCGACGTCGGCCCCGAGATGGTGCGCTGGCTGGACGAGCGGACCCCGGTCAAGTTCCGCGCCGTGCGGGACTTCCCGACTACCACCCCGAGCAGCGCGGCGGACTGCCCCAGGGCGGCCGATCGCTGGAGACGGCAATCTTCCCGTACGGCGAGCTGGGCGAGTGGGGGGATCGCGTCCACATCTCGCCGTACTACCCGAGCTATCACCTGACGATCGGCGAGACGACGCTCGGCCAGGCGATTCCGCAGGAGCTCTCCCCCGAGGAGATGCAGCGCCGGGTCGAGAACGACGAGCGGGGCATGGGACTCGCGCTCGGCGGCCGGCTGCTCAAGGCCTGCCTAGACCGGGGCGTCGAGCCACAGACGGGCCACCGCGGAGTCGAGCTGATCATGGAGGACGGCGAGGTCGCGGGCGTCGTATTTGAAACGAGCGAGGGCCGCAAGGAGGTCCACGCCCCGAATGTGGTCATCGCCACCGGCGGCTTCGAGCACAATCCCGACCTCAAGCGGGCGTTCCTGCGCGGGCCCTGCACGCACACGGTCGCGCGTGGAGACGAACACCGGCGATGGGCTGAAGATGGCGATGCGCATCGGCGCCATGCTCGGAAACATGCGCGAGGCGTGGTGGATGCCGATGATCGAGCTTCCCACCGACATCGTTCCCACCGGCCAGCAGCTGCTGACCTACGAGCGGACGCTCCCCGGCGCGATCATGGTCAACAAGGCGGCCAAGCGCTTCACCAATGAGGCGTCGAACTACAACGCCTTCGGTGCCGCGTTTCACGAGCAGGACACGATCATGGGCGTATACCGGAACCTGCCGTGCTGGTTGGTCTTCGATCAGCAGTGGCTCGACAAGTACGGGTTCGCCGGCGGCCTCGGCGGCACGGAGAAGGCGCGGACGGACTGGATCACCTCCTCCGACACGGTGGCCGGTCTGGGCGAGGAACTCGGGATCCCCGGGGATGTGCTCGAGGAGACCGTCGCAGCGCTTCAACGCGAACGCGCGGGACCTCCACGACCCCGACTTCAACCGAGGCTGGAGCGTTCAGGACCAGTGGTGGGGCGATCCGACGCTGCGCGACGGAACCGCCCGCGCGTCACTCGGCCCGCTCGAGACGCCGCCGTACTACGCGATCCAAGTCTTCAGCGGTGCACTGGGGACCAAGGGCGGCCCGCTCACAGATACACGGGCGCGCGTGATCGACGTCGACGGCGAGGTCATCCCGGGGCTCTACGCCGCGGGGAACGCCATGTCCTCGCCGCTCGGTATGACCTACGGCGGGGCCGGCGGCACGCTCGGACCGGCGATGGTCTTCGGCTACCTGGCGGGGCGCGACATCGCCCAACGAGTCAACTCGACCAGCCACGGTGCGACGACGGTCAGCCCCACGGCACTGGCCGCCGCGCACGGCGGCGCGTGAATTCACCGGCAGAAGAAAGGAAACCGAGAATGGAATCGAGCACGATCACGGAGAAGAAGGGGGCGGAGGTCACCGGCTGCCCGGTGATGAATCACGACTTCTCCCAGACCGCGCGAGCTCGGCGCGTACTGGTCGTTGGCCAACGAGCTGCGCGAGAGCTGCCCTCACTTCTACAACCAGTACTCAGACGGCGGCTACTGGGTGTTCACGCGCCACGACGCCGTGCGAGACATCTACAAGACGCCTGAGGTCTTCTCCAGCGAGTCGATCACGCCGTGGGAGCCGAATCCGATCTACCGGTTCGTGCCTACCCAGGTCGACGCGCCGGACCACATCAAGTACCGCCGCATCCTGAACCCCTGGTTCTCGCCGAAGGCAATGGAGGCGGCCGCCCCGATGATGCGGGAGATCTGCCGAGGGTTCATCCGGCCGCTCGTGCCCAAGGGCTCATGCGACTACATCGAGGAGTTCGCGCTGCGCTTTCCGACCGCGGCGTTCCTGACCGTCATCGGCGTGCCGATCTCGTACACCGAGCTCTTCACCGGTTGGGTCGACGCGTTCTTCGGCGGCTTCGGAGGGGATCCGGAGGGCGCTGACGGCGATGGGTAAGGCGCTGGCCGAGATGCGCGAGTTCTGGACCGAGCAGCTCGACGCTCGCCGCGGCAGCCCGAGCGTGAGGGGGATCTGTTCTCGTACCTGCTCAACGCTCGCTTCGACGACGAGCCGCTCGACGACGACGTGCTGCTCGACATGTGCACCGTGCTCACGCTGGCCGGGCTCGACACGACCCGCGCCGAGCTCGGCTACATGATGCATCACCTGGCGTCTGCATCCGGAGCATCGCCGGATGCTGGTCGAGGACCCGGCGCTTGCGCCGCTGGCCGTTGAGGAGACGCTGCGCTATTACACGATCATCTTCGGCGACGGGCGCAAGGTCACCCGCGACGTCGAGTTCCATGGCGTCCAGCTCAAGCAGGGAGACATGGTCTACGGGCTGGTGTCAGGCGCGAACCGGGACCCGAGGCACTGGGAGCGCGCTGACGAGTTCGTCATCGACCGTAAACGCAACAACCACTTCGGTTTCGCCAGCGGTCCGCATCGCTGCCTGGGGATGCACCTGGCGCGGCGCGAAATGGCGATCGCCGTCCAGGAATGGCTGAGGGTCATCCCGGACTTCGAGCTGGACACCGAGGTGCAGCTGATGGAGCGCGGTGGCGGCGCGATGATGGCGCTGTCCGGCCTTCCGCTCCGTTGGGAGACGAACGCGTGAAGCTCTGTGTGAGCACGGCCTGCGTCGGGCACGGACGCTGCTATACGCTGGCTCCGCAGCTGCTGAGCTCCGACGACGAGGGTTACGTGACGATCCGGGGCGGCGATCCCATCGAGGTCCCGGACGACCTCCGTGAGCTCGCCGATGAGGTGGCGGGCACCTGCCCGGAGAGCGCCATCAGCCTGATCGATAAGTAACGGTCGATCGGAGCCGATCGCCTACAGCTCGGCGGTCAGCGAGTCTCGCCGGTCAGGGCTCGCTTGGCCGCGTCGCGCAGCGCGGCCCAGTCGGTGAGCTTGACTCGCGGTCGGCCGGATGCGTCGCCGGCGGCGGTCTCGATCGCGTCGATCGCGCGCCAGCCCGCCCAGGTGACCGCGTGGGGAGCATGCGTCACCAGCATGCCCTCGACGTCGTCGGTCACGGGCTCGTTGAGCCGCCCGATCGCCGCGTCCTCCAGGATCTTGTTGACGGTGTCCTGGGCATCCTTCTTGTTGGTTCCGATGACTCCGGACGGACCGCGCTTGATCCAGCCGGACACATACTCGCCCGCGTGGTGGGCGCCCTCTGGGTCGATCACGCGTCCGCCGTCGTTGCGGATCAGGCCGCGCTGCTCGTCGAACGGGATATCGGCGATGGGCTTGCCGGTGTAGCCGATCGAGCGGAATACGAGCTGGGCCGGGATCTCCTCATAGGTCCCGGTGCCGCGCGCGGCCAGGAAACCGTCGTCACGGGCCACGATTTCGTTGCGTTCGATCTTCACGGCGCGAACGTGGCCGGCGTCGTTGGCGAGGAGTTGCAGCGGGGAGGCGAGAAAACGGAAGCGGACCGTTAGGGGCTTGCCCGTCTTCGGCCGCGCGGCGTAGTCCTGCACGATCTCCACGTTGCGGCGGCGGGTCTTGTCGGCCTCAAGGAGTGCGACCGCCGACAGTTCGTCCAGCTCGCCGCCGACGATCTCGACGTCGGCGCGCTCGAGCTCGCCCATCTCGAGCAGCTCGGGGTTTGTAAAGGCGGCCTGGAGCGGGCCTCGCCGGGCCAGGATCGTGACTTCCTCGATCCCGCTCGCGCTCAGCACCGCGATCGCGTGGTCGGCCGTGTCGGTGACTTCGAGCTCGGACGGGGCCAACGCCAGCATGCGGGCGACGTCGATCGCGACGTTCCCCGCGCCGATTACCACCGCCTGCTTGGCCTGGAGGTCGACCTCGAGACCAGAGTGGTCCGGATGGCCGTTGTACCACGCGACGAACTCCGTCGCCGCGTGCGAACCCCGAAGGTCCTCGCCGGGGATCCCCAGCCGCTTGTCGATCGAAGTGCCGAGCGTGTAGCAGACCACGTGGTAACGCTCCAGCAGGTGAGCGCGAGTGATGTCCTCGCCTAGGGCGACGTGGCCAAAGAAACGAAAGCGCTCGTGCTCGGAGGTCTTGTCGTAGAGCCGGGTGACCGACTTGATCTTCGGATGGTCTGGAGCCACGCCCGACCGGACAAGGCCGTACGGCGTGGGGAGACGGTCATACAGATCGACGGCGAACAGCGGATCGGAGACTGCAAGCAGCTGCCCGGCGGCGTAAAAGCCACTCGGTCCGGCGCCGACGATGGCGGCACGGAATGGAGAGCGGTCGTTCATGGGTGCTTGACAGAGAGCATCTTCTGCCTCAAAGTTCAGAACTGACTTCAGTTTAGCACTGGCATGGCTGATCCCCAAGGAACATATCCGCGTCGACTCGTGATCGTCGGAGCCTCGTTGGCCGGGCTGCGAGCGGCGCAGGCCGCGCGCAAGGCCGAGTTCGACGGCGAGCTCGTGATGGTGGGCGACGAGCCCCATCTGCCCTACACGCGCCCGCCGCTGTCGAAGGAGCTCCTGGCCGGCGAGCACACCGTCGATCGAGTCCATCTCCCCAGCGACGAGCTCGATGCGGACTGGCGTCTTGGCGTGTCGGTGGCGACGCTCGACCGTGAGCGCCGGAGAGTGGTGCTCTCCGATGGCGAGGAACTCGCCTACGGTCGGCTGATCGCGGCGACGGGCTCCCGTGCGCGACTGTGGCCGGGCGCCGGCACCGAATTGGAGGGGGTCCATGTTCTCCGTAACCTCGACGACGCGCTCGCGCTGCGAGCCGCGTTCGACCGGCGGCCCCGCGTGGCGATCGTGGGCGCTGGCTTCATCGGGTGCGAGGTCGCCCAGACGGCGCGCAAGGCGGGCCTGAAGGTCACCTTGATCGATATCGCGGCGACACCGATGCTGCCGATCGGACCGGAGCTGGGCCGGTGGTGCGCGGATCTGCACCGGCGTCATGGCGTCGACGTGCGTCTCGGGACAGTCGTCGCGGCACTGCTCGGCGATGGCCGCGTAGAGGCCGTCGAGCTCACCGGCGGCGAGCGCATCCCGGCCGACATCGTGGTCGTCGGTCTCGGCGCGGTGCCGAACACCGAGTGGCTGGCCGGCAGTGGGCTGAAGCTGGATCCCGGTCTTGTCTGTGACCCGACGCTGACCGCGGACGGCGATCCCGACATCCTCGGCGCCGGCGACATTGTCTCGTGGCCGCATCCGCTGGCTGGCGGCGCGCCGATCCGGATCGAGCACTGGACCGTCGCCGCGGAACAGGGCCAACTGGCCGGCCGCAACGCGTTGAAGCCACCGGAGGAACGCAAGCCCTATGACGCCCCGCCGTATTTCTGGTCAGACCAGTACGACGTGAAGATCCAGTCAATCGGCCTGCCAGGGCGCGCCGAGCGTCTCGAGCTCCTGGAGTCGATGCCCGACCGGTCTCGGATGGTCTACGCGGGGGAGCGCGACGGACGCCTGGTCGGCATCGTCGCGATCAACGCGGCCCGGCGCCTCGGCTTCTACCGCATGGCGATGGCCGACCCATCGGGCTTCGCGGAGCTCCGCGCGAGGGTCGCGGCCGACCCGGGCGCGCTCAGCGCCCCGGTCGCGACGGAATGAGCGCGGTAGATCAAGCGGCGGAGTCTGACGCCCGGCCGGTATTGGTAGTGCGGCCGTGACTCTAGAGGTCGCGTAGCTCTTCGATTGCGGGGCGGCGAAGCGCTCGCAGGGTGATCAGGCCGGCGGCGAGCACCGTCGCGACCACGGCGACGGTGACTCCGACGAGATACAGCCACGGGATCGTGAGGAAGTCCGGTGGCGGATCGAATACGCCGGTGAGCACGTCGACCAGGGTCACGGAGAGCAGCGACGCGATCGCGGCGCCGAGGACGAGGCCACCGCCGGTGACGAAGATCGACTCCCCCCAGACGAACCCGCCGAGCTGGCTCCGGCGAGCTCCCAGGGCGCTGGCGATGGCGAAGGTGCGGCGGCGTTCTTGGAATCCGAGGCCGAGCGCCAGTCCGGTTGCCGCGGCAGCGAGCACGAGCGCGAATCCGAGCTCGATCCGGGTCAGGCCCGAGAGCTCCACGGCGGTGAGGTTCGAGCCCACCACGTGGCGCTGGTTGACGATGTCCGTCACTTTCGCGCCCGAGCCGACGACGGCCGAGACGCGCTTTGAGACAACCGCCGGACTCGTCCCATCGGTCTGCACGAGGAAGGTACCGACGGCATCGGAGCCGGTACGGGCCGTCACATACGACTGGTTGGCGACGAAGAACGAGTCTTTCGGCGCCGTCGGGAATTCCTTGGCGACGCCCTCATAGTGAAACGGAACGGTGGTCAGCTTCTTCGTGCGTCCGTCCTGCAGCCGCAGGTTGATCCGGTCGCCCGGATGGAGCTGGTAGTCGTGGACGGTCTCGGCGCTCACCAGGATCGCATCGGGCTGCCGGGCGAGGATGCCCATCAGCTGCGACGCGGTGCCGCCGGCGAACCACCCGTTCTGGAGCTTGCCCTGATTGGTGATCGTCTGCGGTCGAACTCCGTAGAGGTCCTGCAGGTCGGCCCCGATGTACGCGAACCGGTGCTGCATAGGTTCGACGGACGCCACCCCGGGCACGCTCTTCAGCTGGGTGATTCCCTGCCGAGCGCCGACGACAGCACCCGGCGACTCAGTGACCGTCACATCAGCGCCGTTGGACAGCCGCGCGTCGACCTCGGCCTGCGCCTTGTAGGTGGAGTTGAAGACTGACGTCGAACCGGCAAAAGCGGCGGTGAGCGCAACGAGGGCCACGGCGCGCGCCAGCAGCCGTCGCTGGCGGCTCATGGTCGCCGACACCGTCGGAGCGAGTTCTCCGGCGAGCGGACGCAGCGCTCCGGTCAGCGGTCTCCTCCCGCGGGTGAGGAACCAGTCAGCGACTCTGTAGGCGAGCAATCCAAGTCCGATCCAGCCGAGCACCGGTGCCAGCAGCGCGTACCAATTGACGGAGACCTGGGCTACTCCCTCGGGCGCGAGCACAAGCTGATAGCCGCTCTGCGAAGCCTGCCAGTAGACGAACCCGGCGATCGCCAGGGCGATGAAGTCGAGCCCGTAGCGGGCCCACAGCGGACCGCGGTCGGTGCGGCCCACCTGCCGGCGTTGGCCGGCCACCGTCAGCGAGCGAGCGTCACGCAGGGCCGGCAGCGCGATCGAGATCGCTGCGATCGCCAATCCGACGAGCCCAGCGCCGACCGCCCACAGAATCGCCGAAACGGTGCCGGCCCCGAACGATGCCGTGCCAAAGCTGCTCTTCCCGACCACGAGCGCGACGCCCAGGCCGACCGCGACACCAACCAAGCCGGCGAACAGCGTCTCGGCCATCGCGATGCGCACCAGCGTCCGGGTCGATGCTCCGCGAGTGCGCAGCAGCGCCGCGTCTCGGCGCCGGCGGTCGGCGCCGGCCGAGGCGATCAGCGCGGTGACGAGGCCGGCCAGGATCGCGCCGGGAACGCCGAGGAAGAGAAACAGGATCTGCGCATACAGGGCGTCCTTACGCGCCGTGTCGAGAGCGGCGCCGAGGTTGTCACCGACCACGCCAGCACCGGTCAGGCGGCTTTCAAGGTTATGGGCCCTGGCGGCAACGGTGTCGAATGCGGCGCTTGGGCTGCTCGGCAGCGCGTGCGAGAGGGTCGCGTGGATCTGGGTGTGAATCAACTCGGGACGTGAAGCGATGGTCGCTGCCTCGACCCTGGCAAACTCCGCTTGCGGCAGCAGGATCACGTTGTCCGGCGGGGCGGACAGCTGCGCACCCGGAGGTGCGCCGACCTTCTGAAACAGGGAATCGGCGTACGGAAGGTCTACGACCCCGCCGACTGTCACCTTGGCTGGCTTACCGTCAGCTCGCGCCACCGTGATCGTGTCACCCGGCGCCACGTGCAGGTTCGACGCCGTTTGCTGACCCACCAGCACCCCGTTGAGATTTCCGGAAAGGAGTCGCAGCTCGCCTGGGAACGCACTGGCGTAACCCGACGGCAGCCCCAGCACACGTGCCTCGGCCGTGGTCTGCGTGGAGCCCTGGGTGGTGGCGCTCAGGCTCGGGGCGGTGGTGAACTGCACGGGTAGCGCCTGCTTGACTCCCGGGTAACCGCGAACGCCGGCGAGGAGGCCGGCCGGGTTGGCGCCCGGCTGTGCCTCGACCTGCCAATCGACCGCCACGCGGGCGATCGCGCGCTGTGTCATCTTGGCATTGGTCGACGACAGGAAGGTGCCGATCGAGGCGATCAGAGCGACGCCGACCGCGACGCCAACCGCCGTCGCGAAGATGCGTGTCGGCCGGTGCGCGATCAGGCCGCGAAGCCAGTTCAGTGCGACCATGTCGCCTCCCTCGCCTTCGTCTGGATTTGGCCACTGTGCATCTCCCAGCGCTCCGGGAGTCGTGCCGCCACGGTCAGGTCGTGGGTCGAGAGCACCAGCGCGGAGCCGGCGTGCTCGCTGGCCGCCAGCAGGACGTCCACCACCGCCGAGCCGTTAGTCCGGTCAAGCTGTCCCGTCGGCTCGTCGGCGAGGATCAGGCTTGGCTCGCCCGCCAGGGCGCGCGCCACCGCGGCGCGCTGCGCCTGGCCTCCGGAGATCTCCTCCGGAAGCTTGTCGGCTAGTTCCTCCAGATCGAGCGTACGCAGCGCACTGCGCGCCACGTCCCTCGCCTCGCGGTCGGTCATGCCGCCGATCACCAGAGGCAGCGCGATGTTCTCGAGTACCGTCAGGGGGGGCAGCAGGCTGGGGCCCTGGAAGATCACGGCGACCCGTCCGGGTCGCAGCTCGTCGCGAGAACCGATCGCGGGCCAGCTCACCGTGCCGACCGTCGGGTCATCGAGTCCCGCCATCAGATGTATCAGCGTGGACTTGCCCGATCCCGAGGGCCCGACCACGGCGACCCGCTGGCCGGCGAAGACCTCGCAGTCGGTGGCCTGCAGGGCGACGGTCGCGGTGGCGCCGTGACCGTAGGTACGGGCAACTCCGTCACAGCGCACAAGTGCAAGTCCATCGCTCATGGCTCAACCCTTCCGTCGAGCAGTCGTATCTCACGGTCTGCGTTGGCCGCCACCTCCGAGCTGTGAGTGACGATCAGCACTCCGGCGCCGGCGCCGGCGCGCTCGCGGAGGAGGTCGAGTACGCGTGCCGCCGTCACGGAGTCCAGCTCTCCGGTCGGCTCGTCGGCGAGAATTACCGGAGGGTCATTGGCGAGCGCGACCGCCAGCCCGGCCCGGGCCAGCTCGCCTCCCGACAGCTGCGACGGGCGGGCTGAGGCGCGATGCTCGATCCCACAGCGCGCGAGCACCTGCGCCCGCCACTCGGCACCCTTCGATCCGTCGCTGATCCGCTGGGCGAGAACCATGTTGTCGGTTACCGATAGGTGACCGACAAGGTTGGACTGCTGGAACAGCATTCCGATCCGGGCGCCTCGAATCCGGGCGCGTTCCTCCTCGGGACGTCTCGAGATGCGTGTGCCGTCGACGCTCACACTTCCCCCGTCAGGTTCGTCGAGGCCGGCGAGACACGCGAGCAGCGTCGATTTGCCGGATCCCGACGGACCCGTCACGGTGATCAGCTCCCCCGCTTCAAGCGCCAGCGAGACGCCCTGGAGAGCGAGCGTCTCGTCATCGCCAGCGTGGAAGAACCGGTAGAGATTGTGCGCCTCGAGTACCGCGCTCATCGTGTGTACCCGAGCGAGCTGGTGACCTTCCTCCAGGGATCGACGTTGTCCGAACCCTTCGGCGAGGAGAGGACCAGCACCACTTCTTTGCCCTTGTGAAAGAAGTCATAGCGCTCGAACGCGAGTGTTCCGACCTTTCCAGTGACCGGGTTCGGCTGAGAATCACCGAGGTAGGCGATGCGAACCGCGGTACCGGCTGGACGCGAGACCGTGCTGACTGATTGAAGCTGGAAGCTCTTCACGGAGGAGCTGATGGCCGGGACCTCGCTGGTCTTGGCCGAGGCGACGGTGACCGGGTGACTCGCGCGGACCGTGAACACCTGAATGGCGTTCAGTTTGTCTGTGAACCTGACCGAACCGGCGCCCTTTGCGCGCGACCAGCCCTCCGGCGTACTCACGGTCAGCCCGGCGCCGGGAACCGTGTAGGGCACATAGGCAATGGTGTCGGGAATGTCCCCCGGGGGCAGCGTCTCGTGCTGGTTAGGGTTCACGGCCCCGCTGCTGGTGGAAGCTGTCGACCCTGCACTGCTCGTCGTGGCGGCACTGGATGCCCCCGCCGATCCGGTACTGGAGCTCGAGGAAGAGCCGCACCCTGCGGCGATCAGAGCGAGCGCCACCGGGAACAGGGCAGTGATCTTGCGCATGGGGCCTCCGTGGGTTCGTTGGCGCATCGGCGCCCACCGTAGGCGGGTCCCGGTCACGCCCGGGTACGCGCAGGTCAACGCGAGGTCAAAACGTGACCTCGCGCTACCGTCCGCCCCATGGACGAGCCGGCAATCCTGGTCGTTGAGGACGACGAGGCGATCGCCTCTGGCCTGGTGCGCGTACTGGAGGGGCATGGCTACGCGGTGCGGCGAATCGGGCGCGGGGCGGGCGCGGTGCGGGAGGCCCTGCCGCCGGTCGGCCTGGTGGTACTCGATCTTGGGCTGCCCGATATCGATGGGCTGGAGGTCTGCCGTCGGTTGCGGGCGGCCCGGCCTGATCTCGCCATTCTGATTCTCACCGCGCGCGATCACGAGCTCGACATCGTGGCCGGGCTGGACGCCGGGGCCGACGACTATCTCGTCAAGCCGTTCCGGCTCTCGGAGCTACTCGCCCGAATTCGCTCGAATCTGCGGCGGGCCACCACGCTCGACGCCGGCGAGGCGGAACCGCTGCAGCTCGGGGACCTGCGCATCGATCGAAGCGCCCGGCGCGTGTGGCTCGGCGAGGAGGAGCTCGCCATGCGGCCCAAGGAATTTGACCTGCTGACCCTGTTCGCGTCCAACCCCGGCGTGGCGCTCACGCGCGGCCGAATCATGGAGCTGGTCTGGGAGACCAGCTGGCTGGGGTCCACGAAGACGCTTGACACCCATGTGCTGTCTTTGCGCCACAAGCTCGGGGCCGACGCGATTGCGACGCTCCGCGGTGTCGGCTATCGCTTCGACCTGCGATGAAGCGCCGCCTCGTTCTGGCGATCGCCGGGGTCGCCGCCGGAGCCGTGCTGCTGTTCGCTCTACCCCTGGCGGTGGTGATCGAGCGCAGCTACCGCGATGAGGAGCTGCTGCGGCTGCAGCGCGACACCAACGCGGCGACACGAGGCGTCGATCTGAGCGCCAACACGCAGCCCGATCGATTGGAGCTTCCGCGCTTCGCGGGGGAGATCGCCGTCTACGCCGCCGACGGACGGCGCATCGCCGGTGTCGGGCCGCGTCTCGCCGACCAGGCCACCCGCAGCGCGCTCCGGGCCCGCGCGCCGATTGGAACCGCTCCGAACGGGCAGCTCGTGGTAGCCGTACCACTGCTCAGCGGCGAGCGCATCACCGGAGCCGTTCGTGGCCAGCGCAGCCAGGCGACGGTGACACGTCGAGCCCGTGATGCCTGGCTCGCACTGGCCGGATTCGGCGCCGCGGTGGTGGCGCTAGCCGTGGTCGCGGCTCTGGCCCTGGGACGACGCCTGGCCAGGCCGCTCGAGACCGTGGCCGCGGCGGCGCGTCGGGTCGGCGAGGGCGATTTTGCCGCCCGGGTGCCACCCACGAAGATCAGAGAGATCGACGATGTCGGCGCGGCCCTGAACAGCAGCTCGCGGCACGTCGGCGAGCTCGTCAACCGCGAGCGCACATTCAGTGCCGATGCCTCACACCAGTTGCGCACGCCGCTCGCCGCGCTACGTCTCGAGCTCGAGACAGCTGTGCTTGGATTGCGCGATGGCCAGCCGGAGCTGACGGCGGCGCTGGAGCAGGTCGACCGCCTGCAGGGCACGATCGAGACGCTCCTCGCGGTGGCCCGTGGCACGCCGGCTGGCGAGCAGACGGCCGATCTGAAACGAGCGATCGTGGAGCTCGAGACGCGCTGGCACGGCTCCCTGGCCGAGCAGGGACGTCCGCTCCACGCCATTGTCGACGTCGAGCAAGCGCGAGCTGCCATCTCGCCGGAGGTGCTGTCCGAGATCCTCGAGGTCCTGATCCAGAACGCCCAGGTTCACGGCGCCGGCGCCGTGAGCGTGCATCTCCGGCAAATCGGCGATGCCTTCGCGATCGAGGTCAGCGACCAGGGATCCGGCTTCGGTACGGACGCCGAAGCGGCATTTCGACGCGGCCGCGGCAACGGTCATGGGATCGGTCTGGCCCTCGCGCGGTCGCTCGCCCACGCCGAAGGTGCACGCCTTCAGATCTCCCGTCCCGGCCCTCGGCCGACCGTGTCACTGCTCGTTGCGCCGGCGCCGGATTGATGCCGTTAGCGGCACTGGGCACTGGTCCCCGAGAGCCGCCAGCGGGCGAAGAACGCCCAGGACGCGGCGGCGGCGCTGGGCCCGTGCGGATCTGAGTACCGCGCCGAGGCTGGATTGGCAGAGCCTCCTGACCAGTAGTGGCCCATACCGTGGATCGTCCAGAGCTGAGCGAGCGCGCAACCCGACGCGTCGGCATACGACTGCACGGTGTAGGCGCGCCCGCCGGCGACGTTGCGGTGCGAGACGGTGGTCGGGGTTGACGGCAGCACAGGGCGGCGTTGGCGCTGCCGAATCAGATCGTCGGTGCGGACCCACTGCGCCAGCGCCTGTTGGCCGCACGGGTAGGGGATGGTGGCGTCATGGTCGCCGTGAAAGACGATGACTGGCATCACGCGGGCGCGGGCGCCCATCGTGTCAAGCGCCGCGCGTGCGAGCGTGTCGGTTTCGGTCGATGACTGATTCTGGGAGAGGCAGCCCTGCTGACCGCCCAGATAGGCGGCACCGGAGTGGATGCCGATCGCCGCGAACACGTCCGGATAGACGGCGCCGAGGATCGCGGTCTCAAACGCGCCGGCTGAAATCCCGATCACGTAGACGCGGGCGCGATCGACGTGCCAGCGTGATATCACGGTCCGTGTCATCTCGGCGATCGCCCCGGCGTCGCCTCGGCCCCGGCCCTCTTCGCCCGGATTCCATATGCCTTTCCAGCAGCTTCCGTAAGCCGCGTCGACCGGGTCGACATCTGGATACAGGACGACAAACCCAAGCTGCTCGGCCAGCGCGTTGTACCTGCTCGCCGCTGCCTGCTGATCGGCAGTGGTGTTGCAGCCGTGGAGCACCACCACCAGCGGCACGGCGGAATCGGTCCGATGGCTGGGCGGGACGTACACCCGGTAGGGGTAGACGTCGCCGTTCATGCTCAGGCGCCCGGGCCGCAAGTGGCCTGCGATCGGCGCCGAGCTCGGGCTCGGGCCGGGGCGAGTTGCCGTGATGGCGACCACAACGGCGAGCGCCGCCGCACCGGCCGCGAGAATGATCAAGACTGTTCTTCGTCGCATCGATCCCGTGCCGGCGCTTTCTGCTCCGAGCTCGCTAGCAGCAGCCTACGACTAACCGCGGCGCACCGGGCCGCCCGACACGGCGGGCGGTACTCTCAAGGGGCGCCGTAGCGGACCGAACGTCCGACCGGTGGGACCGATAAGTGCCATATCAAGGAGAGGCAATGACGCTGACTACTCCGAAAGGTCGCCGGGCACATTCGCGCGGTGTCCGATCCCTGCCGCCGAAATATCTGCTCGCGCCGGTGTCGGCGTTGCTGATGTTCATCAGCGTCACGGCGAACGCGTCGGCGGCCCCGGTGTCGCTGGCGCTCTCGCAGTCCACGGCGTTCTCGATCCTTGGGTACTGGTGCGGCGGAATCCAGGAGCAGGCGTTCGCGAGCGGATTCGCTCCCGGCAGCGGCCATCCGGTCGGCGACGTCTATATGCAGACGACCTGCAACGGCAGCGGGCGGGGGGGCCATCAGACGACGTACACGGCGTGGGCCTCGGTCGAGTGGGACTATGCCGGGAACTCCGTTTCGGCGACGAAGCTGGCCGGCGCTCCGACGGTGAACCCGACCTTCTCCGCCACCGATGTCCACGGTGACCAGCTGTACAACGCGCAGAACAGCGCCTATCTGACGGTGGTGGCACCGGGCGTCCCCACCGGCGTGACGGCAGCCCAGGTCAACGATCAGTTCACGGTCGGCTGGACCCCGGACCCACTCACCGCGGCGCTGGTCAGCGACTCGACGGTGACGGCAACACCCGTCGGCACCTCGTCACCGGTACTCACCGCGACGGCGAACGGAACGGTGACGCACGCGCTCATCGGCCCGCTTGCGCCCAAGACGACCTACAGCATCACAGTCGTGAGCACCGACGCCGGCGGCACGAGTCCTGCCAGCAGTCCGGTGGCGGCAACCAGCGCCCGGGCGTCGGTTGCACCCTCCCCGCCGAGCCACTTGGCCGTGCAGTGGACGGCTCCCGGCCAGCCCGGCGACGCGCTCGCTGCAACCTGGACGGCGGGAGCGACCGGCAACAGCCCGATCGACAAGTTCCAGATCACCGTGACGGCCTATGACCCCGGCGGACCGGCGCCCGGGCCGTTTACCCAGAATGTCCCCGCATCGACCCCGGCGGCCAACTTCGTCATCGATGACACCTTCGACTGGTCAGCCCGGGTGCGTGCTCACAACGCGGCCGGGTGGGGGCGGTGGTCGGGGTCGGTGATCCTCGGCGGCGCCTGAGGCACGGGCCACGATGCCGCGCGGGCAACTTAGACGGTCGTTTCGGTGCTCATATCAGGACGCGTGACGGTCGCAACGGCCGGGGCGGGCGGCCTGACCGCACCCGTCCAGACGTAGCGCAGTTCGATGTCGGCGAACTCGGCATAGCGCTTGCGCGCGAAATGGTGCGGCAGGATGTCGACGGCGACGCGCTGGGCGGGCACCCAGAGCGCGACCCAGCCCACCACGACGATCCCCTGCGAGATGCCCGCGATGATCACATCGGAGCTGAGCTGGTCAAGCGTCGTTGAGACCGCGATGGAGAGTAGGAATACGATGACGCCGATCCAGGCGGCGACCTTGTCCCGGTGTGACAGCGGCTCGGCTTGGCGCAGCCCACGCGTGTGGGAGCGCAGATCGGCGTGCACCGCCGTGGTGACCGCGTGCTCGTTCGTCTGAGAGCGCTCGCTCGCCGGCGCGTGGACGTCCAGGGTCGCCGGGGGAGTCGCGCGTATGCGCTCCCACTCATCGAGCAGATGCAGCCGGACATCCTCGTTGAGCGACCGCTCGGCGAGTGGTCGTGCGTCCAGAGGCACGAACAGGTCGTCAATCGAAGCGAGGCGGATAGCGAAACGGTGTGGGGTGGGCACGGGAATGTCACCCATTGTGACCGTCAGCGGGCGTCTCGGCTGGAGAATCGCTCGCTCGCGGCGGGGCCGGTTGACCCCCGGGGGCTCAGGGGGCCGGCTCAGGGGGCCGGAAGGCTCAGCACCGCACGCCCGAGCCGGGCCTGCGCGAATGACGTGGCCTGAGTCCAGATCGCCGTGACCGGGAAGCGGCGGTGCCCGACGGTGACGGTTAGCTGCGACCGCACCGCGCCATCGGATCCGCGATACGTCCCGGTCCCGTCGACCCGTGCGTCGGGGACGAAGCGGATGCCGTGCAGGCGGAAGTGCAGTACGGCAGCTCCGTTCACGGTGAACAGTCCACCGCGCAGCCCCACGCCGCGAGCTGCGCCGGTAGCCACGTGACGCATCGCGACGTCGGCGAAGGCCCGGGCGGCGATGGTCGCTGCCTGGCGGGCGCGAAGACCCGGATCTGGCCCCGACACGACGACCGCCGGTGCGGTGCGGGCGAAGCTCGACGGGTACGCGCCCGGCGTGTGGATCGCCGGGATAGTTGCCGCGCAACGGGTATCGAGTTGGGCAACCCGAGCGGGAGCGCTCACGAAGCGGCGGATGATCCGCCGGGCGCACGCGGCACCGTCGACGAGGTAGGTGTCACCTTCGGAGGTGACGTGCACGGTGTTGACGAGGTCCACGACGCGGACGCGTCGACCCAGGGTTGGTCCGAACCGCTGGGCGTCCGATAGCGGAGTGAGGTCGTCAAGATCTCCGCCGAGGACGAGCAACGGGACGGAGGCCGGCAGCGGCGGGCTGTGCGGGGGCAGCACCGGCGCGTGGTGGTGGGGCCGGGGCCAGTCAAGGCAGACGTCATACGGCTGGGAGTAGCCGCTCATCGAAACCCATTCACCCGTGCTGAACGGCGCGAAGGCACCGGCCGGCGCGGCCCGCAGGTGGGCTTCAAGCTGACGGCGCCGCGCCGCCGGGGAGGCTTGGAGCGAGAACAACTGGGGATAGTCCGTGCAGCTGACCGCCATGTACGCGCCGTCCGAGAAGTAGCCGGGATCGGAGCTGCCGCCGTTGCCGGCGGTCTGGACGACGAGGGCAAGCAGCGGTGCCGGGTCCCCCTGCAGGGCCGCTCGCACCGAAGCGTCGAGGTCGCGGAGAACGAGCGGATCGGACCCCGAATCCTGAACCAGATCGGCCAGCCGCCGCGGATCCACCACGGCCCTCGTGCCCCTGGTGCCGATGCCCGGCACGGTTCCGCGCAGTGGCGAGCGGCGGACTCGAGCCAGAAGCTCGCTCAAGCGCGTGGTGGCCAGGGACGGTCCGGCGGCCGCGGTGCAGCCGGGGTCTCGCGCGCAGACGCGATCCATCGCGGTGCGGCCGCTGGATCCCGACGACGCGTAGTAGGGGTCGAGGCGGCGAACGGGATACGTGGAGTCGAGGATGACTGAGCGCAGGACGCCAGGGAAGTGCGCGACGAACGCCTGCGCAAACCAGGATCCGTAGGAGTCGCCGTAGAGGTCGACGCGGCGCAGGCGCAGTTGGCGCAGAACCGCGCGCAGGTCCTGCACCGCGTAGGCGGTTCCGAACAGGTCCGACGCGTGGACGCCGGCGCCCTGCCGGGTGCGGTAGCGGCGGTTCAACGCACGGCCGCAGGCGCCGACGACGCGGGCGAAGGCGGGGCCGGAGGCGCGGGCGGTCAGGGGATAGGCATCGAGCGCGTGGCAGCGGATCAGCGCCGACTTGCCGGTTCCGCGGTTGTCAACGAGCAGAAGGTTGCGATCGGGCAGCAACGGACCGAAGATGCCGCGGTACTCCACCAGGCTGCCCGTGGACGGAAAGCCGGGACCACCCTCGACGGCGACCACGGTCCCGAGCGGCGGGCGGCGCGCTGAGGCGGGCAGCCACTCGAAGCCGATCGGGATCCGCGGGCCTCCGCGCCGGCCCGGCTCGAGGGCGCGGAGAATTGATCCGCACCATCCGGGCTGTCCCGCCGGACACCGGTGGAGCGTGAGCGAACCAACGTGAAGCGTGTGCGCCGAGCCCGCGGCGGGCGCCGCATTGACGGCGAACAGCACCGCGACCACGGCCGCCACTCGCCTCACCGCAAGCATGAGCCCAAGTCTTACAGATCAGGGGATGCCGGCACCGATCCCTGGCGCTGCTGGCCTGGTTGGGCGAGCGCGGCGTTGCGGCGACGATCGACGACGCCAGCGGGCTCGACGTGGACGCAGTACGGAAGCAGGCGGTCGTCGGCGTCAAGACCATGTGAGCCCCGGAGGGACGGCTCGATTAGGCTGCGGGAATGTTCGCGACCTCCGGACGCGCACGGCTTGCCTACGACGACACGGGAGCTGGCGGTGGGACCGAGGTCCTGCTGATCCACGCCGGCGTCAACGACCGCCGGAGCTGGGCGCACGTTGTCGAGCGACTCAGCCCGAGCCACCGGTGCGTCGCGTTCGACATGCGGGGGTTTGGCGAGACCGTGTACGAGCGCGAGGATGGCTGGTCGACCGTCTCCGACGCGCTGGCCGTCCTCGACGCGGCTGGGCTTCGGCGGCCCGTGGTGGTCGCCTGTTCGATGGGTGGCCAGGTCGCCGTCGATCTCACGCTCGCCCATCCCGATCGAGTGGCCGGGCTGGTGCTTATCGGCGCCGCCATACGCGGCGCGCCATACCCCGAGCTGACGGAGGGACCGACGGCCCAGATGAACGCCCGAATCGAAGCGGCGGTCGCTGACGGCGACCTCGATGAGGTCGGCCGGCTCGACGCGTGGATGTGGCTCGATGGACCGGGCGCTGCGGAAGGACGCGTGGGCGGGCGCACGCGTGAGCTGTTTCTCGACATGAACCGCCGCGCGTTGAACGCGGAGGACCCCGGCGACGAGACCGAGCCACCGGCCGCGTGGCCTCGCCTCGGCGAGATCGCCATCCCCACGCTTGTGATGATCGGCCGCCTCGACGCCGAGGAGATCCAGGCGATCGATGAGCCTGCCGCCGCGATGATTCCCGGCGCTTCACTGAGGTTCCTCGACGGCGTCGCGCACGTCCCGCACCTCGAGGCGGACCCGACCACACTCGACGCGATCGCTGCCTTCGTCGACACCGTGGACGGCTTGCCGCGAGGTGGTGTGTAACGCGGAGTCGGCAGCGTTCAACTCCCGGGTGGCGGGGGAGCCTGGCTGTACGCTCGGTCTCGTGGCCGAGGGACTTTGTCGATTCGGTGTGCTGGGACCACTCGTACTGGAGCGCGACGGTGAATCGGTACCGCTCCCGAGCGGACGCCCGCGTTCGCTGCTGGCGTTGTTCCTGATGGCCGGGGGAGTGCCGCTCTCGCGCGATCGCCTGATCGACGAGCTGTGGGGAGAGCGCCAGCCGGCGAGCGCGGTGTCGGCGTTGCACGTGCACCTGTCCAAGCTGCGAGACCTGCTCGGCGACCTCGTCGTGCGCGACCCCGCCGGATACTCGCTGCGCGCCGAGGAGGTCGAGCTCGACTGCTGGCGCTTCGATGCGCTGGTTGATCGAGGCCAGATCCGATCCGGACCGGCGACGCGCGCTGCTGACAGAAGCTCTCGATCTGCTGCGCGGCGAGCCATTGTGCGACGTAGCATGTGAGGGCAGCGTCGCGCAGTGGCGCCGGGCGCTCGAGGAGAAGCAGCTTCAAGCGCTGTTGCTGCGAATCGACGCTGACCTCGCTGGCGGCGCGGCCGGTGAGCTCGTGGCCGAGCTCGAATCGCTGGCGTCGACGCATCCTTTCGAGGAGCAGCTGTGGGGTCAGCTGATGCTGGCGCTGTACAGGTCGGGGCGCCAGGCGGAGGCGCTGAACGCGTTCTCCCGCGCGCGGCGCGCGTTCGCGGCTGAGCTCGGCTTGGAGCCCGGTGAGCAGCTCCGGCGACTTCACGGGCGGATCCTGGAACACGACGCGGCGCTGCTGATCTCCGCGCCGGAAGCTGCCGCCGGCGCCGACCAGTCCGCGGCGGGCCCGGTGCCTGTCCGTAGTGCGCCGGCGTCGAATCTGCCGGCAGCGGTGACGGAGCTGATCGCCCGCCAGCCGGAGCTGGCGGTACTGCAGGCGCTGATGGGCGATCCGCATGTGCGGGTGGTGACGCTGATCGGGACCGGCGGGGTCGGAAAGACGCGGCTGTCGCTCGAGCTCGCGCGGCGTCTGGAAGTTGAGTATCGGGATGGGGCTGTGTTCGTCGCGCTCGAGCGGTTGACCGACCCGGCTCTGGTGGCCGCTGAGATCGCCAGCTGCGCTGGGTCACCGGGACGGAACCGACGGCCCGGGCGCTGACGGTTTAGGGCGCTATCTACGTGACCGGGAGCTGCTGCTGGTGATCGACAACTTCGAGCATCTGCTCCCCGCTGCGGTGTTCGTGTCCGAGCTGCTGGAGCTGGCGCCGCAAATCCGGGTGCTCGTGTCCAGTCGGACGGCACTGCGAATCAGGGGTGAGCGCCTGTTCGCGGTCGAGCCCCTGGGGCTCCCCACGGGTGGATCCGACGACGAGATCGCGCAGAGCCCGGCGGTTCAGCTGTTCGCGCACCGGGCACTCGCCGCCGACCCGGACCTCGGTCTCGACCGCGAGGTCCACCGCACCGTGGCGGCGATCTGCCGGGCGCTGGATGGCCTCCCATTGGCGATCGAGCTGGCGGCGTCCCGGTGCCAACTCCTGACCCCGGCCCAGATTCATGACCAGCTCTCGCTACCGCTGTCGATCGGGGAACGGGGGCTGCGTGATCTGCCCGATCGCCAGCAGACGCTTCACGCCACGATCGCCTGGAGCTATGAGTTGCTGACTCCGTCAGCGCAGGCCGTGCTGCGGGGGGCTGGGGCGTTTCTTGGCGGGTTCACGCTGGACGCGCTCCAGGCCGTGATGGGACGAACCCTGGGGACGGAGCTGTCAGAGCTCAGAGAGGCCAGCCTGGTGCGCCGTCAGGGGGATCCGAGCCGCTTTCAGTTGCTCGAGCTGGTGCGAGCCTTCGCCCTCGAGGCCTGCCTCGCGACCGGGGAATCCGCCGATGTCCACGCCCGTCACCGGCAGTACTTCGCCGACCTCGCCGAGCCGGCCGGCGAGGCATTCGAAGCCGGTGGCGCGGTGGGCGAGCTGTCGGTCCCGTTGCGGGCCGATCATGCCAACCTGCGCGCCGCGTTCGCCGACGCCGTCCAGGAGGGAGATCAGGCATCGGCCACCAGGCTGGCGCTCGGTCTGCGACCTCTGTGGATCGCCGGCAATCTGCGGCAGGAGAGCGGCGAGCTGGCCGAGCGGCTACTCGATCGGTTTTCGATTCCCGGCGAGCAGGAGCTGGCGCTGCTGCGGATCGTGGCCGCGCTCGAGCACCCGGCGGGGAGATGGCAGCGACGCTTCGCCGACCGCGCGGCGGAGCTGGGGGACCAGGAAGCGCTGGGCGTGGCCACGGCGCAGCTCTTCGCCGAGGCGATCAACGAGCTCGACCGCGAGGAGATCCGGCGTCTACGCCCGGTGCTGCTCGGGCTGATCGGTCCCGGGACCAGCCCCCGCGTCCTCGGCTGGGTCCATTACTCACTGTGGGGCGACGCTTACATCGACGCTCGCTACGACGAGGCGTTCGGATACGCGTGTACCTGCGCGGAGCTGGCGGCGGACATGGGACACAACTACATGCTGGTGTGCGCGTTGGAGGCGCGCCTGCTCGCGGGCTCGGCGGTCACGCAGGAGATCACCCAGCCCGAGCTCGCCGAGGTGATCGAGCTCGCCCGTCGCCACGGTGTCCATTCGGTTGCCGTTGCCGCGCTGTGGTTCGTGGCCCGCTACGCCGCCGAGGTCGACCCCGAGGCCGGGGGCCGCTGGCTGGCGCTGGCGGAGCGGATCCACACCGAGCTCGACACGGCACGTTCGCTGGAGGAGGTTCTGCGCGCAGAGACCATGGAGGTCCTCGGGATCACCGACCTCCGTCCGTTGCTCTCAGCCGTCCCATCCTTCGACCCCGCCCACGCGCTCGACGAGGCGGCGGCGTGGGTGGCGTCGCGGAGCCCCGGTGAGATCGCGCCGCGCGACCACGTGGCGCAGCTCGCATCCGCGGACGGCGATTGAGTAGAGGGGCCGGCCTGCCGGCTCGCTAGGCTCGATCGATGAGCGCGCAGCGCGACGATCCGCCTCCCGAAGCGCGAAAGCTGCCCACCGGCCGCCTGGCGCGGACGGCTCGCGTCGGCGGGCTGGTGACCGGGCAGGGCGTGCGGTGGGCCGGGATGCGTACGGCGAACCGGGTTCGGACGCCCGAGCGGGCCGCGGCCGCCCAGAGCGAGCGGACTGCCGCGCTCGTGAACCAGCTTGTCGATCAGCTCGGGCAGATGCGCGGCGCGGCGATGAAGGTGGGCCAGATGATCTCGATGGTCGAGTTCGACGGAATGGCGGAGGAGGAGCAGGACGCGCTGCAACGCAGACTCGCCGCCCTCCGCGACGATGTCCCGCCGGTGGCCTTTGCCGACCTGGAGAAGCTGATGCGGCGAGAGCTCGGCGGCCCGCTCCAGCGCGTGTTCTCCGACTTCGACCAACGGGCCTTTGCCGCCGCCTCGATCGGCCAGGTGCATCGTGCCACCACGATCGCCGGTGACGACGTGGTGGTCAAGATCCAGTACCCGGGCGTGGCGGAGGCGGTCGAGACCGACCTGCGCAACGCAATGCTGCTGCTGCCGCTGCTCAAGCGGCTCGCGCCGGGCCTGGACTCCAGGGCGCTTCTGGCGGAGCTGCGCGAGCGCATTGCGGAGGAGCTCGATTACGAGCTCGAGGCCCAGAATCAGCGCCGGATTGGACGGCTCGTGCAGGGGCATCCGTTCGTTCGGGTGCCTCGCGTTGACCTGGCCCTCTCGACCCGGCGGGTGCTGGTGTCCGAGTACGTCGAAGGGGAGCGCTTCGAAGCGGTGCGCCGGGCCGACGAGGCGCAGCGCGACCGCTACGGTGAAATCGTCTTCCGGTTCTTCTTCGGCCTGCTCTACCGCGACCAGATCGCGCTCGGCGACCCTCATCCGGGCAACTATCTGCTGTGCCCCGATGGTGAGGTCTGCTTCCTGGACTTCGGCCTGCTGCGCGACGTCGACGGTGCCCGGTTGGGATACGAGCGCGCGATAGCCCTGGCGGTTGGTCGCCGGGACGCGCAAGCCCTGAAGGCGGCGCTGGTCGCCGGGGGCTACCTCCCGGCCGAACGGGCGGACGCGGTCGAGGCCGATTGGGCCCTGAGGCTGATGCGCATGGCCATCAAGTGGTATGCGGTGCCGGGGGAGCGTCGCTTTGCGCCTGACGCCGCTCGGGGCCGCCACCGCGACCGCTCCCAGGGCGAGCCGCCCACCGAGGAGCACGAGCTCTCCCACAGCGAGCGCCGCGCCGAGGCCAGGATGCAGGTCAACCAGTTCACCCTGCCGCCCGAGGCGATCCTGATCCGGCGGATGCACGGCATCGTCGCCGTCGTCCTACAGCAGCTCCGGGCCGGCGCAGACTGGGGCGCCATCGCCGCCGAGTATCTCCACGGTGCGGACCCGGCGACCGCACTCGGCGAGGCCGAGGCGGACTTCTTCGCGCGGCGCGGGCGCAGGGTCGCAGCCGCGATTTCGCAGCAGAGCGCTTGACCTCGACCGCCGGGGATGCGCCGGCGGTCTACGCCGCGCGCGCGGCGCATGCCTACGCGGTCATGCAGCGCCGCTTCGGGACCCGCGAGGGCCTCTACCGCGACGACGGGTGGGTGCGCCGTCCGAACAGCACCGCGCACCTGTGGCCGTTCGTGCGGGCCTTCGTCGCGACGCTCGACCTGGCGGGCGCGCGCCCCGGCCTGGTCACGGACTTCGACGCCGACGCCGCGATCGCGCAGCGGCTGACTGCGCTTGAGCGCTACTGGGATCCGAGTGGCGACCGGCCCGCCTACTCGTCCGACGTCATCGGGGCGCGTTTCGGCGGGGATCGCTACTACGACGACAACGCCTGGGTGGGCCTGGCACTGGTCCAGCTGGAGCGGATGAGGCCGGGCGCGGGCGACCTGGGGCGGGCGGCGGACCTGTTTCGCTTCGCCGTGGCCGGTTGGGACCGCCGGCAGGATGTGCCAGGCCCCGGGGGGGTGTTCTGGGTCGAGCAGGGGCGCGGGACGGGAAAGCGCAACCACGACCGCAACACGGTCTCCAACGCCCCCAACGCCGAGCTCGGGCTGCACCTCGCCGAGCTCACCGGCGGCGCTCACACGAACGCGGCCGAAGAGATGTACCAGTGGGTGAACGCGACGCTTGACACCGGTGGCGGCAACGGTCCGGGCACCGGCCTGTATTGGGACAAGCTGCGCGGCGACGACACGATCGACCGGGCGCTGTGGAGCTACAACCAGGGCAGCATGGTCGGCGTGAACGTGTTACTGCACCGACGCCACGGCACCGGGCAAACCGTGTACCTGGCCCGCGCCGAGGCGATCGCGCGCAACGCGCTGCAGCATTACAGCGGTCAATACGAGAAACAGCCCCCCGCGTTCAACGCCATCTTCTTTCGTAACCTGCTGCTGCTTCACGCGGCGACGAGCGACGCCGAACTGCGCGCCGAGATCCTGGACACGATGCACCGTTACGCCGCCCGACTGTGGACGGCTCAACGCCGCCGCTCGCGGTCGTCGCGGGCCGGGGAGACGCTGCTGGATCACAGTGCGGTGGTGCAGGTGCTCGCACTGCTGGCCTGGGATCCGGACGACTACGCAAAGCTCGCGTAGTCCGGCGCCGCCCGTTGGATTGGAGGGCTCAGCACATCGGGCCCGCCGACCGCGGCGCACAGCCATACCGAGGCGCAGGAGATCGCCGTGAGCGGCTGGCGGCACGCACCCCCACGATGCCCGCTGACGGAGATCGCCAGCGGACGTTTCAGCAACGTTTCAGCACCCGACTCGTCCCGGTGCCCTTGCGGTTAGACTCAGTCATACGCAGGGCCGTAATGGCGATTCGCACGGGCGGGAACGGCCACGTGTTTTTGGGGACTCCGACGAATCGGTGTGGTGGTGGGGAGTGGAGCGTCGCATTGTGGCCATAGCATGATCTCCTCAGCAGCGCCGACTTCGGTTTCCTTGCTCGGGGACCTGAGGATCATGGTCGAGGGGGAGGACCTCTCCCCGAAGCTCGGGGGGAGAGTTGGACGGCTCGCGTTCGCCTATCTGTTGCTGCACCGTGATCGCCCCGTGCGCCGCGATGCGCTGGCCGCAGCACTTTGGCAGGAGCGGGCGCCGGATGATCCGGACGCGGCCTTGCGGGTGGTGCTGTCACGGTTGCGTCGAGCGCTCGGCGGCGACGTGCTGGTGGGCCGGGCGGAGGTGCGGTTTCAGCTGCCCAAACCGGTCCATGTCGATCTCGAGCGGGCGGTCGAGCTGGTGGGCGAGGCGGAACGGAGTGCGACGCTCGCGCAAGCAACGGTGGTCGCCGAAATGGTCTCGCGGGAGCTTCTTCCGGGGCTCGAAGCTAGTTGGATAGACGTCGAGCGGGAACGGCTGGCGGACCTGCGGTTCCGCGCGCTGGCGGCCGTTGGGCGAGCGGCACTGAGGGCCGGCGCAACTGAGCTCGGCTGCGCCGAGACGGCAGCGCGGGAGTTGATCGAGTTGGCCCCGTTTCGCGAGACTGGGTATCGCCTGCGCATCGAAGCGCTTGTGGCACGCGGCGACTCGGCGGAGGCGCTCCGGGTCTACGATCAGGTGCGCGTCCTGTTGCGTGATGAGCTTGGCGTCGCCCCGAGCGTGGAGCTGAGGGGCTTACACGCCGGATTGCTGCAGCGGAGTGACCTGTCGGACGACGTCGAGGCGAAACCGCCCGTGCTGGCGTTGCCAGTTGAGGCGACGCCGCCGTCACGGCCTTCGCTGGCCGGCCGAGTCCAGGAGCTGGCTCGCCTTCAGGAGCTGGTCGAGCGCGCGCGGGACGGGGCGGGCGGGCTGGCGATCGTCGTCGGCGACCCCGGTATCGGCAAGTCGCGTCTCGCCGCGGAGCTCGCGGTCGCTGCGCATGCTGGTGACGCCAACGTGCTGTGGGGGCGCTGTCACCAGGAGGCCCTCGTCCCCTACGAACCGTTCGTGGAGGTCTTGCGTCAATATGCCGCCGGGTGTAGCGCTGCGGAGCTTACCGCGCTGACGCTCGCCGCCGGAGGTGAGTTCTTGACGCTGGCGCCGGACCTAGCTCGCCGCCTTGACGCCGTGCCCGTAACGCCTGCGGTATGGGATCCACAGGCGCGGCGCCACCGCCTGTTCGAGTCTGTCTGTGAGCTGTTGGTCATCGCCGGGGCTGCGCGTCCACTGGTCGTGGTGTTCGAGGACCTGCACTGGGCGGATAGCTCGACGACCTTGCTGCTTACGCATCTGGCAGACCACGCGCGCGCCGCAAGGCTGCTGGTGGTTGGGACCCTGCGCGGGGCGGAGGTGGATCGAGAGCATGCGATGACGCAGCTCCTCGACCGTGCGCGTTGCGCAGACGACGGCGCGTGGATCGAGCTTGCCGGGCTGGCGGCGAGCGAAACCGGGCAGATCGTCCGCGAGCTCGCCCCACTGCGGGACGACGGCGAGCGGTTGCATTCTGCTGCCGAGGGGAACCCGCTGTTCGTGATCGAGGCGTTGAGAGCGCGTGCTGAGGGAGGCCCCGAGGGTCGGCTGCCGTTCCTGGTCACTGACCTGATCGACCAGCGTCTGCAGCGGCTCAAACGGGACGCCGCGACAGTTCTCGGTGTAGGCGCCGTTGTGGGACGGACGTTCGAGCTGGCAATCGTCGCCCACGCCAGTGGGATGGCGGAGGCCCAGCTGACCGGCGCGGTCAATGAGGCGCTGGGTGCCCGGCTGGTGAGCGAGGTCCCGGGCACGCCCGTCAGTGTCTCGTTCACCCATGGGCTGATCCGCGAGACACGCTACCGTCAGCACTCTGCGGCTGACCGGCGCACCCTGCACGACGCGGTCGCCGAGGCGATCGCCGCTGTACACGCAGACTCGCTCGATGATCATCTCGCCGAGCTCGCCGGTCATCGCGAGGCCGCTGTGCGCGATCGCGCTACCGCTCGCGCCGCGATCGATGCGCTGCTGAGGGCGGTGGAGCAGGCGAGGGGGCGCCAGGCGTTCGAGGTTGCAGCGAGTCTGCTGCTCCGGGCCGACGTGCTGCTCGACGTAGCGGATGCGTCTCGGGAGCAGCGATGTGATGTCTCGCTCTCACTCGCGGATGCGTTGCGAGCGGCTGATCGGATCCCGGACGCGCGGGCGCGCGCCGCCGCAGCGGCGACAGTTGCTCGCGATGCAGGGGACGGGGAGCGTCTCGCGCGCGCCGCCCTGTCATTCGTCGGCTCGCAGCTCGTGTTCAAGGCGGGGCGCGTCGATGGGGCGGACGTCAAGTTGCTCGAGGAAGCGGTGACGATGCTCCCCGACCGAGAGAACGCCCTGCGCGCGCGGGTCTTGTCGCGGCTGTGCTCGGCGCTCTACTACGGCGACAGATTCGACCGGGTGCCGGCCCTCAGTGAGGAGGCGGTGCGCCGGGCGCGGGCGAGCGGTGAAGAGGAAGCCATCGGCTGGGCGCTGTTCAGCAGCTTCTGGGTGTCGCTGCGGCCCGAGGGAGTTTCGGAGACGATGGCCATCAGCGACGAGATCATGCGGATCGCCGGTCGCACCAAGAGCATCGCGCTTGGTTGTGAGGCCACCATCACCAAGGGGTATGCGCTGTTGCGCCGCGGGCGCCCTGACGAGCTCGGGGCTCTGCTGGCTCGCCGGCGGGAAACGCTCCTCGGCACTGGGATGCCGGTGTACCGGTGGGTCGTTGATGCGATAGACGCGACACTCGCAGTCGCCTGCGGCCGGGGCGAGGCGGCAGAGCAGCAGATTCATGCCGCGGTGGCCAGCGCGGTTGCAGTCGATGGCCAGGACGCGGCGCGGTTCGGAGCGATCCCACTCGAGCGACTGCGCCACGACCAAGGACGAGGCGGCGAACTGGTCCCGTCGCTGCGTGCGGTGGTCGCCAATAACCCGGGCTTGGGGTGCTGGCAAGCGATCCTGGTTCATGCGCTGGTGGCCGCCGGGGAGAACCGCGAGGCGCAACAGCGGCTCCGGCAGCTTGCCGCCGGGGACTTCGGCGGTTGGAAGCGAGACGTCAACTGGTTGTGGGGGATGACCGCGGCAACTGAGGCGTGCGTTGTCCTTGGAGACATAGAGACCGCCGGTACGCTGCACCGGCTGCTCGCGGAATTGCCGGACCAGTCGGTGCAGGCCGGCCCGGTGCTGGCCTACCACGGCCCGCTTCACCGTTACATCGCCCCGCTCGCGGCCCTGCTCGGTCGCGAGCAGGAGGCCGAGGAAAGGTTCAACGCCGCGATAGACCAGCTCGATGTAACGGGGGCCCGACCGCTTGCCGCGGCCACGCGCCGTGACCACGCGCGTGCACTCCTGGCCCGCGGCGCGCACGAGCGGGCCGCCGATCGAGCCGCCGAGGCGCTGAGTACGGCCAACAGCCTGGGGCTGGCGGCAATCGTCAGCGACGCCGAGTCGCTGCTCGATGCGGCCACGACATGAGGGGAAGGTGTGCGTTGCCAACCCTGGGGCTGGTCGGTGCTGTGTTGCTGCTGGCCGGCTCCGGCGCCACGTCGGCCCGGGCGGCGCTCCCGGTGCGCCCGCCGCTCCGTCTTTACAGGCTCCCGTCGCCGCTGGCGCGCGCGAACCCGGGGACCATCATCCAAGCCGTGCGGCTCCGCTCGCCGCGGGGCTTCCGGCTCTGGGTCGCGCTGTATCACTCACGTTCGGTGCATGGGAAGGACATCGCGGTGTCGGGCACCTTCGCGATCCCCAGCCGGGCACGGCCGTCGGACGGATGGCCGATCCTGTCCTATGGACACGGAACCACAGGATTCACCGACGCTTCTGCACCTTCCCGGACCGGAGACAGCGGGTCGCCGTATCGCCTGCGTGCGCTGATCGGCAGGTGGGTCCACGCCGGCTACGCGGTCGCCGCCACCGATTACGAGGGCCTTGGCACGCCGGGGCAGCTGCCGTACGCGGTGGGCATCAGCGCCGGCCGCAGCGTGCTCGACGCCGCGCGCGCGGCGCGGAACCTGGGGCGCGGTACGGTCGGCCGCCGGGTCGTGTTGGTCGGCCACTCCGAGGGCGGTCACGCGGTCCTCTGGGCCGACGAGCTGGCTCGGCGTTACGCCCCGGACTTACACGTCCAGGGGGTGGTGGCGTCCTCTCCAGCGGCAAACCTGCTGGGCATCGCCCGCATGACCTCGTTGACTCCGTTCACCATTCTCGACGCGATGGCGGTGTTGGAGGCATGGCACAACTTCTACGGTAGGGCGCTGGGACGTGTACTGACGCCGGCGGGCATACGTGCGGCGCAGCTGATCATCGCGGACCGCATCGGCCAGGTGCAGTTGGGGCAGCTCGGAACGTTCTTCGCGGCCAATCCGGCCGACATTCAACCGTGGCACCGGCTGGCGGTCGCAAACACCCCGGCCGAGCTTCCCCGAGACGTGCCGATCGTGATGCTCGTGGGCTCGGATGATCAGGAGATTCCCCCGGCGACGAACCTAAGCTTCGCGCGGGAGCTGGTCCGCAGCGGTCATCGCCTCGAGCTGCACGTGTTCAGGGGTGCCGGTCACGATGGAGCGTTCACGCGTGGCCAGTCCGTGATCGCGGGATTTCTCGCCAGGTCTGCCCGCTCGGAAGAGCCGGGCTGAGCCGGCCGGTTGTAACGCTTCAGAAACGTTCATCTGGGAGCCTGCCGTATAGATGGTCCGCGGGGCAGGACGGGGCGCTGCGGGGACAGACCAACCACAGGAGGTCCCATGGGGGCTCGAACGCTCGCGTCTGCCGGCCGACGGATGGCCGTGACCGCTGTGCTGGCGGGGATGCTCTCGGCAGCTGGATCCGGAACCGCCCAGGCGGCGCCGACCGACGCGTCATGGGCCGGCGGCCTCGGCCAGCCGGGCCTCAATCTCACCCCGAACGCGATCGCCGTGAGCGGGTCCAAGGTGTTTGCCGGCGGGACGTTTACGAGCATCGAGCAGGTGCCCGGCTACAACCACATCGCGCTGTGGGCCGGCCATGGCTGGTTGCCGCTCGGGACGGGCGTGAACGGTCCGGTGTACGCGATTGCGGTTGTTGGTGGCACCGTCTACGTGGGCGGCCATTTCACCCAGGCCGGCTCGGTGACGGTAAGCAATCTCGCGGCCTGGAACGGGAGTACGTGGGCGGGGGTCGGCGGCGGCGTGGGTGGCGATGTGAACGCCCTCAGTTATCACGATGGCGCTCTGTACGTAGGCGGTTCTTTGCAGTCTGTCAACAACGCCACGACGCCGGCCCACGCGATCGCGGCCTACACCGTCGCAACGCGCAGCTGGTCCACGCTTGCCGGCGGCGTCGGTGCGAGCGGATACCAGCCCGTGCGCGCGATGGCCTGGAGCCCGGTTTCAGGCCAGTTGTACGTCACGGGAACGTTCGCACAGGCGGGGTCAACAACCGTGAATAACTTTGCGTCCTGGGACGGGACCGCGTGGCACGCGTACGGGTCAGGGCTGACCGGTAGCAGCTCGGTTGACGGATACGCGCTCGCGGTTGACCCGCGGAGTGGGGCTGTCTACGTCGGGGGCACCGGGTTTCACTACGCGGGAGGGGTCGCGGCCGTCGGCCTGGCGAAGCTCTCCGGCTCGAGCTGGTCGAGTCCCGGGACCATCAGCTACAACGCCAGCAGCAACCAGGCGACCGTCTACTGCTTGGCGGTGGTGAGCTCGACCTTGTACGTCGGCGGCGCGTTCAACAGCGCCGGGGGTCTGCCGGCAGCGAACCTCGCCTCGTATACGGCTGGAGTGTGGCGGCAGGTCGGCCATGGCCTCAACTCGGGACCGTCCGCGCTGGCAGCGAGCGGCAGTTCGTCGGTGATCGCCGCCGGTCCGTTCACTTACGCGGGAACGGCATCTCCGGACCCGGTGGACCCGATCCTCAACTACATCGGCCAGTGGAACGGATCGACGTGGTCGGCGTTCGGTCAAGGCGTGATGACCCAGACCCCGTCGATCGGTGGCCAGGTACTGAGTCTTGCTGCCTACGGCGCCGGCGTGTTCGCCGGCGGCTCGTTCGTGCAGGCGGGAGCGACAATGGCTAACTCGATCGCGCGCTGGACGGGCAGCGGATGGGCGGCGCTGTCGAGCGGCGTTCAGCGCGGGGGGGTGGCCGGCACGGTGTACGCGACGACGATGATCGGTAGCCGTCTCTATGTCGGCGGTGCGTTCAGCTCCGCCGGCGGCGTCGCGGCGAACAACATCGCGATGTGGGACGGCACCGCCTGGCATGCCCTGGGTGCCGGCGTGGACTCCACCGTGTTCGCGCTCACCTCGGTGAACGGGCGTCTGTACGCGGGGGGCAGCTTTGGCAGCGCCGGGGGCAAGCCGGCCACCGAGGTCGCCTGCTATGACCCAACCACCGGCCACTGGCACGCGCTCGGTCAAAACCCCAGTTACGGACCGATCGGCAACGTGCAGGCGCTCGCCAACTTCGGAAATCGCTACCTGCTGATTGGCGGCGACTTCCCGACCATCGGCAACACGAGCGTCGGCCCTTACGTGACCGCCTACGGGTTCGCCTACTTCGACACGACCGCAACCTCGTTTCCGCTCCCGACCTCCGGCTATACGTTCCCCGGCGGAGTGTCGGGTAACGGCGCGACGGTGAAGACAATCCAAGTGATGCCCAACGGCCCGCACGGCGACGTCTACGTCGGCGGCAGCTTCGCCAACGCCGGCGTCTCCGCCAGCAATGCCGGCCTCGCCGCCAGCAACATCGCCGACTGGCAGACGGCCCCCGCCGGCGCGGGACCCCCGCGGTGGACCGCCCTGGCGGCCGGTGTCAACGGCCCCGTCACCGGGCTCGCCGAGACCTCGACGACTACTCTGGGCGCCCCCAGCGACCCTGTGCTCTACATGGCAGGCGGCTTCACCACAGCTGGCGGCATCAGTGCCAGAGGCGTGGCGACCTACACACCGTCCACCCGAGCGTGGGCTGCCCTCGGGAGCGGGCTCGGCCAGAGCAACGGCTCCGCCGCGCCCGCCCAGGCTCTCGCCCAAAACGGGGCGGCCGGGCTATTCGTCGGCGGCCAGTTCTTGACCTCGGGTGTCGTGCCGGCAGACGGTCTGGCCCTATGGACGGCCACGGCCGGCCTGGCGCGCTGAGCTGTCAGGACAGCAGCCGCGACCACACCGATCGGCCGGCGACCGGTCACCGACCGGCCACGGGGTTGTAGCGTTCTCACAGCGGGCCGCCGGGCACGCGGCCGGCGAGGATCATGGCTCGCTGCGAGCTCGAGAACGGAGGGGAGAACAGATTCGGATCGGTCTGCTTGCTGCGGAACAGGTCGACGATGAAGTTCATGCGGTCAGACAGATTCGTCCAGTCCGCCGCGGCGCTGCCCACCGGGGTGTCGGGGGTGCGGTCCCATCCGTGCGGGCCGCACAGAAGGCTTTCAAGCTCGGGATCCTCGATCGTCGCCAGCGTGTCGGGGAACGGCGTGGCTCCACGGGTGGGCACATCGACACTGACCTTCATCGCCTCCGCGCCCACCGAGAAGCTCAGCAGGCGTTTGGTGACGAATTGCCGCAGCGGGCGCGGGACCGAGGCGTCGATATAGGGTTGCAGCCGCTGGTGTTCGTGCAGGATCGCGAGCAGGTTGCCGCACAGCATCAGCTCGTCGCGGCGATCGCGGTCGACTTCGCGGCCGGCGTCGAAGTAGTGGCGATAGGCGCCCCGGAGCAGATCCTGGCCGCCGCTGACCACCGGACCGGGTCTGAGCCCGGCCAGGAAACCGTCCAGCCCGCCCTTCCGGCGATCGTCCGGGAGACCCGCGACCGTGCTCAGGAAGCGGGCGGTCTGACGCCCGATGTCCTCGAGCACGGTGGCGTTACCGCCGAAGATGCGACTGGCGGCCCGGTTCACGCGGTTGTCCACCGTCCCGACGACCAAACCGCCGAGCGCCGCACCGCTCAGCACCGGCACACCGACCCGGCGGCTCAGCTTCCCGCACGCCACCGCGGCGGCCCCGCCGGCCACCGTGAGCCCGGCCACGATCGCGGCCGCCGGGGGGAGCACGGGGAGATCTTCGCGGCGGATGGTCCGGCCCGCCGTCTTTGAACCCCACACCGCCCAGGTGTGGAAATTCGCGCCGCTCGCGACTCCGGTGGCCCGCGCCAGCGCCAGCGACAGCTCCTGGTGGACCAGCGTGATCCGCAAATTGCAGATCACGGGGTCGCTGCCGGCCACCGCCGTGTCGATCTGCGCCTGCCACCAGTCATCGTCGTCCCAGCGCCGAGCCCGCTCGGCAAACCAGGCCCGATCCGCCTCATCGGCCGGCGCGCCGCTCAGGGACCCGACGACCGGCCCCACACCCCCGGTGCTCATCGGACTGAAGGCTACCGGGGATGCGCCCGTGACTCCACCGTGGCGCAGCGGCCGCAGGGTGTCACACCCCGGGGCCTGACCGCCGCCTGCCGGCTCATCCGTTCGGATGAGACGAGGGGCACAGACCAGTCCCGCGAGGGGGGTGGTAGCCGACACGACGGCCGATGTGCTCGCAGCCGGTCGCGCTTAGTGTCGTCGGCGAGGCTGTGAAACCGACGAAGTGAGGACCGACATGATCCAAGCCAGGAACCTGATCAAACGCTACGGGGAGAAGACCGCCGTCGACGATCTCAGCTTCACGGTGAAGCCGGGGCTCGTCACGGGCTTTCTCGGGCCAAACGGGTCCGGCAAGTCGACGACGATGCGGTTGATCGTCGGGCTCGACGCCCCGTCGCAGGGCAATGTGACCGTCGACGGGAAGGCCTACCGCGAGTTTCCCGCGCCACTGCACGAGGTCGGGGTGCTGCTGGAGGCCCGCTCGGTGCACACGGGCCGCTCCGCCTATCACCATCTCCTGGCGCTGGCCCAGACCCACGGCATCCCGCGCTCCCGGGTCGATGAGCTGATCTCGCTCGTGGGCCTGGAGGAGGTCGCCCGCAAGCGGGCCGGCCAGTTCTCGCTGGGCATGGGTCAGCGCCTGGGTATCGCCGCCGCGCTGCTGGGCGACCCAGAGGTACTCATCCTCGACGAGCCCATCAACGGCCTCGATCCCGAGGGCATCCACTGGATCCGAGAGCTGCTCAAAGGGCTCGCCGCCGAGGGCCGGACGGTGTTCCTCTCCTCGCACCTCATGAGCGAGATGGCCGTCACGGCGGATCACCTCATCATCATCGGCCGCGGACGCCTGATCCGCGACGTGGGTCTGGCGCAGTTCGTGGACGAGTGGTCCAAGAACGTCGTGCACGTCCGCTCGCCTGAGGCGACGCGGCTGCGCGAGGTCATCCTCGGTCCCGGCGTCCGCGTCTCGAGCGGTGAGCCGAGCATCCTGGAGGTCGAAGGACTCACCGCTGAGCAGATCGGGATCGCCGCCGCCCGCAATGGCCTCGCCATCTACGAGCTGACCCCGGAGAAGACCTCCCTGGAGGAGGCCTTCATGGAGCTCACGCGCGAGGAGACCGAGTACCGCGCCGTCACCCCCACCGATCAGCACCCCGCCGGCGTTGACCGGCAGGAAAGGATTGCCGCATGAGCGCTTCAGCTACAGCCGTCGCTCCACGCCCCGCTGCCTCCCGCGACCGCGATCGCGCAACGCGAGTCACGGGGCGGGTGACCCAGGCCGGGGTGTTCCGCTCGGAGTGGACCAAGCTCCGCTCGCTTCGCTCAACCCGTTACTCACTGTTGGCCACGGCGGTCCTGACGATCGGGTTCGGCATCATCGCCAGCGCCGCCAACGTCTCGCGCTGGAGCTCTCTGAGCGCCGCCGACAAGGCGTCGTTTGATCCGCTCTCGACGAGTCTGCTGGGAGTCAGGTTCGGGGTGCTCGCGATCGGGGTGCTCGGGGTGCTCCTGATCACCGGTGAGTACACGACCGGCATGATCCGCTCGACCATGACCGCGGTGCCAAAACGCCTACCGATCCTGTGGGGGAAGACCGGCGTGTACGCGCTGGTGGCTCTGGTCATCACCGTCCCCGCAGCCTTCATCGCGTTCTTCGCGGGCCAGGCGATCCTGTCCGGCCAGCACATCCAGATCGCGTTCTCCCACGCCGGGGTGCCGCTCGCGGTTCTGGGCGCGGCGGTCTACCTGACGCTCGTCGGCCTGTTCGCGATGGGACTCGGGGCGATCATGCGCAACACAGCGGCCGGAATCGCCACGTTCGCCGGGATCATGTTCGTGATCCCGCCGCTGGTCTCGATTCTGCCCTCGAGCATCACGAACTCGATCGATCCGTACCTGCCGAGCAACGCCGGTCAGGCCATGATGCAGATCGGACACCACGCCAACTCGCTCTCCCCGGGCGCGGGACTGGCCGTGTTCGCCGGTTACGTTGCAGCGGTGATCGCCGCCGCCGCCGTCCTGCTGGTCAGGCGCGACGTCTAGCCACGCAGCTGCGGCAAAGCCCCATCTGACATGTCAACGGCGGGCCAGGGAGAATAGTTTCAGTCATGCTCCCGGCCCGCCGCAGGCGTTCCTGGCAGTTCACGCCACGGCGCGGCGATGTCCTCCTGGCCCTCGGGCTCGCCATTCCGGTTCTGGGGTCCGTGATTGCGGACGCCATCCACACCGGCCAGCCGGTCGTACTGCTCCTGGCGCTGGCCGCACTGCTGCCGATTCTCATGCGCAGCGACCGTCCTTATGCGGCGCTGGCGCTAGCCGTCGCCGCTGAGGCGGCGATGCCCGACAACCGGGCGCTGTCGCTTCCGGTCATGGCCGTGCTCTACACGATCGCGTCTCGAACACCGTGGAGGATCGGCGCGGCGGCGGCCGCGGGTGCGGCAGCGGTGACGTTCGCCGCCGGGGCGGGATGGGGCAGCGCCGCCGCGACCGATCACGGTGGCCTCCTCGGCTACGCGATCGGAAGCTCCGCGTCTTTCGCGGCCGCCGTTGCGGTGGGCCTCTACGTGGGGGCTCGGCGCAGGGTGATCGACGGTCTGCGTGAACGCGCCGAGCGCCTCGACCGCGAGCGGGAGCTTATGGCCGACCGCGCCGTGGCCCAGGAACGCGTCCGGATAGCTCAGGAGCTCCACGACATAGTGGCTCACAACGTGAGTCTGATGGTGGTCAAGGCGCAAGCCCTGGGGGCGACCGTCGACGATGACCGGGTGACCGACAGCACCGATGCGATCGCCGACCTGGGACGCCAGGCCATGGCGGAGATGCACACCACCTTGAGGCTGCTCCGCGATGACCAGGCGCAAGGACCAGAGCTCAACCCACAGCCGGGGTTGGCTCAGCTCGAGCGGCTGGTCGAGCAATCGCGGGGCGCCGGGCTGGAGATCGAGCTCACCGTCGAAGGGGAGCCACGCGCACTGCCCCAGAGCCTCGACCTGTCCGCCTTCCGCATCATCCAGGAGGCACTCACGAACGTCGTCAAGCACGCCTCCGGCGCGAGCACCAAGGTGACGCTCGCCTACCAGGCGCAGGGAGTGCGGCTGACGATCATCGACAGTGACGATCAGGTGCGCGCGATGCTGCTGTCAGAGCCCTCCGACGGGCACGGTGTGATCGGGATGCGCGAGCGTGCCGCCCTGTTCGGAGGGACACTGACCACGGAGACCCTCCCCGACGGCTTCAAGGTCACCGCGACGCTGCCCTACGTGCCGACGCCACGATGAGCAAGCTTCGCGTCGTCATCGCGGACGATCAGCCGATGATGCGAGCCGGGTTCAAGGCGGTGCTCGAGGCCACCGGGGACATCGAGGTCGTCGCCGAGGCCAGTAACGGCGAGGAGGCGGTGCGCGCGGCCGGACAGCACGCTCCCGACGTGGTGCTGATGGACATCCGGATGCCGGGGATGGACGGCATCGAAGCCACTCGACAGCTTCCGCGCCAGCGGGTGCTGATCCTGACCACGTTCGGGCTCGACCAATACATCCTGGAGGCCCTGCGCGCCGGGGCCAGCGGCTTCCTACTGAAGGACGCCCCCACGCAGGAGGTCGTCGCCGCCGTGCGAGCCGTGGCGGCGGGAGACGCCGTGCTCTCCACCGCGGTCACTCGCCAACTGCTCGATCAGGTGGCTCGCCGGCTTCCCGCCGCCGTCTCCCAGCGACCCGGCGAGCTCGAGTTGCTGACCGAGCGCGAGCAGGAGGTGTTGCGGATGCTCGCCAACGGGCTGTCCAACGCCGAGATCGCGGCTGCACTGGTCATCTCCGAGGCCACGGTCAAGTCACACGTGTCAAACCTGCTCGGCAAGCTGGGCCTCAGAGACAGGGTGCAGGCCGTCATCTACGCCTATGAGACGCGACTGATCGCCCCGTCAGAGTGAATGGTCAGATAGCCTGACGTTTCAGGTTCTCACAGGTTGTCGATACTCACGTGACGAAGGTGCTCGTACGAACCGGAGAGTGCAGAGGGGTCCCCCAGCGCGGCCGTCTGCGCGCATCCGGCGGCGGGCTGGTGTTTTCTGTTCCTCTCGCCTTTAGGGGGCGCCCATGAAGAAGCTGATCAATGCACCCGACGCGGTCGTGGCCGACGCTCTACGCGGCCTCCAAGCCGCCCACGCCGATCGCCTGCGCGTCTCCTTCGACCCCGCGATGGTGGTGCGGATCGATGCTCCGGTACGGGGCAAGGTGGGTCTGGTCTCCGGCGGCGGTTCGGGTCACGAGCCGATGCACGGTGGGTTCGTGGGGCCGGGGATGCTGGACGCCGCCTGTCCGGGTGAGGTGTTCACCTCACCCACGCCCGATCAGATGCTGGCAGCGACGAAGGCCGTCGATGGCGCCGCCGGCGTCGTTCACATCGTGAAGAACTACACCGGCGACATCATGAACTTCGATATGGCCGCCGAGCTGGCCCGGGCGGAGGACCTCGAGGTCGAGACGGTCCTGACCAACGACGATGTGGCGGTCGAGGACTCGCTCTACACCGCCGGGCGCCGCGGGGTCGGCGTGACCGTGCTGGTGGAGAAGATCTGCGGAGGGGCGGCCGAAGACGGCCGGTCGCTGGCAGACGTCGCTGAACTGGGGCGCCGGGTGAACGCCAACGGCCGTTCGATGGGCGTCGCCCTGTCCGCTTGCATCAACCCCACCGCCGGCACGCCGAGTTTTGAGCTCGATGAGGACGAGATCGAGATCGGGATCGGGATCCACGGCGAGCCCGGACGCTTCCGCGAGAAGATGGCCTCCGCGGCGCAGGTGGCGGAACGGCTGATGACGCCGATCGTGGAGGATCTGCCGTTCTCATCGGGAGACCGCGTGCTGGCGTTCGTCAACGGGATGGGCGGCACGCCCCTGCTCGAGCTGTACGTCGTCTACGCCGAAGTGAGCCGGCTGGCCCAGGCGCACGGGCTCACGATCGAGCGCAACCTCGTCGGCAACTACATCACCTCGCTGGAGATGCAGGGCTGCTCCATCACGCTGGTCAAGCTCGACGACGAGATGGTGCGCTATTGGGACGCGCCCGTGAACACGCCGGCCCTGCGCTGGGGGGCATAGACGCGTGCCGATCACGCGTGAGAGCACGGTGGACTGGATGGCGCGCTTCGGGGGCGAGATGAGCGAGCACCGCCAGGAGCTGGTGGCGCTCGACACCGCGATCGGCGACAGCGACCACGGCACCAACATGGAGCGGGGGATGCGAAAGGCGCTGGAGAAGCTGGACGGGACGGAGACGGCTGATCCGGGTGCAGTTCTGAAGACCGTGGCGATGGCGCTGGTGTCGAGTGTGGGGGGTGCCGCGGGCCCGCTCTACGGCACGCTGCTGCTGCAGATGGGTAATGCCCTTGCGGGGCAGGGCGAGGTCGACCTCCCCGGGTTCGCCGGCGCCTGGCGCAAAGGGCTGGAGGGTGTTCAGGCCCGGGGCAAGGCCCAGCCCGGCGACAAGACCATGGTCGACGCGCTGATACCGGCGATCGAGGCGCTGGAGGCCGCGTCCGATCTCGATCACGCCCTCCAGGACGCCGTGCGCGGCGCAGAGCAGGGAATGAAGGCGACGACTCCGCTCATGGCCCGCAAGGGTCGAGCGAGCTACCTGGGCGAGCGCAGCCAGGGTCATCAGGACCCCGGCGCGACCTCCACCTACTACCTGTTCAAGAGCGCCGCCGAGGCGCTGACGGGCTGAGAGTCCCGCCTCGCCATGGTGGGGATCGTGGTCGTCTCCCACAGCGAGGCGCTGGCCGAGGGTGTGGTCACACTGGCGCGGGAGATGGGCGGTGCCGAGCTCGCCATCGAGGCGGCCGGCGGGCTGGATGAACCCGGCGTGCTCGGTACCGACGCGCAGCGGGTCAACGCTGCCATCGAGCGGGCGATGTCCGATGACGGGGTGCTGGTCCTGATGGATCTCGGCAGCGCCCTGCTCAGCGCCGAGTTCGCGATCGAGATGCTGGGCGCTGGATCGGACCGCGTGAGGCTGAGCGACGCCCCGCTGGTGGAGGGAGCGGTCGCCGCTGCCGCCGCCGCCAGCGGCGGGGCCACTCTCGACGAGGTGGCGGCCGAAGCCCGGGACGCACTGAAGATGAAGGCCTCGCAGCTGGGGCCGGGAACGGACGGCGGAGAGGAGAGTCGCGTAGCGCCGGACGCCGACGCACTGGCCGAAGTCGCGATTCGCAACGCGGTGGGACTGCACGCCCGGCCGGCCGCCCGCCTGATCGAGCTCGCCCGGAGCTTCGACGCCGAGGTGCGCGTGGCCAAGGCGCCCAGCGGCGACCCGGTCCGCGCCACCAGCCTCACCAACGTGATCGCCCTCGGCGCTCGGTGCGGGGACACCCTGCTGATCAGCGCCAGCGGACCGCAGGCGCGCCAGGCGGTGGATGCCCTCACCGGGCTGGTGCGGGAAGGGCTCGGCGACGGGATCTCCGCTGCGCCGTCCGCCGCACCCGCTCCGCCGACCGCCGCACCCGCTCCGCCGGCCGCCGCACCCGCCCCGCCGATCGCGCCACCGCGTCCCCGACCGCCGCACCGCCGGGCGACTCCGAACCTCTCCCCGCGCAAACCATGCTCACGGGGATCGCCGCATCGCCCGGAATCGCGCTCGGCCCGGCTCGCCGGCTTCATCACGCCGGGGTCCTGGAGGCTCCGTCGACCCGCGCGGCGGAATCGCCCGAACGCGAGCGGGAACGGCTGCAGGCGGCCATCGCGGGCGCTCGCGCCGCGATCGAAGCCGACCGCCGGACCGTCGCCGCGCGGGCCACCGCGGCTGAAGCGCAGATATTCGACGCACACCTGTCGCTGCTGTCCGACGAAGCCATGCTCGAGCGCGCGGCGGACGCGATCACCGCCGGCGCCAGCGCCGAACGCGGCTGGCACGAGGCGGCGTGCGAGGTCGCGGCCATCTATCGCGGCCTCGAGGAGCCACTCCTGCGCGAGCGTGCCGCGGACGTGCTCGACGTCGGACAGCGGGTCCTCGCGGTGCTGCAGGGCGAACCCGCGGCGTCGATCGGCCAGGCCGGGATCGTGATCACAGCGGAGCTGACGCCCGCTGACGCGGTGGCGCTCGACTCCGAGCTGATCACGGGCATCGCCACCGCCCACGGAGCGCCAACGGCGCACGCGGCAATCCTCGCCCGCGCTCTCGGGATGCCGGCCGTGGTGGGGCTGGGCGAAACGGTGCTGCAGATCGGAGAGGGGGCTACGGTGCTGCTGGACGGGGACGCGGGGACGCTGGTGCTCGAGCCGTCTGAGTCCACCGCGCGCGCCGCGCGCGAGCGCGCACAGCGGCGCGAGCGATGGCGTACGGCGGCGCTCCGGCGCGCTCATGAGCCGGCCGCCACGCACGACGGTGTCCGCGTCGAGGTCTTCGCCAACGTCGGCAGTCCGAGCGAAGCGGTGCGCGCGGTCTCGCTGGGGGCCGAAGGGGTCGGTCTGCTGCGCACCGAGTTCCTGTACCTGGACCGCGCGGAATTACCCGACGAGGACGAGCAGGTCGGCACCCTGCGGGAGATCGCGGTGGCGCTGCAGGGGCGACCGCTGGTGATCCGCACGCTCGACGCCGGTGCCGACAAGCCGCTGGCGGCGCTGCCGATGGCCGCGGAGGCCAATCCGTTCCTGGGCGTGCGCGGGATCCGCGTCTCTCTGGCCGTACCCGATGTGCTGGCAACTCAGCTACGGGCGATCCTGCGAATCGCGGCCGAGTTTCCCGTCAAGGTGATGCTGCCGATGGTGGCGACGGTCGACGAGTTGATCCGGGCCCGTGCCCTGCTCGATCAAGCGCGGATACAGACCGGGGTCGACGCCGCGTTGGAGCTCGGGATCATGGTCGAGGTTCCGGCGGCGGCGTTGACCGCCGCGCGGCTGGCCGAGCAGGCGGACTTCTTCTCCCTCGGCACCAACGATCTCACGCAGTACACGATGGCGGCCGAACGTGGGAACGAGCGTCTGGCCGCGCTGTCGTCCGGGCTGCAGCCGGCCGTGTTACGGCTGGTGGACGCCACGGTCCGGGCGGCCGGCACGCGGAGCCGGTGGGTGGGGGTGTGCGGCGAGCTCGCCGGCGACCCGGCCGCGGCGATCCTGCTGGTCGGTCTCGGGGTGACCGAGCTGAGCATGGCCCCGGCGCTGATTCCCGAGGTGAAGGCCACCTTGGCGGCGGTCGAGTTCCAAGCGGCGCAGGCCGCCGGGCGCGCGGCCCTGGACGCGGGCGACCCCGCCGAGGTACGAGCTCTGGTCGCGCCGCTGCTGCCCGGCGATCGCTGAGCCGATACGCCAGCCGTGGCGTCGCGAGCGCGCGGTTGCCGAGAGTCCGCCATGATCTCATGCATCGCATGACGCCCCAACGTGAGATCCGGTCCTGGCTGATGGACATGGACGGCGTCCTCGTCGCGGAGGAGCACGCGATCCCCGGCGCCGAGCAGTTCATCGCCCGCCTGCGCGAGCGCGGGATGCCGTTTCTGGTCTTGACCAACAACTCGATCTACACCCAGCGCGACCTCGCCGCGCGGCTTCGCACCAGCGGACTCGACATTCCCGAGGAGGCGATCTGGACCTCGGCGCTGGCCACGGCTCGCTTCCTGGAGAACCAGCGTCCCAACGGCTCGGCGTTCGTGATCGGCGAAGCCGGGCTGACCACGGCGCTGCACGCGATCGGATACACCCTCACCGACCGAGCCCCCGACTATGTGGTGCTCGGGGAAACCCGCACCTACAGCTTCGAGCGCATCACCCGCGCGATCCGCCTGATCGATGCGGGGTCGCGCTTCATCGCCACCAATCCCGACGCGACCGGGCCGACGCTCGAGGGTCCGCTGCCCGCGACCGGCTCGGTGGCGGCGCTGATCAGCCGTGCCACCGGCGTCGATCCCTACTTCATCGGCAAACCCAACCCGCTGATGATGCGCTCTGCCCTGAACGCCATCGACGCCCATTCCGAGACCTCAGCCATGGTGGGCGACCGAATGGACACCGATGTGGTCTCGGGGCTCGAGGCCGGGATGGAGACGATCCTGGTCCTGTCCGGTCTGACCACGCTGGAAGAAGCCGAGCGTCACCCGTTTCGCGCCGGCAGGATCGTCGACTCGATCGCCGACCTGCTGGCCGAGCTCGACTGACGCGCCGGGGCGCACGCCGGGGACGCAGTCCACGTTTACCGGACGAGGGCCGGGTAAGCCAATAGTGCCGGCTTGATTGCGGGCTCTTCCCCGCCGGCAGTGTGCTCTCAGGATCACCTTGGCCTGAGCCCTTCCCCTCAGAGATTGGACGTAGCAATGACTTCCCAGCAGAAGATCGTGCAGTACCTCAGTGAGGCCCGAGCCAGTGAGGATGCCCTGATCCGCATCCTGCAGTCGCAGATCGCCATGACTCCCCGCGGGTCCTACCGCTCGGCGCTGGAGACCCACCTGACCCAGACGCGCGACCATTCCAAGCGCGTCGCTGAACGTCTGGGCAAGCTCAACCAGGGCGTCAACCCGCTGCTCGCCGTCGTCGGCTTCTGGGAGGACGTCGCCGGACAGGTGATCGCCCTGGGCAAGACTCCCTTCGACCTGCTGCGCGGCACCGGTGGCGAGGAGAAGGTGCTCAAGAACGCCAAGGACGCCTGCGCCACCGAGGCGCTGGAGATCGCGACCTATACAGCGATCGAGCGGCTGGCCCGCTTCGTCGGCGACGACGAGACCGCTCGCCTGGCCGCCTCGATTCGCGCCGATGAGGAGAAGATGCTCCAGCGCGTCCTGCGCGAGATCCCGAAGCTGAGCGAGGCTGTCGCTCGCGCCGACATCGAGGGGCAGCCCTCATACGATCCCAGCACCACGGGCACCGCAGATGCGGCGCGCGCGGCCGGTGCGGCGACCCGGACCGCGGCTCGTAAGACGACCGCGGCCGGCAAGCGGACCGCGCGCCGGGCCCGGAAGGTCCCGGGCGTCGCTCAGGCCGAGGGTCAGGTCAAGGGAGCCGTCGCCTCCGCGGGCGATCTGGCGATTCCCCGCTATGACCAGCTCACCGCCGAGGAGATCACCAGCCGGCTGGGCGACCTCTCCCAGATCGATCTGGCCAAGATCGACTCCTACGAGCGCAAGAACGAGAACCGCAGCACGGTCCTGAGCCGGATCGAGACGCTGCGCGGCAGCGAGCCGTGGCCGGGCTACGACGAGCTCACCGCCGCCGAGATCCAGGCCGTCCTGGCCGAGGGCGACGAGGATCGCGCCCGCCAGACCCGCTCCTACGAGCGGTCCCACAAGAATCGCGCCGGCGTGATTCGCGCCACCGAGCGTGAAGTCTCAAACGCCTGACCGAAGGGGTCAGAGCGCGAGCTCGGCCGCCGTGGCGCCCGCCAGCCAGCGGGCGCCGCGGCCGTAGAGCGCGTCCAGCTCGGCGCCGGCCAGGCCCGGCATGTCGGGCTTGACGTCGTAGCCGATCTCGGTCTGCAGATAGGCGAGGTGGCGGTAGCCGACGGGGAACCGCTCCAGACGCTCGCGGTCGAGCTCGAGGCGGGCCGCCGGGTCCACCGGATCGAGGCGGTCGGACTCGTAGATCGGCTGGCGGTGAACCAATCCCCAGCGCCCGCCGCGTCGCTCGCAGAAGTCATAGAAGCGCCCGGTGCAGACGACGTCCACCTCCACGTCGTGCACCCGGGCGCGCTGCGAGATCGTCATCTTGGTCTCGGAGATGGCGCGATCGCCGGCCAGCTGCACCGAATTGCCCCCCAGGAAGTGCAGGATCCGCACGCCGCGGGCAAAGCCCTCGCGGCTCACCGCGATGAACTCGTCCGCGGTGCCCTGAAACCAGGTCGCCATCATGCGACCGGGCAGGTGCCACACGGTCCGGAAGCGTTCCCAGTCGCGGGCATCGCGCCACAGCGCCCAGTTCTCCCCCAGCTCCCGGATCGCCAGCCGATCCTCCAAGGCGCTCACGTCGGGCAGCCTACCGTCCCGGCGCTGGCCGACAGCGCTCACCTTTCCGCGCAACCGCGCTTGTCCGGGAACGTGGACCGCCGGGGACGAGCTTGCCGCCGCCGCGGGCCGTGTGCAAGGCTCTAGGCACTGTGGCCAACGTCATCGGACAGCGCGTGCGCCGGCGCGAGGATCCTCGCTTCATGACCGGCGCGGGCCAGTACGTCGACGATCTCGACCTGCCCGGGGCTCTGCGGGTGAACTTCGTGCGCTCGGATCTGGCCCACGCCCGGATCCTCGGCGTCGACGCTTCCGCGGCCGATCAGATTCCTGGCACCCAGGTGTTCACGGCCGCGGATCTGGACCTTCCCACCTTCCCGCTACCGCCGTTTCTCGGGATCGACGAGCGGATGCAGCGCCCCTTTCTGGCCACCGACACCGTGCGCTTCGTGGGCGAGATCGTGGCGGCGGTCCTCACCGAGAGCCGTGAGCTCGGGTTCGACGCCGCGGAGCTGGTGGAGATCGATTACGACCCGCTGCCGGTGAACACCGATCCGCAGGCAGCGCTCGCCGACGAGGTGGTGCTGTTTGCCGACGTTGAGACCAACGTCTGCGTGCACGTCCCGCCCGAGCGCCCGGACGAGACGCTGTTCGCCGGCTGTGACGTCGTCACCGCGGGCCGGGTGATCAGCCAGCGGTTGGCGGCGTGCCCGATCGAGCCGCGCTCGAACGCGGCCCAGCTCGGTGGTGACGGACGCCTGACGGTGTGGCTGTCGACGCAGACTCCCCACCAGGATCGTGACGGCTTGGCGGCGATCCTCGGCATGGCGCCCGACCAGGTCCGCGTGGTGGCGCCTGACGTCGGCGGCGGTTTCGGCGGCAAGGGGCTCGACGTCGAGGACGTCCTGGTGGCGTGGCTGGCGCGCGCGACCGGCCGGCCGGTGCGCTGGACCGAGACGCGCAGCGAGCACATGGTCGCGATGCACCACGGCCGCGCCCAGCAGATCGATTTCACGCTCGGCGGCGACCGCGAGGGCCGGATCCAGGCTCTGCGCCTGGCCATCCTCCAGGACGCCGGCGCCTACCCCGGCCTGGGCGCGTTCCTGCCCAATCTCACCGCGCTGATGGCCAGCGGCGTCTATCGGATCCCCAAGATCGAGATCGACATCAAGGCGGTGGTGACCAACACCACGCAGATCGGGCCGGTGCGCGGCGCCGGCCGGCCGGAGGCCACCCAGATGCTCGAGCGGGCGATCGACCAGTTCGCCGCCGACGTCTCTCTGGATCCCGCCGAGATACGTCGGCGCAACTTCATCCCGGCCGACGCGTTCCCGTTCACGACCGTATCCGGGGCCCACTACGACTCCGGCGACTACGGCGGCGCGCTGGAGCTGGTGCTGGAGGCGGCCGGCTATGAACAGCTCCGCGAAGCCCAGGCGCAGCGGCGTCGTGACGGAGATCCCCGCCTGCTCGGCATCGGGATCAGCGCCTACGTCGAGGTCACCAACGGAATCGCCGAGACCGAGTTCGGCGCCGTGGAGATGACCGCCGGACGGTGAGGCGATCGTCAAGACCGGGTCGTTCTCCCAGGGCCAGGGCCACGAGACCACCTTCGCCCAGATCGTGGCGCAGCGGCTCGGGTTGCCGTTCGAGAAGGTCTCGGTGCTCAAGGGCGATACCGACGTGGTGGCCCGAGGGACCGGCACCTACGGCTCAAAGTCGACCCAGATCGGCGGTGCCGCCGCCGGACAGGCCTCCGACGAGCTGGTCGAGCTGGCCAAGCGGCTGGTGGCCGAGGAGCTCGAGGCCAGCCCGGAGGACATCCAGCTGGACCTGGCGGCGGGACGGTTCCACGTCGCGGGGGCCCCGCAGGCGGCGATGAGCTGGGGCGAGCTGGCCGCGCGCATGCAGCAGCACGGCCGCATCGACGAGCTCAAGGCCGAGACCGACTTCACCGCCTCGCAGCCGACATTTCCCGTTCGGCGCCCACGTCGCGGTCGTGGAGGTGGACTCAGAGACCGGCGCGGTGACGCTTCAGCGCCTGGTCGCGGTCGACGACGCCGGGCGGATCATCAACCCCCTGGTGGCCGAAGGTCAGGTGCATGGAGGGCTCGCGGCCGGAATCGCCCAGGCCCTCTACGAGGAGCTGACCTACGACGAGGACGGCAACCCCATGAACGCCAACCTCGTCACCTACTGCTTCCCGGCCGCCACCGAGCTGCCGTTCTTCGAGACGGTCGAGATGGAGACCCCCACGCCGATCAACTCGCTGGGGGCGAAGGGCATCGGCGAGTCGGGGACGATTGGCGCCACGCCGGCGGTGCACAACGCCGTCGTCGACGCACTGGCCCACCTCGGCGTCCGCCACATCGACATGCCCGCCAACGGGGAGCGCGTGTGGCGGGCCGTCCAGGACGCGTCGGCGAGCTTGGCATGACCGTCGCCTCCCGGCGGCGCGCGAGGAGCGGTGACGACGACTGAGCCGGTGATGTGGGCGCCGCCCGCCGATGTGCTGAGCGCCACCCAGATCGGGCGCTTTCTCACCTGGCTGGCGGAGGACCGGGGGGTGCGTCTGAAGGGCTATGACGAGCTGTGGCGATGGTCGGTGTCCGACCTCGACGGCTTCTGGGCCTCGGTGTGGGACTTCTTCGGGGTCCGGGCCCGCGCGCCCTACCGCCACGTCCTGGGCTCACGCCAGATGCCGGGCGCGCAATGGTTCACCGGCGCGGAGCTCAACTACGCCGAGCACGCCGTCGGCGCGGACGGGGACACCGATCGTCTCGCGGTGCTGGCCCACTCGCAGACGCGGGGGCCGATGGAGCTGAGCTTCGGCGATCTGCGCGAGCAGGTGGCGCGGGCGCGGACGGGGCTTCAGCGCCTCGGGGTGGGGCCCGGTGACCGCGTCGTCGCCTACCTCCCGAACATCCCCGAGACTCTGGTGGCGTTTCTGGCCAGCGCCAGCCTCGGTGCGGTGTGGGCGACCTGCGCCCCCGAGTTCGGCCCCCGCAGCGTGATCGCACGCTTCGGGGGGGTCGCCCCCAAGGTGCTGCTGACGGTCGCCGGCTACCGCTACGGTGAGCGCCCCATCGACCGTCGCGGTGAGGTCGCGGCGATCCGCGCGGCGCTGCCGACCCTGGAGCACGTCGTGCACGTGCCCTACGCCGGCGGACCGGAGGACTCGGTTCCGGAGGCGACGGGTTGGGACGCACCTGCTCTCCGAGGCGGGACCGCTGGAGTTCGCATCGCTGCCCTTCGACCATCCGCTGTTCATCCTGTTCTCCTCGGGCACCACCGGCTTGCCCAAGGCAATCGTGCATCGCCACGGGGGAATCCTGGTCGAGCACCTCAAGAACCACGGTCTCAGCTGGGACCTGCAGCCCGGCGACCGGCTGATGTGGTTCACGACCACGGCCTGGATGATGTGGAATGCGCTGATCTCGGCGCTGCTGCTGCGGGCATCGATCGTGATGCTGGACGGTAACCCGGCGTATCCGGACATCAGCGAGCAGTGGCGGCTGGCCGAGCTGACCCGGCCCACCATGATGGGCGCCAGCCCGGCCTTCCTGATGGGCTGCCGCAAGGCCGGCCTGCGACCGGGAGAGCAGTTCGAGCTGTCCAGCCTGCGCCAGCTCGGAGCGGCGGGGTCGCCGCTGCCGGCCGAGGGCTTTGACTGGGTCTACGAGCAGCTGCACCCTGAGCTGCTGCTCAACGTGGGCAGCGGCGGCACCGACGTCTGCACCGGCATGGTCCAGGGCAGCCCGCTGCAGCCGGTATTCCGCGGCGAGATGGCGGGCGCGTGCCTGGCGGTCGATGTCGCGGCCTACGACCCCGAGGGTCGGGCCGTGGTCGGAGAGCTCGGCGAGCTGGTGATCAGGTCCCCGATGCCCTCGATGCCGATCGGGTTCTGGGGCGACCCCGGCGATCGTCGCTACCGAGCGGCGTACTTCGAGGACTTCCCGGGGGTGTGGCGCCACGGCGACTGGATCCGTTTCACCGAGCGCGGGAGCTGCGTCATCACCGGCCGCTCGGACGCCACCCTGAACCGGGGCGGCGTCCGCCTGGGCACCGGCGAGCTGTACACCGTCGTCGAGGATCTGCCGGAGATCTCCGACAGCCTGGTGGTGCATCTGGAGGACTCGGCGGGCGGAGCGGGCGAGCTGATCCTGTTCGTGGTGCTGGCCTCGGGGGGCGAGCTCGACGAGTCGCTGCGCCGCCGCATCGCCACGACCCTGCGCCAGGCGCTGTCACCGCGCCACGTGCCCGATGCGATCGAGGCGGTGCCGGCGATCCCCCGGACCCTGACCGCGAAGAAGCTCGAGCTGCCGGTCAAGCGGATCCTGCTCGGCGCGCCGGCCGAGGAGGTCGCCAGCCGCGACGCCCTGGCCCAGCCGCACGCGCTCGACGCGTTCGTGGCCTACGCCTCCGAGCGCCGCCGCGCGGCTCGGGCCTAGGCTCGCCGGTCGATCACCCGCACCGCCTTGCCCTCGCTGCGCGGGAGGCTGCCGGGCTCCAGCAGCGAGACGGCGATCCGGAGACCGGTCTGCTCGCGTAGCAACGGCTCGATCCGCTGTCGTAGCCGGTCGGGGTCGCTGTCGGCCGCGGCCGGCTCGCACTCCAGGATCAGCTCGTCCAGCGCACCGGTCCGCTGGACGATGAGGCGATAGTGCGGCGCGGTGCCCTCGACGCTCAGCAGCAGGTGCTCAACCTGGGATGGGAACAGGTTGACACCGCGCACGATCAGCATGTCATCGTGGCGCCCGCGCAGCCCGGTGAGACGGGCGGTGGTCCGGCCGCACCGGCAGGTCCCGACGATCACCGAGCCGATGTCGCCGGTCCGGTAGCGGATCAGCGGCAGCGCCTCCTTGGTCAGCGTCGTGAACACGAGCTCCCCCTCCACGCCGGGCTCCAGCCGCCGCCCGTCGCCGGGGTCGACCACCTCGACCAGGAAATGGTCCTCCTGGACGTGCAGGCCGGCGCGCGCGACCAGGCACTCGGCGGCCACGCCCGGCCCGCACATCTCCGACAGGCCGTACAGGTTGACCGCCTGCAGCCCGAGGGCCCGCTCGATCTCGGCACGCATGCCCTCAGTCCACGGCTCGGCGCCGAACAGCCCGAGCTTTAGCTGCAGGTCGCCGGCCCCGGCGCCCGCGTCGGCGAGAGCCTGCGCGATCGCCAGCGCGTAGGACGGGGTGCAGGCCAGCGCGTCGGCCCCGAAGTCGCGCAGCAGCATCGCCTGGCGGGTGGTGAGTCCACCCGAGACCGGCACCACGGTGGCGCCGATCCGCTCTGCGCCCTGGTGAAAGCCGAGGCCGCCGGTGAACAGGCCGTAGCCGTAGGCGTTGTGGATCACCATCTCCGGGACGACGCCCGCCATGGTCAGGCAGCGCGCCATCACCTCGCTCCAGTTGTCCAGGTCGCCGCGGGTGTAGCCGACCACGGTCGGCTTGCCGTGCGTACCGCTGGAGGCATGGACGCGGACGAGGCGCTCCCGGGGCACCGCCAGCAGGCCGAAGGGGTAGCCGTCGCGCAGGTCTGACTTGGTCGCGAACGGAACCCGGACCAGATCGTCGAGCGAGTCGATGTCCTCGGGCTGCGTGATTCCCGCGCTGTGCAGGCGTCCGGCACCGAGCGGCTGCCCATCCAGGACTCGCGCGACCGTGGCTCGGAGGCGGTCCAGCTGGAGCGTCTGGAGCCGGTCCGCGGTGGCGGTCTCGATGCGGTCCCAGATGCGGGGCTCAGAGGCGGCGCCGGCCCGCATCCCAGTGTTCCTCGAGGTTGCGGACCAGCGCCGGGCTGAGGTGACAGTACGCCTGCTCCCGCGCGTAGGTCGCCATGTAGCGGCGAAACAGATCCAGCGGCTCCTGCCCGACGCGAAGCGCTCGCCGGTTGGCGGCGGCGTTGACCAGGCCCGAGCTGGTCAGCGCCTGGATGCGCGCATCGACGGCGCGCTCCACATCCCCGGCATCGACCACCTCGTCGCAGAGCAGGTCGGCGTCGGCGTCGCCCGCGGTCCACTCGCGGCCGGAGAGAATGGCCTGGCGCGCGGCGCGGTCGCCGACCGAGCGCGGCAGGCGGAGGTTGGACGCGCCCGGGATGATCCCCTCCTTGCGGGCCGGGAGGTACAGCCGCGAGCCGCGGGCCGCGACCACGTGGTCCATCACGTGCAGCAGCTGGCAGGCACCGCCGATCGCGAACCTCTCCACGACGGCGATCCACAGCTTCTCGACCGTGTCCAGGTCCGCGTCCGAGTCGGCTTCCTCGGCCGTACCGGTGACAGCACGATCAGAGTGGCCCGCCCCGCTGATCCCCCGGTAGAGCTTGCTCACGTATCCAAGGTCGCGGACCAGGTACCAGATGAAGTCGATCCGGCCGTGGTAGAGGTGGGTGAGGTTGATGCCGGAGCCGAACACCCGCTCACCCTCGTAGCGGGGATGATCCACCACGGCGCCGCGCATGACGCCCACATCGATCGCCGGGTCGAGCAGGATCAGATCGACGCCCCATTCGGTCGGACCGAGCGTGAGCCCGTCCTCGGCGTTGAGGTGGCGGGGGTTGCTCAGCTCCAGGATCCCCGCCCGGCCGCGGCGGGTGACACGCACGGGGCCGAGGTCCGCCGTCCCGGTCGCAGTGAAGTTCTCCAGCCGCTCGATCGCCTCCGGCGTCGGCTGGAGCATGGCCTCGAGCAGATGCCGGCCGGCCCGGGGCACGGACAGCACCTCGGCCAGCAGCAGTCCCTGGGCCAGCTCGCAGCCCTCCTTGTCGGCGAGTTTGCGCCCGCGCTCTGGCTGCCATCTCGGAGCGCGTCGGCGTCAGGCCGGGGATACGCGTGGCGGCGTCGTAGACCAGCCGCTCGATCCGCGACGAGACCGTGCGCGAGGCGGTCAGCTCGTCGTAGAGCTCGCCGGCGCGGGCCCGCAGGAAGCGCTCACGCGCGCCGGTCAGCTCGGCTTCGATCGCGGTCGCCGCGGCCCGCTCGGCATCGGTGCGCCGCGCCGCTGCGGGCAGGCGGCGCAGCAGCGAGAGTCCGCTGGTCAAGAACGCGCTGACCGCGTCGGCGTCGGCTGCGAACGAGTGCGGCGCGGCGGGGGCCGACCGCTCCCACGCGGCCGCTTGCGCCGCGGGCAAACCGGCCCGCTCGAGCGCTGCGGTGTCCAGTCCGGTCTCGCTCACGGCACCGTCCGCGCCCCTCGCGCGGGGAGGCCCGTAGCGGTTAGGGTTCCGGGATGACTCGGTCGATGGAGGGCAAAGCCGGCCTCGTCACCGGCGCGGCGAGCGGTATCGGTCGCGCCTGCGCCGTCCGCTTCGCGCGCGAGGGCGCCGCCGTCGTGGTGGCCGACCTGGCGTCGGCTCGATCCGGCGGCGAGCAGACCGTGGAGGAGATCACGCGTCAGGGTGGCGAGGCCGAGTTCCTCCCCTGCGATGTGTCGAGCTCGGCCGACAACGAGGCGCTGGCGGCCCACGTGGTGCAGCGCTACGGCCGGCTCGACTTCGCCCACAACAACGCCGGCATCGGGGTGCATCGGCGTCTGCACGAGACCTCTGACGAAGACTTCGACCGGGTGATCGCGGTCAACCTGCGAGGGACGTTCCTGGGCATGAAGCATCAGATCCGCCAGATGCTGCGCAACGAGGCGCCGCCTCGCGGCGCCATCGTCAACACGTCCTCCAACGCCGGCCTGCGCGCGGTGACCCTGCTGAGCGCCTACACCGCCAGCAAGCACGGGATCCTGGGGTTGACCAAGAACGCGGCGGTGGAGTACGCGCAGGATGGGATCCGCGTCAATGCGGTCTGTCCCGGAGCGATCATGACGCCGCTGATGTCCAACGAGTCGCCGGAGCGCCAGCGCGAGATCCTGGCGCCGCAGGCGATGACCCGGTTCGGCGAGCCGGAGGAGGTGGCTGCCGCGGTGCTGTGGCTGTGCTCGGACGAGGCATCGTTCGTGACCGGGGTAGCGCTGCCCGTCGACGCCGGCTCGGTGGCCTGGGTCTCCGCGCACCGTGAGTAACCCCGCGTCAATGCTGCGCACGCTATCGCCGCCCGGGTAGGGTGTGCAACGACATGGCACCGGCGCTAGCAGCCAGGACGCCCGGTAACGCCCCCGAACGGTGGCGCGCCAACGGCGTCGATACCGCGCGCCGGTTGCAGTCGTGGTCCGAGATCCTGGCCGCCACGCATCTGGGCTTCGACGTGCACGCCACTGATCGGACTCCGGGCGAGTTCCATGGCGCGGTGACACGGCGCGCGATCGGCGAGCTGATGCTGGTCGACTGCGCGGCGTCGCCGTTTCTGGGACACCGCAGCCGGATGGTCATGACCGCCCAGCTCGACCAGGCGCGCCACGAGGACATCGTCGGCTTCCAGTTCGTGGCCAAGGGCGTGGAGCTGGTCCGGGAGGGCGGCCGCGAGCTCGCGCTCGAGGCAGGCGACGTGGTCCTGTGGGATGGCCTGCAGCCCACCGAGGTGGAGATCGTGGAGGCGTTTCACAAGCGCACTCTGCTGTTTCCCCGGGGGCGGGTGCTGGAGGTCTGCCCCCGGCTGGCGGAGATGGGCGCGCTTGCCGCCGCTGGGGGCCAGCGGGCCGGCCCGCCTGCTCGTGCGCTTCATGCACGCGCTGGCGCAGGAGCAACCGTGGCTGGAGCCGGCCGCCGGCGCCGCCGCCGCCAACGCTGCGGTGGAGCTGCTGCGCGCTGCGGTGGAGCCGTCCGTGCCGACCAACCGATCGGCCACCCGCGCCGCGCTGCGCTCCGAGATCCGCCGCTACGTGCGCACGCATCTGCAGGATCCCCTGCTCGGGCCGGCGTCGATCGCGCGCACCTACGCGATGTCGGTCCGCGCGCTGCATTCGCTGTTCGAGGACGCCGAGACCTCGGTGGCGGGCCTCGTACGGGGCGAACGGCTGGCCCGGTGCCGAGAGGACCTGGAGCAGCCCAACGGAGGCTCGGTGACCGACATCGCGTTCCGCTGGGGCTTTTGCGACGCGGCGCATTTCTCGCGGGTGTTCAAGCGGGCCTTCGGTGTCACGCCGAGCGAGATCCGCCACGCGGCGCTCCGTGACTCGGCGGGGCTACAAGCACTCGAGTAGGTCGGGACTACAACCACTCGAGCAGGTCGGCGACCCCGTTGATCACGGCGTCGGGTCGCCGCCGCTCCGGCACGCGGTCGAGGTCGAGCTGACCGCTGATCCCGCTGCGTACCAGCACGGTGCGCGAGCCGCCCAGGCGACCGAGCGCGATATCCATCCCCAGATCGTCGCCGATCACCGCCAGCTCGGACGTGGGCAGGCCCAGCCGCTCACGGAGCTCGGCCACCGCGGCTCGGGAGGGCTTGCCGACGATCTGGGGCCGCCGGCCGGTGGCCTTGGCGATGGCGGCGGTGACCATCGCCCCGCGGCTGAGGATGGGGCCGTTGGCGCCGGCGTAGGCCGCCACGTAGCTGCCCGTGAGCAGCGGGGCGCCCCGCAGCACGGCGCGCGCCGCGCGCTCCAATGTGGCCATGTCGAGCTCGTCGACGTGGGCCACGAACACCGCCTCGGCGTCCTCGCCCCGGGCGAGCGGGATGCCGGCCTCGCGGAGCCGCTCGCGCGCAGGTTCGGTCGCGAAGGCGAGCACCGGGCGGCCGCGATGGCGACGGTGCAGGTAGCTGATCGTGCTGTCGATCGGAGTCAGCACCTCGCGGTCGCCCACGGGTAGGCCATCCTCGCGCAGGCCGCGGGCGATCGCCTCAGAGCGGACATGGCTGCCGTTGGTGAACAGCACCAGCGGCCGTCCCGAGGCCCGGATGCGCTCCAGCACCGCCACGGCACCGGGCTGGGGGTGAGCCCGGCCGTCGGGGTCGCGATGAGCCAGCGTGCCGTCGATGTCGAACACGAACCCGTTCACATCGTCAAGGCGAAGCTCAGCCACGGCGCCACACCACGGTCTCGCCGTCCTGGCTCAGCGTGAACTCGGATATGGCCGGACGCTCGGCCAGCTCGCGCAGCAGCGTGACCAGCGGTGAGCGCCCGGGTCGGGCGGCCGGCGCCGGCGCTCCGGCGCCCCGCGCCGCGATCATCGCGTCGACCTGCTCGCCCGGCATGGTCAGCCGCAGCAACAGCTCCTCCTCGGAGATGCGGGGACCGAAGCGCTGCGCGCGCACCGTCCAGGTTCAGCGGCTCGAGCCGGCGCAGCTTGGCGACCTGCGGGCGCCCCAGCACGCGCTCGGCCACGTCGGGGTCGACCGGGGCCGGGGGCTCTCCGTAGTGACCGAGGAAGTAGCGCACCGTCTCGTCGGAGACGTTGGACCAGCGCTCGGAGTCGATCACGTTCCGTGCCGCCTGGCTGGCCACGAACTGCGAGACCGGGGTGACCAGGATCGGATAGCCCATCTCCGCCCGTACCCGTGTGACCTCCTCCAGGACGGCGGAGAACAGCTCCGGGCGGCGCAGCTCGGCCAGCATCCGGCGCGTGGTGCTGACCATGCCGCCGGGGAGCTGGTGCTGGTAGTAGGCGGCGTCGAACTCCTGGGCGGTGCCGGTGGGCAGGCCCTTGGCCCGGGCGAGCTGGTGGAAGTGCTCGGACACCGCGGCCTGGGCCTCGAGGTCGAGGCGGTGCGAGAACCCCTCCGCCTGGAGGTTGCGGGCGGTGGCGCCCACCTCGGGCTGGGAGGTCCCCCGCGACAGCGGTCCGGCGGCGGTGTGGACGACCTGGAAGCCGGCCTTGACTCCCTCCACGTACACCAGCGGAGCGAGACCGATGGTGCAGTGGCTGTGCAGCTCGATCGGTCGCGGTCCGGCGGCGGCGAGAAAATGCGGGGCCAGGGCGCGCACCGCGTCGGGGGTCAGCAGACCGCCGGGGTCCTTGAGGTAGAGACGGTCGATCTCGGCGCAGTCGGCCAGCTCGGCCAGCCGCCGCGCGTAGTACTCGTGCGTGTGCACGGGGCTGATCGAATAGGTCAGGCCGACCACCACCTCCTGCACGCCGGCCTCGCGGGCCAGACGGGCGACGGTGCGCAGGCGCCCCAGGTGGTTGGAGGGTTCGGCGATCTGAAAGCGGCGGATCCCGTTGCGGACCACCAGCCGCAGGGCCAGGCCGATCACGTCCTCGTCGGCCGGCACCCAGGAGATGAACCGCATCCCCGTCCCGATCATGCCGAGCGGCGTGTCCGGCATCGCCGCGCTGACCAGCCGGATGCGCTCCCACGGGTCCTCGCGGTGAAACCGCACCGACACCGACATGTGGGTGCTGGAGGTGAAATCCAGCGCGTGGTACCCGACCCGATCGAGCGTGGGGGCGATCGCCAGCACGTCGGGAGTGGTGAGGCCGGTGGCGCTCCACAGGCTCTGGTTGCCGTCGCGTGTGGTGGTGTCGACGAACTCGATCTCACGACTCATGCGGGCGCCTCCACGAGGTCGGAGAGGGTGTCCTGCAGCCAATGCGTGGTGACCGCGCCCGCCGCGAATTCGGGGTGGGCGAGGACTCGGCCCAGGAGCTCGCGGTTGCTCGCCACTCCCTCGATCCGAGTCTCCGCCAGCGCCTGCGCGAGGATCGCCGTGGCCTGGGCGCGGTCCTCGCCGTGCGCGATCAGCTTGGCGAGCAGCGAGTCGTAGAACGGGGGCACGACCGCGCCGTCCTCACAGTGGGTGTCGATGCGCAGACCCGGGAGCGAGGGCACCGAGAAGCGCGAGATGGTGCCGGGACTGGGCGCGAAGCCGCGCCGGGGATCCTCGGCGGTGAGGCGGCACTCGATTGCGTGGCCCCGCAGCCGGACCTGGGACTGGGCCAGACCGAGCCGTGCTCCGCCGGCGATGCGCAGCTGCTCACCGACCAGGTCGGCGCCGGTCACTGCCTCGGTGACCGGGTGCTCGACCTGGATGCGGCAGTTCATCTCCAGGAAGTAGAACTGATCGCGGGCGGCGTCGAGGACGAACTCCACCGTACCCAGATTGCGGTAGCCGATCGCCCGCGCGAACTTCACCGCGGCGGCCTGGAGCGCCTCGCGCGTGCTCGCGGTCAGCCCCGCGGCGGGTGCCTCCTCGATCACCTTCTGGTAGCGGCGCTGCACCGAGCAGTCGCGCTCCCCGAGATGGATCACCGTCCCGGTGGCGTCGGCCGCGACCTGGACCTCGATGTGGCGCGCAGCCGCGATGAAGCGCTCCAGGTAGATGCGCTCGTCGCCGAACGCGGCGGCGGCTTCACTGCGCGCCAGCCCCAGCAGCCCCGCCAGCGCGTCGCCATCACCGGCCAGCTTGATCCCCCGTCCGCCGCCACCCCCGGCGGCCTTGACCAGCACCGGATAGCCGATCCGCTCCGCCGCCTCGCGAGCTTGCGCGGCGGATTGCACCGGCTCGCCCGGCAGCACCGGCAGCCCGGCCCCGATCGCCTCCGACCGCGCCCGCAGCTTGTCGCCGGCGAGCTCCATCGCCTCCGGCGGCGGCCCCACGAACGTGAGGCCGTGCTCACGAGCGAGCCTGGCCAGGCCCGGGCTCTCGGCCAGAAACCCGTAGCCGGGGTGGATCGCGTCACAGCCGGTGCCAAGCGCCGCCTGTACCACCACGTCCTCGCGCAGGTAGCTCTCAGACGCCGGTCCCGGTCCCAGGCAGACCGTCCGATCGGCGCTGCGGGCGGCCATCCCGCCGCGGTCGACCTCCGACGTTCCGACCACGCTCGCCAGCCCGAGCTCGCGACACGCCCGCACGATCCGCAGCGCGATCTCACCGCGGTTGGGGATGAACACCCGGGTGAGGGTCATGCCGCCGGGTTCACGCGGAACAGCGGCTGGCCGTACTCGACCAGCTCGGCGTTCTGCGGGCACACCTCGACGATGGTCCCGGCGAGGCCGGCGGGGACCGAGTTCATCATCTTCATCACCTCGATGATGCACACGGTGCTGTCGGGCTCGATCCGAGTGCCGACCTCCACGAACGGCGGCTGGCCGGGCGATTCGGCGCGGTAGAAGGTCCCCAGCATCGGCGCATCGATCGTGACGGCGCCGTCGGGCGGCGCGTTGTGGGGCTCGGGCGGCGCGGGCTGGGGCGGGGTCGCCACGGGCGCGGCGATCCCGGTCGGCGCGGCGGTCCCGGTGGGCGAGGCCACCAAAGGCGCGGCCCCGCCCGCGCGCCCTTGCGGACATGGAGCGAGAAGCCCTCGGTCTCGATCCGCAGCTCGGCGAGCGGGGACTCATCGACGATGCGCAGGATCTCGCGGATGTCCTCGTCGCTGAGGGCCATGCCGTCGTCAGGACCGGTCCGGTCCGCGGTCGGCGCCGAACGTCTGCATCACCATCGCGAGCGCCGACGCGGGGGGCGGCTTGGGCTCGCGCTGGGGCAGCGCCGTGACCGGACGCGATTGCAGCACGAACAGGCTGTCGGGAGGCGAACCGTCGCGCGCGAGCGCCCACTCGATGTCCTGGTGGGAGCCGAAATGACGCTCCACCCGGTGGGCGACCGCCATCAGCGCATCGAGCTCGGCCCCGGCCAGGCACGGACGGTCGCGTCGCTCGGGTGCGACGTCCCGCTTGACAGTGCCGCCGCCCTCGGTCGCGGGCACGTGCTCGATCAGCTTGGACCCCACATGCTGATGCAGCACTTCGCCGGTGACCTTGCTCAGCCGGTACTCGTCGGGCGTCACCTCGCCGGCGACAACGGCTTCGCCCAGCCCCCAGCTGGCGTTCACCGCGACCGTGCTGGGGTCGCCGCTGACCGGGTTGCAGGTGAACATGACGCCCGACACCAGCGCGTCGACCATGGCCTGCACGGCGACGCCCATCGCCGGCGTAGCGGGGGTGGACTGGTCCGCTGTGGCCCGGGCGCGGTAGCTGACGGCGGTCGGGCTGTACAGGCTCGCCCAGCAGCTGCGCACGGCGTCGACCACTGCCTCGGGCGTGCGCACCCACAGCACGGTTGTCTGCTGGCCCGCGAACGTCGCCGCCTCGCTGTCCTCGCCGAGGGCGCTGGAACGAACCGCGACGGGCGGCGCGGGGTCGCCGGTCGCCTCGGCCAGCGCTTCGTAGCCGCGCCCGATCTCCGCCCGCACCGCCGCCGGCACCGGCGCCGCGCCGATCGCCGCGACGATCTCGGCGCAGGCGGACCGCAGGGCCTCCTGCCCGCCCGTCAGCACACCGGAGAGCCGGCGGTCGATGTCCACCGGCAGATCCGCGTCCCGGAGGAACCGCTCGTAAGCGGCCGTGGAGAGGGCAAAGCCGGGCGGCACCGGGATGCCGGCGTGCAGCAGCTCACCGAGGCTGGCGCTCTTGCCGCCGAAGCCGGATTGATCGGTCCGGCGCAGATGGGTCAGCGGACGGCCGTAGCGAGTCACGGCGGCCCATCGAGCAGGGTGACGACCCCGTCGGAGCCGTTGACTCGAATCGACATTCCGGTGCGGATCTGTGAGGTCGCCCGGCCCGTCCCCACCACCGCCGGGAGCCCGTACTCGCGGCAGACGATCGCCGCGTGTGACATCACGCCGCCGACGTCGGTCACGGTCGCTTTGATCTTGGAGAAGATCGGCGCCCACGCCGGCGAGGTGCTGCCGCACACAAGGATCTCCCCATCGCGGATGTCGGAGATCTCGCTCACCGATCTCACCACGCGCGCGAGTCCTTCGATCACTCCCGGCGAGGCGGCCGCGCCATTGAGCTCCCGGCCTCCGTCCTGCTGGCGGGCCCACTCCTGCACGCGCTCGGTGGTCACCCCCCACAGCATGATCGTCATCGGGTCGGTGACCGCATCCGGCGTCATCCCCAGGGCGGGCGGGGGCGTCCAGTCGGCGAACCGGGCGAGGATCTCCTTGCGGCGCGCCACGATCGGTGCCCAGTGCTCGGGGCCGGCCGGCTGTCCGCCCGTGGCCCACGTGAGCACCAGCTCGTCCAGGGCCGAGGCGACCTCATGGCGCGAGAGCTGGAAGATGTCCTCCGCCTCGGCCAGGAAGGCGTGCTCGGCCAGCAGGGCCCCGAACTCGCGGATCTTGTTCCACCAGCGGGTCAGAAACCAGTAGTCGCAGAAGAACTTGTGCTCCTCGACGTAGGGGAACACCGTGCGGGAGAGCGCCAGCAGATCGTTGAAGGGTCCGCGGGCATCCTCGTCGAGCAGCGCCCCGTAGGCCTCGGCGAGACGGTCGCGCTCGCGCTGGATCTCCTCGGTGGGCCGATCGATCCGCTCTCCCGCCCGCAGCGCCGCGACGTGCCCGATCAGCGCGGCGTAGGGGATGCTCGGATCGTCCAGCCAGCTGCGGTAGTAGTGGTAAAGCCCGTCGCCGGTGGCCATGTTGAACCAGGGGTCCTTGACCCGCTCCAGCTCCGCCAGCCACGCTTGTCCCGCCTCGCTCCCGGCCAGCTCGGCGTCGATCTCGTGTGGCGAGCGCCCCTCGGCGAACGCCGCGTCGACTCCGGTCTCGATCGCCAGCCGGGCCAGGCGCCGCAGCTCGGCGTCGGGCCGGAACAGCAGCACGTCGATGCCGGCCACCATCTGCGCGATGTGCTGGTCGGGAATGTCGGGCAGGTGGCCCTTGCAGAACTCCACGAACGTGCCGTAGGCGCCGTAGCCCAGCAACAGGAACTCGAAGTGATGCTGCCACATCAGGTCGCACAGCCGCAGGGCGCGACCGTAGGCGTCCAGCAACTCGTAGAAGGCGGTGTTGCGATCGTCGCCGAACGCCACCTCGTCGGGCTCGTACTCCGGCAGCGCGGGCACTCGGAGCTCGCCCAGCTCCTCGATCAGCGCTTCCATCTTGGCCCGCCACTTGCCGTACAGCTCGCTCCAGTTCTCGTAGTAATAGCCGGCGCGCTGCTGGAAGAATCCGGCGCGCTCGGCGATCTTGTCCGGGTCGGTGACGGGGTTGCCCGAGATGTAGACGTAGCCGTTGACGATCCGGTAGTCGATCCCCATCGCCGGCGGCACCGCGAACACCCGGTTCTGCCACGCACCCACGGCCTGATACGGGGAGTCGATGCAGATCACGTCGAACGCCGGCATCGGGACCGGGAAGTGCATCGAATTCCAGAACCAGAACCGCTGCTCGTCGGTCTCGCGCCGGTGCTCGTCGAACACCGCGTAGTAGGGGTACATCTCCTCCCAGCCCTCGCAGCCCGGCGCAGGCTCGATCGAGTACGGACTGGGAAAACCGCCGAGTGCCGGCGTCGAGCTGACCATGGAAACCTCCCTCGGGGTGCGGCATCTGCATCGCCGCCGCGAGCCTGACTTATAGAGATGCGGGCGCCGGCAAGTCAAGCCGCTTGCGCCTGCGCGCACGTCGCCTTGCGCCCGAGCGCTTGATTTCGCCCCCGCCGTGGCGCGCGGCCGCCGCCGCCGATTACGATCGCGGTCGGCTCGGCGCGAGCAACTCAGAGGAGGAGTGGATGGCGCGGATCGTGTTGGTGCATGGAGCGTTTGCCGCGGCGTGGTGCTGGGAGCCGGTGCTTCCCGGCCTCCGCGAGGCCGGGCACTCGGTTGCCGCCCCCGACCTACCCGGCTCCGGCGATGACCGCACCCCGGTCGAGGAGGTGACGCTCGACGCGTACGCGCGCCGTGTCGTGGAGACGCTGGAGGCGGGAGAGCCGGCCGTGCTGGTCGGACACAGCATGGGTGGGATGGTGGTCACCCAGGCCGCGGCCCGCCGACCGGAGCAGGTCGTTGCGCTCGTCTACGTCACCGCCTTCATCCCGGGCGACGGCCAGAGCCTGCTGGACCTCACCGCCTATCCCGAGGCCGCCGATGACCAGGTCCAAGCCAACCTGGTGGCCGAGGGCGACCCTCCCGTGGCCACGCTGCCTCCAGCCGCCGCCCGTGACGCGCTGTTCGGCTGCTGCGACGAACGTCAGGCGGCGTGGGGCCTGGAGCATCTGGGGCGCCAGCCGGTGCTGCCGTTCACCGCGCCGGTGGCGCTCCACGGTCCCGGCGCGCCCGCGTTTGCCGCCCTGCCGCGCGCGTACATCACCTGCACCCGGGACCGCGCGATCCCGCCGGGTATGCAGCGGCGCATGTTCGAGGCCGCCGGATGCGCGCCGGTGATCGAGCTCGAGACCGATCACGCACCGTGGATCTCACGCACCGACGAGCTGGTGGCCGCGCTCGATCGCCTGGCCGGGACGGCGCGCTGATCGGCAAGAAGCCCGGCGCGGGATGGCTGGACGCCTCCAGGTGCCGGCGATAGCTTGAGTCCCGGACCTGGAAGGAGAGACGATGGCTGAGGCCGAGCTTCTGGCCCTGTACTGGACCGTGAGCGGTCCCGCCGACGTGCATGTGGGCCGGGAATGGAGCACCTTTGACTGGCGCGACCGTTGCGCCCACGCCGCGCGGGTCGGCTTCAGCGGCCTGGGGCTGTGGCACGCCGACATCGAGCACCAGCTGCAGACACGCACGCTGCCCGAGATGAAGCGGATCTTCGACGACGCCGGCCTGAGCTATCTCCAGGTCGAGTTCCTGGCCGACTTCTTCGTGGCCCCGGGAGAGCCGGCGCGCACCGAGTCAGACCAGCGGCGCCGGCTGTTGTTCGACACCGCCGCGGCGTTTGACGCGCATCACATCAAGGTCGGCAACATCCCGGGCACGCCCTGCGAGCCCGACCGGCTCGCCGAGGCGTTCGCCGAGCTGTGCCGGGAGGCCGCGCAGCACACCGACGCCAAGATCGTCTACGAGTTCATGCCGTTCGATGTCAACGTCAACTCGCTCGACGCGGCGCTCGAGCTGATGCGCGCCGCCGGGGCAGCCAACGGCGGCCTGGCCGTCGACACCTGGCACATGGCCAAGCTCGGCATCGCCCCCGCGGACCTGCACCGCATCCCAGCGGATCGTCTGACCTGGGTCGAGCTCTCCGATGGCCAATTCGAGAACCTGCCCGACCTCGTCGACGAGACCGTGAACCATCGCCGCCTCCCCGGCCAGGGCGAGTTCGACATCCCGGGCTATGTCCAGGCGTGCCAGGAGATCGGCTACGAGGGACCGTGGGGGGTGGAGGTGCTCTCCGAGCAGCTGCGCAACCTCCCGATCGAGGCGGAGTTCGATCAGGCCTACGAGACCACAGCCGCCCAGTTCGGCGCCGGCGTTACTGCAAGGAGAAGCGAATGAGCGTGCTCGACAGCGACCGGCTGGTGTGGATGTACCGCCAGATGACGCGTATCCGCGAGTTCGAGGAACGGGTCAAGCGGACCTTCGAAGAGCATCCCGGGGTGATTCGCGGCCACACCCATCTGGCCGACGGCGCGGAGGCGTCGATCGTCGGCTCGGTGGCGACCCTAGGGTCAGGCGACCAGCTGATGGCCACCTACCGCTGTCACGGCTATCCGCTGGTGCTCGGCACCAGCCCCAACGAGATGATGGCCGAGATCTACGGTCGCAGCACCGGCTTGTGCGGGGGGTACGGCGGGTCCATGCACCTGCTGGACACCGAGCGCGGCTTCCTCGGCACCTCGGGCATCGTCGGACAGGGAATTCCCCAGGCCACCGGGGCCGCCTACGCGGCGCAGATCCGCAATCGGTCCCACCCAGCCTCCCCCGAGCCACCCCAGGTGGTGTTGTGCTTCTTCGGCGATGGCGCCTCCAAGCAGGGAGCGTTCTCGGAGTCGCTCAACGTCGCCTCGCTGTGGAAGCTGCCGATCGTCTATGTGATGGAGAACAACTCCTACAACGTGGTCACCCGGGTGGAGCAGGAGGACGCCAACGCCGCCGCCGGCGAGCCGCTGGCGATCAAGGCCAAGGCCTTCTCGATGCCGGGGGTGACGATCGACGGCGGCGATCCGGTGACCGTGTACGAGACCGTCGCCGCCGCGGTCCACCGGGCCCGAGCCGGTGACGGTCCGACGCTGGTGGAGTCAAAGGTCTACCGGCTGAGCGCGCACGGCAACATCATCGCCCCGCCCGGAGTTCCGCTGCACTATCCGGAGCACGAGGCGATCGAGGTGTTCGGAGCGCGTGAGGAGTACGAGGCGGCCAAGCGCGGCGATCCGGTGCCGCGCTTCCGCGCCCGGCTGGTCACCGACGGGGTGCTCAGCGCGCAGGACGCAGACTCGATCGCCGCCGAGTCGGCCGAGGAGATGGCGGCGGCCGTGCAGTTCGGTGTCGACAGCCCGTTTCCGGCGCCCGAAGACGCCCTCAAACACGTTTACGCCTGACCCAAGGAGGCATGCGCCATGGCACGGGAGATTCCCTATATCGCGGCGATCAACGAGGCCATCCACCAGGAGATGGCCCGCGACGAGTCGGTCCTGTACTTCGGGCAGAACCTCGCCACGACCGAGAACGACGAGTTCCTCAAGGCGTTCGGTCACGACCGGGTCCGGGTGACGCCGATCTCCGAGACGGCCGAGATCGGGATGGCGGTCGGCGCCGCGCTGGCCGGGCTGCGACCCGTGGTCGAGCTCTACATGGCGGAGTTCATGCTCGTGGCGATGGATCAGGTCGTCAACGAGGCGCCGCGCTTTCGCTACATGAGCGGCGGCCGGGTCAAGGTTCCGCTGGTGCTGAAGGCCGGATACGGGTTCACGGCCGGTTGGGCGGGCCAGCACACCGGTTCCATCTACGGGATGTTCATGGGCATCCCGGGCCTGAAGGTGGCGCTCCCGGCGACGGCCGCCGACGCCAAGGGACTGATGGCCTCAGCGATCCGCGATGACAACCCGGTCTGCTTCTTTCACCACTACCTGCTCACACTGGAGCCGGGAGAGGTACCCGAGGGCGAGTACGTGGTTCCGTTCGGGCAGGCCGACGTGCGCCGCTCCGGCGGTGATGTCACGATCGTCGCCACCGGCTGGATGGTGGGCAAGGCGCTGGCCGCGGCGGAGGCCCTGGCCGTCGACGGGATCGAGGCCGAGGTGATCGACCCGCGCACGCTGGTCCCGCTCGACCTCGCCACGATCCTGACCTCGGTGGAGAAGACCGGGCACGTGGTGCTGGTCGATCAGGCCACGCGCCACGCGTCGGCGTCGGCGGTCATCGCCGCCGAGATCGCCGATCACGGCTTCGCTTCGCTGAAGGCCCCGATCAAGCAGGTGACCGCGCTCGATGCGACGGTCCCCTACAGCGAGCCGATGGAGGCATTCGTGCTCCCCGACGAGCGCAAGATCACCGGCGCCGTGCGCGAGGTCCTGGGCACGGCCCCCGTCACCGCCTAGCGGCCACCGTCATGAGTGGGCCGCCGACACCGGTGAAGGACCGGCCGCCACGCGAGCTCGACGCGGAGGCGGCGCGAGGGTTGCTGGCGACGATGTGGCGGATCCGCTGCTTCGAGGAGCGCGTGGCACAGCTCAAGCGGACCCTTCAGGTCCACGGCCTGATTCATCTCAGCATCGGTGGCGAGGGGGTGGCGGCGGGGGTGTGCGGTCAGCTGCGCGACGACGACGCCGTCTACAGCGGACACCGCGCCCACGGGCACGCGATCGCCAAGGGGGCCCCGCTGCCGCAGCTGATGGCAGAGCTGATGGGTCGCGACGGCGGTCTCTGCCGCGGGTTGGGCGGATCGATGCACCTGGTCGATTCCGAGCACGGCCTGATGGGCGCCACCGGGGTGGTGGGGGGCAATCTGCCCATGGCGGTGGGCCACGCGCTGGCCGCGCGGCTGCGAGGCGGCGACCAGGTGACCGTGGTGTTCTTCGGCGACGGGGCGGTGCAGTCCGGGACCTTCTCCGAGGCCGTGAACCTGGCCGCCCTGTGGGAGCTGCCGGTGGTGTTCGTGTGCGAGAACAACGGCTTCGCGGAGTTCACCCCGCGCTCGGCGCATACCCCGGTGGAGCGAGTGAGCGACGTGGTGGCCCCGTACGGGTTCGAGCGCCGGACCGTCGACGGCAGCGACGTGGCGGCCGTCTGGACAGCGTTCGCCGCGTTCGCCCATACCGCGCGGGAGGGGCGGGGGCCGATGCTGCTGGAGTGCCTCACCCACCGGCTGCGCGGCCATTACGAAGGCGATGCGCAGGCCTATCGAGAGGCCCTGAACGAGGCTGAGTGGCAGCGATTGGATCCGCTGGCGCGGTTGCAGTCACACGCACGGCAACAGGGCTGGCTCGATTCTGGCGCCGCTGAGGGGCTGGAGTCCGAGGCGCGCGCGGAGGTGGAGTCGGCGGTGCAGTTCGCCCGCTCCAGCCCCTTCCCGGAGCTGGCGCTGGCGGCTGAGCTGGTCTATGCGCCGGCGGGGAGCCCAGGATGAGGCCGGCCACGGGAACTGTCCTCGTGGGGTGGGCCGCGTGAGCACTGAGATCGAGACCACGTTCGTGAAGGCGGTCGCGGCCTCGCTGGCACACGCGATGCGCTCCGACGAGCGCGTGATCGTGCTGGGCGAGGACGTCGCCGAGGGCGGCCCCTACACCACGACGGCCGGGCTGGCCGAGGAGTTCGGTACCGAGCGGGTGCGCAACACCCCCATCAGCGAGGCCGCCGTGTGTGGGGTTGCGATTGGCGCGGCCCAAGCCGGGCTGCGGCCGGTGGTGGAGATCATGTTCATCGACTTCCTCACCCTGGCCCTCGATCAGCTGGTCAACCAGGCCGCCAAGGCGCACTTCATGTCGGGCGGTCAGCTGTGCGTGCCGCTGGTGCTGCGCACCCAGGGCGGCGCCGGCAGCCGCAGCGGAGCCCAGCACTCCCAGAGCCTGGAGGCGTGGCTCACGCACATCCCCGGTCTCAAGGTGGTGATGCCCAGCGGCGCGGCCGACGCCGCCGGGCTGCTGCTGAGCGCGATCGCCGATCCCAACCCCGTCGTGTTCGTCGAGAACAAGTCGCTCTACTTCCGACGCGAGCGGGTGCCGGCCCAGCCGGAGCCGGTGCCGCTGGGCCGGGCCCGGATCGTCCGTCCCGGCCGTGACGTCACGATCGTGGCGCTGTCACGACTGGTCGGCGAGGCGCTGGTGGCGGCGCAGCGGCTCGCGTCGGAGGGGATCGAGGCCGAGGTCATCGATCCGCGAACGCTCACGCCCCTGGATCTGGACACGCTGGCCGGCTCGGTGCGGCGAACCGGCCGCGGTGTGGTCGCCCACGAGGCGGTGACCGTGGGGGGCTTCGGCGCGGAGATCGCGGCGCAGTTGCAGGAGGCCGCGTTCGACTCGCTGCAGGCTCCGATCGGCCGTGTCGGCGCTCCGTTCACCCCGGTGCCGGTCAGCCCGCCGCTGGAGAACGCGTTTCGCCCCGGTAGCGAGCAGATCTACCGCGCGGCGCGCGTTGCCGCCGGCTGGGACGAGCCGGAGGTCATGTACCCCGAGGCCGAACCGCCCCCGGCCGGGGTCACGGCGACGCAGGCTGGGGGTCGCGATCCTCGGGCAGCGTGATCAGGGAGGCGCCCGGGAGCGTCTGCAGCATCTCGGTGTGGCGCAATGCCAGCTCGAGGTTGGTGAGGGCCAGGTGCGCGTGCTCGCGGGCGAGGCTCTCGGCCCGGGCGCCCTCGCGGCGCTCGATCGACTCGATCAGCCCCTGGTGATGCCGGTGGGCGATGACCAGGATCTCACGCGACTCGGGAAGCTCGGCCTCGCTCAGTACGAACGCGGCGCTGGGAGCGGCCAGGGGCAGCGAGACGATGCCCGCCAGCGCGCGCTCCAGCATCGGGCTGCGCGCGAGCCTGAGCATCCGCGCATGGAACCGCTCGTTGAGTTCGACATAGCGCTCGAAGGAGTCGTAGTCGGCGCGCTGCACCAACGCCCCGATCGCGTCGTTGGTGGCGCTCAACGCCCGCAGATCACGCCGGGCGACGCCGCGCTCGACAGCGAATCGGGCCGCGGTCCCCTCCAGCACGCCGCGCAACTCGATCGCGTCACGGATATCGGCCTCGGTGAACTCCCGCACCACGTAGCCCCCGCCGGGGAGCTCACGGAGCAGGCCCTCGTGCTCGAGGGCGGCCAGCGCGAGCCGCAGGGGCGTACGCGACACGCCGAGCCGCTCGACCAGGGGCAGCTCCGACATCCGCTCGCCCGCCACGAAGTCACCGCTGAGGATCAGCTCCCGCAACCGCAGCAGAGCTCGCGTGATCTGAGTCCGGTTGGCCGCCTTGGTCATCGGCCGTCAGTGTATTCCCGTTGGGGGGGCTGCATGCAAGAGGTTCCCCGAAATGGCTCAAAGACCCATTCTTGGGGTCTTGTTAGCGACCTGTTGCATGCAGGTCGGCATCTAACTAGTATCCGCGAATCGCCTCGCCCGGCCCAGACCCGGGGGCGGCTTCATACCTCTAGGAGGAGGAGAGATCGGTGATTAAGGACGAATACGCGCTGCGTCGGCGACCGAGTGTGTGGTTGGCGCTCGTGGCCCTAGTAGGTGTGATGGTGCTGGCGGGGTGCGGAAGCAGTAGTAGCAGCAGCAGCAGCGCCAGCCCAAGCTCGAGTTCCAGTTCAGCCGCCGCCGGCGGGGGCACCAGCAGTACCAGCTCCAGCAGCGGTGGATCCTCGGTGGACATCTCGTCCTGCGGCACCAAGCCGGGCGTCGCGGCGACCGGCACGCCGATCAACATCGGCACGATCGACACGCATCAGCCGGGCACCGACTTCACCGACGGCCCGAACATGATCAACGCCTATTTCAGCTGCGTCAACGCCAACGGCGGCGTCAACGGCCACCCGCTCAAGCTGTTCGTCCAGCTCGACCAGACCCAGCCGTCGCAGGTGGCGGCGGCCGCCAAGCAGCTGATCCAGAACGACCACGTGGTCGCCATCAACGGCGTCTTCGACCTGCTCGAGTGCACGATCGATCAGTCCTACTGGAAGTCGCTGGGCATCTTCGAGATGGATGCCGGCATCGCTCCCGAGTGCTGGTCGACGCCCAACAGTGCCGCCGTGAACATGGGACCGCGCTACAGCTCCGACGGAGCGGTGCAGTACGCGCTGACCCAGCAGCACGCCTCCAAGATCGTGTTCGTGCAGTCCAATGTGCCCGGCACCGGCTACATCGCCGCCGGACCAGCCGCGCTGGCCAAGGCGGCCAACGTGCCGATCACCGAGCTGACCGCGAACGTGCCGATCACCGATGCCAATTCGTTGGCGCTGAACCTGGTCGACAAGGCCGGCCCCAACGGTTCGGTGGTGCTCAACTTCACCCCGCCGGAGGCCCTGGTGATCCTCCAGGCCGCGCAGAAGCTCGGCCTCGAGAACCGGGTCAAGTCGTGGGGCTGCTCCACCCCGTGTAACACCGACTTCCTGGCCAAGGCGCTGGGACCGAAGTGGAACCACAAGCTGTTCGTCAACGCCGAGCTGACCAGTACCGACGATCACAACGGTCCAGAGATGCAGGTCTACAAGGCGATCCTCGCCAAGTACGGCTCCAGCGTCGCGGGCGGAATCGGATCGTTCAGCCAGATGGGCTTCGTGCTGGGCAAGTTCCTCACCCAGGCATTGGAGACCGTCAAGGGGCCGTACACCATCAAGAGCGTCAATGCGGCGATTCAGGGCATCAAGAACTACAAGACCGAGATGCTCTGCGACCCCTGGACGTACGGCAAGGTGGCGCTGCACATCCCCAACCACACCGACTACACCACGACACCGGAGAACGGCAAGATGGTGACGGTCCAGGGGTGCTTCAATATCTCCTCCGCGGATCCGCAGATCGCCCAGTACCTCTCTGCGGCGAAGGCAGCCGGGATATCGACGGGGAGCTGAAGGTCGACCATGCGATCGGGGCGCTGAGCGTCAGCGAAAATGCATTCGTTCATCCTCATGGCACTATCGCTGCCCCCGTGGCGGGACGAGCAGCCGTTCATCGTCACGGGGCTGGCGCTGGGGGGGGTGTACGCCCTCTCCGGCGTGGGGATGATCGTGCTCTACCGGACGACGGGGGTCCTCAACCTGTCGTTCGGTGCCGTGGGGGCATTCGGTGCCCTGATCGCATGGCAGTTGATCAATCACTCAGGGGTGAACCAGTGGCTGGCCTACCTGGTGTGCATCCTGTTCTCCGGCGTGCTGACGCTGGCCTACGGGATGGTGTTCGGCCCGGCGCTGGCGGGTCGTGAGCCGTTGGTGAAGACCACCGCCACCCTCGGCCTGACTCTGGTCCTGCTCGGGGTGATGGACCTGCTGTGGACCTCGAGCGGGGGCCAGTCGCGCGCGATCACGCTGCCCACCGATAACCATGGATTCATGGTGGGACAGGTCCAGGTGACCACCACCGACGTCATCGGCCTGGGGGTCGGCGTGGTGATCACGATCGTCACCACGGCTTTCCTGCGCTACGCCAAGCTGGGCACGGCGATGCGGGCGATGGCCAACGATCGCGAGATCACCGCCACCCTGGGCGTCCCGGTGCGCCGGGTCGAGGCCGCGGCCTGGTTCGGCTGTGGCGTGGTGTCAGGCGTGGCCGGGATCCTCCTGGCCGATCTGGTGGCGCTCGATGCCACCACGCTGACCTTTGTGGTGATCTCGTCGTTGGCGGCGGCGCTGATCGCGCGGCTGAGCTCGATCGTGGTCACGTTTGCCGCGGCGATCGTGATCGGGCTCGTTGACGCGTTGATCACGCCGATCCAGTCGCTCAGCAATTACCGGGACATGACGCCGTTCGTGCTCGCCGCGGTGGCACTGCTCGTGATCAACCGCCATCGCGTGATCTCGCTCACCCGGGAGGGCATCTAGTGAGCCTGGCGGGTGTGGAGACGGCCGACACCACCACGGAGCCGTCGCCGTCACCCCGTGGCTTGAACCGTCGGGCGCTGGTGCGTCCGGCGGTGATTGCGGCGCTGTTGTTGTTCGTGCTGCTGGCGCTTCCCTCGATCCTCAGCATCTACTACGTCGACGCGATGATCCAGGTGTCGATCTGGTCCATCGTCGCGCTCGGCCTCGGACTGCTGGTCGGGCGGGTGGGCTTGGTGTCGCTGGGACAGGCCGCGGTGCTGGCGCTCGGCGCGTGGGTGTCCGCCCGGCTGCTGTTCGCGACGTCGTTGCCATTTCCGCTCGTGCTTCTCGCTGCCGGTCTGATCACGATGGTGCTGGGAGTGCTCGTGGGCCTGCCCGCACTGCGGCTGAGCGGTCTGTACCTGGCGCTGATCACCCTGATGCTCGCGGGGGCGATCACCGTGGTGCTGGCCACCACCAACTTCCCCAACGGCGGCCACGGCTTCCTCGGCTACAACGGCAGCTCGGTCCACATTCCGCCGATCCGCCGTCCCAGCATCGCCAACACCGATCCCGCCTTCCTGCGTTACTCGGTGGTCGTCGCCGTGCTCATGTTCCTGCTCGCGCTCGCGCACGTCCGGACGCGGCCGGGGAGAGCGTGGGCGGCGATCCGCCAGAGTGAGTCCGCGGCGCTGGCGGCCGGCATCAACACCACCTTGTACAAGCTGTGGGCGTTCGCGCTGGCGTCATTCGTCACCGGGGTAGCCGGCGGACTGCTCGCCGGTAGCACGCGCTACCTGTATTCCTACGACTTCCCGACCCAGCAGTCGATCACCCTGCTGGCCGTCGTGTTGATGGGCGGGATCTACAGCCTCTGGGGCGCGATCGTCGCCGGGCTGCTGCTGCAGCTGTTGCCCCAGTTGCTCAACAGCTGGGGAGTCTCGCCGGACTGGCTGATCATCCTGTTCGGGATCGGCGTGCTCCAGGTGCTGTTGACCGCTCCGGCCGGGCTCGTCGATCAGGTGCCCCGGGATCTGTCGCGGCTGGGCAGATTCCTGCGCGGGCTCGTGCGCCGCGGGGCGCCCGCCGGGGGGAGCTCCCCGTGATCGAGGTGTCCGGCCTCTCGGTGCGATTCGGGGGGGTCACTCCGCTCGACGAGATGACCGTGAGCTTCGACGCCGGAACGTGTGGGCTGATCGGACCCAACGGGGCCGGCAAGACGACCTTCTTCAACGTGCTCAGCGGCTTCGTGCGGCCCACCGCGGGCAGCGTGCGTGCCTTCGACCAGGATCTGCTCGGGATGACCCACTTCCGCCGCGCGCGGTGGGGGCTGAGGCGCACGTTTCAGACCGAGCAGGCGATCGAGCAGCTGTCGGTGTTCGACAACGTGGCGATGATTCACGAGCACTCAAAGCTGACCGGGGCGTCGCGGCGTGAGGACGTGCTGGGCGCGATCGCATTCGTCGGACTCGATGTGGATCCCCTGGTCAAGGTGGGCACGCTCGGCGCCGGCGACCGGCGCCTGGTCGAGCTGGCCCGCGCCGTCGTGGGCCGGCCCCGGGTGGTGCTGCTCGACGAGCCGGCCGCCGGGCTGCCCGACCAGGAGACCGAGCACCTGGGCGACGTCATCCGACGGATTCCGGAGCACACCGACGCGCTGGCGATCCTCGTCGATCACGACATGAGCCTGGTTTCCTCCTGCTGCGCCGTCACGGCCGTGCTGGACTTCGGCAAGCTGATCGCCTCCGGGCCCACCCCGGAGGTGCTGCGTGACGAGCGCGTGATCCGCGCCTACCTCGGCACCGAGGAGATCCAATGAGGCCGGTGACAGCGTGAGCGAGGCGCTCAGCTTCCGCGGACTGGTGGTGGCGCGCGGCAACCGCGACGTGGTGCGCGACGTGTCGATCGAGATTTCACCGGGAGAGGTCACGGCGCTGCTGGGACCGAATGGCGCCGGCAAGTCCAGCCTGGTGCTCGCCGTTGGCGGCGTGCTGGCGCTCAAAGCCGGCGCGGTGATGCTCGGCGAACGTGAACTGGCCGGGCGCCGGCCGGAGCAGATCCGCCGCGCCGGCCTGGCCATCGTCCCCGAGGGCCGGCGGCTGCTGCCCGACCTCACGGTCGAGGACAACCTCCGCGTGGCCACCTACGCGCTCTCGAGCCAGCAGGCGCGCGCCGGGCGGGCCCGTGCGCTGGAGCTGTTCCCCGAGCTCGAGAAGCGGCTCGGCAACCCGGCTCGCGCGCTGTCCGGGGGCGAGCAGCAGATGGTGGTGCTGGCCCAGGCGCTCGTCTCGGCACCGAAGTTCGTGATCATCGACGAGCTCTCGCTGGGGCTGGCGCCGGTCGTCGTGCAGCGGTTGATCCCGACCATCCGTGCGGTCGCCGAGTCCGGCGCCGGCGTTCTGCTGATCGAGCAGTTCGCGACCGTAGCCCTCGGGTTGGCCAACCGCGCCTACGTGATGGAGAGCGGCCGGATCCAGTACTCCGGCGAGGCCAGGGAGCTCCGCGAGCATCCTGAGCTGCTGCACTCGGCCTACCTGCTGCGTGGACGAAGCGTGCCGCCGGATGGCTCGGTGACGGGCGAGCGGCTGCCCGCCGGCGGATGAGCGGCGCCGTCGGAGTGCGTGGACTCGAGCACGTGCTCGTGCTGAGCGACGACATCGAGCGCTCGCGACGTTTCTACGAGCTCGCGTTGGGGCTGCGGGCGGGCGAGCGTCCGCCGCTTCAGTTCGCGGGCTTCTGGCTCTACGCGGGGGCGACCGCGTGCGTGCACATCGCCGATCGCAGCGAGTATCGCCGCCACGCCGATGCGCTCGGGTTGGACGTTCCAGCGCGCGCACCCGGCCCCGGGCCCGTCGATCACGTCGCCTTCAGCGCCGGCGACTACGAGGCGCTGAGCGCGCAGCTGGCCGCCTGCGGCGTCGAGCCGATCCGCCACGACGTGCCCGGCGGCGGACCGCGCCAGCTGTTCTTCGACGACCCCGACGGGCTGCGGGTCGAGATCAACGTCATGGCTCCCAGGACGAAAGCAGGTGGAAATGGCTGAAGCTCAGACCGAGAAGGCTCAGGCACCGGGCGGGCGCCGTTCCTCGCCGCCGTTCCGCGCCGATCACGTCGGGAGCCTGCTTCGCCCGCCCGCGTTGCTGGCCGCCCGGGACGAGTTCGCGGCCGGGCGGATGTCGGCCGAGGATCTGCGCGCGGCCGAGGACGATGCGATCCGTCAGATCGTGCAGATGCAGCGGGACGTGGGGCTTCAATCTGCCACCGACGGAGAGTTTCGCCGGGGGTCGTGGCACATGGACTTCATCTACCAGCTGGGCGGGATCGAGAAGGTGCAGGGCGACATCAAGGTCAAGTTCCGCAACGCCGACGGTGAGGTCGACTTCAAGCCCGCCGCGATCGCGGTCACCGACAAGGTTCGCCTCGGCGACACCATCTTCGCCGCGGACTTCGAGTTCCTGCAGGGCATCGCCGGCGACGGCGTGACCCCGAAGCTGACGATTCCCTCCCCCAACATGGTCCACTACCGCGGGGGCCGCGCCGCTCTGGATCCCAACGTCTATCCCGATGTCGATGAGTTCTGGAGCGACCTGGCCCGCGCCTACTCAGACCAGGTGCGGGCGGTCGCCGAGCTCGGGTGCACCTATCTGCAGCTCGACGACACCAGCCTGGCCTATCTCAACGACCCCCGCCAGCGCGAGGCGATGGAGCAGCGGGGCGAGGATTCGGCGCACCTGCACGAGACCTACGTGCGCAACATCAACAACGCGCTGGCCGACCGTCCGCCGGGGCTGGCGATCACCACCCACCTGTGCCGGGGCAACTTCCGCTCCTCCTGGGCCGCGGAGGGCGGCTATGACTTCGTCGCCGAGGCGCTGTTCGGAGAACTTGATGTCGACGGCTTCTTCCTGGAGTACGACGATGCCCGCTCCGGTGGCTTTGAGCCGCTGCGCTTCGTGGCTCCGGGCAAGATCGTGGTGCTCGGGCTGGTGACGAGCAAGCGGGCCGAGCTGGAGAGCAAGGACGAGCTCAAGCGCCGGATCGAGGAGGCCTCACGTTACGTGCCGGTCGAGCAGCTGTGCCTGTCGCCGCAGTGCGGGTTCTCCTCGACGGTCGAGGGCAACGTGATGACCTACGACGAGGAGGTCGCCAAGCTCGAGCTGATCGTTGCGACGGCCGCGGAGGTGTGGGGGTGAGCAGCGGCTGATGCGCGCCGTGGTCACCGAGGGGGTGGGCGCGATGGCGGTGCGGGAGCGGCCAGCGCCGCCGGCCCCGGGGCCGGGCCAGGTGGTGCTCGCCCCAGAGGCGGTGGGGATCTGCGGCTCGGACTACCACTTCTTCACCGGAGAGCTCTCGGAGGCGGCGGGAGGTTCGCAGTTCCCGCGCGTGCAGGGCCACGAGGTGGGCGCGACCATCACCGCGCTCGGGCCCGGCTGCCGCGGCGAGCTCGCGGTGGGCCAGCGGGTCGCCCTGTGGCCGCTGCGCGCGTGCGGGCGCTGTTACCCGTGCAGTGTCGGTCGTCCCAACACGTGTGACAATTTCGAGCTGATCGGCATCCACATCGATGGTGGGCTGCAGGAGCGCCTGTCCCTGCCTCAGGAACAGGTGTTTCCGATCTCGGTGTCCGAGCCCGCCGTGGCGGCGATGGCCGAGCCGATGTCGATCGCCGTGCGCGCGGTCGACCGCGCGGCGGTGAGAGCCGGCGAACGCGTGGTGGTGCTCGGCGCGGGGCCGATCGGCCAATGCGTTTGCCTGGTGGCGCGCGAACGCGGGGCGCAGGTGCTGATGGTCGACCTCCAGGCATCCCGGCTGGCGATGAGCCGCGAGATGGGGGCGGACACACTGGTGTGGAGCGCGCCTGACGCGGTGGTCACATTCGCTCGCCGCTGGGCCGGCCCCGGCGGCCCGCCCGTCGCGGTCGACGCCACCGGGGCCCCGGCGGCCGTGCGCGCGATGGTCGACATGGTGGCCTCGGCGGGGCGGGCGGTGCAGGTCGGCATGTCCACGGCGGAGGTCTCGCTGCGCATCGGCAGCCTCACCGAGAAGGAGCTGGATCTGCTCGGCGTGAGCTGCTGCGACGCGCCGGCCTTCGCCGAGGCGGTGGCGACGGTGGAGCGCCATACCGGCACCGTGGCGCAGATGATCAGCCAGGAGTTCGCCCTCGAGGAGGCGCCCGCGGCGCTGCGGTTTGCCATCGACAACCCGACCGAAGTGATGAAGGTGGTGATTCGGGGTGGATGACACCTACGACTACGTGATCGTCGGCGCCGGCTCCGCGGGGTGCGTGCTCGCCGGCCGTCTCAGCGAGGACGGGGACGCGCGGGTGGCCGTGCTCGAGGCCGGCGGCGTGGATCGCCGACCCGAGATCCACATCCCCGCCGCCTACCCGGCGCTGTTCAAGTCGGGCTTTGACTGGGATCTGCTGGGCGATCCGGAGCCAGGGCTGGGCCACCGGCGCCTGTACCTTCCCCGGGGCAAGATGCTGGGCGGTTGCAGCTCGATCAACGCGATGATCTACATCCGCGGCAACCGGGCCGACTACGACGGATGGGCCGAGAGCGGCGGCGAGGGCTGGAGCTACGACGACGTGCTGCCGTACTTCCGGCGCGGCGAGGACAACGAACGCGGCGAGGACGCCTACCACGGCGCCGGCGGTCCCCTCCGGGTGGCCGACAGCCGGTCGATGCACCCCCTCACCGACACCATGCTCGAGGCGGCCCGGCAGGCCGGTCATGAGCACAACCCCGACTTCAACGGCGCTCGCCAGGAGGGCGTGGGGCGCTTTCAGCTCACCCAGCGCGCGGGCTTGCGCGACAGCACCGCCGACGCCTACCTGCGGCCGGCGCAGCAGCGGCCCAACCTGACGGTGATCACCGGCGCGCTGGCGGTGCAGATCCTGTTCGAGGGCGAACGGGCGGTGGGGGTGGAGATCGCGCGCGGCGACCAGGTGCTGCGGATCCGCGCCGAGCGCGAGGTGATCCTGTCGGCCGGCGCGTACCAGTCGCCGGTCCTGCTGATGCTGTCGGGGATCGGCCCCGAGGACCAGCTGGCGCCCCTCGGAATCGAGCTCCGCGCCCCGCTGCCGGTCGGCCACGGGCTGCAGGATCACTGCATGGCCCAGCTGAACTACCTCACCGACGAGCCGTCGCTGTTCATGGCGGTGACCCCGGAGAACATCGCGCTGCTGCAGGCCGAGGGCCGGGGGCCGCTCAGCTCGAACATCCCCGAGGGCGGCGGCTTCTTCCGCACCCGTCCGGGCCTCGAGGCGCCCGACGTGGAGTTTCACTTCGCGCCGTCGCTGTTCTTCGACGAGGGGCTGACCGCGCCGGCGGACCACGGCTACTGCTTCGGGCCGGTGGTGATCCACCCGACCAGCCGCGGTCGCGTGATGCTCCGCGCGCCGCTGCCCGACTCAAAGCCCCGGGTGCTGTGCAACTTCCTGACCACCGAGGAGGACCGCCAGAGCATGCTGAGCGGGAGTGCGGATGGCACTGGAGATCGCTCGGCAGCCGGCCTTGCGCGCGGTGCAGCGGACGCCGTTCAGCGTCCCCGACTCCGACTCCGAGGCCGATCTGCTGGCCTTCATCCAGCGGGCCGCTCAGACCGTCTACCACCCCACCTCCACCTGCGCGATGGGCTCGGTGGTCGACTCTGAGCTGCGCGTCTACGGGTTCGAGGGCCTGCGGGTGGTGGACGCCTCGGTGATGCCGCAGATCACGCGCGGCAACACCAACGCCCCCACGATCATGATCGCCGAGCGGGCCGCCGACCTGATCCGGGCCGCGAGCGGGGCCCCGATCGTGGCCGAAGCGGCCTAAGCGGGGTCCCGGCCGCGGGTACGGGACAGTGGGAGAACGTTGACGGCCAGCGCGCTGACCCCGCACACGGCGATGACCACCGCCATCGGGAGCGCATCATGGGATCCGGCCACTCCGACCAGCGGTGCCACCACCGCCCCACAACCGAACTGGCCCAGGCCGAGCAGCGCCGAGGCGCTGCCGAGCGCCCCTGGCTGGTTGGCCAGCGCGGCGGCGGTTCCGTTCGGCAGCACCAGGCCGTTGCCGGCCAGCAGCAGGAACAGCGAGACCAGGAGCGCCACGATGCCCGCGTGGGTCACGGTCACCACCAGCGTGGCGACCGCCGCCACCGCCACGCCGGCCAGCCCGCGGCGCAGCAGCACGGCGGGTGCCACGCGCCCGGCCAGGCGTGCGCTGAGCTGTGACATCGCGATCAGACCGGCCGAGTTGACCGCGAAGACGACGCTGAACAGTTGCGGCGACGCTCCGTAGACGTTCTCGAACACGAATGAGGCACCCGCGATATAGGCGAACATCGCGGCGAAGGACAGTGAGAACGACAACGCATACGGGCTGAAGCTGCGGTCGGCGAGCAAGCGGCGGAGGGTGACGCAGCGTGGCGGGGAGCCCGCCGCCGTGTCGACCCGCCGGCGCCAGCGTCTCCGGCAGCGCGCGCAGCGTCACCACGAACAGCGGGACCCCGATCGCCGCCAGCAGGACGAAGATCCCGCGCCATGAGGTGATCGCCAGCGCCTGGCCACCCACCAGCGGCGCGAACACCGGCGCCACCCCGGTGACCATCATCAGCAGGGCGAACATCCGGGCGGCCATCGCGCCGTCGAAGAGGTCGCGCACGACCGCCCGCGCGATCACCACCCCGACCCCACCGGCGAGGCCCTGGACCACCCGCAGGGCGATCAGCGTTCCGATCGATGGTGCCAGCGCACACGCGGCCGAGGCGACGGTGTATCCGACCAGGCCGGCCAGCAGCGGCCGCCGGCGGCCCAGCGAGTCGCTCACCGGTCCCGCGATCAGCTGCCCCACCGCGATCCCGAGCATGCACCCGGTGAGGGTCAGCTGGCCGGTCGAGGCGCTGGCCCCGAGGTCGCGCGTGAGCGAGGGGAGACCGGGCAGGTACATGTCCATCGACAGCGGGCCGAACGCCGACAGCGCCCCCAGGATCAGGACGACGTGGCGCGGGGCCCCGGCCGCGCCGCCCCCGCTCACCCGAGTTCGGGGATCCGGCTGGTGGGAGGGATCGGCGGCCCGGGCGCCCGCCCGCTCACATCCGGCGTGCCGTAGGTGTGAAACGTCTCGATCGTCTTGACCCCCCAGGCCTGGCCGCGCGCCCGCTCGGCCAACGTCCACACCACCGGCTCGTGGCTGGGGTCGTAGATGAAGTGCGTGCCGGTGGTGACCTCCACCCGGTTGCCCCCCGGCTCGTAGACGTACAGGAACATGCCCTGGGCCACAGCGTGCTTGGACGGCGCGGCTTCGATCGGCACGTCGGCGTCGAGGAACAGGTCGGCGGCCCGCAGCAGCTCCTCGCGCGTGTCGACGAAGAACGCCAGGTGGTGCAGGCGGCCGTTGGCGTGGGCGTGATCGGCCACGTAGATCAGCTCGTGGGCGGCGATGGTGAGGCTCATCCAGGCACCCGTCTCGATGCCGTCGGCGCCCACGATCTGCTCGTAGAGGCGAAACCCGAGCTGCTCCTGGGCAAAGCGCCGGTTGACACCGACGTCGTCGGCCAGGAGGTTGACGTGGTCCAGCCGCTTGACCGCAGCGCCGCGGCCCACGTAGCGCTGGGGAACGTTCTTCAGGGCGGGACGCAAATGCGGCGGCGGCTCGTAGCGATCGCTCTCGTAGTACAGCTCCATGGCATGACCGTCGGGGTCGGTGAAGCGGTAGGCCGGCCCGTGACCGTGATCGCCGTCGATCCAGCCGCGCCCGAGCCCGCTGCGCTCGATCGCCGCCGCACGTCGCTGCAGAGCCGCTGGGCTCCAGGCGCGGATTGCCATGTGCCCGAGACCGGGCAGCGCGGATTCCGTCAGCTTGAGGCTGTAGCGCTGGTAGTCGCCCCAGCCGCGCAGGAATACGGAGCGATCGACCCGGGCTTCCACCTCCATCCCGAACAGCTCCACGAAGAAACGCAGGCTCTCCTCGGGAAAGGGGGTGAGCAGCTCGGCGTGCCCGATGTGCGCCAGGTCCCGAATCGGCTCGGTCACCGGCTCGCCTCCAGGCGCTCGCTCAGCCCGTCGAGCTCGAACGACAGTGCACCCGCCTGCAGCTTTTCGCGCTTGACGGCTTCGAGCTCGGCACGCCGGCGCGACGCCGCCAGCACCTCGGCCACGCGCTCGTGCTCCACCACCGCGGCGCCGTCGGCGTCGAGCACCACGATGTCGCCCTGCCGGATCGTCGCGCCGCCCACGGTCACCGGCTCGCCGATCGTCCCCGCGGCTGCCTTGTCGGCTCCGCGGATGCGGACCCAGCGCGCCCAGATCGGTAGCCCGAGCTCCGCCAGCTCCTCCACATCGCGCACGGACGCGTCGACCAGCACCGCCGCTGCGCCGTGCGCCTTGGCCTGGGTGGCCAGCAGGTCGCCGACCAGCGCCACGGGGCGGGGCTCGGGCATGGTCAGCACGAGCACCTCGCCGGGCTGGACCTCGGCCATGACGGCGTGAACCATCAGGTTGTCGTCCTGGCCGCAGCGAACCGTGCGGGCCACCCCGGCAACCCGGGACCCGGGCACCAGCTGGACCAGGTCCGCGTCCACGTAACCGCGTCGGCCGCCGGCCTCGTAGACGGTCGCGCTGCCGAGCCGCGCCAGCTCCTCGTATACCGAGCTCATAGTGCGTTCACCACCTGCGGCGTGACCCGCTGAAACGCCTCGGCCTGCTTGATCTCGGCGTTGCTCGAGCTGCGGCGGGCGTGGTTGCCCCGGTGTCCGGCGCGCTCGGCGTAGTAGCTGCGCAGGTAGCTCTGGGCCTTCATCTCCGACATCGCCGCCAGCTTGCGGTCGAGCACCGCGGTGATGTCGAGGAACGTCGTCGGGGTGAAGTTGCACAGCTCGGGCTGGTGGGGCTCGAACAGGAACAGCGCGGGCGGCGCAACCGTCTTGAACGCGCTGGCGACGCCGGCTCCGGCGGCCAGCCCGCGGGCGCGTTGCACGGCCGCGAAGGCGACCGGATGGTCGGGGTTGAACGGGTCGGTGTCGGTGTGCGTGATCAGCACGTCGGGGGCGAACTGGCGGATGCGATCGGAGATCAGCCGCAGGGCGTCGCCGTCGATCTCCAGCGGATAGTCGCCCAGGTCCAGGCACTCGAACTCCGCGCCCAGGGCGGCCGCGGCGCGCTGGGCCTCGCCGTGTCGAATCGCCTTGACCCGCTCGATCGTCTGGCCCTCCTCCTTCCACAGCTCGCCCGACTCTCCGCGCTCGCCGTAGGACAGCGCGATCACGCCGGCGGCTCCGCCCTGTGTGGTGGTGACGGCAATCGCCCCGCCCGCCCGCCACACGAAGTCGGCGGCGTGAGCGCCGATCACCAGCACCCGGCGCGGGCTCACCATGGGTCGGCTCCCGCCACCCGCCGGCTGTTTCGCACTGCCATCATGTGTGTCTCCTCGTCGTCGAAACCCGCGGCCCGGAGCCGGTCCACCATCAGGGCCATGCCGTCCTCGACCGGCGGATTGAACACCTGGCCGAGGTCGGTGGACAGAATCGAGTGCTCGGGGCCGGTGGCCCGGATGTTCTCGATCCAGCGCTCCCATTCGATCTTGCCCGTGTGGGGGGTGGTGAAGCAGCGCTCGAGCAGGGCACCGCGAGCCGCCAGGGCCCGCTGATCTTCGATCGAGAGGCTCTGGGACGGGAAGTCGGGATGGGTGATGACGATGCGGCGCACCCCCTCCTCCTCGGCCGCTTGGACCACCGTGAAGATCTCGTCGCGGGCGAGGTGGCCGGTGGCCAGTACGAGCTCGTGGCGCGCGATCGTGGCCAGGACCGCGCGCGTGTCGGGCGTCACCGCGCCTGCCGGCGTCGAGCACCGGGACCGGGTCGATCTCGATCCCCTGCTCGCGCAGCTCCAGCTGGAGCTTCACCCATACCGGCACCTTCCCGGGTCTCCGCCCGACCCGACTCGCGCTCGTGGGATTCGTTGACCGAGTCCACCGTGGGGAACCACACCGTGCGCGCGCCCTCGCGCGCCGCCACCTCGACGGCCAGCGGATTCATGCCGCCCACGGCGCGGTTCAGGGCCAGCGCGCCGAGAACCTGGACGCCGGGGACGGCGGCCCTGACCACCGCGGCACGCTCGGCGGTTGAGCCGTAATGCGATTTGAGGATGAAACCGGCCATCCCCAGACCGCCGAAGCGGCGCGCCAGCGAGATGTCGTCGATCCGGCGCTCCACCACGTCCGGCGCGATGTGGATGTGGGTATCGAAGGCGCCCAGCAGGAGCTCTCGGGCGTGGATCGACGGCGACGCGCTCATCGGCTCACCGTGCTTCGCAACGCTTCGGCGACGTGGGTGAGGTGGGCGCGCATCGCCGTCTCGGCGGCGTCGGCGTCCCCCGCGGCGACCGCCTCGACGATCGCCGTGTGCTCGGCCATCGAGCGTTCACTGCGCCCCGGCAGCATGATCGTGCGGTACTGGAAGCGCACCAGCTGCGACTTCAGGCTCGAGATCATCCGCGTCGTGGTGCCGTGGCCGGCGATCTGGAGCAGCCGCCGGTGCAGAGAGGCGTTCTCATCCGACACACCGAGTAGATCGGCCAGCGCGAGCCGCCGTCGCATCTCGTCGAGGATCGCGCGCAGGGCGTCCACGTCCTCCGGGTTGGCCCGCACGGCGGCGTAGCGGGCCGCCAGTCCCTCCAGCACCGCGCGCGTCTCAAGGATCTCGACGGCTTCGCGCTCGCCGACCAGTCGAACCCGGGCGCCCCGGTGCCGCTCGTGCTCCACGAGGCCCTCCTGCTCCAGCCGGGCCAGGGCGGTGCGCACGGCCGAGCGGCCCAGGCCAAAGCTGCGGGAGAGGTCGGCCTCGACCAGCCGCTGGTTGGGTTGCAGACGCCCGCTGACGATCGCCTCGCGAAGGGTCTCGTCAGCGGCGGGCATCATTGTCGATGATCTTGTCGATAATAATCGCGCGCATCCTATCGCCATCGAGCGCAGCGCGAGGTGGCAATTAGCGCAGAGCGGGCTCGAGCCCGGCTCGAGGCCGGCGGCCGCGTCGTAGGCTCCGGTGGCAGTCCACCGCGGGAGGAGAGCGATGCAGGTTCTGGACGAGCACAGATCGGCCGTGGTCCGCTCGCTGTGCGAGCTGATCGTTCCGGGTTCGGCCCGCGTGGGGCCGGAGGTGTACATCGACGCGCTCCTGGCGCACATGCCCGCAACGGCGCAGAGCGCGTCCCTGGCGGCCGTCGATGCGCTCGAGGCACCGGCGGCGGCGGGGGCCGGGGCTCTGGCCGAGCGCGAGCTGTCGCCCGAGTTCATGCTCGTCCGGGCGCTGGCCTGTGAGGCCTTCTACAGCGACTTCGTGGCTCCGGGCGCGAGCGGGCCGGGGGCGTGGGAGGAGATCGACTTCAAGCCACCCCTGGCGGCGCGCCTGCAAAAGGACTGGTCCTATCTGGGAGTGGGGGGATGACCGAGAGCCATGACGTCGTGGTGGTCGGATCCGGTGCCGGCGGCGGTGTGGTGGCGGGCGAGCTGGCCGAGCGCGGCCGCGACGTGCTGCTGCTGGAGACCGGCCCGCACCGCACCGCGGCCGATTACATGCGGTGGGAGGCCAGGGCGAACCATGAGCTGTGGTGGCCGCCGGTGTTCGCCGAGCCGGCCCGGGCCGAGGATCCACCGCTGATCATGTTCCGGGGCCGCTGCGTGGGTGGCACCACCGCGATCAACACGAAGGTGGCGCTGCGGCCCTGCGAGCAGGACTACGAGAAGTGGCACCAGGCGGCGGGGCTGCTGGGCGATGGCGGAGAGCCGTTCGGAGAGTCGGATCTGCTCTCCTACCTGGAGCGAGTGGAGGCCCGGCTGGGGGTGCGGGAGCGATCGGACTGGCAGCAGTGCGTGCACACCGTGGTGCCCGGCTTTGCGGCCCTCGGAACCGAGCTCGAGCCGGTCATGTCCTACACCGACGCGAACTGCATGCGCTGCGGCTCGTGCCTGCAGGGCTGTCCCACCAACGCCGGCAAGTCGACCCTGAACACCTATATCCACCCGCCCTGGGTCCAGGGCGGCCTGGAGCTGCGAGCCGACTGCGACGTGCGGCGGATCGTGATCGAGGACCGGGGCGACGGGCCCGAGGCGACCGGCGTGCAGTACGCGGGGGCCGACGGCGAGCTTCACACGGCGTCAGCGGACGTGGTGGTGATCGCCGCCGGCGCGCTCGCCACGCCGGGGCTGCTGATCCGCTCGGGGGTGCGCGAGGCCGCACCCGGGTCGCGCAGCGGCGAGCTGATCGGTCGCCATCTCGGATTCCACGCCGCCCGCCTGGTGCAAGGGCTGTTTGACCAGCCCCAGGATGCGCACATGGTGTATCCGATCAGCGCGCACTGCATGAAGTTCCAGCGTGACGAGGACGGCGGCTTCGTGGTGGAGGCGGCTACGGTGCAGGACCCGATCGGATTCGCCACCGCCCTGTGCGACGAGAGCGGTCGCCCGGTGTGGGGCCCTCCGCTGGTGGAGGCGCTGCGCCGCTACCGCTATTTCACGGGGCTGCTGACCCTGGTCAACGACGAGAACACCGGGACCGCGTGGGTCGATGACACCGGTGGCGACCGATTCTCGGTGGACTTCAACGCGAGCGAGCGTGAGCGCATCGATCGCTCCCTGTCGTTCGCGCGCGAGGTGCTCGAGGCCGCGGGGGCCAGGCGCGTGTTTCACACCGGCGTGCTCAGCACCCATGTCCAGGGGAGCTGCCGGATGGGAAGTGACCCCAAGCGCTCGGTGGTGGGAGCGCACGGGGAGTGTCACGATGTGCGGCGGCTGTTCGTGGGCGACGGCTCGGTGCTGCCGCGCACGCTGTCGGTGAACCCCTCGCTGACGATCATGGCCCTGGCCAGCCGGCTGGCGGACTACCTCGACGGCGGGGAGCACGGCTACTTCGGCCGTGTCACGGCGAGCGCAGCGGTCTAGCGGCCCGGGTCAGGCGACCACGACCTCCATCAGCAGCGGCTCCGCGCGACGCGCCAGGCCCGGGAGCACCTCGTCGAGGGAGCGCAGCAGGTCCTCGTGGGTCTCGATCCGGATCGACGGGCACCCCAGGCAGCGCGCGATGCCACTCACATCGATCGCTTCGAATCCCGGCCACGCGCCGGCGCCGCCGTGCTCGCGCGCGAGGTTGTCCATCACCGCGTAGCGCCCGTTGGCCATCACGATCAACAGCACGCCGACTCCGTAATGCCCGGCGCTCCACAGCGCCTGGATGGCGTACAGCGACGAACCGTCGCCCAGGACGGCCACCACGGGACGCTCCGGCAAGCCCATCCGCAGCCCGATTGCCCCCGAGATGCCGAAGCCGAGACCGCCGTTGGCGGTGCCCACGAACCCAAGTGGCGCCCGGATCGGTATTCGCTCGTAGAGCTCTGGCTGGCTGGACGGCGTCTCCTCCACCAGGACCGTCTCGGGTGCCAAACGTGCCGCCAGCGCGTCGAACACGTGCCCCGGGCGCAACGGCTCTCCCGAGGCCGGCGGTGCCAGCGCCGGCGGCCGGTGAAACGGCTGGGGCGCCGCCGTATGGCGAATCGGCACGGTCTCGGCGAGGGCGCGGCAGGCCGGCGCCACCGGCGCCACGAGCGCGACCTCGCAGGGGCTGCGGTGCGCCTCGGCCGGATCGTCGGTGATCACGCCGACGCGCGTGTGCGGCTCCACCAGCGGACTGGGCTCGTCGAACAGGTACAGGCGAAACGCACAAGTCCCGAGTGCGATCACCACGTCGAAGGGCGCCAGCGTCTCCCGCATGCGCCGGCGACGCCACGGCAATGGGCCGGCGAACAGCGGGTGGTCCTGCGGGAAGCCGGCGCGGCGGCTGAAGGGCTCCTGCCACACCGGGGCGCTGAGGCGCTCGGCCAGGCTCACCACGGCGTCCCATCCCTCGCGGCTGTCGCAGCCGGGGCCGACCACGAACGCCGGCGAGCGGGCGTCGCGGGCCAGCTCGGCCAGGTCGGCCACGTCCTCCCGTGCCACCGAGCGCGGGCGGATGATGCGCGCCGGCGAGCCGGCCGCCAGCGCGTCGGCGGGCTGTTCCCAGTCGCCCACGGGAACCACCACCAGCGCCGGACCAGGCGCCGCGCTCGCCTCGTGATAGGCCCGGGCGATCGCGCCAGGGACGTCCTGGGCTCGGCTCGGCAGATTGGTCCACACCGGGTACTCGCCGGCCAGGCGCTCCAGCGCTCGTCCGGTCAGAAACGGCTCAAAGGCGAGCTGGCGGCGGTCCTGCTGGCCGACCACCACCACCAGGGGGGCCCGGCAGTCGCGGGCGTTGGCGATCGCGTTGATCGCGTTGCCGAGGCCCGCCGCGGTATGCAGGTTCACGAAGGCGGGCGCTCCGCGGGCCAGCGCATAACCGGTGGCCATCCCCACCACCGAGCCCTCGTGCAGTCCCAGCACGAAGTGGATGTCGGACGGGAGGTCGGTCAGGAACGGGATCTCGGTGGAGCCGGGGTTGCCGAAGATCGTGGTCAGCCCCAGCCTGCGCATCACGTCCAACGCGGCGTCGCGCACGCTCCCCTCATCCATGCGGCGAGATTCTATGTGTGCCAGGCTCGCCGCCCTTTGTATAAGTGCAGGCACCTGAATACGAGCAAGGAGAGAGACCAATGTCCGAGCGCGCGACCCCTCCATTCCGGGCCGACCACGTCGGCAGCCTGCTGCGTCCACCCGAGCTGACCCGGGCGCGCGGCGAGTTCAAGGCCGGGCGGATCGACGCGGCGCAGCTGCGCGAGGTGGAGGACCAGGCGATCCTCGCTGCGATCGAGCTGCAGCGCGAGGTGGGGCTCAAGACGGTCACCGACGGCGAGTTTCGCCGCACCTCCTGGCACATGGATTTCATCTACTCGCTGGGCGGGATCGAGCAGGTGGCGGGGGAGAGCCTCCACGTCCAGTTCCGGGACGCCGAGGGCGACTATGACTACGCGCCGCCGGCGATGCGGGTGGCCGGCACGGTGACGCTGCCGCGGACGATCTTCGCCGACGCGTTTGAGTTCCTGCGCGAACACGCTGGCCCGTCGCAGACTCCCAAGCTCACGATCCCGTCTCCGAGCATGGTCCACTACCGCGGCGGCAATTCCTCGATCGACGAGTCCGCCTACCCGGACCTGGACTCGTTCTGGGCCGATCTGACCGACGCCTACAGCGCGCAGATGAGCGGCGTCTACGAGCTCGGGTGCCGCTATCTCCAGCTCGACGACACCAGCCTGGCCTACGTCAACGATCCGGCCCAGCGCGAGCACATCGAGCAGATCGGCGGCGATCCGGACCACCTCCACGAGCAGTACATCGCCAACATCAACCGGGCGCTGGCGGACAAGCCCGACGACCTGGTGGTGACCACGCATCTGTGTCGCGGCAACAACCAGTCGATGTGGGCCGCCGAGGGCGGCTACGACTTCGTCGCCGAAGCCCTGTTCGGGGACCTCAACGTGAACGGGTACTTCCTCGAGTTCGACGACGAGCGCTCGGGCACGTTTGAGCCGTTGCGGTTCGTGCCGCGCGGAAAGCAGGTGGTGCTCGGGCTGGTGACCACCAAGAGTCCCAAGCTCGAGGACCGGGATCTGCTCAAGCGGCGGATCGACGAGGCCTCGGAGTACGTCGACATCGATCAGCTGTGCCTCTCGGGCCAGTGCGGCTTCTCCTCCACCGAGGAGGGCAACAAACTCACGATCGACGAGGAGCGCGCCAAGCTCGAGCTGATCGTCAGCGTGGCCGAGGAGGTCTGGGGCACCTGAACGGTCAGATCGTGCGATGCCCAGCATGAGCTCCGAGCGCCCGGTCATCGGCATCACGGCCTACGTGGCCCAGGCCCGATGGGGGTTCTGGGATCTGCCCGCCGCCCTGGTGCCGCTCGGCTACGTCGACGCCATACTCGCCGCCGGCGGGCGCCCGGTGGTCCTGCCGCCGATGTCGAGCGGCGTGACCGAGACGCTGTCCGCCGTCGACGCGCTGGTGCTCTGCGGCGGCCCCGATCTCGGTCCGGCGATCTACGGCCAGTCACCGTCGGCGCACACCACCGCCGTCTGCCCGGCGCGGGACGAGGCCGAGCTGGCGCTGCTGCGGGGGGCGTTGGCCCACGATCTCCCCGTGCTCGGCGTGTGCCGCGGAATGCAGCTGCTCAACGTCGCCCATGGCGGCACCCTGGTTCAGCACCTTCCCGACACGGTCGGTCACGACGGCCATCGCACCCGTCCCGGCCACTTCGATCTGCATGCCGTGCGCCTGGCTCCGGCCAGCCGGATCGCCGCGATCCTCGGCACCGCGGCGGAGGTCAGCTCAGGCCACCATCAGGGTCTGGCCACCGTCGGCGACGGTCTCGATGCCGTCGCCTGGGCGCAGGACGGATCCATCGAGGCGGTCGAAGACCCGAGCCACAGATTCCTCATCGGGGTCCTCTGGCATCCCGAGGAGGGCCAGGACCAGCGATTGTTTGCGGCGCTGGTCGGAGCCGCTGCGGGCACCGGGTAGCTCCTCAGTCAGGCCGCGAGCGCGACGAGTCAGGCCAGTGCCTCGGGTTCCCGCGGGCCTCGATCGGGTACCCCCATGTGGCGCCGGTCCTCGGCGTTCGGGAAGAAAATTGACCTCGTCCAGACCACAACCGGTTTCGCACCACTGATGAGCGACGCCGCCACCGCCCGGGGGCCGGTTCCGTGCGCGGGCGGAGATCCCGCCGTGGTCGCCGCGGTGGCGCTCGGCTGGGTGGTCGCGGACCTCTACGCCGGCAGCCGGCGTACGGCGGCCGATGTGGCACCTTCGGACACCTTGCCGGCGATCGAGAGTCTCGATCCGCGCCGGCGCGCGGAGGCGGGGATGGCCAGCGTCGCGGTTCTGATCGGGCGGGCGCTGGCGGCCCATCCGAAGTCAGCCGCCCGCCGCCTGACCGACTCGCTGCCGACGGCGCCCGCGGCCGGCGGGTGGGAGCCCGCGGTCTACGACCTCCACGTCCGGGTCATGACGACCCTCCAGGCCCACGACACGGCGCTGTTCCACGCTTACGATCTGGGGCGAGCACTGGCCGATACCTGCCGGGAGCCGGAGGAGCTGGGAACGCTGATGGATCGGCTCGAACCGGCGCGCCTGCTGCCGATCGAGGGCCGGCTGGCGGACCTCAGCAGCCGGCTCCCGCCGCACGCCGCCGCTGCCGTGGCGGCGACGCTCGCGCAGTGGCGAGGGTGGACGGCGGAGGCGCGCGCGCGGGAGAACATGAACGGCGTCCGCGGCGCGCTGTCGCGTCAGGGCGCGCTCTGGCGGGCGTTGCTGACCGGTGAGAAGGAGGCGATCGAAATGCTCGATCCGGACATGGTCGTCGCCGCCTCGGTCCGCCACGCCAGCCGGCTCGGAACCATGATCCGCGGTCTGGCGGGTGCCTACCTGCCGGCGGTCGGGCTGCTTGTGCTCGTCAGCGCCCTGCTCCTGTTCGTGGTCCTCGAGGGGGCCGGCATCGCCACCGTGATCGCAGCGCTGGGCGCGCTGGCCGCCAGCCTGCTCGTGATCCGCAAGGGCCTGTCGCTGACCGTCGAGGAGACGATCGGCGAGCTGCGCGCTCGGCTCTGGGGGGCGGAGATCGATGCCGCCGTAGCCCACTCGATCCTGCGCCTGCCGCCGTCCGCGCCCGCCGCCAAGCGTCCGAAGCTGAGCCTGGCCAAGCCGGCCGGCGAGGTCGAGCGGCCCACCCTGACGCAGCGCGTGGAGCGGGCGCTGCACGTGACCACCAGCGCCAAGCAGCAGGGACTGAGGGTGCCCGCCGCCGGTCCGGATGCCGCGATCCAGGAGCAGACTGACGAGGGCCCCAGCGCCAACGGCAACCACGGCGCCTGAAACGAGCCGCAGCTTCATAGAGAACGTACAAGTATTGGGCCTTTGATGGCGCGCAAAAATGCAAGAAGCGCGGCAAACGGTATGAGACGCTGGATATCCGATGACTCGCGTCGAACGCACAGCCAACCTGATGGGCGTCGTCGTCCCCTTCGCCGGGGTGCTGGCCGCGGTGATCCTGCTGTGGAACCGCGCGGTCGACGCCACCGACGTGGCGATCTTCGCTGTGATGTACCTCACGACCGCCATCGGGATCACCGTCGGCTATCACCGGCTGCTGACCCACCGCGCGTTTCAGACCTACCCATGGCTCGAGCGCATCTTCGCCGTGCTCGGTTCCCTTTCGGTGCAGGGCTCGGTGATGGATTGGGTCGCGGATCACCGCAAGCACCACGCCCACACCGACCGTGAGGGCGATCCGCACAGTCCCCACGTGGGCCACGGCAGCGGACTGGCCGGCCTGTGGCACGCCCACGTCGGCTGGTTGCTCGAGACGCAGGGGCAGGCCGACTGGAAGCGCTACGCCTCCGAGCTTTACGAGGACCCGGCGATGCGAAGGATCGGCCGCAGCTTCCCGATCCTGGCCCTGATCTCGCTGCTGGTTCCCACGCTGGCCGGATTCATCCTGCACGGGTTCACGGCCGGCGGGGCAGTGCGCGGTCTGGTGTGGGGCGGATTGCTGCGGATCTTCCTGGTGCACCACGTCACCTGGTCGGTGAACTCGGTCTGCCACTTCTTCGGTCGTCGTCGCTTCGACATCGATGACCGGTCGACCAACGTCAGCTGGCTGGCGCTGGTGTCGCTGGGCGAGTCCTGGCACCACAACCACCACGCGTTCCCGCGCTCGGCCTACCACGGGCTGCGCCGGTGGGAGCTCGATCCCTCGGGGCTGATCATCACCGGCTTGGAGCGCGTGGGCCTGGCCTGGAACGTGGTGCGGATCACGCCCGAGCGCCAGCGCGCGCGGACCCTGGCCGGCGCCGGGCTCTAGTTGTGACTAGCCGCCGCGGCAGTTGGCGCAGAGACCCGAGAGCACGAGCTCGGCGCCTTCGACGCTGAAGCCGGCGGCCCGGGCCGCGCGCTCGAGGCGATCGGTGTCGAGGGCGCCGTCGACGTCGTCCACGTTTCCGCAGCGCCGGCACACCACGTGCTGGTGGGGCTCGGTGCGGGCGTCGTAGAGCGCCGCGCCGAGGCCGATCCCGATCCGCCGCGCCAGCCCCAGCTCGACCAGCAGCTCCAGCGTGGCATAGACCGTAGGCGTGGAGGTTCCCGGCAGCTCGTCGCGCACCGCCCGCCGGATCTCGTCGGCGGTGGCGTGGCGGCCGCGGCGGCGCAACTCGCGCAGGATCACGCTTCGCTGCGGGGTGGCGCGCTGTCCGCGGCTGTGCAGAAGCGTGGCCAGGTCGTTGGGCTCGGGCGCCGCGATCGCTTCTTCCGGCGGTCTGAGGTCGTTGGGTCGGCTCATGAGGGCACCCTAATCCTAACACAGTTGTTATAGTGCTGGACATGGCAGAGGCCCTTCACCAGCTCAGGAACATCGACGAGCGCGCGCTCGTGCTGCGCTACATCCAGCCGGGCCTGGTGGGCCTGATCGATGGCACGCTGTCGACACTCGCACCGATCTTCGCCGCGGCGTTGCTGTCGGGCTCCCACGCCGCGCTGTTCGTGGGTTTGGCCACGGCGGTGGGGGCCGGGATCAGCATGGGCTTCTCGGAAGCGCTGTCGGATGACGGCACCGAGACGGGCCGGGGGTCCGCCCTCGTGCGCGGCGTCGTCACCGGCACGATGACGGCGATCGGTGGCGTGTTCCACTCATTGCCATTCGTCATCGGCGATGTGCATACCGCGCTTGTCGTGGCGGGTGTGGTGGTCGCAATCGAGCTGATCACGATCTCGCTGATCCGCAAGCGCTTCCTGTCGGTCTCGCTGCGCACCAGCCTGCTGCAGGTCGCGCTCGGCGGAGTCCTGATCGTCGCCGCCGGCGTAGCGCTCGGCAGCGCGTAGACAGTCCACCACCCGAGGAGACGCTGAGACGATGGAGCTGGTCGGCAAGCACGTGGTCGTGACCGGCGCGGGCAGCGGGATCGGCCGGGCGGCAGCGCTGGCCTTCGCGGCCGAGGGCGCTCGCCAGGTCGTTGTCGCCGATCTCGATCTGGCCCGGGCCCAAGCGGTAGCGCAGGAGATCGGAGGGTTCGCGGTCGGGACCGACGTCAGCCGTGAGAGCGAGATCGAGTCGCTGGTGGATCAGGCGCGGGACGCCGCCGGCCCGATCGACCTGTTCTTCTCAAACGCCGGTGTGCCCGGCCCTCCGGGCGGCCCCGAGGCTCCCGACGACGAACTGCAGCGCACCTGGGAGGTCAACGTGATGGCTCACGTGTGGGCGGCCCGTGCGCTCCTGCCCGACATGCTGCAGCGGGGCGACGGCTACCTGCTCAGCACCGCCTCGGCGGCGGGTCTGCTGACGCAGGTCTCGGCGCTGGCTTACTCGTTCACCAAGCACGCTGCGGTCGCGGTGGCGGAATGGCTGGCGATCACCTATCACGATGCCGGCATCAAGGTCTCCTGTCTCTGCCCCCAGGCGGTGCGGACGCCGATGCTCGAGCTCGCGCTGGAGGATCCGATCGGTGCCGCCCCGCTGCTGGCGGGTGGCCTGCTCGAGCCCGAGGACGTGGCCGCGGCGGTCGTCCAGGGGGTGCGCGACGAGCGCTTTCTGATCCTTCCCCACGAGGATGTGGCGCGTCACATGGCGCTCAAGGGCGCGCAGCCCGAGCGGTGGCTGAACGGCATGCGACGGCTGGTGCGCGAGGCCCGGGCGGGCACCGAGCCGGCTTCATGAGGCCACGTGCCGGCCCAGCGCCGGCGCCATCAGGCCTGCCACCAGCTCGCTGACATAGCCGATCTCGATCGGTTTGCCGACGTACGCCTGGCAGCCGGCGTCGAGCGCGCGACGGGCTTCCTCCGGCGCCGGACCGGCACTGCAGGCGATGATCGGGCAGCCGGCTCGAGTGGGGTGCGATTTGAGTCGGCGCGCGAGCTCCAGGCCGTCACCGTCCGGAAGACAGATGTCGAGGATGATCAACGCCGGGTCGGTCCCGGCGAGTAGCGCCTCGGCCTGGGCAATCGAGCCTGCCGACAATGTCCGATAACCGTCGAGCTCGAGGACTCGTTCGAGCAGCTTGCGGTTGAGCGGGTGATCGTCGATCACCAGCACCGGCCCGCTCGCAACCGTGGTCACGGTTGCCTGACCAGCGCCCGCGGCACCGTTTCGGCGTTGCCGAGGCCGGCCGGGACGACGGCGCGGCCGACGGTGGGGCCGACTTCCGGGAGGACGGCCGGGAGGACGGCCGGTGCATGGGTCTCGGCGACCCGCGGAGCGGGGAACCGCGCGGAGAATGTGCTGCCACTGCCCAGCCGGCTGTCGATCTGCACCTGGCCGCCCTGGGCTTCCACGATCACTTTGGTCACGGCCAGACCCAGTCCGGTGCCGCCTCGCTGCCGCCCGCCCAGCTGTACGAACTCCTGGAACACCCGCTCCTGGTCCTCGGGTGCGATCCCCGGACCGGTGTCGCTGACCTGTATCACTACGTCGTCGGCCATCCGGGCCACCGTGAGCGTGACCCTCCCGCCCGCGCCGGTGAACTTCACCGCGTTGGTGAGGTAGTTGAGGACCACCTGTCGCAGCCGGCCCGGATCGAGCATCGCGCTGCCGATCGGTGTGGGGTCGAAGTCGATCCGCACCCCCTGCTCGGCGGCCTGCGGCTGCATCGAGCTCACACATTCGGCGGCGATATCGGCTGGCTCGACCGCTTCGGGCGCGAGCCTGATGTGGCCGGCCTCGATCTGGGCCAGGTCGAGCACCTCGTTGATCAGGGCCAGCAGATGGTTGGCGCTGGTCCGGATGATGCCCAACTGCTCGCGCTGGGTGGACGAGACGGCCCCGGAGCGCCCCTCGTGCATCAGCTCCGAGAAACCGATCACGGCGTTCAGAGGGGTCCGCAGCTCATGCGACATGTTGGCCACGAACCGGCTCTTGGCCTCGGTCGCCTGCTCCACCTCCCGGTTTCGCTGCTCGAGCTTCGCGTTCGCCCGGCCGAGCAGGGAGAAGCTCGACACCAGTCGGACCAGCAGCACCAGACATACCGCCGCGGTGGCACCGAAGCAAGCCAGCAACAGGAACGAAACCGACCACGCGTATCCCGGCGAGGAGTACAGCGCGCTCGATGGGATCGTGTAGACCACCCGCCACGGCGCGTCCCGCAGTGCGGCCACGGTGTAGAAGGTTGAGCGTGGGCCGAATACGCCCGAGCTGGGATGGGCGGCCAGGGCCGCGCGGAGGCCACCGTCGGTCAACGGGCCGCGGACCGCACCGGCCGCGGTGCTGGCGCCGATCACCGCGTCGTGCTGGTCCAACAGGAACGCGTCGGCCTGCCGGGCATGGACGCTGTAATGGGCGACATAGCCGAGGTAGCGGTCCAACGCGGTCCTCAGCATGGCAAGCGGTACCCAGCTCACCGTGGCACGCCGCCCGAACGGCGTCCGGAACGGAGCCACGTCGATGAAGCCGGCCGGGATCGGGCCACCGCCGAGCAGGTTGGAGAGGCGAGGGCGGCCGGTTCGGAGCGCGACCGCGATCGCCCGGTCGTCGGACATCGCGTCGGTCTGCGCCGCGGGTACGGTGGAGCTCTTTGCCAGCGTCGCACCGTTGGCCGCCACCACGGCCGTGAACGCGGTCGGTCCCGTCACGGCCCGGATCTCGTTCGGGGTGACGCGCGCGCTCGCCAGAGGTGCGTAGTTCACTGGGCGTCCGCTGTAGGAGCTCGCGACCATGGAGTCGATCAGTGCAGCCGCCAGCGAAGCTCGCTCGTGGGTGCCGCGCCGGAGTTGGGCGCGAGAACTGGCGCGAGATTGGCTGAGCGCAATCGTCAGCCCGGCGATTCCGCCCGCCAGCAGGACCCCGAGGACCGAGACCAAAATCCAGCGCTGCCGTGAGCCTTTCATCGAGCGTGCCATCTGACCACAGTTCTCGCCGCGGGACAGTTATCTGGAGCATTTGTGGAGACTCCCGGTGTTCTACCTATCACGGCTGCGTACTCTTCCGCAAAATTGTGGCTCTCGGTATAGATCAGCCGTCCAGCTCTGAGAATTCCTGCAACCGACGGCGGAGCGCCGGCCACCGCTCGTGAAGCTGCTCGTGGGCGGCGGTCGCCGCCTCTCCGTCGCCAGCACGGGCGCTCGTCTCCAGTGCCCCGAGCGCCCTGAGCATCGGCCTGGCGTCGATCATCAGCGCGCTGTTGCGCGCCGCGTGCGCGGCCAGCGCGGTGGCCGCCATGTCACCCGCCGGGAACGCCCGGTCGATCTCAGTCACCGCGACACCGAGCTCGCGCAGCAGCGTCGCCACGATCTCGGGCGGCTCGGCTCCGAGCAGATCCCGCAGCCCGTCCAGCCGGCTGAGATCCAGCTCGGACTCCATCGTCGCGGCTAGTCGCCGCTGGGATCGTGGCGGGCGATCGGAGCGCCCAGGATCTCGTCCGGGATCCCGAAGGCATCGACCAGCGGGCCGGCCTGCAGCCTCGCTTCGTTGCACAGTCGGTTGACCTCACGGGTGATCGCCTTGCAGCGCGGGGCCGCGAGCCGGTCGTGCTCCTGGAAGAACCCCTTGTCAGCTTCGATCTCACGCAGCGCATACAGATCGCAGAGCAGTCTCAGCGGGCGCTGCAGCGCTTCGTCCTGGCACTGCTCAACGGCGGTCTGGAAGGCCTCCAGCATCACCGTCGCCATGTGGGCGCGGGCCACGTTCGCGGCGTGGTCTCCCACCGCGCGGAACACCTCAAACGGGTCATAGCCCTCCGACAGCCCCCGCCGAAATCGTTGGGCCGCCGATGCGGTCATGTGACCTTCGCGCCAGCGCAGCAGCTCCAGCTGGTATTCAGGCGCCAGCAGGTCGGAGGCGTCCTCGCCGGTGACCACGTCGCCGATGGTCTGCACGATGGTGCGCGCGAACAGGCGCTCCATCACCGCCTCGACGGCCTGACCGGCCACGAACGTCACCATCTCGACCGGGTTGAGCTCGCCGAAGTCGGCCTGGTAGCCGGTCAGCAGCCCCCTGGCCAGCAGCAGCATCAGCACCGTGTTGTCGCCCTCGAAGGTCGTGAACACGTCGGTATCGCACTTCAGCGCCGCGAACCGGTTGACGCTCATGTAGCCGGCCCCGCCGCAGCATTCACGGCAGGTCTGGATCGTCTCGGTGGCGTGCCAGGTCGCCGCCGCCTTCATGCCGGCGGCGAGCGATTCGAGCTCGCGGCGGTCACGGTCCGAGGCCTCCGCGTCGCGGAACACGCGGTCGAACCGGTCCAGCAGCTCGGCCTGTGCGAAGTGCAGCGCGTAGGTCTTGGCCAGCAGCGGGATCAACCGCCGCTGGTGGGTTCGGTAGTCGAGCAGCGGCACGTCGTGCCCGGGCTCGGGACCGAACTGGCGGCGGCGCAGGCCGTAGCGCACGGCTATCGTGAGCCCGCGCTTGGCGGCGCTGACCGCGGCGCCGGCGATACACACCCGTCCCTGCACGAGCGTGCCGAGCATCGTGAAGAAGCGCTTGTCAGGATGCTCGATGGGGCTCGAGTACACGCCCTCGGGACTGACGTCGCCATAGCGGTTCAGCAGCGCCTCGCGCGGTACGCGGACGCCCTCGAACCAGATGCGTCCGTTGTCCACGCCGTTGAGCCCCATCTTCTCCCCGCAGTCCTCGATCCGCACTCCCTCGCACACCGCGCCCTCCGGCGTGCGCAGCGGGACCACGAGCGCGTGAACGCCACGCGACTCGCCGCCGACGACGAGCTGCGCGAACACGGCCGCCATCCGGCCGTGGCAGGCCGCGTTGCCGATGTACTCCTTGTGATCCGCGTCGGTCGGGGTCTGGACCACGAACTCCTCGGTGGTGGGGTCATAGGTCGCGGTGGTCTGCAGCTGCTGGACATCGGAACCGTGGGCCGCTTCGGTCATCGCGAAGCAGCCGGGGAGCTCCAGCGAGGCGATCTGCCTCAGATATTGCTCGTGGTGGCGTTCCGTGCCGAGCTGCTGGACGGCGCCCCCCCACAGTCCGAATTGGACCCCGAACTTGATCAGCAGCGAGAGGTCGCCGAACCCGATCGTCTCAAAGGTGGCGACGTTCGCCCCCGGGTCCCCGCGGCCGCCGAACCGCTCCGGGAATCCGGGCGCCGCCAGGCCCTCGCGGGCGAGCTCCTGCGCCCAGCCGAGTACCCGCTCGCGGTACTCGGGCGTGGGCAGCCCTACGACGGGGGCGAAATGCGGGCGGCACATGACGTCTCGCAGCTCGGCGCGGATGGCCGCGTAGCGACCGTCCAGCAGCCGCGCCAGCGCGGCGGGCTCAAACCCTGCGCTCTCCGTCGCGAGCGTCGCCACCGCCACAGCATATTTCCCGGGCGCCTTCAGGAATGCAGGTGCAGCAGGTGGCGCAGCCGCCGCGCGAGGCCGCCAACGTGATCGTGGCGAAGGCTGGCCAGCCCGGTGACGCCGAGCAGCGTCACGAACACCCCGGCCAGCAGGGCCAGGATCGCCAGCACGGCGGGCCAGTGGGCCTCGAGCTTGGCCCGGCCGGCGAGGAGCATCCGCTGCGCGTCGGGCCCGGCGAACGTCAGCGTCGCCAGGATGGCGAGCAGTGGGGCCACGAAGCAGACGTTGAACAGCACCAGCAGCATCACCTGGCGCGCGACGTCGAAGCCGGATCCGACGATTGCGGCGATGGCAGCGAAATACGGGAACGCGGTCGGCAGCTCGACCGCGGTGATGGTCGCGCCGAGCAGCGCGCTGGACTTTGTCGGGGGCTTGCTCTGCTTGGGCTCTCGCCGGCCGAGCTGTTCGCGGTGCCCCCACAGGAATGCGGCCGCGGCCAGCATGGCGACGCCGGCCACGAGCTCGAGCACGTAGCTCAGGTGGCGACCGGGATGCGGGACCAGGGACAGCAGGAGCTGGCCGGGGCCGAGCGCGATGATGAGACCGCCGAGCAGGTAGACGACGAACACCGCCAGCGTGAACTCGAACACCCGGGTGCGGGCATTCGGGCCGGTCGCCAGGTACAGCGCCGGCGCGATCGTCGTAGGGTTCGCGGAGTCGGCGATTCCGATCGAGATCACGAGGCCGATCAGCCTGATCATGCAAGGATTGTTCCCCGCGCCGCCAAATTGTGCTACTCGTGCGGCGCCGGGGTCGGGAAGCAGCGGGCGAGCCGGACGGGCTGGGGATGATCGGCGCTACACTCAGCGGCGGCGCCGGGCGGCGTTGGTTTCGACGCCCGTGGTCCGGCGCCCTAAACCTTGATCACTATCTGTCGGGAATCGCCTAATGGCCCGTGGAGACGTTCGGATCGCCGCCACTCTCGCATGCGAAGAGTGCAAGCGCCGCAACTACCAGACAAACAAGAGCAAGCGAAACAACCCGGAGCGGTTGCAGCTGCGCAAGTACTGCCGCTGGTGTAGGTGCCATACCCCGCACCGCGAAACGCGCTAGCGCGCGGTCGGGATAGTTCAGTGGCTCGCAATCGCAAACGCGCCAAGGACCGACGAACCCGCCGGCCGACCACCGACCCGGGATCCGGGCGCGGGGTCGCGACCGCGCGTGGAGCGCGGGGGCCGGCCGCTGAGCGTGGACCGTTGCCCGACGGCGATCATGCCGCTGGGGGTCGTGAGTCGGCCGCGTCCGGTTACCTGGAGCCGGCCATCCCGGAGGAGGCGCTCGATCGTGAGGCGCCCGGCACGCCGGCGCCGCTTGGGCCCGGTGAGCCGGTTGACGAAGGCACGCCGAGCCCGATCGAGCACGCCACCCCGGACGTCGAGCTGGCCGAGGCCCAGCTCGCGGTCGGTCGCGCCGAGGCGGCCGGCGAGGCACCGGCGCAATATCGCGGGCAGGACGGCGACGCCGATGACGAGTTGGGCGAGGACTTCGAGGCCGACGGAGACGCCGGGAGCGAAGGATCGCCGGCCGGCGGTGCAGTGGCACGATCGGGTGACGCCGCTCCGGCGTCCCGCTCGCTCCCCGGCGGACGCCTCGTCAACTTCCTACAGGGAAGCTGGCGCGAGCTGCAACGGGTACAGTGGCCTGACCGTCGGCAGGTCATGCAGGCCACCGGGGTGGTGATCGGGTTCGTGATCGTCGCCGGCGTATTCCTTGGCTTGGCGGATCTGATCGCCACCAACGTAGTCAACTTCATCCTCAAGTAAGCGCTTTTCACTCCCGAGAGAGAACATGTTCCGCTGGTACGTCGTAAATACCTATTCCGGTCACGAGAATAAGGTCAAGCACAACCTCGAGCACCGCGTGGTGTCGCTCAACCAGAAGCGCGCCGTGCGCCAGATCGTGGTGCCCACAGAGTCCGTGTCCGAGATGAAGGACAACCAGAAGGTCACGGTGGAGAAGCGCACCATGCCGGGCTACGTCCTGGTCCAGATGGACCTCAACGAGGACTCCTGGTCGCTGGTCAAGGGCACTCCGGGCGTGACCGGCTTCGTGGGCGCGTCCAACGAGCCGGTGCCGCTGACCCAGGCCGAGGTCGACCGCCTTCTGCATCAGGAGACCACCGAGCGTCCCCGCAGCCGCGCCCAGTTCTCGATCGGAGAGTCGGTCAAGGTCATCTCCGGCCCGCTGTCGGACTTCTCGGGCGAGATCTCCGAGGTCAACGAGGATGCGCAGCGACTCAAGGTTCTGGTCTCGATCTTCGGGCGTGAGACGCCCGTCGAGGTCGGCTTCGATCAGGTCAAGAAGATCTAGGAAGACAAGGAACGGCAGCTCAGCTCATGGCCAAGAAGGTCCTAACCCAGATCAAGCTCCAGGCGGTCGGCGGCCAAGCCAGCCCGGCCCCCCCGGTCGGCCCCGCCCTGGGCCAGCACGGCGTCAACATCATGGAGTTCGTCAAGGCGTTCAACGCCCAGACCCAGGCTGACACCGGCACCGTGATCCCGGTCGTGATCACCGTCTACGAGGACCGCTCGTTCACGTTCATCACCAAGAGCCCGCCGGCGGCGGTCCTCATCAAGCAGGCGCTGTCGCTGGAGAAGGGCTCGGCCGAGCCCCACCGGGACAAGGTCGCCCGGATCACCCAGGAGCAGCTCAGGACGATCGCCGAGAAGAAGATGAAGGACCTCAACGCCGGCGACATCGACGCGGCGGCGAAGATCATCGCCGGCACCGCCCGCTCGATGGGCGTCGAGGTGGTTGGATGATGCTGGTTCGATCTGGGGTTACGATGATTCGTCGCGGCGGTTTTACGATCACTCCCGGAGGAATCAGCTGATGGCAAAGCACGGCAAGGCTTATCTCGACGCCAAGCAGCGGTTCGATCGCACGCGTGAGTACCAGCCCGCCGAGGCGATCTCGCTGGTCAAGCAATTGCGCACGGCCAAGTTCGACGAGTCGGTCGAGGTGCACGTGCGCACCGGCCTGAACGTCCGCCACGCCGACGAGCAGCTGCGCGGGACGATCGCGCTGCCCAACGGGCTCGGCAAGGAGGTCAAGATCGCCGTCTTCGCTCAGGGCGACAAGGCCCGTGAAGCCGAGGAGGCCGGCGCCGACGTGGTCGGCGGCGAGGATCTGGCCAAGCGGATCCAGGAGGGCTTTGACGACTTCGATGTGGCGATCGCCACCCCGGACATGATGCCGATCGTGGGACGTCTGGGGCGGATCCTCGGACCGGCCGGCAAGATGCCCAACCCGAAGGTCGGCACCGTCACCATGGACGTGGCCAAGGCGGTTACCGAATCCAAATCGGGCAAGGTGGAATACCGCACCGATCGGACCGCGATCGTGCACCTGGTGATCGGCAAGACCGACTTCGACGAGCGGATGCTGCTCGAGAACTACGCTGCCGTGATCGACGAGCTGATTCGCGCCAAGCCCTCGGCGGCCAAGGGCCGGTACATCCGTTCGGTGACCTTTGCCAGCACCATGGGTCCCGGCGTCAAGGTCGACCCGGCGCGGACCCGCGACATCATCGAGGAAGCGGTAGCCGCGTAGAATCGCATCAGATCCACCCAGAGACGATGCCCTAGACCTCCGGCCGCCAGCGCGCCTAAGCCCGGAACAGGCGGAACTCGAAGCCATTTCATTCGGAAGCCCGGAGTTGCGAAGCAGCGCCCAGGCGAGTCCGAGGGATTGCCCAGACGCCCGCCCTTGAGCGGGCGTTTCTCGTGAGAGAGAGCAAACTATGAACAGAGACCAGAAAGCAGCAGTCGTAGAGGAGATAGCCGAACAGATCGGCTCCTCCGAGGCGATCTTCGCGGTCGACTACCGCGGCATCACAGTGGCCCAGGTCGCGGACCTGCGGGCCAGCCTGCGTGACGCCGAGGCCCGGTTCCGAGTGGTCAAGAACTCGCTCAGCGAGCGGGCGGCCGACAAGGCGGGCGCTGCGGATCTCAAGCCGATGCTGGTCGGGCCGACCGCCCTGACGTTCGTCCAGGGTGACGCTGCCCTGGCGGCCAAGGCGCTCAACGATGCCGCGCGGCGGTTGAACCTGCTCGAGTTCAAGGGCGGACTGCTCAACGGCTCCGTGCTGAGTGCCGAGGACGTGCGCTCGATCGCGCGGCTGCCGTCGCGCGAGGTGCTGCAGGCGCAGCTCGTCGGGACGATCGCAGCGCCGCTGACCGGTCTGGTGCGCGGGCTCAACGCGCTGATCACGGGGATCGCGATCCAGCTTCAGGCCATCGTCGATATGGACCCCCCGGCGCTTGCCGCTGGTGAGGCGCCGCCGGCGCCGGCTGCTGCGGCTGAGCCAGAGGCTGCTGCTGCGCTGAGCCGGAGGCTGCTGCGGCTGAGCCGGAGGCTGCTGCGGCTGAGCCGGAAGCGGCGGCTGAGCCGAGGCGGCGGCGGAGCCGGAAGCGGCTGCTGCGGCCGAGCCGGAAGCCGGCTGCTGCGGCCGAGCCCGAGGCTGCTGCGGCGGAGCCCGAGGCGGCTGCGGCGGAGCCCGAGCCGGAGACTGCTGCGGCGGAGCCGGAAGCGGCTGCTGTGGCCGAGCCGGAAGCACCGGCGGAGCCGGAAGCGGCTGCTGCGGCCGAGCCGGAAGCACCGGCGGCTCCTACCGAGCCCGAACCAACCCCAGAAACTGAAACGCAAGCCGTGTCGGACGCGGCATCGTCCGACGACAAGGAGGAAGCATGAGTACCACCCAGGAGTGGATTGAGGAGCTCAAGACCATCTCGGTCCTGGAGCTGTCCGAGCGCATCAAGGCGCTCGAGGAGGCCTTCGGCGTATCGGCGACCGCGGTCGCCGCAGCAGCACCGGCCGCGGCCGGTGCGGGCGACGGAGCCGCTGAGGAAGCCGAGGAGCAGACCGCCTTCGATGTGGTCCTGACCGGCGCCGGTGAGAGGAAGATCCAGGTCATCAAGGTCGTCCGCGCGGCCACCGGTCTCGGCCTCAAGGAGGCCAAGGCACTGGTCGACGAGGCGCCCAAGCCGGTCAAGGAAGGGATCGATAAGGCTGAGGCTGAGAAGCTCAAGGCCGACATCGAGGAGGCCGGCGGGAGCGTCGAGCTCAAGTAGGTCGCGGATCGCCTAACAGCGATCCCGGGGTCGCCCACAGCGATCCTGGGTCCGCGCTTCCTGCCACGGCGGAGGAGTTGGCCCCTCCGAGATGGTCAGCGGCGGCCTCGTTGGTCTGTTTGATGCCAAGTTCGCACCAAACAGACCACGGAGCCGGGCACGGTCGAGGAGACTCCGCCGCTCCGTGGGACATTTGGTGCGACAGTCGCACCAAATGTCCCACCGAGCCGGCGGTGCGTCTGGCCCGGGTGAGCCCGCGCCCCACCGGGGCTTGTGACCCCCGTAAGGCCCCTTCGAAAGTTCTTAGTCGGCTCTGAGGATCGTGTTCGCGCTCGGTGGTGAGGTGTGCTCATGACCATCCAAGCCCAACACCCACACCGTCCGGCCGACGCCTCCTCGGCCGGCTCCGCTCCAGCCGGCCACGCTCCGGCTGACTCTTCGGCGGTCGACCGCCCCACGGTCGGGCTCGCCTCACGTCAAGCTCCCGTAGTCGACGGATTCGAGCTGCTTGACCACCGCACCCGTCATCGTTCGATGGCGGCCACCGGCGCTCCCCCCGGCAGCTATCTGTCGATCGAGGACGGGGACGAGCTCCGCCTGCTCCCGCTCGACCGCCCGATCACCCACATCGGCCGGGGCCTGATCGCCGACGTCCGTATCGAGGACTCGCAGGTTTCCCGCCGCCACGCCATCATCGCCCGGCGCGCCGGTGCGGTCCGTGTGCTGGACGACCGCAGCTCCAACGGCACCTACGTCAACGGCCGCGCCGTCAACGGCGCCTACCTCAACGATGGCGACGTGGTCCGCTTCGGGCGGGCCGCGTTCCGCTACGTCCTGGTCGAAGGTCAGCGGGCCAAGACCCCGCTGCGTCGGATGCCGATCGCCGGCCAGGGCCGCCGTCGCCGCACTGCGCGCGTTCCCGGCTCCCGCCGGCCCGCCCCGGTGCTGCGGCCTGACCCCACGAGCGGCGCTGCAGCCTGACCCTCAGCCGGTGCGCCAGCGGCCTGCCCGGGCCGCGGCGCCGGCTGACGGCGACCGCGCCGCGCTGCTCCGCCCGCGAGCCGACCCGCGAGTCGCCCGCGAGCCGGCGGCGACCCCAGCCGCGCGCGGCTCCGCCCGCCAGCCGGCGGCCGGCGACAGCCGCACCCGGCCAGCCGCGAGTTGCCGTCGAGCCGTTTTACCCCTACACTCCGCCCGGTCAGCCAATAGCCGTAGCCGCCCAATCCGACGGTACCGCGCCACATACGCGGTTATCAGGGGCGGGGTCCGTGAGAGCTGAGCGGTCCTGCACAGGGCGTCATTGCCGTGTGCTATCTTTGCTGGTCGCGTTTTCGTGAGCCCATTTTGCTCGCGGCCGCGCTCAGTCTCCCTCTCGACCGCCCGAGGAGTCGCCGTCTTGGCAACCGCTCACGCCCCCCGGACGCGCCGTAGCTTCGCGCGTCTGAACAAGGTCCTTGAAGTCCCCAACCTGATCGATATCCAGCGCAAGTCGTTCGCCTGGCTGACCGACCCCGACGGGGGTGGCCTGCGCGAGACGATCGACGACATCTCGCCGATCGAGGATTACACCGGCAACCTCGCCGTCCAGTTCGGCGAGTTCGTGTTCGACGAGCCGGTCGCGAACCTGGAGCAGTGCCGCGAGAAGGACCTCACGTACGCTCGTCCGCTCACCGTCACCGTCGCGTTCATCAACCGTGAGACCGGTGAGATCCGCGAGCAGTCCGTGTTCATGGGCGACTTCCCGTGGATGACCGAGCGGGGCACGTTCATCATCAACGGAACCGAGCGCGTGGTCGTGACCCAGCTCGTGCGTTCCCCGGGCGCGTACGTGATGGAGCCCAAGGACCGCGAGAAGCAGGTCTTCATCGCCAACCTGATGCCGGCTCGTGGCTCGTGGCTCGAGCTCGAGATCGACAAGAAGGGGCGCGTGTACGTCCGCATCGACCGCAAGCGCAAGCTGCCGGTGACGGTGCTGCTGCGTGCGATGGGCTATGCCTCCGACGAGGAGATCCTGAACCTGTTCGACAACTCCCTCTACATCCGCAACACGGTCGATGCGGATCCCGAGGTGACGCGGACCGAAGAGGGCGCGCTGATAGAGCTGTTCAAGAAGCAGCGCCCCGGCGAGCCGCCGTCGATCGACGCGGCGCGGTCGCTGCTCAACCAGCTGTTCTTCGATCCCAAGCGCTATGACCTGACCCGGGTGGGCCGGTACAAGCTCAACTCGCGGCTGGGCCTGGATATCGACCTCGACACTCGGACCCTGACCCACGACGACATCATCGCCCTGGTCAAGGAGCTCGTGTCGCTGCCCAAGCTGCTCGGGATGCCCGAGGAGCTCGACGCCGACATCAAGGATTACGCGGCCGAGGCGATCTCGATGCCGCGCGAGCCGATCCAGGACCACCTCGACGAGTACGAGCACTTCGGCAACCGCCGCCTGCGCACGGTCGGCGAGCTGATCCAGGAGGCCTTCCGGATCGGCCTCTACCGGATGGAGCGCGTCGTGCGCGAGCGCCTCACCACCGAGGACGCCGACACGATCACGCCGCAGACGATCGTCAACATCCGTCCGGTCGTGGCGGCGCTGAAGGAGTTCTTCGGCTCCAGCCAGCTGTCGCAGTTCATGGACCAGACCAACTCGCTGGCCGGGCTCACGCATCGGCGGCGGCTGAGCGCTCTGGGCGCCGGCGGTCTGACCCGCGAGCGGGCGCCGATCGAGGTGCGCGACGTGCACCCGACCCACTACGGCCGCATGTGCCCGATCGAGACCCCCGAGGGCCCGAACATCGGCCTGATCGGGTCCCTGTCCTCCTACGCGGAGATCTCCGAGCACGGCTTCGTCACGACTCCCTACCGCGTCGTCAAGAACGGCATCGTCTCCGACGAGATCGTCCACATCGACGCCACGCAGGAGGAGGAGCAGATCATCGCGCAGGCCAACACGCCGCTCGATGAGAACGGCCGCCTCAGCGGCGACGAGATCCTGTGCCGTACGCAGGCCGGGCAGTATGTGACCGTCCCGGCGGAGGAAGTCGACCTGATCGACGTCTCACCCGAGCAGATCTGGTCGGTGGCGACGGCGATGATCCCGTTCCTGGAGCACGACGACGCCAACCGGGCGCTGATGGGCTCAAACATGCAGCGCCAGGCCGTGCCGCTGCTGGTGACCGATGCCCCGCTGGTCGGTACCGGCATGGAGCGCCGCGCCGCTGTGGACACCGGTGACGTGAGCATTGCCCGTGCCGCCGGCACGGTGTCCTACGTCGACGCCGAGCAGATCGTGGTCGACGGCACCGACGGCGGCCACGAGGAGTACGAGCTCCAGAAGTTCATGCGGTCCAATCAGGGCACGTTGATCCACCAGAAGCCGATCGTCGACGTCGGTGTCGCGGTCGACCCGGGCGACGTGCTGGCCGACGGCTCCGCCACCGACATGGGTGAGATGGCGCTCGGCAAGAACCTGCTGGTCGCCTTCATGTCCTGGGAGGGTTACAACTTCGAGGACGCGATCATCCTGTCAAAGCGCCTCGTGTCCGACGACGAGCTCACCTCGATCCACATCGAGGAGTACGAGATCGACGCCCGCACCACGAAGCTCGGTGACGAGGAGATCACTCGTGACATCCCGAATCGCTCCGAGGAATCGCTGCGCAACCTTGACGACCGCGGCATCGTCCGCATCGGCGCCGAGGTCCAGTCCGGCGACCTGCTGGTCGGCAAGGTCACGCCCAAGGGCGAGACCGAGCTGACGGCCGAGGAGAAGCTGATCCGCGCGATCTTCAAGGAGAAGGCGCGCGAGGTCCGCGACACCTCGCTCAAGGTCCCGCACGGCGAGGGCGGCGTCGTCATCGACGTCAAGACCTTCAGCCGCGACGAGGGCGACGACCTGCCGCCGGGCGTCAACGACCTGGTGCGTGTGTTCGTGGCCAAGAAGCGCAAGATCGCCGAGGGCGACAAGCTGGCCGGGCGTCACGGCAACAAGGGCGTCATCTCCAAGATCGTCGATGAGCAGGACATGCCGTTCCTGGAGGACGGAACGCCCGTCGACGTGATCCTCAATCCGCTCGGCGTGCCGAGCCGGATGAACCTCGGGCAGATCCTCGAGACCCACCTCGGGTGGGTGGCGGCCAACGGCTGGTACGAGGACGGCTCCGAGGCCCGCATGCATGCCACCAACGGCGGCTCGCGGGGTGACGGCCGGGCGGGCAAGGTCTACGTGGCCACGCCGGTGTTCGACGGTGCCACCACGGCCGACGTCGACGAGGCGCTGGTCCGCTGGCAGGACGAGCACACGGGCCTGATCAGGATGGACGTCGACAAGAGCCGGCGCCAGGGAGAGCAGGCATCCGGCAAGACCACGCTGTTCAACGGCCGCACCGGCGAGCCGTTCGAGGAGCAGGTGACGGTCGGGTACATGTACATCCTCAAGCTCCTGCACCTCGTTGACGACAAGATCCACGCTCGCTCCACCGGTCCCTACTCGCTGGTCACCCAGCAGCCGCTGGGAGGCAAGGCGCAGTTCGGTGGGCAGCGCTTCGGCGAGATGGAGGTCTGGGCCCTGGAGGCCTACGGCGCCGCCTACACGCTGCAGGAGATGCTCACGATCAAGTCCGATGACACGGTCGGGCGGGTCAAGGCCTACGAGGCCATCGTCAAGGGCGAGAACATCGCCGAGCCCTCGATCCCCGAGTCGTTCAAGGTCCTGCTCAAGGAGATGCAGTCGCTGGCGCTCGACGTCAACGTGGTCTCCGAGGAGGGCGAGCGCGCCGAGATGCGCGAGGAGGACGACGATCTCCTGCGGGCGGCGGAGGAACTGGGTATCGATCTCTCCGGCGTGCGTGCCACCGATGGCGCGGCCGCCGACGAGTCGACCGAGCACGAGGGAGAGACGGTCGAGGCCTCCGCCGAGGAGACCGAAACCGAGGATCCCGATCTGGAGCCCGGCGAGGAGATCGCCGAGGAGGACTTCGCGGCCCCAGTGGACCCGATGCTGGAAGCCGACATCGATGCCGGCGAGCCTGATCCGGTGACCGAGGAAGGCGAATCGGCCTAGCGGCCATTCGCCGGGGGGTTCGGCCTGGCGGCCGAACCCCTGGCGCATCTCGAGCCCCTCACACGTTTTTACAAGAGAAAGAGCCTGCATGATTGACATTAATAACTTTGACGCCATCGAGATCGGCCTCGCCTCCTCCAAGCAGATCCGCTCCTGGAGCTCGGGCGAGGTAACCAAGCCCGAGACGATCAACTACCGGACGCTCAAGCCTGAGAAGGACGGCCTCTTCTGCGAGCGCATCTTCGGTCCGACCAAGGACTGGGAGTGCTACTGCGGCAAGTACAAGCGCGTCCGCTACAAGGGCATCGTGTGCGAGCGCTGCGGCGTCGAGGTGACCCGCTCCAAGGTCCGCCGCGAGCGCATGGGGCACATCGACCTGGCCGCGCCCGTCAGCCACATCTGGTTCTTCAAGGGCGTCCCCAGCCGGATCGGCTATCTGCTCGACATGGCTCCCAAGGAGCTCGAGAAGGTCCTGTACTTCGCCGCCTCGATGGTGACGTGGGTCGACGACGAAGCTCGTGCCCGCGACGTGGAGACGCTCGAGGGCGAGGTCAACAAGGTGCTCGACGCCTACGCCGCCGAGAAGGAGGAGCGCGTCCTGGAGCTCAAGGAGTCGCTGGCCCGCCGCGAGGAGTTCCTCAACTCCGCCAAGACCGGCCGTGACTTCTCCGACGATGACCACCTGTGGGCCGAGACGCTGGAGATCAACGTCGCCAAGCTCTCCGACGAGGAGCGCGAGAAGATGCTCAAGGAGCTCCGCAAGAGCTTCCAGGCCGAGATCGACGACACCGAGGCCTACATCGAGGACGCGGCCGAGCGCATGCGTCAGGTGTGGGAGCTGTTCAAGACCATGAAGCCCAAGGACGTCGTCAACGATGAGACCACGTTCCGTGAGCTGCGTGACCGGTTCGGCTCGGCGTACGGCTTCGGCGAGTACTTCCGCGGCGGCATGGGTGCCGAGGCGGTCCGTGACCTGCTCCAGCAGGTCGACCTCGAGGCAGAGTCCGAGGACCTGCAGGAGCAGGTGAAGACCGCCAAGGGTCAGAAGCAGGCTCGCGCGGTCAAGCGCCTGAAGGTCGTCTCCGCCTTCCTCTCCTCGGGCAACCGCCCCGAGATGATGGTGCTGGAGGCGGTCCCGGTGATTCCGCCCGAGCTGCGCCCGATGGTGCAGCTGGACGGTGGCCGCTTCGCGACCTCAGACCTCAACGACCTCTACCGCCGCGTGATCAACCGCAACAACCGCCTCAAGCGGCTGCTCGACCTCGGCGCGCCGGAGATCATCGTCAATAACGAGAAGCGGATGCTGCAGGAGTCGGTGGACGCGCTGTTCGACAACGGCCGCCGCGGGCGCCCGGTCACGGGTCCCGGCAACCGGCCGCTGAAGTCCCTGAGCGACATGCTCAAGGGCAAGCAGGGCCGCTTCCGCCAGAACCTGCTCGGCAAGCGCGTCGACTACTCGGGCCGATCGGTGATCGTGTCCGGTCCGTCGCTGCGGCTGCACCAGTGCGGCCTGCCGAAGCTGATGGCGCTGGAGCTGTTCAAGCCGTTCATCATGGCCCGGCTGGTCGAGCGCAAGTCAGCGCAGAACATCAAGGCGGCCAAGAAGATGGTCGACTCGATGATCCCCGAGGTGTGGGATGTCCTCGAAGAGGTCATCCACGAGCACCCG